>NZ_JAHLJC010000031.1:0-1296201 GCF_020496255.1 Pseudonocardia sp. ICBG1142 | reverse complement strand
GGGTTGGGCGACAGCCCGTCCATCGCGAAGATTGGTTTGCCGAATCAATCCGAGATGAACGGCTGCCGCAGTATGTACTATACCACTGGTTTCCGGCGTGATGAAATTCAGGATCTTGTCGCTATAGTGTATGAGCAGGATCAGCGGGACGCGACGGAGGCACGTTTTGTCTTGGCCGCCGGTTCTGGGTTGTTCTGGTTCTGGTCGGTGGTGATCACGTTGGCGTATCTGCGCGGGAATCGTGTGCAGTGGGAGTTGGCGGAAACCTATGGGGTGTCGCAGTCGACGGTTAGTCGAGCGATCACGGGGGTGACACCGTTGCTGGCACAGGCGCTGCGGAGTGTCGTTCCGACGGCAGAGGAGCTTCGTGCCGATCGGCAGTACATCATCGATGGAACCTTGCTGCCCTGCTGGTCATGGGCCGCGGTGCCGGGTCTGTGGTCGGGCAAGCATCGCACCACCGGCGTCGTCGTCCAGGTCGCAGCCACCCTGGAAGGGCAGCTGTCGTGGATCTCCGACCCGACCCCAGGCTCCCGACACGACCTATATTGCCTCGACCAATCCGGCGCCCTCGACCACCTCGCCACATACCCCCCGATCGGGGATAAAGGATACATCGGGCGCGGCATGCTCACCCCGTTCAAAAAACCACCCGGCCGGGAACTTCTCAACTGGCAAAAAACATTCAACAAGAGCCTCAACCACACACGCGCCACCATCGAACGAGTCATCGCTCATATCAAAACGTGGAAAGTTCTCCACACAGACTACCGGCGGCCCTACGCCACATTTAAAACGACAATCTCGGCAGTCATCGGACTCATCTTCTACACACTTACCTGACGGAGCCTGAATAAGCCTCGGTGAACGAAACAGAAGGTGAGTGAATCAACTCTGCCCGCCAGCTCTCGCGAAGTGGGCAGACCTGGGGGTGGGGCAGGGCCCCGGCAAAGTCGCTAGATGATCTTGTGGTGGGCCGTGACACGCGGCACCGTTGCGGCGCCGCGCGGCGCTATAGCTGGTCACAGACAGGTGCAGTGCGGCAATCAGAAGGCCGCGGGGGACGGTTCCCACCGTCTATCACGACTTTGCCGGGGCCCTGGGTCGGGGCAGGGGGGCAGGCTGACCATGCTGATCGTGCGGGTCTCGACGCGGCCGTGTCCGCGTCCGCGTTGACGATCAGCGACGCCGATCTGGGTCCAGGGCAGCGCCCGTACCCGTGCCAGCAGCGTGGGCTGGTTCGCTTTGATCGTCATCAGGTAGTGCCCGCCGCGGCGGTGTAGGTAGTCGGCGTGGGCTCGCTGGGTGTGCAGAGCGTCCGCGGTGACCAGTACATCGTCGAGGTCGAGGGGGTCGAGCAGCGCGGTGAACGCGGTGATCTCGCTGCCCTTCTCTGCGACCTGAACCTGGCCGAGCACGGCACCACTGGCCTGGTCGAGCACCGACACCAGATGCGGAAGCCAGACGCTGCCATCGGCGGCACGGACGTGGGTGCCACGCAGGGTCTTGCCGTCCAAGGCCAGCACGCGGCGCTGTTCCCGCCGGGGTGTGCCCTCCGGGACCGGCTGGGCGCTGAGCTGGGCCAACGCCCAGGACCGCAACGCCGCTTCCAGCGCCGAGGCGTCAACCCGCTGCAGGACCCGACGGATGGTCGACTCGTGCGGCGCGGCAGCGCCCACCCCGAGCACGTCCAGCACGGTGCTGCCGGTGTCGTGGACGTACTCGGCGATCGCGGTGAACGACCGGGCTCCGGTCAGCACCGCGCACGCCCCCAGCAGCGACACTACGAGGACCCCATGGCCGACACCACGCGGTTTCCGCGGGTCCGGGACCTGCGACAGAGCCTCCACCAGCGACACCACCGCCGCCTCGTCGACCGGCGCGGCTCTCCCCGCGTCAGGATCAACCTCCAGGCCTTCCAGAGCAGCAACGATCGGAGACACTGACACTGCGGACACAGGCTTCCTGACGTGAGCAAGGATTCGACACCCTCATGATCACGCCAAGCCTGTGTCCGCACCCACCCCGCACGTCACCGCAGCTCAGCCCCCACCCATCACGACTTTGCCGGGGCCCTGTGCCCCGACCTGGGCGCAGAGTTCTTCCCGCACGCATCCCAGGCGATCAAGCTGGTCCGTCGCCGCCGTCCCCTACGTCCCGGCGGGAGGTGGAAGACCGAGACCGTCTACGCGATCACCAGTCTGACCGGCACCGATGCCGACCCTGGGTCTGCTCGCGCGGTGGATCCGTGGGCACTGGTCGATCGAGAATCGCCTGCACTGGGTCCGTGATGTCTGCTTCGACGAAGACCGCGCTACCGCCCGCAGCGGTCACGCCCCGCAGGTCATGTCGGCGTTGCGGAACCTCGCGATCACCGCGCTACGCCTGGCCGGTGTCACCAACATCGCCGCAGCGCTACGCCACCACGCCCGCGACCCTCACCGCCCGCTGATCACCTACAAGATCACGTGACGACTTTGCCGGGGCCCTGGGGGGTGGGGGCACCGGGGGCGGCCCTGGGCTGTCTTCGCTGTCTGCGGTCGGGCAGCCTGCTCCGGCTCCCAGAGGGTCGTGTCGATCGCTCAGATCGGGCGGACGGGTCGGGCCGGATTGCCAGCAGCGACGTCGGTCGTCGACGAGGTCGGGTTCGTCGAGGTACCAGTCGTTGCGGAGCATGCGTTCCTTGTGCTCGCCCACGTGTCCGATCCTGCGTCCTGACGGTCCTCGGGTACGGATCCGGTACACACCAGCCTCGCCGACGACGTCCGACGACGACCGGCCTCTGCCGGCGATTCCGCAGCTCGGTGGCCGGATGGACGGTGTTCCGGCCGGCTTGCGTTGCTCAGATGCTCGGGTTCCGCCGCAGGTGCAGCGTTCTCGCGGGGCCCGCCCCCGGGTGGTGCTCCTCAGACCTGGGCGGAGCCGCCGTCGACGGCGAGCTCGGACCCGTTGACGTAGCTGGACGCGTCCGAGGCGAGGAAGACCGCCGCGGCCGCGATCTCCTCGGGCTCGGCCAGCCGGCCGAGCGGGACCGACGGCCCGGCGGCGGCGAGCGCGTCGGCCGGCAGCAGGTCGACCAGTCCTTGGGTGTGCGTGGCGCCGGGGGAGAGCATGTTGATCCGGTACCGGCGTGTCCCGGCGTCGTGGGCGAACCCGCGGACCAGGTTCCGGAGCGCGGCCTTGGTCGCGCCGTAGACGGGCAGGAACGGCTCGGGACGCGACGCCGCCGTCGATCCGGTGAGGATGATCGACGCCCCCGGCGCGAGAAGGGGCAGGGCCTTCTGCACGGTGAACAGCGACCCCTTGACGTTGGTGGTGAACATCGCGTCGAACTGCTCTTCGGTGATCTCCCCGAGCGGCGCCACGATCCCGATCCCGGCGTTGGCGACCAGGACGTCGATCCGGCCCGCCTGTTCGGCGACGGTCGCGTAGAGCGCATCGAGGTCGTCGAGCCGGCCGACGTCGCAGCGGACGCCGGTGACGCCGTGTCCGAGCTCGGCCTCGACCTCGACGAGCTGTTCCCGACGGCGGCCGGCGACGAACACCCGTGCCCCCTCGGCGTGGTAGGCCCGGGCGATCGCGCGTCCGATGCCCGCGTTCGCACCGGTCACGACGGCGACCTTGTCCTGCAGAACCGTCACGTCAGCTCTCCGCTCCTGTTGTTGACTGATCGGTCCATAACACCTGATATGGACCGATCAGTCAACAACGGGGGGTGGTCGACTCTCCGGAGCCGATCAGGGCGGGGGCAGCAGTCCCTGGAGCAGGGTCCCGGCCATGGTCGACAGGATGGCCGGGTCCTGGCCGACCCGGCCGAGGACCAGGAGGCCGAGTTGTCCGGCGAGCACCGCGTGGGCGGTCTCGTCGGGGTCGACGTGGGGGGTGACGTCGCCCTCGCGCTGGGCCCGTCGTACGGCCTCGGCCAGCAGGGTCGTCGTCGCGGCGTAGCTTCGCCGGGCCTCGGCGGCCACCTCGGCGACGTCGGCGGACAGCTCCATCGCGGTGTTGGCGAGCAGGCAGCCCCGCCGTGCCTCCGCCCCGTCGGGATCGCGCAGTGGGCCGGTCACGAAGTCACGAACGACGTCGACGGCGCGGTCGCTCTGCTCCAGACGGGTGCGCAGCATCGCGTCGTTGGCGTCGTCGTACTCGCGCAGCACGCGCAGGAACAGGCTCCGCTTGTCCCCGAACGCCCCGTACAGACTTCCCTTGCCGAGGCCGCTGGCGGCCAGGAGGTCGTCGAGCGAGGTACCTGCGTACCCCTTGTCCCAGAACGCCGCCTGCACGGACGACAGGACCCGCTTCTCGTCGAACTGGCGGGGACGCGGCATGATGCGATGCTACTGATTCTGGACCGGTCGGTTCACCATCGAACGGTGTACCGGCGGGTGGGCCGGGGGAGCCGTCACGTCGTATGGAATCGAGCCGGCGACGAGCCCCGCTCGTCGACATGGGCGACAAGGCGCCTCAGGTGCCGTTCGACGACCTCGACGGGCTCGACCACCGGGGGAGCGCCGTGCGGTTGGACGTGCTCAGCGGAGAGTCCCACGGTCAACGCGACCAGGAGCTCGACCTCGATGTCCGCCTCCGGGGTCGCATCGACGATCGGTGCCAACGCGCTCCGCAGGACCGAGCGCAGATCGCCGCCCATGCGCGTGGTGACGGGGCGATAGGCGTCGTTCAACCGCGCTGCGGCCAGGAACTCCTGGAGCACGATGAGCTCGTCCCGACCGAGGTCACCGGTGGGGATCAGGGCGAGACACACGCTCCGGAGCGCGACCACGGCGGATCGGGCGTCGCCGCGGTCGGGCCGGGGCAGGCCGCGAGCCTGGTCTGCATGCGGCGTCCGACCTCCTCGGCGGCGGCGATCATCATCGACTCGCTCGTCGGGAAGTGGTGGCGGACGGAGCCGAGGTCGATCCCGGACTCCGCACTCACGCGGCGCTGTGACACCCCGGCCACGCCACCGTCGCGGATCAGGGCGAACACCGCCTCCACGATGCGAGGGCGGGCGTCCTCGGCGCGCACCCTGCTCATGTGCTGTCCCACACCGGGGTGCCGGTCTCGTACACCGTCCCATCCTGGCGGAAGACCAGGAACCGGGTGAACAGCCGGGCCAGCCACCGGTCGTGGGTGACGGTGAGGACGGTGCCGTCGAACGCTCCGATCGCGTCCTGCAGCACGTCGGCCGAGTAGGGGTCGAGGTTGTCGGTCGGCTCGTCGAGCAGGAGCAGCGTGGCGCCGCGCAGCTCCAGCAGGAGGACCTGGAAGCGGGCCTGCTGGCCGCCCGAGAGCGTGTCGAAACCGCGATGGGCGGCCGCCGCCAGGTCGTAACGGGCCAACGCCCGCATCGCGCGCTCCGGATCGGTTCCCGGACGCTGTGGCCCGCCGGCGACCAGCAGCTCGGCCAGGCTGTGCCCGGTGAACTCGGGGCGGCGGTGGGTCTGGGCGAACCATCCCGGTGTCACACGGGCTCCCAGCCGGACCGTCCCGACGTGCGCCACCGGCTCACCGCTGTCGGTCGCGTCCGGATCGAGGCCCGCCAGCAGTCGCAGGAAGTGCGACTTGCCGGTGCCGTTCGGTCCGAGGACGGCCAGCCGGTCGCCGTAGAAGACCTCGATCGAGAACGGCGCCGTGAGTCCGTCGAGGGCCAGGTCCTGGCATGTCACCACCCGCTGCCCGGTCCGGCCACCACCGAGCCGCATCTGCAGGCGTGGTCGGCGCGGCACCGCCTCCGGCGGGCCGTGGGCGTCGAACCGGGCGAGCCGGGTGCGGGCGGCCTGGTAACGGCTGGCCATGCCGTCGTTGTACGAGGCCTTCTGCTTCATCTCGTGGACCAGCCGCACCAGCCGTTGCCGGTCCTCGTCCCACCGTCGGCGGAGCTCGTCGAGCCGCTCCAGACGGTCGGCGCGGGCCTCGTCGTAGGTGGCGAACCCGCCCCCGTGCGTCCAGACCGTGTTGCCCGCAGGGTGCAGCTCGATCGTGACGATCCGGTCGGCGCTGCGACGCAGCAGCTCCCGGTCGTGCGACACGAGGAGCACCGTCTTGTCCGTTTCCCGCAGCTGCTGCTCCAGCCACTCCTTGCCCGGGACGTCGAGGTAGTTGTCGGGCTCGTCGAGCAGGAGCACCTCGTCGGGGCCCCGTAGGAGCACTTCGAGGGCGAGTCGCTTCTGCTGGCCGCCGGAGAGCCGATCGGTGCTGCGGAAACGGATCTCGTCGTACGGCGATCCCACTGCGATCGTGCAGCAGCGGTCCCACAACGACTCGGCGTCGTACCCGCCGGCGTCGCCGTACTCGGTGAGCGCCTCGGCGTAACGCAGCTGCTCGGCCGTCCCGTCCCGCTCGATCAGCGCGTCCTCTGCGGCGTCGAGCCGTCGGCCGGCCCGTCGCAGACGTTCCGGTGACAGCTCCAGCATCAGCTCACGCACGGTGCGGTCGCCGAGGAACTGGGGCATCACCCCGAGCCCGCCCGAGCTGTGCACGGTGCCTGCCGACGGTTCGACCGTGCCTGCGATCAGAGCGAGCACCGTCGACTTCCCTGCGCCGTTCGCACCGATCAGCGCCGTCGTCGTACCCTCGCCCGCCCGGAACGACGCCGCGCTGAGCAGGACTCGTCCGTCGGGCAGGACGTGGTCGACGCCTTGTGTCTCCACGTGACCCATGCGGTCACCATCGCACCTGTGATAGTGGGGTGCCTCGGAGTTTCGGGCGTCACGTCGGGCCCGGTGACGTCCCTGCTCAGACCCGCTGCAGCTCCAGCACCGGGATGATCCGCTCCGTCGAGCGCTGGTACTCGCCGAACTGCGGCTCCAGCGCGACCTGGCGGGCGTAGACCTCGTCCCGCTCGGGACCGGTGACCTCCCGCACCCGCACGGGCAGGGTCTCGATGCCGAGCTCGACGCGGGTGTCGGGGTTCGCCAGGAGGTTGTGGTACCAGTCCGGGTTGGTGTCGGCCCCGCCCTTGCTGGCGAAGATGAAGATCCGCTCACCGTCGAGGAGCGGGACCAGGGGCGCGATCCGCTCGGTGCCGGACCGGGCTCCCGTGTGGTGGACCAGCACGAGCGGCTTGCCCTCGAACATGCCGCCCGCTCGTCCTCCGGTCGCCCGGAACTCCTCGATCACGGCGCGGTTCATCGCCGCGAGGTCGAACGGGGCCGACGCGTCACTCATCTCGTGCTCCTCCAGGGGGTGTCCGGTGCCGTCCGGCACCGCTGGGGTCAACCTCGCCCCGTCGTCGGCCATTCCGGCGGGCCTCGACCCGATCGACGGGCCCGGCCGCGTCGGGTACCCAGGACCTGTGGAGTCCTTCGAGTTCGTGCGCCTGTCCGACGGGCTCGTGTACCGGTTCCACCGCGAGGCGACCGACACGACCGGGCGGCCGGTCTACCGGCGGGCGGGGTCGTGTGGTGCCGGTGGCTCGACGGTGCCGGCTGGTGCGTCGTCGACGGCGAGGACCGGCCGAACGGGTGGCCGGTCGGCGGTTCGCCGGACGGCACCACGACCCCGCCGGCGACGCGCTGGTACAGCGAGAAGGCGGGGCGGGGACACCTCTACGAGCTGCGTCCCGGTCAGTAGCCGGGTAGCGGTGCCGGAGGTGCGGGCACCGCTACCCGGTGGCCTCCATCGCCACGTCGGCCACGTCGCTGCCGCGCCAGGTGTCGGCCAGCTCCTGCACCGGCATCCCGAGCGCCTCGGCGAGGCAGACGATCGTCCCGAACCCCGGGCTCGGCAGGCGTCCGGTCTCGATCTTGCGCAGGGTCTCGGGGGAGACCCCGGCGGCCCGGGCGAGCTCGACGGGGTCGCGGTCGCCCCGGGCCCGGCGCAGCAGCGCACCCAGACGGCGACCGGCGTCGATCTGCTCGGGCGTGAGAGGGTGGCGGACCATGGGACGAGACTAAGGTCGGTATTACTGTACCGGCAAGCGTTGACGCTCCGGTATAGTAATACCGTGATCGAACTGAAGACGCCGGCCGAGATCGACCGGATGCACACGACCGGCCGGTTCGTCGCCGAGGTGCTCACCGAGGTCGGCCGGATCGCCGACGTCGGCGTGAACCTCCTCGACATCGAGCTGCACGTGCGCGGCATGCTCGCCGAGCGCGGCGCCGAGTCCTGCTACTGGGACTACGCCCCGTCCTTCGGGCGCGGCCCGTTCCGCAACGTCATCTGCCTCTCGGTCAACGACGCCGTGCTGCACGGGCTCCCGCACGACTACGTCCTGCGCGACGGCGATGTCCTCAGTGCCGACATCGCCGTCAGCATCGACGGCTGGGTCGCCGACTCCGCCCGGACGATCATCGTCGGCACCACGGCCGACGAGGGCGACCGACGTGTCATCCGTGCCACCGAGGACGCCCTGGAGGCCGCGATCGACGCGGCCCGGCCGGGCAACCGGCTCGGCGACATCTCCGCCGCCATCGGTGGGGTCGCCCGCGACTACGGCTACCTCGTCAACACCGAGTTCGGTGGGCACGACCTCGGCCGCACCATGCACGGCGACATCCACATCCCGAACACCGGGCGGGCCGGTCGCGGTCTCACGCTGCGACCGGGGCTGACGCTCGCGCTCGAACCCTGGTTCGCACGGACCACCGACCGGATCGTGTTCGACCCCGACGGCTGGACCATCCGCTCCGCCGACGGTTCGCGCACCGCGCACTCCGAGCACACCGTCGCGATCACCGAGGACGGCCCCCGGGTGCTGACCCGGCGCGGGCAGGACTGACCGACCGGGCCGTCCCGGACGTCTCACCGGTGTTCACCGACCTCTCCGGCCGGCCGCTGCTGATGACCGTGCGTGACGGGCCGTCGGGCTCAGGTCGACGCACCGTGATACCGGTGGAGGTACGCGCGGCACCGTCCGCGACATCGATCTTGTTGCGGCACACGAGAGTTGGGAGCTCAGTGCCCACGACCCGACTTCGCGCGTTACCACCATGTGAACTCCGATGACCTGACCATGCCGATCCTCGACCGCGCCCAGCTCGCCGAGCTGCGCCGCAGCACCGGTGCGGCGCCCGCCGAGCCGCCACCGAACGCCGGGGCCTGGCTGCTGATGATGATGCTGGGGCTCGGCATCGTCGTGACGATGCTGGTGCTCGTCGTCGCCTGGAGCTGATCCCCGCCCGGACGGGATCTTGTGCCGCGCGTCACAAAGGTGAAGAGTCGCTCCGGTCCGCGTCTTCGACGGAGCAGGAGCGTGACAGAGCAGTGACGACCGTGACGACAGCGCAGTCGGCCGCGATCGAGAATCCCTTCTACACCCACGAGTTCCATGGCGACTACGAGCTGATCAGCGTCGGCGAGTTCGCGCTGGAGGAGGGCGGGGTGATCCCCGACCTGCAGCTCGCGGTCGCCACCTTCGGCACGCTGAACGCGGCGAAGGACAACGCGATCCTGGTGACGACCTGGTACTCGGGGACGCACCAGATCTTCCGCGATGTCTACATCGGCCCGGACCACGCGTTGAACCCGGAGCGGTACTTCATCGTCGTGGTCAACCAGATCGGCAACGGTCTGTCGACCAGCCCGCACAACGCCTCGGGCGCGAACGCCGGCATCGCGATGTCGAACTTCCCGCACGTCCGGATCGGCGACGACGTCCGCGCCCAGGAGCAGCTGCTGCGCGAGCACTACGGGATCGACCGGCTCGCGCTCGTCGTCGGCGGATCGATGGGTGCGCAGCAGACCTACGAGTGGATGGTGCGGTTCCCGGACAAGGTGCGCCGTGCCGCGCCGATCGCCGGGACCGCGCAGAACACCCCGCACGACTTCCTCTACACGAAGGCCCTGGTCGAGGCGATCACCTCCGACCCGGGGTGGAACGGCGGGAACTACGCGAGCAACGCCGACGTCGAGGCCGGGCTGCGGCGCCACGCCGGCATCTGGGCGGTCATGGGCTTCTCCACCGAGTTCTGGAAGCAGGAGGTCTGGCGCGCCCTGGAGTTCGACTCCAAGGAGGCCTTCATGGCGGGCTTCCTGGAGCCGTACTTCACTGCGATGGACCCCAACGACCTGCTCTGCATGGCGTGGAAGTGGCAGCGCGGCGACGTCGCCCGCCACACCGGCGGGAACCTCGCCGAGGCACTCGGTCGCAACGAGGCCGTCACCCGGGTCATCCCGATCAACGAGGACATGTTCTTCCCGGTCCGCGACCACGAGGCCGAGCTGGAGCTGACCCCGCACGCGACGATCCGCGTCGTCGACGACCTGCTCGGGCACCTCGCCCTGTTCGGTGTCGCGCCCACCTACATGCCGCAGATCGACCAGTACCTGCAGGAGCTGCTCGACAGCCCGGCGTGACTGCGGGCCCGGGCCGCCCCCGACCTGCCCGTTCGGGGACGGTCCGGTGCACTCCGGGCACATTCGTGGCAGATACTGCCAGTAAATCGTAGGCTGGGGTCACCACCACGACCCCAGGAGTGTCGATGACCCTCGCCGCCGAGCGTCCCCGCTTGCCGTTCACCCGACCGAACCTGCTCGACCTCGCGCCGTTCTACGAGGTCCTGCGCCGTGAGGCGCCGATCGCGCCGGTGACCACCCCGGCCGGCGACCCGGCGTGGCTGGTGACCCGGTTCGCCGAGGTCCGCGAGCTACTGGGCGACAAGCGGTTCGGCCGGTCGCACCCGGAGCCGGAGAAGGCGTCGAGGATCAGCACCGCGGCCGTCCAGGACGGGCCGACCGGCACCTACGAGACCGAGGAGCAGGAGCACGGCCGGATGCGCCGGCTGCTCACCCCGGCGTTCTCCGCCAAGCGCATGCGCCGGCTGTCCGGGCACGTGCAGGAGCTCGTCGACGGCTACGTCGACGCGATGGTCGCCGACCACGACGCGTCCGCCGACGGCGTGGTCGACCTGCACGCCCACCTCGCCTTCCCGCTGCCGGTCGCGGTGATCTGCTCGCTGCTCGGCGTCCCCGAGTCCGACGGCGAGTACTTCCGCGGGCTGTCCGACCGGATGGCGACCTACTCCGGCGACGACGCCCACGCCGCCCGCGAGGAGTTCGGCCGCTACATGGCCGGGCTCGCCGAGGGCAAGCGCGCCGAGCCCGGCGAGGACGTCATCAGCGACCTCGTCGCGGCCCAGGCCGCCGACCCGACCTTCGGCTACGACCAGATGATCCGGCTCTGCGTCGGGCTGCTGTTCGCCGGGCACGAGACCACCGTGAACCGGATCGGGCTGGGCATGCTGTTCCTCATGGGCAACCGGCACGAGTGGGACAAGCTCGCTGCCGACCCCGAGGGCCGGGTCGACGCCGTCATCGAGGAGGTCATGCGCCTCGGCGCGCCCGGTGACCTGGGGCTGCTGCGCTACGCCCACGAGGACGTGGAGATCGCCGGGGTCACCATCGCGCGCGGCGACGCGGTGATCCTCTCGGTCAACGCCGCCAACCGCGACGTCGACGTCTTCGACCACGCCGAGACCTTCGACCCCGACCGCGCCGAGCGCGGGCACGTCGGCTTCGGGCACGGGCCGCACTTCTGCATCGGCGCGAGCCTGGCCCGCACCGAGCTGCGCGCGGTGTTCGCCACGCTCGCCCGCCGGCTGCCGGACCTGGAGCTCGCCGTCGGCATGGACGAGCTCGACGTGCGCACCGACCACATCACCGGCGGGGTCCGCAGCCTGCCGGTCCGCTGGTGAGGGAGGTACCCGCGATGAAGGTCGAGGTCGACCAGCACGCCTGTGTCGGGTCGGGGCAGTGCCTGCTCACCGCCCCGGACGTGTTCGACCAGCGCGACTCCGACGCCGTCGTCGAGCTGCTCACCGACACCCCGCCGGACGGTCAGGAGCAGGCCGTGCGCAACGCCGCGCACGGCTGTCCGGCGGCGGCGATCACCGTCGTCGAGGGCTGAGCCGGCGGCGACCGACGAGTTCGGGACGCCTCCGCGGTCGACCCTGGTGTCTACGCACCGACGACCGTGGAGGCATCTCCCGTGCGCACACTCGCGATCACCCAGAACGTCACCCTCGACGGCGCCGTCGAGTTCCTCGGCGACTGGTTCGACCCCACCGCCGACGGCCAGGACGAGGTTCTCGCCGAGCTGCACCGCCAGGACGCCGCCTCCGACGCGACGCTGCTCGGGCGCCGCACGTTCTGCGACTTCCGCGGCTTCTGGCCCGCCCGGACCGACGACGCCACCGGCATCACCGACTACCTGAACCAGGTCGACAAGTACGTGGTGTCGTCGACGCTGACCGATCCGGAGTGGGAGAACTCGACCGTCCTGTCCGGGGACCCGGTCACCGAGGTCGCGGCACTGAAGGAGCGGCCGGGCGCCGACATCGTCTGCACCGGCAGCATCACGCTGTGCCACACGCTGATCGCGGCCGGGCTCGTCGACGAGATCCGGCTGTTCCACCACCCCGTCGTCCAGGGTGCGGGCCGGCGGCTGTTCCCGGACGGATGGTCCACCGAGCGCCTGCCGCTGCTCGACTCGCGGACCTTCGGCGCGGTCACCTACACCGCTCACGCGCTGCGCTGAGCGATCCGTCCCGTCAGCAGGTCGCGGCCCGGACCGGTCAGCTCGCCGACGGCGTCCGCCCGCCCGGCCCGACGGCGGGGCTCACGGCGCCGTCTCCTCCTGCGCGGCGGCCCGCTCGACCCGGTGCCGCACGTACCGCGAGACCAGCAGCCCGCCGACCACGGCGACGATCAGCCCGATCCAGGAGAACCGCTTCAGCCACGTCTCGGCGACGATCCCGAGCAGGTAGATCAGGGCGACCGTGCCGCCCGCCCACAGCACCGCGCCGGTCGCGTTCGCGGCGAGGAACTTCGGGTAGTGCATCTTCATCGTCCCGGCCAGCGGGCCCGCGAGGATGCGCAGGATTGCCACGAAGCGGCCGAACAGCACCGCCCAGACCCCGTGCCGGTCGAAGATCCGCCGGGCCACGGTCATGTGCGCCGGGCCCAGGTGCTTGGGGAACCGGCGGCCGAGCCGGTCGAGCAGACCGGTGCCGTAGCGACGGCCCACCGTGTAGCCGATCGAGTCGCCGACGATCGCCCCCGCCGTCGCCGACGCCGCGACGGCCACCGGGTCGATGGGCGAGCCGGGGCGGGCGGCCAGCAGGGCCGCGCCGACGAGCACGATCTCACCGGGCAGCGGCACCCCGATGCTCTCGACACCGACCACACCCGCGCACAGGAAGTAGATCGCGAGCGGGGGGATCGCCAGGAGGAACGTGTCGACGTGCACCACCCCATCATGCACACGTATCGGTGGTGCGGTGGCGGCCCGGTGCGGGCATCATGCGCGGACGTGAGCACACCGCTGGAGCAGGTCTTCCTGGCCGCCCACGACGACCTGCCCCGCGAGGCACCGGGATCGGAGGAGACGACGGCGCTGCTGCTGCGCCTGGCCGGGGACCTGCCGGAGCGTCCGCGGATCGTCGACATCGGCTGCGGGACCGGTCCGGCGACGCTGCCGCTGGCGGCGGCGACCGGTGGCGAGGTCGTGGCCGTCGACCTGCACGAACCCTTCCTCCAGCGACTGCGCGGCCGGGCCGCGACATCCGGGCTGGGGGAACGGGTGCGCCCACTCGTCGCGGCGATGGACGACCTGCCGCTGCCCGACGGCGAGACCGACCTCGTCTGGTCCGAGGGTGCCGCCTATGTCATGGGGTTCGACGCGGCGCTCGCCGGCTGGCGGCGGCTGCTCGCCCCGGGCGGGGTGCTGGTCCTCACCGAGGCCGAGTGGACGACCACCGAGCCGTCGCCCGGCGCTCGGGAGTTCTGGGACGCGGGCTACCCGGGGATGCGGACGACCGCGGAGAACGTCGCCGCCGCGCAGCGCGCCGGGTACACGGTCCAGGCGGTCTACCTGCTCCCCGACTCCGACTGGGACGCCTACTACCGCCCGCTGGCCCGCCGGATCGCCACCCTGCGGGAGGACGGCGTCGACCCGGCTGCGCTGGACGAGGTGGGCGGCGAGATCGCCGTACGGGAGCGGTTCGGCACCGAGTACGGCTACACCGGCTACGTCCTGCGGCCGCGCTGACCCGGTGCCCGCGCGCCCGTGAGCCCGCCGATCCGGTCGGCCCCCGCGCGCAGCAGCGCGGTCAGGTCCGGGTCGGTGACCGGCAGCCGCCCGGTCGGGCCGAGCGCGGCGAGACAGGCGACGACGCCGCCCGCCGCGTCGCGCACCGCGACCGCGACCGACGAGCGGCCGGAGCGCAGTTCGTCGACCTCGGTGGCGACCCCCGTGCGTGCCACCGTCCGCAGCTCCGCGGCCAGCGCGGCCCCGGCGGTCACGGTGTGCCGGGTCAGCGCCCGCGGCCGGTCGGGGACGAGCTCCGGCTGCGCGGCCAGCATGATCTTCCCCATGGCCGAGGCGTGCGGGTGGGCGAGCAGCGTCCGTTCCCCGGGCAGCTCGTGGTCCGGGTCGCGGTCGACCAGCCGCAGCGTGCCCGCGGGCCAGTCGGCGACGAACAACCCGAACCGGACCCGGCCGCGGATCCCGGCGACGATCTCGGCCAGCTGCGGCGGTCCCTCGGCCGCGCCGGCCAGCTCCCGGGTGCGGCGCCCCAGCGCGAACCCGGACAGGTCGCTGATCCGGACCAGGTAGCCGTCGGCGACGAGCACGTTGAGCAGCCGGTACGCCGTCGCGGACGGGATGCCCGTCGTGCGCGACAGCTCCCGCGCCGTCGCACCCGGCCCGATCCTCGCCACCGCCTCCAGCAGCTCCAGGGCCCGGCTCGCGGCGCCCGGCTCGCTCACGGCGGGTCCCCGGCGCGCGGGCTCCGCCGGACCAGCCGCGGCGTCCCCGAGGCGTCCGGGACGAAGTCGCCGGCCCCGGGCAGGACGTCGTCGCTGCCGGGCTGGTCGAACACCCCGATCCTCGCGAGCCGGTCCGGGTGACGGCGCAGGAACCTCCACCACACCGGTCCCACCGCGCAGCAGACCGCGAGGGCCACCGCGGCGCCGGTCCCCTCGGGGGTGTCGAGCAGACCGGGCAGCCGCAGCACCAGCAGGGCCCCGCCGAGCACCGCGACCGTGCACCCCAGCACGAGCACCGGGCGGGTGTGCTCCCGGATGCGCAGCAGGAACGCGACGGCCGCGACCGCGACCAGCACGTACATGAGGGTGACGAGCGCCCGCACCAGGTGGCGCACCGCGTCCGTCCCGGCCGGTGCCAGGTCGGCGAGCAGCCCGCCGAGCAGGACCACGGCCACGATCCCGACGACGGCACGGTGCGGTGTGCGCCACCGCCGGTGCACCGTCGCGAGGGCACGCGGCAGCAGCCGCTCCACCCCGAGGGAGAACGCGACCCGTGACGCCGCGTGCGCCGAGGCCGCGGCCGAGGCCAGGTAGGAGCAGGCCAGACCGGCGTGCAACGCCACCACCAGCGCGGTCGGGGCGCCCGCCGCCCCGGGGTCGGACAGGATCGCGACCAGGGTCGTGGCGCGGCCGGTCCAGCTCGCCCAGGCCGCGAACGACAGCAGCGCCCCGCACAGCAGCGGGGTCCAGAGGACCACCCGGGTCACCGTGACCAGCGGACGTCGCGTCTCCGGGCCGAAGAAGGTCGCCGACTCGAAGCCGGCGAGCATGAACATCGCCATCAGCGCGACGGCGAGCAGGTCCGGCACCGGCCCGGCCGGGACCGGGGCGGCGAGGTGCGGAGCGGGGACCAGCAGCACCGCGACGACGAGCAACAGCGAGCCGATCTCCACCCCGAGCAGGGTGAGGGCGGCGACCCGCGGCCCCCGTACGAGCACCGTCGCGATCCCCACCGCGACCACGAGGTGCAGCAGCACCTGCGCGCCGGCCCCGCTCACGTCGACCCCGGCCGCCCCGGCGAGCGCGGTCAGGGCCCGGCCGCCGGCGTAGAGCGTGATCGCGGCGCTGCCCAGGTACTTCGCCCCGATCACGACGGCCGTCACGAGCGCGGCCCGGGCACCGAGCCCCTGGTAGACGAAGCTGTAGACACCGCCCGCTGCGGCCTGGCGTCGGGTGAACTGCCCGAGGCAGAGCGCCACCATCGTCACCGCGACCGTGGCGCCGACGATGACGAGCAGCCCGGACAGCGGGTCGGCGAGCCGGCCCACGACCAGGGGCAGCATCGCCATCGACGCGGCGGGCGCGGTCGTCGCCACCGACTGCGCGACCAGCTCGGTCGCGCCCATCCGGCGCCGCCCGAGCGGTGCCATCGGCGACTCCGCCCGCAGCTGGGTGTGGCCGGGGGAGAAGGACCGCGCGATGGCCCTGTCGAGGTCGGACACGGACGGCGACGCTAGGACCGCGCTGTTGCCCGGGTGTTGCGCCCGCGCGTCGGACGTCGAACCCGCGATGGGAACCCGCCGCCGGTCTTCCCGGTCCGGTTGCCGTGAACGCAGCGCCGGCGACCCGCGACCGTCGCCGCCGGTTCCGAGTATCACCGCTGTGACCGTGACCCGCAGAACGTTCATCAGGGCGCTGGGGCTGGCCGGTGGGGCCGGCGCCGCGTACGAGGCCGTGGCGACCATCGGGCTCGCCCCCCGCGCCGGCGACGACCCGGCCTGGACCCCACCGTCGCGCGACGCCGCCGCGGCCGGCCGCCGCGTCCTCGTCCTCGGCGCGGGGCCCGCCGGGCTCGCCGCGGCCCACGAGCTCGGCAAGGTCGGCTACGACGTGTCCGTCGTCGAGGCCCGCACCCGGCCCGGCGGGCGGGTCTGGTCGGTGCGCGCGGGCACCGAGGAGACCGACCTGAACGGCGAGACGCAACGCTGCTCGTTCGCGCCAGGACACTTCTTCAACCTGGGCGCGACCCGGATCCCGCAGAGCCACGTCACGCTGGACTACTGCCGCGAGCTCGGGGTGGAGATCCAGCCGTTCGGCAACCAGAACGCCAACACCGTCGTCAACTACACCGACGCGGGGGCGCTGGCCGGAACCTCGGTCACCTACCGCGCGGCGAAGGCCGACACCTTCGGCTACGTCTCCGAGCTGCTCCACAAGGCCACCGCGCGCGGCGCGCTCGACGACGTCCTGAGCGCCGCGGACAAGGAGGCGCTCTCGGAGTTCCTCGTCTCGCTGGGCGACCTGTCCTCCGACGGCCGCTACCTCGGCTCCCCGCGGCGCGGCTACGCCCGCGAACCCGGCGCGGGGACCGACGCGGGCACCCCCACGGTGCCGTACCCGATGTCCTCGGTGATCCGCAGCGGACTCGGCCGGAACTTCGCCTTCGACTACGAGTACGACCAGGCCACGATGATGTTCACCCCGGTCGGCGGGATGGACCGGATCCACCACGCGCTCGCCGAACGGATCGGCGCCGACCGGATCCGCTACGGCACGGCCGTCACCGGGCTGCACAACACCCCGGACGGGGTGACCGTCGACGTCGTCCCGGTCGCGGGCGGCCCGGTCGAACGGCTGGTGGCCGACGAGGTCGTCTGCACCCTGCCGCCGCACCTGGTGACCCGGCTCGACACCAACCTGCCCGCCGCCGTGCTGTCCGCGCAGCGCGCGGCGAAGCCAAGCTCGTCGGGCAAGCTCGGCATCGAGTACACCCGCCGCTGGTGGGAGACCGACGAGCGGATCTACGGCGGCGCCAGTAACACCGACCGCGACATCGCCCAGATCATGTTCCCCTACGACCACTTCCACGCCGACCGGGGCGTCGTCGTCGGCTACTACAGCTCCGGCAAGCGGCAGCGGGCCTTCGAGTCCCTGACCCACCGCCAGCGGCTCGCGAAGGCCCTGGACGAGGGCGCCGCGATCCACGGCGAGAAGTACCGCTCCGACATCGCGTCGTCGTTCTCCGGCTCGTGGGCGGTGACCCGCTGGTCGGAGTCGGCCTGGGCGAGCTGGGAGGCCACGAGCCCGGAGTACCGGCTGCTCACCCAGCCCGCCGGCCGCATCTGGTTCGCCGGTGACCACCTCTCGCACGCCATCGCCTGGCAGCACGGCGCGTTTACCTCCGCCCGCTCGACGGTCTCGGCGCTGCACGCCCGGGTCGCCGGCGGCGCCTGATCCCACCCCCGTTCCCCCGAGGAGACACGATGCGACGTCCCGTTCCCGTCCTGATCGCCCTGTCCGTCACCGCCGCGCTGGCCACCGGCTGCGCCGGCGCCGCGCCCGACGCCGCCGAGCCCGGCCCGCCCGCGCTGCCCGTGCTGGAGGCAGGCGAGGCCAACCCGATGATCGCCGAGGGGGTGAGCCTGGTGAGCGGGGCGTCGCTGTACAAGTCCAGCGGCCTCGGCCCGTCCGCGGCGAACCCCGCGGCCGCGGACGGCACCCCGCAGGCCTACGTCGACGCCGGCCAGTTCCCCGGCGGCACCCTCCCCGCCGGGGTCACGATCACCGAGGCCCAGGGCATGAACGTGCTGGCCCGGATCAAGGAGAACCTCGAGGCCCGGGGCCTGCGCCTCGACGACGTCACCTCGATGCGGGTGTTCCTCGACAACGCGCCCGGCACGACCCGCGCCGACTACGCCGGCTGGAACCGCGCCTACCGCCAGTACTTCGCCAACACCGACCTGACCACCGGGGAGACGGTGCTGGTCCCGACCGGGACGGCCGCGCCCGCCGCGCCGCTGGTGCGCAACCCCGCCCGGCCCAGCCGGTTCGCGCTGGAGGTGGCGAGCCTGCCGGTCCCCGGCTGGCTGGTGGAGGTCGAGGTCGACGCCGTCTACCCGGCCGGGGTGACCCCGCGCTGACCCGGCCGGTCCCGGCCGCGGCGGTACGGTCGCCGGTCGTGACCCCCGTCGTGCCACCTGCCCCGCGCCGCCGCACCGACGACGACCTGCCCGCCTGCGTCGCCGTGCTGCGCGCCGTGCACGACACCGACCGGTACCCGTCGACCTGGCCGGCCGACCCGGTGGCGTTCCTGTCCCCGCCGGGGCTGGTCACCGCGCTGGTCGTCACGGCGGGCGGGCGGGGCGCGGGGCACGCCGCCCTGCTGACCGACGACCACGAACCCCGCGCGCTGCGGCTGACCCGGGTGTTCGTCGACCCGGCCGTCCGCCGGGCCGGCCACGCCCGTGCCCTGCTGGACGGGATCACCGCCGAACTCGCGGCCCGCGGCCGCGACGGGGTGCTCGACGTCGTCGAGTCCGTCCCGGCCGAACGCCTCTACCGGTCCGTGGGCTGGCTCCGCACCGGTACGGCACCCGCCGGGTGGCGGTTCCCGGACGGCCGTGAACCGGTGGCCACGCTCTACCGGCTGCCGGTCACGCAGCGCCGAAAGGGTGACGACGCAGCGCGATAATCGGCCGTCGGTGACGCCGAGCTGCGCCGATCGGGCTACGGTGCCCCTCGTGATCGCTGTCCCCACCCCGTCGGTGGCCGGGCTGCTGCTCCGCGCGGTGCCCCAGCCCGTGCGCCGGGACGCGCACGCCGCGATGCACGTCCTCGCCCCGTGGGGTGCGGTGTCCGCCCAGCTCGTCCAGGACTCCGGCGGCGGCGTCGCCGACCACGACGTGCACGTCGACGGCGATCCGGTCCACATCCCGTTCCGGGTGTCGTTCCCCTGGCCGCCGGCCGCGGTCCTCGGCCGGCTGAGCCCGCGCCGCCGCGCCGTCGTCGCCGCATGGATGTCGCGCAGCGAGAACGCCGGGCACCGCCAGCGCGCCGTGCGCGAGCTGTTCGGCGTGCCCGAGGCGTGGGTGGTGCCGTTCGTGGTGGCGCCGTGCGGGGAGTACGTCCACGAGATCGGCACCGACGTCGACCGGTTCGTCCGCACCGAGCTGGACCGCGATCCCGGCCTCCGGGACGCCTACGCCCGGTTCGTGCGCGACAACCCCCGCTTCTTCGGCATCACCCTGCATCGCGCGGTGACCTTCCGCCAGCTGGACCACCGGTGGCCGCACCGGGACGACCCGGAGCGCAGCTACCCGCAGCTGGCGGCGCTCGACGCGCTGTCCGCCCTGGCTCGTCGGGGCGGGCGGGACCACCCGGGGTACCCGGCGCCGCGGAGTGTGACCGCGGCGCCGTCCTGAGCGCTCAGGCGGCCGGCGACGACGCGGTGATCTCCGTGCTGACCTCGGTGCTGATCTCCGCGCTGCCGCGGTCCAGCACCACCTCGCCGTCGACGGCGGTCCGGAACGCGACCGTGCCGTCGCCGGTGTCCCACACCGAGACGGTGAGCGACTGCCCGGGCACGACCGGCCGGGTGAACCGGGCATCCATCGCGACGAGGCGGCGGGGGTCGCCGCCGCAGACGGTCGCGACCAGCGCGCGGGTGGTGAACCCGTAGGTGCACATGCCGTGCAGGATCGGCTGGTCGAACCCACCCTTCGCGGCGAACGCCGGGTCGCTGTGCAGCGGGTTGCGGTCCCCGGTGAGCCGGTACAGCAGCGCCTGGCCCGGCGTGGTCCGGTAGGTCACCTCGTGGTCGGGCGCGCGGTCGGGCACCGGGCTCGGCACGCTGTCCCCGCGGTTGCCGCCGAAGCCGCCCTCCCCGCCGAGGAACAGCGTCTTCGTGCTGGTCAGCACCAGTTCCCCGGTGCTCGCGTCGACGGCATCGGCCTCGGTGCGCACCAGCGCCCCGGACCCCTTGTCCAGCACCTCGGTGACCGTCGCGGTCACCCGGACCCGCCCTTCCACCGGCAGCGGCGCGACCACCCGGAACGCCTGCTCGGCGTGCACGACACGAGCGGCGTCCACCTCGCCCAGGTCGACCTTCGCGCCCGCGGTGACGATCTCCGCGAACGACGGCAGCACCGCCGTCCGCACGCCCGCGGTGTTCTCCGTGGTCAGCGACAGCTCGGCGGTGGGGTCCTCACCCCCCGCTCCGACGGCGATCGCGTACAGGAGCACGTCGTCCCGTGCCCACGCGAAGCTGACCGGCTCGCACTGCGTGCCCTCGAGATCGGGCGCCAGGGGCATGGGGAGTCTCCTTCGACGTTCCACCGTGAGGCGGAAACCTATCCCGCCCGGTGCCCGCCGCCCAAGTCCCCGGTGCCCGGCTGACACACTGTCGAGGTCAATCGTGGTCGTGAAGGGAACAGTGTGGTGACGGCATCACCGGAGGCGGTCGAGCTGGCGAAGGTGGCCGCGGCCGCCGCGGCCGACAAGAAGGCCGTCGACATCGTCGCGCTCGACGTGTCCGACCAGCTCGCGCTGACCGACTGCTTCGTGCTGGCGTCGGCGGCCAACGAGCGTCAGGTCCAGGCCATCGTCGACGAGGTCGAGGAGAAGCTGCGCGAGCGCGGCAGCAAGCCGACCCGGCGCGAGGGCGACAACGACAACGGCTGGGTGCTGCTGGACTTCAGCGACATCGTCGTGCACGTCATGCACACCGAGCAGCGCGGCTTCTACGGCCTGGACCGGCTCTGGAAGGACTGCCCGGCGATCGAGGTGCCCGACCCCCAGGTCGACCCGGACGGCACTGCATGACGCTGCGCCGGGTCACCCTGCTGCGGCACGGGCAGACCGAGTACAACTCCGTCGGCCGGATGCAGGGACATCTCGACACCCGGCTGACCGACGTCGGCCGCGCGCAGGCCGCGGCCGTCGCGCCGCGGCTCGCGCAGGAGCGGTTCGACCGGATCATCACCTCGGACCTGACCCGCGCCCACGACACCGCGACCGCGGTGGCCGAGGCCGTCGGGCTGCCGCTGTCGGTGGACAAGCGGCTGCGGGAGACCCACCTCGGGGACTGGCAGGGGCGCACGATCGACGAGATCGGCGTCGACGACCCGGGCGCGATCGCCGAGTGGCGGTCCGACCCACGGTTCACGCCGCCCGGCGGCGAGTCCCGGGTCGACGTCGTCGTCCGGTCGCTCCCGGTCGTCGAGGAGCTGGACCTGGAGTACGCCGCCGACCCGGAGGACCGCTCGGTGCTGCTCGTCGCGCACGGCGGCATGATCGCCGGGATGGTGTGCGGGCTGCTCGACCTCCCGCAGTCGTCCTGGCCGGTGATCGGCGGGCTGGGCAACACGCGCTGGGCCGTCGTCGCCCGTCGTGACGACCATCCCCGCTGGCGCCTGTCGGGGTACAACATCGGTGCCTGACCTGCTGGTCATCGGCGACTCGCTGGCCTTCCACGGACCCGAGCGACCCTGCCCGGCAGACGAGCCGCGGCTGTGGCCCAACGTCGCCGCCGCCCGGCTCGGGGGCCGCGCCGAGATCGTCGCCCGGGCCGGGTGGACCGCCCGGCACGCCTGGTCGGCGATCAGCGAGGACCCACGGGTGTGGGCGGCGCTGCCGCGGGTCGGCGCGGTCGTGCTCGGGGTGTCCGGGATGGACTCCCTGCCGTCCCCGCTGCCGACGGCGCTGCGCGAGCTGATCCCGGTGCTGCGCCCCGCCCCGCTGCGGCACACCGTCCGCACCGCCTACCGGCGTGCCCAGCCGCGGATCGCCCCGGTGCTGGCGCGGCTGCCCGGCGGAGGACCGGCGACGCTGCCGCCCCGTCTCACGGCCGCCTACCTGGAACGCTGCCGGGCCGGGGTGCACGCGCTGCGGCCCGGGCTGCCGGTGGTGGCGCTGGCCCCGTCGGTGCACCGCGCCGCCGACTACGGCCTGGCCCACCCGCACCGCGCCGCCACCGACGCCGCGGTCCGGCGGTGGGCGGCCGGCGCCCCGGCCGTGACCGTGCTCGACGTGCCCGCGCTGGTCGGCGAGCACGTCCTCGGCGGACACGGCAACCCGGACGGCCTGCACTGGGGCTGGGCGGGACACTCCGCCGTCGGGGAGGCGCTGGCCGGGCTCCTGGAGCCCACGGTGGCCCGGCCGTGACCCTGCTCGGCATCGACCTCGGCACCACCTCGGTCAAGGCCGCGGTCTTCGACGACGACGGCGTCCGCGTCGCCGCGGCCCGCGCCACGCACCCGACCGCGCGTCCCGCGCCCGGGCACACCGAGCAGCACCCGGACGACTGGTGGTCCGGGCTGACCGAGGTGGTCGGCGCGCTCGGCCCGACACTGGCCGGGGTGACCGCCGTCGGGCTGTGCGCCCAGGTCGACACCCACCTGTTCGTCGACGGGGCCGGCGCGCCGGTGCACCCGGCGATCACCTGGCAGGACGGTCGGTGCGGCGCGGTCGCGGCGACGCTCACCGAGCGGCTGTCGTCGGCGGACCGGGCCCGGCGCCGCGGTGGGATCGGCACCGTCGACGCCTCGCACGCGGCCGCCCGCGCCGCCTGGCTCGCTGAACACCGGCCCGACGCATGGGCCCGCGCGCGCAGGGTGCTCGCGCCCAAGGACTGGCTGCTCGAACGCCTCACCGGCACCGCAGTGGCCGATCCGCTCTCCTCGACCGGACTCCTCGACCCCGACGGCCGGTACTCGGACTGGCTCGACCTGCTCGTCCCCGGGCTGCGCTCGATGCCGGCGCCCCTGGCCGACCCGGCGTCGGTCGCGGGGGAGACCACCGGCGCGGGCGGGCTCCCGGCCGGGCTGCCCGTCGCCGTCGGGACGATGGACGCCTGGGCGGCGCTGCTCGGCGGCGGGATCGCCGCCCCCGGCGACGCGATCGACATCGCGGGCACCTCGGAGGTCCTGGCCCTCGCCGCGACGCCCGGCGGCGGCGCCCCGGGGATCGTCACGTTCCCGCCGTGGCGCGGGCTGCACGTACACGCAGGACCCACCCAGGCCGGCGGCGACGCGCTGACCTGGGCGTCCGCGGTGCTGGGCGTCGCACCGGCCGAGCTGCTGGCCCGGGCCGCCGGCGCCGAACCGGGGCGGGTGCTGTTCCTGCCCCAGCTCGCCGGGGAACGGGCCCCGCTGTGGGACCCCGACCTGCGCGGGCACTGGCTCGGCGCGAGCTTCGCCACCGGGTCCGCCGAGTTGGGCCGCGCCGTGCTGGAGGGGGTCGCGCACGCCGCCCGGCACGTCCTGGGCCCGCTGGAATCGGCCGCCGGCCGCCGCCCCGAGACCATCGCCGCCTGTGGCGGTGGCGCGGCGAGCGACCTCTGGTGCCAGATCAAGGCCGACGTGCTGGACCGGCGGCTGCGCCGCACCGCCGAACGCGACGCCGGGGTGCTCGGCGCGGCGATGCTCGCCGCGCTCGCGACCGGCCGGGCCGCCTCGGTCGGTGAGCTCGCCGGACGGATGGTGCGGGTCGACCGCGAGTTCACCCCCGACCCGCGCACCCGTGGCCGCCTGGACGACGCGCACGGCCGCTACCTCGCCGCGCAGCGGGCACTGGCACCGCTGTTCCGCCCGCCGGGTGGATAGGGTCCGGCCGTGCCCCCCTCGCCGGTCGCCGTGGTCACCGACTCCACCGCACACCTGCCGCCCGGCGTCGCGGAACGACGCGGCATCCACGTCGTCCCGCTGGAGGTCCGGCTCGGTGAGCGCATTGCCCGCGACGGTGTCGACGTCTCCGCCGCCGAGCTGATCGCCGCGCTCGCCGACCGCACCCTGCTCGTGCAGACCTCGCGCCCGACCCCGGCCGCGTTCGCCGAGTACTTCACCGCCCTGCTCGACGACGGTGTCCCCGCCGTCGTGGCCGTGCACCTGTCCCGCGCGCTGTCCGGCACCTGGGACGCGGCCCGGCTCGCCGCGCAGGAGGTCGCCCCGGACCGGATCCGGGTCGTCGACTCCGGTGCCATCGCGATGGGTCTCGGCTTCGCCGTGCTCGCCGCCGCCGACGCCGCCGGAGCCGGCGCCACCGCCGACGACGTCGAGGCCGTGGCCGGTGCCGTCGCTGCACGGGCACGGGTCCTGTTCGCGGTGCAGGACCTGGAGCGGCTGCGTCGCGGCGGCCGGATCGGCGCCGCGTCCGCGCTGATGGGCACGGCCCTGTCGGTCAAGCCGATCCTGCACCTGCGCGACGGTCGGATCGCGCCGCTGGAGAAGGTGCGGACGACCTCGCGCGCGACCGAACGGCTCGTCGCGCTCGCCGTCGCCGAGGCGGGTCCGGGCGCACACCTCGCCGTGCACCACCTCGGCGCCGAGGACCGGGCCGAGGACATCGCCGACCGGCTGCGCGAACAGCTGCCCGACGCCGCCGAGGTGCACGTCTCCGAGGTCGGCGCGGTGATCGGGGCGCACGCGGGAGCCGGTCTGGTGGGGGTCGTGGTGGTGCCCGCGGTCTGACCGCCGGGCGATGGTCTCTCGGGTCCTCGCGCGAGGCCGGCGGATGCTCCGGGTGACGCCGACATGCCCGGCTCTCGCCCCGGGCCGACAGGCCCCGCCGGTGTGTAGCACGGACCGCCGACGATCCGGCCGCGTCGTGGCCGACGGCAGCGCATCGGTCCCCAATCGATCGATCCGTCCACAGGCCCGGCATCGGCCGGTCGGAACGGGGGTGGCGCACCTAGCGTCGGGTGCGTGACCAGGACCGACGCCTCCCTCGACCCGGCCCGGCGGCTCGCCGGGATCGGGACGCGCGGGCGGGTGGACGCGGTCGCGGACCGGCTCGATCCCCCGACCGTCCCGTTGCCCGCGCTGCCAGTGGCTCCCGGCGCGTCCGGACCACGTCCCGGATCACCGCCCGCCCACGGACCGGGCGCCGTCGGGCCGCCCCCGCCGCGCGCCCACCGCGCTGCCGGGCCGCCCGTGGCGGCGCCGTCCGCGTCCCGGCCCGGCACCTGGCCCGGTGCGACGCCCCTCCGGTACGACCCCGCCACCCTGCACGGCGCGACACCGGGCCGGCCCGATTCCGCCGCCCCGCACGGGCCGGCACCGGTGTGGTCCGCCGATCCCTCCGCCACGCACCGCGGAGCGACCGGCCCCGTCGCGCCGGAGGAGCCGGCACCGGTGTGGACCGCCGACCCCGATGCCGGCCACCCCCTGGCCCTGCTGGCCCGGGACGACCCCGCACCGTCCGAGGAGCTCGCCGACGACGTCCCGCACGGCGGGCGGCCGTCGTGGCTGCGCCGCCGAGCCCAGCGGTGGCTGCCGCCGTCGTTGGCGGGGGCGCGGGTGGACCCGGGCCGCCCCGGTGCGCTCGCGCTGGTGGCGGTGGTGCTCGCCGGGGCACTCGTCGCGGGGGTGGGTGTGTGGCTCGACCGTCCCACCGTGCAGCCCGTCGGCGGCCTGCCCGAGGTGACGGCGGTGCCCGGCGGGGCGGCGACGGGGGAGACGGACCGGTCCGCGGGCCCCGGCGGGCCGGCGCCCGTCGCGGCGGCACCGGTCACCGCGGGGCCGCTCGTCGTGAGCGTCGTCGGGCGGGTCGCCCGGCCCGGTCTCGTCCGGGTCCCCGACGGCGCACGCGTCGCCGACGCCCTGGACGCCGCGGGCGGCGCGCTGCCCGAGGTCGACCTCGGCGCGCTCAACCTGGCCCGCCGGCTCGGCGACGGGGAACAGATCGCGGTCGGCGTCCCACCGGCGCCCGACGCCGCGCCGGTGCTGCCCGCCCCGGGCTCCGAGCCGGCGTCGGGCACCGAACCGGGCGCGGCCGCCGCACCCGCCGCACCCGGCGGGAAGATCGACCTGAACACCGCCACCCTCTCGGACCTCGACGCCCTGCCCGGCGTCGGCCCGGTCACCGCGAAGAAGATCATCGACTGGCGCAGCGCCAACGGGCGCTTCAGCCGGGTCGAGCAGCTGCGCGAGATCGACGGCATCGGCGAGCGCCGTTTCGCCCAGCTCCAGGAACTGGTGCGGGTGTGACCCGCGCCGGAGCCCGCCTGCCCGAACCGGTGCCCGGGGAGCGCGACGACGAGCGTGCGGAGCAGCAGGAACGTCCCGCCCCACCCGACCTGCGCCTCGTCCCGGCCGCGCTCGCCACCTGGGCCGCCGTCCTCGCCGGGCTGCTCGGCGGCACCGCGGGCGGGATCACCGCCGCCGTCCTCGCGGCGCTCGCCCTGACGGTCACGCTGCTCCGTGCCCGGACCAGTGCCCGCGCCGCGGCGCCGTCCTCGATCGTGCTCGCCGCGGCCGGGTGCGCGCTCGTCGCGGCCGTCCTGGGCACCGTCCACGCGGCCGCGCTGGCGTCGCACCCGCTGCGCGGGCCCGCCGACCGCGGCGCCGCCGCCGAGGTCCGCGTCCGGCTCACCGACGACCCCCGGATCCTGCGCAGCACCACCGGCGGTGGAGACGAGTCCGGCGCCGCCCGGGCGATGGCGCTGGTCCCCACCGAGCTCGTCACGGCCACCGTCGGCGGCGGTCGGGCGACCACCGGCGGGAAGCTCCTGCTCCTGGCCCCGGCAGCGGAGTGGACCGGGCTGCTCCCCGGCCAGGAGGTCTCTGCCGCCGGGCTGCTCATGCCCGCACAGCGTCCCGACCTCACGGTCGCCGTGCTGAAGGTCCGCGGCGCACCGCAGGACGTGACCGCGCCGCCGTGGTGGCAGACCGGGGCCGGGGCCCTGCGCGACGGCCTGCGCGACGCGGCGGTCTCCGCACTGCCCGAGGCACCGGCGGGGCTGCTGCCCGGGCTCGCGATCGGGGACACCCGCGCCCAGCTCGCCGAGACCGAGCAGGACTTCCGGACCGCGGGGCTCGCGCACCTCACGGCCGTCTCCGGCGCCAACGTCGCGATCGTGACCGGGGCGGTGTTGCTCCTGCTGCGCCTGTTCCGGACCGACCCGCGGATCGCGGCCGCAGTGGCGATGCTCGCCCTGGTCGGGTTCGTCGTGCTGGCCCGGCCGTCGCCGTCGGTGCTGCGTGCGGCGGTGATGGGCGGGGTCGTGCTCATCGCGTTCGCCGCCGGCCGGGCGCGGTCCGCGGTGCCCGCGCTGGCGGTGGCCGTGCTCGGCCTGCTGCTGGCCGTCCCCGCCCTGGCCGTCGACGCGGGTTTCGTGCTGTCCGTCGTCGCCACCGGTGCGCTGGTGCTGCTCGGGCCGGGGTGGACGGCGGCGCTGCGACGGCGCGGGCTGCCGTCCGGGCCGGCCGAGGCGTTGGTCGTCCCGGTCGCCGCGGCGCTGGCCACCGCGCCGGTGATCGCCGGGCTCAACGGGGGAGTCGGGCTGGTCACCGTGGTGGCGAACCTGCTCGCGGCGCCCGCGGTCGCCCCCGCGACGGTGCTGGGCGTGCTCGGTGCGGTGCTGTCCGCGGTGAGCCCGGCCGCTGCGTGGTGCTGCGCCTGGCTGGCGGGGCCGTTCGTGTGGTGGCTGGTCGTGGTCGGGGACCGGGCCGCCGCGGTGCCCGGCGCCACCGTGCCGTGGCCCGCGGGCGCGGGTGGCGCGCTGCTGCTCACCGGGGTGCTCGTCGTGCTGCTGGCGATGGGCCGGGTGCCGCGGCTGCGGGCGCTGTTGCTGGCGCTGCTGGTCGGGCTCCTCGTCGTCCTCGTCCCGACCCGGTTCGCCCCGCCCGGCTGGCCGCCCACCGGGTGGCGGATGGTGGCCTGCGACGTGGGTCAGGGCGACGCGCTCGTCCTCGCCACCGGCACCCCGGGGCACGCCGTCCTGGTCGACACCGGGCCGACCGACGACGCCGTCGACACCTGCCTGGACCGGCTCGGGGTCCGGGTCCTGGAGCTCGTGGTGATCACCCACTTCCACGCCGACCACGACGGCGGCCTCGCCGGCGCGCTGCGCGGTCGGGCCGCGGGCGGGATCGCCGTCGGGCCGGTGCGGGAACCGGCGTCGGGGCTGCGCGAGATCACCCGGCACGCCGAGCGGGCCGGGGCTCCCGTGGTGGGGCTCGTGCGCGGGATGGAGCTGGGGTGGCCGGAGCTGCGCCTGCAGGTCCTCGGCCCGGTCCACCCGCCCCTGACGGTCGACGGCGACGACGGGACGGCGGTGAACGACATCTCGCTGCTGCTGCGCGCCACCACCCCGGCCGCGACGATCCTGCTGACCGGCGACGCCGAACTGGCCGCCCAGGACGATCTGCTCCACTCCGGGGCCGACCTGCGGGCCGACGTCCTGAAGATGCCCCACCACGGGTCCCGCAAGGTGGTCCCGGACCTGATCACCGCCGCCGCGCCGCGTGCGGCGGTGATCAGCGTCGGCAACGGCAACAGCTACCGGCACCCCAACCCGGAGCTGGTGGACCGGCTGGCCGGGGCGGGCATCGTGGTCGCACGCACCGACCGGTCCGGTGACCTGGCCCTGACCGGCGACGACCCGGCCGGGCTGACGGTGGTCGCGCGTGGCGACCCCCGTCCGGCTCCCGGCCGGCGGGGCCGGTCAGCCCCGGTTCGCCAGCGCCTCGCGGACCGCGGAGGACGTCGACGGCACGGTCGCCGTCGGGCCGACCTCGCCGGAGACGGCGTCGAGGGTCTTGAGCCCGTCACCGGTGATCATCAGGACGGTCTCGGCGTCGGGGTCGAGCGCCCCGGCCTCAAGCAGCTTCTTGGTGGTCGCGATGGTGACCCCGCCCGCGGTCTCGGCGAACACGCCCTCGGTACGGGCCAGGAGCCGGATGCCGGCGACGACCTCCTCGTCGGACACGTGCCCGACCGAGCCGCCGGTGCGGCGCACCGAGTCGAGGACGTACGGACCGTCGGCCGGGTTGCCGATCGCCAGCGAGCGCGCGATGGTGTCCGGCTTCTGCGGCTGGATCACGTCGTGACCGGCCTCGAAGGCCCGCGCGACCGGCGAGCAGCCGGTGGCCTGGGCGCCGAACACGGTGTAGGGGGTGGGCTCGACCAGACCCAGGGTGCCGAGCTCGGTGAACCCCTTGTCGATCTTGGTGAGCTGGGAGCCGGATGCGACCGGGACGACCACCTGCTGCGGGAGCCGCCAGCCGAGCTGCTCGGCGACCTCGTAGCCCAGGGTCTTCGAGCCCTCGGCGTAGTACGGGCGGACGTTGACGTTCACGAACGCCCAGTCCTCGTGCTCGGCGGCCAGCTCGGTGGCGAGCCGGTTGACATCGTCGTAGTTGCCGTCGACGGCGAGCAGGGTGCCGCCGCGAACGGCGGTGGTGACGATCTTCGCCTGCTCCAGCGAGGACGGGACCAGCACGACCGAGTCCCAGCCGGCACGGGCGGCCGCGGCGGCCACGGCGTTGGCGAGGTTGCCCGTGGAGGGGCAGCACAGCACCGAGAAGCCGAGCTCACGGGCGGCGGCGAGCGCGACGGCGACGACGCGGTCCTTGAACGAGTGCGTCGGGTTGCCCGTGTCGTCCTTGATCCAGATCTTGCGGACGCCGAGGGCGCGGGCCAGGTTGTCGGCCTCGATCAGCCGGGTCAGGCCGGGCTCGGTGTTCGCGTGCTGCTCGACGGTCGAGGGGACCGGCAGCAGGTCCTTGTAGCGCCAGATCGACTTCGGGCCGGCCTCGATGGAGGCGCGGGTGACCGTCGGGAAGTCGTAGGCCACCTCGAGGGGGCCGAAACAGCGCGGACACGCGAACTCCGCGGCGAGCGGGGTCTCGTGGCGGCACTCGCGGCACGCGAGCGCGCGCGCGGAGCCCAGGTCGTAGGCAGAGGTGGTTTCGGGCGCAGCAGTGAGAGTCACGAGATCTCCTCATCTGTCCCGCCGGAGGTGGCGGGCCGGAATTGGCACCGTGTTCGTCGACGTCCTCGCCGCGCGGAACGCGCAGGTCTGGGCGGATCGTCGTGCGACGCCGGTTGCCGGGGCTTCAACGGGCCGTTCCCTCTGCCCCTCTGGATGAGCCATATGCGGTTGTGGTGCTCCGGACGCCGAGCGCCGGAATCGACGACGACGGTACGCGAACCGGGCACCGCACCGCCAGACGAGGTCGTCGTGCCGGGACGCGGCTCACCCGTTGTCGGGGGTGTGGGCCACCATGGGGGTGTGAGCAGCACGAGCGAACCGGGCCCGCTGCAGCTGGTCGTCGGGGACGAGGAGTTCCTGGCCGAGCGGGCGGTGTCCGACCTGGTCCGGCGCGCCCGGCAGCGCGATCCGGAGACCGAGCTGCGCCGCTTCCGCACCTCCGAGGTGGCACCCGGCGAGCTCGCCGGGCACCTCAGCCCCTCGCTCTTCGCGGAGGGCAGGGTGATCGTGCTCACCCATGGCCAGGATGCGAACAAGGACATGACCGCCGCCCTCGCCGACTACGTGAAGGACCCGGCCGACGGGATCGTGCTGGTGGTCCAACACGCCGGGGGGGCGAAGGGCAAGGCGGTCCTGGACCTGATGCGCAAGGCCGGGGCGCACACCGTCACCTGCAACCGCATCACCCGCGCCGACGAGCGGTCGGACTTCGTGCGCGACGAGGTGCGCCGCCACGGCGGCACCATCACCCCCGGTGCGCTCGCGGTACTGGTCGAGGCGGTCGGGTCGGACCTGCGGGAGCTGGCGGCCGCGGCCGGACAGCTCGTCGCGGACACCGGCGGTGCCGTGGACGAGGCCGGGGTGCGGCGCTACCACCGCGGCCGGGCCGAGTCCTCCGGCTTCGCGGTGGCCGACGCGGCGGTCGCGGGGGACCGGCGGGCGGCGATGGAGGCGCTGCGGTGGGCGCTGGTGCTCGGTGTCCCGCACGTCCTGATCGCCGACGCGCTCGCGGACTCGGTGCGCACCCTGGCCAAGGTCGGCTCGGCCGGGCGGGGCGACCCGAACCGGCTGGCCAGTGAGCTGGGCATGCCTCCGTGGAAGATCCGCAAGGCGCAGCAGACGGTCCGGCAGTGGCGTCCGGAGCAGCTCGCCGTCGCCATCGCGGCGACCGCCCGGGTGAACGCCGACGTCAAGGGGGCCGCCGCGGACGCGGGGTACGCGTTGGAGCGGGCCGTGCTGGCGGTCGTGTCCGCCCGCACCCCGCGCTGAGCCCCGCGCCCGCAGCACGCGCACGGGCTCCGGCCCGGGGGCACGACAGGTCCGGAAACACGACGACGGCGCCGCCCCGATGGGGCGGCGCCGTCGTGGGGGAACTGGGGTGGCTCAGGCCTGGACGTCGTTGAGACGCTTGGCCAGGGCCGACTTGCGGTTCGCCGCCTGGTTCTTGTGGATGACGCCCTTGCCGGCCGCCTTGTCGAGGGCCTTGGCCGCCTTGCGCTGCAGCTCCACGACGTTGTCGGCGCCGGAGTCGGCGGCCTCGCGGAAGTGGCGGATCGCGGTCTTGACCGACGACTTCACCGACTTGTTGCGCTGCCGGCGCTTCTCGTTGGTCTTGACACGCTTGATCTGCGACTTGATGTTGGCCACGTCTGCCTCTGGTCTTCCTGCCTGCTGGTCGGCTGGTCTTGTGTACGTCCGGGTCCGCTCCGGCGGCACCGAACAGCATCACTGGAGAGAGGGTCCAGGCCGTTTCGGGCGAGCACGCCGAGCGCTCGACGCACAAGGTTACCAGCGGCGTCCTCGCCCCCTGTTCCGGGTCACCAGACGCGGTAGGGCAGGAACTTCCCGTTCAGCGTGATCACGGCCCGGTCGCCCTTCGGGTCGGCGACGCGCTGCAGGTCCAGCTCGAAGTCGATCGCGGACACGATGCCGTCGCCGAACTCCTCGCGGACCAGCTCGGAGATCGTCGTGCCGTACACCTGCACCATCTCCGAGAGGCGGTAGACCAGCGGGTCGGTGAGGTCCACCGCGGCCGCGCCGCGCTCCGGCGGGAGGGTGAGGGCGTCGACGACGTCGTCGTCCAGGTCCAGCAGGGAGCCTGCGGCCTCGGCCTGCTCGCGGGTCAGCGTCTGCTGCCCGAGCAGGGCCGAGGTGGACCACTCCAGCGAGCGGCCCAGTGCCTCGGCGATCTTGTCCCAGGTCAGGCCCAGCTTCTTCTTCCGGGCGAGCACGACACGCGCCGCGCTCAGCCGGTCGAGCGGGGGGACGGGGGTGACCGACACGGTGACTCCTCCGGGTTGGGGACTCGGCTCCTGGCCGTTCGATCGTGCGCGATCGGCCGCGTCGGGGCAACGCGGGGACGCCCGGCGTGAACAGCGTGTGACGACCTGCGGTGCCACCACGGCGGCCGCCCGGCCCGACATGGGACGATGGGTCCCAGTGCCCCGAGCCCCGAGTGCCCTGAGCACCCGAAGTGCCCGAAGCCCCACGCATGAGCGAAAGCCGAGTACAGCCGAGTGACGACTTACGCCGACCGCACGTTCACCCCGCCGGAGCGCATCCGGAACTTCTGCATCATCGCCCACATCGACCACGGGAAGTCGACCCTGGCCGACCGGATGCTGCAGGTCACGGGGGTACTGAGCGATCGTGACGCCCGGGCCCAGTACCTGGACCGGATGGACATCGAGCGCGAGCGCGGCATCACGATCAAGGCGCAGAACGTCCGGCTGCCGTGGACCGCGAAGAACGCCGACGGCGTCGAGACCGAGCACGTGCTGCACCTGATCGACACCCCGGGCCACGTCGACTTCACCTACGAGGTGTCCCGGGCGCTCGAGGCGTGCGAGGGCGCGATCCTGCTGGTCGACGCCGCGCAGGGGATCGAGGCGCAGACCCTGGCCAACCTGTACCTGGCCATGGAGAAGGACCTGCACATCATCCCGGTCCTCAACAAGATCGACCTGCCCGCCGCGGATCCGGAGCGCTACGCCGCGGAGATCGCGCACATCACCGGCTGCGAGCCGGAGGACGTGCTGCGGTGCAGCGCGAAGACCGGTGAGGGTGTGGAGGCGGTGCTCGACGCCGTCATCGCCCAGGTCCCCGCCCCGGTCGGCGACGCCGACGCGCCCGCCCGGGCGATGATCTTCGACTCGGTCTACGACACCTACCGCGGCGTCATCACCTACATCCGCGTCGTGGACGGGAAGCTCTCGCCGCGCGAGAAGATCAAGATGATGTCCACCGGCGCCGAGCATGAGCTGCTCGAGATCGGCATCGTCTCCCCGGAGCCCAAGCCGTCCGACGGCCTCGGCGTCGGCGAGGTCGGCTACCTCATCACCGGGGTGAAGGACGTCCGCCAGTCCAAGGTCGGCGACACCGTCACCTCCAAGCGCAACGGGGCCACCGACCCGTTGACCGGCTACCGCGAGCCACAGCCGATGGTCTACTCCGGGCTCTACCCGATCGACGGCTCGCAGTACCCCGACCTGCGCGAGGCGCTGGACAAGCTGCAGCTCAACGACGCCGCCCTCACCTACGAGCCGGAGACCTCGGCCGCGCTCGGCTTCGGCTTCCGCTGCGGCTTCCTCGGCCTGCTGCACCTGGAGATCACCCGCGAGCGCCTCGAGCGCGAGTTCGACCTCGACCTGATCTCCACCGCGCCCAACGTCGTCTACCAGGTCACCACCGACGACGGCGAGGAGATCGAGGTGACCAACCCCAGCGACTGGCCGGTGGGCAAGGTCGCCGAGGTCCGCGAGCCGATCACCAAGATCACCATCCTGGCGCCGTCGGAGTTCGTCGGCACCATCATGGAGCTGTGCCAGAGCCGGCGCGGCCAGCTCGGCGGGATGGACTACCTGTCCGAGACCCGCGTCGAGCTGCGCTACACGATGCCGCTCGGTGAGATCATCTTCGACTTCTTCGACAACCTGAAGTCGCGCACCCGCGGCTACGCCAGCCTCGACTACGAGGAGGCCGGCGAGCAGGTCGCCGACCTGGTCAAGGTCGACATCCTGCTGCAGGGCGAGGCCGTCGACGCGTTCTCCGCGATCGTGCACAAGGAGTCGGCGTACTCCTACGGCACCTCGATGGCGACCAAGCTCCGCGAGCTCATCCCGCGCCAGCAGTTCGAGGTGCCGATCCAGGCCGCCGTCGGCGCCCGGATCATCGCCCGCGAGACGATCCGCGCGATCCGCAAGGACGTCCTCGCCAAGTGCTACGGCGGCGACATCTCCCGCAAGCGCAAGCTGCTGGAGAAGCAGAAGGAGGGCAAGAAGCGGATGAAGACGATCGGCCGCGTCGACGTCCCGCAGGAGGCCTTCGTCGCCGCGCTGTCCACCGGGGGCGGTACGGCCACCGAGAAGCCCAAGAAGTAGCCCCGGACGCGAAGCGGGCCCGACTCCCAGCGGGGGAGTCGGGCCCGACGTGTACGTGGTGGGGGGCGGGGAGCGCGGGGGCCGCTTACATGGCCAGGCCTGCCCGGGGGCCGGGGATCGGCCCGCCGCACGGCGCGGGCCGGGCGGCGGGGGCACGGCGCGGCGACAGGATGCGCTGCACCCGCTGGCAGACGGACTCGACGACCGTCCGTCCCTCGGCAGACAGGTGCACCAGCACACGGCGCCGGTCGAGCGGGTCGGCCGACCGGTAGGCCAGCTTCTTCTCGACGAGGCGGTCCACGATCCGGGTGGCCGTGGGGGCGGGCAGCGACGTGTGTCCCGCGACCTCGCCCATGCTGCGGCCGGTGCCGCGGGCGAGCATCAACAGGACGCGCCAGCCGTCACGGCTGACGTCCGTCGAGGACGGGTTGGTGGGCAGGGCTGTGGCCACGGCGTGGTCGACCCGGTCCAGGAACTCGACGACACCCGCGGCTCCAGGCGTCGGGGCAGCCATGGTGGCAGTCCCCGACGCCCGTCGACTGAAAGGCTCGGTCACGATGACGCACTGTACTTGCCGAACGGGCGAAATCCGACCCTGTCCTGGGCAAACGTCCCCCGAGCGCCGGGCGGTCGTCACGCAGCGATGACCGACAGGGCGACGACCAGGCATTTCGTAGACCGCTTGACGTGACCCAACGACATCACGAATGCATCACACCCGGATCTCGTAACGGATCAGCGGGTCAGGACGATCTTCCCCGCCGTCCGCCCCGCGGACATCGCCTCGAACGCCTCCTTCGCGGAGTCCATCGGCAGTTCGGTCCCGATTTCCGGCGCGATCCCGGCCGTCGCGACGAAGTTCATGAGATCCACGAGCTCCTGCCGCGTCCCCATGGTCGAGCCGACCACTTCGAGCTGGAGGAAGAACAGCCGCTGGAGGTCCGCGGGCGGGTTCGGGCCCGAGGTGGAGCCGCAGAGGACGATGCGGCCACCGGGGCGCAGTGCCCGCATGGAGTGCTTCCAGGTGGCCTCGCCGACCGACTCCATGACGGCGTCGACCTTGCCCGGCAGCTTCGCGCCGGACTCGAAGGTGGCGTGCGCGCCGAGCCGCTCGGCCAGCGCGCGCTTCTCCTCGTCGCGGCCGGTGACCCACACCTGGAGGCCCGCGGCGCGGCCCAGCTGGATCAGCGCCGTCGAGACGCCGCCGGAGGCACCCTGGACGAGCACGGTCTGGCCCGGCTGCAGGCCCGACTTGGTGAACAGCATCCGGTACGCGGTCAGCCAGGCGGTGCCGAGCGCGGCGCCCTGGCCGGGGGTGAGGCCCTTCGGGGCGGGGACCGCGTTGCGCGCCGGGACGATCACCTTCTCGGCCATCGTGCCCTGGTGGCGCTCGGTGAGCAGGGTGCGCTTCGGGTCGAGGGTCTCGTCGCCGCGCCAGTCCGGGTCGCCGATGATCGGGTAGAGGACGACCTCGGTGCCGTCGTCGAGGGTCCCGGCGCCGTCGCAGCCGAGGATCATCGGGAACTGGTCGGGCTTGATGCCGACCCCGCGCAGCGTCCACAGGTCGTGCATGTTGAGGCTGGCGGCGGAGACGGTGACGGAGACCCAGCCGTCGGGGACCTCGGGGTCGGGCCGCTCGCCCACGACGAGGGAGTCGAGGGGAGCGTCGGCGTTGGGCTCCTGCGCGTAGACAGCGAACATGGCCCCGAACCTAATGCCTGGGCGCGGGGACTACCGTGTGGAGTGTGCGCACGATCATCGACGGCTGGGACGCGTTCGAGCTGTGGCTCACCGGCCTGCCGTTCGTGGTGCAGGTCGTGTTCGTGACGGTGGTGGTCCTGCCCGCGTGCGCGCTGGTCGCGATCGGGGTCGACCGCGCCACCCGGCGCTTCGACACGCCCCGCGGGCGCCGCGACGGCAGGGCCTGAGCACTCAGACCGGCTGGGCCGCCAGCGCGGTCAGGGCCTCCGAGCAGCCCGCGTCGACGCGCGGGTCGGCGAGCTCGTCGCCCCGGGTCGCCCCGCGGTTGACGATCACGACCGGCACCTCCGCCCGGTGGGCGGCCCGGACGAACCGCAGCCCCGACATGACGGTCAGCGAGGACCCGGCGACGAGCAGCGCACCGTCCTCGGGGGTCAGCGTGGCGACCATCGCGTAGCACCGCGCCACCCGGTCCTTCGGCACGTTCTCCCCGAAGAACACGACGTGCGGCTTGAGGACCCCGCCGCAGGATGCGCACGGCGCGATCCGGAACCCGTCGGTGATCTCCACCGCGGCGTCGCCGTCCGGGGCGGTCTCGACCTGCGCACTGTGCGCCTCGGTGAAGCCGGGGTTCAGCGCGGTGAGCCGGGCCGCCAGCGCGTCGCGGGCGGTGATCCGTCGGCAGTCCAGGCAGACGACCTCGTCGATGCGCCCGTGCAGGTCGACGACGCCGCGGCTGCCGGCCACCGTGTGCAGGCCGTCGACGTTCTGCGTGACCAGCCCGTCGACGACGCCCGCGGCCCCCAGCGCGGCCAGCGCGCGGTGCCCGGGGTTGGGGTCGGCGCGGCGCATCCGGGCCCAGCCGACGTGGCTGCGTGCCCAGTACCGCTGCTGTGCGGCCTCGCCGGAGACGAACTCGGAGTAGGTCATCGGGTTGCGCGGGCGCGAGCCCGGGCCGCGGTAGTCCGGGATGCCGGAGTCGGTGGACAGCCCGGCCCCGGTGAGGACGACCAGGCGTCGCCCGGCGAGCAGATCCAGCGCCGCACCCGGGTCGGTGGTGACGGCGGGGGAGGGCATGCCTTCCAGGGTAGGCGCGCCCGGTGGCTCCCCGCGCTCCGACGGCCCGCGCCTCCGCCCCGCCCCGCCGCCCCTCCGCTTCACCTCCCGCTCCGCCGAGCACCCCCCGCCTGCCGCACGCCTCTCGCCCCGCCGCACGCGCTCGGCCCCGCCGGGGCGCCGAACGTGCCCGCCGAGTGGTACGCGGTGAACCCGTCGGGGCCGGTCCCGGGTCCGTGGTGTGCCACTCGGCGCACCCCGGCGACCGAACTGGTTCGCGATCGCACACCGGGGACGCCGAACGGCCCCGCCCGGCGCGGTGTCCCGGCGATCCTGCGCCGGTGGACGTACCGGGGTGGCCCCTGATCTTCCGCGGCTCGGCCGCTGTCCGAGCCGGTCTCGTGACGGCGCGACGGCTGCAGGGGCCGGCGTTCGTCCGGGTGCTGCCCGACACCTGGGCCGCCCGGCACCTCGTCCCGCTCGGGCACGCCGACCGGTGCCGGGCGGTGTCCCGCTGGTCCGGCGGTCGCGGGGTGATCGCGGGATGGGCCGCGGCGGAGCTGTCCGGTGCTCCGTGCGCGCCGGCCGGGGCGCCGGTCGAGGTGCTGCTCCCGGTCCGGGCCCGGGCCCCGGCCGGGGTGCGCGTGCGCCGCGACCGGCTGCACCCCGGTGAGATCGGGTGGCGCGACGGGATCCGGGTCACCACGCCCTTGCGCACCGCGTTCGACCTCGCCCGTGGTGAGGACGAGACCGACGCCGTCGTCGCGGTGGACGCGCTGGCGTTTCGGCACGGGTTCTCCCCGGACCTGCTGCTGCACTTCGCGGTCCGCTACCGGGGCCTGCGCGGGGTGTCCAGGGTCCCCGGCGTCCTGGGGCTCGCCGACCGGCGCGCCGCGTCCCCACCCGAGACCCGGCTGCGGTTGCTCCTGGTCCGGGCCGGGCTGCCGAGACCGCAGGCCCAGCACCCGGTGCTCGACGACGTCCGGCGCCGCGCGGTGTGGCTCGACCTCGCCTACCCCGCGGTCCGCGTCGGTATCGAGTACGAGGGCGCCGACCACACCGGCCCCGACCGGGTCCTGCGCGTCGCCACGAGGGTGACCCGCCTCGTCGACGCCGGGTGGCGGATCTACCGCTACACCCGGTTCGACCTGCGCGACGAGCCCCGGCGCATCGTCGCGGAGATCGGCCGGGCCCTGGACCACGCGCCGAGTGGTACGCCGTGAACCCGGCCGAGGGGGTCCGAGGTGCCTGACGTGCCACTCGCCGGGCCGGGCCGGACCGGCTCAGGCCAGGGCGTGGCGAGCCGGGCCGGGTCAGGGCGAGGCGGGGCCAGGCGCGCCGGGCCAGGGCGGGGCGAGGCGAGGCCGGGCCGGGCCAGCCAGGCCGGGCCGGGGCCGGGGCCGGGGGCAACGGGCTCAGCCCTGCGGCACCCAGGACGGCGTCCGCTTCTCCCCGAAGGCCCGGATGCCCTCCTGCCCCTCCTCGGAGGCGAAGTAGGACGCGGACAGCGTGTTCATCGCGGCGAAGTCGTCGCTCATCGCCGCCGGGCGCTCGCGCCGCAGCATCGCCTTCGTCCCGGCCAGGGCGCCGGGCGCACCGAGGCGCAGCATCCCGGTGTAGCGGGCCACCTCGTCGTCGAGGGCCTCGGCCGGGACGGCGCTGTTGATCAGCCCGACGGCCACCGCGCGCCGCGCGTCGAAGGTCTCCCCGGTGAGGAAGAGCTCGTGCGCGGCGCGGGCGGACAGCCGCGGCAGGACGGTCACCGAGATGACCGCGGGCACCACCCCGATCCGGACCTCGGAGAAGGCGAAGGTGACCGACTCGGCGGCGACGGCGATGTCGCACGCCGCCACGATCCCGACCCCGCCGGCGCGGGCCGGCCCCGACAGGCGGGCGACGACCGGCTTCGGGGAGTCCCACAGCGTGGTCAGGATCCGCGGCACCTCGGTGACACCCTGCTGCTCGGTGCCCGCGCCCCGCGACTCCCGCAGGTCCATGCCCGCGCAGAACACCGTGCCGGTGTGGGTCAGCACGATCACCCGCACCGCGTCGTCGGCGATCGCCGCGTCGAGGTGCGCGATCAGCTCCCGGCGCAGCTGCGCCGAGAGCGCGTTGCGGTTGCGCGGCGAGTCCAGGGTGATGGTCGCGATCCCGGCCTCGACGGCCAGGTGGACGAGCTCGGGGGAGTCGACGGTGTCTGCCACCCCCGCAGACTAGGACCTCAGGCCTTCGTCCAGGTGCTGGTGATCGACACCCCGGCCAGGGCGAACAGCTGCGACACCGGGCAGCGGCGCTCGGTCTCGCGGGCGAGCTGCGCGACCTGCTCGTCGGTGCCGTCGGTGGTGATGACGGCGTCGATCCGCAGGTTCTGGAAGGTGGTCTCGCCGTCGCGGTGGGTGCCGGTGGTCATCGTCGTCGGGTTGAAGTCGGCGGCGACGTCGAAGCGCACGTGCTCGATCGTGATTCCGAGCTCCTTCGCGACGATCGAGCTGGTGACCTGGTTGCACGACGACAGCGAGGCGAGCGTGTAGGCGAGCGGGCTGGGGTGCTCGTCCTTGCCGCCGAAGGCGGGGTAGGCGTCGGTCTCGATGACGTAGTCGGCGCCATCGACCGCGACGGTCTGCGCGACGCCGGTGCCCTGACCGCTGACGGCGAAGGTGACGAGGGGCATGGGTGAACTCCCAGGGGTGCGATACGTGTGCGGGGGCGGCTGATCAGAGGCGGCGGTTCAGGGGCGCGGACAGAGCGCCCCGGCCGTCCGGGCGAGGTCGATGTGCAGCCTCCGCACGAGCGCGATCACGACGCCAGTGAACCGCACCGAACGGTTGTGCGCGACGTGATGGAGTCGACCGAACCGGCGACGCCCGTGGTCCGATGCGTGCGGTGGCGCCCGTCGCCGGGGAGGGCTACGCTCGTAAACGGAGATTGCTCCGTTTATGGGAGGACAGCTGTGAGGATCGGACTGCACATCGCGGACTTCACCTACCCGGCCGGCCCGGCCGGGCTGGCCGACGACCTGTCCCGGATCGCCGCGGCGGCCGAGGAACAGGGCTTCGCGCGGGTGAGCGTCATGGACCACCTCTGGCAGATCCGGCCGGTCGGACCGGTCGAGACCGACATGCTCGAGGCCTACACCGTGCTCGGCTACCTGGCGGCCCGCACCGAGAAGGTCGACCTGCTGGCCTGGGTGACCGCGGTGACCTACCGCGACCCTGGTCTGCTGGTGAAGGCCGTGACCACTCTGGACGTGCTGTCGAAGGGCCGCGCGATGCTGGGCATCGGCGCCGCCTGGAACGACGAGGAGGCCACCGGGCTCGGACTGTTCTTCCCGCCGACGGCGGAGCGGTTCGAGCGGCTGGAGGAGACGCTGCGCATCGCCCGGCAGATGTGGAGCGACGACGACGGCCCCTTCGAGGGCACCCACTACCGGCTCGGCGCCACACTGAACACACCGCAGCCGCTGCGCAGGCCGCACCCGCCGATCCTGATCGGCGGTGGTGGGGAGAGGAAGACGCTGCGCCTGGTCGCGCAGTACGCCGACGCGTGCAACCTGTTCGGCGGCCCCGAGCTGGAGCGCAAGCTGGACGTGCTGCGCACCCGCTGCGAGGAGGTGGGGCGCGACTACGACGAGATCGAGAAGACGGTCATGACGCGGCTCGACCCGGCCGATCCGAAGGCGGCGGTCGAGGAGCTGTGCGGCTATGCGGCACTCGGCGTGCAGCACGTGCACACCATGGTGCCGGACGTGGCGGCGATCGAGCCGTTGCGGGTGTTCGGGTCGGAGATCATCCCGGCGGCCGCCGAGCTCTGACCCGTTCGGTCAGCCGCCGGGTTGGCGGGGCATCGTCCGGAGGATCGCGACCTGCTGGTCCAGCTCGGCCGCGATCAGCTCGGCGTGCAGGGCGGCGGAGGCGCCGTCGTGCGCGGCGAGCGCGCGGTGGCGGCGCACCAGGTCGTCGATCGAGTCCAGCAGCCGGTCCACGGTCGAGCGGCCGGCCTGGGGTGCCGGGGTCTCCACGGGTGGGGGAGCCTCGGGCAGGGGGTGAATCAACTCTGCGGTCATGCGACGTTCTCCGTTGAACGTGTCGGGGTCGGGGCGTGTTATGCGCAGTCGTTCCTGGTCTCTCGAACTCCGTTGTACCCGCTCCAACGCTCTTTTACTGTGCGTAGAACACCGGTGCGACGCAGGACACGGTGACCGGGTGCGCCGGCGCGGTGACCGGTCGTGATCATCGCCTGTCAGGGGCCGGTCGGCGCGGTCGGCGGGCGAACGGAGGGTGGTCGTCGCGCCGGTCATGGAAACGGCGGGTGACGAGCCCGTGACGGTTCGTTGCGAAACCTGTACCCGAAAGGGTGACGCAACCTAGCGTCCGGACCATGATCATTCGACCGGATGCGCGGTCCGGGCTGCGTGCCCTGATCGTCGGGGCGCTCGTCGCCGTACTGGCCGTCCTCGGCCTCGCCCTGCCCGCCGCGGCCGTCGCCGCACCCGCCCCGGCCGCGCCGGCCGCCGTCGCCGCTCCCGCCGCCCCGGCCGCCGTGCCGGGGGAGGAGGAGTCCGGGCTGCCGGTGCGGGCGCTGTCGTCGCTGCCGTCGCAGGCCACCGACACCTACCGGCTGATCCGCTCCGGCGGGCCGTACCCGTACAGCCAGGACGGGACGACCTTCCAGAACCGGGAGGGGATCCTGCCCGCGAAGTCCTCGGGCTACTACAAGGAGTTCACCGTGACGACCCCCGGGTCGAGCACCCGCGGTGCCCGGCGGATCGTCACCGGATCGGGCGGGGAGTACTACTACACGGCCGACCACTACGCCTCGTTCGTCGTGGTAGACGTCTCGAGGTGAGCACCCTTCCCCGTGAGAGCGCCGGAACCGCCCCCGCCGTCGACGCGGCCCGGGGGCGGGCCGGTGGCTCCGGTCTCGTCGCCGTCGTCGAGGGGGCCGCGGACCGCACCGCGGTCCTGGCCGCCCTCGGCCGGGCGCTGAGCTTCCCCGAGTACTACGGCCACAACCTCGACGCGCTGGCGGACTGCCTGGGCGACCTGTCCTGGCTGCCCCCCGGACCGGTCGAGCTCGTCGTCGCCGACGGGCCGCTCGCCGCGGCCGACCCCGGCACCCACGCGGCCGTCCTGGAGATCCTCGCCGAGGCCGTCGAGACGACGGCGGGCACCGACCGGCCGTTGCGGGTCACCCTGGCGGGTCCCGCGACCTGAACGGCCACGCCCCGGAATCCCAGGGGTGCGGCACGACGTTGACCCCGGGGAACGGTCCGTGACGGGTGGCCGTGGACGGGGAGGAGACCTACCGTGGACGCCATGGGTCTCCGGCTGGTGAGGCGCAGGCACGTCGACCTGTGCCGCCTGCGGTGGGCGCCGTGAGGGGGCGTCCCCCTCCGCCCGCCGACCCAGGAGCGCCCCCATGTCCCGTAGTCCGCACGCCCCGTCCGTCGTGATCGTCGGCGCCGGCCCCCGCGGGGCCGGCGTGCTCGAGCGGATGGTCGCGAGTGCCCCCGAGCTGCTGCCCGACGCCCTCGCCGGGCCCGGCGTCGACGTCCACCTCGTCGACCCGTTCCCGGCCGGAGCGGGCCGCATCTGGCGGCACGCGCAGTCCCCGCTGCTCGCGATGAACTCGATGGCCGCTGACGTCACGATGTGGACCGACGACTCGGTCGTCTGCGACGGCCCGGTGGCGCCCGGCCCGTCGTTCTGGGACTGGGCACGGGACCTGCGCGAGCACGGTGACCCGGTTGCCGAGCTCGGTCCGGAGCTCGCCGACGAGCTGGCGCAGGTCACTGCGTCGACGTTCCCGTCGCGGCGGCTGCAGAGCCACTACCTCGCCGCGGTGCTGCGCGAGGTCGTCGAGCGGGCGCCGGCCGGGATGCGGGTGCACGTGCACCGCAGCACCGCCGAGGCCCTCGACGAGGCCGACGGCCGGCAGGTCGTGACCCTCGCCGACGGCACCGTCCTGCGCGGCGACGCCGTCGTCCTGGCCTCCGGGCACCTCGACGCCACCCCCACCGACGACGAGATCGCGCTCGCCGCCCGCGCCGCCGAGCTCGGCCTGCGCTACCTGCCACCCGAGCAGACCTCGGACTCCGACCTCTCGGTCATCGCCCCGGGCGAGACCGTGCTGGCCCGGGGGCTGGGGCTGGCGTTCGTCGACCTCGTGGTGCTGTTGTTCGAGGGCCGCGGCGGCCGCTTCGTGGCGGACCCGGACGACACCGACCCGGACCGGCTGCGCTACGAGCCGTGCGGGCGGGAGCCGGTGCTCGTCGGCGGGTCCCCGCGCGGCGCGACCTACCACTCCAAGACCCACTACCAGCTGCGGGGCGGGCGTCCGCCGCTGCCGCGGTTCCTCACGCCCGAGGTGGTCGACGCCCTGATCGCCTCCGGTGGCCCGGTCGACGTCGCCACCCAGGTGTGGCCGCTGATGGCGAAGGAGATCGGCTGGGGCTGGTACCACGAGCTGTTCGTCGGCCACCCCGACCGTGTCCGCGCCCGGTGGGACGAGTTCGCCGAGCGCTTCGCGGCCGTCGCACACGGCTCGCCCGAGGAGACGGCGCTGATCGCCGAGCTGGTGCCCGACCCGCTCGACCGCCTCGACCTCACCGCGCTGGACCGGCCGCTCGACGGCGTGCACGCCCCGGACCTGGAGACGCTGCAACCGCTGGTGCGCGAGCGCATCGCCGAGGACCTGCGCCAGCACGTGGACGAGCGGCACACCCCGCACCTGGGCGCGTTCGTCGCGATGCTGTCGGTCTACACCGAGACCACCCGCCTCGCCGGGGCCGGGGTGCTCTCACCGCGCTCGCGGGCGCGGGACCTGCCGTGGTGGCAGTCGTTCTTCAACTCCGTCGCCTCCGGCCCGCCGGGGTTCCGGGTCCGCCAGATGCTCGCGCTCTCCCGTGCCGGGTACCTGCGGTTCCTCGGGGCGGGGATGACCGTCGACGTCGACGCCGACGGGTTCCACGCCACCAGCACCACCCTCGCCGGTGCGGAGCCGGTCACCTCCCGGGTGCTGGTCGACGCCCGGCTGCCCGACCCGAGCGTCTCGCGCACCGTGGACGGGCTGCTGGGCGGGCTGCTCGCCCGTGGTGAGGCCGTCGAAGAGGTGCTGTACGACGACGACGGCGCCCCGCTGCGCAACACCGGACTGCTGTCGGTCCGCCCGGCCGACGGCGCACTGCACACCGCGGACGGCGGGGTGCACGAGCGACGGTTCGCGGTCGGGCCGCACACCACGGTCAAGGTCGCCGGGGCGTTCACCCGGCCCGGGATGAACGCGCAGAGCCTGCGCTACAACGACGCCGTCGCCCGGGCCGTGCTGGGGGCCCTGCCCGGCGCCGCGGCCCGCGCCGTCCCGGCGGCCTGAGCCGTCCCGCCCGGGGTTTGCCCCGGGCGGGACCCGGACTCAGACCGTCAGACCGGAGAACAGCAGGACCGCCAGTCCGAGGCCGACGGCCAGGTTGACCCCGGTCGCCGCGGCGAACACCCCGATCGGGCGCCACCCGGCCTCCCGCAGCGGTGCCGTCCGGAACTCCAGGCCGATCGAGACGAAGGCCAGGATCAGGAACGTAGTCCGGAAGGCGTTGACGTCGCTGATCAGCGGCTTCGCGACGTCGGAGCCGGCGGTCGCGACGAACACGGTCGCGATCACCGAGGCGGCGAGGAATCCGAGCACGAACTTGGGGAAGCGCTCCCAGAACTCGCGCGGGCCCGGCCGGCCCGCCGAGCCGCTGCGCTCGACCTTCAGCGTGAAGTAGGCCGTCAGCGCCACCGCGACGACGCCCAGCAGCGCGTTCTGGGTGGTCTTCACGATGGTCGCGATCTGCAGCGCCTCCTCGCCGACGATCGCCCCGGCCGCGCTGACCGCGGCGGTGGTGTCGATGTTGCCGCCGATCCACGCACCGGCGACGGCGGGCGACAACCCCAGCGCCCCGACGGCGGCGGGCAGCAGGAAGATCGACGGCAGCGCGAAGAGGATCACCAGGCTGGCCGTGTAGGCGAGCTGCTCCTTGCGGGCCTGCACCGCGCCGGCGGCCGCGATCGCCGCGCTGACGCCGCAGATGGACACCGCGGACGCCAGCAGGGCGCGGAGCTTGTCGTCGACCCCGGCCCGCCCGGCGAGCCACCAGGTGAAGCCGAAGACCACGGTGATCAGGACGACCGCCTGCACCACGGCCGGTCCGGCGGCGCGGACGATGACCGAGAAGTCGATCGAGGCGCCGAGCAGGACCAGACCGGTCTTGATGAAGAACTCGGTGCGGAAGCCGCCCGAGAGCCGTTCGCGCAGCCCGGTCAGGGTGAGCACGACGTTGCCGAGCAGCCCGAGCGCGATCGCGTAGACCGGGTACTCGATCGCGTCGGCGATCCCGGACAGCGCGGTGCCCTCGGCGGCGTCCGGGACGGTCTGTTCGAGGTAGCGGACGAGTCCGCCGAGGACGAGGACGACCGCGACGCCGCCGAGCCTCCACAGGACGGGGGAGCGGGTCGGCGCTTGTGTCCCGGTGTCGGGCCCGGTCTCCGGCTGGGTCTGCGGCTGGGTCTGCGGCTGGGTCTGCGGCTGGGTCTGCGGCTGGGTCTGCGGCTGGGTCTGCGGCGCGGTCGGCGGCGTGGTCCGTGGCTCGGTCGGTCGGCCGGCGTGCTGGTCGGTCACGGGACCAGCCACCCCGGCCAGAGCCCGGACAGGATCAGGACGAGCAGGAGGAGGCCGACGACCGTCGCGGCCCAGTCCTCGTTCAGGGCGAGGCGCCGCTGTGCGGGGACGTCCCCGGGCTCGTGGTCGGTGCCGGCGTGGGTGCCGGGCGGGGTGTCGGACGGGGTGCTCACGGGTGGCCCCCGGAGGTGGTGCGGGACATGGAGTTCCTCCACGACGAGTGGGTGCGCGGGTACACGGCGGCGCGTGACCCGGCCGGGCCACGCGCGTCAGAACCGCGGACAGAACTCGTGGTAGGCGTGCGGCCGCCGGGACGGCCAGAACTCCTCCCGGTGTCGCGCGAGGTGCGCGAGGACCGCGGGGTGCGTCGCGCAGCGACGGGACACCGGGGCGGTCATGGCCCCGATCGTGCGCTGTCGGGACGAAGCGGACAAGGTGTCGCCCACGGGACGGACGGGGTGTCCGGACACCGCATCCGCCCGGCCCGTGGGGAGGTCAGCCGGTGGAGACCGGCTGCTCCTGGTCGACCGGCGTCGCCGCGTCCTCGGTCCGGCTGCGGCGCAGCCGGGTGACCGCCGCGCCGATCGCCAGCGCCCACAGCACGAGGATGACGGCGTAGACGGCCGCGGTCACCGCACCGCTCGCGTCGGCGGCCCGCAGCAGCGTCCGGGCGTTGGTGAGGATGATGACGCCGCCGACCGCCGAGCCCAGGACCGGCGCCGGGATGCGGGTGACGAGCCAGGCCGCCAGCGGCGCGGCCAGCACCCCGCCGATCAGCAGCCCGCCGATGGTGGAGGGGTCGAGCACCTCGTGGCCGAGCCCGACGAGGAACCCGGCGCTCGCGGCGAGCGCCACCAGGAACTCCGAGGCGCTGACCGAACCGACGACGGTGCGCGGTGCGGTCCGTCCGGCGCTGAGCAGGGCCGGGGTGGAGACCGGGCCCCACCCGCCGCCGCCGGCCGCGTCGACGAAGCCGGCGACCAGGCCGAGCGGGGACAGGAACCGGGCGCCGTGCGGGGAGGTGCGGGCGGTGGCGACCTTCGGCGGCCGCACGCTGAAGCGCAGCAGGACGTAGACGCCGAGGGCGAGCAGGATCCCCGACATGAACGGGGCGGCGTTCTCGGTGGACAGCGCCGACAGCAGCGTCGCTCCCAGGAACGCGCCGACCGCACCCGGCACGCCCAGCTTGAGCACGAGCTTCCAGTCGACGTTGCCGAAGCGCCAGTGCGAGGCGCCGGAGGCGAGCGTGGTGCCGACCTCGGCCAGGTGCACCGAGGCGCTCGCGGTGGCCGGGTTGATCCCGGCGAAGACCAGCAGCGAGGTCGAGGTGATGCCGTAGGCCATGCCGAGCGCGCCGTCGACCAGCTGGGCCGCGAGGCCGACGAGGGCGAAGACGATGAGTGTGGGCACGGACGATCCTTCCCGGACTGCCGGCGGACGCGGTCCCGGGCCCCGGCGCGTCCCGGTGGGGGACGCGGGTGCGGGGGCGGCCGCGGTCACGGTGACCGGTGGTGTGGTGGGGTGGCGCTCGGCGCCGTGGGACGGGTCAGCGAGCGCGACAGAACTCGTCGAACGCGTCGAGCCGGCGCGACGGCCAGAACCGCTCGAGGTGCGCGACGAGGTGCCAGGACACCGCCGGATCCGCCTGCGAGCGGCCGGGTGACAGGACCCGGTCGGCGGGCGTGGCGGTGGTGGTCACCGATCCATGGTGGAACGCGAGCGGGGTGTCGACAAGCCGACGTCCGCAGGTCGGGACCGCGGTGAAGATGTCCGGACAACGGCTGTGACCAGCTGGTGTCGGGATGGTTCCGGGGTCGGCCCGCTGTCGTGGGCTGCGGCTGTGACCCGATACACCGGGGCCGGTCCGGACACCGTGCGCCGTCGCGCCCACCCGGTGATCGCCGGCAGTGAGAGGATCGGTGCCGGTTCGGGCACCGTTCCCCTCACTCGTCGCGATCATCGCCGGGTCGCGACGGTCGTCGTCGCGGGGCCGGGGACGACCGCGGCCCCGCACCCGGAGCGGGTGCGGGGCCGTCGGGCGTGGTCACCGTCAGCCGGCGGCCGGCACCGCCGCGAGCGGGTCGCCCACCAGCCCGGCCGCGAGCGTGTTGCCCGTCGGCGGGTCGATCAGCAGGAACCCGCCGGTCGTGCGGACGCGGGCGTAGGCGTCGACCGGCAGCGGGTCGGCGACGCGCAGCGACACCCGTCCGATGTCGTTGATCTCCAGCTTCTCCGGGGCGGGGGCGTAGGACACCGTCTCGGTGTCCAGCCGCGACCCCAGCGCCCCGACGATCACCTGGGTGGTGCGGGTGCCGTGCTTGAGCAGCAGTCGCGCGCCGGGCAGCAGCGGCTTCTCGGCCAGCCAACACAGCGTCGCGTCGATCTCGGAGGTGACCTCCGGGACGTCGGACGCGGCCGCGATCAGGGCGCCGCGGGGGGCGTCGATGTCGTCGGCGAGCAGCACCGTCACGCTGAGCCCGGCCCCGGCGGCCGCCAGCGGGCCGTCGGCGGTCCGGACCTCGGAGACGGTGGTGCGGTGCCCCTCGGGCAGGACGACGACCTCGTCGCCCGGACGGACGGTGCCCGAGGCGACCTGGCCCGCGTAGCCGCGGTAGTCGTGGAGCTCGTCCGTGCGGGGCCGGATCACGTACTGGACCGGCATCCGGAACGGGGCCGTGGTGTCCGGGCCCTCGACCGGGACCGACTCCAGGTGCTCCAGCAGCGTCGGCCCGGTGTACCAGGGGGTGTGCCCGCTGCGGGACGCCACGTTGTCCCCGACCAGCGCGGACACCGGGATGACCTGCACCGCGGCGTCGTCGAAGCCGAGCGAACGGGTGAGCTCGGTGAACTCGCGCTCGATGTCGGCGATCTTGGCCTCGTCGTACTCGATGAGGTCGATCTTGTTGATCGCCAGGACCAGACGCGGGACGCGCAGCAGCGACAGCACCGCGGCGTGCCGGCGGGTCTGGGAGACCACGCCGTTGCGGGCGTCGACCAGCAGCACCGCCAGCTCGGCGGTGGAGGCGCCGGTGACGGTGTTGCGGGTGTACTGCACGTGACCCGGGGTGTCGGCGAGCACGAACTCCCGCGTCGGCGTGCCGAAGTAGCGGTAGGCGACGTCGATGGTGATGCCCTGCTCGCGCTCGGCGCGCAGGCCGTCGACGAGCAGCGACAGGTCCGGGGTGGACATCCCCTTGTCGACCGAGGCGCGCTCGACGGCCTCGATCTGGTCGGCCAGTACCGACTTGGTGTCGTAGAGCAGGCGCCCGACCAGGGTGGACTTGCCGTCGTCGACGGAGCCCGCCGTGGCGAAGCGCAGCAGGTCGCGCGGGGTGGCGGTGTCGACCATCAGAAGTAGCCCTCCTTCTTCCGGTCCTCCATCGCGGCTTCGGACAGCCGGTCGTCGGCCCGGGTCGCGCCACGCTCGGTGAGCCGCGACGCGGTGACCTCGGCGATGACCTCGTCGAGGGTGGTGGCGGTGGACTCGACGGCTCCGGTGCACGAGCCGTCGCCCACCGTGCGGTAGCGGATCGACCTGCGTTCCAGCTTCTCGCCGTCGCGCGCTCCGCCCCAGGGACCCTCGGCGAGCCACATGCCGTCGCGCTGGAACACCTCGCGCTCGTGCGCGTAGTAGATCGACGGCAGCTCGATGCCCTCGCGCCGGATGTAGCGCCAGACGTCGAGCTCGGTCCAGTTGGAGATGGGGAACACCCGGACGTGCTCGCCGGGGGCGTGCCGTCCGTTGTAGAGGTTCCACAGCTCCGGGCGCTGCTTGCGCGGGTCCCAGCGGCCGAACGCGTCGCGCAGGCTCATGATCCGCTCCTTGGCCCTGGCGCGCTCCTCGTCGCGCCGGCCGCCGCCGAACACGGCGTCGTAGCGGTGCTCGGCGATCGCGTCGAGCAGCGGCTGGGTCTGCAGCGGGTTGCGGGTGCCGTCGGCGCGCTCGACGAGCCGGCCGTCGGCGAGGTAGTCCTCGACGCGGGCGACGTCCAGGCGCAGCCCGTGCTGCGCGGCGACCCGGTCCCGGAACTCGATGACCTCGGGGTAGTTGTGCCCGGTGTCGACGTGCAGCAGACCGAACGGCACCTTGGCCGGCGCGAACGCCTTGATCGCCAGGTGCACCAGCAGTGTCGAGTCCTTGCCACCGGAGAACAGGATCACCGGGCGGTCGAACTCGCCGGCGACCTCGCGGAACACGTGGATCGCCTCGGACTCCAGGGCGTCGAGCGCGTCCAGGGCCGGGGTCGTGACGGCGGGGGTCACGGCGGTCTCCTCCAGGGCGGTCATGCGTGCAGCCCGCACTCGGTCTTGGCGCGACCGGCCCAGCGACCGGAGCGGGGGTCCTCGCCGGGCTTCGGCTTCGCCGTGCAGGGGGCGCAGCCGATGCTCGGGTATCCGGCGTCGACCAGCGGGTTCACCAGGATTCCGTGCTCGGCGATGTAGGCGTCCATGTCCTCGTCGGACCAGGCGGCGATCGGGTTGACCTTCACCAGGCCGAACTTCTCGTCGTGGGTGACCAGCGGGGTGTTCGCCCGGGTCGGGGCCTCGACCCGGCGGACGCCGGTGACCCAGGCGTCGTAGCCGGACAGGGTCCGCTCCAGCGGGACGACCTTGCGCAGCGCACAGCAGCGGTCCGGCTCGCGGGCGAACAGGTCCTTGCCGTACTCGGCGTCCTGCTCGGCGACCGACTGGTCCGCCTGCGCGTTCACGATGCGCAGCTGCGGGTAGACGGCGTCGACCGCGTCGCGGGTGCCGATGGTCTCCGCGAAGTGGTAGCCGGTCTCCAGGAACAGCACGTCGACGTCCGGCTTCGCCCGCTGGGCGAGGTCGACCAGCACGGCGTCCTGCATGTTGGAGGCGACGATCAGCCGGTCGCCGAAGGTCTCCGCGGCCCAGGCGAGCACCTGCTCGGCGGTCGCGTCCGGACCGAGGTCGGCGGCACCGCGCTCGGCGGTGACCCGCAGGTCGTTCTCCAGGGCAACACTCATGATTCCGCTCCCGAGGTCTCGGGGACGCCGATCCCCACGAAGGTCACGACGAAGGTGCGCAGGCAGCCGGCGCACCACCAGGCGGCGCCGGGGACCTTGTCCGACCGTTCGGCCGGACGCAGGTCCTCCTCGCCGCAGTACGGGCAGTAGAACGTCGCGGCGCGCTCGCTCATTTCAGGTCCGCCTCGTCGGCCCGCAGGACCCACTGGGCGAAGCGCTCGTCGCCGTCGCGCTGCTCGGCGAAGCGGCGCACGATCCGCTCGACGTAGTCACCGAGCTCGGCGCTGGTGACCTTGAGCCCGCGCAGCTTGCGGCCGAACCCGGAGTCGAGCCCGAGGCCGCCGCCCAGGTGCACCTGGAAGCCCTCGACCTGGTTGCCGTCGGCGTCGGTGACGATCTGGCCCTTGAGCCCGATGTCGGCGACCTGGGTGCGGGCGCAGGCATTCGGGCAGCCGTTGAGGTGCAGCGTGATCGGCACGTCGGGGACGACGTCGGCGAGGCGCTTCTCCAGGTCCTCGACCAGCCGGATCGCCCGTTCCTTGGTCTCGACGATCGCGAGCTTGCAGAACTCGATGCCGGTGCAGGCCATCGTCGAACGACGCCAGGTCGACGGCCGGGCCGGCAGCCCGAGCTTGTTCAGGTCCTCGATCAGCCCGTCGAGCTTGTCGTCGGCCACGTCCAGCACGACGATCTTCTGGTACGGGGTGAACCGGATGCGGTCCGACCCGGCGCGCTCGGCGGCGTCGGCGACGGCGAGCAGCGTCGTGCCCGACACCCGGCCCGAGGGCGGGGCGACGCCGACGTAGTTGCGGCCGTCCTTCTGCTTGTGGACGCCGACGTGGTCGATCGGGCGCTCGGGGACCGCCGGAGCGGGGCCGTCGACCAGCTTCCGGCCCAGGTACTCGTCCTCCAGGACCTGGCGGAACTTCTCCGGGCCCCAGTCGGCGATGAGGAACTTGATGCGGGCGCGGTGGCGCAGGCGGCGGTAGCCGTAGTCGCGGAAGACCTGGATGACGCCGTGCCACACGTCGGGCACCTCGTCCAGCGGGACCCAGGCGCCGAGGCGCTCCGCGATCCGCGGGTTGGTCGACAGGCCACCGCCGACCCACAGGTCGAAGCCGGGGCCGTGCTCGGGGTGCTCCACGCCGACGAAGGAGATGTCGTTGATCTCGTGCGCGACGTCCTGCTGCCAGGAGATCGCGGACTTGAACTTGCGCGGCAAGTTCGACAGCTCGCGGTCGCCGATGAAGCGGCGCACGATCTCGTCGATGGCCGGGGTCGGGTCCACCACCTCGTCGGCGGAGACGCCGGCGACGGGGGAGCCCATGACCACGCGCGGGCAGTCGCCGCAGGCCTCGGTGGTCTGCATGCCCAGCGGCTCGATCAGGTTCCAGATCGCCGGGACGTCCTCGACGCGGATCCAGTGGTACTGGATGTTCTCCCGGTCGGTGACGTCGGCGGTGTCGCGGCCGTAGCGCTGCGAGACCTCACCGAGCGCGCGCAGCTGCTCGACCGAGACCGAGCCACCGTCGAGGCGCACGCGCATCATGAAGTACTCGTCGTCGAGCTCCTCGGGCTCCAGCGCCGCGGTGCGGCCGCCGTCGATCCCGGGCCTGCGCTGGGTGTAGAGCCCCATCCAGCGGAACCGACCGCGCAGGTCGGCGGGGTCGATCGAGTCGAAGCCGCGCTTGGCGTAGACGTTCTCGATCCGCGCGCGCACGTTGAGCGGGTTGTCGTCGCGCTTGCTGCGCTCGTTGGGGTTCAGCGGTTCGCGGTGGCCGAGCTTCCACTGCCCCTGGCCCTTCGGGCGGCGGGGTGCGGTCTTCGAGGGCGCCATGTGGTGGGTGCTCCGATGTGGGTTCGGGCGCACTCCGGCCCGGGACGGGGCGCGGAGCGGCCCGGGCGGTTCAGAAGGGGCCGTCGGGTCAGTGCCGACGACAGAGCGCGCTACGGGTCCGGTTCAGGTCCACGTGGCGACGCGCCACGAGGCGGAGACGGAGTGCGGGCACGGATACAGGGTGCCACGGTGTCCGGACCTGCCACAAAGTGATGTTCGCATCCTGGGAGAGGTGGGCTGATAGGTCCGGACGTTCGCCGCCGGGACGGCCGTTCCGGCCGGAAACGCCACGGTGCGGGTGCCGGTTCGGCCATTCTCCGCCCATGACGACGCCCGACGCCACCTCCTGGCAGCACGACCCGACCCCGTCGACGGACGTGGTGCACCTGCGGCCGCAACCGGTGCGCGTCGCGGTCGGGGTCGTGCTCTCGGCCGTGGCGATGCTCGCCGCGATCGCCTTCCTGCGGGCGGCGGCCACCGGCTGGTCGGTGATGGACGACGGGCGCCCCGGCAACACCGTCGTGACCCGGCTGATCGGCCTGGTGTTCGGCCTGATCGCGCTGGTGGCGGCGGTCGCCTTCTTCGTGACGGCCGCGCGCATCCGGCTCGCCCGCCGCGTCGTCGTCGGGCCGGACGCCGTCGAGCTGGTCGCCCCGGTCGAGCCGGACCGTCCGGTGCGGCTGCCCCGCGGCGTCCTCCGCCGGGTCACCGTGCACACCGCGATGCGGTCCACGCCACGGCTGCTCCCGGTCCCGGCGTTCCTGCGCCTGGAGCTGTCGGTGCCGCCGGTCGGTGACGCCGTGTACGAGCTGCTGGAGACCGATCCGGGGATCGTGGAGTACCCGCTCGACGGGTTCGACGTCCCGGCGGTGGCCCGCGCCCTCGGCGTCCCGGTCGAGGTCCGGGTGCCGACCCGTCCGACCCGGTAGTGGCACACTCGCCGGACGTGACCTCCGTGCCGCCGGCCTTCGGGCTCTACGTCCACGTGCCGTTCTGCGCGACCCGCTGCGGCTACTGCGACTTCAACACCTACACCGCCTCCGAGCTGGCCGGTGACGCCGCGTCCCCGGACGGCTGGCTCGCCGCCGCCCGCGCCGAGATCGCGCTCGCCGCCCGCACGGTGGGGGACCGCACCGTGGAGACGGTGTTCGTCGGTGGCGGCACCCCGTCGCTGATCGGCGCGGACCGGCTCGTCGCGATGCTCGACTGCGTCCGCGAGCACCTCCCGCTCGCCGAGGACGCCGAGGTCACCACCGAGTCCAACCCCGAGTCGGTCTCCCCGGAGTTCTTCGACCGGCTGCGGGCCGGCGGGTTCACCCGCATCTCGCTGGGCATGCAGTCCGCCGCCCCGCACGTGCTCGCCGTGCTCGACCGCACGCACACCCCCGGGCGCGCCGTCGCCGCCGCCCGGGAGGCCCGTGCTGCCGGGTTCGCCCACGTCAACCTGGACCTGATCTACGCCACCCCCGGCGAGACCGACGACGACCTGCGCGCCTCCGCCGACGCCGTCCTCGACGCCGGTGTCGACCACGTCTCGGCCTACGCGCTCATCGTCGAGGACGGGACCGCGCTGGCCCGCCGGGTCCGCCGCGGCGAGCTGCCCGCTCCCGACGACGACGTCGCCGCCACCCGTTACGAGCTGCTCGACGCCCGGCTGCGCGACGCCGGACTCGCCTGGTACGAGGTCTCGAACTGGTCGCTGCCCGGGGCCGAGTGCCGGCACAACCTGGGCTACTGGCGTGACGGCGACTGGTGGGGGATCGGCCCCGGCGCGCACTCCCACCTGGCCGGGACGCGCTGGTGGAACGTCAAGCACCCGGCGCGCTGGGCCGGCGCGCTCGCCGCGGGGGAGACACCCGAGGGCGGACGCGAGGAGCTCACCGCCGACGAGCGGCACACCGAGCGGGTCATGCTGCGGCTGCGCCTGGCCGAGGGCATGGCCATGACCCTGCTGCACGACGGCGGTCGCGCGGCCGCCGCCCGCGCCGTCGCCGAGGGGCTGCTGGACCCGGTGGCGCACGCGGCGGGCCGCGCCGTGCTGACCGACCGCGGACGGCTGCTGGCCGACCGGGTCGTCACCGAACTGCTGATCGCCGACGAGGAACCCGCCGCGACCGGTCCCGCCACCGCGAGCGGTCCCGCCACCGCGGGGGTGCTCGGCACCGCAGGCCCGGCGGGGGTCCGGTGAGCCCGCGCCGCCGGGCGCTGCTGGTCGTCGTCGCGCTGCTGGTCGCGGTGGGTGTGGTGGCCGCGGTCGTCGTCGCCCTGCCCGGCGCGTCCCGCGGCGCGCGCGGGCCCGTCGCCCAGGACCGACCGGGACCGGTCCTGCTCGTCCCCGGCTACGGCGGCGACCGCACCGGCCTGGAGGTCCTCGCCGGGGCCCTGCGTGCCCAGGGCCGCGACGCCCGCGTCCTGGCCCTCGGCGGCGACGGCACCGGCGACCTCGACCGGCAGGTGGACGTGCTGGACCGCGCGGTCACCGTCGCCACCGATTCCGGGGCGCCGTCGGTCGACGTCGTCGGCTACTCCGCGGGCGGCGTCGTCGCCGGGCTGTGGGCGGTCCGCGACGACGGCCCGGCCCGGGCCCGGCGGATCGTGTCGATCGGCTCCCCGCTGGCCGGGACGACCGTCGCCGGGTCCGCCGCCGCGCTCGCCCCGGAGGCGTGCCCGCAGGCCTGCCGCCAGCTCGTCCCGGGCTCGGCGCTGCTGGGGGAGCTCGCCGGTGCCGGGACGGCGGTGCCGTGGCTGTCGGTGTGGACCGACCGCGACCGGGTCGTCACCCCGCCCACCTCGGCCCGCCTCGACGGCGCGGTCAACGTGGAGCTGCAGCAGCTGTGCCCGGGCTCGACCGTCGGCCACGGCGCCCTGCCCGCCGACGACGCCGTGATCGGCCTGGTCGTCCGTGCGCTGTCCACCGCACCGATCGAGGCGGCCCCGGCCGACTGCGGCACCCTGCGCGCCGCGGGCTGAAGCGGGCGGGCTGAGGCGGGCGGGCCGCTGCGGGCGGGCGGTCAGCTCGCGATGTCCTTGGTCGCCAGGTTCGCCCACGCCGCCCCGACGGCGACGGCCACCCAGCCGGCCTGCACCCACGCCCCGGTGCGGGCGGCGTCGTAGAGGACCGGGTCGCGGTAGAGGTCGATCCAGGCGAGCCAGTGCGCCGTCGGCAGGAAGTCGACGAACGCGGCCGAGGCGTCGAGGGCCTGCAGCGACGCGCTGGTCACGACGACCGCGAGCACCGCCAGCGCCGCCGCCAGCGGCGAGTCGGTCAGGGTGGAGAAGAAGATCCCCAGCGAGCCCAGGGTGAGCATGCACAGCGCCAGGTAGGCCACGGTCAGCCCGGTCCGGGTCGCCAGGTCCGCCGGCTCGATCACCGTCCCGGACAGCGACGCGACCGAGCCGGGCCCGGCGTCGACCGGGGGCAGGGTCAGGCCCCCGGTGGCGGTGGTGGTGCCGGTGCCGAACACCGCGATCCCCACGACGTACGACGTCAGCACCACCAGGGTCACCGCGGTGACCACGAAGAACGCCACCGACACCAGCTTCGCCACGAGCAGCCGCAGCCGTCCGACCGGCCGGATCAGCAGGTAGCGCAGCGTCCCCGCGGCGGCCTCCCCGGCGATGGTGTCCCCGGCGACCACCGCCACGGTGATCGGCAGCAGGATCGGCAGCACCAGCGCCAGCGCGAACGCCGGGAAGATCTGCCCGTTCGTCGCGACCGCGGACAGGAACGCCGGTCCCTGCCCCGGCGGCGGGAGGATCCCGGTGGCCGAGACGACCACCGCGACCAGTGCCGGCAGCGCGCACAGCAGCAGCCAGCACAGCCACACCCGGGTGCGGCGCAGCAGCAGCGCGAGCTCGACGAGGATCACCGCGCCACCTCCCGCCCGGCCGTCGCCACCCGGTCCGAGCCGTCACCGGTGCGTTCCAGGACCACCTGTTCCAGAGTGCGTCGCTCGGGTTCCAGCGACGCCACCGGCACCCCGGCCCGCACCAGGTGCGCGTTGAGGTCGGCGGGGTCGACGGCCCGCACCACGAGCCGGTCGCCGTCGGCGGACTCCAGCGCCCGGCCGAGCACCCGCGCCGCGGCCGCCGGGGCCGGGGTGCGGACCATGACCCGGCCGGTGGGTGCGCGCAGCTCGTCGAGATCCTGGACGAGCACCAGGTGCCCGGCGTCCATCACCCCGAACCCGGGTGCACAGCGTCTCCACCTCGGCGAGCAGGTGGCTGGACAGCACCACGGTCGTGCCCCGGTCGTTCAGTGCGGTCAGCAGGGCACGCATCTCCCCGATGCCGCGCGGGTCGAGGCCGTTGGTCGGCTCGTCGAGCAGCAGCAGCTCCGGGGTGCGCAGCAGCGCCGAGGCGATGCCCAGGCGCTGGCGCATCCCCAGCGAGTACGCCCGCACCGGGCGGCGGTCGACCCCGCCCAGGCCGACCTGGTCCAACGCGTCCTGCACCCGTCGTCGCCGGTCGGCGGGCCGGTGCAGCGGGCCGCCCACCGAGCCCGCCGCGTCGAGCAGGGTCAGGTTCGCCCGCCCCGACAGCCCCGGCCAGGCGGCGGGGGACTCGACCAGCGCCCCGACCCGGGGCAGCACCGTGGCCGCGGCCCGCGGCATCGGCGAGCCCAGCACCTCGATCGACCCCGAGGTGGCGTGCACCAGTCCGAGCAGCATCCGCACCAGCGTCGTCTTGCCCGAGCCGTTCGGGCCCAGCAGCCCGAACCGCGATCCGGCCGGCACCGCCAGGTCGACGCCGTCGACGGCGGTGACCCGGCCGAACCGCTTGGTCAGGGCGTGCGTCGCGACCACCGGGTCGTTCACCGGCCCGCCCCCATCAGCTCGACGGCGGCGGACTCCAGCACACCGGGTCGCACCGTCCCGGCCAGCAGCACCCCGCGCCGTCGCCGACGGGCGACGACCAGGCTGAGCAGCGGCGTCGCCACCCGGGCGGCCGAGCCGCCGGGCAGGCCCGGCACGTCCACCCCGCCCGCGGCGGCCGAGCCGCGCACGATCCCGTCGACGACCTCCGGCCCGGCCGGGACCAGCACGAACCGGTCGACCCCCGTCCCGTAGACGCCGACCCCGGGCAGCAGCTCGGCGGCCGGGACGTCCCCGGACACCGGCAGCTCCACCCGGTCCCGGCCGGCGAGCCGGTCCGGCGGCGGGACCGCGCCGACCCCCTGCAGCGACCCGGTCAGGCCGTCCGGGCGGGTCCGTACCCGCTCCGCCGACGACGGCGGCGCCGGGACGAGGCCGGAGCCGGGTGGCGGGCCGGTCTCCACCGCCTCGAACGCCGTCTCCAGGAGCGGGCCCGCGCCGTCCCGGGCGGCGATCTCGACCGCGACCGGGAGGGCGCCGTCGCCGACGAGGACCGACCACACGTCGATCCGGCCGGCCAGGCTGTCCGGGTCGGCCGGGGTCACCCGCAGCCCGGCCGCGGCCAGCCCGGCCACCCGGCGCGGCGGCAGCGCCGTCACCGGGTCGTCCGGGGTGGCGCCGAGCAGCCGGCGGGCCAGGTCGGCCGGGGCGAGGTCCGAGGCCCGCGGGAACCGCACCGGGGCGAGTGGCTCGATGGTGGTGAGCCGGTTCGCGCCGTAGTCCCAGACCTGCTCGACCTGCCCGTCGCGGTAGGTGTCGACCTCGCCGACCGGGGTCAGCTCGTCGACCCGCCAGCGGCCGTCGTCGGCGACCTGGACGCGGAGCCGGGTGGTGGTGGACAGCAGGCGGGCCGCGGACCCGATCGGCGCGACGGTGGGCAGCCCGAGCCGGCCGGTCGCCGTCGCCAGCCCGGAGTGGGGGACGACACCTGCCAGGATCCGGGCCCGCAGCGCGACCGGGTCCGGCGTCCCGGCGCCGCCGTCGACGGGGAGCCAGCGGTCGGTCGTACCGGCCGCGACCAGGGCGAGGGCGCCGGCGCCGACGATCAGGGAGCGCCGGCCGAAGCGGCGTGCGGACATCACCCCACCCACCGTGCCACGCCGTGTGCCGCGGCCGCGCGACCGCGGCGGAGCTTAGGATGGACGGGGCATACCGGGGGAGGTGCGATGAGATGAACGCCGACGAACGGCGCTTCGCCGTACTACGGGCCATCGTGGCCGACTACGTGTCGACGCAGGAGCCCGTGGGCTCCAAAGCCATCGTCGACCGGCACAACCTCGGGGTGTCGAGCGCAACGGTCCGCAACGACATGGCCGTCCTCGAGGAGGACGGGCTGATCGCCCAGCCGCACACCAGCGCCGGCCGGATCCCGACCGACAAGGGCTACCGTCAGTTCGTCGACCGGATCTCGCAGGTCAAGCCGCTGTCGTCGGCGGAGAAGCGGGCCGTGCAGACGTTCCTGGACGGTGCGGTCGACCTGGACGACGTGCTGCGCCGCTCGGTGCGGCTGCTCGCGCAGCTGACCCGCCAGGTCGCCGTCGTGCAGTACCCGACGCTGACCCGCTCCACGGTCCGCCACCTGGAGGTCGTGCAGCTGACCCCGGCCCGGCTGATGCTGGTGCTGATCACCGACTCCGGGCGCGTCGACCAGCGCGTCGTGGACCTGGGGGACGTGCTCGCCGACGACGACGTCGCCCGGCTGCGCGAGATGCTCGGCAACGCCCTCAACGGTCGCAAGCTCGCCGAGGCCTCCGCGGCCGTCGCCGAGCTGCCCGACACCGCGCCGGAGGACCTGCGCACCCCGCTGCTGCACCTCGCGACGGTGCTCATCGAGACCCTCGTCGAGCACCCCGAGGAGCGGATGGTGCTGGGCGGCACGGCGAACCTGACCCGCAGCCACGCCGACTTCCCCGGCTCGCTGCGCCAGGTCCTGGAGGCGCTGGAGGAGCAGGTCGTGGTCATGCGGCTGCTCGCGGCGTCGCAGGAGTCCGGGCTGGTCACCGTCCGGATCGGCGAGGAGAACGAGGCCGAGGACCTGCGCACGGCGTCCGTGGTCACCGTGGGGTACGGCTCGGGGACCCCACTGGGCGGGATGGGCGTCGTCGGGCCCACCCGGATGGACTACCCGGGCACGATCTCGGCGGTGCATGCGGTCGCCCGGTACGTGGGTGAGATCCTGACCGGTCGGTAGGCCCTTTCATCGTCGTTGTAGGTACTTCTCAGAGGAAAAGAGCCAGGTGGCACGCGACTACTACGGGATCCTGGGCGTCGAGCGCGGCGCCGACGCCTCGGAGATCAAGCGGGCGTACCGCAAGCTCGCCCGTGAGCTGCACCCGGACGTCAACCCCGATCCCGGCGCCCAGGAGCGGTTCCGGGAGGTGAGCGCCGCCTACGAGGTGCTGACCGACCCGGAGAAGCGCCGGGTCGTCGACCTCGGTGGCGACCCCCTCGACGCCCGCGGCGGGGGTGGCGGCGGCGGTGACCCGTTCGCCGGGTTCGGCGGCTTCAGCGACATCATGGACGCGTTCTTCGGCGGCACCGCGGCCGGTGGACGCGGGCGTGGCCCGCGCAGCCGGGTCCAGCCCGGGGCCGACGCGCTGATCCGGATGGAGCTGACGCTGGAGGAGTGCGCCGCCGGTGTGCAGCGCGACCTCGCCGTCGACACCGCGGTCCTGTGCACCCAGTGCCAGGGCTCCGGCTGCGCGGACGGCACCCGTCCCACCGCCTGCGACACCTGCGGCGGCTCCGGGGAGATCCAGAGCGTGCAGCGCTCGTTCCTCGGGCAGGTCGTCACCGCGCGGCCCTGCCCGACCTGCCGCGGGTTCGGCGAGGTCATCCCCGACCCGTGCCGCCAGTGCGCGGGAGACGGCCGGGTCCGGTCGCGGCGCACCGTCTCGGTCAAGATCCCGGCCGGCGTCGCCGAGGGCATGCGGGTGCGCCTGTCCGGGCAGGGCGAGGTCGGCTCCGGTGGCGGTCCCGCCGGTGACCTCTACGTCGAGGTGGAGGAGGCGCCGCACGAGCTGTTCACCCGCGACGGCGCCGACCTGCACTGCACGCTCCCACTGCCGATGACCGCGGCCGCGCTCGGCACCACGCTGCCGCTGCCGCTGCTCGACGGCACGATCGCCGAGATCGACGTCGAGCCGGGCACCCAGCACGGCACGGTCCGCACGCTGCGCGGCAAGGGCATGCCCCGGCTGCGCTCCACCGGGCGCATCGACGGCCACGGCGACCTCCTCGTGCACGTGGAGGTGGTGGTGCCGACCCGGCTGGACAAGGAGCAGACCGACCTGCTGCGCAAGCTCGCCGAGCTGCGCGGCGAGGCACAGCCGGACCTGATCGGTGGCTCGCGCAACGGTCACGGCCTGTTCTCCAAGCTGCGCGACAGCTGGACCGGACGCTGACCCGGTGACGACGGCGCCGCTGTTCCTGGTCGACGACGTCGCGTCCCTCCCGCGCCCGGGCTCCGACATGGTGCTCGACGGCCCGGAGGGGCGGCACGCCGCGACCGTGCGACGGCTGCGCCCCGGCGAGGCGCTGGTGCTCTCCGACGGCCGGGGCGGGCTCGCCCGCGCCGAGGTCGTCGACGTCGCCGGGCGGGACGCGCTGACCGTGCGGCTGCACGCGGTGACCCGGGTGCCCGCACCCGCGGTCCGCGTCGTCGTCGCGCAGGCGCTGGTCAAGGGCGACCGCGGCGAGCTCGCCGTGGAGACCGCGACCGAGGCCGGTGCCGACGGGTTCGTCCCCTGGAAGGCGGCGCGCTGCGTCACCCGCTGGGACGACGGCCCGCGCGGGGCGAAGGCCCTCGAACGCTGGCGGTCCACCGTGCGGGAGGCGGCCAAGCAGGCCCGGCGGCCGTGGCAGCCCGGGGTCGCCGACCCGGTGACCACCGCGCAGCTCGCCGCCCGGGTCGGTGCCGCCGACACCGCGCTGGTGCTGCACGAGTCCGCGGGCGACGACCTCGCCTCGGTCGCGTTGCCCGCCGCGGGGGAGGTGCTGCTCGCCGTCGGACCGGAGGGCGGCGTCGACGACGCCGAGCTCGACCGCCTCGCCGACGCCGGCGCCGGCCCGGTCCGGATGGGACCGGAGGTGCTGCGGGCCTCCACCGCGGCCTGCGTCGCGCTCGGCGCGCTCGCCGTGCGCACCGGCCGCTGGGCCCGCTGACCCCGCCGGGGCCGTCTCTTTCCGGCGATTCCGTCGTCGTGGGCCGGGTTCGGATGCCATCATCCGCCGCGTGAGTGACCATGCTCCCCGGATCGGACGTCGCGCGCTGCTGGCCGGCCTCGCCGCCTCCCCGCTGCTCGGCGCCTGCGGCAACGACGCCCCCGCGGCCCCGCGCCGACCCCCGCGTGACGAGGCCGTACCGCGGACCGAGCGGATGGCCTACGGCGGCCAGCCCCAGCAGTTCGGCGAGCTGACCTTCCCGGCCACCCGGGACCTGCCCCGCGGCACCGTGCTCGTCGTGCACGGCGGGTTCTGGCGGGCCGGTACCGACCTCACGGTCATGCGGCCGGTGGTCGACGCGCTGGTCGCGGCGAACTTCGCGGTCTGGAACATCGAGTACCGCACGGTGAACGCCGGCGGCGGCTGGCCCTCCACCTTCGACGACGTCGCGATGGCCGCCGACCACCTCGCCACCCTGCGCTCCACCCGGCTCGACCTGCGCCGGCTCGTCGTGCTCGGGCACTCGGCGGGCGGGCACCTCGCGGGCTGGCTCGCGATGCGCGCGAAGCTCACCCCCGGTGACCCGGGCGCCGCGCCAGCGGTGCGCCCGGCCGGGGTGGTCTCGCTGGCCGGGGTGCTCGACCTGGCCGGCGGGATGCTGCTCGGCGACGGCGCCGTCGCCGACCTCGTCGCGGCGACCCCGGCCGCCGACCCGGCCCGGTTCCGCGCGACCAGCCCGATGGAGGCCGTCCCGCTCGGGGTGCCGTCGGTGTGCGTGCACGGCACCGCCGACGAGGTCGTCCCGCTCTCCCAGAGCGAGGACTTCGTCGCCGCCGCGACGGCCACCGGGGACCGTTCGGAGCTCGTGCGGGTCGAGGGCGCGAACCACCTGCAGCTCATCGACGTGCGCCATCCGGGCTGGGCGGCGGCGCTGGCGGCGGTGGAACGCCTGAGCGCGCCCGCCTGACCCGCTGCCGAATCCGCGGGTGCCGTCCGCGGTCCGACCGGTACGATCGGCGCAGTCCGGCGACCCGACGTACGAGGCAGGCGAACACACTCTTGACCGGCACCGAACCCGGCCCCACCCCTCGGACCGACGAGCGGTCCGACGCAGCACCGGGCGGGACCGTCCGGTCGAGGATGGCCGTGCCGGACACCGCCCTCCTCGCCCTGCTCGGCTCGCGCGACGAGAGCCTGCGCGCCGCCGAGGAGGAGCTGACCGCCGACGTCCACGTCCGCGGCAACGAGCTGACCCTGTCCGGGGACCCCGGCGACGTCGCCTTCGCCGAGCGGGTCTTCACCGAGCTGATCACCCTGGCCGAGCGCGGCCAGCTGGTCGGCGCGGACACCGTGCGCCGCACGGTGCAGATGCTCTCGGCGGAGAACACCGCCGACGAGCGGCTCGGCGAGTCCCCGGCCGAGGTGCTGAGCCTGGACATCCTGTCCCGGCGCGGGAAGACCATCCGGCCCAAGACGCTCAACCAGAAGCGCTACGTCGACGCCATCGACGCGTTCACCATCGTCTTCGGCATCGGCCCGGCCGGTACCGGCAAGACCTACCTGGCGATGGCCAAGGCCGTGCAGGCGTTGCAGGCCAAGCAGGTCAACCGGATCATCCTGACCCGGCCCGCGGTCGAGGCGGGGGAGCGGCTGGGCTACCTGCCCGGCACGCTGTTCGAGAAGATCGACCCGTACCTGCGCCCGCTCTACGACGCGCTGCACGACATGATCGACCCGGAGTCGATCCCGAAGCTGATGGCCGCCGGGACGATCGAGGTCGCGCCGCTGGCGTACATGCGGGGAAGGACGCTCAACGACGCGTTCATCATCCTCGACGAGGCGCAGAACACCACGCCCGAGCAGATGAAGATGTTCCTCACCCGGCTCGGCTTCGGCTCGCGGATCGTGGTCACCGGCGACATCACCCAGGTCGACCTGCCGGGCAACGCCCGGTCCGGGCTGGCGGTCGTGCAGGACATCCTCGACGGCGTCGACGACGTGCACTTCTCCCGGCTCGAGAGCGCCGACGTGGTCCGGCACCGCCTGGTGTCCGACATCGTCGACGCCTACGCCCGGTTCGCCGCGGTCGAGCACCGCGCGGCCGCCGTCGGCAACGGCGCACCCCGCAACGGCCCCGCGCGGCGTCCCGACCGGCGGCGGTGACCGGGGACGGTGGCCAGGGGCGGGTGGCGCCCGGGACCGTCGGTGCGGCCGTCTAGGCTGCCCCGTACATCCGTATCGGCGAGCAGGGGCAGGGCAGCGGCGACGTGAGCATCGAGGTCGTCAACGAGTCCGGGGTCGCGGTCGACGAGGCGCAGATCGTGTCGGTCGCCCGGTACGCGCTGGACGCGATGAAGGTGAGCCCGTCCGCCGAGCTGGCGATCACCGCCGTCGGGCTGGACGCGATGGAGGAGCTGCACGTCCGCTGGATGGACGAGCCGGGCCCCACCGACGTCATGGCCTTCCCGATGGACGCCCTCGCCGAGGACACCCGGCGGCCCGACGCACCGGACCTGGGCCCCGCCCTGCTCGGTGACGTCGTGCTCTGCCCGGCCTTCGCCCGGGACCAGGCGCGCAAGGCCGGGCACACCCTGGCCGACGAGCTGCACCTGCTGACCGTGCACGGCATCCTGCACCTGCTCGGCTACGACCACCTCGAGCCCGAGGACGAGCGCGAGATGTTCGCGCTGCAGAACCGGCTGCTCGTCCGCTGGCGGGAGGACCGGGCCCGCGAGCGCGCCCGGGACGCCCAGAAGCGCAGCGACGACCGGCTGCTCGGTGCCGCCGGTTTCGAGGACGAGGTCGGCCGGTGACCGGACGACCCACGACCCCGTTCTCCGAGGAGCAGAAGTGACCCCCGTCTGGCTGATCGTCGCGACGGTCCTGCTCGTCCTGCTGGCCGGGGTGTTCGCGGCCGCGGACTCGGCCCTGATGTCGATCTCCCGTGCCCGGGTGGACGCCGTCGTGCGGTCCGGGCGGGCCGGTGCGCGGGCGCTGTCGGCCGTCGTCGCCGACCGGCCGCGGCACGTCAACCTGCTGATGCTGCTGCGCGTCGCCTGCGAGACGGTCGCGGTGATCCTGCTGGCGATCGCGCTGGCCCCGCTGTTCTCCGCGCCCTGGATCGGGCTGCTGCTCGCCGCGGTGCTCATGGTGCTGGCCAGCTACGTGCTGGTCGGGGTCGGGCCGCGCACCCTGGGCCGCCAGCACCCGTACCGGATCGGGCTGCTGCTCGCCGCCCCGATCCGTGCCCTGGGCACGGTGCTCTCGCCGCTGGCGAAGCTGCTCATCCTGCTGGGCAACGCGATCACCCCGGGCCCCGGTTTCCGCGACGGCCCGTTCTCCACCGAGGTCGAGCTGCGCGAGCTCGTCGACATGGCCAGCAACCGCGGCGTCGTCGACGAGGGCGAGCGCAAGATGATCCACTCGGTGTTCGAGCTGGGGGAGACCCCGGTCCGCGACATCATGGTGCCGCGGCCGGACCTGATCTGGACCGAGCGCGACACCCCGGTGGAGAAGGTGCTGCGGCTGGCGCTCAAGAGCGGCTACTCGCGCATCCCGGTGCTCGGCGAGGGCATCGACGACGTCATCGGCATCGCCTACCTCAAGGACCTGGTGCGGGCCCGCGAGGAGGCCCGGCGCGGCGAGCGCGAGGTCGCCCTGCTCGACATCCTGCGCCCCGCGGCCTTCGTGCCGGACTCCAAGCGCAGCGACGACCTCATGCGCGAGATGCAGCGCACCCGCAACCACATGGCCGTCGTGGTCGACGAGTACGGCGGCACCGCCGGGGTGGTGACGATCGAGGACATCCTGGAGGAGATCGTCGGCGAGATCACCGACGAGTACGACTCCGAGGAGGTGCCCGAGGTCGCCGAGGTCTCCGACGGCGCCTTCCGGGTCGCGGCCCGGCTGCCCGTCGAGGACCTCGAGGAGCTGTTCGCCGGGCGGTTCCGCGGCACCCCGCGCGAGGACGAGCTGCACGAGGCACTGGAGAACGCCGACGTCGACACCGTCGGCGGGCTGCTCGCCCAGCGCCTGGGCAAGGTGCCGCTGCCCGGGGCCACCGCCGAGCTGGACGGCCTGCTGCGACTGCAGGGCGAGGGCGGCAAGGACGCCCGCGGTCGGGTCCGCATCACCTCGGTGCTGGTCAGCCCGCTGGAGCCGGCCGAGACCGAGGACACCGGCCACGACGGGCCGCGCCAGGGCGCCTCGGAGTCCGACGTGCCGGACCACGTCGCGGGCGACCCCACCGAGCACGCCGGCGCCGACCGGCACTGACCGGCACTGAACGGCACTGAACGGCACTGACCTGGCCGCCCCCGGGCACGGGGAACGACCGACGGACGTGACCGTCCCGCCGCGGGCGGGACGCGAGGAGGACCTGATGGCTGCCCGCACGACCATCCCCGCGGAGCGTGCCCGGTGACCGGGCTGCCCGCGACACCGCGCTACGACCTCGTCGTCGTCGGGGGCGGGATCGTCGGCCTGGCCACCGCGTACGCCGCCACCCGCAACGGGCTGAGCGTCGCCGTCGTCGAGCGCGAGCAGCGCCTGGCGAACCACCAGACCGGCAACAACTCCAACGTCGTGCACTCCGGGCTCTACTACGCGCCCGGCGGCTACAAGGCCCGCCTGGCCGTCGCCGGCTGCGCCGAGACCATCGCGTTCTGCCGCGAGCACGACCTGCCGCACCAGGTCTGCGGCAAGCTCGTCGTCGCGACCGAGCCCGAGGAGCTGCCCCGGCTCGACGAGCTGGCCCGCCGCGGCGACGCCAACGGCGTGGAGAACCACCGCCTCGACGAGCACGGCATCCGCACCTACGAGCCCGACGTCCGCGGCCTCGCCGCGCTCTGGGTGCCCTCGACCGGCATCACCGACTACCGGCTGGTCGCGGAGAAGCTGGGCGAGCTGGTGGAGAAGAACGGCGGTGAGGTGCACCTCGGCCGCACCGTCACCGGGTTCGCCCGCCGCCCGTCCGACGTCGTCGTGCGCACCACCCGCGGTGACCTGCTCGGCACCCGCGCCGTGGTCTGCGGCGGACTGCGCTGCGACGAGCTCGCCCGCCTCGCCGGGGCCGACCCCGGTGTGCGGATCATCCCGTTCCGCGGCGAGTACTCCGGCTTCTCCGAGCGGGCCGCCTCGCTGGTCCGCGGCCTGATCTACCCGGTCCCGGACCCGGCGTTCCCGTTCCTCGGGGTCCACGCCACCCGCGGCATCGACGGCACCGTCCACGCCGGCCCGAACGCCGTGCTCGCGCTGGCCCGCGAGGGCTACGACTGGCGCACGGTCAAGCCGAAGGAGCTGCTGGGGACGCTGACCTACCCGGGCATGGTGAAGGTGGCGCGCACGCACTGGCGCTACGGCATCGGCGAGGTCCGCCGCTCGCTGTCGACGCGCGCGATGGTCCGCCAGATCCAGCGGATGCTGCCCGAGGTCACCGCCTCCGACCTGCACCCGGCAGGCGCCGGGGTGCGGGCCCAGGCCGTGAAGGCCGACGGCACCCTGGTCGACGACTTCCTGTTCCTCGACCAGGCCGGTCCGGACGGCGCGGGCCGCCCCGGCTCGATCCTGCACGTGCTGAACGCACCGTCCCCGGCGGCGACGGCGGCGCTGCCGATCGGCCGCGAGATCCTCGACCGGCTCGGTGCGGCATGACCGGCGCACGGCCCGAGGGCTTCCGGTCCGGGTTCGCCTGCTTCGTCGGCAGGCCCAACGCCGGCAAGTCGACCCTGACCAACGCGCTGGTCGGGGAGAAGATCGCGATCACCTCCTCGCGCCCGCAGACCACCCGGCACGCGATCCGCGGGATCGTGCACCGACCGGCCGCCCAGATCGTCCTGGTCGACACCCCGGGGCTGCACCGCCCCCGGACCCTGCTCGGGTCGCGGCTCAACGACCTGGTGCGCGAGACGTGGTCCGAGGTCGACGTCGTCGGGTTCTGCGTGCCCGCCAACGAGAAGGTCGGCAAGGGTGACCGGTTCATCGCCGAGGAGCTGGGCCGGATCGCCGCGCACACCCCGGTGGTCGCCGTCGTCACCAAGACCGACACCGCCCGCCCCGAGCAGGTCGCCGAGCGGCTCACCGAGGTGGCGGCGCTGATGGACTTCGCCGAGGTCGTGCCGACCTCGGCGCGGTCGGGCTTCCAGGTATCGCTGCTGTCGGACCTGCTGGTCGGGCTGCTGCCGGAGGGGCCGCAGCTCTACCCGGACGGCGACCTCACCGACGAGCCGACCGACGTGCTCGTGGCCGAGCTCGTGCGGGAGGCGTCGCTGGAGGGCGTGCGCGACGAGCTGCCGCACTCGATCGCCGTCGTCGTCGAGGAGACGATCGAGAAGAAGGACCTGCTGGAGATCTACGCGATCATCTACGTCGAGCGGTCCAGCCAGAAGGGCATCGTGATCGGCAAGGGCGGTGCCCGGCTCAAGCAGGTCGGCAGCGACGCCCGTCGCCAGATCGAGAAGCTGCTGGGCACCCGGGTGCACCTGGACCTGCACGTGAAGATCGCCGAGGACTGGCAGCGGGACCCGAAGCAGCTGCGCAAGCTGGGGTTCTGAGGAGAACCTAGACTGGGTGGATGGCCCAGCTCTACCGCGACACCGGGATCGTGCTCCGGGTGCAGAAGCTGGGCGAGGCGGACCGGATCATCACGATGCTGACCCGTCAGCACGGCAAGATCCGGGTGGTCGCCAAGGGCGTGCGCCGCACCCGGTCGCGGTGGGGCGCCCGGCTGGAGCCGTTCAACCACGTCGACGTCCAGTGCTACACCGGGCGCACGCTCGACGTGGTCACCCAGGCCCAGACCGTCGACGCGTTCGCGCCGGCGATCGTCGCGGACTGGTCGGCCTACTCCTGCGGCTGCGCGATCCTGGAGACCGCGGACCGGCTGGTGTCCGAGGAGGGCGAGCCGAGCCTGCGGGTCTACCTGCTGCTGCTCGGTGCCACCCGGGCGCTGGCCGACGGCGCCCGCGAACCGGCCCTGGTGCTCGACGCGTTCCTGCTGCGGGCCATGAGCCATGCGGGGTGGGCGCCGTCGCTGTCGGACTGTGCGCGCTGCGCGACGCCCGGCCCGCACCGGTCGTTCACCGTCGCCGGGGGCGGCATGGTGTGCCCGCGCTGCCGCCCGCCGGGCTCGGTCACCCCGGCCCCCGAGACGGTGGCGCTGCTCATGGCGCTGCTGCACGGCGACTGGGACACCGCCGACGCCTCGGGCACCCCGACCCGGCGGGAGGCCAGCGGCCTGGTCGCGGCGCACCTGCAGTGGCACCTGGAGCGCCAGCTGCGCTCGCTGCCCCTGGTCGACCGCCGCGCCCGGGTCCGGCCCGCCGCCGTCGTCGCGCCGGGTGCGCCGGGGACCGCCCCGGAACCGCCGGACGGCGGTGCGCCGACACCTCCGGACGCGCTGTCCGACTAGTTCGATCGGCCCGGTGTCCCGATCGGGCTGCCGTGAGCGGCCCGTATGCTTCGTCGAGCGGTTGACGTTCCCGGTGCGCCGCCCGCCGCGGTGCCGCCGGTCGCGGCGCACGGCGCTTCCGCCGACTCCACCGGGTGAACGTCGCTCAGGACAGGCAACCGGTTGCGCGGTCTCGTTATCCTCCTGTGATCGAGGGGACCCCAGCCCCGTCGGAGAGGCAGTCGTGAACCGACCCCACACACCGCCGCCGGACGACGACCACACCGCTCGCACCCATCGTCTCCCGGCCGCCACGCAGCGGATCCCGGTGCCGCCCACCCAGCAGCTGCCGGCCCGCACCGAGGTCATGCCGGAGTCCCCGCAGGACGGGCCGACCCGCGCGATGCGTCAGGTCCGGGCCCGCACCGAGGACGGCGCCTGGCCGGCCATCCCGATGCTGCCGGTGATCCGGCCCGACGAGTCCGAACCGCTGTCGGAGGTCGACCGGGTCCACGGGCACCGCGGGATGCGCCGGCTGCGCGAGACCATCGAGCGGCTGGAGGACCCGGCCGTGCCGGCCTGGCCCCAGCCCGACCAGCGCGACTGAGCCCGACCACCGCGGCCGAGCCCGGCCATCGGCCCCGACGTAGGGTCGGTGACGTGCCGTTCCAGCCTCCCGCACCGCATCCGTCCGGTGCCCGGCCCCCGGCGATCCCGCCGGAGCTGGTGCCGGGCCACGTCGCCCTCGTCATGGACGGCAACGGCCGCTGGGCCAACGCCCGTGGTCTGCCCCGCACGGAGGGGCACAAGCGGGGCGAGACGTCGCTGATGGACGTCGCCCGCGGCTGCATCGACCTCGGTGTGCGCTGGCTGTCGGCGTACGCGTTCTCCACCGAGAACTGGCGGCGCAGCCCCGACGAGGTCCGGTTCCTGATGGGCTTCAACCGCGACGTCATCCGCCGCCGCGTCGACGAGATGGACGCGATGGGGGTCCGGGTCCGCTGGGCGGGCCGCCGCCCGCGGCTGTGGCGCTCGGTGATCAAGGAGCTGGAGATCGCCGAGGAGCGCACCCGCGGCAACGACGTGCTGAACCTGACCATGTGCGTCAACTACGGCGGCCGCGCCGAGATCGTCGACTCGGTGCGCCAGATCGCCCGGCTCGCCGCCGAGGGCCGGATCAACCCCGACAAGATCGACGAGCGGATGCTGGCCCGCCACCTCGACGAGCCGGACATGCCCGACGTCGACCTGTTCGTGCGCTCCTCGGGGGAGCAGCGGACCTCGAACTTCCTGCTCTGGCAGAGCGCCTACGCCGAGATGGTCTTCCTGGACACGCTGTTCCCCGACTTCGACCGGCGCCACATCTGGCAGGCGATCGAGATCTACGCACGCCGGGACCGGCGTTTCGGCGGGGCCGTGGACGCCGCGACGGGCGACGCCGCGACGGGGGTGACACCGTGAGCACCGATGTGATCACCGGGATGCTCGCCACCGCGAAGGGTGCGCTGGAGCGGTTCCACGACGTCACCGCCGACGACGACGGCGCGCTGACCTTCGCCCACGGCGGCGTGCTGTGCGTGGTGCAGGGGACCGAGCTGGAGGAGGGGCTGCCCGTCCTCAACCTGACCTGCGTCGTGGCGTGGGACCTGCCGGACTCCGCCGACCCGGAGCACGACGTGCCGCGACGGGTCGGGCTCGGGGTGGGGGAGGGCCTGTTCGGCACGCCCCGGGTGGTGCGCGGCGAGCGCGGCTGGGACGTGACGCTGCGCTACGCCTTCCCCGCGGCCGGGCTGGGCGAGGGTCCGATGGGGACGCTGCTCATGCTCGTCGTGTCCTCCGCGTCGAGCATGCGGGCCGAGCTCGTCGGCGGCTGACCGGCCGGCCGGGGCGGTGCCCGCCCCGGCCGCGCGGGTCACTTCTTGCGGTTGGTGCCGAGCTCCTCGGCGATCGGGTTGACCGGGTCCACGTCCTTCGTGGACTCCGACAGCCCGGGACGGGTGTGCTCGGTGCGCCGCTGCGCGCGAAGCTGCTCGGTCTCCTCGGCCGGCTCGTCCGCGGTGTCGCCCGCGGTCTGGCGCGCCGGGTCGTCGTCGGCCAGGTCCACGGCGGCCACCACGGCGGCGATCGAGGCGTAGTGCTCCTCGGCCGGCACCGCCCGCAGGGCCTCGACCGTCGCGGCGTCGGCCTCGTTGCGCTCGGCGGTCCACGCCAGGTCGTCCTTGCCGGCGGGGAACTCCAGGCCGTGCAGGGCGGTGCGGACGGCGTCGGACGTCGTCGTGCGGGTGGTCATGAGGTCACCTCTCGTCGGGATGCGTCCCGACCGGGTAGCCGCTGTGCGCCGGATGATGCATCCGGCGGGGATCAGTTCCCCGGGCCGTCCGCGGTGCCGTCCCGAGTGCCGTCCCGGGTCACCGCGTCCTCCGGGGCCGCCTCGCCGCTGCCGTCGAGGTGCACCAGCGGCAGCCCCGCCAGCTGGCCCGCGGTCATCCCGTGCGCGACGCCGAGGACGTCGTTCTGGGACTTCTTCATCCGGGCGTCCACCAGGCCGGACAGGCTGTAGGCGACCCGGCCGAGCAGCCGGACCGTCGTCTCGTCGACGAGCGGGCGCGGGGTGGAGACGACGGCGACGCCCCGGGGCGTCCCGTCGTTGGACTGGGCCACGCCGATCGAGTACGACTCGCGCGGGTTCACGTGCCGGGAGGCGTAGTGATCGCGGAGCTTGAACACCATGTCGTGGAACCCGCTGACGTCCCCGTCGAGCTCCAGCGACGTCAGGTCGTCGGTGGTCAGCGTCTTCGTCCGGCCGGAGAAGCACCGCACGTAGCCGATCAGGGCGCCGGTCCAGAGGGCCTCGACCAGCGCCGGGTCGGCGTCCACCCGCACCGGCCCGGACTCGGGCCCGCCCAGGGCGGTGACCAGGTGCTCGCAGCAGCGCAGCACGTACTGCAGGTCCTCGAAGACGGCGGCGAGCTGGGCCAGCTCGCCGGACTCCGGGACGTCGATCCGCCGGACCGTGGTGGGCGCGGGCTGCGTGTCCGTCATCGGTCAGACGCTATCCGGGGTGGCGATGCTCACGTGTCTCCATCTGAGACGGTCTGCTAGTTTCGTCGCCGAAGGTCACGAGTGCCAGCGCGAAGCCCCGGCTCGCTGGACGGCAACCCTCCTCCGCGGTGGGGTGCCCCGGGTGATGACCGGGCCGACGCGACACCCGCAGTCGGCAAGCGCGGATCCGTGCGCCACGCCGGGTCCCCGAGATCGGCCGGAGGCCCGATCATGACCCTCGCCCTGCCACGTCCCGTCCAGCACGCCCTGCCCCGCGTCGTCGGTGCGGACCTCACGGTCCCGCTCGTCGACGGCCGGTGGGCCCGCTACTGCGACCTCGACTCCGCCGCGTCGGCGCCGGCGCTGGAGCCGGTCGCTGCCCACGTCGCCGAGGTGCTGCCCTACCACGGCAGCGTGCACCGCGGCGCCGGCTGGACCTCGAAGGTCTGCACCGCGCTCGTGGAGAACGCCCGCGCCGACGTCGCCCGGTTCGTCCGGGCCCGCGCCGACGACGTCGTGGTGTTCACCCGCAACACCACCGACGCGCTCGGCCTGCTCGCCCGCGCCGTCCCCGGCCCGGTGGTGACCCTGGACCTGGAGCACCACGCGACGCTGCTGGCCTGGCGCGACCGCGAGCACCGCGTCGTGCCCGCCGCCGCCACCGTGGCGGCGACGCTCGATGCGTTGCGGGCCGAGCTCGCCGCCCGTCCCGACGCCGCGCTGGTCGCGGTCACCGGGGCGTCCAACGTGACCGGCGAGCTCCTCCCGGTCGCCGAGATCGCGCGTGTCGCGCACGCCGCGGGTGCCCGGCTGTGCGTCGACGCCGCCCAGCTCGCCCCGCACCGGCGCGTCGACCTGGCCGGGTGGGACGCGGACTACGTCGCGCTGTCCGGGCACAAGCTCTACGCGCCCTACGGCGCCGGGGTCCTCGTCGGCCGCCGGGACTGGCTCGACGCCGCCGACCCGCACGTCGCGGGCGGGGGAGCGGTTCGATCCGTGTCCGTCGCCGACGGCCCGGGCGGCGGCACGGTCACGGAGTGGCTGCCGTCGCCGCAGCGGCACGAGGGCGGCACCCCGAACGTGCTCGGTGCCGCCGCGCTCGGAGCGGCTTGCCGGAGCCTGGACCCGCTGATCGACGACATCGTGCCCGCCCACGAGCGCGAGCTGGCCGACCGCCTGCACGCCGGCCTGGCGACGGTCCCCGGCCTGCGGACCCTGTCCTGCTTCGACGACGCGGGCGACCGCACCGCGACCGTCTCGTTCACCCTGGGCGAGCTGCCCGCCGGGCTGGTCGCGGCGGCGCTGTCGGCCGAGTACGGCATCGGGGTCCGCGACGGCCGGTTCTGCGCCCACCCGCTGCTGGCGCGGCTCACCGGCGGCCGCGACGCCGTGCGCGCGTCGCTGGGCCTGCGCACCGGCTCCTCCGACGTCGACCGGCTGGTCGACGCGCTGACCGATCTGGCACGGCGCGGCCCGGCCTGGACCTACGCCCTCGTCGACGGCCGGTGGGCGCCGACCCCGGACCCGCGTCCGGCGGACCCGTTCGCCCGCGACCGGGAGCTGCCCGCCGTCCCCGGCTGCGGGGACTGAGCCCGGTCTCAGCCCGCCGAGCAGCGGCCGCAGAGGCCGAAGACCTCGAGGGTGTGCGACACCTCGGTGAAGCCGTGCTTCTGGGCGACCGACTCGGTCCAGGACTCCACCGCCGGACCCTCGATCTCGACGGCGGCGCCGCACCGGCGGCACACGAGGTGATGGTGGTGGTGCTCGGTCTCGCAGCGCCGGTAGACGGCCTCGCCGGACGCGACCCGCAGCACGTCGACCTCGCCGCCGTCGGCAAGGGTCTGCAGGGTCCGGTAGACCGTGGTCAGGCCGATGCCCTCGCCGGCGCGCCGCAGCTCCTCGTGGATCTCCTGGGCGGACCGGAAGTCGTCCAGCCGGTCCAGCAGCGCGGTGACGGCGGCCCGCTGCCGGGTGGCGCGGATGCCGCGCGGCCCGGCGGTGGACCGCTCGGTGACCGCCGCCGCGGTCGTCCGGCCGGTCGTCTCCGTCACGTGTCCTCCTCGACGTGGGCGACGGCGTCCACCACGATGTGCGCCAGGTGGTCGTCCACCAGCGAATACAGCACCTCGCGGCCCTTCCGCTCGCCCTCGACCACCCCGGCGGCCTTGAGGACCCGCAGGTGCTGGCTGATCAGGGGCTGGGTGACCCCGAGCGCGTCCACCAGGTCGTGGACGCACCGCGAGTGTTCCAGCAGCTGCAGCACGATGGCGATCCGGACCGGCGCGGCGAGTGCCCGCAGCAGGTCGCCCGCGGCGGCCAGCGTGCGCGGGTCGCGGGTCGGGCCCGGCTCTGGCGCGGGGTGGTGGTCGTCGTCCGCGCCCGGGCCGGCTCCCGGTGCGTGCGTGGTCTGGGCTGCGGCAGACATGTGGTGGACCCGTCCGTTCCTCCGGAGGCGGCGGCCACACCCTCCGGCGCTGCTGTGCCGTACAGGCCGCACCCGACATGGTAGGCGTGTTCGTTATCGTCGCGCCGTGCTGCTGGTCTGCCGCTTCCGCGTGTCTCCCTCCGAGGAGTCCGCGTTCACCGCGCGCGTGGCCCGCGCCCTGGAACTCCTCGCCGCCCGGCCGGGCTTCCGCGGGGGTGAGGCGGGCCGGGCGATCGAGGACGCCGGGCAGTGGGTCCTGACCGTCCGCTTCGACTCCGTCGACGCTTACCGGCGTGCCCTGGGGCCGTTCGAGGTCCGCGAGCACGTGCACCCGCTGCTGGCAGAGGCCGACACGACCACCGAGGCGACCTACGAGTCCCTGGTGACCGTGGCCCCCGGCGCCGCACCCGTCCACCACCCCAGCCTGTTGAGCTGACCCCGACCTCGCACACCGTTCTGCGACCTCGCAGCCGTTGCAGACCGTGCGAGGTCGCAGGAACCTGTGCGAGGTGCAGCGGGGCCGCGTTGTCCACAGCGCGCGCTCGACGCCCGCCGTGAGCCGGGACCGTCCACAGCCGGACGGGTGACGGGCTTCCCCCGCTCCCGGTGCGCGGCGACGGTGGGGACATGGACCGCGACCCGCGACCGGCGCCCGGAACACCCGCCCCGGTGCTGCGCCGGGACCTGGTCGCGGCGGGAGTGGGCGACGACGAGCTCCGCAGGCTCCGGGTCTCGGGCCGGCTCGTCCGGCTGCGCCGGGGCGCCTACGTCGGAGCCGGGGACCTCGGACCGGTGGAACGACACCGGCAGACGGTGCGTGCGGCGGTCCGCACCCTGTCCCCGGACGCGGTGTTCAGCCACGTCTCGGCGGCCGCGATGCACGGGATCGGGCTGTGGCGGGTCCCGCTCGACCGGGTGGAGGTGACCAGGAACCGGCGCAGCGGTGCGCGGACGGCGCCGTCGGCGCGATTCCACGCGGCGACGCTCGCCGCGGACGAGATCACCGTCGTCGACGGCGTCCCGGTGACGACGGTCGCGCGTACGGTCGTCGACCTGGCCCGCTCCCTGCCCTTCGTCGTGGCGGTCGCGGTCACCGACGCCGCGCTCCACGCCGGAGCCGTCACCGCCGACGAGCTCGACGTCGCCGTGGCCCGGTCCGCGCGGCGTCCCGGCACCCCGGCCGCCCGCCGGGTGCTCGCCGCGGCCGACGGCGGCGCGGACGGCCCGGGGGAGACCCGCAGCAGGCTCCTCCTCCACTCCTGCGGCCTGCCCGCACCGGCCACCCAGCAGGAGCTGCGGGATCCGGCGGGACGGTTCCTCGCCCGGGTCGACTTCTGGTGGGAGCAGGCCCGGGTGGCGGGGGAGTTCGACGGGCGCATCACGTACGGCCGGCGGCTCGCCCCCGGCGGCGACGTCGAGGAGGTCCTGTGGCGGGAGAAGCTGCGGGAGGACGCGATCCGGGCGGAGGGAGTCGCGGTGGTGCGCTGGGTGTGGGCCGACCTGCGCAGCGCGGCGTCGTTCGCCCCGACCGTCGCCCGCCTGCACCGCGCCCTCGACCGTGCCGGGTGAGCGCCCGACCTCGCAGACCGTTCTGCGACCTCGCAGCCTCTGCAGGGTCTGCGAGGTCGCAGGAGCCTGTGCGAGGTCGGTCGGGCGGAGCCACCGCGGCGAGGTCGGGGACAGGGGCAGGGAGTGGGGATACATGGCGGGTCGGTAATCTGGGATGCCCCGTATCCGGGGACCTCCGAACCACCTTCTCTGGAGCGCCGCCAGTGGCCAGCAAGCCCACCTCAGCCAAGATCGAGACCATCGTCGCGCTGACCAAGCGGCGCGGATTCGTCTTCGCCTCCGGTGAGATCTACGGCGGTACCCGGTCGGCGTGGGACTACGGGCCCCTCGGCGTCGAGCTGAAGGACAACATCAAGCGCCAGTGGTGGAAGAGCATGGTGACCGGCCGCGACGACGTCGTCGGCCTGGACTCCTCGGTCATCCTCCCGCGCCAGACCTGGGTCGCCTCCGGTCACGTCGGCACCTTCTCCGACCCGCTGGTCGAGTGCGAGTCCTGCCACAAGCGCTACCGCGCCGACCAGCTCGCCGAGGAGTTCGCCGAGCGCAAGGGCCGCGACCCGGAGCAGGCCGACCAGAACGACCTCTCCAAGGTCCCCTGCCCGAACTGCGGCACCCGCGGCCGGTTCACCGCGCCCCGCGAGTTCAACATGATGCTCAAGACCTTCCTCGGCCCGGTGGAGTCCGAGGAAGGGCTGCACTACCTGCGCCCGGAGACCGCGCAGGGCATCTTCGTGAACTTCCTGAACGTGCAGACGACCTCGCGCAAGAAGCCGCCGTTCGGCATCGGCCAGATCGGCAAGAGCTTCCGCAACGAGATCACCCCGGGCAACTTCATCTTCCGCACGCGCGAGTTCGAGCAGATGGAGATGGAGTACTTCGTCGAGCCCGGCAGCGACGAGGAGATCCACCAGTACTGGATCGACGAGCGCACCCGCTGGTACACCGACCTGGGCATCTCCTCGGAGAACCTGCGGCACTACGAGCACGCCAAGGAGAAGCTCTCCCACTACTCGAAGCGCACCGTCGACATCGAGTACCGGTTCAACTTCACCGGCCAGGAGTGGGGCGAGCTCGAGGGCATCGCGAACCGCACCGACTTCGACCTGACGGCGCACTCGAACCACTCGGGCGTCGACCTGTCGTTCTACGACCAGGCCTCCGACACCCGCTACAAGCCGTACGTGATCGAGCCCGCCGCCGGTGTCGGCCGGTCGATGATGGCCTTCCTGATCGAGGCCTACACCGAGGACGAGGCGCCCAACGCCAAGGGCGGTGTGGACAAGCGCGTCGTGCTGAAGCTCGACCGCCGGCTCGCACCGGTCAAGGCCGCAGTGCTGCCGCTGTCGCGCAACGCCGACCTGTCGCCGAAGGCGAAGGACCTGGCCGCGCAGCTGCGGAAGAACTGGAACGTCGACTTCGACGACGCCGGCGCCATCGGCCGCCGGTACCGCCGCCAGGACGAGATCGGCACCCCGTTCTGCATCACGGTCGACTTCGACACCCTCACCGACCAGGCGGTGACGATCCGCGAGCGCGACTCGATGGCGCAGGAGCGGGTCGCCCTCGACCAGGTCGAGACCTACCTGGCGACGCGCCTGCTCGGTTGCTGAGACGACGCTGCACCACGAACGCCCCTGCCCAGATCCCGGGCGGGGGCGTTCGTCGTCGAAGGGGTCAGCGCCGGTAGGCCAGCAGCTGCACGCCCAGCTCGGCCTCGGTGCGGCGCACCTCCTCCAGCTGCTCGGCGGACAGCGTGGCGTAGGGCGACTCGGGTCGGTAGCCACGAGCGGGCCGCCGATGCGGTCCTCGAGCTGCCTCAGCCTGGCCAGCGCCGCCTCGTCGAGATCGGCGGGGCGCAGCGTCGGAGCGGTCATCACAACCTCCGTGGGTGATCGGGAGGCGACCCAGGGTAGGGGCGTCCCGGACCGGGCGCAGCTCGGGCACCCGGTCCGGGGAGTGCTCCTACACCGGCTCCGGCAGCAGGCGTTCCACCAGGTCGGACAGGGTGACGATGCCGACCGGGCGGTCGTCGGACTCCACCAGCGCCAGGTGCGCACGCTGCTCGCGCATCGTGTTCACCGCCGTGTGGTATTGCGTGTCCGCCGGCAGGGTGAGCAGCGGGCGCATCAGGTCCCGGGCCCGGGTCTCCGGCGCCCGCGTCAGGGTGTCGCGGACGTGCACGTACCCGATCGGGGTGTCCCCGTCCCGGACGACCAGCCGGAGGTGGCCGGTCCGGCGACAGGTCGCCTGGACGGCGGCGACGTCGTCGTCCGCGGCGACCCCGGAGGGCTCGCGCGCGAGCTCGCCCAGGGGGGTCCGCTCCAGCTCCAGGGCCGTGACCAGCTGGTCACGGCGCCCCTGGTCGAGGGTGCCGGTCTTCGCCGAGTGGTCGACCAGCTGACGCAGGTCGTCGGCGTTGCGGCCCGAGGCCATCTCGTCGACGGGCTCGACGCCGCACCAGCGCAGGCAGCGGTTGGCCGCGCCGTTCAGCAGGAGCAGCAGCGGCCGCGCGACGATCATGAACCCGCGCATCGGGAGCGCCAGCATGATCGCCGACTTCTCCGGGTGCGAGATCGCCCAGGACTTCGGGGCCATCTCCCCGACGACCAGGTGCAGGAACGTCACGACGATCAGCGAGATGACGAACGACGCCACACCCGCGACCCCGCCGGGAACGCCCCAGCCCTCCAGGAGCGGGCGCAGCGCGTAGTCCACCGCCGGCTTGGTGATCGCACCGAGCCCCAGCACGCACAGCGTGATCCCCAGCTGGGACCCCGCCAGCAGCAGCGAGATGTCCTTGGCGCTGCGCAGCGCCGCCCGCGCCGAGGCCGAGGTCTGCGCGGCCTCCTCCAGGCGGTAGTTCCGGGCGGCGACGAGCGCGAACTCGACGGCCACGAAGAACGCGCTCGCGGCGATGAGCAGGATCGACACCACGATCTCGAAGACACTCATGCCCGTACCTCCCGGTCGTCGCCGTCCTGCTCGGAACCGGCGGCCACCGGTTCGGTCCACTCCAGGGCGACCGCCGACGGGACCCGCCGGTCGACCTCCTGCACCACCAGCCGCAGGGCGCGGTCCTCGTCGTCCGGGCCCTCCGCCGCGATCGTCACGACGACCGCGTCCCCGACGACCGGCAACCGCTGCAGCTCGGCCATCACCAGACCGCCGACGGTCTGGTAGTCGCCCTCGGGCAGCTCGGCCTCGATCAGCCTGCCGACCTCGTCGACGTGCCGGTCACCCGGGACGACCCAGCCGTCGTCGGACCGCAGTGCCTGGTCCGTCCCGGCCTGGTCGTGCTCGTCGGTGATCTCGCCGACGAGCTCCTCGGCGACGTCCTCGACGGTGATGACGCCGGCCAAGCTGCCGTACTCGTCGAGCACGCACGCCAGCTCCTCGTCGTCGGCGCGCAGCTGGGCCAGCACCTGGGGCAGCGGCAGCGACGAGGGCACCAGCACCGGGGCCCGCATGAGGTCGGAGACCAGCACCTCGTCGAACGGCCGGTCGTCGCGGTCGGCGAGGGCCAGCACGTCCTTCAGGCAGACCACGCCCACCAGCTCCAGGGCGTTCTCGGCGTTCTCCGGGTCCGCCGCCTCGGCGGGGGGCCCGAGCACCGGGTAGCGCGAGTGCTGGACGGCCATCTGGCCGACCAGGCTCTCGACGGTCGCGTCGGCACGGACCCACGACACCCGCGGCCGCGGGATCATCGCGGCCCGCGCGGTGCGGTCGCCGAAGTCGACGGCGCGGTCCAGCAGCACCGCGAGCTCCGGGTTGAGGTCACCCGAGTCCTTCGAGTCGTTGATGATCGCCTCGAGGTCGCGGGGGGGCGCCGAGTGCTCCACGTCGTGCACCGGCTCGATCCGCAGCGAGCGCAGCAGCAGGTTGGAGGCCGCGTCGAAGATCCGGATGATCCACCCGAACAGCGCCAGGTAGGTCTTGGTGGACAGCGCCAGCCACCGCGCGACCGGCTCCGGCCGGGCGATGGCGAGGTTCTTCGGGAACAGCTCGCCGAACACCATCTGGATGACGGTGGCCAACAGCAGCGCGACCGTGATGCCGATCGCCAGGCCGACCCCCTGGGGCACGTCGACGAGGCCGAGCAGCTCGGCGATGCCGTTGCCGATCAGCGGTTCGGCGACGTAACCGACCAGCAGACCGGTGACGGTGATGCCGAGCTGGGCGCCCGACAGCATGAACGACGTACGACGGGTGATGTCGAGGGCACGGGACGCTCCGGTGTCGCCCTCGGCCGCACGGGCCTTGAGGCGGGAGCGGCCCACGGCCATGTAGCCGAACTCCTGGGCCACGAAGTAGCCGGTCAGGGCAGTGATCACGAGGACCACCAGAATGCCCAGGAGGATGCCGAGGATCGTTCCGATCACCGGGCTGTCACCGCCCGGGTCTCGGGCCCGGCCGGGAGGTGCACGGCGCGGGCGGGGACGAGGACGATGCGGGGTCGCCGGCCGTCACGGGGACGGTCGGCGCGCGGACTGCAGGTGGGGTCCATGACTCCTGACTCGCGGTCTGATGGGCGTACGTGGCGTTCAACGCGTGCCGGAATCGTACGGTTCCGGAACGCTGCCGTCGCGCTGATCACTCTCTCATGGCCCGAACGGCGGTACCGGTGTCCGACGCACCGGCGCCGCTGACCGTCCCGCCGTGGCCACGTCCCGCCCGTTCTCAGCTCACCGTCAGGCCCCGTCGCTACCCTGGCGACCGTGAGCACCTCGGCGACCTCCCCCGCGGCACGGCCACCGGCCGACCCCCGTCGTGACCTGGGCGCGGCCCTGCGCCGATGGGCGGTGACCGGCGGGTCGGGGATCGGTGTCGTCCGGGTGCTCGACCGGCACGGGTTCGGCTCCGTCGAGTCCGGCCAGCTGGTGGCGGGCACCACTGACGGCGAGGTCGGCGGCCTGCTCTACCTCGGCGCCCTCGACGACTCCGCGCATCCGCTCGCCGTGCAGGCGGCGTCCGGGGTGGCGACGGTGCGCGAGGCACACGTGGGGGAGTCCTCCGCGGTCGCGGCCGGGCTCGCCTGCGCGGGCGGGGCGACGCTGCTCGCCCACCCGCTGGCCGCCGGTCCCGCCACCGCGCTCGGGGAGGCGCTGGAGACCGGGCGGCCCGCCGCGCTGCTGTCGGTCGTGGACACCGGCGCGGCCCTGGTCCTCACCGGGCCCGGCCTGGAGGAGGCCACCGGTGACCTCGGCGGGGTCACCGCCGCGGCGGCCGAGCAGACCCGCGCGCTGCTGCGCCGGGGCGCCACGGCCACCGAGCGGCTCGACGTCGACGGCACCGCGGTGCTGGTCGACCTGCTGGTGCCGGTCCCGTCGGCGCTGGTCGTCGGCGAGGGGGCGCTCGGCGCGGCGCTGCACGCCCAGGCCGGTCTGCTCGGCTGGAGCGCCCGCACCGTCACCACCGTCGAGGACGCGCGTGCCGCCGTCGCCGCCTTCACCGAGGCCGACGTGCTGGTGCTGCTCGACCACGACCCGGCCTTCGACGCGGTCCTGCTCGACGGCCTGGCCCACGGCCGTGGGTTCCTCGGGGCGCTCGGGTCGCGGCGCACCCAGGCCGCGCGCCGCGAGCGGCTGCTCGCCGCCGGGGTCACCGAGGATGACCTGGCCGCGGTGCACGGGCCGGTCGGTCTCGACCTCGGTGCCCGCACCCCGGCCGAGACCGCGGTGTCGATCGTCGCCCAGGTCGTCGCGCTGCGCGCCGGGCGCTCGGCGTCGGCGCTCGCCTCCTCGGCCGGTCGGATCGGCGGATGACCGGCACCTCGTCGCGGCGCGGGCTCGGCGGCGCCCCGCCGGAGCCCGGTCCGGACCGGCGCACCGTGCGCCGTCCGGTGCGGACCGGCATGACCTGGGGCGCGCGGCTGCTCGTCGGCGGTCTGGTCATGCTCGTCGCGGTGGTCGGGGTGACCGCGCTGCGGGTGTGGCAGGTCGCCCGGGACGACGACCAGCGCCCCAGCGACGCCGTCGTCGTCCTCGGCGCGGCCCAGTACAACGGTGAGCCCAGCGCGGTCCTGGCCAACCGGCTCAAGCACGCCGAGCAGCTGTGGCGCGACGGCGTGGCCCCGCGGATCGTCACCGTCGGCGGCGGTCGCACGGGGGACCGGTACACCGAGGCCGAGGCCAGCCGGGACTGGCTGGTCGAGCAGGGCGTGCCGTCCTCGGCGGTCGAGGCCGTCCCCGAGGGTGCGGACACGCTCGGCAGCCTGCAGGCGGTCGCGGCGACCGCGCGGCAGCAGGGCTGGTCCTCGGCCCTGCTGGTGTCCGACCCGTGGCACAGCCTCCGTGCCCGCACCATGGCGCGCGACGCCGGGCTGGAGGCCTACACCTCCCCGACGCGCAGCGGCCCGATCGTGCAGACCCGGGAGACCCAGCTGCGCTACATCTACCGCGAGACCGGCGCGCTGCTGTTCTACGAGCTGACCCACGCGTCGGTCGACACCGCGAGCAGCGGGCTGGGATGACCCTCCAGCACGCCCCGGTCGGCCCGGGATACACCGCCGCCGACGCGGAGCGCCGCCATCCGGAGGCACCGAAGGGCTCCGGGCTGGGGGAGCGCGGCCGCGTCGAGCGGCGCAGCCCCTACTCCCGCGACCGGGCCCGGGTGCTGCACTCCGCGGCGCTGCGCCGGCTCGCGGGCAAGACCCAGGTGGTCGGGCCGGGGGAGGGCGCCGAGGTCAGCGGCATCCCGCGGACCCGGCTGACGCACTCGCTCGAGGTTGCCCAGATCGGCCGCGGCATCGCCGAGGAGCTGGGGCTCGACCCCGACGTCGTCGACGCCGCCGGGCTGGCCCACGACATCGGCCACCCGCCGTTCGGGCACAACGGCGAGCGTGCGCTCGACGTCGCGGGAGCCGACTGCGGCGGGTTCGAGGGCAACGCCCAGACCCTGCGCATCCTGACCCGCCTGGAGCCCAAGGCCCGCTCCGGCGACGGCCGCGTCCCCGGCGGGCTCAACCTGACCCGGGCGACCCTGGACGCCGCCACCAAGTACCCGTGGCCGCGCCGCGGCGCGGAGCGCAAGTTCGGTGCCTACGCCGACGACCTGCCTGCCCTGGAGTGGGTGCGAGCCGGGGCACGGCCGGGGGTGCGGAGCATGGAGGCCCAGGTGATGGACTGGGCCGACGACGTCGCCTACTCGGTGCACGACGTCGAGGACGCGGTGCACGCCGGCCGGATGGACCTGGCGGTGCTGTCCTCGCCGGCCGAGCGCGCGGCGCTCGCGGTGGAGGCGTCGCTGCGCTTCGGCGAGGACGAGGGCGCCTGTGCCGAGGCCGCCGCCCGGCTCGACGCGCTGCCGGTGGTCCGCGCGGTCCGCGGCTTCGACGCCGCCACCGCCGCGGGCGACGACCTGGTCGCGATGAAGCGGATGACCTCCGAGCTGGTCGGCCGGTTCGCCCTCGCCGCGACCGACGCGACCCTGGACACCTACGGCGACGCGCCGCTGGCCCGGCACCGCGCGGACCTGGTGGTGCCGGTCGTCGCCGTGGCGGAGGTCGTGGTGCTCAAGGCACTGGCCACCCGCTACGTGATGAGCGACCCGCGGCGGCTGGCGATGCAGTCCCGCCAGCGCGACCTGCTGCACGACCTCGTCGCGGCGCTGTACGACCGGGGGCCCGACGCCCTCGACCCGGCCCGCGCGGAGGACTGGGCCGCCGCTCCCGACGACCGGTCGCGGCTGCGCGTCGTGATCGACCAGGTCGCGACGCTGACCGACCCGCAGGCGCACGCCTGGCACCGCACCCTCTGCCGGCCCTGACACCTGCCGGCCCCGAGCCGCCGACGGCCCCGCCGTCCGGGTGGGGCGGCGGGGCCGGGTGGCCGGGGTCGGTGCGGGGCTCAGCGCAGGGTGATCGCGGGCTTCGCCGCGTCGGCCTCGCTGGTCACGGCCCGGGTCGGGCAGGTCCCGAGGACCCGGTCGATCGCGTCGCGCTCGGCGCTGGTCACCCACAGCTTGTACTTCTTCTTCACCGCGACCTGACGCGCGACGTAGGCACAGCGGTAACGGCTGTCCGGCGGGAGCCAGGTCGCGGCGTCGCCGTCGCTCTTGCGGCCGTTGGTCGGCCCGTCGACGGCGATCAGGTTCAGCGGGTCGTTCCCGATCTTCTCCCGGGTGGCCGCGTCGAGCTGCTGGGCGCCCTTCTGCCAGGCGTCGGACAGCGCGACGACGTGGTCGATCTGCACCTTCTCGCTGGTGCCCTGGCCACGGGTGAACGCGATTGTGGTGCCGGTGTAGGAGTCACGCAGCGTCCCGGTCAGCACGACGCAGTCGTGCGTGCCCGCCTTGAACGTCTCGCGGTCCATGTCCCGGGCCAGTACCTGGTTGCGCTGGTCGCAACCGTCCCGGTCGATGTCGGCCCAGCTACGCCCGAACTGCTGGCGCGTGTAGCCGGTCTTCGGTGCCCGGCCCTTCACCGCCAGCGTCTTCAGCGTCGCCGACGCGCTGCCCGCGGCCGCACCCTCCACGGTCCCGGGGGTCACCGGGGCGATCGCGCCGACGTCGACGACGCCGGTGTCGAGCGCCGTGTCCAGCACGTCCACGAACGATCCGGGGGATCCGCACCCGGCCATCACCATCATCGTCGCCAGCAGTCCGGCGACCCGCACACCTCGAACACGCACACCGGAGATGTTCGCGAATGCGAACGCCGGAACCACGCCAACACGCCGCGTGTTCGTCACTCAGGGTGAAGTGACTTGCCAGGACGGGGTCGGTCCGTTCACAGGGTCGGGGTGGTCGGTGGCCTCGTGATCACGCTCACAGACCCTCGGGCCACCACGGCCGGGGTGGGGCGGGAGCACGCTCGGGCTACGCGTGCTCGTCGTGACGGCGCCGTCGACCGGCCGTCCCGCCGGTCCGACGCCGGTCCCGGGCCCGGCACGCGGCCGGGCCCGGAACCGAGATCAGGCGTTGATCGCCGCCCGGTCGGAGTCGTGCCCGGACTCGACGGCGATCGTCCGCGGCTTGGCCGCCTCGGCGACCGGGATGCGGATGCGCAGCACCCCGGCGTCGTACGACGCGTGGATGGAGGACGTGTCGAGGTTGTCGCCCAGGAACAGCTGGCGGGCGAACACGCCGTAGGCCCGCTCGGAGGCGACCCACTCGACCTGGTCGGTCCCGGCGTTGGCGGGCCGCCGCTCCGCCTTGACCGTCAGGGTGTTGCGCTCGACGGAGAGATCGACGGCGTCCGGGTCGATGCCGGGGAGGTCGAACTCCACGACGAACTCGTCACCGTGACGCCAGGCGTCCATCGGCATCGCCGCCGGGCGCGACCAGGTGCCGCCGGACTCGAACGCCTGCGAAGCGATGCGGTCCAGGGCTCGGAACGGGTCGGTACGCAGCAGCATCTCGAACCACTCCCTTCCAGCCGTGCCGGTTCACGACCGACCGGCTGACTCCTCGTTGTCCTTCGTCATGTCGGTCCTCCGGAGTCCCGCTCCGGATATCTCCAGTTATAGCTGGAGATTTTCTGTTGTCAAGGGCTGCTCTGGATTCGTGTCGCCGAGCTCGGAGCGCAGGCGTGCGAGCTCCGTGCGCAGGCGCTCGATCTCGCGGTGTGCCGCGCCGAGGCGGTTCTCGCTGTCGGCGAGCTCGCCGCGCAGTCGGTCGATCCAGGACGCCGAGCCCAGCGGATGCCCGTCGTCCAGCAGGGTGCGCAGGCGCGCGGCCTGCTCCAGCTGGTTGCGCGAGTAGCGGCGGTGCCCGCCCGGGGAGCGGTGCGGGTTCACCACGCCCGCGCTGTCGAGGCTGCGCAGGAACGCGGGCTCGACCTCCAGCAGGTGCGCGGCCTGGCCCATCGCGACGGTCGGGTAGTCGGGGTCGTCGAGCCGGTCCAGTGCCATGTCGGTTCCTCCCTCGCGGTCCGCGGCGCACGCTCGGGTGCCGGAGCCGGTCGTCCGCGAACCTGAGTGTGGCCACGTGATGGCGAAAATCTTAACCATACGCTAGAGATATGGGGGAGACGACGATCCGGAAGGAGAACGCGATGAACAGGAGCAGGGTCCGCACCGACCGCCCCCGCGAGGACGTCCTCCACGTCCGCGTCGACGGCGAGCTGGACGCGGCGGCAGGTGCGTCGCTGCTGCGCCAGGTCGATGCGCACCTCGCCGTCGCCGGTGCCGGGTGGTCGCCGGTCCGGCACGTCCTGGTCGATCTCGGTACCGGGGTCACCGCGCGCGGCGCGCGGGCGCTGCACCATCTGCGGCACGTGGCCCGCAACCGCGGTCTGGACGTCCGGCTGATCGGCGCCGCCCGCGTCGCGCCGCGGACGGTGCCGGGCGTCCGGGCGGTACTGCACGGGATGCGCAACCACCCGGACCTGGACTCCGCGCTCGCCGAGCTGCCGCCGTCGGTCGTCGTCGCGGCCTGATCGGACCGGGGTGGGGTGAGGCTCCCCCCACCCCGGCTTGCCCCGGTCGTTAGCACTGCGATGAAGTGAAGGCGTGACCTCCTCGCGTTGGCTCGTCCCGGTGCTGGCCGTGCTCTTCGTGCCGCTCTGGGCGTCCGGCTTCATCGCCGGCAAGATCGCGACCGGCTCCACCGACGTCCCCGCGGTCCTGTTCTGGCGGTTCGTGATCGCGCTGGTCGTGATGCTCGTCGCCGTCGCCGTGCAGCGGCCGGGCCTGCCGCGCGGCCGGGCCTGGCTGCACCTCGCGGTCACGGCGTTGCTGCTGCAGGTCGGGCAGTTCAGCTTCGTCTACAGCGGGCTCGCCTCGGGTGTGCCCGCCGGGCTGTCGAGCCTCATCCTCGGGATGGCGCCGTTGCTGGTCGGGCTGCTGACCCCGTTGCTGCTGGCGACCCGCCTGGGTGTCGGACCGGTGCTGGGCCTGCTGATCGGCGCCACCGGCGTCTACGTCGTACTGGCCGACGACCTCGGTGCCGGTCTCGGCGGCAACCTCGTCTTCCCGGTGCTGGGCATGCTGTCGCTGGCGGCCGGCACGCTCTACCAGAAGCGGTTCAACGACGGCACGCCCGTGGTGACCAGCGTCGTGGTCCAGATGGCCACCTCGCTGGTCGCGACCCTGGTCGCCTGGCCGTTCCTCGGTGCGGACTGGCTGTCCCGCGCACCGTCGGGATGGGCAGCCGTGGCCTTCCTGGGGGTCGTGAACTCGGTGGGCGCCTTCGTGCTGATGTTCGTGCTGCTACGCCTGCGGTCCACGGTGTTCGTGTCGTCTCTGCTGAACCTGGTCCCGGCGACGACGGCGCTGGTCGCCGTGCCCGTGCTCGGGGAGCCGCTCACCGTGCAGGCCGTGCTGGGCCTCGGCATCGCGCTGGTCGGCATGTTCGTCGGCCTGGGTCGGGTGCCCGGCCTGCGCGGTCACCCGGTGACGGCCGACGCCGCCGTCCCCGCAGAGCAGCCGGACACCGTCGCCGCCGCCCCGGTGGAGCGGCCGGACGCCGACATCGCCGCACCGCCGGCGGGCGGACCGGGACGCCGGGCCGGAGGCGCCTAGACTGGCCGTCGTGGCAGGACGGATCCGGGACGCCGACATCACCGAGGTCCGCAACCGCACGCGGGTCGAGGAGATCGTCGAGGAGTACGTGGCCCTCCGCCGCGCCGGGGCGGGCTCGCTGAAGGGCCTGTGCCCGTTCCACGACGAGAAGTCCCCGTCGTTCACCGTTCGTCCCTCGCACGGCACGTTCCACTGCTTCGGCTGCGGTGAGCACGGCAGCGTCATCGACTTCGTCATGAAGATGGAGGTCATCGGGTTCCCCGAGGCCGTCGAGCGGCTCGCCGAGCGGTGCGGGGTCCGGCTCACCTACGAGGGCGGCGGCTCCTCGGTGCAGCGCGACCGCGGTACCCGCAGCCGTCTGCTGGAGATCAACAAGAAGGCCCAGGCGTTCTACGCCGAGCAGCTGCGCACCCCCGCCGGGCGGGCCGGGATGCAGTTCCTCGCCGACCGCGGGTTCGACGAGGCCGCCGCGGAGAAGTTCGGCTGCGGCTACGCCCCGGCCGGCTGGGACGTCGTCACCAAGCACCTGCTCTCCCAGGGCTACCAGCTCGACGAGCTGATCAAGGCGGGCATCTCCAAGGAGGGCCGTCGCGGCGCCATCGACCGCTTCCACCGGCGCCTGCTGTGGCCGATCCGCGACCTGGGCGGCGACGTGGTCGGCTTCGGCGCGCGCCGGCTGTTCGACGACGACGGCATCGAGGCCAAGTACCTCAACACCTCCGAGACGCCGGTCTACCGCAAGACCCACGTGCTGTTCGGCCTGGACCAGGCCAAGCGGGAGATCGCGAAGACCCGGCAGGTGGTCGTCGTCGAGGGCTACACCGACGTGATGGCGATGCACCTGGCCGGGGTGACCACGGCGGTCGCGTCCTGTGGTACGGCGTTCGGCACCGAGCACGTCTCGGTCATCCGCAGGCTCATCGGTGACGACTCCTTCGACCGCGGGGAGGTCATCTACACCTTCGACGGCGACGCGGCGGGCCAGAGCGCCGCGATGAAGGCGTTCGAGGGCGACCAGAACTTCGCCGCGCAGACCTTCGTCGCCGTCGCACCGGACGGTCAGGACCCCTGCGACCTGCGCAACAACCACGGTGACGCGGCCGTGAGGGACCTCGTCGCCCGTCGTGAGCCGCTGTTCGAGTTCGCCATCCGCACCGAGCTGCGCAGCCACGACCTCGCCAGCGCCGAGGGCCGGGTCGCGGCGCTGCAGCGGACCGTCCCGCTGGTCGCGCAGATCAAGCGGGAGGACCTGCGGGACGAGTACGCGCGCCGGCTCGCCGGCTGGGTCGGCTGGGACGACATCGCCGTCGTCGTGCGCCGGGTGCGCGAGAGCGCCGGGGTGTCGCCGGAGGGGGGCCGTTCCCGGCGTCGGGCCCCGCTGCCCGCCCCGAAGCGCGACGACACCCAGCTGCACCTGCAGCGCGAGGCGCTCAAGGCGGCCCTGCAGATCCCCGGCGTCGTGGGCCCCGCGTTCGACGAGCTGCCCGAGGCAGGGTTCACCCACCCGCAGCTGGCCGCGGTGCACCGGGCGATCATGGCCGCGGGCGGGGTGTGCGCCGGGCTGGACGGGTCGGACTGGCTCGACGCCGTCGTCGCCGAGAGTGCGGGCGACGACGTGAAACGCCTGGTCAGCGAGCTGGCCGTGGAGGACCTGGAGCTCCCCAAGCGCAACACCGACGAGGTCCGCTACGTCAACGGCGTGCTCGCCGGGGTCCGGCTCGGCCTGGTCGAACGCGAGATCGCCGACCTCAAGTCGCAGCTGCAGCGCACCAACGCCGAGACCGACCACGACGAGTACATGGACCTGTTCGGGGTGCTCGTCCCGCTGGAGCAGTACAAGATCCAGCTGCGCGAGCAGGCCTCCGGGGTCGCGTCGTGACCGGCTTCTGGGCGCGGTTGCTCGGACGTGAGCCGGTGCCCGACACGGTCGCCGACGCCCTCGCCGACTCCGAGGCCGTCGTCGCCACCGCGCAGACCCCGGACGGAATGCTCGTGGTCACCTCGTGGGGGATCTGGCCCCCCGGCGGTGAGCGGCTGGGCTGGCACGAGATCGCGAAGGCGACCTGGGACAAGGTCAGCCTGGTCGTGACGCCGACCTCGGCCGAGCAGATCGCTCCCGGCACCGAGCTGCTGGCCGACGGGCGCCCGCTGCGGTTCCGGCTCGCCGACCCGGGGAAGGTGCCGCAGGCGGTGCAGGAACGGGTCACCCAGTCCATCCGCACCCGCAACCGGCGCGAGCTGCCCGGGGGAGGGGCCTGGGTGCTGCAGCGCCGGGTCCCCGGCCGCGACGGGCTGGTCCTCCAGGTGCGGCCCGACCCGGGCACCGACCCCGTCGCCGCGCGCCGCCTCGCCGAGGGCATCGCCGCCCGTCTGCCGGAGGACACGTGAGCACCAGCTGGGACCCCGCCCTCTACCGCGCCTTCGACGACCACCGCTCCCGCCCGTTCCTCGACCTGCTGGCCCGGGTGGGGGAGCCCGACCCGGCCCTGACCCGGGTCGTCGACGCCGGCTGCGGTCCCGGCCACCTGACCGGGCTGCTGGCCGACCGCTGGCCGACGGCGACGGTGGAGGCGTTCGACTCCTCCCCGGACATGGTCGCCGCGGCCCGGGCCGCGGGCGTCGACGCCGCGCAGGTCGACGTGCGCGACTGGACCCCGCCCCGCGACACCGGGGTGCTCGTGTCCAACGCGGTGCTGCAGTGGTGCCCGAGCACCCCGAGGTGCTGCGCCGCTGGACGGCCGCGCTCGCGCCCGGTGCGTGGATCGCGGTGCAGGTCCCCGGCAACTTCGACGCGCCCTCGCACGTGCTGACCCGCGAGGTCGCCTCGCTGCCGCACTGGCGCGACCGGATCGTGCTGCGCGGCGACGGGACCGTGCTCGACCCGCTCGGCTACGCCGACCTCCTGGCCGCCACGGGTGCCGACGTCGACGTGTGGGAGACGACCTACCTACAGCGGCTCGACGGCGAGGACCCGGTCCTGCGCTGGATCTCCGGCACCGCCCTGCGCCCGGTCCGCGACGCCCTCGACGACGACGCCTACGACGCGTTCGTCCGCGAGCTCGCTCCTCGGCTGCGCGCGGCCTACCCGCCGAGCGCCGACGGCAGCACCTGGTTCCCGTTCCGCCGCGTCTTCGCGGTCGCCCGCACACACTGAGCCGCCCCGTCCCGAGCCCCCGGGACGGGGGTCATAGGACGGGGCGGGCCTCAGCGCCCGGTGTTCTGGCCCCCGCGCACCTTGTCGATCGCGCCCTCGACGCCCGCCCGAGCGATGCCCGCGGCACCCTGCACCGCGGGGTGGTCGGCTGCCCGGTGATAGGCGCGGACGAGCTGTTCGTAGCGCTCGTGACCGGCTCTGGTGCCGAGGACGTACCCGACGGCGACACCCACGAGGAATCTGACCATTCCCCTCACCTCCGACCGCGACCGTACCCGGACCGCGGCCGCTGCCCGACCGCCACCCGGATGGGGCTCCGACCTGCGGGAACAGCGGCCGAACGGGGGGTTGCGAGACGACTGTGCGGGGTGTTGTAGAGTTCTTCTCGTCGCCGGGAACACCACCTGGAGCGGCATGAACGGTCCTCCGTAGCTCAATGGCAGAGCACCCGACTGTTAATCGGGCGGTTATTGGTTCGAGTCCAATCGGAGGAGCATTTTCCGAGGTCGATAGCTTGACGCGGGTAGCGACTCAAGATCGACCCCCAGGAAGTCCACTACTAGTGGGTTCCGGGGGTCGATGTCTTTTCAGGACCTCCAGGACCTCCTTGGCCCCGGTCGCGGCCACCAGGGCGGTTCGGTCAGTACGACGAGGAGGGGGCGGGACCACTCGGATCAGGCGTCGAAGCGGACCGTGGTGAAGTCGACCGTGCCCGAGAAGTCGGTGGTGTCCTGGAAGCCCCAGCCGATGACCTTGGCGCTCTGCGGCACGAGGTAGACCCAGGTCATGTCGGCCTCAAAGCCCGGCTGGAGCTGATCGTTGCACTCAGGGTTGCCCTTGAGCTTGTAGAGGTCGTCGATGGCGTCGAAGTTGCGTTGAGGCTTATTCAGGCTCCGTCAGGTAAGTGTGTAGAAGATGAGTCCGATGACTGCCGAGATTGTCGTTTTAAATGTGGCGTAGGGCCGCCGGTAGTCTGTGTGGAGAACTTTCCACGTTTTGATATGGGCGATGACTCGTTCGATGGTGGCGCGTGTGTGGTTGAGGCTCTTGTTGAATGTTTTTTGCCAGTCGAGAAGTTCCCGGCCGGGTGGTTTTTTGAACGGGGTGAGCATGCCGCGCCCGATGTATCCTTTATCGCCGATCGGGGGGTATGTGGCGAGGTGGTCGAGGGCGCCGGATTGGTCGAGGCAATATAGGTCGTGTCGGGATCCTGGGGTCGGGTCGGAGATCCACGACAGCTGCCCTTCCAGGGTGGCTGCGACCTGGACGACGACGCCGGTGGTGCGATGCTTGCCCGACCACAGACCCGGCACCGCGGCCCATGACCAGCAGGGCAGCAAGGTTCCATCGATGATGTACTGCCGATCGGCACGAAGCTCCTCTGCCGTCGGAACGACACTCCGCAGCGCCTGTGCCAGCAACGGTGTCACCCCCGTGATCGCTCGACTAACCGTCGACTGCGACACCCCATAGGTTTCCGCCAACTCCCACTGCACACGATTCCCGCGCAGATACGCCAACGTGATCACCACCGACCAGAACAACCCCAGAACCGGCGGCCAAGACAAACGTGCCTCCGTCGCGTCCCGCTGATCCTGCTCATACACTATAGCGACAAGATCCTGAATTTCATCACGCCGGAAACCAGTGGTATAGTACATACTGCGGCAGCCCGTTCATCTCGGATTGATTCGGCAAACCAATATTCGCGATGGACGGGCTGTCGCCCAACCCGACACGCCGGGCTAGATCGTTATTTCACGGGGCCTGAATAAGCCTCGTTGTTGCGAGTCGACGAGCTTGGTGTTGATCGGCAGGCTGCAGGTGAGGTCGAGGCCCACTTTGGCGTTGTTGACGACGTGCGCGGTGACAGAGACGAATCGGCCGCCTGCCTGTGGCGTCGTCTTCGTGTACTGCTCGTAGCCCGAGCCCGGTCGGAAACTGGACTCGTTCATCTGGATTGAGTCGACTGCGCGGGCGTCGGTCACGGTCAAGGTGATGCCACGGTTGCTCACTGTCTGACCGATGCTCGCCGAGGGTGGAGCGGTCGGGGTTGGCTTGGTTGTGACCGGCGCTGCTGACGCAGTGGTAGCGGGGCTCCCGGTGCTCGAGGGGGGCTCGGCGCTGCATCCCGCGAGCAGGAGCAAGGCGAGGAGGACGACGACGGACGCGGCACGCATGACTACTCCGTGATGTGAGGCGATCACTCCGCCTGTCGGCAGGCTTTGCTGTCTCATTACCGCCCTCCGTCCTCGATCGTCACTCTTGATGAACGGTCGACCTGGAGTGCGTGGGCTCGTCCTCCGCAAGGGCCGACCTCACTCACCTCGGGCCGTAGACTCGGCACATGGACACCGCTCGCACCTTGACCGCCGCCGTCGCGAAGGACGGCGAGTGGTACGTCGCCCGCTGTCTGGAGATCGAGGTCGCCAGCCAGGGGGAGACGGTCGACGAGGCGCTGGCCAACCTCCGTGAGGCGTTGGAGCTGTACTTCGAGGACGACGAGGTGCCGGCTTCCTTCGAGCACCCGCTCGTGACTCCGATCGAGATCCGCATCCCGGCGTGAGCCCAGCCCTTCCTCAGGTCTCCGGCAAGCAGGTCGTCCAGGCGCTCGAATCAGCGGGCTTCGAGCATCGCTCGACCAAGGGCAGCCATGCGAAGCTCCGCCACCCTGACGGCAGAGTCGTGATCGTCCCGCTGCACCGCGAGATCGTCCGGGGCACTCTCGGCTCCGTTCTGCGGCAGGCCGGACTCAGCGCTTCGGAGTTCCTGGACCTGCTCGGCTGAGGGCGCCGTCTACCTCCCGCGACCCACCGTCGAGAGTGGCAACGAGCCACAATCACCCGTATCCGTGCCGACGGCGTTGTGGCAGTTCATCGCCGGTTTCGAGCACACATGACTACTGACCGCGGGTCTTGATCCTGGATCGGGCGGTATCGGTTCGAGTCCAATCAGAGGAGCATTTTCCGAGGTCAATGACTTGATCCAGGCAGTGACTCAAGATCCCCTGGGAAGCCCTCATCGATGGGCTCCGGGGGGCGACGTCCTTCTGAGACCTCCAGGACCTCCGTCGCTTCGGTCGCGGCCATCTTGCGACCGAAGGAGAAGTCCTGCGTCCTGAGTGTTGGACGGATCGCGCAGCCCGCCCATGCGACGGCAGACGAGGCGAGATCCGGCGTGGTTCAGCCCGTCGATGTGCCGATTGTCGTGGATTGCTTGAGCCGCTTGGCAAGGTGGTGCTGTGTCAGGCAGCTCGGCGAGGCGGTGGAACCACAACATCCACTACCACCGGCTGGTCCTGGATGCGGTGCCACGTGGCGCCCAGACAGCTCTCGACGTCGGCACCGGCAACGGCCTCCTCGCAGCGGACCTGGTGCACAGGGTTCCCCAGGTCGTAGCGATCGACCTGGACCCGACAGTTCTCCGCTCGGCACGGAGCGAGGCCCCGACCCGAGTTGCACAGGTAGTCAGGGGTCGTGAGCCGTCGGTGCTGGTCAGCTGGCTGCTTGATCGGGATCTGGGGCACTAATCGGTAGTCTCGGGTAGTGCCGTTCGTCCGGAAGGTGAAGACGGCCTCCGGGGCGACAGCGGTGCAGGTCGTGGAGAAGCGCCACGGCGTCCGCCGGATCGTCGCCCACGTCGGCTCCGCGCACGATGACGCCGAGCTCGCAGTCCTGATCGCCTCAGCACGAGACCGCATCCATGCAAGCCAACAGGCGCTGGACCTGGACACCCCGGCCGCTGGGGGTGCAGGTGGGGCGATCGTGACCGAGTCGTCGAGCGAGGTCCTGTGGAACGTCCTGATCGAGGCCTACCGTCGCCTCGGCTTCGACCAGCTCGCAGACGAGGCGTTCCGGGCACTCGTGCTCGCGCGAATCGTCGAGCCCACCAGCAAGTCCGCCGCAGTAGGGGTCCTCGACGAGCTCGGCGTGGCCGCGCCGCACCGCAACACCTTCACCGCGGCGTTGCGCCGCTGCGTGGACAAGGACTACCGAGCCGCCCTCGCCGCCGCCTGTGCTGCGGCCTCGCGCCGGTCGGGTCCGGTGTCGCTGGTGCTCTACGACGTGACCACGCTGCACTTCGAGGTCGAGAACGAGGACAAGCTGCGCAAGGTCGGGATGAGCAAGGAACGCCGGGTCGACCCGCAGATCCAGGTCGGGCTGCTCGTGGACCCGTCCGGGTTTCCACTCGAGGTCCGCTGCTTCGAAGGGAACAAGGCCGAGACCACCACCCTGCTCCCGGTGCTCGACGAGTTCCGTAAGCGGCACCAGGTCAGGGACATGGTCGTCGTCGCGGACGCCGGGATGTTGTCCGCGAGCAACCTAAACGCGTTGGAGGACAACGAGTTCTCGTTCATCGTTGGGTCGAGGATCAGCAAGGCGCCCTACGACCTGGCCATGCACTTCGAACGCCACGGCAACGCCTTCGACGATGGCCAGATCCTCGAGTCACGCCGCGACATAGGGACGGGTAAGGCGAAACGCTCGCGCCGGACCGTCTACCAGTACCGGTTCGCCCGGCACAAACACGACGACCGGGCGATCAACGCCATGGTCGACCGCGCCGAGAAGGTCGCCGCCGGCACCCGGCCGTTGAAGAAGGACCGCTTCGTGCGCATCGCCAACAGCGGAACCGAGGTCGACTGGGCCCTGGTCGAACGCGCCCGCCAGCTCGCGGGTTTGAAGGGCTACGTCACCAACCTGCCAGAGGCCACCATGGGTGGACTCGCGATCGTGGCCGCCTACCACGACCTGTGGCAGGTCGAGGCCAGCTTCCGCATGACCAAATCCGACCTACGCGCCCGGCCGGTCTTCCACCGCGAACGCGACACCATCGAAGCCCACCTCACCGTCGTCTTCGCCGCCCTCGCAGTCTCGCAGCACCTACAGGACGCCACCGGAGTGACCATCAAGACACTGATCAGGACCCTGCGTCCGCTACGCACCATCCGCGTCGACGTCGGCGGTCACCCGATCACTGCAGCGCCGCAGATCACCGACCAGGCCCGCGCCATCCTCAACCGGCTACCCGCCATCAACGCCCCGGGGCACTAAACCTGTGCAACTCGGGCCCGATGGTCGAGTGGGTCCACGGCGACATTCTGAGCTACGCGTTCCCAGCCGACTCGTTCGATGTCGTGGCTTCGATGGCCACACTGCATCACCTGCCCGATCCAGTCCAAGCACTACGGCGATGCGCTGATCTCACGTCGCCGGGCGGTCGAGTCGTCGTGGTCGGTCTGGCGAGGACCTCCCAGCCGATCGAGGTCGTGCTCCACGGCATCGGAGCCGTGCAGCACGCCGTGCTGCGTCGCCGGTACGGCTTCTGGGAGCACACAGCCCCCATGGTCTGGCCATCGCCGCACACCTATTCCGAGGTTCGTCGCGCAGCCCGATCCGCCCTTCCCGGATGTCGTTGGCGCCTGCTGCCCATGTGGCGCTACTGCATCACCTGGACCAAACCTCTCCCGGACACGCACCAGCCAGAGAGCAAAAGAGGAATCGTCCACGGGTGACGGCCGTGCAAGGAGAGTGCGGTATCGCTCGGCTTGCGACCGTCGCCGGCGGCCACCCACGACCATCCCGTCATGCGGGTCACCGCGCGTGCGCCCACGAGTCCGATATCAGAACGGCCATGATGGCGCGGCTCCTGAATCAGGGACTCAGGTCGCTGATGCGCTGCAGCAACTCACTGTGCACGTCGTGGTCTGCTGCGATGACGAGTCCGTGCCCGGAGTCGACAGCGTCTCCTCTCAGGTCGGTGACGATGCATCCGGCTCCCGTACAGAGAGCGATGCCGGCAGCGAAATGCACGCTTCCGCGAAGGTCGTCGTCGTTGACATATGCGGCTCTGTGCCCGGCAGCCACCCACGCCAAAGCCAAGGATGTGGCGCTGACTCTCGGGGTCATCCACTCTCGTAGCCCGCGGTCGCCCAGGAGCGACGAGGTCACGACGTCCCACGGCCCATCTGCATTGAGGCTTATTCAGGCTCCGTCAGGTAAGTGTGTAGAAGATGAGTCCGATGACTGCCGAGATTGTCGTTTTAAATGTGGCGTAGGGCCGCCGGTAGTCTGTGTGGAGAACTTTCCACGTTTTGATATGGGCGATGACTCGTTCGATGGTGGCGCGTGTGTGGTTGAGGCTCTTGTTGAATGTTTTTTGCCAGTTGAGAAGTTCCCGGCCGGGTGGTTTTTTGAACGGGGTGAGCATGCCGCGCCCGATGTATCCTTTATCGCCGATCGGGGGGTATGTGGCGAGGTGGTCGAGGGCGCCGGATTGGTCGAGGCAATATAGGTCGTGTCGGGAGCCTGGGGTCGGGTCGGAGATCCACGACAGCTGCCCTTCCAGGGTGGCTGCGACCTGGACGACGACGCCGGTGGTGCGATGCTTGCCCGACCACAGACCCGGCACCGCGGCCCATGACCAGCAGGGCAGCAAGGTTCCATCGATGATGTACTGCCGATCGGCACGAAGCTCCTCTGCCGTCGGAACGACACTCCGCAGCGCCTGTGCCAGCAACGGTGTCACCCCCGTGATCGCTCGACTAACCGTCGACTGCGACACCCCATAGGTTTCCGCCAACTCCCACTGCACACGATTCCCGCGCAGATACGCCAACGTGATCACCACCGACCAGAACAACCCCAGAACCGGCGGCCAAGACAAACGTGCCTCCGTCGCGTCCCGCTGATCCTGCTCATACACTATAGCGACAAGATCCTGAATTTCATCACGCCGGAAACCAGTGGTATAGTACATACTGCGGCAGCCCGTTCATCTCGGATTGATTCGGCAAACCAATATTCGCGATGGACGGGCTGTCGCCCAACCCGACACGCCGGGCTAGATCGTTATTTCACGGGGCCTGAATAAGCCTCATTGAGTTCGATGATTCGGTTCTGAGCACTCGGACACAGGAGCTGGTCGCCGGCCTCGCTCCGCGTCCCTGTGGTTACCCCGTCGGTCCAGTGGATGAGTTCGCGCCGCGGGTCGCCTACCGCCGACACGGTGGGAGTGCCGTCGATACAGAGCGCGACGTTGAGGCCGTAGTCCCCGGCGCCGGAGGCGAAGTTGCGGGTCCCGCAGAGCGGGTCCACCAACCACATGCGCGAGCTTGCTCCACCGGACTCGCCGAGTTCCTCTCCGGTGCATGCATCACCTGGTCGACGCACCCGGAGTACCGATCGAATCGCGCGTTCCGCATCGAGGTCCGCAGCGGTCGCGAAGTCGACCGCACTCTTTTGAATGCGTCGGAGCTGCCCACCCGGCGTCCTTTGGATCACGTCCATGCCAGCTCGTACGGCGTCGATAGCCAGCTCGACATCTGTTCCCTGCATCGAAGGGACCCCCTTGGCTCAAGCTATGTCTTCGTCATGCGCCGGTCGGTGACGATCCCGAATCAGGCCCCGGCAGACGCGTCGGTCGAGCCCGGCGACCGGACGTCGCTCCCTCTTCCTCGCACGGGGCCTATCCAGATGACCACCCGTGCCCACGACGATCTGATGAAGCGCGCCCCGCCGGCCGTCGGGCGAGCCCGTCGCCACCGCTGGTTCGACGGATGATGCGCCAGATCAGGCCGGGCCCACGGGCTCGATCAGGTCCCAGCGATTGCCGGCGATGTCGCGGAACACCACGAAGCGCCCATAGGACTCGGTGCGCGGATCAGTGAGGAACTCGACCCCGGCGTCACGCATGTGTGCGTATCGGCTCTCGAAGTCCTCGACCTGGAGGAAGAAGCCGACCCGGCCGGCATGCTGGTCGCCGATCGCGGAGACCTGGCGTTCTCCGTCTGCGCGGGCGAGAAGAATCCCTGTCTCCGCGTCCGGCGGGCGGACGACGACCCACCGCTTGGGCCGGCCGTCGTTGCTCTGAGCGGGGGAGTCCTCGACCAACTCGAATCCCAGCGCGTGGGTGAAGAAGTCGATCGCCTCGTCGTAGACGTCCACGATGATCGTGGTGAGTTGGAGGAATGCCATGCCCGTCAGGGTGGCAGTTGCACCTCCCGGTGCGCTCCGGCCGGGGAAGCGGCAGCCGACTCCCGATGCCGGAGCGGGAGGCAACGCCACGGCGGTGTCGGTGTCGATGTTGATGTCGAGACCGTCCTCGGGTGGCCCCTGAACCGAGCTCCGGGAAGACCCCGAGTCGTTCACCGACGACGGTGCCTATGGTCGAGTGCATGACCTCGTACGAGAGTTCCGACGCCGTCGTCCCAGCTCGGGACCTCCGTGTCTCGTACGCGGAGCGGGACCATGTGGCGGCCTTGCTCAACCGGCACCACCTCGAAGGTCGGCTCGACGGGGCAGAGCTGGCCGACCGGCTGGCCGCTGGGTCCACCGCGGTGACCCGAGCGGATCTGAACAGCGTCGTCCTGGATCTCCCGGGGGCCCAGGACGCCGTGCCCACACGTGATCTGCTCGAACTGGCGAACACCGCGGGCGACCTCCGGCGTGCCGGCGAATGGCTGGTACCGCCGCGCGTGGTCGTGCGCTCCTGGTTCGGCAACGCTCGCCTCGACATGCGTCGCGCGCGCTTCGTCACCGGTGAGGTCGTCATCGACGTGGACATCGTCATCGGGAACATCGACGTTCGGCTGCCGCCGGGGGCGACCGTGGACATCACGGGCGTGCGCACGGCGGTCGGAACCGTCCGCGACAGGGTGGGCGAGTCGGCGTCGCGTGGTACTCCGCACGTCATCCTCGTCGGCGGTACCCAGGTGGGGAATGTGACCGCACGATGACGCCGCGCGCACCGGTCCTGGCCGGTCGGGGTCGGGTCTCCTGACCCCGCACCTGATCGGTGTGCCCATGTGGGGAGGCGGTGTACGGCACGGTCCCCGACCACACCGCGCGCATCCCGCCGCAGTGGGATCGACGCGATGCCGCAGCGGCCCTCACCCCACGTCGCGCGCCCGGATCCCCGCCTCGTGCGAATCCACCTGCTGCTCCTCGGGCGACAGCGCGAGGGTGAGGATCCGCGTCGGGTGGATCCGGATGATCGCGCTCGACCCCGTCGACTGCCCCGCGGAGTCCGCTGGGTCGGTCAGCGCCTCGCCCCGTCCCCGGATCTCGACGAACCGCACCCGCCACGGGTCGGTCGACAGAACGTCGTCGACGACGAAGGCGACCTGGCCGTTCGCGGCGACGTTGCGGAACTTGCGGCTGTGCTCCATCCCGTGGCCGCCGACGTCGATGGTGCCCAGCGTCGTGTTGACACCGAAACCCACCGGGCTGGCCTGCAGCGTCCCGTCCGGCTGGGCGGTGGCGAGCCGCCCGATCAACTGGCTGTGCAGGTAGGCGATCTCCTCGTCGGTGAACATGGCGGCGACGCTAGGACCTGAACGGTGCTTCAGGTCAAGACGTGGCTCGCGCGACCGCGGCCCGCGCGTCGGCCTCCGGCATCCCGAGGGTCAGCAGGTGCCCGAGGGCGACGTCGGTCTCGTCGCCGTCCCACCGCCCCTCCTGTGCGGCGCGCATGTAGGCCAGGGACCCGGCCTGCAGTACCTCGGCCAGTACCGGGGCCGCGGCATGCCGGGAGAACACACCGGATCGCTGCCCGTTCTCCAGCAGCCGGACCATGATCGTGTGGAACGGGCCCATCGCGGCGCGGAGCTCGTCGTCGGCGGTCCGGCGGGCCAGCGCGATGACCGGGCCGTAGCGCCGCGACGTGCTCCAGGTGCGCAGGAGGGTGGCCGCGAGCTCGACGGCCGGGTCGGCCGCATCGGGGTCGACCTCGCCGACCTTCTCGACGAAGTCCGCCGACGCCGCCCGGACGAGTGCGACCACGAGGTCGTGACGGCTGGTGAAGTGGCCGTAGAGGGTGCGCCGCACGACCCCGGCGCGGGCCGCGACCTCGTCCAGCGAGGCGTCCGGGTTCTCGCGCAGCACGGCCTGCGCGGCGTCCAGGATGGACCGCCGGTTCCGCTCGCGGGCCGACGGTCGCTCCGTCCGTTTCATCACGCGTGCATTTTTGCACGATGAGTGCAATCCTGGCGAGTGTCGAGGACACCCAGTGCGAGGAGCGGACGATGACGATCGACCACGACACCCGGCCGGCACGGCTGGACCAGGACTTCTTCGACGATCCCGACGAGCTCTACCGCCGGTTGCGCGACGAGAGCCCGGTCGTCCGCGCGACCGGGCCGAACGGGCTGACCTTCTGGATGATCACCCGCTACGCCGACGCCCGTGCCGCGCTCAACGACCCGCGGCTGCAGAAGGACTCCCGCCGGCTGCCGGAGGTGCTGCAGCGCCACGGCGCGACCTCGATCCGCCAGTTCGCCGGCTCCCTCGTCGCGCACATGCTCAACGCCGACCCGCCGGACCACACCCGGCTGCGCAAGCTCGTCGGACGGGCGTTCACCGTCCGGGCGATCGCCCGGCTGCGGCCGCGGATCGAGCAGATCGCCACCGAGCTCGCCGACGCCGCCGAGCAGGCGGGCCCCGAGCTCGACCTGCTGGACCACTTCGCCTTCCCACTGCCCATGACCGTCATCTCGGAGATCCTCGGTGTCCCGGGGGACCGCCGCGACGACTTCCGGCACTGGTCGAACCTACTGCTCTCCAGCGGACCCGACGAGGAGCGTGGCGCGGCCGCCGCGTCGATGGCGCAGTTCCTGTCCGCGCTCGTCGCCGAGAAGTCCGCCCACCCCGGCGACGACATGCTGTCCGAGATCGTCCGTGCCTCGGAGGACGGCGACTCGCTCAGCCCCACCGAGGTCACCGCGATGGCGTTCCTGCTGCTGGTCGCCGGGCACGAGACCACGGTCAACCTCATCGGCAACGGTGTGCTGGCACTGCTGCGCGACCCCGACCAGCACGTCCGGCTGCGTGCCGACCCCGACCGGGTGCCGCAGGCGGTCGAGGAGTTCCTCCGGTACGACGGCCCGGTCAACCTCGCCACGATCCGCTTCACCGACGAGCCCGTCGAGTACTCCGGGGTGACGATCCCGGCCGGCGAGGTCGTGCTCGTCTCGCTGATCGGGGCCAACCGCGACCCCGAGCGCTACCCGGACCCGCAGCGGTTCGACCCCGGCCGCGACACCTCCGGGCACCTCGCGTTCGGCTACGGCATCCACCACTGCCTCGGCGCACCGCTGGCCCGCCTGGAGGCCGACGTCGCGTTCCGGACGCTGCTCGCGCGGTTCCCGGACATGACGCTCGCCGGCGCCCCCGGGCAGCACCGGCAGAGCACGCTGATCCACTCGCTCACGGCGCTCCCGGTGCGCCTGCACCCGTGACCGGCGCCGGGTGATCAGCCCGCGCTGAACTGCTCGCTGCCGATCACCCGGAGCAGCTCCAGGCGCCGTTCGGTCTCGCTGCGCGGCGCCGCGGTGAGTACCAGCAGCGCCTGGGACCGGTCCTCGGTGAACAGCGCCTGGCAGTCCACCTCCAGCTCGCCGAGCTCCGGGTGCAGCAGCGTCTTGTGGTCGGCGAACCGGCGTCCGACCTCGTGCAGCTCCCACAGGGCGGCGAACTCGGGGCTGCGCTCCGACAGCACCCCCACCAGCTCGCCGGCCCGCGACCGGGGCCCGAGCATCGCCAGTGCCGCCCGCAGCGTCGCGACCTGCGCGCGGCTCTGGCGGGGGCGGTCGTCGGGCGGGTACATGCGCCGGGCGTCCGGGTCGGTGAACCAGCGGAAGACCTCGCTGCGGGCGAGCCCGGCGTGGTGGGTGTGGTCGCCGAACAGCGCCCGGGCCATCTCGTTCTGCACGAGCGTCTCGCCGAGCACGGTCAGGATCAGCGCCGGGCTGTCGTGCAGCCGGTCCAGCACCCGCAGCAGCGCGGGGGCCACGTGCTCGGACACCGGGCCCGACGCCGGCGCGTTCCGGCCCGCGCACCGGAACAGGTAGTCGCGCTCCTCGGTGCCCAGCCGCAGCGCCCGGGCCAGCGACGCCAGCATCTGGTCGCTGGGCTGCGGCCCGCGCTGCTGCTCCAGCCGCGTGTAGTAGTCGGTCGACATGACCGCGAGCGTCGCGACCTCCTCACGGCGCAGCCCCGCCGTGCGCCGGCGGGCACCGTCGGGGAGCCCGACGTCACCGGGACGGAGGCGGGCGCGGTGCCGGCGCAGGAAGTCGGCCAGGGCTGCACGGTCCACGTCACCGAGTATCCGCGGGCACCCGCCGGGCAACCAGGGACCGGTGATCCCCCGATGACCGGTCTCTGCCGCCCCCGTCCGCCGCGCGGCGACGGTGGGGACATGCAGATCACCGGACGCACCGTCTTCATCCCCGGCTCGACGAGCGGCATCGGACTCGCACTGGCCCTGGCGCTGCGCGGGCGCGGCAACACCGTGGTCCTCGGCGGTCGGCGCCGCGACCTGCTCGACGAGCTCGTCGCCGCCCACCCCGGCCTCGACGCCGTCGAGATCGACACCGCCGACCCGGCGAGCATCACGAAGGCCGTCGCCGAGGTCCTCGACCGGCACCCCGACCTCGACGTGCTCGTCGCGATGGCCGGGATCATGCGGGTCGAGGACTGGCACACCCCCGAGGGGTTCCTGGCCTCGGCCGAGCAGGTCGTCACCACCAACCTGCTCGGCCCGATCCGGCTGATCGGCGCGCTCGTGGAGCACCTGCGGGGACGGCCGGTCGCGTCGGTGGTCACCGTGTCGTCGGGGCTGGCGTTCGTCCCGCTCGCCGCGACGCCCAGCTACAACGCCACCAAGGCCGCGGTGCACATGCTCACCGAGTCGCTGCGCCTGCAGCTCGCCGACACGACCGTCGAGCTCCTCGAGATCGTGCCGCCCTCGGTGGCGACCGAACTGCTGCCCGGCCAGCAGGACAGCCCGATCGCGATGCCGCTCGACGACTTCGTCGCCGAGGTCCTCACGCTGCTCGAGGCCCCGACCCCGGCCGGGGAGGTCCTCGTCGAGCGGGTGCTGCCGTTGCGCCGTGCGGAGGCCCGCGGCGAGTACGCCGACGTCGTCGCCCGGCTGAACGCGGCCGACCCGCACTGACCGTCGCACCGCACCCGACCCCGGACGCGGCCCGGTCCGGCGTCCGTCCGGGGCGGTCGGCGCGGGCCGTAGGCTCACCCGCGCGACGACGGGGGAGGGCGCCATGACGGCACCGGGCCGGGCTCGGCAGGACCGCATCTACCGCGACGGCGTCTCCGGCGCCCGTCCCCGGGTCCCGACCGGCCCCGACGAGCTGGAGCGCCGCGCGCGGCGGGCCATGAGCCGGCGCGCCGACGCCTACGTCACCGGCGGCGCGGGCGCCGAGACCACGATGCGCGCGAACCGGGCGGCGTTCGCCCGTCGGGAGATCGTGCCGCGGGTGCTGCGCGACGTCGGCGAGCGCAACCTGACCGTCGAGCTGTTCGGCCGCACGCTGCCCGCGCCGCTGCTGCTCGCCCCGATCGGGGCACTGGACCTGGTCCGGCGCGGCGCCGACCTCGCCGTCGCCCGCGGAGCCGCGGCCGCCGGGATCCCGATGGTGATCTCCAACCAGGCCGGGGCGCCGATGGAGGAGATCGCCGCGGTCGGCGGCCCCACCTGGTTCCAGCTGTACTGGTCCACCTCCGACGAGCTCGTCGACAGCTTCCTGCGCCGCGCCGAGTCCGCCGGCTGCGACGCCGTCGTCGTCACCCTCGACACCACGATGCTGGGCTGGCGCCCCCGCGACCTCGACCTGGGGCACCTGCCCTTCGCCCGGGGCATCGGGATCGCCCAGTACACCTCCGACCCGGTGTTCCGCCGCCTGGTGGAGGAGACCCTCGCCGCGCCGTCGGCCGGGGCGCCGCCGAAGGTCACCCCGCAGGCCGTGCGGACCCTGCTCGAGATCACCCGCAACGCCCCCGGACGGTTCCGGGACAACCTGCGCTCGCCCGTCCCGCGGGCGGCCGTGGAGACCTTCCTGCGGGTCTACTCGCGACCGCGGCTGTCCTGGGAGGACCTGGCAACCCTGCGCTCGCGGACCCGGCTGCCGATCCTGCTCAAGGGGGTCCTGCACCCCGACGACGCCCGCCGCGCCGCCGACGCCGGTGTGGACGGGGTCGTCGTGTCCAACCACGGCGGCCGCCAGATCGACCACGCGGTCGCCTCGCTGGACGCGCTGCCCGGTGTCGTCGACGCGGTCGGCGATGCGCTGCCGGTGCTGCTCGACTCCGGGGTGCGGACCGGGGCCGACGTCGCGACCGCGGTCCGGCTCGGCGCCCGCGCCGTGCTGCTGGGGCGCCCGTTCGTGCACGGGCTCGCCCTGGACGGCGCCCGCGGCGTCGCGCAGGTGCTGCAGAACGTCGTCGCCGAGCTCGACCTGGTCTGCGGGCTGGCGGGGGCGACCAGCCCGGCCGGGATCGAGCTGCGCGGGCGTCCCTGACGGGTCACCCGGCGGTGCGGTCCGGCGCGCCCGGCCGCCCGCGCCGTGGCACGGTCGGACCATGACGCGTACGACGGCGACCCGCACCCGGCAGGACCTCGCCCGCCTCGCGCTCGGCGCGATGCTGGTGTTCGCCGGGACCTCGCACCTCACCTTCGCCCGCCGCGAGTTCCGTGCCCAGGTCCCGCCGTGGGTCCCGATGGACACCGACGACGTCGTGCTGCTCTCCGGGGCCGCCGAGATCGCGCTCGGCGCCGCGCTGGCCGGCCTCCCGAAGGAGCGCCGCCGGGTCGGCGGCCTGGCCGCGGTGTTCTTCACCGCGATCTTCCCGGGCAACGTCTCCCAGTACCGCAACCGTGTCGACGGGTTCGGCCTCGACACCGACGCCAAGCGGGCCGCGCGGCTGGCCGGGCAGCCGCTGCTGGTGGCGTGGGCGCTCTACGCGGGCGGGCTGATCCCGCGCCGGTGAGCCGGTGCCGGCCCGGAGAACCGGGCGAACGGGACGTCCGACACGACGCGCCAGTACCCGATAGCACGTCGCCTGTAGCACAGCGGGGTCCGGTACGGCTAATGTCCACCCCGTAGGAACCGGCAAGACGCGAGGAGACATCCGGATGCCACAGGGAACCGTCAAGTGGTTCAACGCGGAGAAGGGGTACGGGTTCATCACGCCGGACGGAGGCGGGCAGGACCTGTTCGTCCACTTCAGCGCGATCCAGTCCTCCGGATACCGCAGCCTCGACGAGGGGCAGACCGTGACCTTCGAGGTCACCCAGGGTCAGAAGGGTCCGCAGGCGGACCAGGTCGTTCCCACCTGACCGCCTGATCCGACGCCGCCGCCCGGGGTGCTCACGCGAAGCACCCCGGGCGTCGTCGTGTCGGGGGTCAGGACGCCAGGCGGGTCTCCAGCCCGGCGATGACCAGCTCGACGCGGCTCAGGGTCCAGCTGCGCGGCGGGTCGTCGATCCGGTCCCGGAAGACCGAGCGGACCTGGGCGTCGAACGGCTCGGCCGACTCCAGCACCTGGTCGCGACGGCGCGCGTCCCCGATGCCGAGGGGGTTGGCCGCCAGCCACGGCTGCATGCCTATCTGGAAGGCGGTCGAGGCGCCCAGCACCGCGTCCTCCGCGGTGAAGCCCGACTCCAGCAGCCGGTCGGTCAGCCGCCGGAACGCCGACAGCAACGCCTCGGGGGACTCCGGCAGCCGCACCATCGCGGGCGCGAGGCCCGGGTGCTCGGCCATCACGTCGAACGTCGCCGCCGCGAACGCCAGCATCTGCTCCTGCCAACGGCCCTCGTCGGTCGCGGGGAACACGCCGTCGGTCACCACGTCGTCCACCAGGGCGGCGACGAGCGCCTCCAGGCTGGGGAAGTGGCGGTAGAACGTGGAGTACTTCACCCCGACCCGCGCGGTCACCGCGCCGACCGTCAGGTCGGAGAAGCCGAGCTCGCGCGCAGCGGCCAGCAGTGTCGCGCGGTCGGTCAGTGGCGGGCGGCCGGTGCGCCGTGCCGGTCTGCTCTCGGTCTCGGTCACGCCCGAATGCTACTGCCCGTGGCCGCGTCCGGGACAGGCTAGTCGCGGTCGGTCTGACGACTACGTGTGACCTGCCCCATCACTGGTTCATTGAGCGGCTGGTCGTTCGGCCGGCCGGACGTGCGGTCGTCTCGCAACGCAGGTCGAAGGTGACGGAGCGTCACAAAGGAACGGGCGCTCCGGCGACGATCCGGCCGAGCGTGCGCAGGCTCGGCGAGCCGGGATCCCAGTAGCCGCCGTGCGCGGCGGCGAACGCGGACTCGTCGTTCGGGGTGGCCGGGTCGTCGGTGCTCGGGAGCGCCGAACCGGGGGCCGAGTCGAACACCCGGGCGCCGAACCCCGGTGCCGCCGGGTTCGGGCCGTGCAGGAGCCCGGTGGGGGCGAACCCGCGCGAGGTCGCGAAGCCCTCGACCCCGGGCACCCGGTCGATCGGGTCGTGCCGCGCGGTCGTCGCCCAGACGTGCCCGGGTGCGGTGCCGAGCTCGGAGGCGTGTCCCGCGCCGGTCCCGGGGCTGCCGACGAACACCACGTCGTCGGCGGCCAGGCCGCCGCCCCGGGCGGCGTTCCCGGCCACCGTCGAGCCGTAGGAGTGCCCGACGACGGTCAGGTGCACCGGGCCCGCGTGCCCGGCCCGCAGACCGTCCTGGAAGGAGCGCAGGTCTCCCGCTGCGGCGCGGGCGGCCCCCGGGTCCGCCGCCGCGACCAGGTCGGGTGGCGCGTCGTAGCCGGTCCACAGCACCGCGGCGACGGTGGCGTCCGGCGCGGCCGCCCGTGCGGCGGCACGGGTCGCCTCGACCCGGGCCAGGTCGCCGGGCACCCCGTCCCAGCCCGCGGTCGTCCCCGGGACGTGGGTGAGCACGTGCGCGGCGTGTTCCGGGTCGCCGACGGCGAGCACGAGCCGCCCGCCGGTGCTCCCGCGCTCCAGCCGGAGCAGGTACGCGTCACCGGCGTCGAGGCGTCGGCGGGTCGCCTCCAGACCGGCCGACGCGCGCCGGGCGCGGTCCGCGCCCGCGGTGTCCCCGGCCCGGTCGAGCAGCGCCGCCCGGGACAGGAGCCGGGACAGCTCGGCGTCGAGCAGGACCTGGTTCGCCCGGTCCCGGTCGGCCACCGGCACGCCGTCCAGCCCACCGACGAGGTCGGGCCGGGTGTGCAGCAGCTGCTCCCGTCGCACCTCGGGCAGCCCCGTCCACCAGGACCGCACGGCGCCGGCGCCCGCACCGGGGGGTGGCGCCGCGGCGGGCGCGACCGGGCGGGGGGCCGCCGCGGGGGCCGGGCGGAGCGCATCGAGCGCGGCGGCCGTGGCGTGGTCGGACCGGGCCGCGGCACCGACGGCGTCGGCCACCGCGGTGGACAGGCGGGCCAGGTCCGCCCCGAAGCGGGCGACCATCGCGGGCAGCTGCCACACCCCGAGCCAGTGCGCGCCGACGCCGGCGGACAGCGTGCCGCGTTCGAGGTCGACGACGAACTGCGGGTGCACCGCCAGCGCGGCGAGCACGAGCCGGCGCTGGGCGTCGAGGACCTCGCCGGCGTGGGTGCCCAGCACCTGCGCGGCCCGGGTCGCGGTGCCCGCGTCGTCACGCAGCCGGCGGACCTGCTCGGCGCGGTCGAGCGCGGCCGCGTCGGCGTCGGCCCCCGTCCACGACCGCGGTGCGGAGCGTTCCAGCTCGGCGGCGCGCTCGGACAGGGCCCGGGACAACCCGTCCCAGGTACCGGCGCGACGCAGCCACGCACCGGGGTCGGCGGTCACGAGGTCGCGCAGGGCGGGCCCGGTGCTCACGAGGCGCGCCCGGCGAACGCCGTCGCGGCGTCGTCGTCGGCGGCGCGCCAGGAGGTGGCGGCCGCGCGCAGTGCCGACGCCGTCGACGCGGTGTGCTCCGCGTGCTCCCGGGTGGCCCGCGCCATCGCGTCCTCCCAGGCCGTGGCCGCCGTCCCGGCCGCGAAACCCGGCACCGGCGCGGCCGGGCCCACGAGCGCCGTGTCGTCGGCGAGATCGTCGGCGATGTGGTCGAGCGCCGCGGCGGCGGCGTCGAGGCCGTCCGGGTCCGAACGCACCACCCCGCCCGACGACGGGTGTGGGCCGGGCACGGGCCGCCCGCTCGTCCACCGGGTCCCCGGTCGGTCTCGGTCGTGCACCGCGGCACCTCCGTCGTCGGTGGCGGGCCCGCCCGGCCCGCCCGCGTCGGACAGGAGTGTGCGTGCCGCGCGGCCCCGGCACGGGCGTTCGGTGGAATCCGGTGTGGGTGCTCTCGATCATGACCGGTCGCCGTGAGACCATCTGCGCCGGTCGGAGCAGCGGGCCGGGGCCCGGTCGGCTCCGGCCGGGGAGAGGAGCGTCGTGGTCGGCGTCCAGCGGGTGATGACGGTGCGCACCCCTGCCGAGACGGTGTTCCGGTACCTGTCCGACCACGGGAACAGCGAGATCTGGGACCCGACCGTGCGTTCCAGCACCCGTTCCGACGGCGGCGGCCCGATTGCGGTCGGCGCAGCCTGGCGCACGGTGGCGGTGTGGGGCGGGCGGGAGAGCGAGCTCGACCACACGCTGCGGGAGCTGACGGCGGGCCGGGTCGTGTTCGTCGCGGAGAACCCGGCGGTCAGCGCGACGGAGGAGATCGTCGTCGAGCCCGCCGAGGGTGGGGGCAGCGTCGTCAGCTTCCACGCCCGGGTGCGGCTCAAGGGGCTGCTGAAGCTGGCGGCGCCGTTCCTGCGGCGCGAGTTCGAGCGGCACGGCGACGAGCTGGAACGCATTCTGCCCCCGGTGCTGGAACGCCTGCAGGGGTCCGCACCGGCCCCACCGCCGTAGGCCCGCGGCTCAGCCGTAGGCCGGCGGCTCGGCCGTAGACCCGTGGCTCAGCGGTCGCGCCAGAAACCCATGCGACGGCTGATCTCCCGCCCCGCGGCGACGACCTCCGGGGTGATCCGCTCGATCCGCTCGGCCGGGAGCCGGTAGGCGGGACCGGACACCGACAGGGCGGCCACCACCGCGCCGCCGTGGTCCAGCACCGGTGCCGCCACGGCGTTGAGCCCGGTCTCCAGCTCCTCCAGCGACCACGCGTACCCGTGTCGGCGGACCCGGCGCAGCTCCTCGACGAGCGCCTCGCGGCCCTCGTCCGGCACCGTGTCCGGCATCGTCGTCGGGTCGTCGAGCACGACCGAGGCCAGCAGCACCTTGCCGCTGGAGGTGTTGTGCATCGGGGTGATCCGGCCGAGCCAGTTGAACGTGGTGACCATCGACGGGCCCCGGGCCTGGTCGACGTTCACCGCCCACCCGCGGTCGGGGATGGCGATGTTGACGGTCTCGCCGAGTCGCTCCGCGAGCGTCTCGCAGACCGGGTGGCCCTGGGTGGTGACCTCCAGGCGCTCGGCGACGCGCCCGGCGAGCGGGATCAGCCCGAACCCGAGGCGGTACTTGCCGCGGTCGGCGATCTGCTCGACCAGCCCGCGCTCCTCCAGCGCGCCGAGCAGCCGGAAGGCGGTGGACTTGTGGACGTCGAGCGAGGCGGCGAGCTCGCTGACCCCCGCCTCGCTCCGGTCGGCCAGCAGGGTGAGCAGGGTGATGGCCCGGTCGACCGACTGCACCCCGGGCTCCCGTCCGCGCACCGTGTTGCCCATGGCGCAACCCTAACCCGGCATTCGGCACGTCGCCACGCGGGGCGACCGGAAAGCGTGACCATCTCCCGCGCGAGGACGACGGGCCCGGGTTTGCACACCGACCCGTTTCCGGTGAAAGCTCGCGCCGTGCCGAGCCTCTACATCGACGGAAGTTGGACCACCGGATCCGCCGGGACCGCCCCGGTGGTCAACCCCTACGACGCCTCGACGGTCACCGAGGTCGACCAGGCCGGGCCCGACGACGTCGACCGTGCGGTCGCCGCCGCCCGCCGGGCCTTCGGCGACGGGCCGTGGCGGCGGACCACCACCGGCGAGCGCGGGGCGCTCCTCGGCCGGATCGCCGACCTGCTGGTGCGGGACCGGGAGAAGATCGCCCGGCTGGAGACCCTCGACACCGGCAAGACGATCGCCGAGGGCCGCCAGGACGTCGACGACGTCACCGCCGTCTTCCGCTACTACGCCGGGCTCGCCGACAAGGACGCCGGCCGGATCGTCGACACCGGCAACCCGGCCGTCGTGTCGCGGATCGTGCACGAGCCGGTCGGCGTGTGCGCGCTGATCACGCCGTGGAACTACCCGCTGCTGCAGCTGTCCTGGAAGGTCGCCCCGGCGATCGCGGCCGGCAACACGATGGTGATCAAGCCCAGCGAGGTCACCCCGCTCACCTCGATCGTGCTGGTCGAGCTGTGCGAGGAGGTCGGGATCCCGGCCGGGGTGGTCAACATCGTGCTCGGCGACGGCCCCTCGGTGGGCGCCCCGCTCACCGAGCACGCCGACGTCGACATGGTCAGCTTCACCGGCGGGCTGTCCACCGGCCAGAAGATCATCCGGGCGTCGGCCGAGACCGTGAAGCGCACCGCCGTCGAGCTGGGCGGGAAGAACCCGAACATCGTGTTCGCCGACACCGACTTCGAGCTCGCCGTCGACTACGTGATGCTCGCGGTGTTCCTGCACTCCGGACAGGTCTGCTCGGCGGGCGCCCGGCTGATCATCGAGGACTCGATCGCCGACGCCGTCGTCGACGAGGTGGTGCGCCGCGCGCAGCTGATCCGGCTCGGCAACGGCCTCACCGACGGTGTCGAGGTCGGTCCGCTGGTCTCCGCCGCGCACCTGGCCAAGATCGAGGACTTCGTCGCCGCGGCACGCGCCGAGGGCGCCACCATCCGGTGCGGTGGTGCCCGTCCGGACGACCCGGAACTGGCGAAGGGCTACTTCTACCTGCCGACCGTCATCACCGACCTGGCGCCGGGATCGCGGCTGATCCGCGAGGAGACGTTCGGCCCGCTGCTGACCGTGGAGCGGTTCAGCACCGAGGAGGAGGCCGTCCGGCTCGGCAACGACACCGAGTACGGCCTGGCCGGCGCGGTGTTCACCGCCGACATGGGCCGGGCCCACCGGGTGGCGTCCGCCCTGCGCCACGGGACCGTCTGGATCAACGACTTCCACCCGTACTTCCCGGGCGCGGAGTGGGGCGGCATGGGCCGCTCGGGCAACGGCCGCGAGCTGGGACCGACCGGGCTGGCCGAGTACCAGGAGATCAAGCACGTCTGGACCAACACGGCTCCGCAGCCCCAGGGATGGTTCTCGGGCCGCTGATACCGCCATGATGGCGCGACGAAACGGCCCAGGAGGTCCAGGATGACCGTTCCCGAACCCGCCCGGCGGGATCCCGCACCGGACGCGGACGGCGACGGGGGAGGGCTCGCCGAGTTCGGCTACAGCCAGACCCTCGACCGCAGCATCGGCAAGTTCGCCAGCTTCGCGGCCGGGATCAGCTACATCTCGATCCTGACCGGCACGTTCCAGCTGTTCTACTTCGGCTTCGGCACCGGTGGTGCGGCCTACTGGTGGTCCTGGCCGATGGTGTTCGCCGGCCAGTTCATGGTGGCGCTGTCGTTCGCCGAGCTGGCCGGGCGCTACCCGGTCGCCGGGTCGGTCTACAACTGGTCCAAGCAGCTGGCCGGGCCGACCGTGTCCTGGCTCGCCGGCTGGATGATGTTCACCGCCTCGGTGGTCTCCCTGGCGGCGGTCGCGCTGGCCGCGCAGCTCACGTTCCCGCAGATCTGGTCGGGCTTCCAGCTCGTCGGCGACGCCTCCGACGCGGGCGACGCCGCCGTCAACGGCGTGCTGCTCGGCGCGATCCTGATCGTGCTCACCACGGTGATCAATGCCGTCGGGGTGAAGCTGATGGCGCGGATCAACTCCACCGGGGTGTTCATCGAGCTGATCGCCGCCGTCGTCATCGTCGTGGCGCTGCTGCTGAGCATCCGCAACCCCGTCTCGGTGCTGTTCGAGACCCCGGCCCCGGCCGCGGGCGGCGGCGGGTACTTCGGCACGTTCCTCGTCGCGGCGCTCGCCTCGGCCTACGTCATGTACGGCTTCGACACCGCCAGCTCGCTCGGCGAGGAGACGGTCGACCCGCGGCGCACCGCCCCGGCGGCGATCCTGCGCGCGGTGATCGCCTCGTTCGTGCTCGGCGGGCTGATCCTGCTCGGCATCATCCTGGCCGCACCCGACCTGGCCGACCCGCGCCTGGGCAGCAAGGACGGCGGCGGGCAGCTCGTGCTGCTGGAGGTCGCCGGCGGCACGATCGGCCGGATCTTCCTGATCACCATCAGCATCGCGGTGATCGTCTGCCTGCTCGCGGTGCACACCGCGGCGATCCGGCTGATGTTCGCGATGGCCCGGGACAACGCGCTGCCCGCGGGGTCGGTGCTGGCCCGGATCGACCCGAAGCACAAGACGCCGGTGGTGCCGGCGATCGTCGTGGGCGTGGTCGCGATCCTCATCCTGGTCGCGAACGTCGGCGTGCCCGAGGTCTTCACCGCGGTCACCAGTGTGGCGATCATCATGATCTACATCGCGTACCTGCTGGTCACGGTGCCGATGCTGGTGCGGCGGCTGCGCGGGCGGTGGCCGGACGAGGGCCAGAAGGGGTACTTCTCCCTGGGGCGCCTCGGCCTGCCGGTCAACGTGCTGGCGGTGCTGTGGGGCGCGGCGATGGCGATCAACCTGGCCTGGCCCCGCGAGGAGGTCTACGGCACCGGGTGGCTGCGGTTCGTCGCGTTCCTGTTCATCGGCGTCGTCGCGCTGGCCGGGCTGGCCTGGTTCCGGCTGCGCGGCCGTCACGGGCTGGGCTGCCTGCCCGAGCACCGGGCGAAGGAGATCGAGCAGGGCATGGGGGAGACGGCATGACCGACCGGTTCGACTACGTCGTGGTGGGTGGCGGCTCGGCGGGCTGCGCGCTCGCCGCGCGGCTCTCCGAGGACCCCGCGGTGCGGGTGCTGCTGCTGGAGGCCGGGCCGTCCGACGTCGGTGACCCGAACATCCTGCGGCTCACCGACTGGATGGCGCTGCTCGACTCCGGCTACGACTGGGACTACCCGGTCGAGCCGCAGGAGCGCGGCAACTCCCACATGCGCCACGCCCGCGCGAAGGTGCTCGGCGGCTGCGGCTCGCACAACTCCTGCATCGCCTTCTGGACCCCGCGGGAGGACCTCGACGAGTGGGCCGCGTCCGGCCTGACCGGCTGGTCCGCCGAGGAGTGCTGGCCGCTGATCCGGCGCCTGGAGACCAACGACGGCGACTGGGACGGCCACGGCCGCTCCGGCCCGGTCAACCTCATGCAGATCCCCGCGAAGGACCCCTGCGGCGACGCCGTGCTGGCCGCCGCCGCGCAGGTCGGGATGCCGACGGTGCGGTTCAACGAGGGCCACACCGTGACCGACGGCGCCGGGTACTTCCAGATCAACTCCTTCCCCGACGGCACCCGCGCCTCGGCGTCGGTGTCCTACCTGCACCCGATCCTGGACTCGCGTCCGAACCTGGAGGTGCGCACCGACTGCTGGGCGTCGCAGGTGCTGTTCGACGGCACCCGCGCCACCGGCGTGGAGTACCAGCGCGGCATCGGCCCCGGCCGCGAGACGGTGCACGCCGACCGCGAGGTGATCCTCTCCGCGGGGGCGATCGACACCCCGAAGCTGCTGATGCTCTCCGGCATCGGCCCGGGCGAGCACCTGCGCGAGTTCGGCATCGAGGTCCGCTCGGACCTGCCCGGCGTCGGGTCGAACCTCGACGACCACGTGGAGGGCCTGGTCTTCTGGGACGCCGCGAAGCCGATGGTCACCGAGTCCACCCAGTGGTGGGAGATCGGGCTGTTCCACCGCACCGACCCGGCCCTGGACCGGCCGGACCTGATGATGCACTACGGCTCGGTCCCGTTCGACATGAACACGCTGCGCTGGGGCTACCCGACCACCGACAACGGGTTCTGCCTCACCCCGAACGTCACCCGCGGCCGGTCCCGGGGCACCGTGCGGCTGCGGACCCGCGACTTCCGCGACCGGGCCCGGGTCGACCCGCGCTACTTCACCGACCCCAAGGGTCACGACATGCGGGTGATGACCGAGGGCATCCGGCTGGCCCGACGCATCGCCGAGCAGCCGCAGCTGAAGGAGTGGATCGCCGCCGAGCTGGCGCCGGGCCCGGACGCTGTCACCGACGACGAGCTCGCCGACTACATCACCAAGACCCACAACACCGTGTACCACCCGGCGTGCACCGCGCGGATGGGTGCCGACGGCGACCCGGACGCCGTCCTGGACCCGCAGCTGCGGGTCCGCGGGGTGCAGGGTCTGCGGGTCGCCGACGCGTCGGCGATGCCGTTCCTGCCGGTGGTCAACCCGAACATCACCACGATGATGATCGGGGAGAAGTGCTCGGACCTGCTCCGGGCGGCGTACGGCTGACCCGCCGGCTCAGCCCTCGCCGACGACCTCCACCGTCGCGTGCAGCGGGGTGTCGGCGACCGAGAACCCCAGGTGCAGCTCGTAGGTGCCCGGCTCGGTCGCCCACACCCCGCCCGCGCGGTGGCGGAACGCGCGCCGCGACACCGTCACGGTGGCCGTCGTCGTGCCGGGGGCGGCGTCGACGACGGCCCAGCCGGCCAGCCAGCGGGCGGGGCGTTCGACGTCGGAGCCGGTCCGGGACAGGTAGGCCTGCACGACCTGGCGGCCCGCCCGGTCGCCGGTGTTGGTCAGGGCGACCGTCACCGCGACGCCGTCGGCCGACCAGGGCCCGGCGACGGCGTCGTCGAGGATCCAGGTGGTGTAGCCCAGCCCGTGCCCGAACGGGTACGCCGGCGTCTCGCCGTGGCGCAGCCAGTTGCGGTGCCCGAGGTGGACGCCCTCGTCGTAGCGCAGGACGCCGTCGGTCGGGCGCCCGGACAGCACCGAGCGCTCCTCGCCGGTGGCGGGCCACGTGGTCGGCAGCCGCCCGCCCGGCTCGGCGTGGCCGAGCAGCACGTCGGCGACGGCGTCGCCGAACCGCTCGCCGCCGAACCAGCCGAGCAGCACCGCGGCCACCTCGTCGCGCCAGGGCAGCAGCACCGGCGCCCCGGAGTTGACCACCACCACGGTGCGCGGGTTGGCCGCGGCGACCGCCCGGACCAGGTCGTCCTGGTGGCCCGGCAGCGTGAGCGAGGTGCGGTCGAAGCCCTCGCTCTCGATCCGGTCGTTCGTCCCGACGACCACGACCGCGACGTCGCAGTCCGCCGCCAGCGCGGCCGCCGCCGCCACCTCGGCCCGAGGGTCGGCGACGACGGTCTCGGTCCCGACGGTCAGCGCGAACAGCGCCATCCCGGCCTCACCGCCGGAGGGGCGGAACCGGAACACCAGGTCGACGGGCGCGTCGGTGGTGATCTCCGCGGTCACCGACGGCGCCTCGAAGATCGCCGCGCCCGGTCCCTCGTCGCCGGTCAGGACGGCCTCGGTATCGAGCACGGTCGCTCCGTCGGCGCTCACCGCCACGTGCCCGACGGCGGCGGCCCCGATCCGGTGCGCCCCGGGCTCGGGTGACCACCGCGTCGACACCTCGACGGTCTCGGCGCCGCCGGGGATCTCTCCGCCCATCCAGATCAGCGAGGCCCCGAGCCGGTGCTCGCTGCGCAGCGCGGTGCCGTCCGCGGCGCGGAACACCGCGCGCAGGCCGGGCTCCCCGGTCACCGGGTCGGTGACCGTCGCCGGGTCGAAGGGCTGCACCCCCTCGGCGACCTGCGCGCCCAGCCGGTACCGCACGCGGTCCCCGCCGAGTGCCGTGCGCAGCCCGTCGAGCGGCGCGACGACCGCGGCGGGCCGGACCGTGGCGCTCCCGCCGCCCTGGGTGCGGGCCAGCGCGGCGTTGTGCCCGAGGACCGCGACCGTCCCGAGCGACGAGGCGTCCCACGGCAGCTCGCCGGTGTTGCGGACCAGGACACTGCCCGCAGCGGCGAGCTCGCGGGCCACGGTGGCGCCGTCCCCGGGGGCCGGGGCGGGGGGCGGGGTCGGTGCCCCGTCGAGCGCACCGACTCGGGCGGCCAGGCGCAGCAGCCGGCGCAGCTTGCCGTCCACGACCGACTCCTCGACCTCGCCGTCGCGCACCGCCGCCACCAGCCGCTCGCCCCAGGTGCTCACCGGGCCGGGCATCACCAGGTGCTGCTCGGCGCGCGCCGAGGCGACGGTGGTGCGCACCGCGCCCCAGTCCGACATCACGAGCCCGTCGAAGCCCCACTCGCCGGTGAGCGGCTCGGCGAGCAGCGGGTTCTCGCTCATCGTCGCCCCGTTGACCGCGTTGTAGGCGGACATGACCGCCCAGGCCCCGCCCCGGGTGACGGCCGGTTCGAACGCGGCCAGGTACAGCTCGTGCAGCGCCCGCTCGCCGACGGCGTTGTCCACGGTGAAGCGCTCGGACTCGGCGTCGTTGGCGACGTAGTGCTTCGGTGTCGCGGCGACCCCGTGCGCCTGCAGCCCCTCCACGTACGCGGCGGCGAGCTCCCCGGTCAGCAGCGGGTCCTCCGACAGCGCCTCGAAGTGGCGGCCGCCGAACGGGGTGCGGTGCAGGTTGATCGTCGGCCCGAGGACGACGTCGGCGTGCTGCCGGCGGGCCTCGGCGCCCAGGGTCGAGCCGTAGCGGCGGGCGAGCTCCGGGTCCCAGGTCGCCCCCAGGGCCGTCGACGACGGCAGCGACAGCGACGGGGACCGCTCGTCGAAACTCTCCCCGCGCACGCCCGACGGACCGTCGGACAGCACCATCCGGCGCAGCCCGATCGCGGGCTCCGCCGGGGTGGACCAGAAGTCGGCCCCGGTCAGCAGCCGGACCTTCGCGTCCAGGTCGAGTCGCGCGATGAGCGTGGTCAGCAGATCCTCGTCGACGGTCGCCATGGGCTCGACCGTACCGACGCCGGGCCGGGTCAGCGGGCCGGTCGGCCCGCGCCCGCCAGCGCGCCGGGCAGCTCCCGCGCCGCCTCCAGCAGACTCGGGCCGTACCAGGTCAGCAGCCGCCCGCTGACCAGCACCGACGGCGCGTCGAACGCCTCGGGGCCGTCCTCGGCGGTGAACAGGTACGGCTCGTCGGGCAGCACGACGAGATCGTGGTCGGGCAGGTCGGCGGGGTCGAAGCGGGGATAGCGCTCCGGGGAGTCGGCCAGGACGTTGTCGACGCCGAGCCGGTCCAGCACGGCACCGGTGAAGGTGTCCGAGCCGACCGCCATCCAGGGCCTGCGCCAGATCGGGACCACGGCCCGGCGACGGTCGCGGGCGGGTTCGACCGCCGCCCACAGCGCACGGGCCTCGCGCAGCCAGCCCGGCTCGTCCAGCCCGCACGCGGCCAGCATCCGCCCCAGCGAGTCGAGCCCGCCGTCGACGTCGCGGATGTCGGTCACGTACACCGGGAGCCCCGCGGCGCGCAGCGCGTCCAGATCGGGGAGCCGGTTCTCCTCCTGGTTGGCGACGACGAGGTCCGGCGCCAGCGCGACGATCCGCTCGATGTCGGGGTTCTTCGTCCCGCGGACCCGTTCCGCACGGAGGTCGGCGGGGTGGGTGCACCAGTCCGTCGCGCCGACCACGATGCCGGGCGCGGTCGCCTCCAGCGCCTCGGTCAGCGACGGCACGATCGACACGACCCGCCGCACGGTGCCCGGGACACCGACCTCGCGGCCCTCGTCGTCGACCGGTGCCCCCACTCCCGCAGTCATGGTGCCGACCGTAACCCGGCGGGCGTCGACCGGCCGGGGACGGCGGTCGGCCCGGGCGTTCCGGTCGGGCCCGCGGCGCCGGCTCAGCCGGTCGGCACCAGCCAGCGCGGCCCGTACCGGACGACGAAGGCCCGCAGGTCCCGCACCGGTGCGGTCGGCCGCTGGTCGGCCGCGTGCACCATCCCCAGCGTCCGGACCGTGTGCGGGCTGCGCACCGGCACCTGCACCACGCCCGGCACATCCGGCCCGGCCGGGAGCAGCGCGACGCCCAGCCCGGCCCCGACCAGGCCGCGTAGTGTCGCCGTCTCCCCACCCTCGAACGCCCGCCGCGGGCGGAACCCGGCCTGCGCGCACCACGACTCCACCACGCCCTGGAGCCCGTAGCCGCGGGCGAACAGCAGGAACGGGTCGTCGGCGACCTCGGTGAGATCCGCGGAGTCCGCGCCCGCCAGCCGATGCCCGGACGGCACCGCCAGCAGCAGTTCCTCCTCGGCCAGCGGGGTCGCGACGAGCCCCGGCTCGTCGGGCATCGGGGAGGTCAGCGCCAGGTCGACCCGGCCGTCGCGGACCCGTTCCAGCAGCGCGGCGTGCGGCACCTGCACCAGCTCGATCCGCACCCGCGGGTGGTGCTCCCGGAACTCCCGCAGGATGCCCGGCACGGCGGTGGTGCCCATCGTCCCGAGGAAGCCGAGTGCGACCCGGCCGGTCACCGGGTCGGCGTCGCCCGCGACCTCGGCCACGCCCGCGGCGAGCTCGGCCAGCGCGGCCTCGGCCCGCGGCAGCAGCGTGCGCCCGGCCACGGTCAGGGCCAGCCCGCGCCCGGCCCGCCGGAACAGCGCGACGCCCAGCTCGTCCTCCAGCCGGGCGATCGCCCGGGACAGCGTGGGCTGCGGGACCCCGATCCGCTCCGCGGCGCGGGTGAGGTGACCGTCGCGCGCGACCGCGACGAACCGGTGCAGCGCCGGCGCCAACGACTCATGCATGAGTGAATGATACGGCGTCGATGCATGCATTGGACGCATGCATCGACAGTGCCTACGGTCGTATGCGATGACAACGACCGCGCACCTGCCAGCCCCGACCGCCACCCGGACCGCCCCGCTGCACGAGCGCGGCACGCCCGGCTACCGGCGGCTCGGCATCGCCCTGTGGCTGTCCGGTCTGGCGACGTTCGTGCTGGTCTACAGCGTGCAGGGGCTGCTGCCGACGCTCTCGGCGGAGTTCGGCGTCTCCTCGTCCACGGCCAGCTTCGTGCTGTCGGCGACCACTGGCACGCTCGCCCTGGCCGTGCTGCCGCTGTCCGCGCTCACCGAGTCCTGGGGGCGGGCGCGGGTCATGACCTGGGCACTCGCGGCGTCGGCGGTGCTCGCGCTGCTCGCCCCGCTGGCGCCCACGTTCGAGACCCTCGTCGTGGTGCGCGGGCTGCAGGGGATCGCCCTCGCGGCACTGCCCGCGCTGTCGATGGCCCACGTCACCCACGAGGTGGCCCCGCGGCACCTCGGCGGTGCGGTCGGGCTGCTCATCGCCGGCAACACCCTCGGCGGGCTGTCCGGGCGGCTCGTCGCGTCGTGGGTCGCCGAGCTCGGCGGCTGGCGGGCGGGCCTCGCCGCGGTCGGTGTGGTCTCGGTGCTCGCGACCGTCGCCTTCCGGCTGCTCCTGCCGCCCGCGACGGCGCCCGCCCCGGCCCGCACCCGGCTGCGCGACCTCGGCGGGCCGCTGCGTCGCCACCTCACCGACCGGGGTCTGCTGTGCCTGTTCGGGATGGCGTTCCTGCTGATGGGCGCGTTCGTGACCGTCTACAACTATCTCGGCTTCCGGCTGCTGGCCCCGCCGTTCTCGCTGCCCGGCACCCTCGTCGGGCTGGTGTTCCTCGGCTACCTCGCCGGCAGCTGGGCCTCCACCGCTGCCGGACGCCTGGGGGACCGGTTCGGGCGCCGCCCCGTGCTGTGGGTGGCGACGCTGCTCGCCCTCGCCGGGATCTGGGTGACCCTGCCCGATCTGCTGCCCACCACCCTCGCGGGGCTGCTGATGGTCACCGTCGGCTTCTTCGGGGCGCACTCGGTCGCCAGCTCCTGGGTGGGGCGCCGCTCGGCGATGCTGCCGGGGGCGGTGCCGGCCCAGGCCTCGTCGCTGTACCTGGTCGGCTACTACGCCGGGTCCAGCATCGGCGGCGCCCTCGGTGGGGTCGCCTACGACCACGCAGGCTGGGCCGGGGTGACCGGCTACGTCAGCGTGCTGCTGCTGGGCGCGCTGGCGCTGGCGCTCGTGCTGCGCCGGACCCCGGCGCCCGCGGTGTGACACGCGCTTCTGCCCACCTGGACCAGTGAGGCGTCGCAGCGGCCGCGGCGCTGCTCCGTCCGTGCCGTCGCCACCCGACACGCCGAGTCGTGGTCGTCCGAGCGGGTGGTGGACACCCGCAGCGGGGGAGTGGTGCCGCCCGGTCCGCCACCCCTGCGGAGCAGCGCCCCCGTGTTCGCGGCCCGTCGCGGTCTGTCACGGTGGGGTCTCGCCCCCAGCACCACGGAACTTTCGGAGGAACCCGATGCGGAAGGCCGGACGCAAGCTCTCCAAGGCCGCCGAGTCGTTCGTCGAGGCGATCGGCATCCTCGGCGGCTGGAACCGCGGCCGTCGCCGCAACCGCTCCCGCCGCTGACGCCGGGCAGGCCAGGGTGATCGCGAGCTGGCCGCCCCGTCCGAGGTGATTAGCTTGTGGTAAGCACATCATGTCCGTTTCCTCCGGGAAGACAGGTGTGCCCACCACGTGACCGACGCCGCCCACGACACCCACCGCCCGCCCGGGGACGGCTCCGCCGGCCTGCCCGGCGACGACCCGCTGCCCCGCCGGGTGCCGGTGTTCGCCGTCGTCGGCCTGGCGCTGCTGATGTTCTCCCTCGACGGCACGTCGGTCGCCACCGCGCTGACCACGATCAGCGGCGACCTCGGCGCCGACCTGGCCTGGACCGGCTGGGTGGTGACCGTCGCCGCCGTCGGACAGATCCTCGCGCTGCCGCTGGGCGGGTGGCTCTCCGACCGCTTCGGCGGCCGCCGGATGTTCCTGGCCGGGGTCACCGCGTTCACGGTGATGTCCGCGCTGAGCGCGCTCAGCCCCTCGATCGGCGTGCTCATCGCCTGCCGGCTGGTGCAGGGCCTCGCGGGCGGCGTGATGCTGCCGGCCGCCAACGGGATCGTCGCCCACCAGTTCGGCCGTGACCGGGACCGGGCGCTCGCCCTGTTCACCAGCGTCTTCCCGATCGGCGCGATCCTCGGACCACTGGTCGGCGGGCTGGTGCTCACCACCTGGACCTGGCACGGCATCTTCCTGGTGAACGTGCCGATCGGGATCCTGCTCGTCGCGGTCGGGCTGGCGCTGGTCGACGACCCGCCGCACCGGCGCACCGCCCGGATCGACGCCGCCGGCATCGCACTGCTCGTCCTGACCCTGCTCGCCACGATGCTGACCATCACCCGGCTCGGCTCGCCCGCGTCCGGGCCGGGCTGGACCGTCCTGGCCGGCGTGGTCGCACTGGTGGCGGGTGCGGTGTTCGTCCGGCACGCCCGGCGGCGGCCCGACGCGGTCGTCCCCGTGCACCTGCTCGCCGGACGCGGTCTGGGGATCATGAACGTCACCAACGTCGTCTTCGGCGCCGTGGTGATCGGGTTCTCGGCGACCCTGCCGCTCTACGCCCAGGTCCGCTACGACCTGCCCGCGTTCGTCGCCGGGGCGCTGCTCACCGGCCGCGCGATCGGCACCATCGTCACCTCGGCGGTCGCGGTGGCGCTGCTGCGCCGGCTCGGGTTCCGGCCGCTGCTGCTCGGCGGGCTGGTCGCCGTCGTCGCCGGGCTGGTGGTCACCGCGGTGACGCCCCTGTTCGGTGGGCCCACGGTGTGGCTGCTGGCCGGGTCCACCCTGCTCGGGCTGGGCACGGGCCTGTCCGGCCCGGCCGCCAACAACGCCGGCATGCACCTGGTGCCCGACGAGGTGGCCGCGGTGTCCGGGCTGCGCATCATGTTCCGGCAGATGGGCGGGATCGCGGCGGTGTCGGTGCTGACCGCCGCCGTCACCGCCGCCGACGACCCGGGACTCGCCGCGGGGACCGCCTACGGGGTGCTGGCGGTGGCGCTCGCCGCCGTCGGCCTGGCCGCCGCGCGGATCCCGAACCGGCGCGGCCGCTGGTGAGAGGCACGCCCCCGCGGCAGCGGGGGCGCGACCCCGGTGGGGCGGGCCGGGCTCACCCGGCCCGCCCCGACCTCACATGTTCCGCCGGTACTGCCCGCCGACCTCGAAGAACGCCGTCGTCAGCTGACCCAGCGAGCACACCCGTGCGGCCTTCATCAGCTCGTCGAACACGTTGCCGTCGCCGGTCGCGACGTCCTGGAGCCGCCGCAGCGCCTGCTCGGCCTCCGTGCGGTGCCGGGACTGGAAGTCCGCGAGCCGGTCGAGCTGGGACTGCTTCTCGGCCTCGGTGGCACGGGCCAGCTCGATCTCCTGGGGCTGCTCGTCCGGGTCGGCCGGCTTCAGGAAGGTGTTGACGCCGACGATCGGCAGCTCACCGGTGTGCTTGCGGTGCTCGTAGAGCATCGACTCGTCCTGGATCCGGCCACGCTGGTAGCCGGTCTCCATCGCGCCCAGCACACCGCCGCGCTCGGCGATCGACTCGAACTCGCGCAGCACCGCCTCCTCCACGAGATCGGTGAGCTCGTCGACGACGAACGAGCCCTGCAGCGGGTTCTCGTTCAGCGACAGGCCCCACTCCTTGTTGATGATCATCTGGATGGCCATCGCGCGGCGCACCGACTCCTGCGACGGCGTGGTGACCGCCTCGTCGTAGGCGTTGGTGTGCAGGGAGTTCGCGTTGTCGTAGAGCGCGCAGAGCGCCTGGAGCGTGGTGCGGATGTCGTTGAAGTTCATCTCCTGCGCGTGCAGGGACCGCCCGGAGGTCTGGACGTGGTACTTCAGCTTCTGCGAGCGCTCGTTCGCCCCGTAGCGCTCCTTCATCGCGATCGCCCAGATGCGGCGGGCGACCCGGCCGATCACCGTGTACTCGGCGTCCATCCCGTTGGAGAAGAAGAACGACAGGTTCGGTGCGAAGTCGTCGACCTCCATGCCGCGCGCCAGGTAGCTCTCGACGAAGGTGAACCCGTTCGCGAGGGTGAAGGCGAGCTGGCTGATGGGGTTCGCCCCGGCCTCGGCGATGTGGTAGCCGGAGATCGAGACGGAGTAGAAGTTGCGCACCTTGTGCGCGATGAACCACTCCTGGATGTCGGCCATCATCCGCAGCGAGAACTCGGTGGAGAAGATGCAGGTGTTCTGGCCCTGGTCCTCCTTGAGGATGTCGGCCTGCACCGTGCCGCGGACGTTCGCCAGCGCGTAGGCGACGAGCTCCTCGCGTTCCCCCGCGTCGGGCTCGCGGCCCTGCTCGTCGCGGAACCGCTCGACCTGCTGGTCGATCGCGGTGTTGAGGAAGTAGGCGAGGATCGTCGGCGCCGGGCCGTTGATCGTCATCGACACCGAGGTGGTCGGTGAGCAGAGGTCGAAGCCGTCGTAGAGGGCCTTGAGGTCGTCCAGCGTCGCGATCGAGACGCCCGAGGTGCCGACCTTGCCGTAGATGTCGGGGCGGGTGTCGGGGTCGTGGCCGTAGAGGGTGACCGAGTCGAAGGCCGTCGACAGGCGCTTGGCGTCGGAGTCCTGGGAGAGGTACTTGAACCGTCGGTTGGTGCGGAACGGGTCGCCCTCGCCGGCGAACATGCGCGCCGGGTCCTCGCCCTCGCGCTTGAACGGGAAGACCCCGGCGGTGAACGGGTAGAAGCCCGGCAGGTTCTCCTTGCGCAGGAAGCGCAGGAGCGCCGCGTCGTCGTCGAAGCGGGGCAGCGCGACCCGGCGGACCTTGCTGCCGGACAGCGTCTCCTTGGTCAGCTTCGTGCGGAACTCCTTGTCGCGCACGGTGTAGACGTACTCGTCGCCGGAGTAGTCCGCGACCCGCGACGGCCAGGCCGCCAGCAGCTCGGCGGACTCGGCCGGGACCTTCTTCTCGGCGGTGCGGAGCGCCTGCGCCAGGTCGTCACCGCCGACCAGCTCGGCGGCGGTGCGCAGGTGCTGGGCGGTGCGGGCCGCCTGCGCGTGGGACTCGGTGTCGGCGTGGTAGCCGCGCACGGCCTGGGAGATCTCGGCGAGGTAGCGGACCCGGTCCGGCGGGATGACCGCGGCGTGGTGGCTGGATGTCTTGGTCGTGACGCGGGGGAGCCTGCCCTCGCCGACGGCCAGCCCGTCCTCGGCCAGCAGGCCCAGCAGGTGCTGGTAGAGCGCGGTGACGCCGTCGTCGTTGAAGGTGGCGGCCGAGGTGCCGAAGACCGGCATGTCCTCCCAGGTCGCGCCGAACTCCTCGCGGTTGCGCACCAGCTGGCGGCCGACGTCGCGCCGGGCGTCCTCGTCGCCGCGGCGCTCGAACTTGTTGATCGCGACGACGTCGGCGAAGTCCAGCATGTCGATCTTCTCGAGCTGCGATGCGGCGCCGAACTCCGGCGTCATCACGTACAGCGAGTGGTCGACGAACGGGACGATCCCCGCGTCGCCCTGGCCGATGCCCGGGGTCTCGACGACGACCAGGTCGAACCCGGCCGCGCGCAGCACCGCGATGGTGTCGCCGAGGCGCTCGGGCAGCGAGCCGCCGTCGCCGCCGCGGGTGGCGAGGCTGCGGAAGAACACCGGGCTGTGACCGCCTCCGGCGCCGGCGGACCCGGACGACAGCGCGTTCATCCGGATGCGGTCGCCGAGCAGCGCACCGCCGCCCTTGCGCCGGGTCGGGTCGACGGCGAGCACCGCGATGCGGAGCTTGTCCTCCTGGTCGAGCCGGAAGCGGCGCACCAGCTCGTCGGTCAACGAGGACTTGCCGGAACCACCGGTGCCGGTGATGCCGAGGACCGGGACGGGCCGCTCGGACGCGGCGACGCGCTCGCGGACCTCCGCGGGCAGCGTTCCGCACTCGGCGAGGGTCAGCGCCCGCGCCAGCGTGGCGGTCTCCCCGGAGAACAGCCCGTCGAACGACGACGGCGGCTGGGCCGCGAGGTCGGTGTCGCACTCGCGGATCATGATGTTGATCATCCCGGGGAGGCCCAGGTGCTGGCCGTCCTCGGGGGAGAAGATCCGGGAGACGCCGCGGGAGTGCAGCAGCTCGATCTCCTCGGGGACGATCACGCCGCCGCCCCCGCCGTAGACCCTGATGTGGCCGGCGCCGCGCTCGCGCAGCAGCTCGACCAGGTAGGAGAAGTACTCGACGTGCCCGCCCTGGTAGGACGAGATCGCGCCGCCCTGCACGTCCTCCTGGATCGCGGCAGTCACGACCTCGTCGACCGAGCGGTTGTGGCCGAGGTGGATCACCTCGGCTCCCTGGCGCTGCAGGATCCGGCGCATGATGTTGATGGCGGCGTCGTGCCCGTCGAACAGGCTGGCCGCGGTCACGAAACGGACCGGATGCGTGGGGACGTGCAGCTCGGCCTGGGCGTTCGTGCCCGTGCTCATCTCCGTGCTCATCGGCGACGTTCCTCCCGCCGGGCGGACGGCGGTGTCCCGGCCGGTTTAGTTTGACATCCTAGTATTGGACGTACAAGGAAGTCGGCGAGCGTCACAGCGGGTCGTGCGGTGCGGGTCAGGCCGCGTCGCGTGCCGCGGGCTCCTCGGCGGCCGGAGCTGCCTGCTCGCGGGTCCGCCGTGCGTGCCGGCCGGTCGGCCAGGCGGCCCCCGGACCGGTCGCGTCGGACCCGTCCTCGTGGGGGACGGAGCCGTCCTCGGCGCTCGGGGTGGTGTCCACGACGTCGGACAGCGCACGACGCGCCCGGGCGAGCTTGCGCGCCCGCCAGCGCTTCCCGGCCAGGCCCGCGACGAGGCCGAGGGTGGGCAGCAGGATCCCGGAGGCGATGACCAGCACCACGGAGTACGCGGGGAACGCGGCCACCAACAGGAATGCCGTCAACGGCCAGTACAGCAGCGCCCGCCCCGCGCCCCGTCGCGTCCAGTCGCGATGAGGCGGCATGATCCATGCCTACCCGAATCGGGCGACCGTCATGCACGACTCGCCGCAACCCACCCACATGTTCCGCGACCGGGGGTACGAATTCATGACCACGACACCGGAGCGCACCGCCGTCGACCCGTATGCCGCCGTCCTGCTCGCCGAGAACGACCGGCTCGCCGCGCTGCTGGCGACGGCCGACCCGGCCACCCCCGTCCCGACCTGCCCCGGCTGGTCGCTGCTGCAGCTGCTCCGCCACGTCGGGCGCGGGCACCGGTGGGCGGCCCGGATGGTCGCCACCGGTGCGACCGAGGCCCTCGACCCGCGCGAGGTGCCCGGGGGCAAGCCGCCCGAGGGCGGCCCGGAGGTGGCGGCGCAGTGGCTGCGCGACGGCGCGACCGAGCTGCTCGACGCCGTCGTCGCGGCGGGGCCGACCGCGCCGGTGTGGACCTTCACCGGGCCGCGGCCCTCGGCGTGGTGGGTGCGGCGGCGGCTGCACGAGGCGACGGTGCACCGCGCCGACGCCGCCGTCGCGCTCGGGGCGCCGTTCCCGATCGACCCGCAGGTGGCCGCCGACGGGGTCTCGGAGTGGCTGGGTCTGCTCGCGGCCCGCCCCGCCGCCGACGAGCCGCCGCTGGCCGACGGCGCCACGCTGCACCTGCACGCCACCGACGACGTCCCGGACGGGGCGGGGGAGTGGATGGTCCGCGGCGCGGGCGGACGGGTCGTCTGGGAGCACGGGCACGGCAAGGGCGACGCCGCCGTCCGCGGCACCGCCGCCGACCTGCTCCAGGGCGTCACCCGCCGGATCCCCGCCGACGACGACCGCCTCCAGGTCCTCGGCGACGCCGGCGTCTGGACGGGGTGGCTGGCCCGCACCGGATTCTGAGCGGGACCGGTCACGCGCCTGCGCGGGCGGGGCGGGGGGACAGCGGTGCCGGCGCCGCGCTCAGCCCGCCGGGACCGTCCCCGCGCGCTGCTGCGCCGCGGCGGGCGGCGACTGCGGGGTCAGCACGACCTCGGCCGCGGTGTCGAGCACCGCGGCCGAGCGGGGCCGCTCGAACCGGCACGACGCCCGTCGCCCGTCGGTCTCCAGGGTCGCGACGAGGTTGCCGAACAGCGGGCCCGCCGTCCGCTCCCAGGCCACACCCGCGCTGCCGGCCCCGGTGCGGCGGGTCCAGCGGGTCGTCAGCCTGCCCAGCAGCCGCGACCAGGTGATCCGGAACATCACCCGCATCACCGCGGGGACCACGTTGTGCACCGGGGAGCAGGTCAGCTGATGGACCCGGGTGCCCTCCGGGCCGCGGCCCGGCCGGTCTCCGGGTGAGTGGGTGTGCACGTCGGCGACGGCGGCGTAGGAGTGGTGGACGTCGCCCGACAGCACCGACACCGTGGCGGGCGGTGCGTCCCCGCCACGCGGGCGGCACGCCTCGCGGATCAGCTCGGCGAGCCGGGCGAAGGAGTGCCCGAAGGCGGGCCAGTGCTCCAGGTCGGCCTCCTGGCGGGCCCACTCGGCGACCGCCGCGACCCGGCCGGAGCCGTCCGCGCCCTTCTCGGTCGCGGCCTCCAGATCGGAGATGACCTGCGGCATCAGCCAGGGCACCGAGGTGCCCAGCACGAGGTGGTCCACGTCGCCGGGGGCGAGCGCCTTCGCCCGGATCCACTCGAACTCGGCGTCGGAGACCATCCGTCGCGGCGTGGACTCGACGATCCGCCCGTTGCGGGAGTCCAGGACGATCAGCCGGGTACGGCCCAGCTCCCAGCAGAAGGAGAAGCGTTCGTCCTTGCCGCGGGCGTCGCCGGTGCCGGTCTCGACGTCCCAGCGGGCGGCCCGCTGCGACAGCAGCGGCCAGACGTCGCCGTCGGCGGCCTGCACCTCCTGCCAGGTCCGGTCGGCGGCCAGCTCGGCGGGGGAGAGGTTGCCCAGGTGCTGGTGGACCCAGTACGAGGCCAGGCCGGAGCGGATGCGCTCGGACCACCAGGGCTTGCGGGCGATCTGCTCGCGCCACGCGCCGGAGGTGTTCCAATCGTCGCGGACGTCGTGGTCGTCGAAGATCATCGCGGTGGGGACGGTCGACAGCATCCACCGCACCTCGGGGTCCGACCAGGTGTCGCGGTAGAGGCCCGAGTACTCGTCGAAGCCGACGATCTCGTCGTCGGGCCAGTCCGGGTGCTGCTCCCGGCGCCCGGCGATCCGCCGCCGGGTCTGCGGGGTGAGCTCGTCGGCGTAGACCTGGTCGCCGAGCAGCAGCAGCGTGGTCGGCCAGGTCTCCGGGGGCAGCCCGGCCATCCGGCCGGCGTAGACGTCGAGTGCGTCGAGGCCGTACCGGCGGGCCTGCTTCGGGTCGGCGAGCTTCACGTAGCGGCAGGAGCCGAACACGATCCGCTGGTGGGCCTCGGAATCCGCGCCGCGCGTCGTGATCAGGCTCGGCGGGAACGGCGAGTGCGGCAGCGGCCAGACCCGCTCGCCGTCGAGGTGGACCTCGTAGGCGGTGCGGGTGTCCGGCGTCAGCCCGGTCACCTGCACCAGGGCGAAGTGGTGGCCCGCCACCTCGAAGGTCTCGGCGTCGCAGCCGAGCACCGAGACGCGGCACGGGCCGGAGGTCTGCACCCAGACCAGGGCGCTGGTCTCGTCGACGTGCCGCAGCACCGGTCCGAGCAGGAGTGTCACCCGTCCGAGGGTAGTCGCGCCCCGGTCCGGTCGCGGAGCGAGATCAGGTCTCCTCGAGTGCCAGCAGTCCCGCACCGATCTTCCCGGCGTCACCCTTGTAGGTGGCGGGCAGCACCGGCGGGATCGGGCGGACCTCGGGCGGTCCGTAGTGGAACTCGCGGGCCGCCCGGCGGGCCGGTTCGAGCAGGAGCTCGCCCGCGTCGACGAGTCCGCCGCCGATCAGCACGACCTCGAACTCGAAGATCGCGTTGATGCTGGCGATGCCGATCCCCAGCGACCGTCCGAGCCGCTGGAACAGCGACGCCGCCGTGCTGTCGCCCGCCATCGCGGCCATGGTCACGTGCTGGCCGGTGACCTCGCCGCCGGCCTCCTCGGCCAGGGTCGCGATCATGCCCCGCGGGTCGTGCAGGGCGGCGCTGCGCCCCATCCGGGTCAACGCGGTCCCGGACGCGACGGCCTCCAGGCAGCCGTGGTTGCCGCAGCCGCACTTCGGGCCGTCCGGGTTGACGTTCATGTGCCCGACCTCGGCGCCGAGCCCGTGCGGGCCGCGGTAGATCTTCCCGTCGAGCACGATCCCCGCGCCGATGCCGGTGCCGACGGTCAGCAGCACCATGTCGTCGTTGCGGGTCCCGCCGAGCCGGGCCTCGGCCAGCCCGGCGACGTTGCCGTCGTTGTCGACGACCACCGGCAGCCCGCACGAGGCCTCCAGCAGGCCGCGCACGTCCCAGTTCTCGTAGTTGTTGTTGGGTGCCCAGCGGATCCGGCCGACAGGCCACTCCACGGTCCCCGCGGCACCGACGCCGATCGCGCAGACGTCCGCGCCCTCGGTGCCGCCGCGCAGCTCCTCGACCATCTCCCGCAAGAGGGTGGTCATCGTGTCCGCATCGGACGTGTCCGGGGTGTTGCGCCGCAGCTCGGCGTGGACCGTGCCATCCTCGCCCACGATCGCTCCGGCGACCTTCGTTCCTCCGATGTCGAGCCCGATGGCCCGCCGTCCGTTCGTCACCCGGGCATGATTGCCACCCCGTGGCGGTGACGCCACACCCACCCCGGGTTTGCGGACGGGCGGGCCGGGGAAAGGTGCCCCATGCCAGTCTTGCGACGTGTAGCCCGACCCGCCCTCGCCGCCGTGTTCATCTTCGGCGGAATCAACGAGCTGCGGAATGCCGACGCGTTGTCGTCCGCCGTCAAGCCCGTCCTCGACCAGGCCGCCCCGGCCATCGACAAGGTCGTGGAGAACGCCCCGCTGGAGCGGCGCCCGGACAACGAGACCCTGGTCAAGGTCGACGCCGGTGTGAAGATCGTGGCGGGCTCCCTGCTCGCCCTGGGTAAGTTCCCCCGCCTGTCGGCCACCGCGCTGGCCGCCTCGCTCGTCCCGACCACGCTGGCCGGGCACCGCTTCTGGGAGGAGACCGACCAGCAGAAGCGTGCCAACGAGCAGATCCACTTCCTGAAGAACGTCGGCCTCCTCGGCGGGCTGCTCATCGCGGCCGCCGACACGCACGGCAAGCCGTCGCACGCCTACCGGACGCGCAAGGCCGCCGAGCGGGCCCAGGCCCGGCTCTCCGGCTCCGGCTCGGACACCGGTGCCCAGCTCGCCGCAGGACTGGCCGGTGCGGGCACCTCGATCGCCGCGGCCGCCGCGGGCAGCCGGGAGAAGCTGGCCGGGGCCGTCGAGGAGTACGGCCCGGTCGTGCGCGAGCGCGCCACCGAGTGGGGCGGCAAGGCCTCCGAGCAGGCCGCGCACCTGTCCGAGGTCGCCTCGGACAAGGCCTCCACCTGGTCCGAGCAGCTCTCGGCCGCCGCCGAGCGCACCTCCAAGGCGGCCCAGAAGAAGGCGAAGGTCGCCGAGAAGCGTGGCGCCAAGCTGGCGAAGGCAGCCGAGAAGCGGGGCGCCCAGCTCGAGAAGCTCGTGGACAAGAAGGGTGCCCAGTACCGCAAGGCTGCCGGGCGCACCGGTGGCAAGTGGGTGCGCGAGGCCGAGAAGCGCCGCGCCCGCTGGGAGAAGCAGGCCCGCAAGGCCGCCGCCCGCGCGGAGAAGCGTGCCCCCGAGTACGTCGACCGCTTCTCCACCCTGGTCACCCAGGCCCAGTCCCAGGCCGCGAAGCTCGGCTCGGACCTGGCCGACCGCGCGTCGGCGGCCGGTGCCGAGGCCGCCAAGCAGGCCAAGGCGTCGGCGAAGGACGCGCGCAAGCGCGCCAAGGCCGTCGCCCGCTGACCCACCGCGACACCCGTCCACGGCCCTCCCGACCGGCACCGCGCCGGACGGGAGGGCCGTGGCGTGTCCCGGGTCAGATCGGGCGCAGCACCTGCAGCTGGCCCGAGTCGAGCGACCGCACCTCGACGACGACGCGGTCGTCCCACACCGGGGAGCGCAGTGCGTTCGCCATCCGCGTGAACAGCGCCTGGCTGCGGGCATTGGCCGCCGCCTGGTCGGCGATCAGGTTCGGCATCATCCCGCCGGAGCGCTTGCGCACGGTCTGCGGCAGCGTCGACAGCGTGGTCAGCAGCCGGTGCAGCCGCGCGACGTCCGCGGCCCGGCCCGCGAGGTCGCTCTCGACCAGGGGGCGCAGCGCGGTCAGCGGCCGGTTCGGGGCACGCAGCAGGTGGTCCGCCGCGGTGAGCAGGATGCGCCGGGCGTCCAGGACGAGCGCCTGGTAGGCGCCGTGCACCGCGGCCGGGAACCCGGTCCAGCCGAGCTTGCCGACCTCGCCGAGCGCGTCGCGCAGCGCCAGGCCGGGCGTGCCCGACGGGTCCGCCCCGGCGACGGCCCGCTCCCAGCCCGCGATCCAGGCGTGCGTCTGGTGGCGCAGCACCGACAGGTTCGCGACCGCCGTCTCGAGCCCGCGCGACGGGGAGCCGCTGTCGGTCCCGGCGCCGTCGACGACGAGCGAGCCGCGCTCGAGCAGCTCGGTCTGGGCCTCGCGCAGCGACTCCTCGGCCGCCCGCAGCCGCGAGTCCAGCCGCATCACGCACGACGGCGCCAGCTGGTCGACCGCGGCGGTCAGCTCGTCGAGTACCCGGGTCTGGGTACCGGTCGCGGCGATCTCGGCCGCGGTGGTCAGGGTGAGCAGGCCCAGCCCGGCGCCGTGCCGGTCACCGGGCGCGGTGGGCGCGACCGGCACCAGCGCCGACGACCCGGGGGCCGCCGCCGTCGTCTCACCGCCGGCCAGGCGCAGCAGCGGCTCGGCGCCGAACGCCTCGGGCAGCGCGAGCCGGAAGGTGAGCCCCGCGGCGGGACCGCGGCCCGCGTCGGGCGCGAGCCTCCGCGCCAGCTCGCTCGACGCCGACAACGTCGCCCAGGTGCGGTCGTCGTCGACGGCCGGGGTGGGGGCCCAGCTCAGCAGCAGGGCCGGGCCGGGAGGCGGGCTCCCGTTGCGGAGGGGACGCGGGCCACCGTTGCGTTCGGGGGCGCCGGTCTCCGTTCCGCCGGGCCGCCCGTCGAGCGGGAGCACGATGCCACGCGGGTCGTCCGGTTGACCGAGCATGTCTCTCCAACGACGTCACGGGCCCCGAGGTCACGAGCCCGGCGGAAGGGGGGCGTGTCCATGGTGCCCTGCGCCGTCCGGGCTCCGACCCTCGCCCCGGGTACCCGGGTCCGGGTAGAACTCCGGTGTGGGGACCGCGTACGTGATCGGCACGTTCGACACCAAGGGCGCCGAGCTGGCCTTCGTGGCCGAGCTGATGGCCGCCGACGGCGCCGACGTGCGCCGGGTGGACGTGTCCACCTCCGGCGCGTCGAGCCCCGGTCCGGACGTCACCGCGGCCGAGGTCGCTGCCTGCCACCCCGAGGGTGCCGACGCGGTGTTCACCGGGGACCGCGGCAGCGCGGTGGGGGCGATGACCCGGGCGCTGCGGGCCTTCCTCACCGGCCGCGACGACGTCGGCGGCGTCCTCGGGCTGGGCGGCTCGGGCGGGACCGCGCTGGTCACCCCGGCGATGCGGGACCTCCCGGTCGGGGTGCCCAAGCTGATGGTCTCCACGGTCGCCTCCGGTGACACCGCGCCCTACGTGGGGGCGAGCGACGTCGCGATGCTGTACGCGGTCACCGACCTCGCGGGCCTCAACCGCATCTCGCGACGGGTGCTGGCCAACGCCGCGCACATGCTGGCCGCCGCCGTGACCGCTCCGCCGCCGGCGACGGGTGCCGACCTGCCCGCCGTCGGGCTGACGATGTTCGGGGTGACCACCCCGCTGGTCACCGCGGTCCGCGAGCGGCTCGGCGACGACGTCGACGCCGTGGTCTTCCATGCCACCGGCTCCGGCGGGCCGTCGATGGAGAAGCTCGTCGACTCCGGCCTGGTCGAGTCGGTGCTGGACCTGACCACCACCGAGGTCGCGGACCTGCTCGTCGGCGGGGTGATGGCCTGCGGCCCGGACCGGTTGGACGCGGTCGCCCGCACCGCGGTGCCGTGGGTCGGTTCCTGCGGCGCGCTGGACATGGTCAACTTCGGCGCTCGGGGCACCGTCCCGGGCCGGTTCGCCGACCGGCTGTTCCACGAGCACAACGCGAACGTGACCCTGATGCGCACCACCGTCGCGGAGAACCGGGAGATCGGGGCCTGGCTGGCGGCGAAGATGAACGCGCTGACCGGGCCGTGGCGGTTCCTGCTCCCGCTGGGCGGGGTGTCCGCACTGGACGCGCCGGGTGCGGCGTTCCATGATCCCGAGGCCGACGCGGCGCTGTTCGCCGCGATCGAGTCCGGTGTGGACTCCCCGGGGAACGTCCGGCGGGTACCGCACCACGTCAACGACCCGGAGTTCGCCGACGCGGTGGTCTCGGCCTGGCAGGAGGTGCGGCGATGAGGCGGTTCACCCGCGCGGAGCTGATGGAGCGGTTCGGCGAGATGGCGGCCCGCGGCGAGCCGATCGTCGGCGGCGGTGCGGGCACCGGGCTGTCGGCCAAGTGCGAGGAGGCCGGCGGGATCGACCTCATCGTCATCTACAACTCGGGGCGCTACCGGATGGCGGGCCGCGGCTCGCTGGCCGGGCTGCTGGCCTACGGCAACGCCAACGACATCGTCGTCGAGATGGCGGCCGAGGTGCTGCCGGTGGTCCGCCGCACCCCGGTGCTGGCCGGGGTCAACGGCACCGACCCGTTCCTGTTCACCGACCGCTTCCTCGACGAGCTGTCCTCGCTCGGGTTCGCCGGCATCCAGAACTTCCCGACCGTCGGGCTGATCGACGGCACCTTCCGGGCCAACCTGGAGGAGACCGGCATGGGGTACGCGCTGGAGGTCGACCTCGTCGCCGCGGCGCGGGCCAAGGACATGCTGACCACGCCGTACGTCTTCTCCGCCGCCGACGCCCGCGCCATGGCCCGGGCCGGCGCCGACATCGTGGTGTGCCACATGGGGCTCACCACCGGCGGCGCGATCGGCGCCGGCACCGCGAGGACCCTGGACGACTGCGTCGCGCTCGTCGACGAGTGGGGGCAGGCCGCGCTGGAGGTCCGCGACGACGTCCTCGTCCTCGTCCACGGCGGCCCGGTCGCGATGCCGGAGGACGCCGCGCACGTGCTGCGCTCGGCGGCGGTCTGCCACGGCTTCTACGGGGCCTCGTCGATGGAGCGGCTGCCGACCGAGACCGCGTTGACCGAGCAGACCCGCGCGTTCAAGAAGGTGCTGGAGCGGTGACGCCGCGCGGATGCCCGCCCCGCCGCCGGGCAGGGCGGCGAGGTTGCCGCGGTCAGCTCGACCAGCTCGCGGTACCGGCCCCCCACCTGCGCCGGCAGTCCTGACACTCCCGAGGAGGAGTTCCCGATGCCCCGTCCCTACTCCAGCGCCGTGATCACGGCACCGCTGGCCGAGGTGTGGCCGCACGTCCGTGACTTCGGTGGCCTCCACCGCTGGCACCCGGCGATCGCGACCTGCGAGCTGATCCGTGGCGCGTCCGGCAGCGAGATCGGTGCGCAGCGGCGCCTGACACTGGCCGACGGCGGCGGCACCGTCGTCGAGGAGCTGACCGCACTCGACGAGCGCGGGCACGCCCTCACCTACGAGATCCTCGAGTCGCCGTTCCCGGTGCGCCGCTACGTCTCCACCATCCGGCTGGCCCCGGTCACCGCGGTCGGGCACACCTTCGGCGAGTGGTGGACCGAGTTCGACGCGGACGGGGCCGACGAGGGCGAGCTCGCCGGGCTGTTCGCGAACGGCGTGTTCGCGGCCGGGCTGGCCGCGCTGGCGCAACGCTGGGTGTGAGCGGACGGACCCTGCTCCGAGGTCAGACGCGGGGCAGGGGCACCCGGTCGCCGACGGTGCCGTCCGGTCCGCGCAGCGACGCCGTGGCCAGCCCCTCGCGCAGCAGCCAACGGCCCAGCTCGAGGGTCTCGGCGACCTCGTCGGGCGAGAGCCGCAGCCCGTCGGGCTGCAGGCTCAGCCCGATCACGCCGTTCCACGCCCCCCACAGGTAGCGGGTGAGCCGGCCGGCGTCGACCGGTCGGGCCTCCCCGGCGGCGACGGCCGCGTCGATCCGGGCGGCGAAGTCGTCGAGCAGGCCGCCGACCCGTTCCCGGAACCGCGTCTCGATGTCGCCCCCGCCCGAGTGCGCCGCGCCGGCGGGCCGGGGGTGGGCCAGGAACTGGAAGGCACCCGGGTGCTCCAGGTGGAAGCGCAGGTAGGCGTCGCCCCCCGCGAGGACCCGGCCGAGCGGGGTCAGCTCGGGTGCGTCGACCCGCGCCATGTACGCGGCGAACAGGTCCAGCGACCGCTCGACCAGGGTCAGGTAGAGGCCGAGCTTGCCGTCGAAGTGGGTGTAGATCGAGCCCACCGACACGTCGGCGAGGTCGGCGATCTCCTCGATCCGCGCGGTCTCGTGCCCCTCGCGGCGGAAGACCTCCTCGGCGGCGTCGAGGATCGCGGCCCGGGTCCTGGCACGCCGGCGTTCACCCCGCGCCGCTGCCGTCGTGCCTGCGCTCGTCGTCACCGGGACAGGATAACCACAGTGGTTTAGAAGTGCGTTCACTGAGTGAACGCTCTTGTAAAACACTCGTCGAACTGCCATCGTCGCTGCTCATGGAGACCCACACCGACGTGCTCGTCGTCGGGGCCCGCTGTGCGGGTTCCGCCGCCGCCATCGCCCTGGCCCGCCGCGGCCGTGCGGTCGTCGCCCTCGACGGCGCGACCTTCCCCTCGGACACGCTGTCCACCCACCTGTTCTTCCCGCACCACTGGGCGGAGCTGGAACGGCTCGGGGCCAGGGACCGGGTGCTGGCGCTGGACCCGCCGCTGCATCCGCGGGCCGCGCTCGGCACGCCGGAGGTCGAGATCACCGGTCGCTACGGTGCCTACGAGGGCATCGCCACCGGGTCCTGCGTGCGCCGCCCCGGGCTCGACCTCGCGCTGGTGGAGACCGCTCGCGCGGCCGGGGCCGAGGTCCGCGAGGCGACCCGGGTGACCGACCTGCTCCACGACGACGACGGACGCGTCGTCGGGGTCCGCTGGAAGGACCGCGAGGACCGCACCGGGGAGATCCGGGCGAAGCTGGTGGTCGGGGCCGACGGGCGTCGCTCCACCGTCGCCCGCCTGGTCGGCACCCGCGAGCACCACCGCTGGGAGAACCAGCGGATGATGGCCTTCGCCTACTACGACGACCCCCGCGAGGAGCTGCGCGGCGTCGCCGCCCAGTGGCGCGAGGGGCGCGAGCTCGCCACCGTCTTCCCGTGCGACGGCGGGAAGTCCGTCGTGCTGCTCATGCCGCCGGTGGAGCGCGCGGAGGAGTTCCGGCGCGACGCGACCGGCGCGTTCTCCTCGACCGTGGCCGCGATCGCGCCGTTGGCCGAGCGGCTGCGCGGCTGCACGATGGCGTCGAAGGTCCGCACCTCGCGCAGCCACCCGTCGTACTTCCGGCACTCGCAGGGGCCGGGTTGGGCGCTCGCCGGCGACGCCGGTCACTTCAAGGACCCGGTCACCGCCCAGGGCATCCGCGACGCGCTGCGCTTCGGCCGCCTGCTCGGCGAGGCCGTCGCTCCGTACCTGGACGACCCGGCCGACCTCGACGCCGCGCTCGCGCGCTGGGAGTCCGACCGCGACGAGCAGTGCCTGCCGATGTACCAGTGGGCCAACGGCCTGGGGCGCGACGACGACGTCTCACCGCTGGAGCGCGCGTCCTACCGCTGGTTCGCCGCGAGCGAGGACCGCGCCACCGAGCTGTGGGACGTGTTCTCCCGCCGGCGGCCACCGACCCAGGTCTTCCGCCCGGCCCGGCTCCTGGGCTGGGTCCGCGACTGCCTGCGTGACCCGGCGGTGGACCGCGCCGAGCTGTGGCGGGTGCTGCGGCGCGACGTCGGCCGGGAGATCGCCAGGGTCCGTGAGGCACGCGGGTTCGTGCAGAATCGCGAGGAGTCCGCACGGCGCGGCCTCCCCCCGGCGTCCGCGTCCCCGGAACGGGCGCCGGCCCTGATCGCCCCGGAGGCCGGAGCATGACCGCAACGTTGCTGGACGCCCTGCACGACACCGTCGCCGCACGCCCCGACGAGGTCGCGCTGCGCACCCGGGACGGGGCGGTCCGATGGACCTGGTCGGAGTACGACGCGCTGGCCCGCCGCGCCGCGTCCGGCCTGGCCGGGCTCGGTGTCGGCCACGGCTCGGTCGTCGCGCTGATGCTGGAGAACCGGCCCGAGTTCCACGTCGCCGACCTGGGCGCCGTGCTGCTCGGGGCGGCGACGGTGTCGATCTACAACACCTCGTCGCCGGAGCAGATCGCGTACGTGCTGCGCGACTCCGGCGCCACGGTCCTGATCGTGCAGGAGAGCTTCGCCGCCGTCGCGGCGGCACCGGCTGCGGCGGCCGGCTGCCGGGTCGTCGTCCTCGACGGGCCCGGCCCGGAGGGCGCCGTCGGGTGGGACGTGCTGCTGGCGGCCGAGCCGCTCGCCGCGCCGGCCGCGGTGACCCCGGACGACCTGCTGACGATCATCTACACCTCGGGGACGACCGGCCCGCCCAAGGGCGTCGAGCTGACCCATCGCAACCTGGTGAGCGCGAACCGCACCGTCGGCACGGTGTTCGGGCTGCGGCCCGGGGACCGCGTGGTGTGCTGGCTGCCGCTGGCCCACATCGCCGAGCGGGACGCGTCGTACTACATGGCCATCCTGTTCGGCCTCGACGTCACGACGTGCGCGAACCCGCGGGAGATCGGCGCGGCGCTGCGCGAGGTGCGCCCGCACTCGTTCTTCGCGGTGCCCCGGATCTGGGAGAAGCTCAAGGCGGGGGTGGAGGCGGCGGTCGCGGCCAGGGAGCCGCGGGAGCGCGCGCTCGTGGAGGCGGCGATCGCCGACGGGACCGAGGCCGCCCGGCTCACCCAGGCCGGGGAGCCGGTGCCCGCCGAGCTCGCGGCCTGGGTAGAGGCCGCCGCGCCGGTCCTGGCGTCGCTGCGGGCCGCACTGGGCCTGGACGAGGCGCGGTCGGCCAACATCGGTGCCGCCCCGAGCGCGCCGGAGCTGACGCTGTTCTTCCACGCGATCGGCGTCCCGCTCGGCGAGATCTACGGCATGTCGGAGAACTGCGCGGCGTGCACCTGCAACCCGTCCGACGCGATCCGCGTCGGCACCGCGGGCCCCGCGCTGCCCGGGACCGAGCTGCGCCTGGACTCCGACGGCGAGGTCCTGATGCGGTCCGAGGCCGTGATGCGGGGCTACCGCGGCAAGCCGGAGGAGACCGCGGCGGTGTTCACCGAGGACGGCTTCCTGCGCACCGGCGACATCGGCGTCATCGAGGACGGCTACCTGCGGATCGTCGACCGGAAGAAGGAGCTGATCATCAACGCGGCGGGGAAGAACATCTCCCCGTCGGCGGTGGAGTCGGCGATCAAGTCCCGGTCCCCGCTGATCGGCCAGCTGTGCGTGATCGGCGACGCCCGGCCCTACAACGTCGCGCTGGTCGCGCTGGACCCGGACGTCGCGGCCGGACGGGCCCACGACGACCCGACGGTGCGCGACGAGGTCGCTCGCGCGGTGAAGGAGGGCAACGCGCGCCTGGCCCGGGTCGAGACCGTCCGCCGGTACGCGATCGTGCCCGACCCGTGGATCCCCGGCGGCGACGAGCTCACCCCGACCATGAAGCTCAAGCGCCGCCCGATCACCGAGAAGTTCGCCGACACGGTCGAGTCGCTGTACGACGGCGGCGGCATCGACGCCGGCTGACCTCACCAGCCGCGCAGGTCGACCGCCCAGGTGTCGACGACCCGGTCGCCCTCCACGACGTGCATCCGCTCGTGGAGGGCGACGGTGGGGTCGACGTGGGCTGGCACGATCCGCACCCGGTCGCCGGTGGCCGGTGGGGTGTCGGCGGCGAACACGAGGTGCTCGTCGGCGCAGAACCACACGTTCCCGCCGGGGACGGTGGGGTTGCCGTGGTCCATGCCGAACGCCTTGAGTCCGGCGTCGGCGACCGCCCAGCCGGGCATGTCGCCGTCCGGCGCGGTCGTCGAGACCACCGTGGACAGCACGGTGAGCGCCTGGCGGAACGGCAGCCGGGCGGCGGTGTAGGCGGTGTCCATCAGCGCGTAGGACCCGGCCTGGATCTCGGTGCACGCGGTGTTCACCGCGTGAGTCCCGGTGCCGCCGCCGGAGACGATCTCGCCGCCGACGTCGGCGTGCGCCGCGCGGAGCCGGTCGGTGCACTCGGTGGTGAGCCGGGCCCGTTCGGCCTCGTCGGGGAGCATCTGCAGGTGGCCCTCGTAGCCCATCACCCCGCGCACGGTCAGCCCGGCGGCGCGGGCGGCGTCGGCGAGCGCCCCGGCGCGGGCCGGCGCGATCCCGCAGCGCGGCAGTCCGATGTTGACGTCGATCAGCACCTCGCGCACGCCGCCGTCGACGGCCGCGCGCAGCGTCTGCTCGGAGTCGATCGCGAGTGTCACCCGGGCCCCGGACCGCACGACGGCACCGAGGCGGCGCGCGTCGAGCACCTCGTTGGCCAGCAGCAGGTCCGTGCCCAGACCGGCCGCGGCCATGCCCTCCACCTCACGCACCGTCGCACAGGTGAACCCGGTGTGGCCGTGCGCGGCCTGTCGTCGGGCCAGCTCGGTCGTCTTGTGCGCCTTCACGTGCGGACGCAGCCGCGGGCCGGGCAGCAGCGCCGCCATGTCCGCGAGGTTGGCCTCCAGCGCGGCCGCGTCGACCAGCAGCGCGGGCGTGGTCAGGTCGTCGACGTGCACGGAACCCCCAGGACCCGGTCGAGGTAGGGGTTGCGGAACCGGCCCTCCGGGTCGAGCCGGTCCCTCGCGGTGACGAACGCGTCGAACCGCGGGTAGCGGGGCCGCAGCTGCTCCGCGGTGCGGGTGTGCAGCTTGCCCCAGTGCGGACGTCCGTCCAGTGCGGACAGCACCGACTCGACGGCGCCGAAGTACGCCTCGTGCGGGCGTCGCGCGTGGACGTGCACCGCGAGGTAGGCGGTGTCGCGTCCGTACGCGGTGGACAGTGCGATGTCGTCGCCGCCGAGCACCCGGACCTCGACCGGGAACGCCACGTCCGCGGCGTGCCGGGCGGCGGCGGCCCGCAACCCGGCGAACGCCTCACCGAGCGCGGCCCGCGGCACGGCGTACTCCATCTCCAGGAACCGCACGCGGCGTGGGCTGCAGAACACCGCGTAGGACGGGGCCACGTACTCCCCGGCGGCCATCTGCCCGGCCATGACCCGGTTGAGCCGCGGCGCCAGCGGCGGTGCCACCGCGGCGACCCGCTGGACCAGCCCGAACGCGCCGTTCCCGAGCAGCTCGTCGCCGACGAGGGCGGCGGCCCGGCTGCGGCGGGGGCCGGTCGCACCGGTCCGGTCGTTCGTCTTCAGCACCGCGGTGGTGGTGTGCGGGAACCAGTAGAACTCGACGTGGTCGTGTGCCGCGGCGAGCGCGTCGAGGCCGTCGAGGACCTCGGCGAGCGGGCGGGCGCTCTCGCGGGCGTGCAGGTGGAACGCGGGGACGGTCTCCAGGGTCACCTCGACGATCACCCCGAGCGCCCCGAGCCCCACCCTGGCCAGGTCGAACAGGTCGGGCTCGCGGGTCGTGTCGAGTGTGTGCACCGTGCCGGTGCCGTCGACGAGGAGCAGCCCGCGCACCGCGTCGGCAATGCCGCGGTACCCGGCGCCGGTGCCGTGGGTGCCGGTGGAGATCGCGACGGCGACGGTCTGGGCATCGATGTCGCCGAGGTTCGGCAGCGCCCGTCCGCGCGCCCACAGCCACCGGTTGAGCGTGTGCAGGGTGACCCCGGCCGGCACGGTCACGAGCGCGCCGTCGCAGCGCAGCCCGGCCGGGTCGGCGGGCACCGCCAGCGCGACGCCGTCGGGCACGCCGATGCCGGTGAAGGAGTGGCCGCTGCCGAGCGGACGCACCCGCAGGCCCTGTTCGGCGGCCCGGCGGACGGCGTCGACGACGTCGCCGGTGTCGCGCGCCCGGACCGTCCTGATCGGACGGGTGCGCTGGTTGCCCGCCCAGTTGCGCCACCGCTGCGTCACGGTGCGAGCCTGCGCGGCCCACCGGGTGTGGTCAAGACCGTCCCACGCGTGTCGGGGACCGGCCGGGACGGTGGCGCGTGGTTACGTTCCGTGTTCTTCTGCAGAAGGTGGGGGTCACGATGATGGGGCGTACGCACGCGTTGTCGGGTGCGGTGCTGGGGCTCGCGGTGTGCTCGGCGGTGCCGCCGCCACCGGTGCTGGTGCCGGTGGTCGTGGTGGTGTGCGCGCTGGCCGCGTTCGCGCCGGACCTGGACCATCCGTCGAGCGTCGCGGCGCGGGCGCTGCCGCCGGTGACCTGGCTGCTGTGCCGGGTGATCCGGTGGCTGTCGCGGGTGACGACCGGGGTGTCGCACCGCGGGCTGTCGCACTCGCCGGTGTTCGCGGCCGCGGTCGGGCTGCTGGCGTGGTGGGGGACCGGGTACCTGCTGCCCGGTCAGACGGCGGTCTGGACCGGCGTCGCGGCCGGTGCGGGCTGCTGGATCGGTGCGATCGGCGACGAGCTGACCTCGAACGGGAACCGGTTCGCGTTCTGGCCGTTGGCGGGGATCCGCTGGCCGCGGATGCTGCGGTTCCGGACCGGCGGGACCGGGGAACACGTCGTTGTCGGACTGCTGGCGGTCACGGGGGTCGCGCTGATGACCGGCACCTGGGCGTTCTGAGCGGTCCCGGTCGACATCGCTCTGTATAGCTGATACACAGGGATATACAAGCGATACATTCGATCTGGGAGAGCGCATGACCACACAGTCGTTGCAGGGCCGGAACGTGCTCGTCGCCGCGGGCGGCAAGAACCTCGGTGGCCTGATCAGCCGTCAGGCCGCCGAGGCGGGGGCGAACGTCGCGATCCACTACAACTCCGGGTCCTCGCGCGCCGAGGCCGAGGAGACGCTGAAGGCGGTCGAGGCCGCGGGCCGCGAGGGCGTGCTGCTGCAGGGGGACCTGACCGTCCCGGCGGAGGTCGAGAAGCTCTTCGCGGACGCGAGGGGCTCGCTGGGCTCGATCGACGTCGCCGTCAACGCCGTCGGCAAGGTGCTCCGCAAGCCGATCGTGGAGACCGCCGAGGCCGAGTACGACTCGATGTTCGACATCAACTCCAAGGCCGCGTACTTCTTCATCAAGGAGGCGGGCCGCAGCGTCTCCGACAACGGCTCGATCATCACGATCGTCACGGCGCTGCTGGCCGCCTTCACCGACGGCTACTCCACCTACGCCGGTGGGAAGTCCCCGGTCGAGCACTTCACCCGCGCCGCGTCCAAGGAGTTCGCCGACCGCGGCATCTCGGTGAACAGCATCGCGCCCGGTCCGATGGACACCCCGTTCTTCTACCCGCAGGAGACCCCGGAGCGGGTCGAGTTCCACAAGTCGCAGGCGATGGGCGGGCGGCTCACCAGGATCGAGGACATCGCCCCGATCGTGCGGTTCCTCGCCACCGAGGGGCACTGGATCACCGGTCAGACGATCTTCGCCAACGGCGGCTACACCACGCGGTGAGGACGTCGTCGTGAGCGCCGGGGCGCGACGGCGGCCGGGACGCCGCCGTCGCCGTCCCGTCGCCGCGCAGCCGCCCTACAGTGGGCCGGTGGAAGATCGACCGGCGGAGACCGGGACCCGGGACAGGCTCCTGCGGGCGGCCGCCGACCTCATCGCGGCATCGCCGGGGGAGAGCGTGCCGCTGCGGGCGATCTGCGACGCCGCCGGTGTGCGCCTCCCGACGCTGTACCACTTCTTCGGCAGCAAGGAAGGCCTGCTCGACGCCGTCGTCGAGCACGGGTTCGAGCAGTACCTGTCCGCGAAGCGGGCCCAGGAGTCCAGTGGGGACCCGATCCAGGACATCCGCGACGGATGGGACGCCCACGTCGCGTTCGGCATCACGAACCCCGGCTTCTACGCCCTCATGTACGGCCAGGTCACGCCCGGACGACGGCCCGCGGCCCAGGACGGGCCGTCCGCGGCCCTGCTCGGCCTGACCCGCGAGGCCGACCGCCGGGGACGACTGACCGTGACCCCGGAACGCGCCGCGGCGCACATCCTGGCCGCCAACGTCGGCGTCACCCTGCGCCAGATCATCACCGCACGCCCGGACCCCGGGCTGTCGGCCGACATGCGGGAGGCCACCCTCGCCGCGATCACCGGCGGACAGGGCGAGCGCGCGCCCGGAGAACCGGGCGCCGGCGCGGCAGCGGCGGCCCTGCTCACGCTGCCGGACGACAACGACGTCCTCGGGGTGCCCGAGACGGTGTTGCTCAAGAAGTGGCTGGCCGAGCTCGCGCGCCGGGGGTGAGCGTTCCGCGGAACGCGGCGCGCGGGTGTCGAGGCGGGGTCGGGAGGCCCTGGTGCCGGCGGTCCGCCTCGACGCCCGTCACCCTGCGCTGGTTCGTCGCGCTCGCGGCATGACGCGGCTGCCTTCGGGCCGGGCGAGGAGGAGCCACCGGCCGCTCTCTGTCGTTCTCGAACGAGAGCCTCCAGGTCGACTCTGAAGTGGACCTCGAACCGACAGGCCTAAGGGACGCGGATTGCGGCTGCCGCCCGTCGTACCTCGATCGACAGGTTCTCGACGTCGCTCTGGCTGACGTCTTCCACGGCCGCCCCGATGGTCACCGCGCCCACGGTCTCTCGGTCCTTCAGGCGGCGGACGGGGGCGGAGATCGACATGGACCCGATCTGTCGCTCGTTGCGTGCGACTTGGAAGCCCTGCTGACGGATGACCTCGAGGTCCGCGCGCAGCGCCTCGGGCTGAACGGGGTTGCCTGTGGCGTCGGACGACAGGTCGGCGGATGCGACGAAGGCGGCGAACTCCTCCGCGGACATGGAGGCGGCGAGCGTCTTACCCGCGCCGAGGTGTAGGGGGAGTCGCGCTCCGATCGGCAGCTGGTAGTGGATCGGGCGGGTGCCGTCGACGCGGGCGACGACGGCGCGGTGCCAACCGGTGCGCACGAAGAGCGAGGCCGTCAGGCCGGTGCGTTCGGCCAGCTCCTGCAGAACTGGTCGGGCGGCCGCCACCAGCGGACTGGTGGTCAAGTAGGCGTTGGCTCCGAAGATCAGGTTCACCCCGGCTCGGTAGCCGAACTCGTCCCGCTCGACGCGGTTGCGGGACTCCAGGACGCTCAGGATCCGCTGGGCCGTGGCGATGTGCAGGTCGGTGAGGGAAGCGACCTCCGCGAGGCGGAGTGGTCGCCCCGCGCTCTTCAGGACTTCCAGCACGTCGATCGACCGCTCCAGGGAGCGCATGGTCGACGGTGCCTTCTCTCCGGTCATCGTGTCCTCCCTCGTCGGTCGCTCCGCTGCGTTGTCGGCCGACGTCCTGCGACGGCGTTGACAAGCAGGCAGGGTCCGCCTAGCGTTCGACGCCTTCACAAGCTGATAGTAGCTCTCAGAGTATGAGAGCGTCGACGAGGAGTCAAGGGTGACACCAGAACGATCAGGCGTGGTTGATCCCGTGCCTCCGGCGCCAGGGGCCGGGCCGGGCCCGAGGTGGGGGCGACTGCTGTTCCCGGGGGCTCTGATCGCCCTGTCGGTCGTCGTCGTGGTCGCCTCGCTGGGTCTCGGGCTGTGGGCGCCGTTGGGCCCCGGCCCGGGGTTCTTCCCGCTGCTCCTCGGGGGTCTGCTGGGGGCGCTGTCGGTGCTGTGGGCTCTCGAGGAGGTGCGGGCCGGGCGCACCCGGCCCGTGGCCACCTCCATGCCGGACGACGAGGTCGACGGACTCGATCCCGAACTCGACGAGCAGCCCCTGCGGATGCGTCAGGTGGCGACGATCGTCGGGAGCCTCGTCGTCCTGGCGATCCTGATGCCGCTGATCGGCTACCAGCTGAGCATGCTGCTGTTCCTTGTCTTCCACCTGCGCTTCGTCGGGCACCGTCGCTGGCTGCTGACCGCCGCCATCGCGGCGATCGGCAGCTTCGGGGTCTTCAGCCTCTTCACCCGCGTGCTGTCGGTGAACCTTCCGGCCGCGTCGCTGGACTTCCTCCGTGTGCTGGGCTTCTAGGGACTGAGGGATGACCACACTCGAGTTCCTGGGGCAGGGCTTGGCCGCTGCTGCCACCCCGGCCAACCTGCTGTACGCGCTGATCGGGTGCCTCATCGGCACCGCGCTGGGCATCCTGCCGGGCATCGGCGCGACCGCCGGCATCGCCATCCTGCTGCCGTTGACCTTCGGGATGGAGCCGGCTTCGGCGATCATCATGCTCGCCGCGATCTTCTACGGCACCGCGTACGGCGGCACCATGAGGCTTATTCGCCCGCGTTCCGCAGTTGATGGGCACATGAGCGGGGTCCGCGGGGAGTAAGGCCTGGTCAGCGTGCTGCGCCTGCGTGAGAGTGCTCGAAAACGTGGGCACACGTTTTGGCGGGTTGAGGCTTGTGTGAGCTGCCCGGAGTGTGATCGGCTGCGGTCATGTATCTGCGGACGACCGAGCGGCGGAACAAGGACGGCTCGGTCGTGCGCTACCTGGCCCTGGCCCACAACCAACGCGTCGGTGCCACCACGAAGGCGAACGTGCTGCTCAACCTCGGCCGGGAGGACCGCCTGGACCCCGACGGGCTGCGCCGGCTGGTCCGCTCGATCAACCGCTACCTGGGCGAACCCGGCACCGACGCCGGCACGGACGCCGCTGAGTCCGCGGGCGCCGGTACCGCGGCCGAGGGGCTGCGGTTGATCGCCTCCCGCCCGGCCGGGGCGGCGTGGTTGCTGAACGGGCTGTGGAAGGCCCTGGACGTCGAGGCCGCCCTGCGCAAGGTGCTGGGTGGGCGCCGGTTCACCACCGATGTCGAGCGGGTGCTGTTCGCGCTGGTGGCGAACCGGGCGATCGACCCGTCCTCGAAGCTGGCCGCGGCCGAGTGGGTCGGCCACGACGTGGCGATCCCCGGCCTGGACGCGCTCAGCGAGGATCAGGCGTATCGGGCGATGGACCTGCTGATCGAGGCCGACACCGACGCGAAGGTGCAGGAGGCGGTGTTCTTCGCGGTCGCGGACCTGCTCAACCTCGAGGTCGACCTGCTGTTCTTCGACACGACCAGCACCTACTTCGAGCGCGACACCGAGGACCCCGACCCCGCCGAGGGCACCGACAGCAGCACCGACAGCAGCGTCGACGGATCAGACGCAGTGGCAAGCCCAGGCGGCCCGGGCGGGTTCCGGCGCTACGGGCACTCCAAGGACCACCGCCGGGACCTGCCGCAGATCGTCATCGGGCTGGCCGTCACCCGGGAAGGCATCCCGGTCCGGTGCTGGTGCTGGCCCGGCAACACCAACGACCAGGCGATCCTGCCGCAGGTCAAGGACGACCTACGGGGGTGGCGACTGGGCCGCGTGGTCACCGTGGTCGACCGCGGGTTCTCCTCCCGGGACAACCTGGCCTACCTTCAGCGCGCGGGCGGGCACTACATCGCCGGCGAACGGATGCGCGACGGCAGCCCGCACGCCGCCCAGGCACTGTCCCGCCAGGGCCGCTACCAGCAGGTTCGGGACAACCTGCGCGTCAAGGAAGTCCGGATCGACTCCACCCCCGGCGTCCGGTGGATCATCTGCCACAACCCCGACGAGGCCGAACGCGACCAGGCCGCCCGCGAAGCCGCGATCGCCAGGATCTCCGCCGAGCTCGACCGCATCGCGTCCGCCCGCACCCGAGCCCGCGAGGCCGCCCGCACCCGCCGCGCCGCCACCACAACCAGCAAGGCCGCGTGGCGGCACGCCGCCCGGGCCGCCGAACGTGAGGAGGCCGCGCACGTCAAGGCCGAATGCGCGCTGCGTGAACACCCGGCCCTGGGCCGGTGGCTGCGCCAGACACCGTCCGGGCGGCTGCAACTGGACCGGACCAAGATCGCCGCCGAAGCGAAGCTGGACGGGAAGTACCTGCTGTCCACCTCCGACCCGGACCTCTCGGCCGAGGACGTCGCCCTGGGCTACAAGAACCTGCTGGAGGCCGAGCGCGGGTTCCGCGACTTGAAATCCACCATCGAGCTGCGGCCGGTGTTCCACCGCCTCGAACTCCGCATCCGCGCCCACGTCCTGCTCTGCTGGCTGGCGCTGCTGCTGATCCGGGTCGCCGAACGCCGCACCGGCCGCACCTGGCGCACCATCTCCCGCGAGCTGGGCCGGCTGCACACGATCACCCTCACCGGCCCGGCCGGCACCGTCGTGCAGACCACCGAGCTCACCACCACCCAGGCCGGCATTCTTCGGGCCTGCGGGGTCACCCCACCACCCCGGATCACCACCCTCGACCCCGCCTAACCAGCCCAAACAGCGCCAACAGGCACCGCGGCGGGCATGGACACACGCCCACCCCGCTCCCACACCAGCGGTCCTGCAGGTCAACCCCCGAATTCAGCCCTCACATCTGCCCACGAACTGCGGAATCCGGGATTCAGGCCCCGTGAAATAACGATCTAGCCCGGCGTGTCGGGTTGGGCGACAGCCCGTCCATCGCGAATATTGGTTTGCCGAATCAATCCGAGATGAACGGGCTGCCGCAGTATGTACTATGAGGCTTATTCAGGGCCGCCTGGCGGGCTACCTCGCTGCGGTCCCGACCTGGAGAAACACCGCACTTCATGATCACCCTGAATAAGCCTCTATACCACTGGTTTCCGGCGTGATGAAATTCAGGATCTTGTCGCTATAGTGTATGAGCAGGATCAGCGGGACGCGACGGAGGCACGTTTGTCTTGGCCGCCGGTTCTGGGGTTGTTCTGGTCGGTGGTGATCACGTTGGCGTATCTGCGCGGGAATCGTGTGCAGTGGGAGTTGGCGGAAACCTATGGGGTGTCGCAGTCGACGGTTAGTCGAGCGATCACGGGGGTGACACCGTTGCTGGCACAGGCGCTGCGGAGTGTCGTTCCGACGGCAGAGGAGCTTCGTGCCGATCGGCAGTACATCATCGATGGAACCTTGCTGCCCTGCTGGTCATGGGCCGCGGTGCCGGGTCTGTGGTCGGGCAAGCATCGCACCACCGGCGTCGTCGTCCAGGTCGCAGCCACCCTGGAAGGGCAGCTGTCGTGGATCTCCGACCCGACCCCAGGCTCCCGACACGACCTATATTGCCTCGACCAATCCGGCGCCCTCGACCACCTCGCCACATACCCCCCGATCGGCGATAAAGGATACATCGGGCGCGGCATGCTCACCCCGTTCAAAAAACCACCCGGCCGGGAACTTCTCGACTGGCAAAAAACATTCAACAAGAGCCTCAACCACACACGCGCCACCATCGAACGAGTCATCGCCCATATCAAAACGTGGAAAGTTCTCCACACAGACTACCGGCGGCCCTACGCCACATTTAAAACGACAATCTCGGCAGTCATCGGACTCATCTTCTACACACTTACCTGACGGAGCCTGAATAAGCCTCCATCACGAGCGTCCTGCTGAACATTCCCGGCGAGGGTGAATCGGCCATCACCTGCATCGACGGGTATCAGATGACGAAGCAGGGACGAGCAGGCGTCGCGCTGAGCATCGCGGGGATCGGATCGTTCATCGGTGGCACCGCCGCCACCATCTGCCTGGTCGTCGCGGCGCAGCCACTCGCACAGCTCGGGCTGGCGATCGGGCCGCCGGAGTTCTTCTGTCTCATTCTCGTCGGCATCGCGCTGCTGGCGGGCCTGGTCGGACGGTCGTTGGTCAAGGGGCTGATCTCGGCGACGCTCGGCCTGCTGATCGCCATGATCGGCATCGACCCCGTCGCAGGCGCGCCGCGGTTCACGATGGGCAGCGAGCACCTGCTCGACGGGATCAGCATCGTCCCGGTGCTGGTGGGGATCTTCGGCCTCGGTGAGCTGCTCTACGTCGCCGGGGGCAACTCGGCGCGGCCGACCGCGCCTCGTCTGCGGAACCTGGTGCCCACGCGTACCGACGTGCGCCGTGCCGCGCCCGCCATCGGGCGAGGCACCGTGATCGGCGCGGTCGTCGGGCTGGTGCCCGGCGTGACGTCGGCGATCTCGTCGCTGTTGGCCTACAGCACCGGGCGGAAGGTCTCCAAGCACCGCGGCGAGCTGGGTACCGGCGCGATCGAGGGCGTCGCCGCACCGGAGACCGCCAACAACTCGCACTCGAACGCGGCCCTGGTCCCGCTGTTCACCCTCGGCATCCCGGCCTCACCGGCCATCGCCGTCCTGGCCGGCGCATTCCTCCAGAACGGCATCACCCCTGGGCCGCGGCTGTTCGTCGACGATCCCGTCCTGGTGTGGACCGTCATCGCCAGCCTGTTCATCGGCAACGCCCTGCTGCTGTTGTTGAACGTCCCTCTCGTCGGGCTGTGGACGCGGCTGCTCGCCATCCCGTACTCGGTACTCAGCGCCTTGATCTTCTCGTTCATCGTGATCGGCTCGTACGCGGTGAACAACAGCATCATCGACGTCTTCGTCATGATCTTCTTCGGTCTCGTCGGCCTGGCCTTCCGCCATCTCCACGTGCCGCTGGCTCCGCTGGTGTTGACGCTGGTGCTCGGGCCGCTGCTGGAGAGCGCGCTGCGGGAGTCGCTGCAGCTCTCCGGGGGCAGCCTGTCGATCTTCCTGACGCGCCCGCTCGCCCTGACCTTCCTGATCGTCGCCGTCGTCATCCTGGTCGGCTCCGTCGTCGGGGCCAACCTCAAGCGCAAGGCACACCTGCCGGTCGACTCCGCCGCATGACCCACACCAGGCCCACCGATCCATCGCCACCCGACTCATCTCGAGCGAGGAACACCATGAAGAAGATCTTTGCCACGACAGCAACGGTGCTCGTGGCAGCACTGGCCGCCGGGTGCGCGACCCCGCAGACCGGGAGCTCCGACGCCACCACCTACCCGAGCAAGCCGGTCAACCTGATCGTCAGCTTCAGCGCGGGGGGTTCCACCGACGTCGGCGCCCGGCTCGTCGCCGACGGGCTCGAGGACAAGCTGGGGCGCCCGGTGGTCGTGGAGAACAAGCCCGGTGCCAGTGGCCAGGTCGGCAACTCCGCCCTGGTGTCCTCCTCGCCGGACGGCTACACGATGAGCACGGTCAGTCTCGCCGGGACGATCCTGTCCTACCTGGACCCGGCGCGGGGTGCGTCCTACGACCACGACAGCTTCGACCCGGTCGCCATGTACGTGCAGGACCCCCAGGTCTTCGTCGTCGCCCCCGACAGCCCGTACCAGTCCCTGCAGGACCTCGTCGCCGCGGGCAAGGCCGAGCCGGGCAAGATCCGGATGGCCACCTCGGGTGTCGCCACCCAGGACCACGTCGCCATGGTGCTCTTCGAGCAGCTGAGCGGAGCACAGTTCAGCCCGGTGCACTTCAGCGACGGCGCCGCCCCCGCGGCGACCGCCTTCCTGGGCGGCAACGTCGAGGTCCTCGTGACCAACGTCGGTGACGTCCAGGAGGTCGTGGCCAACAACCAGGGCAAGGTCCTCGGGGTAGCGGCAGCCTCGCGCAACGAGTTCCTGCCAGAGGTCCCGACCTTCGCCGAGCAGGGCTTCGACTTCGAGCTCGCGTCGAGCCGGGGGTTCGTCGTGCCCGCAGGCACTCCCGACGAGGTCGTCGAGAAGCTCTCGAGCACCATCGCCGACGTCATGGACGACCCGGCGACGCTGGCCCGGCTCAAGGACCTAAACCTCACCCCCTCGTTCCTCGACCACACGGCCTCCCAGCAGCTGTGGGACCAGACCGAGAGCTCGTTCGCGTCGGTCCTCGACCAGGTCAAGGCGGATGTCTGAGCCATGTCCGACACCACCGAGCCACCCACCGAGTCGCAGCCGATCGTCGTGGGGTTCGTCCCCACCGCGCAGGGCCACGCGGCCGTCGACGCCGCCGTCGTCCACGCGCAGCGCTGGGGGACCGGCGTCGTCGTCGTGAACTCCGCGCACGGCGCTTACATGGACTCCCAGCTGGCCACCCGGTCCGACCTCGAGCAGGTACGGCGGCAGGTGGAGACCGCCGGGGTGAGCGTGGAGATCCACCAGCTCGCGGAGAGCCAGGACCCGGTGAGCGCAGTCATCGACCTCGTCGAGCAGGTCGACGCCCGAATGCTGGTGATCGGCCTGCGGCGCCGATCTCCGGTCGGGAAGTTCCTCATGGGGAGCACTGCCCAGTCCCTGCTCCAGCACAGTCCAGTGCCCGTTCTGGCCGTGAAGTCGACCAGTTGAGCCCGCCCCCTGCCACGCGCAGGTCCGACCCAGTTGAGGAACGCGCAATGACACAGACAACCGACGCACCCGGAACCGCGGACATCATCGCCGCCCTGCGCGGTTACCCCACCACGATCATCGGTGACTCCCAGGATCGCTTCGGCCTGCCGGTCGGCCTCAAGTCCATGTGGGACAGCGAGCCCTTCGCCGGTGAGGCTTACACGGTCCTGACCGCCCACGGGGACAACCTCGGCATCCACCAGGCTCTCGGACAGATCCGCCCCGGCCAGGTCCTCGTCGTCGACGGCGGCGGATACGACGGCCGGGCCCTCATCGGCGACCTCGTGACCGAGAAGGCCAGGGCCCTGCAGGTCGCCGCACTCGTCATCGACGGCGCGATCCGCGACGTCGTCGAACTCGCCGACCTCGGTGTGCCCGTCTACGCCCGCTCGGTCATTCCCGCAGGCCCGTGGAAGAACGGCCCGTTCCGGCTGCAGAGACCGGTCGTCGTCGGCAATGTCGTCGTCAACCCCGGGGACATCATCGTCGGCGACAGCGACGGACTCGCCGTCGTCCACCCCGACCGCGCCGCGGAGGTCCTCGCCACCTGCGAAGAACGCGTCGCGCGGGAGGAAGAGTCCCGCCGGCGCAGCCGGGAGCTCACGCCCAATGCCTGACGCACGGCCCGACCCGAGACCCCTCGTCTGGATCCCTTCCCCGATCCATCCGCTCGCGATCGAGAAACTCCGACAGCTGGCCGATGTGCGCTGCGGCTACGGTGATGCGGCCACGAGCTTCGCCGACGTCGCCGACGAGGTCGAGGCCATCCTGGTGCGCAGCGGACGCATCACCGCCGACCAGATCGCTGCGGCCCCTCGCCTGAAGATCATCGGTCGGCACGGCGTGGGAGTGGACACCGTCGACGTCTCGGCCGCGACAGCAGCCGGTGTCATCGTCACCAACACGCCGACCTCCAACCTCGTCTCGGTGGCCGAACACACCTTCGCGCTGTTGCTCGCACTCCGACGGAAACTGACCCTCGCGGACCGCTGCAACCAGGACGGGAGCGGGCACACCTCCCGCGCCCTGCTGGTCGGCAGAGAATTGGCGGGAAGCACCCTCGGACTCATCGGCTTCGGCCGGATCGCCGCCCAGGTCGCCGGCATCGCGCAGAACGGTTTCGGCATGAGAACACTCGCCTACGACCCGGGGTTGGGCGACGACGAGGTCCGACGCCGCGGCAGCACCCCCGCAACCCTCCCACACCTACTGGCCGACTCCGACGTGGTCAGCCTCCACATCCCCCTGCTCCCCGACACCCGGCACCTCATCGGCGCGACCGAACTCGCCACCATGCGGCCCGACGCGGTCATCATCAACACCTCTCGCGGCGGCACCATCGACGAACAGGCACTGCTCCAGGCACTCGACACCGGTCGACTGGGCGGGGCCGCCCTCGACGTCACCGAGGTCGAACCCCTCCCACCGGGCCACCCCCTGCTGAACCGACCCGACGTCATCATCACCCCGCACATCGCGGGCCAGACCGACGAATCACTGCGTCGGGTCGCCCTCGACGCCGCGGACGACGTCCTCGCTGCACTGACCGGACGCCCACCGGCAAACCCGGTCAACGAGCCGCCGGACCCACGAATCCTGGACCGAGACCGAACACGGAGTGCGTCGTGATCGCGCGCCGTCGACTCGTACGGCCAGGTCGTCGGATCTCAGACCCCGGGGTCGCGCGAGGTCCTCGGCCAGGGGCCAAGTCGGGGCGTGCTCACGTCTGATCGCCGGCGCCGGGCCTGACCACGGGCGGCTGGTCTGCCGCCCGGCGGGCGACTCGGTGGAGGTGGATCGGCAGGTTGGCCAGGGCGAGGGCGTCGCCCCCACCCCTTCCGGCACACCCCGCCGTCCTGCGTGAGCGACCTCCCGCTGTCCAACACGACCTCGATCGCGACCGACAGTTCTCGACGGGCCATCTCGGCGCCGAGGCAGAAGTGGATGCCGGAGCCGAAGGCCAGGTGCCGGTTGGGGCGGCCAGCAACAGGCCCGCGACTGCCACTACCGCCGCCGCGGCGAACGACCACCCAAGCCCTGAACTGCCGTTGCCGTACTAGCGGTGGGGCCGCACCACCGGCCGCGGCCGCATCGCCGGCGGGCAGCCGTCGTCGGTGTCGACCACCGAGTCGGCCACGGCCCCGTGGGCCGGTCCCGCCACCCCGAGGAACGGCCGCACGAAGCGCGCGGTTCGCTCCATCACCTCGTCGTGGACGTCGGTCCGCACCGTCGACGGCTGGGCCTGGACGATGATCTCGCCCGCCCACGGCAGCGCGGGGTCGGCCAGCAGCTCGTCGATGACCCGGCCGGTCGAGTGGCCCGCCGGAAGCGGCCGGGACAGCGCGACCCGGGGGACCCCGCGGGCGTAGGTCCAGTACCGGGCCAGGTCGGAGACGACGCCGCCGTGCGACGACGGCGGCCTGCCCGACAGCACTCCCACCCCGCGGACCGCGGCGGCGTCCACCGACGACGGTGTCCCCGTCGCCCACCACACCCGCTGCGTGGCGAGCGCCGTCGGCAGCGTCTCCAGCAGGACGTCGAGCGCGGCGACGGTGTCGCGGTGCCGGTCGTCGTGGTGACGCCCGAAGCGTCGCGCCGCGTCGGGGTCGGCCCCCGCTCCGACGCCCAGCTCCAGCCGCCCACCGGACAGGGCGTCGAGCACTGCGGCGTCCTCCGCGAGCCGGCGCGGGTCCTCCAGCGGCAGCGCGACGACCGCCGTCCCGAGCCGGATCAGCCGGGTCCGCTCGGCCACCGCGGCCAGCAGGACCAGCGGCGACGGCAGCCGACCGCCGAGGTGACCGTCGTGGTGCTGGGCCACCCAGAACGAGTCGTACCCGAGTTCCTCGGCCCGCTCCGCCAGCCGGATCGTCTCGCGGTAGGCGCGTGACGGATCGTCACCGGTGACGTGCGTGAGGTAACCGAGCCGCATGCCGAGGCACCCTATGCCGAGGGTGCTCCGGCCCTGCCGGAGGACCGGGGTGACGGCGGTTCGGAGTGTGCCGGTTCCGGTATCCTCCGGCTCGCCGCGGCGGTAGCTCAATTGGTCAGAGCAGCGGACTCATAACCCGTCAGGTTGCCGGTTCGAGCCCGGCCCGCCGCACTGCGTCGCAGCTCAGAGCGTTGCGGTACTGCCCATCGCATCTGTTCCAGGGGCTCGGTGCGCTGGGCGGCGCCGAGGTGGACGACCAGGTGGAGGCGGCGTCGAGCAGCATCGAGTACCCGGGTCGAGCAGGATCACGTTCTCCGGATGTCGGTCGCCTGGCGGCCATTCGGCGTCATCAGTAGGCGGTTGTCACGTGCCATGTCCCCGTCAGAGCCGGGACCAGCACGACGAGCGGAGCCGTAGCCGTTCCTGCTGTCGCAGTCGGTAGGGTCCGAGTACGGGTCACGGTGAACGTGCGGGTCGTCCCGTCGGCCAGGTTCAACCTCAGCTCGGTCCCGGGGGCGGCGGCGGTCAGCGGGGTGGGTAGCCGCACGATCCACTGATCGGGCCCGGCCCAAGTACCTGGTGTGGACGGAATCCCCGCCGCATCACGGGCCACCTGTGGAGCTGGATGGACCTTACCTTCGGCGTCGGTCAGCGACACCGCGTCGACTGCCGGTGGCGGGGCCGGTGTCGTCGGCGGTACGACCGGTGTCGGGAGTGTCCGATCAACGGTGTAACCGGCGTTGATGGGGGTCAGGTGTTGCTGGGGACGATACGGCCTTCGAAGGTGATCGCGAACGCGTTCAGTGCCGGCTTCCAGCGCATCGACCACCGCGCCCGGCCTTTCCCGGTCGGGTCCAGGGAGCGGGTGACCAGGTAGAGGCACTTCAGCGCGGCCTGCTCGGTCGGGAAGTGGCCTCGAGCTCGGATCGCGCGGCGGTAGCGGGCGTTGAGCGACTCGATCGCGTTCGTGGAGCAGATGACCCGGCGGATCTCGACGTCGTAGTCGAGGAAGGGCACGAACTCCGACCACGCCCGCGACCACAAGGTCCCGATTGCCGGGTACTGGCCGACCCAACGTCCGGCGAACTCGTCGTAGCGGGCCTTCGCCGCTTGCTCGGTCGCCGCGGTGTAGACCCGGTCGCAGATCCTTCGCCATGGTCTCCCAGTCCCGGCGGGAGGCGTAGCGGAAGGTGTTACGGATCAGGTGCAGGATGCAGGTCTGCACCACGGTCTGGGGCCAGACGGTGGTGATCGCCTCGCCCAGGCCCGTGAGTCCGTCACAGACGGCGATGCACACATCGGCGGTGCCGCGGTTCTTGATCTCGGTGAGCACCGCCAGCCAGAACTTCGCTCCTTCGCCGCCGCTGCCGGCCCAGATCCCGAGGATGTCGCGGCGGCCGTCGACGGTCACACCGATCACGACGTAGAAGGGCCGGTTGGTGACCTGGCCGTCGCGGACCTTGGCGTGGATCGCGTCGACGAAGATCACCGGATAGACCGGGTCGAGTGGGCGGTTCTGCCACTCGGTCATCTCCTCGACGACCTTGTCGGTGATTCGCGAGATCGTGTCCTTGGAGACCTTGGCGCCATAGACCTCGTCGAAGTGCGCGGCGACCTCGCCGGTAGTCAGACCGCGCGCGGTCAGCGACAGCACGATCTCGTCGATCCCGTCGAGGCGGCGCTGACGTTTACGCACGATCGTCGGTGAGAAGCTCGCGTCCCGGTCGCGGGGGACCTCGATCTCGACGGGCCCGATCTCGGTCAGCACCGTCTTCGACCGGGTCCCGTTACGGGAGTTGGCACCGTCACGGCCTTCCGGGTCGTGGCGGTCATAGCCCAGGTGCTCGCTCATCTCGGCCTCGAGCGCGGTCTCCAGGACGGTCCTGGTCAATCCGGACAGCAGCCCGTCCGGCCCGACGAGCTCAACCCCTTCGGCGCGGGCCGCGTCGACGAGTTGCTGGGCAAGTTGTTGCTGATCAATCCGATCCGGCACAGGCTCGATCGTGTCGGTCATGACTGCTCCTCCCACCGAGCTGCGCTCGGCGTGTCGGACCAGTTACACCGAAGATCGGACAGTCCCAGACCACCCGCCAGGACACCACCGAGCAGAACTTCTCGGTCAAGTACGACACCGCCGACACCACCCAGATCCAGAACGTCAGCTCGCGGCCGGCCAGCGGCGGACAGGGCCAGGCCTACGACGTCAGCCAGACTGCGCTCGGCATCACCGCCAAGGCCGGCCTCCTCGGGCAGCGGCACTCAGTCAGCCGTGACCCGTCGGGAACTCCGGTCATGCAGCGCAACCCCGACCGGTCGCTGCACTACTTCGAGCTGGACCGGATGGGCAGCGTCACCGGCCACACCCGCGGCGACGGCACCCGCACTGCGTCGTTCCGCTACCAGCCCTTCGGCGGCTACGAGCGCGTCACCGGTGCTGACTCCGGGCAGGCCGACAACTTCATCGGCTTCCAGGGCGGATTCTTCATCAACAGCCCTGCCCACACCCAGTTCGGACACCGCTGGTACGACTCCCGGATGGGGCGCTTCACCCAACCTGACCCCATCGGAACTCCGGGAGCTAGCGGGGACGGGCAGAGCAACCGCAGCGGAATCGGCGGACCTTACAGCGTCTACTCGTTCGTGTCCAGCAACCCGTGCAACTTCAGCGATCCGAGCGGGCTTCTGACCGAGACTGAATGCAATGCCCTGGACAGATTATCCTACTACGGAACCATTGTGGTGACCGGCCTGGCTATTGGCGGATACCTCGCCGCCGGCACAGTGGTTGGCGCGCCGGTGGGAGCGTTGCTCCGCCTCGCAGCTTTTCAGCTCGGAGGCGCTACGATCCTGGCAGGTACCATCTACCGATTCGCCTGCTAGGAGGAGTCGTCCATGTCGAGGCCCAGTAAGCGCCAACTTAGATCACTCGCGGCCGTATCCCTGGTAACGGGGTCGGTGCTTCTAGTGGTCGCACTCATCGGATGGTTCGTCGGAGCTCCACTCCAGCTGCTCCTGCTTCTCGCGATCGTGGTGATCATGATTGGGGCCGCGGCAGTTTACCTGGAGAAGCAGCGCAACTGATTCCTTTGTTGCATCTCCGTCGAACGGTCTGGCCGTATCCACGTCCAATCTGGACGTGGATACGGCCGAGTTTCACGTTTCTTGATGCATAGCCGGGCGCAGCGCTGCTTCGCGAACAGTCCGCCGGGGCGGCCGTCCACTCGGCTGGCTCCGCTCATTATGTTGTGCGCGAGGTGTCATGGTCGAGGTCCGTATCGATCTGGCCAACGCTGCTCAGAAGTAACTCATCATCGAGGCCGTTGAAGCGCCCGACGTCGTCATCGCCATGGGCACCGCGACCCCTGCGCCGTCTTCCCGGCAAGATCGGCCGCTACTAGCAGCTTGCCGATCCAGTAGATCGGGCTCGGTGCCGTTCGCCCGATTGGGTACGGGATCGACCGGCGGGCTCATGACCTGTTCGCCCAGTTTCAGTTCTCGCCAGGGCGGACGCCTGACCAGCGGCCCGGGTGCCCGACCCGGTGTCCGAGCCGCGCACCCGCAACGCCCGGATGATCTCCGGACGGTCGTTCGGTGCGGTTCCGTTCAGGGCCAGCCACCAGCGCAGCTCCTTCGCGACCGTCCGGACCGCGACCGTCAGTGCGGTCACCACCACACCCGCGGCAGCGGCATCGAGGAAGATCACCACGGCCGCAGCTCCTCACTCAGCTGACGGGGAACCACCAGACCGGAGCCTCGGCTCGTGAAACCGGACATCGGCGAGGACGCGTCCCCGCGCCCGGGCGGCACCCGCCCGCTTGCGCAGGCGGCGCGGCCGCTGCGCGATGGCGTCACCGTCACTCCGCGGTCGGCCGCACACCTCGGCTGCGGCCGACCAGCCGCAGCCGTGCGACGCCTTGACCATGGCCACGGCCTGGTCCTCCCGGGAGAGTCCGGCGAGCAGCGTGGCCGCGGGCCCGCACGGTCGTCTCGTACTCGGGGAGAGGGTGGACCCAGCGGCCCTTCCCGATCTGCCGCCCGACATCACCCCGAAGTTCCCGGTTCCACTTCCGCGCGCTGTCGCGGTACTGCGCCTTGACCAGGTCGACCAACTCCCAGCCGTCCTCCTCCGGGACCGCGGCGAGGTCGACGATCAGGAGCGCTTCGTGGAGCGCCTCGACGGCCTCCTGCGACGGCCGGACCTCCAGCCAGTCCTGCAGAAACTGCTCCAACGCACGGGTATCGCCGCGCTCCATCGCCCCGTACGCCCGGTACACGGCCCACCATGCGGCGCGCTGGCCGATGCGCAGCAAGTCCCGCCACGGCTCACCGATCAGCCCGAAACGGAACTGGTCGATCACGCTGTCGGTCAGCAGGGTCAGCCCGGTCATTCCCGGCCGGAGCCCGTCGAGCAGGGGACCGATTCGCAGCGCCGGGACCAGGTCCGGCGGTTCGAATATCGGGAACATGTCGTCCCATGCAGGGATGCGGCCGAGCAGGCTGGCGCCGAAGCTGTTCAGCATCGACTGGTGCTGCATCCCCAGCACGGAGGCCGTGGTCGGGGCCATGTCGAGGATCTTCGGGCGGATCGCCTCGGTCAGGCTGGCCCCGATCTGGTTCGCGAACAGCATCGGGTTGTGACCCACGAAGTGGTCCTTCGGGAAGAACGTTCCCAACGAGGCGCCCCGGGTGGCAGCGAGGAAGCCGGAGCCCGGGCTCTGCCGTGCGAGCTGCACCATGTCGCCGCGGACGGCGGCCTCGTCGTCGGACCGTCCCGGGGAACGGGAGATGTCGTCACCGGCCTCGTCGGCCATGATGACCTCCTTCGGAAGTTCACGGTACCGGCTCGGATCACCGGTCCCTCTACTTCCCAGGAACGGCGACGACGGGATTCCGTCAGAACCGCCCCGACTGTTGCCTAGATCACATTTCTGCCGAGGGGGGGCGATCGGGTCCCCAGTGGCGGGTGCCGGGAGCGGTCCACGAGTCGGTCCACGAACTGCACGGCGCTCGTGCCGGTTGTGCCAGATCTGCTGCCATTGGAGCGAGCCAACACCTGGGAATCCAGCCCTGCGGGCTCGGTCGCGCCGACTACGGATCAGAAGGTCTGCGGCAGTCTCGGCGCTCCTCGCAGCGGCCTGCGGACCGCGATCGACCCCAACGCCTATCCCAACGGATACGACCGCCTACAGCGCCTGTCCGCTCAACACCGCTGTTGATCGATTCCGGCTCCGAACAGCGAGAGCGATCGCGGGTGGGCATGGCCGATGAACTGCGACGACGCCACTCAGGACCCGTCAGGTCGCCGGTTCGAGCCCGGCCCGCCGCACAAAAGCCCAGCTCACGGCCTTGTCGTCGACCTCTGTGTGAGGTGAGTTGATCGACTCACACGGTCTCCCCACGGAAGGTCTCGGGGACCTGCCGACGAGCGGAGCGAGGATGGCACGACCACCGCTGCGGATGGGGACGCACGGCGAGATCTGGACCGAGCGGCGGGCCGGCTCCGGCAGTGGCGGTTTCGCGGCCCGGTGTCGCTTCCGCGACTTCGACACCCGCCGGTGAACTGCTACGTCGTCGCGCCGGCCTCCGGGCGGCCGGACGCCGCGTGGTTTGCGGTGCCCTGCTGGTCGGAGGGCTCCGGAACGGCAGCGATGATCCGGCGCTCGCGCAGATGTCGGCGGATCGCGCGCGAGGAGTAGGCCTTGTCCGCGCGCACCCGTTCCGGCCGGGTCCGGGGTCGTCATCGGCCGCAGCGGGCGGTTGCTCGTACGTCCGCGGGAGTTCGCGCTCCCGCTGGAGCCCGACGGGCTCCTGGGTCGGCGTCACCGCAGTCCCCGCGGCAGTGCTCCAGCAGCAACCGCCGGCGCGGCCGACCCACGCGGCATATGGGCGGAGGGGGCCTTGTTCCTCGACACGCCCTGGTCTCGATGCCGAGCAGGGAGTAGATTACTTTACTTTCCGTTACGTAAATTATTTGAGGAGTGCGATCGTGCGATCACACCGCTTGGGAGACATCGAGGTCCCGGAGATGGGATTGGGCTGCATGGGGATGAGCGAGCACTACGGCCGGGCGGACTGGGACCGCTCGATCGCGACGATCCACGAGGCGATCGAGCAGGGCGTCTCGCTGCTCGACACCGCCGACATCTACGGCTCCGGGCACAACGAGGTCCTGGTCGGTCGGGCGATCCATGACCGGCGGGATCGGGTCCGGCTGGCGACCAAGTTCGGCATCGACCGCAGTGGCGGCGACGCCAACCGTCGCTTCCGCGGCGAAGCCGCCTACGTCCAGCGGTGCTGCGAGGCCTCGCTGCTGCGTCTGGGGGTCGATGTGATCGACCTGTACTACCTGCATCGCCCGCCGCAGGACGTCGCCATCGAGGAGACCGTCGCCGCGATGGCCGAGCTGGTCAGCCAGGGCAAAGTCCGTGCGCTCGGTCTCTCCGAGGTCAGTGCGGCGGAGCTTCGCCGAGCCCACGCGGTGCACCCCATCGCTGCGGTGCAGTCGGAGTACTCGTTGTGGACCCGCGATGTCGAGCAGGTCACCCCGGTGATGGCCGAGCTCGGTGTCGGTCTGGTCGCCTACGCCCCGCTGGGACGCGGGTTCCTGACCGGCACGATCGATCGCAGGAAGCTGGCCTCGACCGACTTCCGCAGCCGCAACCCCCGGTTCCAGGGCGAGGCGGGCGACGCGAACGAGGGCATCGCCGAGGTCGTGCGGGCCGTGGCGCAGCGACTGGGCGCCAAGCCTGCACAGGTCGCGCTCGCCTGGACCTACGCACAGGCCGAGCGGTTGGGCACCTCGGTGACCACCATCCCTGGTACCACCCGTCCCGAGCGGATCGGGGAGAACCTCGCCGCGCTCGACCTCGTCCTCGACGAGCAGGCGCTCTCGGAGCTGGCGCCGCTCGGAGAGAGGGTCAGCGGCGAACGCTACGGCCCCGGCAGCGTGGGCGGGCCTCGCCCCGCGGCGCCCTCGGTCCGTTGAGCCCGCAGGCGCACGACGGCGGGGCGGCGGCGGACGCCGCCCCGCCGCGCCGGCCCGGGCGCCCCCGCGACCCCCGCATCCAGGCCACCGTGCTCGCGACGACTGCTGACATCCTCCGCGACAAGGGCGTGCCTGCAGTGACCATCGAGGCGGTCAGCGCCGCGTCGGGAGTCAGCAAGCCCACCATCTACCGCTACTGGCCGCATCGTCTCGCCCTCGCGATCGACGCGTTCGCCGAAACCATGAGCCACGACGTCCCGGTGGCCGATACCGGCGACAGCCGGCGGGACCTGCTCGAGCAGGTCGGTCATGTCGCCGCCTACTACCGCAGCCCCGCCGGGGTTGTCCTGCGCCAGCTCATCGGAGCGTGCGCGAGCGATCCTCAGGCCGCCGAGCAGCTCCGTGACCGGTTCTTCGAGCATCGCCGGGCCCAGACGCGAGTGCTCTGGGAACGCGTCCGGGCTCGCGGCGAGGCACATCCCGACATCGACGCCGACACCGCGATCGACCTGCTCTTCTCTCCCCTCATCTTCCGGCTGCTCGTCGGCCACGGGGAGATCGATGCCGAAGCGGTGGGACGACTGGTCGAGGCGGCACTCGACGGTCTCCTGCGCCCCGACCGCGGCTCGACACCCGTCCGCAGTCCTTCGTCGACGCAGGATGCAGGCTGACCGAGACCCTCGAAGCACCGCGGGGCGACAGCGGCGAGCCGGGTCGAACGGCGGCCGGCTGAGCCGGCTCGGAAGCACGAACGGGCCGGCCCCCGGTCCGTGGCGCGCGACGGTGCGACCTCGCGGGTGTCTCCGCTCGTGACACGTGCGGCGACGGCGTTCAGGTGGAGAAGGTGCGCAGGACCAGGGACCGGGGGAGCAGCCGGATCGGTGCGCGAGCAGCGCCGGCAACCAGGAGCGAGTTCGGCAGTGCCGAGGCGAGGTCTCTCTGTTCGGTCTCGAGTGCGCCGCCGGGTCGTCTCCGACCTGATGGAGCATCGCGGGATCGACGCCGGCCAGGCGTCCCGGGTGGACCACAGATCAGTGCAGTTCATCGGACCGGCCGGTGCTTCGATCCGGGTCAGGTCCGGCGGGGTGTGCTCTACGATCCGACGGTGGACCGACGGCCGAGCCACCCAGCGGACGTCGACCGCGGACCCGTCGGGTTCCTGGGACACCTCGTCGTCGGGTTCTGCGCGCTGATCCCGCTGGTCGAGCTCGGTCGCTCCGCGGTGGTGGAGCCCTATCGGGCGGGGCTGGTTCCGGTCGCGATCGGCGTCCTCCTCACGACACCCCTGCATCTGTACCTAGTGTGGTTCGCCGTGCGCGGGACCGTCGCACCGCGCGGCGGAGCGGTGTTCGCCGCGCTGCTGGTCACGTCCGGGGTGGCCGCCGTCGTCATCGGCGGCGCCTGGGCGATGATGCTGGTCTTCGTGGCGCTCGGCGCGTTCCTGGTCCGACCGCTGCGGACTGCGCTCGCGGTACTCGGGGGCTGCTGCGCCGTCGTCCTCCTCGTGGGTGTGGTCCGAGCCGACGGGTTGACCGCGAGCTACTACGTGTTCTCGCTGGTGTTCCGGGTCAGCGCGCTGTACGGGGTCATCTGGCTGGTGGCGGCGCGCCGGCGGCTGCGTGCCGCGCAGCACGAGCTGCGCGACCTCGCCGTGGTCACCGAGCGCTTCCGGATCGTCGGCTCGCTGCGGGAGGTCGTCGCCCCGGTGCTGGAGCGAGCGGCCACCGTGACGCCGAGCGCTCTGCCGGCCGTCGTCGACGACGCCCGCGACGCCCTGCTGCGGGCCCGCAGGGTCCTCGGCGGCCACCGGGCCCGGAGCCGGGCCCATGAGATCGACACCGCCCTTGCGCTGCTGACGGCCTCCGGCTCGCCCGTGGTGCTGCACGCCGCGGACGTCGACCTGAGCCGGCCCGCAACACCCGAGTTCCGGGCGGCGCTGCGCCGCGCCGTCGTCGATCTGCTGGCCCGCGACGTGCGGCACCGGGTCGTCCTGGTCGTCGAGCCCACCACCGGCGATCCGCGCGTCACCGTCGAGAACCGGGCGGCGGACCGTGGCTGAGCGCACGCCCCAGCAGCGCCAGGTACTGCTGGTCGGCATCGGTATGCACGCCGGCCTGCTGGGGTTCGTCGTCGTCCAGTCGCTCACCGACTTCGGCGGGGATCTCGGAGGATCACCGTGGGGTCTGCTCTCCCTGGTGGCGGCGGCGTGCCAGATCCACCACAGCCGGGCCGCCGTACGCGGCGAGCGGGCCGCGGCCTGGCCGGCGACCCTGACGTCGCTGGTGGGGACGGTCGTCGCGATGGGACTGCTCGGGGTTCCCGGCACCGTCGGATGGTTCCTGGTCGGTGCGTCCTCGGTCATGTTGCTCCCCGGCCGGTACCCGTTCGCGTGGCTCCTGCCCGCACTGGTGGTGCAGCTCGTGCTGGGTCTGGCGGAGACCGCGGACATGGGTGCCGCGTTCCTCGCGTGGTTCGCCGTCTACACGCCGACGGTGTTCCTGTTGGGTGCGGGTGGGCTGGTCGTGCACGCGCAGCTGGCCGTCGAGCTGGACAGGCTCGCGCGGGTCCGCGCCGAGCTGGCCGAGGTGGCGGTGCAGCGTGAGCGGCTGCGCGTGTCCCGTGACCTGCACGATCTGCTCGGACAGAGCCTGTCGGCGGTCGTGCTCAAAGGGGAGCTCGCCGGGCGGCTGCGGGACGTCGACCCGGAGCGGGCGACGCGCGAGACCGAGGATCTCGCGACCATCGCCCGCTCCGCGCTGGCCGACCTGCGCGCCACCACGGTCGACCTGCGGGCCGTGCGGCTGGACGCCGAGGTGGCCGGGGCCGTCCGGCTGCTCGACGCCGCCGGAGTCGTCGTGCACGTCACCGGCGACCCGGACGGGCTGCCCACCGACCAGGACGCACTGCTGGGCTGGGCAGTGCGGGAGGGAGTGACCAACGTGCTGCGGCACAGCGACGCGACGGCGTGCGCGATCGTGTTCGACCGATCACCGGGCAGGCTCACGATGACGATCGAGAACGACGCCCCGGCCGGCCCCGGTGGCGACGGCTCCGGACTGGACGGTCTCGCGAGCCGGGTCCGCGAGCTCGGTGGCACCCTGCGGGTCGAGCACGAGGCACGACGGTTCCGGCTGCACGTCGACGTGCCGGTGCCCTCGGCCCGGGTCGGGCACCCGTCGTGATCCGGGTGCTCGTCGCCGAGGACCAGGACATGATCCGCGGCGCGCTGGTGGCGTTGCTCGGGCTGGAGCCCGACGTCGACGTCGTCGCCGAGCTGCGCCGCGGCGACGACGTCCTCCCGGTGGCCAGGGAGCTCGGTCCGGACGTCGCCGTCCTGGACATCGACATGCCCGGTGCCGACGGCCTGATGGTGGCCCGCTCCCTGCACGACGAGCTGCCGCACGTCCGCACACTGATTCTGACCGGGCTCGACCAGCCCGGCCACATGCTCGAGGCGCTGCAGTCGCACGTGCGGGGATTCGTGCTGAAGGCAGCGCCGGCGACGACGCTGGCGCACGCCGTGCGCCGGGTCGCCGCGGGCGAGCGGGTGCTCGATCCGGACCTGGTGGCCGCCGCGCTGGAGACCGGCGCGAACCCCCTGCCCCCCCGCGAGACCGACGTCCTCGGCCTGGCCGCCACCGGCCTCACCACCGACGAGATCGGCAGGCAGCTCTACCTCTCGCCGACCACCGTGCGCAACTACCTGTCCAACGCCATCGCCAAGGTCGGCGGGCGGAACCGCATCGACGCCATCGAAACGGCCCGCCGCGCCGGGTGGCTACGGTCGCGCTGACCGCAGCCGATCAGCGCAGACCCGCGTAGAACGCGCGGACGTCGTCGACCAGCAGCTCCGGCGTCTCCATGGCGGGGAAGTGCCCGCCGACGTCGAACTCGGTCCAGCGTGCGATGTTCCCGGTGTCGATCTCGGAACGGATGGAGTTGTCCGCGGCGAACACCGCCACCGCGGTGGGGACGACCGGTCCCTCCCAGGACGCCGTGTCGTCCCCGGCCGGTGGCGTCCAGGGCATCGCGCCGTGCATCGACTCGTACAGGAACTGGGCCGATCCCGCCCCGGACCCCCACAGCCACGTCGCGGTGACGGTCGTCAGCAGCTGGTCACGGTCGACGGCCTCGTCGGGTAGCCGCCGGGCCGGGTCGGTCCACGCCTGGAACTTCTCCGTGATCCAGGCGAGTTGGGCGACCGGCGAGTCGTGCAGAGCGACACCGATGGTGGAGGGCTGGTGTGACTGCAGCTGCAGGTAGCCGGTACCCGTGGCGGCGAACTCGGCGGCCCGCCGTGCCCGCACCTTCCCGGCGTCGTCCAGGGTGGCCTCCAGTCCCTCGGGCGTCTGCTCGTCGAGCCGGTGCCGACGGGTCCGGATGCGCAGGGCGAGCGGCCGGTCGCCGGCGGTGGCCGGGTCGGCGTCGGCCTGCCGGACCGCGTCGCGGACCTCGGCGGGCGCGGTGACGACGGCTCCCACCGGGAGGGCGGCGATGGCCCGGGCCCTGGCGCGCGGCCCGTCGAGGAGGGGAAGGGCCTGGGCGACGTGCCGGGTGGCGATCGTCGGGGCGTACCCGGACTCGGCAGCGGCCAGGTCGGCCAGGACCGATCCCCGCTCGGCGGGGGACAGGTCCCCGTCGAGCAGTACCCGCCGCAGGTGGTCGGCGGCGGTCCGGCCCCCGCCGACCGGGTCCTCGGCGAGGCACAGTGACGCGGCCGTCCGCAGGGTGTGCACCGCCCACCGCTCCAACGGCGTCGTGCAGGCCAGCAGATGTCCGGCCACCTCCGCCGGGGGCCGTCCGACCTCGTGCAGGAGGCGGGCCGCCTCGGCGTGCACGGTGCACCGGTCGGTGGGGCCGAGGGCGACGTCGGCGACCGCCGGATGGCTCGGGCCGGGCGGGTCGCGGTCGAGCAGCAGCCCGGCGTCGACCAGGCGGGCCCGCGCCGTCCTGGCCGCCGCCGCATCGAGACCGGACAGCCGGCGGATCGTCCCCGCGTCGCCATCCTCGTCGAGCACGACCACGGAGCGCAGGTAGCGGAGGGCCTCGTCGTCCAGGTCGCGCACGGCCCGGGCGAACCGCTCCAGCAGGGCCGGGGGGCGGAGTGCGCCGACCGGCGTCCGCGCTGCGGTGTCGTCCCCGGACGCCGCGGCCTCGGACAGCAGCTGGGTGAGCACCATCGGGTTGCCGAGGCTGGCCGCGTGGAACATGCCCGCTGTCCCCGGCGCCGACCCGGCCCCGATCCACTCCTCGACCACGGCGGTGGTGGCCCGGTCCGACAAGGGGTGGAGCCGGATGTCACGAGCGGTCGCCAGCAGTCTGCGGACCGATCGGCGGTCGGCTCCCCGGTCCCCGGCGAGCACCGAGCACACGAGGGCGACGGGTCGCTCGTGGGAGGACAGGGCGAGCTCGACGAGCCAGTCCAGGGACGGGTCGTCGGCCCACTGGAGATCGTCGACCAGCACCACCAGGGGACTGCCGGGTGCCGTCGTGCGGTCCAGGAGTCCGACGGGGTCGGCCAGGGCGGCGTCCTCGGCACCGACCGGGAGGTCGCCCTCGGTACGGCCCCCCGGCAGCAACGGATCGACCAGCTGGTGCACCACTCCGCGGGCGAACTCGCGCTCGGCCGGGGCGGCACACGCCCGCAGCACCTGCATCCCGGTGCTCCCGGCCCTCGCCGCGACGGCCCCGAGCACGGTCGTCCGGCCGGAGCCGATCCCCCCGCTCACCACGGCGGTCCCGCCGAGCCCGTCCCGTGCTCCGGCCAGGAGCGACCCGAGCCGTTCGAGCTCGCGCTCACGACCGTGCACGCGACACCTCCGGTGTCGATCCCACGGGGGGCAGCTCGCGCAGTGTCGCGGTGACCAGTGCGATCGGCGCGGGAGCCCCCCACCGGAGTGCCAGCCGGTGCTCGTCGAGTGCCAGCCTGCGGGCGGTGGCGTGGGAGCCGAGCCCGGCCAGCAGGCGGGCGGCCGTCGAGCGCCACGGTGCGATCGCGGGGTTGACCCGGCCCCGGTCGAGGAGCAGGCGACCGCACGCCATCAGCTCGTCGACCGCGTCCTGGGGGGAGCCGGAGAGCATGTGCACGATCCCCCGGACGTAGGTGAGCAACGCGACCCCCGCACGGTCGGTGTCCGAGGTGCTCCCGGCGAGGGCGACCGAGGTCGCCGTGGCCAGGTCACCGTCGACGACGTGCAGCAGCGCCTCGACCGCGTCGAGCAGCGGATCGCAGCCCGGCTTCCGGACGGCGGCGGGGCCGCGCCGGGCGGCACGCAGGTCGCGGCGCGCACCCTCCCAGGCCCCGGCGCGCAGCTCGATCAGGGCCGAGACGCCCAGCACCAGCGTGGGCACGCGCCCGGCCCCGGCCAGATCCAGGACGAGGCGGCGCATGCCGGCGCGCGCCTCGTCGTGGTGGCCGGAGGCCTGCAGGGTCATCGCGGCCGTCACCCGGGGGACGATCGGACGGTCCGCGTCCGGGTCCCCGACGACGGCCGCGGCCTCCCGGGCGAGCGCGAGCGCCCGTCGGCGGTCCCGTCCCAGCAGCAGCAGCGAGTACGCCCCGGCGCCGCCGGCGCCCTCGGGTGGCGGGCCGTGGTCGTCTCCCGCACCGTCGAAGCCGAGCTGTCGGACCTGGGTGGCGGACGGTCGGCAGGGTGCGGCCGCGCCGGCGAGTGCTCGGCGCGCGGCCCCGGTGTCGCCCTCGGCCAGCAGCAGGTCGATCGCGGAGCGGGTGGTGCGGGGACGGGGGTCGTCCCCGAGGTCCGGCGCCGGGTCGTCGTGCGGCTCCGGGTCCGGGCCCGAGGCGGCGAGCCGGGAGAGCAGCCGACGCGCGGCAGCCGGGTCGTGGTGTGCGCGCGCCGCGGCGAGCGTCGTCGTCAGCGGGCCGCGCAGAGCCGCGGGCACGTTCTCGTCGAACGCGCGTTCGGCAACGGCCGCCGCCTCGGCGTGTCTGCCGGCGGCGAGCAGCTCGCGGGCGCCCCGGTGCAGCAGACCGGCGACCCAGGGCTCGCCCTGGACCGGCGCCGCCAGCAGCACCCGGGCGATGTCGGACTCGGGCAGCGCGGCCCGGCGGGCCGCACGTGCCGCCCGCGTGAAGAGGGCGCGTCGCTCGGCGAGGGGCACGCGGCTCAGCACGACGTCCGCGGCGACCGGGTCCAGCACCGCCGGGTGGGTCCCGGCCAGGAGCCCGGTCGCGGCGAGCCGGGGACCGAGGTCTCCGCCGTGTCCGGTGGCCGGTCCGATGCGCCCGGCCAGCGCTGCGAGCGGACGACCGCACACCGCGATGCCGGTCAGCGTGTCGCGCAGGTCGTCGGGGAGGCCGTCGACGACCGCGTTCGCGTGGTCCTGCCGGGCCCTGTCGACGACGCGGGCCAGCCGGGCCGGGTCCCCGTCGCCGTCCCAGCGGTCGAGAACCGTCGACAGGACGGCCGGCACGCCGCCGGTCGCGCGCCGCAGCCGGACGGCGGTGGCGCGGTCCGGGACGTGGCCCAGCCGGTCGGTGACCGTGTCGCGGACCTCGGCGAGGGTCAGCCGGGCGGTCCGGACGACCGTGTCCTCCGGCAGACCCGGCGCCAGCGCCCACGACGAGCCCCCGTGGGTGCCGGTGTCGGACACGAGGACCCCGAACGAGGCGTGGTGCCGTCGTCGGAGCAGCATCTGCAGCCACTCCTGGCTCAGGGGGTCGGCCCACTGCAGGTCGTCGACCACGAGGAGCAGCGGCCGTCGACGCGCGGACTCCAGGACCGTGCGGCAGTACCGGTGCAGCGCCGCATGGTCGACCCGGCCCGGCGCGGTGGACGGGAGCGGCTCGCCGGGGCGGGGCCCGCACGCCGCGATCAGGCGGGACGTCGTCGACAGCGGACGGTCGTGGCGGCCCTCGACGGCGCGCGCGGCCAGTACGCGCACACCGCGTTCCCCGGCCCTGTCCGCTGCCCACCGCAGCAACGTGGACCGCCCCGTACCGGGCTCGCCCAGGACGACGGTGAAGGTCGGAGTGCCGCCCGCGACCCGGCGCACCGTCTCCAGGAGCGCGGCGTGCGCCCTGCGCCGGTCCGGACCCGCGGTCACGCCGCGCCGCCACGGTCGGCGGCGACCAACGGTGCGAGCCCGGTGCGGTCGGTGACGTCGAGCTTCCGGAACGCGCTCGTCAGGTGCACCTCGACGGTGCGGACCGTGACGAACAGCGCCCGGGCGATCTCCCGGTTGCGGGCACCCCCGGCGGCCAGGCGCACCACCCGCCGCTCGGCGGAGGTGAGGGGGTCCAGCGGAGAACCCGTCGGCCGCCGCATCCGGCCGCCCGCGCGGTGCAGGGCCGCCCGCGCCCGGGAGGCCTCCCGCGTCGCCCCGCAGCGGGCGGCGAGGGTCGCGGCCTCGCGCAGCTGACGGCGTGCCTCGATCACGTGCCCCGAGGCGAGCAGGCCGGTACCCCATCGGAGACGGGCCTCCACCAGCTCCGACCGGGCGGGTGAGTCGTCGAGCACCGCCACCGCCTCGGCCAGCAGATCCAGCCCGTCCGGACCGGGGATCGTCGCACCGCGGGCGGTGAGCGCGAGCCCGCGGGCCCTGGGGGTGCCCCACCGCGCGGCCAGCGCCGCGCCGTGCTCGACGACCGGGGCCGCGTCGTCGGGTCTCCCGAGATCGGCGAGGAGCAGGGCGGCACGCGCCCACCAGGGCGCGAACACGGCGTTGGCGATGCCGTCCTCGTCGAGGGCGGCGCCGCACCGCCGGTACAGCGCCAGTGCCCTGGTGTGCCGGCCGCGGGCCGCCGCGACGTCGCCCCGGGCGAGCAGCAGGTCGTGGTGCTCCCAGGTGAGGTCCTCGTCCCACCGGTGCTGCCGTGCGGCCAGGACCTCCGTCGCCCGGTCGACCGCGCCCCGACGCAGGTGCACCCCCGCCAGGACGATCGACGGGGTTCCGGTGCCGCAGTCCCGACCCGCCCGGCGGGCGGTCTCCATCGCCTCGCACGCAGCGGCCTCCGCCGCGGTCAGCTCCCCCGTGGCGAGACGGGCCTCGGCCAGCCCGCTCGTGGCCAGGGTCCGCGTCCAGGACGAGACCTCGTGCCCGGGGCGCCGCAGCACGCCCTCCAGCAGGGCGACGGACTCCTCGCAGCGGTCGGCCAGGCGCAGGACCCGCGCACAGGCCAGCGCCGTCCAGCCGGCGAGCTCGGTGTGCTCGCGGGGTGCCGCCCGACGAGCCAGCTCGACGGTCCGCGCGGGATCGCGTCCCGCGAGGAGCAGGGCGGTCGCGAGCATCGCGAGCTTGTGCCGGCCGGCTTCGGTGTCGCCCTCGGGGACGTCGGTCCGGTACGCCCGCTCGATCGTGCGGGCGACCGTCCGCCGCCGGTCCAGGCCGACGACGAGCAGCACCGCCTCGGCCGAGGTGCGCAGGTCCGCTGGTCGTGGCAGGACCTGCGGCTCGTCGTCCACGGTGTCGCGGTGGTCGAGCTCCTCCAGCGCCGACCGGAGGACCGCGGCCGCGTCCCCGGGGCCCCGGGCCGGCAGCGAGGCCATCGCGAGCTGCACGGCGACCTGCATCCGACGGGCCGGGTCCACCGCCGACGCGTGCGCGACGCGCAGGTGCTCGACCGCGCCGGTCGGGTCGGACACGGCGAGCGCGGAGGCCAGGCGCGACCGCAGGGCGACGTCGGCCGGCCGCGCGTCCACCACCGGGGCGAGATACCGCGCGAGGTCGGCGAACGCGGACCGGTCGGCCGCGCGGTCGGCGGCCTCCTGGAGCACGGTCAGCATCCAGGGCTCGGCGGGGTCGGGCAGCTGCAGCAGCAGCTCCGCGATGCGCTCGGCCGGCGCGCCCGCGTCGTTCAGCACGCGTGCGGCGCGCCGCCGGAGCCGTCCCAGCTCGTGGTCGGGGATCCGGTCCAGGACGGCTGTACGCAGGTGGTCGTCGCCGAGGTCCGTGCCGTCGGGGGTGAGCACTCCGGTCCGGGCGAGGGCACGCACGGCGCCGGCGGTCGGGCCGGGGCCGACCCCCGCGACGGCGGCGAGCGTCCCGATGGTGGACGGCCCCGCGACCGCGAGCGCCGCCGTGAGGCGTCCGACGCACGGACCTCCGAAACGCAGGTGCCAGTCGACCGTCTCGTCTGTCCGGCGGCGGGAGCTCCCCGGCGGCTCCGCCACCGGAGGCGGGGGGAGCGGTGTCGCGGTCCCGGCCCGCTCCGCGGGGCGCAGGGCCAGCGTCTCGGTCGACGGGGCACGCAGGGGCCAGAGCCGTTCGGGGAGGACCCCGTCGACGTCGGTGCGCGCCGCGAGGACGAGTCCGATCGGGAGGCCGTGCATCCGGCGCAGGAGGAACCCCAGGAAGGCCAGCGACCCGGCATCGCAGCACTGGACGTCGTCGACGATCAGCAGGAGGGGGCCGCGCGCGACGAGGTTCGTGGTGAACCGGTGGAGGGCGCGCAGCCGGCGGTGGAGCTCGTCCGGTGTCGCGGCAGGTCCGAGGTCGTCGAAGACCGTCGTGACCTCGTCGGTGTGACGCGCGGCCGGACCCAGTAGGTGTCCCACCGTTCCGAACGGGGTGGGTTCGGGGTCCAGTCGGCCGGTGGCGTGCAGCAGCCGGACGTCGTGGTCGTGGTGCCGGCGCAGGGCGTCGAGCAGGACCGTCTTGCCGGTCCCGGGTGCGCCGGTCAGCAGCCGGGCGATCGGCCTGCCGGCGGCGACGGTCGCGGGTGCCGCGGTGAGCCAGGCCCATTCCGTGGCCCGCCAGGACAGGTGGGCCGGCGGTCCTTCCCGCACCGTCACCGCCCTCCTCTCCCGGTACCGCCCGGTCGACTCCGTGCCGTCGGCGGCCTGCGCCGGGGCGTCCCGGGTGCGGTCGGTGGGGGGACGTCTCGCCGGGCACCCCCCTCGACGTGGGGAAACTCGGCCGCGAGCTCACGTATGACGGTACGAAGATCGAAACGAGGGCGTCAACGACCTGGCCCCGTAAGCGCTTAACATTGTGGACCGCCCGGCGGCTCGTGAGGGAGGTGTGGTTCGGTGTGTGGTCTAGGTCACTTCGGTGTGTGCGTCACGAGGCCGGCGGCCAGGAGGCCGTCCAGCCAGTCGTTCATCCGGTCGCGCACGTTCCACGGCTGGCAGCCCCACGCGTCGGCCAGGCGGATCGCGGCGTCGCCGACGTGCCATCCGTTCTCGGCCAGGCAGAGCCACATCGCGGTCTCCTCGAGGTTGCACAGCAGCGCACCGCCACCGGGGTGGTGCAGCTCCATCCAGCCGTTGTCCAACACGCGGGCGTCGACACCGGGCACGGGTCGGACGGTCACGCCGCCCACCCTGGCCGACGGCCGCCATGGATGTCACGCCGGTTCCGAGGACGAGGGCGCCGCGGGTGCCCGTCGGCCGCGTGCCGAGGACGACGGGATGGAGGAGGCTGGGCGTCGGCACGGCCGACGAACGGGGGAGACGCGATGACCGACCTCGGGTCCGGGCCCGGCGCGGTCTTCACCCCCGCCGACCGCGCGTTGCTCGCCCTGTTCGACACCGCGGTCGACCGGCTCCTCGGCCCCCGCACCGACGACGGCCGCGGCAGCCTGCTGGTGGTCGCCGGCCCGGTCGGGAGCGGGCGGACCGCCGCGTTGGGGGACTGCACCGTGCGTGCCGGTGGGCGTGGGGCGGTCACCCTGACCACGCGGTGCCACCCCGTCGACCGGGAGGTCCCCGGCGCGGTCGTGCGGAGCCTGCTCGGTCCCCGGGGCGCGGGAACCGGTGTCGCGGGCCCGACCGGGCGACCGGAGGCGGAGCTCGCCGACCTGCTGACCGGCCGGCCGGGAGTGCTCGTCGTCGACGACGCCGAGCACTGCGACGACCTGTCGGCGGGCTGGTTGGCCGATCTCGTCGACCCCGGCGCACGGCTTCCGGTCGTCGTGCTCCTCGGGGTCCTCGGGAACGGTGCGTCGGGCCTGCCCGACCCACTGGCGGCACGGGCAGAGGTGGTGCACGTCCTCGAGCCACTGGAACCCGTCCGGGTGGACGCGGTCGTGCGCGCCCGCTGGGGCCGGGAGGTCGGCGACGGTGTGCTCGCCGCGGTCCGGGAGGTCACCGGGGGGAACCCGCTGCTGCTGGCCGGGCTGCTGGACCTCCCGGACCCGCCCGACCCCGCGCAGGTGCGACGAGCCGGTTCGCCCCGTCTGCGGCTGCGGCTCGACGATGCGCTGCGCCGGTCCTCCCGGGACGTCGGGGAGCTGCTCGCGACGGTGGCGGTCCTGGGGGAGCACGCCACCCCGCAACGGTGCGCCGCGCTGGTCCCCGCGGCCGGGGCGGACCTCGCCGCAGCCCGTCGTGACGCGGTGGCCGCCGGACTGCTGGTCGACGGCGCCGCCCCGCGGCTGCGGCACCCGCTGGTCGGCCCCGCGGCCCTGGCGGTCCTGGATCCGCAGGAGCGCCGCCGCCTGCGTCTCGACGCGGCCGCGCTGCTCGCCGAGTCGGGCGAGCCGTCGGCGGCCGCCGACGTGCTGCACGACGTCGCGGGAACCCTGCCCGACGACATGGTCGCGGTCCTGTGCGACGCGGCCGAGCGGTCGCTCCGGCAGGACGCGCCGGACATCGCGGCCCGGCACCTGCAGCGCGCGCTCCTCGCCCATCCGACCGCCGCGCGCCGGGCGGAGGTGCTCGCGCGGCTCGCCGTCGTGGAGCGCGGCCTGCACCCCGGACGGGCCCGGCTCCGTGCGGTTCAGGCGGTCCCGTTGCTGCAGGGACTGCGCGAGCGCGCCGCGGCGCTGTGCGACGCCGGTGCGCTGGGACTGCATCTCGACCCCGCTCCGTCGGTCGCCCTGCTGCGCCGCACCGCGGCCGAGGTCGCAGGGGTCGAGGACCCCGACGACGACCTGCGCGACCTCGGGCTGCGACTGCAGGCCCGGGTCCACCAGCTCGACGGTCTCGGGGCGGCCGGGGTGGCCCGCAACGTCGCGCGTCTGCGCGAGCTCACCCGCGGCGGGGAGCCGCCCCTCGGCACGGCCGGTGAACGGGAGCGGACGGCGGTCCTGGTCCACTCCGCCGCGGTGGCCGGGGCACTCCCGGCGGCGCAGGTCGCCGAGCTCGCCCGGCGGATCCTCGACGCCGACCCCACCGCGAGCGCGCACGTGCACACCCCGACCGCCGCCGTGATCCCCTGCCTGTGCATGTCCGAGGCCACCTCCGGGCTCCCGGCCGTACTCACGACCGCGTCGGCGACCCCGGGCATCGCCCCGGTCACCGCCGCCGTGCTGCAGGCCGAGTACGCCGCGGTGCTGGTGTGCGGCAACCGGCCGGACGAGGGCGGGGAACTGAGCCGGACGGCCTACCGGGAGCTCGTCGCCCGTGCCCCCGGGACCGCACTTGCCGCGACCTTGCTCGTCCCGCTGTTCACCGCGGTGCACGACCCGGACCTGGCCCGTCGGGTCGTCGCGGACACCGATGCGCTGCCCGAGGTGCCCGACGACGTCGTCGCCGGGACGGCCATGCTGCGGGCCCAGGTCGCGGTGGCCGACGGTCTCCCGGCGGACGCACTGCGCCTGAGTCTGGAGGCCGGACGCGAGTTCGACCGGATCGGCTGGGTCGACGCGCCCCAGCCGTGGCGGAGCTGGGCGATCGAGCTCCGGCGCAGGGTCGGTGACGTCGGGGGCGCGCGTGAGCTCAGCGCACGTGAGCTCGCGCTCGCCAGGGCGTGGGGGGCACCTGCCCGGCTGGGCCGTGCCCTGAGGACGGCCGGGGAGCTGGAGTCCGGCACCGCCGCCGTCGCGTTGCTGCGGGAGGCCGTCGAGGTGCTTCGGCAGAGCTCGGACCGCGCGGAGGGCCGACGGGCCGCCCTGGCGTTGCGCCGCCGGACGGCCGGGCCGGTGCCGGTGCCCCCCGAGGACGCCTGTGGTCCGTCACGGCTGGCCGGACGACCGGCGGACCGCCGGCACGGTCTCACCCCGAGGGAGTACCGGACGGCGGAGCTGGCCGCGGGCGGGCGTACGAATCCCGAGATCGCCACGGCGCTCGGGACCAGCGTCCGGGGCGTCGAGAAGCACCTCACGCGGATCTACCGCAAGCTCGGTGTGGCCGGTCGGCCGGCACTGGGCCGGATGTGGGAGGAGGGGTCCGATCTCCACCGCTGACGGTCCGGACCCCGGACGACTGCTGGATCGTGACGCCGAGCTCACCGCGGTCCGGACCGCGGTCGACGCCGTCGCCGCCGGGCATCCACGGACGGTGGTCGTCGCCGGGCCGGCCGGGTCCGGGCGCACGACGCTGCTCGAGGTGACCGCCGGGCTCGCGGCGGCCCGCGGGCTGCCCGTACGGCGTCTCGGCGGGCCCGGCCCCCTCCCCGGCGGACCGCTCGTCGTCCTCGTCGACGACCTCGACGACGCCGCTGCGGAGGTCGGCCTGCGTGCGGCCGGACTGGCACGGGGGTCGGCGGGCCCGGCGCCGGTCCTGATCGTCGCCGCGCTGCGCGGCACGGGCTCGGGCCGCAGCACGCCCGGGGCGGTGACCGCCGACGACGTGGCGGCCTGCCTCGGCCCGGCGCCCCCGGCGGCGCGGCCGGCGATCGACGCGCTCCTGACCGCTGCCGGTGCCCGGTTGCTGCCGCTGCTGCCACTGCGGTCGGCGTCGACGCGGACGGTGCTGGACGCCGCGGACTGGCCGGTCGACGCGGTCGAGGCCGCACGCGCGGCGACCGCGGGACTGCCCGGATGGCTGGCCGCGCTGGGCGCCGAGCTCGCCGCCGACGGCGCGGACCGGACCGGCAGCGCCGCGCAGCCCGCTCTCGTGCGCGCGGCGGCCGAGCGGGTCACCGCCGCCCGGCTGCCTGCCGTGCTGCGGCGCCTCGGCCCCGAGGCGACCGCGCTGGTGCGCGCCGTCGCCGTGCTCGGGACCGGGGCCGGCCGGGACACCGTCGCGGCGCTGGCCGAGCTGGACGACATCGCCCGGGAGGCGGCATCGGCCCGGTCGGCCGCGTTCGGGGTCCTGGAGGCCGACGGCGTCCGGTTCCTGCTCCCGCAGGCCGCCGCCGTCGTCCTCGCTACCACCGACCCCGCGACCCTGCGGTCCACCCGCGCGCGGGCCGCGCGGATCCTCGACGCCGGCGGTGCCGCCCCGGAGACCGTCGCCGACCAGCTGCTCGGTGCGGGACCGCCGTCCGACGCCGCGGCGGTCGCGGTCCTCCGGACGTCCGGGACGGCGCTGCTCGCCGGCGGACAGCCGGGCCGGGCGGCGCTGCATCTCGGGCACGCGCTGGCCGGGCCGGTCCCCGTGAGCGACCGCGCCGCCCTGCTCACCGACCTCGCCGTCGCCGAGCGCAGCGCCGACCCCCGCCGTGCGCTGTCCCACCTGGACGCCGCGCTGGCGGTGCTGGCGGACCCGGTCGAGCGAGCACGGACCACGCTGCGTCTCGTCCCCCTGCTGGCCGGCGCCGGCACCGGTGCCCTGCTCCGCCGGATCGACGCGGCCCGGGACGGGTTGCCCGCCGCCGACCCACCGTCCGACCTGCGGATGCGGCTGGCGGCCCTGGAAGCGCACGTCGCGGCGGGGGACCTGCGCAACATCGGCCGCATCCACTCCTGGTCGGCGGGCACGGAGCGCGCCCGCACCGCATCCGGCCCGGGCGCCCGGGCGGTCCGGGGAGCCCACGCGCTCTGCTCCGCGTGGGCTCTGCGCGCGACCGCCGCCACCACGGAGCGGCGGCTCGCCGCCGCGCTCGGCGAGACCGACGAGTCCTTCCTGCGTCCCCTGCGGGTCGCCGCGCTGGGCGTGGTGGAGCGGACCGGTGGCGATGCGTCCCGGCACGCCGAGGACGAGCGCGTCCTGAGGAGCACCCGGCGCCGGGACCGGGCCGTCGTGCGGGCGCTGCTCCGCGCGGAGCGTGCTCTGGAACGCCTGCGCTCCGGCCACGTGCTCGACGCCCTGGCCGACGGGTTGCAGGCGCTGGAGGACCGCGGTGACGACATGGACCACGTCGTCGGCCCCGTCCGGTACGTCGTGGGCATCGCGCTGATCGAGGCCGGCCGCCCGCAGGAGGCCGTCCGACGGCTGCGTCCCGGCCCCGACGAGCCGGACCGCTGGTCGTGGCGGCACAGCTGGGTCCTCACCGCGCGGGCCGCGGCGGCCGAGGCGTCGGGCCGGCCGGAGGAGGCGCTGCGGCTTCTCGACGACGTCGAGCGGCGGATGCGTGCGGCCGGGGCGCTCAACCCGGCACCGCTGGACTGGCGGGAGCGGCTGTCGCTGCTCGCCCTCGGCGCGGGCGACACCACGCGCGCCGCCGAGCTGGCCCGCGAGCAGCTGGGTCTGGCCCGCCGCTGGCGGGCCTCCGGTGCGCTGGGGTCCGCACTGCGTACGTCCGGACTGGTGACCCCCGGCCGGGCCGGCACGACACTGCTCCGGCGGGCCCACGACGAGCTGGCCGGCTCGCCACGAACCCTGGAGTGGATCCGGTGCGGTCTCGATCTCGCCGAGCGCCTCGGGGCGGGCGACCCCGACGCGACCCGTCTCGCCACCGAGGCACTGGCGCTCGCCGAGGCACGTGGCGCCCGGCTGCAGGCCGACCGTGCCCACGCGCTGCTCCCGGCCGGCGAGGAGCATCGCGTGGGCACGGGTCGCCGGAACGGAGGTCTCACCGCCGCCGAGCGCGAGATCGCCCGGCTGGCCGCCTCGGGGATGACGAACCCCGAGATCGCGGGCGCGCTGCACCTGACCCGACGGACCGTGGAGCTCCACCTCACCCGGGCCTACCGCAAGCTCGGCATCTGCGGGCGGCACGAGCTGGGGGAGGCCCTCGGCGGCGCGGTGACCCCCGCGCGCCCGCCCCGGGCACCGTGACGGCCGACCCCGCAGCCGACGACCGCGCTCGACGGCCGCCGTGACGGAGATCGATTACCATTCCCGAGGTCACGCTGAGCGAGACAGGAGCACCTGGATGAGGGAACGCCCCGGTCCCACGCCGCTGGTCGGCCGTGACCGTGAGGCGTCCTGGCTCCGCGGCGCCTCCGCCGCCGCGGCCGACGGTTCCGGGGCGGCCCGGCTGCTGCTCGGCGCCCCGGGTCTGGGCAAGACCGCACTGCTCACCGAGCTGTGCGAGGCGACCTCCGGCCCGGTGCGGGTACTGTGCGCCGCGGCGACGCGTGGCCGCGCCGAGTCCGGGTTCGGCCTGGTCCGGGAACTGCTCGGCCCCGACGCCGCCGCCAGGGCGGCCACCCTTCCCGGCGGGGCACGTTGGGCGCGGGCCGCTCTCGCCGACCCCGGGACCGACCGCACGGACGGCGGCAGTGCGGTCGGGGCGGTTCCCGAGCTGCACGGGGCCCTGCACGCCCTGTACTGGCTGACCGTCGACCTGACCGGCGACGGTCCGCTGCTCCTGGTCGTCGACGACCTGCAGTGGTCCGACGACGAGTCGCTCGCGTTCCTGGGCTTCCTGCTCCGGCGTCTGTCCGGGCTGCCGCTGGGAGTGGTCCTGGCCGCGCGGCCCGGCCCCGGCGGTGGTCCGGGCGAGCGGCTGGCCGGGATCGCCGCGGCGGCCGGCGACGCGGTGCGCACGCTGGCCCCGCTGGACCGCGACGACGTCCGACGGCTGGCCGCCCTGCGCGCCGGTGCGCCGCCCGAGGAGTCCCGCCTGGACACCCTGGTCCGGGTCTCCGGCGGCAACCCGCTGCTCGTCGAGCAGCTCGTCCCGGACGGCGGCGGCGAGATCGTGCTCCCCACCGAGGCCTCCGAGGAGGTCGTGGACGACCTGGTGGAGCACCAGGTCCGGCTCGGTGGCGCGGCGCCCACGGCGGTCGCGCTCGCCGTCGTCGGCGAGGCCGGGGAGGATCTCCTCGCCGCCGTCGCCCGGGTCCCGACCGCCACGGTCCGGGAGTCGCTCGCGGCGCTGGCCGCGTGCGGGCTGACCCTGCCGGGGCGGGCGGCGTTCCGGCACGACCGGCTCCGGGGCGCGGTCCTGCGTCGCTGCGCGGGCCCGGGGGAGCTCGACACGCTGCGTCGGCGCGCCGGACGGGTGCTCTCGGACGCCGGGAGCCCCGCCGAGCTCGTCGCCGGCATCCTCGAACCGCTCCCGGCGCCGCCCGAGCCGTGGATGGTCGACGTGTTCGCCGAGGCCGCCGACTCCGCCGCCCGGCGCGGCGCACCCGGCACCGAGGCCCGCCTCCTCGACCTGGTGGTCCGGGCCCGGCCCGACGACGTCGAGGTCCGGCTGCGGCTGGCCGCCACGATCGGCCAGCGCGACCCGGACCGCGCGCTGGACCACCTGCAGCACGCACTGGACGTCGCGCACGACATGGCCGGACGGGCACGGGCGGCGGCCGCCTTCGCGATGACCGCCCTGGCCGTTCAGCGTGCCCCCGAGGGCGTGGAGCTCCTGGAACGGGTCCTCACCGAGCTCGACGGTGACACCACGCCGGCCGCGGCCGAGCTCCGCACGCACCTCGAGGCCGCGCTGCTCGTGGTGGGGCTCGACGAGAAGCGGACGGTCGCCCCGACCATGGCGCGGATGCGCGCCATGTCGGTCCCGGAGGGCCGCACGCCTGCCGAACGCCAGAAGCTGGCCATGATGACCGTCGCCACGGCGATGCAGGGCGGTCCGGCCGTCGCCGCCGTCGACGGGGCCCGCCGGGTCCTGCTCGGCGACGACGGCGGGCTGGGTGGCTGGGCGGCGCTGGCGTCGTCGCTGGTCCTGCGCCTCGGCGACGAGACGGCGGAGTCCGACGCCGTGCTCGACCGGCTCGTGGTGGCTGCCCGCGACCGCGCGTCGGCGTGGACCTACGCCCTGGTGACCGGGACCCGGTCGACGAACCGGCTCGCGACCGGCGACCTGCTGGAGGCCGAGCTCGACGCGCTGGCCGCACTGGAGATCACCAGCCGGGAGACCTGGTCGGACAACGCCGTCGTCCCCACGATCGCGCTGGCGAGCGTCCGGGTCCACCGGGGCGACCCGGCCGGTGCGGAGGAGCTGCTCGACGGCATCTCCCGCCCGCGCACCGAGGACTTCGCGTGGGAGTACCACGACCTGCTGATGGTCCGGGCCGGGGCGCGCGCCGTCGCCGGCGACACCGAGGGGGCGCTGCGGACCTACGAGCGCTGCGGCCGCAGCCTGGCCGAGGCGGGCATCGCCAACCCGGTGTTCGCGCCGTGGTGGGCGGAGGCCGCGATGCTGCTGGGTGACCTGGGCCGGCATCGGGAGGCCGCCGCTGCCGCCGAGCACGGCGCGGAGCTCGCGGACCGCTGGGGCACCCCGCGTGGGGCGGGCCTCGCCCTGCTCGCGGCCGCCGCGGCGGACCCTGCTCGCGCCCACCCGCTGCTGGCCGAGGCCGTGGACGCCCTGGAACGCAGCCCCGCCCGGCTCGATCAGGCTCGTGCCCGTCGCCGCCTCGGGACGGAGCTGCTGCGCCAGGGCCGGGTACGGGCCGCCCGGAGCCAGCTGCGCACCGCCGCCCAGCTCGCTGCGCGCTGCGGCGCGGTCCACGAGGCCGGGACCGCCCGCGACCTGCTCGTCGCCGCCGGTGGGCGGATGCGCCGCCCCCGCGGATCCCCGCTCGACTCGCTGACGGCCGCCGAGCACCGTGTGGTCCGCCTCGCCGCCCAGGGCCTGCGCAACCGGGAGATCGCCGAGGCCCTGTTCGTGACCCTGCGCACGGTCGAGGTGCACCTCACGGGCGCCTACCGCAAGCTCGGCGTCGCGGACCGCTCCGCGCTCACCGCCCTGGTCTGTGCGGCCACCGCGGGCGAGGGCATCGCACCGGTGTCGGGAAGCGCCACCGGATGACGGAACCGGTCGAGCGCTCCGCGGCGCTGGCCGCGCTGGACGGCTTCGTCGAACGTGCCGCCCGGGGCGAGGCTCCCCTCTGCGTCGTGACCGGCCTCCCCGGCACCGGCCGTTCGCTGCTGGCGCGGCGCACCGCAGAACGGGCCGTGGACCGCGGGGTGCGGGTGCTGCGCGCCCGTGCGCTGCCGCCCGCGGCGGGCCGGGAGCCGGGGGCTGCGGCCGACCTCGTCGCCGATCTCGTGGCCGACCTCGTCGCCGACCTGCCGGGCGCCGGGCCGGCCGGGTCCGCAGCTGCCCACCCGAGCGACGCGGTCCTGCACGACCGGTGCCGGGTCGTGCTCGCCGCCGCGGCGTCGCGCCCGGTGCTCGTCGTGGTGGACGACCTCCTGCGGGCGGACCCCCGGAGCCGGGTGTGGCTGCAGATGCTGCTGCGGCGCAGGCACTCCGCCCCGATCGCCGGACTCGTCGTGCTCGACGGGGCACAGGACCCGTCCGGATGGGACGTGCCTCCCGCCGGCCCCGGCGACCTGCTGGTGCGCACCGCGCCGCTCACCCTGGGCGGCGTCCGCGCGGTCCTGGTCGCGGCCGGCGTCGCCCCCGACCGGCGCACCACCGTGCTGGCCCGGCGCGCCACCGGCGGCAACCCCGCGGTGCTGGACGCCGCGCTGGCCAGGCTCGGCAGCGGAGCCGCGACCGCCGAGGCGCTGTGCCGCGCGGCCGTCGATGCCCGCCGGGAGCAGGTCGGCTCGGTGCTCGACAGGCTACCCGCCGACCTGTCGGCCCCGCTGCTGGCGCTCGCCGTCTGCGGGGGTGAGCTCGAACCGGTCTCGGCCCGCCTCGGCGGGCCGGGACCGGGCACCGCCGGCCGGGTCCGGGACCGGCTGCGCGCCACCGGCCTGGTCACCGGTGCCCGGCTGGTGCCGGACGGCCGGGTCGTCGTCGAGGAGGTCCTCGCACGGATCGGCGCACCGGAGCGGCGCGCGCTGTTCCTCGAGGCGATCGAGCTCGCCATACGCTGCGGCCTGCCCGACGACGCCGTCGCCCGCATCGCCCGCTCCGCGCCGACACTGCAGCACCCCCCGCTGGGCGAGCTGCTGCTGGCGGTCGCGCGGCGGCGGCGGGCCGCCGGGCGTGCGGCGGAGGCGGCCGGGCTCGTCGAACGAGCCCTGGGCGAACCGGTCCCACCCCGGACCCGCGCGGACTTGCTCCAGGAGCTCGTCCGCGCCCGCGAGCGCACCGATCCCGCGACGGCCGCGCGGCTGCTGGCCCGTTGCGCGGTCGTGCCGGTCCTTCCCGGTGGGCCCGTGGACCTCGACCCGGTCGTGGTCGACACGCTGCTGTGCCGCGGTGAGGTGCGGGCGGTGCGCAACGTGGTCGCCGCCGTCCGCCGGTCGGCGGCCCCCGGGGGCAACCGGCCCGCCGTCCTCGTGCCGGCCCGGATGGCCGACGAGCTCGGCTACGACCTCACGCCCGCGCTCGGCGAGGAGGCCCCGGCGTCCGGGGCGACGGCGGTCCCGGACGGGGTGGCCGCGTGGAGCCTCACGCTGCGCGCCCAGGCGCGGGACCGTGCCGTCGCGCTCGCCCGTGCGGCGCTCGCCGCGACCGGCGGGGACGCCGTCGCGGTGACCCCGCGTGTCCTGGCGGCGGCCACCCTCGCCGCGGCCGGGCACCGGTCGGAGGCCCTCGACGCGACCGGGCACCTGCTGCTCGGCCTGACCCGCCGCGGCCGGGTCCCCGCCGCGGTCTGGGCCGTGTCGAGCCTGATGCAGCTGTCCGCGGGCCGGCGCGACGCCGCTCGGCGCGACCTCGACAGCGCCTGGTCGTCACCCGAAGCGGACGGGGCCCCCCTCGTCGCGGCGGCCGCCGTCCTGCTGAACCTCGCCGACGACAGCCCGGACACCGCCCTGGCCGTGCTGGCCCGACCGGCCGAGCCCGACATCGACCGGCCCGGGTCCGCGTTGCTGCGGTACGCCGCCGGGCTCGCCCGGCACCGCTGCGGTGACCCGCCCGGTGCACTGGCCGAGTACCTCGCCTGTGGCCGGCTGCTGCTCGACCGGGGCCGGGTCAATCCGGTCCTGGCACCGTGGCGCTCCGGCGCGGCCCGGGTCCTGGCGGCGCGCGGCGACCACGACGGCGCCGACCGGCTCCTGGCCGATGAGCTGCGGCTGGCACGCCGCTGGGGGACGCCCGCCCCGGTCGCCGCCGCCTGCCGACACACCGACCGAGCTCCCGTGCCCCACCCCGCCGGCACTCCCCGTTCCGATGCGTGACGCCGTGGACGCCGCGGTCGAGCGACTCCTGGCCGGCGCGGTGCAGGGCCGAGGCGGCGCCGTCGTGGTCCGGGGCGGTGTCGGCTCCGGCCGCACCACCGTGCTCGACGACGCCGCCGCAGCGGCGGCCGCCCGGGGGATGCAGGTGCTGCGTGCCACGGCGGCACCGGCCGAGACCGGTTTCGACCACGGGGTGACCCACCAGCTCGTCGACCCGCTGTTGCTCGGCGCCCGGGGCTGGCACCTCGCCGCGCCACCGACCGGGCTGCTCCCGGGCCGCGACCCGGCCGTGGAGTACGGAGCCGGGGCCCGCGACCGGACGCTGTGGCGGTTCGTCGAGGCGCTGGCCGGCCGGGTGCCGCTGGCCGTGCTGGTCGACGACCTGCAGTGGTCGGATCCGGCGTCGCTGCGCTGGTTGACCCGGCTCGCGGACCGGTCCGCCGGGCAGCCGATCGCCCTCGTCGGGACGGTACTGGCCGGGCAGGCCACGACCGGTGGTCCTGCTGACGACGGGGCCCTGCTGCGTGCTCTCCTCGCCGTCTGCGGATCGGTCCACCTGCACCCGCTGGACGTGCCGGCGACGACCGCCCTGGTGCGCGAGCGGTGTGGCCCCGGCGCCACCTCGGCCTTCCTCGACGCGGTCGGCGACGTCTGCCACGGGGTCCCGTCTGTCCTGCACGCCGTGCTCGACGAGGTCCGGGGCCTCCGCCCGGACGACGACGCCGTCGTGGCGGTCCGTGCCGCCCGGCCCTCCGCACTGCGCGAGCGGCTGCGTCGGGCGGCTCGTCTGCTCCCCGACCCGGCCCGGACGTACCTGCAGACCGTCGCGGTCCTCGACGGTGCCGGACCGGGCTCGCCGTCCGACCGGCTGTCCGGGCTCGACCCGGTGGACCGGGCTGCCGCCGTCGCCCGGCTCGTGGGGGACGGGCTGCTGGTGGGGGATCCGCCGCGGGTCCTGCACCCGCTGCTCGGGGAGGTCGCCGCCGACCCGGACGGGTGGGAGGACCTGCACCTGCGCGCCGCCCGGCTCCGTCTGGAGCTGGGCCACGGCTCGGAGGAGATCGCCGCCCACCTGCTCGCCGTCGCCGCGCCCCTGCAGCGGTGGGGGATCGAGATCCTGCGGGCCGCCGCCCGCAGGGCGGCCACCCTCGACCCGGGCTCGTCGCGCGCGGTCCGCTACCTCCGCCGTGCCCTGCTCGACGACGACTCGACCGGCCGGGACCGGGGTGCGCTGCTCGTCGAGCTCGCCGCCGCCGAGTACACCGAGGAGTCGTCGACCGCGGTCCGTCACGTGGGCCAGGCGGTACGGTTGCTCGACTCCCCGCGCGACCGGGCACGCGCCCTCGCCGTGCTCGACCCGGCGCTGCTGCGTGACGCCCCCGAGCCGCTGCGTGCCGCCGTGCGGGACCTCGCTGCCGCGTCCCCGCCCGGGTTGCCCGCGGCGCACGACGCGCAGGCACTCGACGACGACGACGCCCGTGAGCTGCGGCTGCGCATCCTGACCCGCTCGCTGCGCCTCGACGAGGACGAACCCGGTGGGACCGACGCCGTCGCGGGCATGCTGGACGAGGCTCTCGCCTCCGCCGATCCGCTCCTGAGCACCGCCGCCGGCCGGGAGCTGCTCGCGGTGGTGCTGCACGGTGCGGCGGTGGCCGGTACCGGGTCCGCCGCGGCGGTCGCCCACGTCGCCTCCCGGGTCCTGAAGGTCGCCTCACCACAGGAGCTGCGGTCCCCGGCCGGAGTGGCCGCGGGGGACGGACACCGCGGGCTGCTGATCACCGCACTGGTCGCGGCCGGTCGGGCAGCAGCACTGACCGTCTGGCTCGCCGAGCGCCCCGGTGCCGATCCCCGCGACCGGGCCGAGGCCGAGCTGGTACGACTCGCCTGCGGTGTGCCGTCCGAGCAGCCGGCCGCCGCACGTCCGTACCCGGACGGCCGGCCGGTCGCGTTCACCATCGCCCTGGCCTGCACCGCCGCGTCCGCCGGGGCCCGGCTCGACGACCGGGACCCGGACCGGGCCGGACTCGCCGCCCACATCCGGCGCCGACTCGTCCGGGCCACGGCCGCGCTCGCCGAGGACACCCCCGCGCTCGCCCTGGAATGCGTGTGGGACGCCGGACGGCACCTGGACCATCTCGGATGGTGCAACCCCGCTCTGTTCCCGTGGCGCGGCTGGGCCGCGGAGCTGCTCGCCGGTCGCGGCGACCGGGCCGCGGCTCTCCGCCTGCTGGACGAGGAGCTGGACCGGGCGCTGGCCTGGGGCGCTCCCGGGCCCGTGCAGCGGGCACGACGGCTCCGCGACCGGGTCCTCGGGACCGGCACCGACGATTCCGCCGGGCACGACCGACCGGGTACGGGGCTCTCGCCCGTCGCTCCGGTGCCGCCCCCGCCGGTGCTCCCCGCCGAGCAGACCCGCCCGGATCCGGCCGCGTCCACCCGCGCACGGACCGCGGATCCGGCGGGCACGGCCGGGTCCGGCGTCGCAGGGGCTGACCGGCTCACCGCCGCCGAGCTGCGCGTCGTCGAGCTCGCCGCGGCAGGCGACGGGAACCAGCAGATCGCCGCGCGCCTCGGCCTCAGCCGCCGCGCCGTGGAGAAGCGGCTGACCAGCGCCTACCGCCGGCTGGGCATCAGCGGCCGGGCGGAGCTGCGGCCCCGCGGGTGAACCCGGCGGCTGCCTACCCCGGCCGCCCTCACCCCGTCGCGGTCACTGCTCCAGCGCGGCCAGGTCCTTGCGGGCCCGCTCCAGCTCCGCCTCCAGCTCCGCGACCCGCGCGGCCTTCGCCGACCGGGCCCCCTCGATGAGCTCGTCGACCGGACCGGACAGGTCGGCGTGCAGCGCCGCGGCGGCCGCGGACACCGCCGACGCGGTCACCGGCAGCCCCCGCGCCACCCAGGTGCTGCCCTGCTTCAGCTCCGCCTGCCAGTCGCCGTCGGCGGAACCGCTGACGGTCAGGGTCATGGTCACGACCCGGGTGGTGCGGGCCGTCGAGCCCGGTGGCCGCCCCCGCCTCCGCTTCGGCGGCTCGGGCGTCGCGGCCCCCGCGGCCCCCGTGGGGTCCGCGGTGTCTGCGGTGCCCGCGGACGGGGTCTCCCCGCCGGTCGTCAGCTCGTCGTCCACGTGCGTCCTCGTCCCTCTCCACTCGGCTGCACGGCCAGCTACAAGGGTGATTCACGAACGCCCGTTCGCCGGTAGCGACCCGCCGGATTGGTCCGTGTGGGTGTCGACGTCCGGCCTTCGGTGACGGTCCGGTGCGGCGGAGGTCACCCACAGGAGGTCCCGCGTGCGTGCGGCCCGGCTGCCAACATCGTGAGCATGCGCATCGACCACCTCGACCACCTCGTGCTGACCGTCGCCGACGTCGACGCCACCGTCGCCTTCTACACCCGCGTGCTCGGCATGGAGGCCGTCGAGTTCGGCGGTGGGCGCCGCGCACTCGCCTTCGGCCCCAGCAAGATCAACCTGCACCGGGCGGGGCACGAGTTCGAGCCGAAGGCCGACCGGCCCACCCCGGGCAGCGCCGACCTGTGCCTGATCACCCTCGACCCGATCGAGCAGGTCCGGTGTGAGCTGGCCGAGGCCGGCGTCGCCGTCGAGGAGGGACCGGTCGAGCGGACCGGGGCACGGGGCCCGCTGCTCAGCGTCTACCTGCGGGACCCCGACGGGAACCTGGTCGAGATCAGCAACGAGCTCTGAGCGGCCTCACGCCTCCTGCGGGGTCCCGGTTCCCTGTCGTCCGAGCCGTTCGGCGCCGGCCGAGATCGGGATGGTCAGCAGCCAGGACAGCATCGCCGTGCCCGGGTCGAACGGGGCGATCAGCAGCGACGGCAGGAACGACACCACCGGCGCCAGCCCGTTGAGCAGCGTGCTGCGGGCCTCCTGCGGGGTCACGTCCGGGGAGGTCAGCCGCCCGCGGTAGTAGCCGTAGGCCCACATCGCGGTGGAGAACGCGCCGATGAGGATCAGGTTCGCGGCGTAGAGCATGACGGCCGCGGTGCTGGCGCTGTGCCCGCCGAGCAGCGACGTCGGGAACGGCAGGAACGCGATGCCGAACAGGTAGCCGAGGTTGAGCGTCATCAGCCGGGCGTCGGCGCGGTCGAACCGGGCGAAGAGCCGGTGGTGGATCGTCCAGTAGCGCCCGATCACCGCGAAGCTCAGCAGGAACGTCAGCATTCGCGGGAGCAGTTCCAGCAGCTGCGGCCCGACCGGTCCCGGTTCGATCTCCGCATCGGTCAGCGGCAGCACCAGCAGCGTGATCGCGATGGCGAACACCCCGTCGCTGAAAAAGGTCAGCCGTTCCAGCCCGACCTCGGCGCCTCGTCGCATCGCCGTCCCTTCCTCCGCGCAACGGTCGTCATCGTGCCGCACGCCTCCGCCCGGCCCTAACCTGGACCGCTGTGACGTCCCGGCTCGTGCGCACCGTCCGCTTCCACGCCACGGGCGGCCCGGAGGTGCTGCGGATCGAGCACCTGCCGCTGCGCGACCCGGGCCCGGGGGAGGTGCGGATCCGGGTGCACGTGGTCGGGCTCAACCGCTCCGAGGTGAACTTCCGCCGCGGCACCTACCTCGACGTCCCGGTGCTCCCCGCGGGACTGGGGAGCGAGTGCTCGGGCACCGTGCTCGACACCGGCCCGGGGGTGACCGGCTGGGCCCCCGGCGACGAGGTCTGCGTGATCCCGGCGTCGTCGCAGAACGAGCACCCGGTCTACGCCGACGAGGCCGTCGTGCCGGTCCGGTCGCTGCTGGCCCGCCCACCCGGTCTCGACGACGACGGCGCCGCCGCCCTGTGGATGCCGCTGCTGACCGTGTGGGGCATGACCCGCCACGCCACCCGGCTGCGGGAGGGCGACCGGCTCGTCGTCACGGCCGCGGCGAACAGCGTCGGGGCCGCGGCGCTGCAGGTCGCGCGGCACCTCGGGGTGCACGCCGTCGCCGTCGTGGCCGACGACCGGCACGCCGACGTCCTGCGCGCCGCCGGTGCCGCGGAGGTGCTGACAGGCACGCCCGGCCCCGACGACCTGCGGGCGGCGCTGGGCGGAGGCGCCGCCCTGGTCCTCGACGCCGAGGGCGGCCCCGGCGTCGCGCGGCTGGTGCGGGCCTGCGTGCCGGGCGGTGCGGTGATCGTGCACGGCGGGCTGTCCGGGGAGCCGACACCGCTGCCCGCGGCCGGGTACGCGCCGGTCTGGCTGCGCCGCTTCCACGTCCGCGAGGTCACCGGTGACGCGGCGACGCTGGCCCGCGCCGAGGCGTTCGCCCGCGCCGGGCTGGCCGCGGGCACGCTCGTCCCGCTGGTCGAGCGGGTCTTCGACCTCGACGACGGCGTCGCGGCCGTCGCCGCCGCGCACGAGCACCTGGAGTCACCGGACCGTGCCCCCGGCAAGCCGGTCCTGCGGACCGGTCAGCGGAACAGGTAGGCGCCCAGCAGGGCGTTCCCGAGGCCGGCGACCAGGCCGAGCGCGCCGAGGGTGATCGCGACGACGGCGGTGCGCCCTGCCCCGCGCCGGCGGGCCGCGACGCCCATCCACATCGCGACCGCCCCACCGGCCCAGCCGAGCACGGCCAGCAGCAGGGCGCCGATCGCGGCGAGCGCGCCCAGGAATGCGGCCTGCCGGGCGAGGCGGTCGGCCTCGGCGGCGATGTGCGGCACGGGGCCTCCTCGACGTCGGGACCCCGACCGTAGCGGGACATGGGCACGGTCACGGTCGTTTGCATTGCTCATGAGATGGGTTGCGTGATGCAATGTTCAACAGGTCCGAAACGTCCATGATCTCTCCGGGGTCCGTTCCCGGGGAAAGGCGATGACATGTCCCGAACATCCGGTGCGGAGCACGCCCCCAGCCCGTTCCGTCAGCCCAAGGCCGTCTGGGCGGTGGCCTTCGCCTGTGTCATCTCGTTCATGGGGATCGGGCTGGTCGACCCGATCCTGCCGTCGCTGTCCGGGCAGCTGAACGCCTCGCACGCCGAGGTCGAGCTGCTGTTCACCAGCTACCTCGTCGTCACGGCGATCGCGATGCTGGTGCCCGGCTGGGTGTCGTCCCGGATCGGTGCGAAGAAGACCCTGATCACCGGCCTGGCGCTGATCGTGGTGTTCGCCGCGCTGGCCGGGGCGTCGTCGGGGATCGGGGGCATCGTCGGCTTCCGCGCCGGCTGGGGCCTGGGCAACGCGCTGTTCATCGCGACCTCGCTCGCGGTGATCGTCGGCTCGGCCTCGGGCGGATTCGCCGGCGCGATCGTGCTCTACGAGACCGCGCTCGGCGTCGGCATCGCCACGGGTCCGTTGCTCGGCGGGCTGCTCGGCACCGTGTCCTGGCGGGGCCCGTTCTTCGGTGTCTCGGTGCTGATGCTGATCGCGCTCGTCGCGACCGTCGTGCTGCTGGAGCCGCCGCCGGTCCCGACCCGCAAGGCGACGTTCTCCGAGCCGCTGACCGCGCTGCGCCACCGCGCGCTCGCCACGACCAGCGGGGTCGGGCTGCTCTACAACTGGGGCTTCTTCACCCTGCTCGGCTACGCACCGTTCCTGATGGGCGGGCTCGACCCGATCTCGCTCGGCGCGGTGTTCTTCGGCTGGGGCCTGCTCGTCGCGGTCTTCGCGGTCTTCGGTGCGCCCTGGCTGAAGGACCGCTTCGGCACAGCGCGCACCCTCTACGGCGCGCTCGTCGGCATCGCGGTCCTGCTCGCGGCGATCGGGCTGTTCGACACCGTGCCCGCCGTGGTGATCGTCGCGGTGGTCCTGTCCGGCATCGTGGTCGGTGTCAACAACACCCTGGTCACGACGGCGGTCATGTCGATCTCCCCGGTGCCCCGCCCGACCGCGTCGGCCACCTACGGGTTCGTCCGGTTCATCGGTGGCGGCCTCGCCCCGTTCGCCGCGGGTCTGATGGCCGCGGCCGTCGGTGCCTCGGTGCCGTTCCTGATCGCCGCGGTCGTCGTGCTGGTGGGCGTGGTTCTGCTGGCGACGATCCGCCGTGATCTCGACGCCGCCGACGCCGAGGCCGAGCAGCCCGGCCCGTCGCACGAGCGGGCCGACGCCGAGGCCGCGGTCCGGGAGGTGCCCGGGCTGCCGACCGAGGCCGTGATCGCCGAGGACGCGCTGCAGCACGACCGGCGCTGAGCGGGCTCCGCCCGAGCGGCCCCCGCCCGAGCGGCCCCCGCCCGGACCGTCCGGACGGGGGTCGCCTCGGTCAGTGCGCCCCGGTGGGTGCGCCGCGGTGGGTGCGCCCGGCCGGTGGCTCAGCCGGTGACGAGGGCGGCGAAGCGGTCCAGGTCGACGTTGCCGCCGGAGATCGTGACGCCGATCCGCGCCCCCGCCCACCGCTGCGGGTCCGCGGCGACGGCGGCCCGGACCCCCGCGAAGGCCAGAGCCCCGGTCGGCTCGACGAGTACCTTGTAGCGCGACGCGAACAGCGCCATCGACTCGACCAGTGCGGCGTCGGGCACCGTCACGATGTCGGTGACGAGCCGCGAGATCACCGGGAACGTGTGGTCGCCGAGGTGGGTGGTGGCGGCGCCGTCGGCGAGGGTGCGGGGCTGCGGGATGCGCACGACGTGCCCGGCGCGCAGGGACTGCAGGCCGTCGTCGCCGGCCTCGGGCTCGACGCCGTACACCCGGGCGTCGGGGGACAGCGCCTGGGCCGCGAGCAGCGACCCGGACAGCAGCCCGCCCCCGCCGAGGCAGACGAACAGCGCGTCGAGCGGACCGTGGTCGGTCAGCAGCTCGAGCGCCGCGGTTCCCTGGCCGGCGATGACGTGCGGGTGGTCGTAGGGCGGGACGAGGGTGAGTCCGCGCTCCTCGGACAGCGCGGTCGCGATGGCGTCGCGGTCCTCGGTCCAGCGGTCGTAGCCGATCACCTCGGCGCCGTAGCCGCGGGTGGCGGCGAGCTTCGTGGCGGGGGCGTCGTGCGGCATCACGATGGTCGCGGGCACCTCCAGCAGCTGCGCGGCCAGCGCGACGGCCTGGGCGTGGTTGCCCGAGGAGAACGCGACCACCCCGGCTCGCCGCTCGGCCGCCGTCAGCCGGGACAGCGTGTGGAACGCCCCGCGGAACTTGAAGCTCCCGGTGCGCTGCAGGTTCTCCGCCTTCACGAACAGCTGCGCGCCGAGCTCGGCGTCGGTGAGCCGGGAGGTCAGGACGGGGGTGTGGTGGGCGTGCCCGCGCAGGATCGCCGCGGCGGCACCGACGTCGTCGGGGGTGGGGAGAGCAATCACCGGACCACCTTCCGCCGCCCGGCGGAGCAGGTTCAAGCCCGTTCGGGTTCATTCCCGTTCGGGTGTAACGACCGACACGTCCGGATCGCTGCTACCTGCGTGGCTCCCCCCACGTCCCCCGGAAGGACACCCCCGATGCGCCTCCGTTCCCTGTCCGCCGCCGCGCTCCTCGCGACCGTGGCCGCCCTCCCGCTCGCCGGCACGGCCTTCGCCCAGGACCGAAACTGCAAGGACTTCGCGAGCCAGGCCGACGCCCAGGCGGCCCTGACCCCGGGCGCCCCCGAGAACCTCGACGCGAACGACAACGGCGTGGCCTGCGAGGACTACGACTACGGCGTCGCGTCCACCGCCACGGCCGCGTCCGACGACTCCACCCAGGTCGCCGCGACGCCGGTCGGTGGCGTCGAGGCCGGTGGCGGCCCGGCCGACGTGCTGCCGCTGGCGCTCGGTGCCGTCGCCGCCGGTGGTATCGGCGCGGTCGCGGTGCGCCGCGTCGCCGTCGGTCGCCGCGGCTGATCCCGGCACGTGCCCGGCCCCGCCCTCCCGGTGCCCGGCCCCGCCGCACCGTCCGGTGCGCGGGCCGGGCACGGCGCCGTGGCCGGGGACCGGTCCGGACGCGGAACGGCCGCGGACCGGTCCGGAGGCGGAACGGCCGCGGACCGGTCCGGAGGCGGATCGGTGGCCGGGGACCGGTCCGGACGCGGATCGGCGGCCGGGGACCGGCCCGGACGTGGGCCGGCGGCCGCGGACCGGTCCGGACATGGGCCGGTGGCCGCGGACTGGTCTGGACATGGGCCGGTGGCCGGTGACCGGGCCGGGACGGCGCGGCGCGGGAGCCCGGACCGGCGGCGCCGGGCCGGTGCGCTGCGCCGCGTGACACGGGTGCTGGCGCCGCTCGGTGTCCTCGCCGCCACGCTGCTGCTCGCCGACCCCGCGGGCGCACCCGAGCCCGGGGCGACGGCCGTCGCGTCGGTCCCGGTGACCGCTCCGGGGTCAGCACCGGGCGCGTTGCTGCCGCCGGGGCCCGCGCCGCTGGTGCGCTCGGAGCCGGTCCGGCTCCGGGTCGACCGGCTCGGGCTCGACACCGAGCCCCGGCCGATGGGGCTGACCGCGGACCGGTCGATGGAGGTCCCCGCGGACGCGGGCACCGTCGGCTGGTACACCGGCGCGCCGACCCCCGGTGAGGTCGGGCCCGCCGTGCTCACCGCGCACGTCGACTGGAAGGGGCTCCCCGGAGCCTTCGCCGACCTGGACACCCTGGAGCCCGGCGACGAGATCCGCGTCGACCGCGCCGACGGGACGTCGGTGGTGTTCGCGGTGCGCCGGGTCGGGCGCTTCCCCAAGGCGGAGTTCCCGACCGCCGAGGTCTACGGCGACCTGGACCACGCGGGCCTGCGGCTGATCACCTGCGGCGGGGTGTTCGACCGGTCGGCCCGCAGCTACCTCGACAACGTCGTGGTGTTCGCCGACCAGGTCCGCTGATCGGCCCGGCCGTCCGCGCTCCGCGCCCCCCGTCCGCGCCCCCCGTCCGCGCCCCCCGTCCGCGCTCCGCGCCCCGCCGAGTGCGGTCCGGACCCGCCGCGCCGTCGCGGTCCGTCGCCCCGCGCTCGTCGAGATGCAGCTCAGCGGGCTGCGGAGATCGACAACTCCCGCTGAGCTGCATCTCGACGGCAGGGCCGCCCGGGGCAGGGCCGCCCGGGGCAGGGACGGCCGGGACCGGGCGCCGCGCTCACCTGCGGCGTCCGGTGCCCCGTCCCGGTGTCGCGGTGCGCGGGTCCTCCGGCCAGGCGTGCTTCGGGTAGCGCCCGCGGAGCTCGGCCCGGACCTGCGGGTAGGCGTTGTCCCAGAACGAGTCCAGGTCCGCGGTGACCGCGGTCGGGCGCCCGGCGGGGGAGAGCAAATGCAGCACCACCGGCACCCGCCCGTCGGCGACGGCGGGGGAGCCGGTCCACCCGAACACCTCCTGCACCTTCACCGGCAGCGCAGGGGCCGCCCCGGAGTAGTCCAGCGCGATCCGGGACCCGGTGGGGACGGTGAGCCGCTCCGGGGCCAGCTCGTCGATCCGCCCGGCGAGCCCGCCCACGGCCGCGGCGACGTACCGGCGCAGCGCGGGCCCGGCGTCGACCCGTGCCAGGTCCGAGCGTCGCCGGGCGGTGGCGAGCGGACCCGCCAGCCACCCGGCGGGATCGGCGGCGGAGTCGAGGAGCGCCTCCTCGGACACGTCCGGCCACGGTGCGCCCAGCACCCGGTGCAGGAAGCCCAGCCGCTCGCGCAGCGACACCGCGCCCGCCGTCCAGCGCAGCAGCCCGGTGCCCTCGGCGCGCAGCCCGGCGACGAGCGCGTCGCGGACGGCACCCGGGTCGGGGGAGCGGTCGGGCTTCTCCGACAGCACGATCGCGCCGAGCCGGTCGACGGTGCGGGCACGGACGTCGCCGTCGCTCCAGACGACCTCCGAGCCGGTGACCCGCAGCGGCGCGGCGGCCCGCAGCGCGGTCGCGGCATCGGTCGCCGCGGCGAGGCGTACCCGGCCGTGGGTCTGCCCGGGGCGCCGGTCGGCGACGGCGACGGCGAGCCACTCGGCGTCGCGCAGGGGACCGGGTGGGACCTCGACGGCGGTGCCGCCGGCCATCAGGAACACCCCGGCCGCGGTGTCGCGGCGCCGGGCGAGCCGTTCCGGGTGGGCGAGCCCGGTGACCAACGCGACGAGCTCGGCGCCCGCAGCCCCCTCGGCGCGATCGGTCCGTCCCCGGGCCCGCGCCGGTGTCCCGGCGGCAGCGCCGGAGCGGGCCCCGGTACTCGGCGACCCGGTGCCCGGCGACCCGGTGCCCGGCGACCCGGTGCCCGGCGGGGCGGCGGCCGCGGGGGACGAGGTGGCCGCGGGTGTAGCAGCGCGGGCGCGGCGCAGCGCGCCGGTCAGGCGGTCCCGGTCCCCGCGCCACCGCCCGGCGCCGGGGGCGTCGCCGGAGCGCAGCCGGGCCAGCGCGGCGGTCAGGTCGTCGGCGGGGCCGGCGAGGGTGTCGTCGTCGAGGACCGCGACGATCCCGGCGACCTCCCGCGGGTCCCCTCCGGCGGCGACGCCGTCGAGCAGCGCCCTGGCGAGGCGCGGGTGCAGGCCCAGTGCGGAGATCCGCCGTCCCCGGTCGGTGACCGCGCCGTCGGGGCCGATCGCGCCGAGCGCGGTCAGCACCCCGCGTCCGGCGGCCAGCGGACCGGGCGGCGGGGCGTCCCACCAGCGCAGACCGCTGCCGTCGGGGGTGCCCCAGACGGCGAGGTCCAGCGCGAGCGCGGTGAGGTCGGCGGTGCGGATCTCGGGGTCCGGGGCGTCGGCGAGCACTTCGCCCCCGGGCCAGCAGCGGTAGGCGAAGCCGGGTGCCTCCCGCCCGGCGCGGCCCGCGCGCTGGGTCGCGACCGCGCGCGAGACCCGGCGGGTCACGAGGCCGGACAACCCGCGCCGGTGGTCGGTGTGCGGGACCCGGACCAGCCCGGAGTCGACGACGGCCCGCACCCCGGGCACGGTCAGGCTGGACTCGGCGACGGCGGTGGCGAGCACGATCCGCCGCCGTGGCCCGTCGCGCAGCGCCGCGTCCTGCTCGGCGGCGGGCAGCCTGCCGTGCAGCGCGAGGACGTCGGCGTCGGGTCCGAGCTCGCGCAGCGCCGACGCGGTCCGCCCGATCTCCGCGACGCCCGGCAGGAACGCCAGCACGCTGCCGTGCTCGAGTGCCCGTACACACGTCCGGGCCACGGTGTTCTCGATCCGCTCGGTCCCGCCGCGGCCGGCCCGGGCGGGCGGGACGTGGGTGACCGCGACGTCGTGGCTGCGAGCGGCGACCTCCAGCACCGGCGCGGGCCGGTCGTCGTCGCCCAGCAGTACGGCCGGGCGGGCCGCGTCGAGGGTCGCGGAGGTGGCCAGCAGCCGCAGATCGGGACGGAGCCCGTCGCGGGCGTCGAGCAGCAGGGTGAGCAGCAGGTCCGCGTCGAGGTGGCGTTCGTGCACCTCGTCGAGGACGACGGTGGACACCCCGGCCAGCTCCGGGTCCCCGGCGAGGCGGCGCAGCAGCAGCCCGGAGGTGACGACCTCGACCCGGGTGCCGGGCCCGGTGCGGGCGTCGCCGCGGACGCGGTAGCCGACCGGCCCGCCGACCTCGGTCCCCAGCAGCGACGACATCCGGGCCGCGGCGGCGCGGGCGGCGACCCGGCGCGGCTCGGCCACCAGCACCGTGCCCTCCGGCCCCGGGGCGAACCCGTCGAGCCCGGCCAGCGCGAGCGGCACGAGGGTGGTCTTGCCGGTGCCGGGCGGGGCGACGAGCACGGCGCCGCCGCGGTCGTCCAGCGCCGCGCGCAGGTCGTCGAGGACGGCGCGGACCGGCAGGTCGGGGAGTGGGGACATCACCCCCGAGTATGGGTCAGGCCAGCCCGCTGTAGGACAGCACCATGATCACGACGACCGCGGCGGCGAGCCCGGTGGTGATCAGCAGCAGCGCCCAGCCCGGCAGCACGGTCCGGTCGAGCACCGGGGCCGCGGGACGGTGGGTGGCGGCGGTGGCGGGCATCGGTGCTCCTGGGGCTCGGGCTGCGTCATACGGACGAACCTGATGTCGCACCCGGACCAGGAATCGTTAACCGTGGTCCCCGAAACTGATGACGGCTACCGTCGGGAGCGACATCGACGACGATGTCAGGCCCAGCTCCCGGAGGTGCGATGAGCTCGCCCACCACGACCCGACCGGCATCCGACGCGGCCCGCGTGGCACAGGCCGCCCGGGAGGTGGTCGAGGCCCACGACCCGCGGTCGGTGCCACGCGAGGAGCTGTTCGGCGCCCTCTACGACGCCGGCCTCGCCTGGGTGCACCACCCCGAGGGGCTCGGCGGGCTCGGTCTGTCCCGCGGGCTGCAGCCGGTGGTCGACCAGATCGTCACCGACGCCGGCGGCGAGCGGATGTTCGCGGTCAACCCGATCGGCTACGGCATGGGTGCGCCGACCGTCGTCGAGTACGGAGCGGACCGCGAGCAGGTCGCGGCCTGGCTCCGGCCGATGGCCACCGGCGAGGAGATCTGGTGCCAGCTGTTCAGCGAGCCCGGCGCCGGCTCCGACGTCGCGGGTCTGGCCACCTCCGCGGTCCGCGACGGCGACGAGTGGGTCGTCAACGGGCAGAAGGTCTGGACGACCCTGGCCCACGTCGCGCGGTGGGGGATGCTCGTCGCCCGGACCGATCCCGAGCAGCCCAAGCACCGCGGACTGACCTACTTCGTGATCGACATGGCCCAGCCGGGGGTCGACGTGCGCCCGCTGCGCCAGATGACCGGGCAGGCCGAGTTCAACGAGGTCCACCTGTCCGACGCGCGGGTCCTCGACGCGCACCGGCTCGGGGAGGTCGGCGCCGGCTGGAAGGTCGCGATCACCACCCTGATGAACGAGCGCACCGCCATCGGCGGGGTCACCGGGCGGCGCGGCAGCGGCGTCATCGGCGAGGCGCTCGGCCTGTGGCGGGCCCACCCCGACCGGCACACCCCGGTGCTGCGCGACCGGCTCGCGGCCCTGTGGACCCGCGCCGAGACCCACCGCCTCACCCTCGCCCGCGCGCGGCGCACCGCGAGCGGCGGGCAGCCCGGCCCGGAGGGCTCGGTGTCCAAGCTGGTCGGCGCCGAGCTGAACCAGGACGTCTACGAGTTCTGCATGGACCTGCTCGGTCCGGACGCGCTGCTCTACGACGACTGGTCGATGGACCGCAGCCGGGTGCACACCGACCCGAACTCCACGGTGCAGCAGCGCTTCCTGCGCTCGCGCGCGAACACCATCGAGGGCGGCACCTCGGAGGTCATGCGCAACATCCTCGGCGAACGCGTCCTCGGCCTGCCCGGCGAGCCCCGGTCGGACTCCGACCGCCCCTGGAAGGAGGTCCCCCGTGGCTGAGCAGGAACTCCGGGAGTTCGACGTCACCGACGAGCAGCGCGAGCTGCGCGCGTCGCTGCACCGCTTCGCCGAGCGCCAGCACGACGAGGCCACCCTGCGCCGGCTCGTCGACACCGCCGACGGGTTCGACCGGGCACTCTGGAGCCGCCTGGGCACCGAGCTCGGCGCGCTGTCGCTGGCCGTCCCCGAGGACCTCGGCGGCGCCGGCGGGACCTGTGTGGACCAGGCCGTCGCAGCCGAGGAGCTCGGTGCGGCCCTGGTGACCGGACCGCTGCTCGGCACCGTCGCGCTCGCGATCCCGGCGCTGGTCGCGGCCCCGGCGGGCGCCGAGCGCGACGCGCTGCTCGCAGCACTGGCCGACGGCTCACGCACCGCGGCCCTGGTCGCCGTGCTCACCGCACCCTACGACGGCGCGTCCGCGGCCGGCGTCACCGCCGACGGCGACCGGCTCACCGGCACGGTCTCCCACGTCCCGGACGCGGGCGCCGCAGACGTGCTGGTCGTCGCGGCAGCGGGGGTCGACGGCCCGGTACTGGCCGTCGTCGACGCGGGCGCCGACGGGGTGCGGGTGGAGCGGCGCGGCTCGTTCGACGTGACCCGCCCGGTCGCCGGGGTCGTCCTCGACGGCGCGACCGGCACCGTGCTCGCCACCGGTACGGACGCCGACGGCGCCCTGCGCCACGCCTTCCGCACCGCGGGGGCGCTGCTCGCCGCCGAACAGGCGGGCATCGCCCGCCGGCTGCTCGACCTGACCGTCGCCTACGCGAAGGAACGGCTGCAGTTCGGCAGGCCCATCGGGTCGTTCCAGGCGGTCAAGCACCGGTGCGCGGACATGCTCGTCGCCGTCGAGCAGGCCCGGACCGCGGCGCTGCACGCGGCCTGGGCGGTTGACGACCCGCGCATCGACGACGCCGACCTCGCGGTGTCGATCGCGCAGGCCACCTGTTCGGAGACGACCTACCGGGTGGCTGCGGACGCGGTGCAGCTGCACGGCGGGATCGGGTTCACCTGGGAGCACGTCGCGCACCTGTACTACAAGCGCGCCGTCGCCGACGCGGCCCTGCTCGGGTCCGCCGAGGCCCACCGCGAGCGCATCGCCGCGCTGGTGCTCGACACCCTCGGCGACGACGTCCGCGAGCCCCGGGTGGCGACCGGCTGAGCGCCGGGACCGGGTCAGACCTTGTTCAGACCCGGCTCCCGGTCCGGCACCACGAACGACGCCGCGGTGCGCACCGTGGCGGTGGGCTCGCTGACCCGGGACACGGTGCGGAAGTCCGCGCGCATCTGCGCGGGGGTGAAGGTCGCCAGCACGTAGCCGCGCCGGTCGAGCGACCACACCGAGCTGCCGCTGCCACCGGACTTCGCGTCGCCGTCGCCGTCGCCGCCGGAGGTCACCGAGGTGGTGACCAGCTCGGTGCCGGCGACCCTGTCGTCGTCGCCGGGGATCTCGTTGGCGTGGTGCACGTGCTCGTCCCCGGTGAGGACGACGGCGTTGCGCACGCCCGCCTCGGTCCAGCCGCGGACCACCCGTTCCCGGGAGCCGGTGAACTCCCCCCAGGTGCCGGACTTGCCGCCCCGGCGCGGGGCGAAGAACACCTGCTGGGCCAGCACGTCCCAGCCGGCCGCGGAGTCCCGCAGGCCGCGCAGCAGCCAGCGTTCCTGATCGGCGCCGAGCATCGAGCCGCGCATCCGGTACTGGCGGGTGTCCAGGACGTGGAAGGTGGCGAGCGAACCCCAGGACAGCCGCCGGTAGAGCTGGATGTCCGGGCCGTCGGGCACCGAGGCCCGGCGCAGCGGCATGTGCTCGTAGTAGGCCTGGGCCGCGGCCCGACGCCGGTCGGTCGTCGCGCCCTCCCAGTCGTTGACGACCTCGTGGTCGTCCCACACGACCACCCACGGGGCGACGGCGTGCGCGGCGCGCAGGTCCTCGTCGGAGCGCTGGTGGGCGTGGGTACGGCGGTACCCGGCGAGGGTCGTCGGCTCCGGCGGTCCCGGGTCGCGGACCTCGCCCCGGTCGGTCTCGTAGAAGTAGTCACCCAGGTGCAGGACGAGGTCGGGCGCATCGGCGGCCAGCCCGCGGTAGGCGGTGAAGTGGCCCGCCCCGAACTTCGCGCACGACGCCGTCGCGATCGTCAGCGACGCCGCCGCGGCACCTGCGGCGGGCGCGGTCCGGGTGCGCGCGGCGGGGGAGAGGTGTCCGCCGGTGCGGAACCGGTAGAAGTACTCGCGTCCCGGGGCGAGCCCCGCGGGCTCGGCGTGCACGCTGTGCGCGAACTCGGAGGTGGCGGTCTCGGTGCCGCGCGCCACGACCCGGGCGAAGCGCTCGTCCTCGGCGACCTCCCACTCGACCTCGACCGCCCGGTCGGGCATGCCGCCGCGGCCGTCCTCGGCGTCGGGCTCGGGGGCCAGGCGGGTCCACAGCACCATGCCGTCGGGCGACGGGTCGCCCGAGGCGACGCCGAGGGTGAACGGGTCCGGCGTCGTCGCCTGTCGCAGCGCGCCGGCGAACCAGCGGGGCACGGCGGCGGGCTCACCACCGGGTGTGGCCGGCACCAGACCGGTGGCCGCGGCCCCGAGGGTGCCGAGCAGCACGCTGCGGCGTGGCAGTGCGGTCACACGTCCTCCTGTGCGTGGTGGTCGGGAAGAACCGTCCATGCTCCACCCCGGTGACCCCGACGACGGTGTGCACGCGCCAGGGTCGGGGTCACCGGACGAGTGAATCACTGCCCGCGCCCGGGCGCGGGCGTTCGGCCGGAACCGGCCGGGTGTGCCCCCGCCCCACGGCACGCGCGCACCGACGACCGAGTCCTGGTGCGCTGGATCACATCCGGTCTCACGTCGAACCTCCGCCCGGCGAGTCACGAAGACAGGTCATCGGGATCGCGCGGTATCGAGGCTCGCGCCCGCGGCGCCGTCGACGTCGCGGTCGGAGTCGTGCCGCGGTTCCAGGGAGCAGTGACGACCGCGGGTTCGCACGATCATGAGAAGTGACGATGTACGCGTCGGAGTCGGTCAGCGACTCTTCGGTACGGCGGTGAGACGGGAGACGTCGCATGCAGGCTCGAACGGAACCGGGACGACGGTCGCCGACGGAACGTCCAGCGTCATGTCCGTCGTCATGTCCATCGTCACCGCCGACGAGTGCGACACCGCATTCGTCGTGAACCGGACCCGGATCGGGTCGAACGCGTTCCTGGGCGAGAGGATCCCGCCCCGCGCCCTCTGTCGAACGGAGAGCTCGCACGATGACCGGCACTCTCTTCGACCCCACCACCTCGGCCACTCGTGAGCACTGGAGCCGGGTGCTGCTGACCGGCGGTGCCACCCCGGCCCCGGCCCGGACGGCGACACCCCGGCCCGGGACCGCCGTGCACACCGAGCCGGTCCCGCGGGACGCGGTCGCCGCCGTCGCCGCGGGGTCCGGCGTCGAGCCCGGCGCTGTGCTGCTCGCTGCGCACGCCGCCGTCCTCGCGGCCCTGTCCGGCGACGCCGAGGTGGTCGCCGGGATCCCGGCCCGTCCCGGTACGACGCCGCTGCCGGTGTGCCTGGACACGGCCTGCAGCTGGTCCGCTCTCGTCCTCGCGGCCGCCGAGGCACTGGCCGGGCTGCGCGCCCACTCCGACTCGGACCTGGGACGCCTCGCCGCCGAGTTCGGGACGGCGATTCCCTCGTTCGGCACCGTGCTCGATCCCGGCACGGACCTGCGCGGTACCGAGATCGCCCCCGGTGCGCTCGGCCGCACCGGCGACCGCGGTCCCGACACGGGCACCACCATCGGCGACGGCCGGGCCGCCGGGCTGCACGTCTCGCTGTCCGGGTCGACGCTGCGCCTGACCTACCGTCTCGACCTGCTCGACGAGGGTGCGGCCGCCCGGATCGCCGGCTACCACGCCACGGCCGTGGCGCTCGCCGCCGCCGACCCCGGCGCGCCGGTTCGCCCGTCGGCGCTGGTCGAGCCGGCCGGACGCGAGGCCTGACCTCGGCGACCTCGCCGGCCGGCCCCGTGACCTGCCCGACGGTCGAGCCCGGTGCCCGGCGTGGAGGTGACCCGGGTCAGCGGGCCGCTTCGACGACGAGGACGTGCGCGACCAGCGTGCCGACCGGGCCCGTGAGCTGCCGGCCGAGATCCGCGCCCAGCTCGCCGAGGGTCCGCTCCCGCACGTCCCACCCCGCCGCGCGCAGCACCGACGCCGGTGCGGGGCGGCGCCGGGTGTCCCACAGCTGCGCGAGGTCGCTGCCCATCGCCGGGGCCATCGCCCGGACCTCGTCGGTGTGCAGGTACTCGTCGGCGACCGCCAGGTCCACCGCCTCCAGCGCGACCCGGCTGCCCGGCGCGGACAGCTCGTCGACCCGGGCGAGCAGGTCTGCCTCCGCCTCCGGCGGCAGGTAGGCCAGCAGGCCCTCCACCAGCCACGCGGTGGGCTGGCCGGGGTCGAATCCGGACCCGCGCAGTGCGCCCGGCCAGTCGTCGCGCAGGTCGCAGGGCACGGCGACCAGCCGTGCCCGGGGCGCGGTGGCGCCGAGGACCCGCTGCTTGTGGGCCAGCACCTCGGGCTGGTCGATCTCGTACACCGACGTGCCGTCCGGCCAGGCCAGCCGGTAGGGGCGCGCGTCGAGCCCGGCCGCGGGGACGACGACCTGCCGCACCCCGTCCGCAGCCGCCGCCAGCAGCGCGGCGTCGAGCACCCGGGTGCGGATCGCCATCATGTCGACCAGCGCCCGCCAGCCGACGCCGCCGTCGTCGTCGGCACCGCGGGCGAGCGGGAGCCCCGGCGCGGCGGCGTCGACGAGTGCGCGCGCGTACGGGTCGACCACCAGCGGGTCAGGGCGCTCGGCCTCGGCCTCGGCGGCGCGGGCCGCAGCGACGGCCAGTGCGGTCGCGCCGACGCTGCGGGTGACGTCCCACCCGCCGGGGACACTGTTGCCACCGGCCGGGACGTTGCCGTGCGGTACTCCGGACATCGGTCCTCCCAGGAGGTGAGCAATGCTCACGATCATGATGCGGCATGCCGTGCGACGGCGCACCGCGGCATGACCGGGATCACCCGTCCGGATCACGGGAACCCGGTGGGTGGCACCCGGCGTTGATCCCCCGTGCATCTCCCGGCGCCCCGCAAGGTCCCTGTCGCCGTCGTCGCCGTCGTCCTGCGCGGGGCGGTCGTCGCCTGCGTGCTGGCGGCGCTGGTCGTGGTCGAACTGACCTCGCGCAGCGGCGTGGCCTGGCGTCTGACCACCTTCACCTACCAGGTCAACCTGCTCGCCGCGGCCTTCTACCTCTGGACCCTGCTGGGTCGCCGGTACGACGCGCGGCCCGCGGTCCGTGGTGCGGTCGTGGTCTACCTGCTGGTCGCCGGCCTGGTCTGGGTGCTGTTCCTGTCCGGGCGCTCGACGGGCTTCACCCCGGCCAACGTGCTGCTACACATCGTCGTGCCGGTGTTGGCGCTGGCCGACTGGGTCCTCGTCCGGCCCGCCCGCGGCGGGCTGCGCTGGTGGCACCCGCCGGTGTGGCTGCTGTTCCCGGCCGCGTACCTCGGGCTGGCGCTGGCCGTGCTCAACGGCGCCGGCCGGCGCGCGCCGTACTACTTCCTGGATCCGGACGCCGTCGGCGCCGGCGGGCTGGCCTGGAACGTCCTCCGGCTGGCGGCCGGATTCCCGGTCCTGGGCTACCTGGTCCTGCTGGCCGGGCGGACCGGGGCCCGCGTCCCCGGGCGGGCCGTGGGCGAAGTCGTCCCCGGGCGGGCGTGAGCGGCGTCGCACGGATTCGTGACAGTCAACTCTGACTGTTTCCTGCTACCGTCGCAGGCGAGTCGACGGCCCCGACCCGGGCGCCGTCCACCGTCGCGAAGGAGCGAACACCGTGCGAGACGCAGTCATCGTCGAGGCCGTACGCAGCCCGGTCGGCAAGCGAAAGGGCGGCCTGGCGGACGTCCACCCCACGGACCTGTCCGCGCACGTCCTGCGCAGCCTGGTCGAGCGCTCGGGCGTGGACCCGGCGCAGATCGACGACGTCCTGTGGGGCTGCGTGTCCCAGACCGGGGAGCAGACCTTCGACATCGCCCGCAACGCCGCGCTGGCCGCCGGGTTCCCCGAGACCGTCACCGGTGTGACCGTCGACCGCCAGTGCGGGTCCAGCCAGCAGTCGGTGCACTTCGCGGCCGCGGGCCTGATCGCCGGGCAGTACGACGTGGCCGTCGCCGGCGGTGTCGAGTCCATGACGCGGGTGCCGATGGGCTCCTCCCTGCAGGGCCAGGACCCGTTCGGCGCCGACTTCGCCGCCCGCTACGGGGTCGCCCCGAACCAGGGCGTCGGCGCGGAGATGATCGCCGAGAAGTGGGGCTTCTCCCGCACCCAGCTCGACGAGTTCGCGCTGCTGTCGCACGAGCGCGCCGCCGCCGCGCAGGACGACGGCCGGTTCGACGGTCAGCTTTCCCCGCTGGCCGGCGTGACCGCCGACGAGGGGGTCCGCCGCGGCGGGACCGTCGAGGGCCTCGCCCAGCTCAAGACGGTGTTCAAGGACGCCGACCAGGGCGGCGTCATCCACGCGGGCAACTCCTCGCAGATCTCCGACGGCTCCGCCGCGCTGCTGATGACCACCAGCGAGAAGGCCCGCGAGCTCGGCCTGACCCCGATCGCCCGCGTGCACACCGCGGTCCTCGCCGGCGCCGACCCGGTCATCATGCTGACCGCCCCGATCCCCGCGACGGAGAAGGCGCTGAAGCGTTCCGGTCTGTCGCTGGACGAGATCGGCGCGTTCGAGGTCAACGAGGCGTTCGCGCCGGTGCCGCTGGCCTGGCTGGCGGACATCGCGGGCACCACCGACACCGCGTCCGGTGTCGGCGAGCGGCTCAACCCCAACGGCGGCGCCATCGCGCTGGGCCACCCCCTCGGCGGCTCCGGCGCGCGGATCATGACCACCCTGGTCCACCACATGCGCGACAACGGCATCCGCTACGGCCTGCAGACCATGTGCGAGGGCGGCGGCCAGGCCAACGCCACCATCCTCGAACTCCTCTGACACCCGCTCCCCACCCGGAAGGAAACAGACAGAACATGGACATCAACGGTTCCGTCGCCGTCGTCACCGGCGGTGCGTCCGGCCTGGGCCTGGCCACCACGGAGAAGTTCGTGGAGCTCGGCGCCAAGGTCCTGATCATCGACCTGCCGTCGTCGCAGGGCGAGGCCGTCGCCGACAAGCTGGGGGACAGCGTCCGCTTCGTCGCCGCCGACGTCACGAACGAGGAGCAGGTCTCGGCCGCCCTCGACGCCGCCGAGGAGCTCGGCACCGTCCGCGTCGCGGTCAACTGCGCCGGCATCGGCAACGGCATCAAGACCTTCGGCAAGACCGGCCCGTTCCCGCTGGCCGACTTCACCAAGGTCATCAACGTCAACCTGATCGGCACGTTCAACGTGATCCGGCTGGCGGCCGAGCGCATCGCCAAGTCCGACCACGTCGACGGCGACCGCGGCGTCATCATCAACACCGCCTCGGTGGCGGCCTTCGAGGGCCAGATCGGCCAGGCCGCCTACTCGGCGTCCAAGGGCGGCATCGTCGGCATGACCCTGCCGATCGCCCGTGACCTGGCGAGCATCGGCATCCGGGTCAACACCATCGCCCCCGGTCTGTTCGAGACGCCGCTGCTCGCCGGCCTGCCCGAGGACGTCAAGACCTCGCTGGGCAAGCAGGTGCCGCACCCGTCGCGGCTGGGGCAGCCCGCGGAGTACGGCAAGCTCGCCGCCCACATCGTGGAGAACCCGATGCTCAACGGCGAGACGATCCGTCTCGACGGCGCGATCCGCATGCAGCCCCGCTAGTCCCCCTGCCGGTACCCCAGAGAGGAGGCGGCGCCGTGAAGCGCACGCTCTACGAGTCCGACCACGAGGACTTCCGCGAGGCCTTCCGGGCCTTCGTCGAGAAGGAGATCGCCCCGCACGAGGCGCAGTGGGAGCGCGACGGCGTCGTCTCCCGGGAGCTGTTCACCACCGCCGGCGCCAACGGGTTCCTGGGCATGGACGCGCCCGAGGAGTTCGGGGGCGGCGGGGTGCGGGACTTCCGGTTCAACGCCATCGTCTCCGAGGAGGTGCTGCGCGTCGGTGCGGCCGGTTCGGGGCTGGGCCTGACCCTGCACAACGACATCGTGCTGCCCTACCTGCTCGCTTACACCACCGACGAGCAGAAGCAGCGGTGGCTGCCGGGCGTCGTGGCGGGGGAGAAGATCCTCGCCATCGCGATGACCGAGCCGGGCATCGGCTCGGACCTGGCGTCGATGTCGACGACCGCCATCCGCGACGGCGACCACTACGTCGTCAACGGCGCGAAGACCTTCATCACCAACGGGATCAACGCCGACCTCGTCGTCGTCGCGGTGAAGACCGACCCGTCGCAGAAGCACAAGGGCATGAGCCTGCTGGTGCTCGAGCGCGGGATGGAGGGCTTCGAGCGCGGCCGCAACCTCGACAAGCTGGGCATGCACGCCCAGGACACCGCCGAGCTCTCCTTCACCGACGTGAAGGTGCCGGTGGAGAACCTGCTCGGGCCCGAGGAGGGCAAGGGCTTCGTCCAGCTGGTCGAGAAGCTGCCCCAGGAGCGCCTGTCGATCGCCGTCGCCGGGGTGGCCGCGGCCCGTACGGTGCTGACGAACACCCTGGAGTACGTCAGGGAGCGCAAGGCGTTCGGGTCCCCGGTCGGCTCGTTCCAGAACTCGAAGTTCGCGCTGGCCGAGATGGACACCGAGATCGACCTCGCCGAGCACTACGTCGACGACTGCGTGCGGGCGCTGAACGCGGGCGAGCTGACCGCCGTCGACGCGTCGAAGGCGAAGTACTGGTGCACCGAGCTGCAGGGCCGGGTCGCCGACCGCTGTCTGCAGCTGCACGGCGGCTACGGCTACATGAGCGAGTACCCGGTCTCCAAGGCCTACGCCGACGCCCGCATCACCCGGATCTACGGCGGCACCACCGAGATCATGAAGGAGGTGATCGGCCGGGGTCTGGGACTCTGAGCCGATGACCGACAGGCGATCATGAGCACATCATGAACACCGAACACCCTCCGGCGGTCAGGAGCCGGGCGCAGCGGTCGGAGGACAGCCGCGCCCGGATCCTGGACGCCGCCGTGGCCTGCCTCATCGACGGCGGCTACTCGGGCTCCACGACCCTGACCATCCAGTCGGCCGCCGACGTGTCGCGCGGCCGGCTGCTGCACCACTTCCCCAGCCGGGACCGGTTGCTGGTCGCGGCCGCGCAGCACCTGGCGGTGAAGCGCGTCGCCGACACCGAGGAACGCGTGCGACGGGTGGTCGAGACCGACCCGGTCGGCTCGTTCGAGCGGGCCGACCGGGTCATCGAGCTGTTGTGGGAGAGCTTCTCCGAGCCCCACTTCTGGGCGGCGGTGGAGCTCTGGACCGCGGCCCGGTCCAACGCCGAGATCGCCGAGGCGCTGCGCCCCGAGGAGAAGCGCCTCGGCGCGGCGATCCGGGCGTCGATGGCCCGCATGTTCGGCGACGAGCTCGCCGGCCGCCCGCGGTTCAAGCAGCTGCGCGACCTGCTGCTCACCTCGATGCGCGGCACCTCGCTGACCTACACCTTCGACCCGCGCGACCCGGGCAGCGACCCGATGCTGCCCCAGTGGAAGGACCTGGCCCGGGTGCTGCTCGGGCCGTGACCGGCGCCCCGGGTGTCGGAGTCCTCAGGTGCGGTAGCTCTCAGGTGCCGAAGCTCAGCCCGAACGGCGGCGTCGCACCCTCGGGAACGACGGGCGGCGCCGGGGGCCGCACCGCGACCCGGTCGCGGCCCGCGTGCTTGGCCTCGTAGAGCGCGGCGTCCGCGGCGGCCAGCAGCCCGTCGAGGTCCGAGCCGTGGTCCGGTGTCGTCGCGACGCCGACCGACACCGACAGCCCGGTGACCCGGCCCGCGGTGGCCGTGTCGACCTCCAGCGCGCGCACGCCCCGGCGGATCCGCTCGGCGACCTCGCGGGCCCGGTCGTCCAGGGTGTCGTCGGCGCGCATCCCGCCGAGCGTGACCACGAACTCCTCGCCGCCGAACCGGCCGGCCAGGTCCTCGTCGCGCACCTCGGTGGTGAGGACGTCGGCGACGGCCTGGAGCACGTCGTCGCCCGCCAGGTGGCCGTGCCGGTCGTTGACCGCCTTGAAGTGGTCGAGGTCGAGGATCAGCACCGCGCCGGCGCGGTCGGTGCGCGTGTCCCGTTCCAGCATCTGGCGGCTGCGCCAGCGCCACGCCGCCGGGTTGAGGAGCCCGGTCTTGGCGTCGGTGTCGACCTGCGCCTCGAGCTGACGCACCAGGGTCGTCTGCTCGACGACGAGCAGCGGCAGCACCGCGAGCAGCGCGAACCAGGGGGAGGTGTTGGCGAGCACGACGGCGACCAGCCCGCCGATCGACAGCGTCGCCAGCTCCAGCCCGATGTCACCGCCCCACAGGATCACGAGGAACCGCGACCCCGGTGCGGTCAGCCGCAGCACCGACACGACCAGCAGCGTGTTCACCGTGGTGTAGGCGACCAGCGCGCCCAGCACCAGCGCCGCGTTCTGCGGGGTCGCCGGAGCCCCGCCCCAGCCGCCGACCAGCGCGAGCAGCCCCGCGACGGTGTGCACGGCGAGCAGGACCGTGGCGGCGCTGTAGACCTGGCGGTGCGGCGGCGTGCCGCTCGGGCGCACCACCCGCAGGTAGAGGTGGACGTAGATGACGGCGACGACGGCCGTCGCGAGCACCGGCGGCAGCAGCAGCGCCGCCGCGAAGGTCCAGACCGAGGTCATGTTGATGTAGCGGGTCTCGGCGATCCGGCGCCGCAGGCGTTCGGCGTTGACCGACAGCTCGGTGTGCACCGCGGCCACCAGCATCAGCAGCCCGCAGAGCAGCGCGTCGGTCCGCGTCGGCGCGGCCCCGGTCAGCGCGCCCGCGACGACGGCGGCCACCGCCGCGGACTCGACGGCCAGGACCAGCAGCAGCGGGCGCACCGGCAGGCCGAGCAGCGACCGGGCGTCCGGCACACGACGGCGACGCCGTGCCGGGCGCGGTGCCACCGGGCCAGAGGTCACGTCGCCTGCCTGTTCGTCGGGTGCGTTCAGGGGTATCGGGTCGAGGCTACGCGGGAGTAAGGCAAGCGGTTGCCGTTCGTGTCGCAGCGGCCCGAGTCCGCGCCGAGCGGCCCGGAACCGACGACGAACGCCTCAGGCTTGCGTTAAACCGTGACGGAGCGTTGTCCATCGCTTACTCTGGACCTGTCATCACTCGATCGTGGAGCGTGCCGTGCGTTCTGACGTGCGGAGCGCAACGGCGTCCGTTCCGGGACGGTGAGAAGTACTCCGGTCGAGGGGAGAGTGCTCGTGCGCAACTGGGACTGGTGAACCGTCATCGGCGCCGCGCGGGACGCTCGGTCGTCCCGCGCGGCGCCGCCGTTCGTGGCCGCCGGCCGTGTCGGGCCGGGTCCCGCGCACGTACCCGTCCCTGCCCGTGTCCCTGTCGCCAGAACCGGTGACGCACGGACGGGGCATGCGACACCCTCGTCCGGCGGTGTGTGCGTGCCGGCACTCCATACTCTGAACGGGTGACACGTTCGTCACTCCGCTGCTCCGACCAGCGCAGACGAGCCGTTGCGGCCGGGTTCCGACGATCACCCCCTAGGCGGGACGTCCACCTTCGTGTTGCAGTTAGCCTCGCCTTATCTGAGGCGTGCCGAAGCAACGAAAGGACCGTGATGGCGAACCCCGCGAACGCGAACCCCCACTCCGCCCCGGAGGTACTCGACGTAGTGGGGGTCGGGTTCGGGCCGTCGAACCTCGGCATCGCGATCGCCCTGCTGGAGCACAACGCGGCGGCCCCGGCCGACGCGCCGGTGACCGCCCGGTTCGTCGAGCGCCAGGAGCGGTTCGGCTGGCACCGCGGGATGCTGCTCGAGGACGCGACCATGCAGGTGTCCTACCTCAAGGACCTCGTGACGTTGCGGAACCCGAACAGCGGCTTCTCCTTCCTGTCCTACCTGCACGACCGCGACCGGCTCGCCGACTTCATCAACTACGGCTCGTCGTTCCCCACCCGCCGCGAGTTCCACGACTACCTGGAGTGGGCCGCCGCACGGGTCGGCGAGGTCAGCGACGCCGCGGGCTCCCCGGTGACCGTCGACTACGGCAGCGAGGTCGTCGAGATCGAGCCCGTGCCCGGCGACGGGGTGGTCGACCTCCTCGACGTCGTGGTGCGCACCGGCGAACGGGTGGAGCGGCTGCGGACCCGCAACGTCGTGCTCGCCTGCGGGCTCACCCCGGTCCTCCCGCGCGGGATCACCGCAGGCGGACGCATCTGGCACAACCGCGACCTGCTCTTCCACACCCGCGAGCTCGCCGGCGCCTCGCCCGCGCGGTTCGCCGTCGTCGGGGCCGGGCAGAGCGCGGCGGAGACCGTGGAGCACCTGCACCGCACCTTCCCGACCGCCGAGGTGCACGCGGTGTTCGCCCGCTACGGCTACAGCCCCGCCGACGACACGTCCTTCGCCAACCGGATCTTCGACCCGGCCGCCGTCGACGACTTCTTCACCGCCCCGGACGAGGTCAAGGACCGCATCCTCGGCTACCACGCCAACACCAACTACTCCGTGGTCGACCCCGAGCTGATCGAGGGCCTGTACCGCACGCACTACCACGAGCGGGTCGCCGGCCGGGAGCGACTGCGCTTCCGCAACGTCTCCCGGGTGGCCGACGTCGTCGACGTCGGGGACCGGGTGGAACTGGCCATCGAGTCGCTCATCGACGGCGAGCGCGAGGTCATCACCGCCGATGCCGTGGTCTACGCGACCGGGTACCGGTCGGCCGACCCACTGTGGCTGCTCGACGCCGGCCTGCAGCAGGCCTGCGGGCGCGACGGACAGGGCCGGCTCGACGTGCAGCGCGACTACCGCGTCCGCACCGGTGCGCTCCCCGGCGGCGGAACGGTCCGGGCCGGCGTCTACCTGCAGGGTCCGACCGAGCACACGCACGGCATCACCTCGACCCTGCTGTCCAACATCGCCGTGCGGTCCGGAGAGATCGTCGCCTCGCTCGTCCGGGGAACGGCGGTCGCCTCCCCGGAGGCGAGCGGACGCGACACCGCCACCGTCTGAGCGCCCCACCACGTCCCCGCACCGGAGGAGAACCATGTCCACCAACCCCTTCGACGACGAGAACGGCACCTTCCGGGTGCTGGTGAACGACGAGGGTCAGCACTCGCTGTGGCCGGACTTCGCCGAGGTCCCGGCGGGCTGGACCTCGGTCCACGGGCCGGCCGACCGGACCTCGTGCCTGGACTACGTCGAACGGAACTGGACCGATCTGCGACCGCGCAGCCTGCGCGAACGCACCGACGCCTGATCCGCGGCGCCGCCTGATCCGGGGCGCCGCGCCACTCAGCCGAGATCGGGTGCCTGGTCGGGCCGCAGACCCGACCAGGCACCCCACAGTCGGGCGTAGGTGCCCCCGGCGGCCACGAGCTCGTCGTGGCGGCCCTGCTCGATGACCCGCCCGTCCTCGAGGACGACGACCCGGTCGGCGGTGGCCGCCTGGGTCAGGCGGTGCGCGACGACCACCGTCGTCCGCCCGCGAGCCGCGGCGAGCGCCGCGTCCTCCAGCGCCCGGGCCCCGGAGCTGCCCGCCTCCGCGGTGGCCTCGTCCAGGATCACGACCGGCCGGTCGGCGAGCACGAGCCGGGCCAGCGCGAGCTGCTGGGACTGCACGACGTCCAGCTCGTGCGCGCCGTTCCCGACCGGGGTCGCCAGGCCCTCGGGCAGCGCCTCGGCCCAGGCCAGCGCCCCGACGGTGTCGAGCGCAGCGCGCAGCTGCGCGTCGTCGGCGTCCGGGGCGGCCAGGCGCAGGTCCTCGGCCAGCGTCCCGGCGAACACGTGCACCTCCTGGGTGACCAGCGCGACGGTGTCCCGGCGGACGGTCGGGCCCTGCTCGTCGAGGCCGGCGCCGCCGATCTCGATCCGGCCGGACGACGGCCGGTGCAGCCCCACGACCAGCTTCGCCAGGGTGGACTTGCCCGCGCCGCTCGCGCCCACCAGGGCGACCCGCGTGCCCGGCTCGACGTCGAGGTCCACCCCGCGCAGCGACGGGTGTCCGTCGACGTAGGCGTGGGTCAGGCCGCGGGCGCGGACGCGGGAGCCGTCCGGCCGGGCGGGCTCGGCGGGATCGGGCTCGGGGGCGAGGTCGGCGACCCCGACGATCCGGCGCAGCCCGGCGATCGCGGACTGGGCGACGTCGAGCTGGAACAGCACCACGTTGACCGGGCCGAACAGGTTGATGAAGTAGAGCGCCGCCGCGCTGGCCGTGCCGATCGTGGCCTCACCGGAGGTCACCAGCCAGAAGCCGGCGACCAGGACACCGGTCACGCCCAGGTACTCCGCCGCGTTGAGCCGGCCGAAGAATCGGGTCTGCAGTCGGATCACCCGCATCGCGAGCCCGACGACGGCGTCGGCGCGTTCGGCGACCCGGTCCCGGTGCTGGTCGTGCAGGCGGAACGCCCGCACGGTCGACACCCCCGCGGCGGTGTCGAGCAGCTGCTGCTGCTGGTCGCCGTAGGCGATCCGCTGCGCCGCGTAGATCGGGCCGGACCGGGTGAGGAACCAGCGCGCGGTCCAGGCCTGGATCGGGACGGCGAGCAGCGCGCCGAGGAGCAGCCGCCAGTCCAGCGCGAGCAGCGCGACGAGGGTCAGGCCGATCAGCAGCGCGGAGCGGGCGAACTCGGGCAGGGCCTCGCGCACGGCCTCGGCGACGACGCTGACGTCGTCGGTGACCCGCGAGGTCAGGTCCCCGGACCCGGCCCGTTCCAGCTGCTCCAGGTCCAGGTGCAGCGCCCGGTCGACGAACCGTTCGCGCAGCCCGGCCAGCACCGTCTCCCCGGCGCGGGCGACCAGGGCGACGCCGAGCATCGCGAGCACGCCCTGCCCGACCGCGACCCCGACCAGGCCGAGCACCGGTGCGGTGACGGCGTCGGCGCCCCGGCCGTCGGCGACCAGGTCGACGATCCGGCCGAGCAGTGGTGCGGTGAGCAGGCTGACCGCGGCAGCCCCGACGAGCGTCCCGAGCCCGAGCAGCGCGGTGCCGCGCTGGGGCCGCAGCAGCTCGCCGAGGACGGCCCGCATCCGTGCCCCGTCGGCGACGGGCAGGCGGGTGGTCATCCGGTCACCAGCTTCCGGTAGTCGGGGTCGGCCATGAGCTCGCTGTGCGTCCCGTCCGCGGCGATCCGGCCGCCGCGCAGGACGACGGTCCGGTCGGCGGCGGCCAGCAGCGCCGGGCTGGTGGTGACGACGACGGTGGTCCGGCCGCGGCGCAGCGCGCGCAGCCCGTCGGCGATCGCGGCCTCGGTGACGGCGTCGACCGCGGTGGTCGGGTCGTGCAGCACGAGCACCGGGGGGTCGGCGGCGAGGGCCCGGGCGAGGGCGATCCGCTGCCGCTGACCCCCGGACAGGGAGCTGCCCCGGGCGGCGACCGCGGTGTCCGCCCCGTCGGGGAGGACCTCCGCGGCCTGGTCGGCGCGAGCCGCGGCCATCGCCGGGGCCGGGTCGGTCCCGGGCGCACACCCGGCGAGGACGTTGTCGCGCACGGTGCCGGCGAACAGGTGCGCGTCGTGCGCGGCGACGAGCACACCGGCGCGGGCGTCGGTGCACTCCAGCGCGGTGAGGTCGGTCCCGCCGACCTCGACCCGGCCGTCGACGGGGTCGGTCTCGCGGCCCAGCAGCCGGACCAGCCCGAGTGCGGTCGCCGCGTCGTCGGTGACCACACCCAGCATGGTTCCCGGTGCGACGTCGAGATCCACGCCGGACAGGCCCACGGTGCGGACCCCGCGCAGGGTCAGCCCGCCGTCCCCGGCCGCAGCGGCGCTCCCGGAGCCGGACCCGGGCCGGGCGGTGACGGCGTGCTCGCTGCCGAGCAGCGTCGCGATCCGGCCGGCGGACGCGCGGCCCTGGGCGAGCTGGCGGCTCACCGCGCCGAACACCTCGAGCGGGCCCACCAGGAACTGGGCGAGGCCGACGGCGGCGACGAGCCCGCCGATGCTGAGCTGGCCGTCGGCGGCGAGTCGCCCGCCGACCAGCGCGATGAGGGCGAGGAAGAGCCCGTTGACCAGCTGGACCGAGCCGAGGAACCCGGCCTCGGCCCGGGTGGCGAACAGGGTCGCGCCCAGCGCCTCCCGGCTGACCCGACGGTAGCGACGCTGGGCCGCCGGCTCGACCCCGAGCCCCTTCAGCACCCGGACGCCGTCGATCAGGTCGGCCGCGACCCCGGAGGCCGCGGCCGCCCGCTCCTGTTCGGCGTGGCTGCGCCGCTCCAGCGGGGTGCCGATCCGCTGGATCGCCCACAGCAGCGGCGGGGAGCCCAGCAGGATGAGCAGCCCCAGCGGCAGCGAGATGGTGAGCAGCGCGATCGCCGCGACGACGACCGCGGTCACCGCGGCCAGCCCGAGCGGGAGCATGAAGCTGACCACCGCGACACGTTTCGCGTCGGACACCGCGATCGAGGCCAGCTCACCGGGCAGCCGTCCGGCCTCGGCGCCGCCGCGGGGGTCGAGCAGCCGCCCGGCCACCTGCAGCCGCAGCCGGGCGTCGCCGCGTACGTCGGCCGACCAGGCGTGCCGGGCGCCGAAGCGGTAGCAGGTGGACAGGAACAGGAAGTCCAGTCCGAGGACCAGCAACCAGCCGGTGAGGGCGACGGGGTCGCCGGCCGCGATCCCGCGGTCGATCACCACCCCGACGAGGACGGGGACGAGTGCCTCACCCGCCTGGTGGCCGCAGAACAGCGCCGACGCCGCGGCGAGCCGTCCACGGAAGGCCCCCAGCGACCCCCGCAACACGGACCGGCCGGACTCCGCCTGGCGGGTGGGAACGTCCATTGTGTCAGGATAGCCTTGCCAACATCGACGCCCGACGCGGTCGGCGGCGGGCTCAGTTCCCCGGTGCCTGCCCCTTCAGCGCCGCGTCGAGCTGCGGCACCACGGTGTCGAGTGCGTAGGGCAGCGACAGCGGGCTGGAGTAGCCCAGTGCGGCGGCGAACTCGGTCTCGAACGGCCCGAGGTAGGCCACCCGGCCCTGCTGCACCGCCGGGATCGCCCGGAACACCGGGTCGGCCTCGGACTCGGCGCGCGAGCGGCCCAGCACCACGAGCAGATCGCTGTCGAGGTCGCCCTGGCGCTCCAGCGAGAGGGTCTGCGAGTCCGGCCGGACGGCGAAACCGAGGCCGGCGAAGATCTGGGCGCGCAGGTCGTCGGTGCCCATGTCGTAGGGGACACCCTCGATGAAGAAGTCCATCTTCAGGTTCTTGCCCGCGAAGTCGGGGTGGGCTGCCTTGGCCTCGTCGAACCTCGCGCGGGTCGCGGCGATGACCTGCTCGGCCTGCTCGGTGCGGCCGGTGGCCTGCCCGGTGATGCGGGTCTGCTCCTCCCAGCCTGCGGGGTTCGTGCCGTCGGGGGTGCCCTGGGCGACGGTCGGCGCGATCTGCGACAGCGCGGTGTAGGTCGCCTGGTCCATGAAGGAGTAGACGCCGAGGATCAGGTCGGGCTTCAGTGCGGCGACCTGCTCGATCGGGATCTCGGCTCCGGTCAGCAGCTGCGGCTGGGTCCCGCCGAGTGCCTCCTGCGCCCAGGGGCGCTGTGCGTAGTCGTAGTCGCCGATGTTCTCGCGGACCCCGACCGGCTTCACCCCCACGGCCAGTGCGAAGTCGGCGTCGTTGAAGCCGACGGTGACCACCCGCTGCGGTGCGGCCGGGATCGTCGTCTCGCCGAAGGCGTGCTTCAGTGTGACCGGGAAGGCTCCGGCGGCCTCGCCGGTGGGGGCGGGCTGCGCGGTGTCGCCGGTGCCCCCGGACGCACAGCCGGCCAGCGCCAGCAGCAGGACCACGTACGCGGCGAGCGCACGGAGCAGGGATCGGGGCATGGGGGCGGTCCTTTCGACGGGACCCGTGCGGGCGGGTGCACCGGGCGCCGGGAGATCAGGTCAGTACACCCTTCCGGGTGGACAGGCGAACCTTACCCATGGCGGTCACGATCGGGCGGACAGGACATCCCAGACGACCTCGAGGTGCGCGCGGCCGGTGGTGATCCCGCCGAACGCCACCCGCACCACCGGGTGCCCGTCGACCTCGGTACCGGTGAGCAGCACCCGACCGTCGGCGTTGGCCCGCTCCAGCAGCGCGGTGGTCGCCGCGTCGCCGGCACGCGAGCGCAGGCAGACCAGCGACAGCACCGGTGTACACGCCAGCTCCAGGTCGTCGTGCCCGCGGAGCCGCTCGGCCAGCTCGGCGGCGAGGTCCACGTGCCCGCGCAGGTGCGCCCGCAGCCCGGACAGGCCCTGCCCGTGCAGCACCGCCCACAGCTTCAGTGCCCGGAACCGCCGCCCGAGCGGGACCTGCCAGTCCCGGAAGTCCACGACGGCGCCGGAGTCGGAGTGCGCGTCGCGCAGGTAGGCCGGGGTGATCGACAGCGCGGCCGGCAGCGCGCGGGCGTCGCGCACCCACAGCAGCGAGGCGTCGAACGCGGTGAGCAGCCACTTGTGGGCGTCGGTGCAGAAGGAGTCGACGCCGGGCCCCGGGCCCGGGTTCACGCCGTCGAGAACTCAGCGGTGCTCCGGGCAGAGCGCCGCGACGCCGGCCCACGCGGCGTCGACGTGCACCCAGGCCCGGTGCGGCCGCGCCGCCGTGACCAGGGCCGCGACCGGGTCGCTCGACCCGGTCGAGGTCGTCCCGACCGTCGCGCACACCAGCACCGGGACCAGCCCGGCGGCGGTGTCGGCGGCCAGGGTGTCGGCCAGTGCGTCCGGGTCCATCGCCCGCGTCCCCGGGGTGCACGGGACCGTCCGCAGCCCGTCGGAGCCGAGTCCGGCCACCCGCACCGCCTTGGCCAGCGACGAGTGCGTCTCGGCGGTGACGTAGACGCGCTCCCGCCCGGTCACCCCGTGCGCCCGCCAGCCGGAGTCCGGGTCCGGCGCTGCCCGGTGCAGCGCGGCGGTGAGCGCGACCAGCGCCGCCGAGGACGCCGAGTCCTGGATCGAGCCGCCCCCGCCGCCGTCGTGGGTGAACGACTCGTCCAGTCCGAGTGCCCTGGCCAGCTGGTCGGTGACCGCCTGCTCCACCTCGGTGCAGGCGGGCGAGGTGGACCAGAGCATCCCCTGCGTCCCGGCGCCGCCGGCGAGCAGCTCGCCGAGCAGCGAGGTCAGCGAGGCGTTCGCCGGGAAGAAGGCGTGGAAGCCGGGGTGCTGCCAGCGGGTGTCGGCGTCGCCGGTGACGGCCTCGACCAGCGACGGGAACGCGGCGAGCGGCTCGGGGTCCTCGTTCGCCTCGCGGGGGAAGCGGCCCCGCACGGTGCCGGGCTCCACGACGTCGCGGACCGGGTGACGCTCGATCCCGGCGCGGGCGTCGGCGACGGCGTCGACGAACAGGTGGCCGAGGGCGCGGAACTCGTCCGGTGTGAGGTCGGGCACGCGGTCCGACGCTACCCGGCCACGGAGGCGTGCTCGTGGTCGTGCAGGTCGTCGAGGTCCCAGGCGGGCAGCGGGTCGTCCAGGTCGCGCCAGGAGTCGGGCCCGGCGAGCAGCTCGTCGTCGGTGAGCAGGGCCGGGTCGAGCCGGGCGGTGACGGTGTCGCGGGTCAGGCCGAGCCCGATGAACACGATCTCCTGCCCGCGCGGCCCGTCGAACGACGACCACGGCGCGGCCGGGTCCAGTGCCATGTTCGGCCCGGCCTGCGACCACAGCCCCGCGACGTCGGGCCGGGTGGCCAGCCAGCAGAAGCCCTTGCTGCGCAGCAGGCCGGGCCACTCGCCGAGCGCGTCGAGCAGTCGTGCCGGGTGGAACGGGCGCGCCGCCCGCCAGGTGACGCTCGCGATCCCGTACTCCTCGGTCTCGGGGGTGTGCGAGCCGTTGAGCTCCTGGGCCCAGCCCGGTGTCGCCGAGGCCGCCGCCGGGTCGTAGCGACGGGTGTCGAGCAGGTCGGTGACCGGCACGTCCCCGCGCACGGCGCGCACGATGCGGGCGCCCGGGTTCATCCGCGACAGCAGTGCCTCGATCCGGCCCAGCGCGTGCGGCGCGACGAGATCGGTCTTGTTCAGCACCAGCAGGTCGGCGAACTCGACCTGGTCGGCGAGCAGGTCCGACAGCGTCCGCTCGTCGCCCTCGGCGGCCTGCAGCTCCCGGTCGGCGAGCGAGTCCTCGCTGGTCAGCAGGTGCTCGAAGGTGGAGGCGTCGACGACGGTGACCATGGTGTCGAGCCGCGCCACGTCGGAGAGCGCGGTGCCGTCGTCGAAGGTCCACTCGAACGTCGCCGCCACCGGCATCGGCTCGGAGATCCCGGTCGACTCGACGCCGACGTGCTCGTAGCGCCCCTCGGCGGCCAGTTCGCCGACCGTGGTCAGCAGGTCCTCGCGCAGCGTGCAGCAGATGCAGCCGTTGGTGAGCTCGACCAGCTTCTCCTGGCTGCGGTGCAGGTCGACGAGCGCGCCGTCGATGTTCACCTCGCTCATGTCGTTGACGACGACGGCGATCCGCCTGCCCTCCCGGTTCGCGAGCAGGTGCTCCAGCAGCGTCGTCTTCCCCGCGCCGAGGAAGCCGGACAGGATCGTGACGGGAACGCGACGGTCGGCCATACCGATGATGATAACGATAGTCGATTAGGCGGGTGTAGGCTGCCTCCGTGCGTTCCTCCCGTCTCGGCTGGTGGCGGCTGCTCCCCGCAGCCGCGTAGACGCACGTCACCGTCACCCCGGGCTGCCCGAGCAGCCCGGCGGAACCCGGTGTGTCTCGTGCAGCTCCCCGTTCCCAGGAGCTGATCATGGATTCCCTCGCTGCCACCGTCGCCCGGATGCCCGCGCTGCGTGCCGCCGTCGCCGCCGACCCGTCGTCGCACCGGGTGCTGACCGGGGAGCGGCCGACCGGCCCGCTGCACCTGGGGCACCTGGTGGGCACGATCTCCGAACGGGTCCGGCTGCAACGGTCCGGTGTGGACGTGCTGGTGATCCTGGCCGACTACCAGGTGATCACCGACCGCGACGTCGCGGACCGGCTGGCCGACCACGTGCGCGGCGCGGTGCTCGACCAGCTCGCCGCCGGGCTCGACCCGGACCGCACCACGGTGTTCACCCACTCCGCGGTGCCTGCGCTGAACCAGCTGATGCTGCCGTTCCTGTCGCTGGTCACCGAGGCCGAGCTGCACCGCAACCCGACGGTGAAGGCCGAGCACGCGGCGTCCGGGCGCGCGTTGTCGGGCCTGCTTCTGACCTACCCGGTGCACCAGGCCGCGGACATCCTGTCCTGCCGTGCCGACCTCGTACCGGTGGGGAAGGACCAGCTCCCGCACATCGAGCTGACCCGGGTGCTGGCGCGGCGCTTCGCCGAGCGCTACGGCCCGGTGTTCACCCCGCCCGAGCCGATGCTGACCGACACCCCGGAGCTGCCCGGCCTCGACGGGCACAAGATGTCGAAGTCCCGCGGCAACGCCGTCCCGCTCGGCGCGACCGCCGACGAGACGGCGGCGATCGTGCGCCGCGCCCGTACCGATTCCGAGCGTCGGATCACCGTCGACCCCGAGGGGCGGCCCGGGGTGTACGGGCTGCTCACGACCGCGGCGCTGTGTCTGGGGCGCGACCCGCACGAGCTGGCCGCGACCCTCGACGGGGCCGCCGCGCTCAAGCGCCTCACCACCGAGGCGGTCAACGACCATCTCGCCGGGCACCGCGCGCGGCGCGCCGAGCTGGCGCGTGACCCCGGGCTGGTCGACGACGTGCTGGCCCGCGGCAACGCGCGTGCGAACGAGCTGACGGAGGAGACCCTCGACGCGGTCCGTGCGGCGATGGGGATGCGCTACGACCGGGTCAGGACGCGGTCCGCCGGGTGACGGTGTCCCGGATCTGCGGCAGCAGGTGCTCGCCCGCGGCCAGCAGGTCCTGGAGCCGGTCGGGCTCGCCGAGCAGCGCCCGGAAGGCGTCGGCGACGGTGACGCCGTGCCCTGGCCGGTGCTCGACGGTCACGGTGTCCCCGGCGCGGATCTCGCCGGGGGACAGGACCCGCAGATAGGCGCCGGGGCGGGCGGCCGCGGTGAACCGCTTCACCCAGCCCGCCCGCTCCAGGTGCGCGGCGAAGGTCCGGCACGGGACGCGGGGCGCGGTCACCTGCAGCACCACCCCGCCGACCCGCCAGCACTCGCCGAGCTCGGCCCCGGACACGTCGATCCCGCGGGTCGTCAGGTTCTCCCCGAACGTCCCCGCCCGCAGCGGCCCGAGCTCGGCGGCGAAGAACTCCAGGTCCTCCCGGGCGTAGGCGTAGACGGCCTGGTCCGGGCCGCCGTGGTGGTCGGCGTCGCAGATCGTGTCGCCGGCCAGCCCGCTCGCCGCAGCCGCCGGGACGGCCACCCGGACCGGTCCGGCCACCGGCCGCTTGTCGATCCCCGAGGCCCCCGCCTTCGCGAGGATCGGGCGGGACACCCCGGTGTTCACCGATTCCACGACGCTCACGGTGCCGACGGTAGGCGAGCCCCCGCCGCCGTCGCGACCGGATTGGCGACCGGGTCGGCGATCGGGCTGGCGACCGGGCTACTGCGCGGGTGCGGAGACCGAGTCCAGCGCGCCGTGGTCGCGGCGCAGTTCGGTCTTGAGCACCTTGCCCGTCGGGTTGCGCGGCAGCGCGTCGACGACGGCGATCCGTGTCGGGCGCTTGTAGCGGGCCAGCCGGTCGGCGCACCACGCGACGACGGCGTCGAGGTCCGGCGGCGCGGTGGGGTCGGCGGGCACGACCACCGCCAGCGGTGTCTCGCCCCAGCGTGGGTCGGGCACCCCGATGACCGCGACGTCGGCGATGCCCGGGTGCGCCGCCAGCACGTCCTCCACCTCGGCGCTGTAGACGTTCTCACCACCCGAGATGATCATGTCCTTGGCCCGGTCCACGACGTAGAGGTAGCCGTCGGGGTCCTCGCGGACCAGGTCTCCGGAGTGGAACCAGCCGCCGCGGAACGCTTCGGCCGTCGCGTCCGGACGCCCCCAGTACTCCCGCATCACCGTCGGTCCGCGGTAGACGATCTCGCCGACCTCGCCGCGCGGCACGTCGTTCATCTCCGGGTCGACCACGCGCACCTCGACGCCGATCATCGGCGTCCCCACCGAGCCGATCTTGCGGACCGAGTCCTCGCCGCGCAGCACGCACGTGATCGGGCTGCACTCGGTCTGGCCGAACGCGGTCACCACGGTGGCCTGCGGGAACGTGTCGATCATCGTGCGGATCAGCGTCGTCGACGCCGGTGCCGCGCCCCAGCTGATCCGGCGCAGCGCCGACAGGTCCCGCTCCGCGAGGCCGGGCACCGCGCAGATCGCCTGCCACTGCGCCGGGACGAAGAAGCACGACGACACCTTCTCCCGTTCCAGGGTGTCGACCGTCGCGACCGGGTCGAAGCCGCCCGACGGCGGGATGATCACCCGGCCGCCCGCGATCAGGGTGGGCAGCATCCCCGACAGCCCGGCGATGTGGAACAGCGGCGCCCCGGACAGCGAGACCCGGTCGTCGCCGGCGGTGCCCATGTGCGTGATCGACAGGAACGCGTGCAGCAGCAGGTTGCGGTGGGTCAGCACGGCGCCCTTGGGACGGCCGGTCGTCCCCGAGGTATACATGATGTAGGCGGGCTCCTCGTCGGCGACGTCGTCGCCCCAGGACCCGGGCCCGGCCTCGGCGAGCAGCGCGTCGAGGCCCTCGCCGAGCCCCAGCACCGTCCGCACCGACGGCGCGTCGGCCCGGGCGGTCTCCACCGTCGCGGCGAACCGGTCGTCGCAGACGACCGCGGTGGGGCCGCAGTCGGTCAGCTGGAAGGCGATCTCGCCGGCGGTCAGCCGGAAGTTCAGCGGGACGCAGATCGCGCCGATCCGCAGCACCGCCAGGTAGCTCTCGACGAGCTCGACGGAGTTGAGCCCGAGCACCGCGACCCGGTCCCCGCGGTCGACCCCGCGTCCGGCGAGGACGGTCGCCAGCCGGGACACCCGGTCGTCGAGCTGCGCCCAGGTCCGCGACGTCCGTGGGTCGGCCAGCGCCGGAGCGTCCGGTGTGGTCCGTGCGTGCCGCGCGACGATGTCCGCCGCCGTCATCCCGTGTCCCGTGATCGTGCCCACCGGTGGCCTCCCGAGCCTCGACTGCCCTGCCACTGTGGTCCCGGCCACCCCGGTGGGGCAACAGTTCGGCCCGCCGTGCAGGGTGACGCCGGTGAGCACGACCCCCGACGGCAGCGGTCCCGACGGCAGCGGTCCCGGCGGGCCCGACTCCGGGGGCGCCGTCCCCGACGGCACCCGGCGGCTCCGGCTGCTGCAGCTGGCGTCGCTGACGAGCACCGTCGACCGGTTCGCGATCGCGCCGCTGCTCGTGCCGATCGCCGCCTCGTTCGACGCGCCGCTGGCGGCGGCGGCCGGCGCGGCCGGGGGCTACTTCCTCGCCTACGGCCTCATGCAGGTCGTGTGGGGCGTGCTGTCCGACCGGATCGGCCGGGTCCGGGTGATGCGCCTGGCCCTGGTCGGGGCGGTGCTGGGCGGGGTAGCCTCGGTGCTGGCCCCGACGCTGGCCGTGCTGGTCGTCGCGCGGGTCCTCACCGGCGCGTGCACGGCGGCACTGATCCCGGCCGCGCTGGTCTACGTCGGCGACACCTGGCCCGCCGCGGTCCGGCAGCGGCCGCTGTCGGACCTGCTCGCCGCGACCGCGCTCGGCACCGCCGTCGCCACGGCCGGGGCGGGGCTGCTCGCCGACCTGGCCGGGTGGCGCGTCGTCCTCGGTGCGACGGCGGCGGGCTGCGCGGTGCTGTTCGTCGCGCTGCGGGCGCTGCCCGAACCCGACGGCGCCCGCACGCCGTCGCGCGGGATCACCGACGCGGTGCTCCGCCCGCTGGCCGCCGTCGCCGGGAACGGCTGGGCGCGGCTGGTGCTGGCGCTCGCCTTCGTCGAGGGTGCGGTCGTGCTCGGGGTGCTGACCTACCTCGCGCCGTCGCTGCAGGCCGGGGGCAGCTCCGCCGCGCTGGCCGGGCTCGCCGCCGGCGGTTACGGCGTCGGTGCGGTGCTGTTCTCCCGGGTCGTGCGACCCCTGGTCGGCCGACTCGGCCCGGCCGCGCTGGCCGGCGTCGGCGGTGGGTTCCTCGTGGTCGCCTGGACTTTCCCGCTGGTGACGGTGCACCCGATGACGGTCGCCGCGGCCGGGCTCTGCCTGGGCGGGGCGTGGGCGTTCCTGCACTCGACCCTGCAGACCTGGGCGACCGAGGTCGTCCCGCAGGCGCGCGCGACCGCCGTCGCGCTGTTCGCGACGCTGCTGTTCCTGGGCAGCTCGGCCGGGACCGCGCTCGGCGCCCCGTTCGCCGACGCCGGGCGCTTCGCCCCGCTGTTCGCCGCCGCCCTGGTCGCCTCGGTGCCGCTGGCGCTGGTCGCGGCCCTGGCCCGTGCCCGCTACGCCCGCCGCGCCGCCTGACCCCCCGTGCCGGTCACACCGCGGGCCCGGGGCGAGGTCACACGTAGCGGTCGCGCAGCTCCCGCTTGACCAGCTTGCCCGTGGGGGTGCGCGGCAGGAAGTCGGTGAAGTCCACCGACGACGGCGCCTTGTAGTGCGCGATCCGCTCCCGCACGAACTCGATCAGCTCGCGTTCCAGCTCCGGGCCGGCGTCGACGCCCTCCGGGGGCTGGACGACGGCCTTGACCTTCTCGCCCATCTCGTCGTCGGGCACCCCGATGACGGCGACGTCGAGCACCTTCGGGTGCAGCGCGAGGGCGTCCTCCACCTCCTGCGGGTAGATGTTCACCCCACCGGAGATGATCATGAATGCCTTGCGGTCGGTGAGGAAGAGGTAGCCGTCCTCGTCGAGGTAGCCCAGGTCCCCGGTGGTGGTCCAGTTCTCGTGCTCGGGGTGGGTCGCGGCGAGGGTCTTGCCCGGGTCGTTGTGGTACTCGAACGGGCGCTCGTCGCGTTCGAAGTAGACGGTCCCGATCTCGCCCGGCCCGAGCACGGTGCCGTCGTCGGCGGCGATCCGGATGGTGCCCAGCCCGGCCCGGCCGACCGACCCGGGACGCTCGCTCCACTGCGCCGAGTCGATGAAGGTGACCCCGTTGGACTCGGTCGCGGCGTAGTACTCGTGCAGGATCGGGCCCCACCAGTCGATCATGGCCTGCTTGACGTCCACCGGGCACGGGGCGGCCGCGTGGATCGCGACCCGCATCGAGGACACGTCGTAGGCGGAGCGGACGGACTCGGGGAGCTTGAGCATCCGCACGAACATCGTCGGCACCCACTGCGAGTGGGTGACCGAGTACCGCTGGACGAGCTCCAGCGCCTTCTCCGGGTCGAAGCGCTCCATCACCACGACGGTGCCGCCGAGCGCCTGCACGGTGGCGGTGAACCGCAGCGGCGCGGCGTGGTAGAGCGGGGCCGGGTTCAGGTAGACGGTGTCGGTGCCGAAGCCGTACATCGGCCCGAACAGGGCCTGGTAGGTGTCGCCCGGCTCGTCGATCTGCCGGTCGGGCAGCGTCGGCTTGATGCCCTTGGGGCGCCCGGTGGTGCCCGAGGAGTAGAGCATGTCCGCCCCGCGGGGCTGGTCGGCCGGCGGCTCGGCGGAGACCGACGCGAGGGTCTTGTCGTAGTCGGCGTAGCGGGACGCGCCGGGGATCTCGCCGCCGAAGGCCAGTCGTACCGGGGTGTCGACGTGGTCCTCGATCGCCGCGGCCAGACCGGCGACACCGGCCGAGACCACGAGTGCCTTCGCACCGCAGTCGCGGACGATGTAGGCGGCCTCGGGCGCGGAGAGGTGGTGGTTCACCGCGGTGATGTAGAGCCCCGAGCGCTGGGCCGCCCAGTAGACCTCGTAGACCCGCGCGCAGTTCTCCGCGACGAGCGCCACGATGTCGCCCCGCCGGAGTCCGGCGGCGCGCAGGTGGTTCGCGAGCCGTGCGGACCCCTCCTCCAGCTCACGGAAGGACAGGCTCGCGCCCGAGCCCCCCATGATCACGGCCGGCTTGTCGGGGGTCGTCGCGGCATGCGTGCCTGGGTACATCGGGCCCTCTCCGTCGGTGTGCGCCGCGGATCGCCCGGCGCCCGTCTCTCGTCGGCCCTGATCCTGCCATCCGGGGCGGCCCCGGCGGCGGCAGCGGTCAGGAGTGCGCGTTCCGATAGGCCTCGAGAACCGAGGACGGGATACGCCCGCGCTCGGAGATCTTCATGCCCTGGGCCGTTGCCCATTCCCGCACCGCGCGGTTCGCGGCGCGTTCCGAGGCACTGGAACCGTTCGACGAGGTGCCGGAAGAGGTGCTGCGCCGACCGGACCCGCGACGGGCGGCCGCGACGTAGGGCGCCAACGATTCGCGCAGCTTCTCGGCATTCTTCGTGGACAGGTCGATCTCGTAGGCGCGGCCGTCGACGGAGAACTCCACCTGCTCGTCGGCCTCGGTGCCGTCCAGGTCGTCGACCAGGGTGATGGTCGTCTGCTGCGCCACGTCGTCATTCCTTCCGCGGGGAATCGCCGGACCCGGCCGGAGACGGGAATCGCCCCGGTCGGTGCCGGAACCGATTCTTCGGGCAGAACGATAAGGAGGCTTATTCAGGCCCTGTGAAATAACGATCTAGCCCGGCGTGTCGGGTTGGGCGACAGCCCGTCCATCGCGAATATTGGTTTGCCGAATCAATCCGAGATGAACGGGCTGCCGCAGTATGTACTATACCACTGGTTTCCGGCGTGATGAAATTCAGGATCTTGTCGCTATAGTGTATGAGCAGGATCAGCGGGACGCGACGGAGGCACGTTTGTCTTGGCCGCCGGTTCTGGGGTTGTTCTGGTCGGTGGTGATCACGTTGGCGTATCTGCGCGGGAATCGTGTGCAGTGGGAGTTGGCGGAAACCTATGGGGTGTCGCAGTCGACGGTTAGTCGAGCGATCACGGGGGTGACACCGTTGCTGGCACAGGCGCTGCGGAGTGTCGTTCCGACGGCAGAGGAGCTTCGTGCCGATCGGCAGTACATCATCGATGGAACCTTGCTGCCCTGCTGGTCATGGGCCGCGGTGCCGGGTCTGTGGTCGGGCAAGCATCGCACCACCGGCGTCGTCGTCCAGGTCGCAGCCACCCTGGAAGGGCAGCTGTCGTGGATCTCCGACCCGACCCCAGGCTCCCGACACGACCTATATTGCCTCGACCGATCCGGCGCCCTCGACCACCTCGCCACATACCCCCCGATCGGCGATAAAGGATACATCGGGCGCGGCATGCTCACCCCGTTCAAAAAACCACCCGGCCGGGAACTTCTCGACTGGCAAAAAACATTCAACAAGAGCCTCAACCACACATGCGCCACCATCGAACGAGTCATCGCCCATATCAAAACGTGGAAAGTTCTCCACGCAGACTACCGGCGGCCCTACGCCACATTTAAAACGACAATCTCGGCAGTCATCGGACTCATCTTCTACACACTTACCTGACGGAGCCTGAATAAGCCTCAAGGGATGCCGAACCGACCTGTCGAACCCCTCCCCGGAAATGGTCCGGTGCCGGCGTTTCCGGGGAGGGGATACGGCGTCCGGGTGACGGGAATGGGCGGAAAGGGTCAGCGGTGACGGTGACGCGAATCAGCGTGCGGTCGGCCACCACGGTTCGGTGGGAACCGCGGCGCGGGCGTCGTCGACGGTCGTGACGCCGGTCAGGTCGATGCGCTGGCCCGGGCGCGGCAGGGCCAGGACCACGTCCTGGTCGGCGGCGGCCTTGCGGGCCCGCTCGGCGGGCTCGTCCCAGGGGTGGAAGCCGAGCGTGAACGTCGCCCAGTGGATCGGCAGCAGGACCCGGCCGCCGAGCTCGCGGTGCGCGGCGACCGCCTGCTCCGGGTCGGCGTGGATGTCGGGCCACAGGTCGGAGTAGGCGCCGATCGGCAGCACCGTCAGGTCGAACGGGCCGTGCGCGGCCCCGGTGCGCGCGTGCGCCCGGGTGGCGCCGGTGTCCCCGCCCAGGTAGGCGGTGTGCCGCGGTCCGGCGACCTTCCAGGCCGCCCACAGCGTGGTGTTGCGGCGCAGCCCGCGCCCGGAGAAGTGCCGGGTCTCCAGGCAGGTCAGCTCCAGCCCCGCCACGGTCACCACGCCCTCCCAGTCGCGCTCGACGACCCGGTGCCCGGGGATGCCCCAGGAACGCAGGTGCGCGCCCACCCCGAGCGGCCCGACGAACACCGCGGAGGTGTCGCGGGCCAGCGCGGTGACCGTCGGACGGTCGAGGTGGTCGTAGTGGTCGTGGCTGAGCACCACGAGGTCCGGGGAGCCGAGCTCGGACAGCGGCGCGACCGGCGGGTGCAGGCGGCGCGGCCCGAAGCGCGGCACGGGGGAGGCGTACTCAGACCAGACCGGGTCCACCAGCGCCCGCCGGCCGTCGATCTCCAGCAGCACCCCGGCGTGGCCCAGCCAGGTCACCGCCAGCCCGGCGGGCTCGGCGGGGGTCCGCAGCGGCGCGAGCGGCACCGTCGCCGTCGCGCCGCCCGCGGAGCGGCGGCCGACCAGCATGTTCAGGATCATCCGGGCCGAGGCCTTGGCCCGGGGCAGCCCGGGCTCGGTGTTGGCGAACAGCCCGTCGACGGCGTTCGGGGAGGCGGAGGCGATCCGGCGCAGCTCGCCCGGGCGGGCCCCCATGTTCCGGCGCACGTGCAGCCCGAGCGCGGCCAGGGCGCCGGTCAGGGCGAGCGGGACGGACAGGACGGCCGCGGTGGGGAGGCGCTTGCTGCGGGACACGATCACCAGACTACGAACGCCCCGGGCGCGGTTCCCACCTACAGTCACGATCGTGACCGACGGCATGGCGGGGACCAGGGTGAGCACCGAGCGGCACGGGCACGTGCTCCTGATCCGGATGACGCGGCCCGACAAGCGCAACGCCGTCGACGCGGCGATGACGGCCGGCCTCGACGAGGCGCTCAACACCCTCGACGACGACCCGGACCTGTGGTGCGGCGTGCTCGCCGGGGACCCGACGGCGTTCAGCGCGGGCACCGACCTGGCCGCCGGGGCCGGCGGCCCCACCCCGCGCGGCGGCAACTACGGCGTCGTCCGGCGGGACCGGCGGCGCCCCCTGATCGCCGCGGTCGAGGGCGTCGCCTACGGCGGCGGGTTCGAGATCGTGCTGGCCTGCGACATGGTCGTCGCGTCGACGACGGCGCGGTTCGGCCTGCCCGAGGTTGCCCGCGGCCTGGTCGCGAACTGCGGTGCGCTGTTCCGCGCGCCGCGGCCGCTGCCGCTCAACGTCGCCAAGCAGCTGCTGGTGACCGGGCGCCCGCTGGACGCCGACCGTGCGTACACCCTGGGCCTGGTCAACGAGCTCGTCGAGCCGGGGCGGGCCGAGACCGCGGCGCTGGAGCTCGCCGCGACGGTCTGCGAGAACTCGCCGCTCGCGGTGTCGGTGTCGCTGCGCGCCCTGGAACGCGTGGTGTCCGAGCCGGACGAGCGCGGCTGGAGCGCCACCGAGGTCGCCACCGCGGCGATCCTGCGCTCGGCCGACTAGACGGAGGGGATCGCGGCGTTCCTGGAGAAGCGCCCGCCGCGGTGGACGGGGCGCTGACCCTGCGCCCGGCACGGGCCCGCTGACGGCGACTAGGCTCGTCGGCATGCCTGCCCGGACGCGACGCGAGGACCTGGTCGCGCTGCTGCAGGACTACGCGGGCGAGTCCGAGCTGCTCGGCCAGGAGTTCGCCGGGCGGCACGGGCTGCATCCCACGGACCTCCACGCGCTGCTCGCGGTGATGCGCGCGGACTCCGCGGGTGAACCGCTCACCCCGGGTGTCCTCGGTGCCCGGCTCGGCCTGTCCACCGGTGCGACGACCGCGCTCGTCGACCGCCTGGAACGCGCGGGCCACGTGCGCCGCAGCCGCGAGTCCGCCGACCGGCGGCGGGTGACCCTGCGCCAGGCCGAGAACGCCGCGGAGGTCGGCGGGGCGTTCTTCGGCCCGCTCGGCGCCCGGATGGACGCCCTGCTCGCCGGCTTCGACGACGACGAGCTCGACGCGGCGGCCCGCTTCCTCAGCGCGATGAACGCGCTGGTCGCGGACTACCGCGCCGACCTCGCAGCCTCGCCGGAGCCGAGGTCCGCACCGGCCTGACGCGGTCAGGCGTTCGCCGTCGCCGTGTCCAGGTACTCGGCGAACTTGCGTTGCGCGGCCTCGGTGCGGGTCGGGACGTGCTCGGTGGGGACCTCGACCGGGGTGTAGCCGCGCAGGATGCGCCGCGCGACGGACTCCTTGTGGACCTCGTCGGGACCGTCGTAGATCCGCGCGGCGCGGGCCGCGCGGTACATCTGCTCCATCGGCAGGTCCCCGGAGAAGCCGAGCGAACCGTGCACCTGGATCGCGCGGTCGATCACGTCGTGCAGCACCTTCGCGCCCCAGTACTTGATCATCCCGATCTCGATCCGGGCGTTCGAGGCCCCGACCTGGTCCATCGTCCAGGCCGCGTGCAGGGTCAGCAGCCGGGCCGCGGCCATGTCCGCCGCCGACTGCGCGACCATGTCCTGGACCATCTGCTTGTCGGCCAGCCGCGTGCCGCTCGCCGTCCGTGACACCGCGCGCTCGCACATCATGTCGAACGCCCGCCGGGACTGGCCGAGCCAGCGCATGGCGTGGTGGATGCGGCCCGGGCCGAGCCGCTGCTGGGCGAGCCTGAACCCGTCGCCGGGGTTGCCGACGAGGTTCGTCGCCGGCACCCGGACGTCGCGGTAGAAGACCTCGGCGTGGCCGCCGTAGATCTCGCCGCCGACCTCTGGGTGGTCCATCACCGGGATGTCGCGGGCCACGTCGAGCCCGGGGGTGTCGGTCGGGACGATGATCATCGAGGCCCGCTGGTACGGCGGTGCGTCCGGGTCGGTCACCACCATCGCGATCAGGAAGTCCGCGCCGGTGGCGTTCGAGGAGAACCACTTGTGGCCGTTGATGACGTAGTCGTCGCCGTCGCGCACGGCCCGGGTGGACAGCATCGTCGGGTCCGCGCCGGCGCCGGGCTCGGTCATCGAGAAGCAGGACCGCAGCTCACCACGCAGCAACGGGTGCATCCAGCGTTCCTTCTGCTCCGGCGATCCGCCGATCGCGAGCAGCTCGGCGTTGCCCGAGTCGGGCGCCTGGTTGCCGAACACCCCCGGCGCGTAGCGGCACTGACCGAGGATCTCGTGCATCAGCCCGAGGGAGACCTGACCGAACCCGCCGCCGCCGAGCTCCGGGGGCAGGTGCGCCGCCCACAGACCCTGCTCGCGGACCTGCTCCTTGAGCGGCGCGGTGATCCGGGCGAAGGTCTCCCGGTCCAGGTCGAGGGTCTCCAACGGGATGATCTCGTCGCGGACGAAGCCGCGCATCCACTTCAGCTTCTCCTCGAACTCCGGGTCGGTACTGAAGTCCCACGCCATCGCGTCCGCCTCCCGACGAGCTTCGTTTCCACGGCGAACGTAATACAGCCCGCGACGACGGGGGAGTTCCGGCGACCCAGGACGACGGGGCGGGGGGAGTCCCGGCGGCACCCCGGTGATCGACAGTCCGCGCGTGTGTTCGGACGCGCGCGGGCGGCGCATCACCGCGCGCCCGGCGGATCACCGCGCGCCCGGCGGATCACCGCGCGCCCGGTGGACCACCGCGCGGCGGTGGATCAGCACGCGCACGGCGGATAGCCGTGCCCGGTGGAGCGACGCGTGGGCTCGGGCACGGCGCGTCGACTCCGGCACGGCGGGCCGAGGCACAGATTCGGTGACGCGTCGGTGATCGACAGTTCGCGCGCTGATCCGCTCCGCGCGTGTGTCCGGACGCGCGCGGACGACGGATCACCGCGCGGCCAGCGGATCACCGCGCGGCCAGCGGATCACCGTGCGGCTGGGAGATCACCGTGCGCCAGCGGATCACAGTGCGCCCGACGGATCGGCGCGCGCCCGGTGGAGCAGCGAGGGGTCGGTGGAGCAGCGCGCACGGTGGGCACCGCGGGAGGCGGGCCAGGCGGACGGTGAGCGTGCAGGTGGGGCTGACGGGCGGCGGGGGATCGGGCGGGCGATCACCGACGCGGCGGCGGAGGGGGCTCGCGCGACGGAGGGTCGCGGGGCGGCGACATTGCGCGCGTCCGCGTCGCCGGGGGAGGCTCGGGGGATGACCGACGAGGCTCCCGTCCCCACGCACCCGGCGGGTGTCCCGGCCGATCTGGCGGACCTGTCGTTCGAGCCGCTGACCCCCACGGCGTTCCTCGACCGGGCCGCGGCGGCGCACGGCGACCGGGTCGCGGTCGTCGACGGCGACCTGCGGTTCACCTACACCGAGTTCCGCGACCGCTGCCGGCGCCTGGCGGGCTCGCTCGCCGCGCTGCACGACGGGCGCCCGGTCGCGGTCCTCGTGCCGAACACCCACGTCGGGCTGGAGGCGGCGCACGCGGTGCCGTGGTCGGGGACGGCGCTGGTCGCGGTCAACACCCGGCTGTCGGCGGGCGAGGTCGCCTACATCCTGGAGCACTCGCGCGCCTCGGTGCTGGTGGCCGACCCGGTGTTCGACGAGCTCGTCGCGGAGGTGCTCGCCCGCCTCGACACCCCGCCGCACACCGTGCGGGTCGGCCCGGACTACGAGCGCCTCGTCGCCGACGGCGAGCCCACCGCGGTGCGTCCCGCCGACGAGCGCGGCCTGCTGTCGATCAACTACACGTCCGGGACGACCGGGAACCCGAAGGGCGTGATGTACCACCACCGGGGCGCCTACCTGCAGGCGCTGGCCATGGTCGGGCACACCGGGCTGACCGCGTCGTCGGTGCACCTGTGGACGCTGCCGATGTTCCACTGCAACGGCTGGTGCTTCCCGTGGGCGGTCACCGCGGCCGCCGCCACCCACGTCTGCCTGCCGAAGGTCGAGCCGTCCCGGATCTGGGAGCTCGTGCGCGAGCAGGGCGTCACCCACCTCAACGGCGCCCCCACCGTGCTGTCGATGATCGCCTACGCGCCGGAGGCCGGGCCGGTGGAGACGCCGGTGGCCGTCGCGACCGGGGGAGCGCCGCCGAGCCCGGCGATCCTGCGCCGGATGGCCGAGCTCGGGTTCGAGGTGACCCACCTCTACGGGCTCACCGAGACCTTCGGCCCCGCGATGATCTGCGACTGGCGTCCGGAGTGGAGCGACCTCGACGCCGACGCGCAGGCCCGGATGAAGGCCCGCCAGGGCGTCGGGAACATGATCGCCTGTGCCGTCCGGGTGATCGACGACGACGGTGCCGACGTCCCGCGCGACGGGGCGACGACCGGCCAGATCGCGTTGCGCGGCAACAACGTCATGCTCGGCTACCTCGATGACGACCAGGCCACCCGCGACGCCGCACCGGACGGCTGGTTCCGGACCGGCGACCTCGGCGTCATGCACCCCGACGGCTACGTCGAGCTCCGGGACCGCTCCAAGGACGTGATCATCTCCGGCGGGGAGAACATCGCCAGCGTCGAGGTGGAGCAGGCCATCGCCGACCACCCGGCCGTGCTGGAGGTCGCGGTGATCGCCGTCCCCGACGAGCGGTGGGGCGAGGTCCCGGCCGCCTGGGTGACACTGCGCGAGGGCGAGAGCGCCACCGAGGACGAGATCGTCGAGCACGTGCGGGGGCGGCTGGCGCGGTTCAAGGCACCGAAGCGGGTCACCTTCGGCGAGCTGCCGAAGACCTCGACCGGGAAGATCCAGAAGTTCGTCCTGCGCGACGAGGCGTGGGCCGGGCAGGATCGCCGGATCCGGTAGCGGCTCGGGACAGCGGGGTCAGGACAGGGCGCTGAGCGAGCGCCACTCGTCCCAGGGGATCGTCCAGTCGTACAGGTCGCCGTCGCGGGCGGTCAGCGGCTGCGAGCTGCCGGTCACCTCGACCGGGTCGCCGAAGGTCGTGCTCGCGAAGAACTCCTTGGCGTCGCGGGTGGACAGGTTGATGCAACCGTGGCTGACGTTGCGGCTGCCCTGCGCCCACGACGAGGCGGGGTTGGCGTGGATGAACTCGCCGTTGTTGGAGATCCGGACCGCCCAGAACTGGGGCTCGTCGACGTAGCCGTAGTCGGGGTTGCTCATCAGCACCTTCTGCGACTTGGCCATGACGACGTGGATCCCCGAGCGCGTCACCCGGCGGGGGTCGGACTCCAGGCCGTAGGACGCGTCGTAGCGGGCGATCTCCTTCCCGTCGCGGACGACGACGATCGCGTGGCTGCGGGTGTCGGCCTTCACGACCTGGCTGCGCCCCACGGTGAACGTCCGGTCCAGGTCCTTCGTCATGAAGGTGCCGTCGCCGAGGTCGAGTCCACGCAGCGCGCCCCGCACCTGGACCCGGGTGTGCGCGGGCCAGTAGGACTTCGGTCGGTAGTGCACCCGCGAGCCCTCGGCGGTGTCGGGCAGCCACGCCCAGGCGCCCTCGACCGGCCGCGACGTGGTGACGCTCAGCGCCCGCTCGACGGTGGCTTTCGCGGCGTCGGGGAGCTTCTCGCCGAAGGCGAGCACGACCGGGGCGCCGATGCCGACCTCGCCGCCGTCGCGGATGTTCATGGTGGCGTCGACGGTGTCGTCCGGGTCGACGGTGGTGAACGGGGCCGCGGGGACCGGGCGACGGTCCTGCGGGCCCAGCACCCAGCTGCCCGACCAGTGGTTAGGTGGTCGCGAAGTCCAGCGGCTCCGTGGCGGTCCAGCTGCGGCCGTCGGGGGACAGGGTGCCCGCGACGGTGACCGGTCCGTCGTCGGAGTCGGCGGTGAGCGCGACGCCCTCGAGGGTCCCGGTGCTGACCTCGGTGCGGACCGGGCCGCGCGGAGCGACCGGTGCGTTACCGGCCGGGACACTGGTGAGGACCTCGGGGACCGGGGGTGCGGGGGGCACGGCCGGGGCCGGCCGGAGGCGGTCGACGGCGCCGGCGAGGTTGCGGGCCAGCGAGTCGACGCCGCCGCCGACGGCGTCACCGATCCGCCCGCCCGCCATCGCGGCGGTCCCGCCCGCGACGAGGACCACCAGTGCGACCAGCGAGGTCGCGAGCACCGCCCAGGCGCGACGGTGCACCGAGCGTCGCCGTCGACGTGGGGCGTGGCGCCCGCGCGAGTGCTCCCAGGACCTCGACATGGGAGGAATCATGGCCCGCGTGTCACCCACACGGGCGGTACGACACCCCGATGACATGTGTTCGTTGTCCGGGCGTGGGCCGGGCGCCGGCGTGACAGGGTGCGGTCATGAGCTACGACGTCGCCGCCGTCCGCAGCCGTTTCCCCGCCCTGCGCGCCGGGATCGCCCACTTCGACGGGCCGGGCGGCTCCCAGGTCCCGGACTCGGTCGCGGGGGCGGTCGCGGCCGCCATGACCTCCCCGCTGGCCAACCGCGGCACGGTCACCAGCGGTGAGCGCGCCGCCGACGCGATCGTGGTCGGCGCCCGCGCCGCGATGGCCGACCTGCTCGGCGCCGACCCGCGCGGGATCGTGTTCGGGCGCAGCATGACCGCGTTGACCTTCGACCTCGCCCGGACGCTGGCCGCGACCTGGTCGCCGGGCGACGAGATCGTCGTGACCCGCCTCGACCACGACGCGAACATCCGCCCCTGGGTGATCGCCGCGCAGGCCGCCGGGGCGACGGTGCGGTGGCTGGACTTCGACCCCGCCACCACCGAGCTCGACGACGTGACGCCGCTGCTGTCCGACCGCACCCGGCTCGTCGCGGTGACGGGTGCGTCGAACCTGGTCGGGACCCGCCCCGACCTGCCCGCGATCGCCGCCGCCGTGCACGCCGCCGGGGCGCTGTTCATGGTCGACGGCGTGCACCTGACCGCGCACGCACCGATCGACCTCGCCGCGGTCGGCGCCGACCTCTACGCCTGCTCGCCCTACAAGTTCCTCGGCCCGCACTGCGGGGTGCTCGCCGCCGACCCGGCGTTGCTGGAGACGCTGCGCCCGGCGAAGCTGGCGCCGTCCAGCGACGCGGTGCCCGAGCGGTTCGAGCTCGGCACCCTGCCCTACGAGCTGCTCGCCGGCACCACCGCGGCCGTCGAGTTCCTCGCCGCGCTGGACCCGTCGGCGGCCGGGGACCGCCGGGCGCGCCTGCTGGCGTCGATGGCGGCGGTCGAGGAGCACGAGCGCCCGCTGCGTGAGCGCATCGAGACCCACCTGGCCGCGCTGCCCGGGGTCACGGTGCGGTCCCGGGCGGCCCGGCGGACCCCGACCCTGCTGGTGACCTTCGACGACCGCGACCCCGTCGAGGCCTACCGGTACCTGGCGCAGCGGCGGATCGCGGCGCCGGCCTCGTCGTTCTACGCGCTGGAGTGCTCGCGGCGGCTCGGCCTGGGGGACACCGGCTCCCTGCGGATCGGGCTGGCCTGCTACACCGCCGACGACGACGTCGACCGGCTCCTGGACGGGCTCTCCGCCTTCGTCGGGGCCTGATCCACATATGTGAGACTGTTCAGGTGACGCGTCATCGATGGGTCCTCGCGGCCCTGCTCGCACTGGCCGTCGTCGCAGGGTGCTCCGCGCCCGCCACGGCACCGCCCGCCCCCGGTGGGGCCGGCGCCGCGGCGCAGGACTGCGTGCCGGGCGCCGCGTCCGCCCCGGACGACACGGTCGCCTTCACCCACGCCACCAATGTCACGATCACCGGCGGCGACGGCTACCGGGTCCTGACCGTCCGCACGCCCTTCCCGGGTGGGCAGCCGCAGTCGGTGGTGCTCGTCGGCTGCGGGCAGGGCGACCCGGCGCTGCCCGCAGCACTCGCCGGGGCCCCGGTCGTGCACACCCCGGTGAGCGGGATCTTCGCCGGCTCGACCACCCAGCTGCCGATGATCACCGAGCTGGGTGGGCTCGACCGGATCACCGGCGTCGGCGGGGCCGCGCTGGTCACCGACCCGGCCGTGCGTGCCCGCGTCGCCTCCGGGGCCGCCGTCGACTTCGCGCCGAACTCGACGATCGACGCCGAGGCGGTCGTGGCCGCCGCGCCGCCGGTCGTGCTCTCGGCCGGGACCGACGACGCGGCGTTCCCGGCACTGTCCGCGGCCGGGAGCCCGGTGGTCGGCTGGGCGGACTACCTGGAGACCGGCCCGCTCGGCCAGGCCGAGTGGATCAAGGTCGCGGGGGCGCTGACCGGTCAGGACGCCCGCGCCGCGGAGATCTTCGACGGCATCGCGGGCCGCTACGCCGATCTCGCCGGTCGCGTGCGCGGCCTGCCCCCGACCCCGATCGTCGCCGGTCAGCCCTACCAGGGCACCTGGAACGTCCCGGCCGCCGAGTCGACCGCCGGCATTCTCTTCCGCGACGCCGGTGCCACCTGGCTGGGTGCCGGGATGCCGGGCACCGGCACCCAGGCGCAATCGCTGGAGCGGGTGCTGGCCGACGACGGCGACGCCCGCATCTGGCTCGCCGACGGCCCGTTCGCCACGACCGCCGACGTCGCCGCGGTCGACCCGCGGCTGTCCTCGCTCGCCGCGGTCCGCCCCGGCGGGCAGCTGTGGACCCGCGACAGGGCCACCACCCCCGACGGCGGCAACCCCCTCTACGAGCGCTGCGCGCTGCACCAGGACGAGATCCTCGCCGACCTCGTCGCGATCCTGCACCCAGAGGTCCTGCCGGGCCACGCCTTCACCTACTACCGGCAGGTGCCCGCCGGATGAGGCCGGCCGCACCGGCGTCGCCCGCCGCGGCGAGCCGGGTCTCGGACCGGGCCGGGCAGCGCTCGGGACGCCGCGCACCGCTGGTCCTGGTGCTGCTCGCGGCCGGGGTCGTCGTGCTGTTCGCCCTCGCCGTGTCGACCGGTTCGGTGGTGATCGGGCTCGACCGGACGCTGTCGGCGCTGTTCGGCACCGGCACCCCCGACGCCCGGCTCGACCTGCTCGTCACCGACCTGCGGGTGCCGCGGGCGGTGACCGCGACGGCCGTCGGTGTCGGGCTGGGCACCGCGGGGCTGCTCACCCAGACCCTGTTCCGCAACCCGCTGGCCGAGCCCTACGTGCTCGGGGTCAGCGCGGGCGCCGGGCTCGGCGTCGCGCTGGTGACCACCCTCGGGGCGGCTGCGGGGGCCGCGGCGTTCGCCACCGGCGGGCTGGGGGCAACACCGGTCGTCGGGGGACGGTTCACCACGGTCGCGGCCGCGGCGGTCGGTGCCGCCGCCGTGCTCGCGCTGGTGCTGGCGCTGTCGCGGTTCGCCCGGTCGGTGACCGCGCTGCTGGTGATCGGCGTGATGCTGGGGTCGGCGGTCACCTCGGTGGTCAGCCTGCTGCTGGTCTGGACCGACCCGCGCACCGCGCAGCAGTACCTGATGTGGGGCCTCGGCTCGGTGTCCGGCGTCGGCCGCGGCGAGCTGCCGATCCTCGGTGGGATCGTCGCGGCCGGGCTGGTGGGGGTCCTCGTGCTGGCCAAGCCGCTGGACGGACTGCTGCTCGGCGACGACTACGCCCGCACCGCAGGCGTCGACGTCGCCCGGGTGCGGCTGGCAGTGCTGGGGGTCGCCGCGGTGCTCGCCGGGACGGTCACCGCGTTCTGCGGGCCGATCGGGTTCCTCGGCATCGCCGTGCCGCACCTGGCCCGGTTGGCGGTCGGCACCTCGCGGCACCGGGTGCTCGTCCCGGCCACCGCGCTGACCGGTGCGCTGGTCGGGCTGGCGTGTGCGGTCGTCGCGAACCCGCCGGGGGTCGGCACGGTGATCCCGCTTAACGTGGTGACCTCGCTGGTCGGGGCACCGGTGGTGATCGCGGTGCTGCTGCGCTCCCGACGCCTGGGCGCGGCCTGGTGAACGCCGGGCTGGTGCTGACCGGGCTCGTCGCCGGGTACGCGCAGGGCGGGGCGCTGCGCCGGGCCCGGGTGTGCCCGGTGCTGTCCCGGGTGGACGCCGTCGCCGCGCGGGGCGAGCTGACCGTGCTGCTCGGGGCGAACGGCACGGGCAAGTCGACGCTGCTGCGGACGCTCGCCGGGCTGCAGCCCGCGCTGGGCGGCGCGGTGACCCTCGACGGCACCGACCTGCTGGCGCTGCGGCCGCCCGAACGGGCCCGCCGGGTCGGTGTGGTGCTGACCGACCGGCCGGACCCCGGGCAGCTGACCGGCCGCGACGTCGTCGAGCTGGGGCGGTTGCCGCACACCGGCGCCGCCGGTGTGCTCACCGCGGGGGACGAGGCCGCCGTCGACGCCGCGATCGACGCGGTCCGCGCCGGCCCCCTGGCCGGACGTCCGTTGGCCCGGATGTCCGACGGCGAGCGGCAGCGGATGATGGTCGCCCGCGCACTGGCCCAGCAGCCGTCGCTGCTGCTGCTCGACGAGCCGAGCGCGTTCCTCGACGTCTCCTCCCGGGTCGCGCTGCTCGGGACGCTGCGCCGGCTCGCGCGGGAGCAGGACCTCGCGGTGCTGCTGTCCACCCACGACCTGGAACCGGCGCTGCGCCTGGCGGACCGGGCCTGGCTGCTCGACGGCGCCGGCGCGCTGCGCACGGGGACGCCCGGCGCGCTGCGCACGGGGACGCCCGGCGAGCTGGCCGCCTCCGGTGCGGTGGGGGCGGCGTTCGACACCGACGAACTGGCCTTCGACGCGCCCACCGGGACGTTCCGCCTGCGCGTCTGAGGCGCCGTGCCGCAGTGCCGCCGTGCCGCAGTGCTGGCGCGCTGCCCTGCACCCGTCCGACCGTATCGCCCCCGTCCGCTCGTGCCCGGCGTCGGGATGCGAGCGGCGGGGCCGGAAGCCGTGCGACGCCGCGCGTAGCGGGGGTGTGCCGTGGGTGCGGGGGCGGAGCGCGGAGTGGGCCGGAGCTGCGGAGCGGGCTCCGGCCAGTGGCAGGGATCACCCGGACGGCGTCGTGACCAGCGGATGCGGGCCGGTCGAGCGCGACCGGCCGCGCCGACGGAGCGCCGCCCGGGTCCGGTACCGCAGCCCGGCCGATGGCGCCCGTGGCGTCGGCGGCACGACGCTGCCCGGAGTCGCTAGGTTCGCCTCGACCGCGCGGCCCGTCCGGGTGCGCGCACCCGAACACGAGGAGATGCGATGACGCACGCCGCGAGCGCGGCCGAGCTCGAGTCGCTGCTGCTGACCCGGTCGCTCGATGACCCGGAGCTCGCCGCGGCCACCGAGCGGACGTCCGACACCCGGGTCCTACCCGACGTGTCGGTGGTCAAGGTCGGTGGACAGAGCTTCATCGACCGTGGCCGTGAGGCGGTGTTCCCGCTGGTCGAGGAGCTGCTGGAGGCCCGGTCGACGCACCGGCTGCTGATCGGCACCGGCGGCGGCACCCGCGCCCGGCACGCGTACTCCCTGGCCGCCGAGCTCGGCCTGCCCACCGGTGTGCTCAGCTCGGTCGGCAGCGCCGTCGCCGGGCAGAACGCCACCATGCTCGGCTACCTGATGGCCCGGCACGGGGTGCCGGTCGTCGCCGGGGGCGGGTTCGACGCGCTGCCCCTGTCGTTGTCCGAGGTCCGGGCGGCGATCTTCGCGGGCATGCCGCCGTACGCGATGTGGCAGCCCCTGCCCGACGAGGGCGTGATCCCGCCCTACCGCACCGACGCGGGCTGCTACCTGGTCGCCGAGACCTACGGCTGCAAGAACATGATCTTCGTCAAGGACGAGGACGGCCTCTACACCGCTAACCCGAAGAACGACCCGTCGGCGACGCTGATCCCGGAGATCACCGTCGACGAGCTGATCGAGCGGGACCTCCCCGACCTGATCGTCGAGCGCCCGGTGCTGGAGCTCATGCGGCACGCGACGCACGTCCGCTCGATCCAGATCGTCAACGGTCTCAAGCCCGGCAACCTCACCCGCGCGCTCGCCGGCGAGCACGTGGGCACGATCATCACCGCGGGAGACGCCCGATGAGCACCACCCACCCCAAGGACGTCGAGTCCCCGCTGGCCCGCCAGACCCTGCTCGACCGCGAGCAGGTCCGCCCCGTCGACCAGCAGCAGCCGGTCATCCGGATGCTGCCCCGCCTGCGCGTCGTCGTGCTCGGCGGCCGCTCGATCATCGACCGCGGCCGCGACGTGCTGCTGCCGATCGTCGAGGAGCTGCGCGCCGCGATCTCCGGGGACCCGCTGCTGATCGCCACCGGCGCCGGGATCCGCGCCCGGCACGCGCTCGGCGTCGGCCTCGACCTGGGCCTGCCGACCGGTGCGCTCGCCGAGATCGCCGGTCGTGAGGCCGAGCAGAACGGGCATCTGGTCGCCGCGCTGCTCGCCGAGCAGGGCGTCGCCTACCTCGGGCACGACACGGTCGCCCACCAGCTCCCGGTGCACCTGGCCGCGTCCAACGCCGCCGTCACCAACGGCTACCCGCCCTACGGCGTGCACGAGCTGCCCGCGGCGGCGGGGAAGATCCCGCCGCACCGCACCGACACCGGCGCGCTGCTGCTGGCCGACGCCTGGGGTGCCGCGTCGCTGACCTACGTCCGCGACGTCGACGGCGTGCTCGACGGGGGCCTCGACGGGGGCACCGTGCTGCGCACGGCGACCGCGGCCGACCTGCTCGCCGATCCCGCCCGGCCCCTGCCGATCGACCGGGAGGCCCTGCGCACGCTGCAGCGCGCCCGGCACGTCCGGTCGGTGCAGATCGTCAACGGCACCGTCGCCGGGACCGTGACGAAGGCCCTCGCCGGGGAGCACGTCGGGACCGTCGTCTCGGCCTGACCGCGGCACGCGGACCGGAGGAGTCCGGGTTCGGTGCCACGGTCGGCGCCATGGCACCTATGGCACCGACGGCACCGCTGGCACCGAACCCGTTCCCCGTCCCGCAGGCGGAGATCGACCGTCTGCACGCCCGCCTCGACGACACCCGCTGGCCGGACGTGCCGTCCGGCGCGGGGTGGTCCTACGGCGTCCCGCCCGGTCACCTGCGTGAGCTCGCCGACCGCTGGCGGCACCGCTTCGACTGGCGGGCCGTGGAGGAGCGGCTGGCCGCGGACTCCGTCGTCGTCGACACCCCCGACCACGCCGGGGTGCACGCGCTGTACCGCCGTTCGACGCGGCCCGATGCCGTCCCGCTGCTGCTGGTGCACGGCTGGCCGTCCACCCCGGCGGAGTTCCTCGGGCTGCTGGGGCCGCTCACCGAACCCGGGGACGCGACGCTCCCGGCGTTCCACGTCGTCGCCCCGTCACTGCCCGGGTTCGGGTTCTCCGGTCCGACCCGCGACCTCGGCTGGGACGTCGACCGGCACGCCCGCTGCCTCACCGACCTCATGTCGGCCCTGGGCCACGACCGCTTCCTGGCCCAGGGCGGCGACTACGGCTCGATGATCGCGCCCGAGATCGCCCGCCGGGATCCCGGCCGGGTGCTCGGGGTGCACCTCAACGCGCTGGTCGGCGCGTCCCCCGACCCGTCGGCGGCCGACCCGCTCGCCGGCCTGACCGACGCCGAGCGGGCCCGTGTCGCCGAGCTCGGCGAGACCTGGCCCGGGCGCAGCGGCTACGCCGCGATCCAGAGCACCCGCCCGTCCACGCTCGGCTACGCGATGACCGACTCCCCGGTCGGGCTGCTGGCCTGGCACCTCGAGTGGTTCGTCGACTACGACCCGGACACGACCCGGCAGACCCCCGTGGACCCGGACGCCTACCTCGCCGACGTCGCGAGCTTCTGGTTCACCCGCACCGCCGGGTCCGCGATGCGCCTGTACCGGGAGATCGCGCCCACGGCGTTCCGGGAGACCCGCCCGCCGTCGGGGGTGCCGACCGCGGTGCTGAACCTGCTCGGCGACCACGCCGTGCGGCCGTTCGTGGAGCGCTCGCACCGGGTGGTGCGCTGGACCGAGCACGACCGCGGCGGGCACTTCGCCGCGCTGCAGGCCCCGGACCTGCTGCTCGACGACGTCCGGGCCTTCGCCGCGACCCTGTCCGGGGCGATCGGCACCTGAGCGCCGCCGGGCGAGGCCGGCGTCCCCCGAACCGGACGAAACAGCTGTAACGGCGCGTCACACGGGTGTCATCCGGACGGGGCACCGTCGTCGCATCCGACCGAGGAGGAGCGATGGCGACCACCGCACCCCGACCCGCGCCCACGCCGGACCGCAGTGACATCGAGACGATGCCGCCGCTGCGCGAGGCCGTCCCGCTCGGGCTGCAGCACGTGCTGGCCATGTTCGCCAGCAACCTGACCCCGGCGTTCCTGCTGGCCGCCGCGGTGGAGGCGACACCGGCCCAGCGGACCCTGCTCATCCAGGGGGCGCTGCTGTGCGCCGGCCTCGCGACGCTGCTGCAGACCATCGGGTTCTCCATCGTCGGCGGCCGGCTGCCGATCATGATGGGCTCGGGGTTCGTGTTCATCTCGGTCGCGGTGCCGCTGGCCGCCGAGCGAGGGCTCGCCGCGGTATGGGGCGCGGTGCTGGTCACCGCGGTCGTCCAGGTGGTGATCGCGCTGAACATCCACCGGATCGCCTGGCTGTTCCCGCCCCTGGTCACCGGCACGATCATCCTGGTGATCGGGCTCGGTCTGCTGCCGTCGGCGTTCACCCTCGCCGCGGGCGGGGCGGGCTCGCCGACCTTCGGCGCCGCGGCGAACCTGGGGCTGGCCGCGTTCGTGCTCGTCCTCGCCGTCGTGCTCAACCGGTGGGGGCGCGGGCTGCTCGGCACGGCGGCGGTGCTGATCTCGCTGGTCGTGGGCTACCTCGTCGCGCTGGCGCTGGGCATGGTGGACCTGGCCGGGGTCGGGCCCGCGGGCTGGGTGGCGTTCCCGACGCCGTTCGCGTTCGGGCTGAGCTTCGACGTGGTCGCGATCCTGACCGTGGCCGTCGTCGGCGTGGTCAACATGGTCGACTCCGTGGGGACCGTCAACGCCGTCACCCAGGCCGGGGCCCGGCGCCCCGCCACCACCCGGGAGCTGCGCGGCGGGATCCTAGCCGAGGGCGGCAGCGCGCTGCTCGGCGCGGTCTTCTCCGCGCTGCCCACCACCATGTTCAGCCAGAACATCGGGCTCATCGCGCTCACCCGCCAGATGAGCAGGCACGTGGTGACGATCGCGGCCGGGGTCCTCGTCGCGATGGCGCTGCTGCCCAAGGCCGCGGCGGTGATCGGGGCGACGCCGCCCGCGGTGCTCGGGGGCGGGGTCGTGCTGCTGTTCGGAATGGTGTGCGCCATCGGGATCCAGATGCTCACCGAGCGCGGCCTCGACCAGCGTGCCCTGGTGGTCGTCGCGCTGTCGGTCGGGCTCGGGCGCGGCCTGGCGTCGGTGCCGAACCTGCTGGCGCTGGTGCCCGGGCAGTGGCGCCCGCTGCTGGAGTCCGGCGTCGTCGTGACGGCGGTGGTGGCAGTGCTGCTGAACCTGGTGCTGCCGGGCCGTCCCGAGCGAGACGCCGCGACGGCGGGCACACCGCCCGCGTGAGGACCGGCCGGCCGGCCGTGGCGGGTCAGGCCACCGGGGCCGGCGGCACCGGTGCCGGCGCCGTCCGCCCGGCCGTCCTCCCGGCCCGCCGCCGTGTCCGGGACGCCACCAGCGCCGCGACGGTCAGCACCACCAGCCCGGCGACCGCGACGAGGAACGGCACCGAGCCCGGGTCCCCGCCGTAGGCGCCGATGGTCACGAACGCCACGGCCGAGGGCAGCACGCCCAGCACGGACCCGGCGAGGTAGTCGCGCAGCCGGATCGCGGTCAGCCCGCAGGCGTAGCTGAGCACCGGGAACGGGATCACCGGCAGCAGCCTGCCCCCGGCGACGGCCCACAGCCCGCCCCGGCGCAGCCGTGCGTCGAGACGGCGGATGCGGGCGCTGCCGATCCCGGCGACGACCTCGCGGCCCAGCGTCCGCGACAGCACGAAGCCGATCAGCGAGCCGGCGGCGACCGCGGTCATCGTCGTCGCCAGGCCGACGGGCAGGCCGAACAGGACGCCGGCGGCGATGCCCATCACGGTCGCGGGCGCCGGGACCAGGGTGAACCCGACGAACAGCAGCGTGAACAGGACCGGCGCCGCCCAGCCCGCGGCCGCCGTCGTCGCACGGACGCCCTCGACCGTCGGCCAGCCGGTGACCAGCAGGACCGCGGAGCCCGCGATCACCAGCGTCACCAGCAGCACGGGTCGCCACCATCGGGCCACCGTCGACCGCCTCCACCCGGATCTACGAGCGGGGGTACCCGCGGGGTTCGGGTGAGCATCGGCACGACCCGGTGAACGGCGACCGGTGTGCGGCGGCCGACGGTGTCCGGTGTGCGGGTGTCCGGTATGACACAGTTGTCGCCCTGATGAGACGTCCTGCGCGCACCCGCACCCTGCTGGGGTGGATCGCCGTCGCGTTCGTCGGGGTGTGGATCGTCGGGACGGTCGCGTTGATCGCGGCGGCGGGCGAGCGCGGCGCCGACGACCCCGCTGCGCTCTACGACCGTGCCGGCGCTGCGCTGCGGAGCCCCGACGGCGGTGCTCGGCTGCACGAGCTGCTGCTCGACGCCCCGGACCGGGGTTTCGCCGACGACTACGTCGAACGCCTGCAGGCGGCCGGGTCACCCGTCGTGCTGCCCACCGGAGCGGACCGGGTCGAGATCCGCTCGGGTCCGGTGCTGGTGACGCTGTCGGTCACCGAGGAGGCGGGCCGCTGGTACCTCAGCCTCCTGCCGCCCGGCGGGCAGGAACCCGGCTGACCCCGGGGCATCGCCACGGCCTCCTCGGCCGGAGCGCGGGCCCGGGGGCGGCCGCGACGACGACACCGGGGAACCCGGTCAGCAGCCGCGGCACGACCCGGCGCAGCCGCCGGACGGCGGCGGGAGCGTCGACGTCGTCGAGGCGGGCCTGCAGGACCAGCTCCCCGTTACCCACTTCTCATGACGACCGGACCTCGGACTGCTCCGTCCGCAGCAGCTCCGTGACGTCCGTCCGGAACTGCATCGCGCGGTACGGCCAGTGGGTGGTGGTGTTCCACTGGCTGACGACGAGGTGCAGGTCGTCGAGCGTCGAGCCGGGGACGACGTAGCCGCCGTAGAGCTGCGCGACGCGGCCGGTGGCGTGGTCCTCGTCGTCCCAGCCGCAGCCGGTGAGCACGGTGGTCCGCGGGGCACGGTGCAGGTCGGCGTTCGGCCGATCGAGCAGCAGCGTGTCGATCCGGTAGTTCCCGGCGTCGAAGACGGTGAGCAGCAGGTGCTCGCGCCCGTCCGGGCCCGGGACCCGGCGCAGGTTGAGCTCGCCGAAGGCACCCGGAAGCGTCAGCGTCGGCGGGTTGCCCCAGTCCCAGCGCTCCCCGGCGAAGCCCCACGGCTCCCACGCGTCGCGGTCGGTGATCCGGTCGGCGGGCACCCGGTGCAGCAGCAGACCGTCGCGGCGCTGGAAGCCGGTGGTGTAGGCGTAGACGTACCCGTCGCCGCCGTCGCACCAGGTCAGCTGCTGGAACAGGCCGTCGTGGTGGTCGCCGGGCCAGTCGCAGCCGGTGCGCTCCCAGGTGACGCCGTTGTCGCGGGAGGCGATGATCTCGCTCCACAGCACGTTGCCGAGGCCCTTGTTGGCCATGACGTGCAGGTACATCGTGTCGCCGACGGTGATGACGTCGGCGGGCAGGATCGTGGTGACGCGGCGGTGCAGCCGGAACCAGTTCGTCGCCGGCTTGCTGACGAGCCGGCAGGCGTAGTCCGCGGTGTCGCCACCGGAGCCGGTCCAGCGCAGGCCGGTCCGGAACCCGTCCGGGTCGGCGAACAGCACGACCGGGGAGCGCCAGCCGGGCCCGCCGACGCCGGCCCGCTCGAAGGTGTCGCCGAAGACGGCGACCAGGCGCCCGTCCGGCGCGGTGGCGAGGATGCCGAGGTCGGTGCCGCCGATCCCGAACCGGTCGGTGTGCCCGGGCCCGGTCAGGTCGGCGATCTTGGTCGTGACGGCCATGGCGGCGACCCTACGGCCGGTACCGCGCGATCGCGGCGCGGGTCGCGGGCAGCGCGAACACCTCCGCGAAGGTGTCGACGCTGGCCTCCACCGATCCGGTGATGCCCTGCTCGCGCCAGGTCTCGAGCAGCTCCTTCTGCGCCGCCAGGACCTCGCGGGTCGGGGCGAGCAGGGCCGCGACGAGCTCGTCGACGGCGGCGTCGAGCCCGGCGGGGGAGTCGACGAGCCGGTTCACCAGCGGGGCCGTCCCGGGTTCGTCGACCCGGTGCACGCTGCCGGTCAGGACCATCTCCTGGGCGAGCGCGGCGCCGACGTAGCGGGGCAGCAGCGCCGCGTCGACCACCGAGGGGATCCCGAGGCGCACCTCGGGCAGCCCCACCCGCACCCCGGTGTGGGCGACGCGCAGGTCGCAGGCCATGGCCAGCTCGAACGCGGCACCCAGGCAGGCGCCGTTCAGCCGGGCGATGGTCGGGACCGGCGCGGTGCGCACCGCACGCAGGCAGGCCGCGAGCCGGGTGATGATCGCGCGACCGTCGCCGGGGTCGGCGTCGCGGAAGGCGTCGAGGTGCATCCCGGCGCCGAAGGCCCGGTCCCCGGCCCCGGTGACCACGATGACCCGCACCCGGTCCGGGAGGTCGGTGACGGCCGCGGCGACCGCGTCGACGTCGACGAGGTGCAGGGCGTTCGCGGCGTCGGGGCGGTCCAGGGTGACGGTCCGGACGGGGCCGTCGTCGCGCACCCGCGGGGTCCCCATCAGTGCACCGTCCGCGGCGGCGCGGCCGCCGCGGCCACCGCGTCGGCGAACACCTGCGGCGCCTCGACCGGGACGAAGTGCCCGACGCCGTCGACGGCGGTGACGGTCACCTCGGTGAAGAACTCCGGGAGCCGGTCGGACCAGTCGCGTGGGAACAGCGGGTCGTGCTCGGGCCACAGGAACGCCGTCGGGACGGTGACCCGGTCGGCCGGTTCGGGCGCGGTCTCGGCCAGCGAGCGGGCGACCGCGCCACCGCCGGAGCGGTACCAGTTGATCGACGCGACGAACGCGCCCGGCGCCCCGTAGACGGCGGCGAGGTGGTCGAGGCGCTCGTCGTCGGGGGTGAACCCGGGCCCGGACCAGTGCGACCAGAAGTGGCGCAGGTACGCGCGGGCGGCACGGGTGTCGCCGTCGACGAGCTCGCGGGCCAGGTCGAGCTGGTGGAAGGACTGGTACCAGAACTCGCGCACCGGGTCCTCGCCCAGGATCCGCCTGCCGACACCGGGCGCCGGCGGGGTGACGACGAGCGCGCGCAGCAGGTCGGGCCGGTCCGCGGCGATCTGCTGGCCGACGCGGCTGCCAACGTCGTAGCCCGCGACGACCACCCCGGACAGGTCCAGCTCGTCCAGCAGCGCGGTCAGCGAGCGTGCCTGCGCGGCCGCCGAGTACTGCTCGGCCGGGTCGCGGTCGTGCTTCTCGGACGCGCCGAACCCGCGAAGGTCGGGGACGACCACGTCGTGCGCCGGGGCCAGCCGTGCGGCGACGGCGGCCATGTCCGTCCGGTCGCCCGGCCAGCCGTGCAGCAGCAGGACCGGCGGCGCACCGGGCTCGCCGTGGCGGTCGTAGGCCAGCCGGAAGCCGTCGGTGGCGGTGGACAGTGGCATCGCGGGGATCCTCCGGGGTCGTGGGGCGGCACCGGACCGCCCGGCCCGGTCTACCGAGAAGTGATGATGGGGTGCCCGGCGCGCGGCAGCGATACTCGGTTCGTTCCTCTCCCGATCGGTCCGGTCGATTTGTCGGGCCGCACCGGATACGGTTCGCCGACCGTTCGGCCGACACGTCAGGGGGAACCGTGTCCCAGCCAGCCAGCACCGGAACGACGGAGCGTCACCGTCTTCCGGTCCGGACGCTCGTCGCGGCGTCCATCGGCAACGCGGTCGAGTGGTACGACTGGACGATCTACGCGACGTTCTCGATCTACTTCGCGACGCAGATCTTCCCGGCCGACAGGGCCGCGCTCATCGCGACGCTGGCGACCTACGCGCTGGCCTTCTTCTTCCGGCCGTTGGGCGGTCTGCTGCTGGGCCGGTTCGCCGACCTCAAGGGTCGTCGGACCGCGATGCTGGTGACGATCCTGCTGATGGCGGGCGGCTCGTTCGTGATCGGCCTGCTGCCGACGTTCTCGATGATCGGCTGGTTCGCCCCGGTCCTGCTGCTGCTGGCCCGCATCGCGCAGGGCATGTCGCTGGGCGGGGAGGTCTCCAACGCCTCGGCCTACCTCGCCGAGATCGCCCCCCGTGAGCGGCGCGGGCGCTACTCGTCGTTCTTCTACATCTCCACCGGCACCGCGGTGCTGTTCGCCTCGCTCACCGGTTTCGTGCTGGCGGCGACGCTGACCGACGACCAGCTCGCCGCCTGGGGCTGGCGGATCCCGTTCCTGCTCGGCGGGGTGCTCGGCGTCATCGGGCTCTGGATGCGCCGTCAGATGAGCGAGACCGAGCAGTTCGAGGACAACAAGGAGTCGGCGGCCCGGATCCGCAACCCGCTCCTGCTGACCCTGCGCGAGCACCCGAAGGCGGTGGCGCAGCTCGTCGGCTTCACGATCCTGCACACCCTCTGCTACTACACGTTCTTCTCCGCGCTGACGCCGTTCGCCACCCGCTCCCGCGGCGCCGACGCGACCGAGGTGTTCCTCGCGCTCTCGATCGCCACGGCGATCTTCGTCCTCCTGCAGTACCCGATGGGGGCCGCCGCCGACCGCTGGGGCCGCCGACCCCAGATGCTCGTCTGGTCCGCGGCCACCGCGCTGCTCGTCGTCCCGCTGTCGTTCCTCATCGGGCCCGGCTTCTGGAACATGTTCGTCGTGTTCACCGTCGGGCTGGGGCTCTACACGGCGATGACCTCGGTCGCGCCGGCGATCATGAGCGAGCTGTTCCCGACGACGGTCCGCGCCCTGGGGATCGGCGCCTGGTACAACCTGACCGTCGCCGTGTTCGGCGGGACGGCGCCGCTGGTCATCGCCTCGCTGCAGGAGGCGGACCTGGCGATCCTGTTCTTCGTCTACGTCGCCGTCGGGGCGGTGATCTCCTTCGTCGCGGTGCTGACCCTGCCGGAGACGAAGGGCTCCGCCCTGAGCTGACCCCGGTAACCCGGTACCCCGCGAGCAGGGGCGGAGCGGGGTGCGGGTTGTACCGTTGATCGACACGCCGACGTTTCGATGGAGAGCTCGCGATGACCAGCACCGCACCGGCCGACACGCTCCGACACCTCGCGCACGGCGCCACCCTGGAGGAGGGCCTCGGCTTCTTCGACGCGCTGCCCGCCGTCGGGGTCGAGGAGATGCTGGGCGACTGGTCGGGCGGTGAGATCCCCACCGGCAACCCGATGGACGGGCTGCTGGCCCGCTTCGGCTGGCACGGCAAGCGGTTCGACGGCGTCGACGACGTCCACCCGCTCGTCATGGACCACCCCCGCGGCGGCCGGTTCTCCCTCAACCCCGCCCTGGTCCCGCTGCCCGCGCTGCTGCGCTACCCGGCCGCGCTGCGCAACGCGACCCTCGCGCGGATCGCCCGCACCGCGGGCCCCGCGCTCGCCACCCGGGCCCCGAAGGCGCGGTTGCGCATCACCGAGTACCGCGGGGTCGCCAGCGCCACCATGTGCTACGACGACCTGCCGATCCACGACGTCTTCCGCCGCGTCGACGACGACACCGTGCTCGGCGCCATGGACATGCGCGGCCTGGCCCAGCCGTTCCTGTTCTTCCTGCGTCGCGAGTGACCGGCCGTCTCCCGCCGAGCGCCGCCGCGCCGCGGTCTCAGGTCCGGTAGGAACGGACGAGGGCACGCAGCCCCAGCACGGCCGCGACCATGAGGAGCAGGTAGCCGAGCAGGCCGTTGAGCGCGAGGCCGGGTCCGACCTCGGGACCGGTCGGCGCGGTCAGCAGCAGTGCCGCCATCAGCCCGGTCGCGGCGGCGAGTGCGCTGGTCACGAGCTGGCCGACGACACCGGCCGCCGGACGGGCGAGGTGCCCCGCCCGGGGGGCCACGCGGACGGTGAGGGTGCCGGCCTCCAGCGCGCCGACGATCCGGTCGACGCGGTGCGGGAGCCGCCGCAGCATCGGCAGGAGCAGGACGGCTTCGGTGGTCAGCCGCCGCCTCAGGTCGTCGGGGTCGGTGCCGGTGGTCAGCCGGGTGGTGGCGTACCGGCGGGCTTCGGCGACCAGGTCGAACCCCGGGTCGAGCGCGGTCAGCGTGCCGTCGAGGGTGCCGATCGCGCGGAACACCGCGGCCAGCTCGGGCGGGGCGGTCACGCCGTGGTCGGCGAGGATCCGGACGAGGTCGACGAACACGGCCGGGTCGGTCCCGCCCCCGGAGGCGGTGAACCGGGCGAGGAACCGGCCGAGGTCGCGGTCCAGGCGGCGTTCGTCGAGGGCGTCGGGGGCGTCCGCGATCTCCAGCAGGACGTCCCGGACGTCGGACGCGTCGCCGCCGTCGACGGCGACCAGCAGCCGGACCAGCGACGCCCGGAGACCGGCGTCGAGGACACCGACCGAGCCGAGGTCGAGCCAGACCAGCTGCCCGGCTCCGTCGGGGGTGTCGGTGTAGAGGATGTTGCCCGGATGCGGGTCGGCGTGGAAGCGGCCGCCGACCATGATCTGGGTGAGCAGCGCCTCCAGCAGCGCATGCGCGAACCGGGGTCGCAGCTGCGGCGGGGCCTCGGTGACCGGTCGGCCGTGGATCCGCTCGAGGACCAGCAGCCGGGCCGTGCTGTGCTGTGCGTACACCGCAGGCGTGCGGACCACGGCGGCCGGCCCCGGGTCGACCGCGGCGAGGTTGCGCCGCTCCATCCGGAAGTCCAGCTCCTCGCGCAGCGACGCCGCGAAACCGTCGACCAGCGCGACGACGCCGAGCCGCGCCGCCCACGACGCGCGCCGCTCCAGGCGGCGGGCGAGCCGGGCCAGGATCTCCATGTCGTCGGCGACGACGGGGGCGATCCCCGGCCGCTGCACCTTGAGGACGACATCGCCGCCGTCGAGCAGCGTCGCGGTGTGCACCTGGGCGATGGACGCCGTCGCGAGCGGCTCGGGGTCGATCCGGGAGAACACCGTGGCGGGGTCGGCGCCCAGCTCGGTCCGGATCACGGTCTCCACCGCGCTCCACGGCACCGGGCGTGCCCGTGACTGGAGGTGGGTGAGCTCGTCGACGAACTCGGGCGGGAGCAGGTCCGGCCGGGTGGCGAGGATCTGACCGAGCTTCACGAAGGACACGCCCGCGTCCTCCAGCGCCGCGCGGACCGACCGGGCCAGCCGGGTCCGGCCCTCCGGGGTGGCGAGATCGGGACGCTGACGGGTGAACACGTACGCGGCCAGGCCGCGCCGGAGCAGGATCCGGGTGATCGCCGCGAAGCGCCGCGCACGGGACCGCCGGCCGGGGAGACTGCGGACCAGGGCGACCGGCCCGGGCAGCGACCCGCTGGGCACCAGCACCTCGGCCAGGACCAGCAGCACCATGGCGAGCAGCGTCGCCAGCATGCCGCCGAGCAGCACGTACCACAGCAACGGGAACGGTGCGGGGATCGCCGTGGCCGTGGCCGTGGCCGTGGCCGTGGCCGCGACCGCGGCCGGGGTGATCGCCTCCATGATCGGCACGGCGGCCCCGAACGCGACGGCACCGGCCGCGAGACGGCGCGACACCGAGAAGTCGAGCTGCAGCGGGCGGCTCACCACCCCGCTGAGCAGCAGCGTCCCGAGTACGGCCGTGATCGCGCTCCCGAACCAGTCCACGCCCGAAGCGTCCACCGAGGACGGTCGGAGCGGGTCCGGGACACCCCCGGGATCACCCGGACACGTGATCCCCGGCGGGTGACGAGGGTCGTCCCGGATGTCCGGCGCCCCGGCCGGTTCGACGATCGTCGGGAACGGCGCCGGTCCGGTGCGCCCGAGGGAGGTGTCCGGTGCGACGATCCGGTGTCCGAGCAGTCCGCGTCGCGGCCGTCGTGGTGAGCACGATGGTCGCCCTGCTGTGCGGGGCGGCCGCCCCGGCCGTCGCGGCCACCACACGGCTCGGCGACGATGCCGTCGTCGACGACTACGTCGGAGCGTTCCATCCCCCCGGCCTCGCCGCCGCCGTGCTCACGCCGGACGGCCGCACCCGGTTCCTGCTCCGCGGCACCGACGGTCGTGGCGAGCCGGTCACCGAGGACACCCGCTTCCGGATCGCCTCGATGAGCAAGGCGTTCACCTCCGTCGCGGTGATGCGGCTCGTCGACGCCGGACGGGTCCGGCTCGACCAGCCGGTCGGCGAGCTGCTGCCCGAGCTCGACCTCGGCGACCCCCGCTCGGCCCGGATGACCCTGCGGCACCTGCTCTCCCACACCTCGGGACTGTCGAACGAGCGCTACGACGAGTACGCGCTGCCGGTCGCCGGCTCGACGGCGGAGGTCGTCTCCGACCTCCGGGGTGTGGGGCTGGTCGCCGAGCCGGGCACCCGGTTCGAGTATTACAACACCAACTACGTCCTGGCCGCCCGCGTCGTCGAGCGAGTGACCGGCCAGGACGTCGACACCCACCTCGCCGAGCAGGTCCTCGCCCCGCTCGGCATGACCTCGACGACCTCGACGGTGCGGTGCGACCAGCAGCCGCCCGACCTCGCACCCGGGCACATCGGGGCGTTCGCGGTGCGGGTGGCCGTGCCGGAGCTCCCGGGCCTGTGCGCCGGGAACGGCGGCGTCGTCTCCACCGTGGCCGACATGGCGACCTGGGCACGGTTCCAGACCGGTGACGGCACCACGGCCTCGGGACGGCGGCTGCTCACCCCGGAGTCGCTGCGGGAGACCCACACCGCACAGCCCGGGGCCCAGGGCTACGGCCTGGGCTGGCGAGAGGTCCCGCTTCCCGGCACGTCGCCCGCGGTCGGCCACGGCGGCACGCTGGCCACGTTCACCGGTGACATCACCCTCCGCGACGCCGGCGTCGCCGCGGTCGTGCTGACGAACTCCGGTGGCGCGCCGTCCGAGCTCACCGCCGCCCTCGTCGCCGTCGCCGAGGGACGTGTCCCCGCGGGTGCGACGAACCCGCTCACCGCGGTGGACCTCGTCCTGGCCGGTCTGACCACGACGGTCCTGCTGCTCGGTGCGACGGGGGTGTGGCGGGCGCGCCGGTGGGCCGTCCGGCGCGGCCGGGCCCGGTGGCGGCTGGTGGTCCCCGTCCTCCCGGTCGTCGTGGGGACGGCTCTCCCGTTCGTCGTGGGTGCCTCGACCGGCCTGACGGGGTGGGGCGCGGCCCTGTACGTGACGTGGCTGCTGCCGATGACCACCGTGCTCGCGGTGGCCCTGGTGGTGGCCGGGACGGCCGTGCTGCTCGCCCGTGTCTCCCACCTCCGGTGGCGCCGGTCCGACCGGCCCGCCGACGCGTGACCGGCGCGGGACCGGTCGTCACCCGGGCGCTCCGATGACGTGGGCCGCTCGCGGTCACGCCCTTCTTTGCTCCGCGGCTCCGTGGACGGCCCGGGGTCAGGACCGCCGGTGCGTGTCACCGTCGGCGGTGCACTTCAGCGGCTGAACGGAGGGCCCCACTGCTTATGGTGGGGCCACGGTCTCACGACGCGAGCCACGCGACCGACCCCACGAGGAGGGCCGCCATGCCCGTACACCCGTCGCAGATCGACCCGGAGCTGCGGCGTCGCGGAACGCTGATCCGCAGGATCCGGTCCGCACGGACCGAGGAGCAGCTGCGCCGATCGAGCGCCCTCCCCGGGCCCGTCGACCGGCTGCTGCGCAGGCGGGTGCCCGCCGGTCTGGTCCGCAGCGAGGAGTGGATCCGGCGGCCGGACGGGTCGCGGCTGCGCATCCTGGTCTACCGGGCGCGGGACGCCCGGCCCGATGCTCCCGGACTGCTCTGGCTCCACGGCGGCGGGTACGCCACGGGAGCCCCCGAGTTCGAGGCGTTCTCCCTCCGGCCCCTGATCGCGGGGAGCGGCGCCGTCGTCGTCTCACCGGACTACCGCCTCAGCCCGGTGGCGCCGTACCCGGCCGCGCTCGACGATTCCTACGCGGCGCTGCTCTGGCTGAGGGACAACGCCGTCCGGCTCGGCGTGCGGCCCGACCAGATCGCGGTCGCGGGCGGCAGCGCGGGCGGCGGGCTGACCGCGGCGACGACGCTCTACGCGCGCGACGAGGGCGAGGTCGCCGTCGCCTTCCAGATGCCGCTGTACCCCATGATCGACGATCGCGGAGAGACCGAGTCCGGGCGGGACAACGACGCGCCGGTCTGGGACTCCGTGACCAACCGGTCGGCGTGGCGGCCGTACCTCGGCGACCTGTACGGCTCCGCGGACGTTCCGGCGTACGCGGCTCCGGCGCGGGCGACGGACCACGCCGGGCTCCCTCCGACGATGACCTTCGTGGGCAGTCTCGACCCGTTCCGGGACGAGACCGTCCACTACGTGGACAACCTGCGTGCGGCCGGCGTCTCGGTGGAGTTCCGCGAGTTCGCCGGCGCCTACCACGGCTTCGACGTGCTCGTTCCGAAGGCGTCGGCGAGCCGGGCTGCCGCCGCGTTCCGTGACCAGTGGTTCGGGCACGCGGTGCGGACCCACTTCGCCCCGCAGCCTTGATCGCGACCGGGCGAGCGGCACCGACAGGCCGTCGATGATCGAGGGGAGAGCGGGTTCCGCCCGTGCCGTCCTGCGCTCGTCGCGTCGGGCTACGAGGCGGGCCCGTCGACGACCTGGACGACGCCGTCGGCGGTGCCGGTGACGAACAGCCGCCCGGTGTCCGGGTCGACGGCGACCGTGTTCGGCTGGCGCACGGTGGGGATCCGGGCGACCTCCCGCGGCGTCGGCTCGGTCATGTCGTAGCCGACGAGCAGGTTCGCCCCGGTGGCGGTGACCCACACGCGGTCGCGGACCGGGTCGTAGGCGATGCCGTAGGGCTCCCCGGGCAGGTCCACCCGTCCGACCTCGGCCGGGGTGCCCGCCGGGTCGACGACGATCAGGTGCCCGCCCCGGGTGTCGGTCGCGATCAGGCGGCCGTGCCGGTCGGCGACCAGGTGGGTCGGGCCGTCCCCGGCCGGGAGCTCGCGGATCCCGTCGCCGGTCGCGGCGTCGTAGACGGTGAGGGTGTTCTCGCGGACGTCGACGAGTCCCACCCGGTCCCCGGCCGGGGCGAGCCCGGCGGGCTGGGTGACGTCGGTCAGCTGTCGCACCACCCGGTCCCCGCGGACCACGGACACGCTGCCGCCCGCCTCGTTGGCGACGAACACGGTCCCGGCCGCGGTCCCGGTCGCGTCGTGGGCCATCGGGCCGGTCATGACCTCGGAGGACACCCGGCCGTCCGGGAGCGAGACGCGCAGCAGGCCGTTCGCGCTCTCGCTCGGGACCAGCACCGGCCCGCCCGGCCCGGCGAGCTGCAGGTGACGCAGCACGCCCGGCAGCGGCACCCGCCCGGCGACGGCGGCGGTGTCGGCGTCGAGCAGCATGAGCCGGTCGGGCCGGCGCACCCCGACCGCGACGCGCCGCGTCGGCCCGTCGGCGACGATGCCCTCCGGGGCCGCCCCGACCGCGACGATCCGCCCGGGCGGGGTGCCGGTCACCGGGGGCCGCGACGCCCGGCTCGGCCGGCGGCGGCAGCGGCTCGGCGAAACGCACCGGGGTGCCCGCCCGCCCCGGCGCCGCCGGTGTGTCGGCAGGCGGGGCCGCACAGCCCACCGCCAGGAGCACCGTGGTCAGGAGCGCCGTGGTCAGGAGTGCCAGGGTCAGGAGCGCCGGGGGCGCCGGGACGGCCGGCGCCCCACGGGTCGTGCGTCCGACTGTCGCCATCTCCCCAGCATCGTCGGCCGGGCCGGTGACCGCGCGTCGGCCGAAGATCGTCTTGCACCATGAAACGATAGTCGGCTACCATTACGTCCTCGCAGACCGTGCGCACGAGGGAGTGTCACCGTGACGACCACCGAGGCCCCGCAGCTGCCGTTCGACCGTCCGAACATCATCGACGTCGCCCCGCTCTACGCCGTGCTGCGCCGCGAGGGCCCGGTCGTCCCGGTGCGCACCCCGGTCGGTGACCCGGCCTGGCTGGTCACCCGGCACGCCGAGGCCCGTGCCCTGTTCGCCGACCCGCGGCTCGGGCGCTCGCACCCCGAGCCGGAGAACGCCGCTCGGGTGTCGGAGGCCGCGATCCTGGGCGGGCCCAGCGGTGCCTTCGAGCGGGAGAAGGCCGAGCACGAGCGGATGCGCAGGTTGCTGGTGCCCGCGTTCTCCGCCAAGCGGATGCGGCTGCTCGGCGACCACGTCGGCGAGCTCGTCGACGGGTGTCTCGACGACCTCGTCGCGGCGAAGGAGGGCGCGGCCGACGGCGTCGCCGACCTGCACGCCCACCTCGCGTTCCCGCTGCCGGTGCTGGTCATCTGCGAGCTGCTCGGGGTGCCGTTCGCCGACCGCGGCTACTTCCACGGGCTGTCCGAGCGGGTCGCCACGATCCGCTCCGGTGGCGACGCCGACGTCGCGATGGGGGAGTTCCGCGCCTACCTGGGCCGCCTGGCGGATGCCAAGCGTGCGCAGCCGGGGGAGGACGTCGTCACCGACCTCGTCCGCGCCCGCGAGCAGGACCCGGACTTCGGCGAGGAGGAGATGACCCGGCTCGCCGCCGCGCTGCTGTTCGCCGGGCACGAGACGACCGTCGGGCGGATCGACCTCGGAGTCCTCCTGCTCCTGACCGACCCCGCCCGCCGCGACGCCTTCGTCGCCGACATCGACGGGCGGCTGCACGGCACCGTCGAGGAGGTCCTGCGGCTGTCCTCGCCGGGTGGGCTCGCCCTGCTGCGCTACGCCCACACCGACATCGAGGTCGGCGACGTCACGATCCGCCGCGGCGACGCCGTCATGATCGCGACCGCCTCGGCCAACCGGGACGCCGAGGTCTTCGCCGACGCCGACGCCTTCGACCCGACCCGTCGGCCCAACCCGCACGTGTCCTTCGGCTACGGCGGCCACTTCTGCATCGGCGCGAGCCTGGCGCGCACCGAGCTCGCGACGGTGTTCGCGCGGCTGTTCCGGCGGCTGCCCGGGCTGCGCCTCGCCGTCGCCCCGGAGGATCTGGAGGTGCGGGCCGAGCAGGTCACCGGCGGGGTGCGGTCGCTGCCGGTGACCTGGTGACCGGTGACCTGGTGACCGGGGACCGCGGCACCCGCTGATCTCGCGTGGCGCCCCGTGCGCGGAGTGCCACGGACGGCGGCGGGTCGCCACGGGCGCGGCGGTCAGAGGCCGTCGCGCAGGATCCCGTCCATCGCCCGCTCCACGATCGCGGCGATCGTCCAGGACGGGTTGGTGCTGCCGGTCGACCCCGGCACCAGCGCCCCGTCGACGACGTGCAGCCCCGGGTGCCCGGTGACACGCCCGCGGTCGTCGGTCACCCGGCCCAGGACCGCGCCGCCCAGCGGGTGCCACGTCACCGGGTCCAGGGTGCCCAGGTCGAGCACCCCGGTCGGGGCGTCCGCGGCGCGGGCGACCAGCCCGGACAGGCCCGACGGCAACTGCGCGGCCAGGCCGGACACGGTCCGGCCCAGCCCGACGCCGAGCGGGGCGTCGGGCGCGATCAACCGCTGGGTGAGGTCGCGGACGGTGCGCTGGGCGTCGGCGTCGCCGTCGGTGGGCCAGTGCAGGACGGCCTCGCCGGTGGCGGTGTCGAAGCGGAACTCGCCCACCGGGTCGCAGGCCCCGAACCCGGGCAGCGACATCGCCCGGATGTCGAACGGCAGCGGTGCGGGACCGTAGGTGAGCGTGACGGCCTCGGCGCGGTCGTCGGTGGGCGGGCGGATGCCGGCCGCCATCGGTCCGGCCTGCGGTCCGCCCGCGGGCTCGGGGACACCGACGCGCAGCTGGATGCGGTCGCCGTTGTTGCCCCAGAACCGGCCGGCGTCGGCGGTGAGGTCGGGCAGCGTCCCGGTCTCGCGGGCCCGTACGAGCAGCCGGGAGGTGCCGGTCGACCCGGCGGCGAGGAACACCGCGCCGGTGGTGAGCGCGATCCGCTCCTGCACGACGCCGTCGGTGTCGATCCGCTCGACGTCGAGCCGGTAGCGGCCGCCGCCGAGCGCGTGCAGGTCGGTGACCCGGTGCAGCGGGGCGACGGTGACCAGACCGGAGGCCTCGGCGTCGCGCAGGTAGTTCTTGTCCGACGACAGCCGCGCCCCGGAGTTGACCCCGGAGAAGTACTCGCCGACCGACATCGACGGGGTCGCGCGCCCGGCGAACTCGGCGCGCACGACGTCCCAGTCGGTGGCGTTGGGCAGCAGCTGGGCCGTCAGCCCCGCGCGGCGGGCCTGCTCCAGGAACAGCCGGGTGCCGACGTGCGCGGGGTGGGCCAGGACGTCGTCGGGGATCGGCGAGACCCCGACCCGGGCGGCCGCGCGCGGGTAGTGGACCGCGGCGAGCTCGTCGTGGTCGATGCCGGGGATCGCCGCGGAGAACACCGCCGCGTCCGGCCGGATCCAGACTCCGGCGTAGACCAGGGTCGATCCGCCCACCCCGGCCCCGCAGAGCACGCTCATCCCACGCCCGGACACCTTCTCGAACAGTCCGGTGTAGGGCTTGTACAGCGTCGGTGGCTGGCCGGGGAACACCGGCGCGGGCGTCAGCCACGACGAGCGACGGTCCGGGCGCAGGAACGGCGGGAACGTGTCGGCGGCCGGGGTGGTCCAGCGGCGGCCGCGTTCGAGGACCAGGGTGCGCACGCCCGCCTCGGCGAGCCGGGCCGCGGCGATCGACCCGCCGAGCCCGCTCCCGACGACGACGGCCGGAGCGGACATCGCGGTCACGTCCCGGCGCAGCAGGGCGGGCGCGGCGTTCGCGGTCCCGGCGGCGCCGAGCGCGGCGGCGCCGAGCGCGGCACCGGTCAGGAAACTCCGGCGGCTGGTCACCCGCATGCCGCTCAGTCCCCGATCCGGATGTCGGCGACGATCTCGCGGATCAGGCCGCTCTCGTAGCGGAAGGTCTCGTGCACCCGCGCGGTCGTGAGGCCGACCGGGCCCACCCCGACGGACAGGGTGAAGTCCGCGACCACGACGCCGTCCTCGCGCACGCGGTAGGTCTCCTCTGAGACGCCGCGGATGATCCGGTACTGCGGGCCGTACCGCAGGTCGGCGCGCAGCTGGTCGCCGGAGAACCCGGTCGGCAGCCCCGCCTCGACCCGGGTCGCGGCCGGGTGGAACGGCACCGCGGAGGGGTCGTGGTCGACGAGCGCGGCCACGTAGGCGCGGGCCCCGTCGACCCGGCAGGCGTCGTCACAGGTGGACGCGGACGCGACCCCCGCACCCGCCCCGGCTGCGACCACGCCGATGGCCACTGCGACGACCACTGCGACGAGCACGGACAGCACTGGACCGAGCGATCTCACGGGAACCTCCGGGACCTGGGGGAGCGGTCGGGGACGAGGTGACGGGACCCGGGCCCGCGGGCGGGCCATGATCCACAGCGGGTCACGACGGAAGTCTGGCACGGGTGAGCGGGCGCTCACCCACCGGGTTCTCCATCGGATGTCGGACACTTGTCCGCGGTCCCGGAGGCACCCGTCCGGACGGGCGCGGGCCCGACCCCCACCCGGCGGTGGCGCCCGCGACACCGTTCGCGACGATGGGGCGGTGACAGGCACGGCACCCCCGGACATCCAGCAGCACCGCTCGATCAACCAACGCATCGCCGACGAACTCGGCGCCCGGCCGGACCAGGTCGGGGCCGCGGTGGCCCTGCTGGACGAGGGCTCGACGGTCCCGTTCGTCGCGCGGTACCGCAAGGAGGCGACCGGCGGACTCGACGACGCCCAGCTCCGCACCCTGGAGGAGCGGCTGCGCTACCTGCGGGAGCTGGAGGAGCGGCGCACCGTCGTCCTCGACTCCATCCGCTCGCAGGGCAAGCTCGACGAGGCCCTCGAGGCCACCATCCTCGCCGCCGAGTCCAAGGCCCGGCTCGAGGACATCTACCTGCCCTACAAGCCCAAGCGCCGCACCAAGGCGATGATCGCCCGCGAGCAGGGTCTGGAGCCGCTGGCCGACGCGCTGCTCGCCGACCCGACGCTCGACCCGCACGAGACCGCCTCGGGCTACGTGACCGACGAGGTCGCCGACGCCGGCGCCGCGCTGGAGGGCGCCCGGTCGATCCTGGTCGAGCGGATCGGGGAGAACGCCGACCTCGTCGGTGGCCTGCGCGAGCGGATGTGGAGCCACGGCAGGCTGGTCACCACGGTCCGCGAGGGCAAGGGGAACGACCCGGCCGCGGCGAAGTTCTCGGACTACTTCGCCTTCGCCGAGAAGTTCACGACGCTGCCGTCGCACCGGATCCTCGCGGCCTTCCGCGGCGAGTCCGAGGAGGCGCTCGACGTCACCCTCGATGCCGGCGTCGCCGACGACGAGCCGAACCCCTACGAGGCGCTGATCGCCGCCGAGTACGGCATCGCCGACCGTGGCCGTCCCGGCGACGCCTGGCTGCTCGGCGTCGTCCGGTGGGCGTGGCGGACCCGGCTGCTCACCGCGCTCGGCATTGACATCCGGGTCCGGCTGCGCACCGCCGCCGAGGAGGGCGCGATCGGGGTGTTCGCGGCGAACCTGCGCGACCTCCTGCTCGCCGCCCCCGCGGGCACCCGCGCGACCCTGGGCCTCGACCCGGGCCTGCGCACCGGGGTCAAGGTCGCCGTCGTCGACGCCACCGGCAAGGTCGTCGACACCGCGGTGATCTACCCGCACGAGCCCCGCAAGGACCGCGCCGGGTCGCTGAAGACCCTGGCGGCGCTGTGCACGAAGCACGCGGTCGAGCTGATCGCGATCGGCAACGGCACCGCCTCGCGCGAGACCGACGCGCTGGCCGGTGAGCTGATCGCGGCCAACCCGGGCCTGAAGCTGACCAAGGTGATGGTGTCCGAGGCCGGCGCGTCGGTGTACTCGGCGTCGGCCTACGCCTCGGCCGAGCTGCCCGACATGGACGTCTCGCTGCGCGGCGCGGTCTCCATCGCGCGGCGCCTGCAGGACCCGCTCGCCGAGCTGGTCAAGATCGACCCGAAGTCGATCGGGGTCGGCCAGTACCAGCACGACCTGCCCGAGTCGTCGCTGTCGCGGTCGCTCGACGCGGTCGTCGAGGACTGTGTGAACGCCGTCGGGGTGGACGTGAACTCCGCGTCCGCGCCGCTGCTGCGCCGGGTCTCGGGCATCTCCGAGTCCCTCGCCGCCGCGATCGTCGCCCACCGCGACGAGAACGGCCCGTTCCGGAACCGGACCGCGCTGACCGGCGTCGCGCGGCTCGGGCCCAAGGCGTTCGAGCAGTGCGCGGGCTTCCTCCGGATCCGCGGCGGCGACGAGCCGCTCGACGTCACCGGCGTGCACCCCGAGTCCTACCCGGTGGTGCGCAAGATGGTGGAGCGCACCTCGCTGGACGTCTCCGCCCTGATGGGCAACGCCGCGCGGCTGCACCAGATCAAGCCCAAGGACTACGTCGACGACACCGTCGGGCTCCCGACCGTCACCGACATCCTGGCCGAGCTGGAGAAGCCCGGCCGGGACCCGCGCCCGGCGTTCCGCACCGCGACCTTCGCCGAGGGCGTCCACAAGATCTCCGACCTGCGGCCGGGGATGCTGCTGGAGGGCGTCGTCACCAACGTCGCCGCGTTCGGCGCGTTCGTCGACGTCGGCGTGCACCAGGACGGCCTCGTGCACGTGAGCGCGATGAGCAAGGACTTCGTGTCCGACCCGCGCGACGTCGCGAAGTCCGGTGACGTGGTCAAGGTGAAGGTCCTGGAGGTCGACGAGGCCCGCAAGCGGATCTCGCTGACCCTGCGGCTGGACGACGAGCCCGGCGCGGGCGAGCGCGGCGGCCGGTCCCGCGGGCCCGGCCAGGGTCAGGGCGGTGGCCAGGGGGCCGGCCAGGGCGGCCGTGGCCGCGACGGCGGCGGGCGCGGTCCCGGCGGTGGCCAGGGCGGCGGACGCGGCCAGGGTGCCGGACGCAGTCAGGGCGGCGGTGACCGTGGCCGGGGCGGACGCGGTGGCCAGGGCGCCGGTCGCGGCGGCGCCGGCGGGCAGGGCGGTCGCGGGGGCGCCGGCGGTCGCCAGGACCGCGGTCCCGCCAACGACGCGATGGCCGAGGCCCTGCGCAAGGCGGGCTTCGGGAAGTCCTGACCCCGAGCCCTCGCACGAACGGGCCCCCGTACGCACCGTGCGTACGGGGGCCCGTTCGTAGGAGAGGGGTGTGGGCGGGGTCAGCGGGGGAGGTCCGGCTCCAGCAGCCGCTCGGCGAGGCGGCGCAGGTCGTCGTCGGTCACGTCCCAGCTGCGCAGCCGGCCCGCCGGTCCGCCGGGGTGGGCGTCGAGGTCGTCGAGCACGGCCTCCAGGGCGGCGGCGTCCACCCCGAGCAGCGCCTCGTGGTCGGGCTCGGGCTGCCCCCAGGCGCGCAGCCGGTCCCACAGGGTCGGCAGGACCTCGTTGGTGCGCAGGTAGTCCGCGACGATCGTCGCGCGCGGCACGTCCAGCACGGCCAGCAGCACCCCGACCACGATCCCGGTGCGGTCCTTGCCCGCGGCGCAGTGCACGAGGACGGGGGCGGGTGCGTCGGCGACGGTCCGCACGATCCCGGCCAGCTCGGCGCCGGCCTCCGACGCCAGCAGCCGGTAGGCCCACTCGAGCCCGTCCTGGCCGGCGGCGGCCGTCGCGACCTGCTCCGGGGTCAGCGACGAGCCGAGCGGGACCGGCCGGACGTCGGCGACGCCGGCGAGCGGGTGCGGCTCGCGCGTCTCCGCCGCCGAGCGCAGGTCGACGACGGTCCGCGGCGGCCACGGGGAGCCGTCGGGCAGGTCGAGGGCCCGGGCCTCGCGGGGGTCGCCGGGGCGGGGGGCGTCGGACCGGTAGAGCACCCCGCGCCGTACCCGGTAGCCGTCCGTCGTGCGGAGACCGCCGAGATCACGCAGGTTCGCCGGGCGCCGGGTCGCCGCGCCGGAGAGGAATGCCGTCACCCGACCAGGGTGGGTGATCTCGCCGTGGCCGCGCCGGGCGGCGTGACCAGGGGCATCGGTGGCGTCGGTCACCCGGACCCGGCGCACGCGTCGCTCCGGGACATGGCACACTGGTCGATCGACGGCCGTAGGCGATGACGCACGGCCGCGAGCCCCGGAGGTCTGGGTTCACCGGCACATCATCTGGATCGAGATGCCGCACGCGGGCCTGGCGGGCTGGGAGAGCGGGCGAGAGCCGCCCGACGACACAGCGCACCCCCTGCGCACGCCATTTGAGGACCGAGTGACCATTCTGCTGGACCAGCACCCCGACCTGAACGACTCCGGAGACGAGATCACCACTTCCGCCGCCATGACGGACACCGACACCGCCGAGCTCGACACCGAGGTCGCCGCCACACCCGATGCGACCGCCGTCGAGGAGCACACCTCCTCGGACGAGGTCGCCGAGGACGAGCGCACCGAGGACCGTACCGACGAGCCCGTCGACGACACCCCCGCCGGCCCGACCTTCGCCGACCTGGGCCTCGCGCCCCAGCTGCTCGACACCCTCGAGAAGCTGGGCTACGCCTCGCCGAGCCCGATCCAGGCCGCCGCGATCGGCCCGCTGATCGCCGGGCGCGACCTGCTGGGCCAGGCCGCCACCGGTACCGGCAAGACCGCCGCGTTCTCGCTGCCGATGCTGCAGCGCCTCGCCGACGGCCGCACCTCCCGCTCCCGCGGCGCCAAGCCCTTCGGCCTGGTGCTCGCCCCGACCCGTGAGCTGGCCATGCAGGTCGGCGACGCGGTCTCCAAGTACGGCGCCGCGCTCGGTGCCTCGGTCGCCTGCGTCTACGGCGGCGCGCCCATCGGCCCGCAGCTGGGCCAGCTCCGTCGCGGCGTCGACATCGTCGTCGCCACCCCGGGCCGGGCGATCGACCTGGTCAACCGCGGTGCACTCGCGCTGGACGCGATCGAGGTCGCCGTCCTGGACGAGGCCGACGAGATGCTCGACATGGGCTTCGTCGAGGACATCGAGACGATCCTCGGCGCCACGCCGCGGGGCCGCCAGACCGTGCTGTTCTCCGCGACCATGCCGGGCCGCATCCAGAGCCTCGCGCGGACCCACCTGACCGACCCGGCCGACATCCGGATCAAGAAGGAGGCCACGCCCGAGGGCGAGGCCCCGCGGGTCCGCCAGACCGCCTACCACGTGCCGCGCAGCCACGTCACCGTCGCGCTGGGCCGGGTGCTCGAGATGGAGCAGCCGACCGCGGCGATCGTGTTCTGCCGCACCCGCGCCGACGTCGACGCCGTCACCGAGACGCTGACCGCGCGCGGGCTGCGCGCCGAGGCGCTGCACGGCGGCATGGACCAGGAGCACCGCACCCGGGTCGTCGAGCGCCTGCGCGCCGGCCGCACCGAGCTGCTGGTCGCCACCGACGTCGCGGCCCGTGGTCTCGACATCGACTCGCTGACCCACGTGGTCAACCACGACGTCCCGTCGTCGCCGGAGTCCTACGTGCACCGCATCGGCCGGGTCGGCCGCGCGGGCCGCGAGGGCGTCGCGATCACCCTGGTCACCCCGGGGTCGGTGCGTCACCTGCGCAACATCGAGCGCCTCATCGGCGCGTCGGTGCCCAGCGCGCCGGTGCCCTCGCCGGAGGACCTGCGCACCGTGCGGCTCGCCCGCACCGCGCTGGCCCTGCGCGAGCAGGCCGGTCAGGACGCCGACACCCCGCCGCAGGACGGCGTGGAGCAGCTCGTCGTCGAGCTGGCCCGCGACCACGACCTCGCCTCGATCGCCGCCGCGGCGATCCGGATCGCCCGCGCCGGCAACTCGGTGCCGGACGACGAGATCGAGATCCCGCAGGTCCGCTCGCGCGGTGGCCGCGACAGCGGCCCCGGTGACCGTGGCCCGCGCCGCGACCGCGACGGTCGTCCGACCGGTGCCCGCGGTCAGGGTGCCCGTCCGCCGAAGGCCGGTGCGACCCGCCTGTTCGTCTCGGCGGGCCGTGCCTCCGGTGTGCGCCCGCAGGACATCGTGGGTGCGCTGGCGAACGAATCCCGGCTGTCCGGCCGCGACATCGGCGCCATCCAGATCCACGAGCGCCACTCGCTGGTCGAGGTGCCCGAGCACGCCGCGGACGACGTGCTGCGCTCGCTGCGCGGTGCGACGACGCTCAAGGGCCGCAAGGCCAACGTGCGTCGCGACCGGGACAACGCCGGCGCCCGCTAGACCCGGTACACACGACAGGGGCCCCGCGCGATCCGCGCGGGGCCCCTGTCGTCGGTGGGGAGGGCGGGCCGCCTCGACCCGGTCACCGTGGCGCAGCGTTCCGGAGCACACCGGCGCGTCCTGGTCCCGCATCGGCAGGCAGCCCGCGGACCCTGGGTCGCGGTCGCTCCCGTGGACGGCGATGCCGCCGGGCCTGCACCGGCGATCTGCGGCAGGATCGGCCCCGTCCCGACCACCGGAGTCCGGCCGAGGAGCGCGCATGACCACCACCAGTTCCCGCAAGCCCCGCAGTCACCAGGTCACCGACGGCATCGGTGCCACCGCCGCCCGCAGCATGCTGCGCGCGGTCGGCATGCGCGACGACGACTTCGCCAAGCCCCAGATCGGCATCGCTTCGTCCTGGAACGAGATCACCCCGTGCAACCTGTCGCTGCAACGGCTCGCGACCGCGGCGAAGGAGGGCGTGCACACCGCGGGCGGCTACCCGCTGGAGTTCGGCACGATCTCGGTCTCCGACGCCATCTCCATGGGGCACCGGGGCATGCACTACTCGCTGGTGAGCCGGGAGATCATCGCCGACTCGGTGGAGACCGTCGTCGAGGCCGAGCGGCTCGACGGGACGGTGCTCCTGGCGGGCTGCGACAAGTCGCTGCCCGGGATGCTGATGGCCGCGGCCCGGCTCGACCTCGCCGGGGTGTTCGTCTACGCCGGATCGATCATGCCGGGCCGGGTCGGCGACCGGGAGGTCAACATCGGGGACGCCTTCGAGGGCATCGGCGCCTGCGCCCGCGGCCTGATCACCCCCGACGAGCTCGACACCCTGGAACGCGCGATGTGCCCGGGGGAGGGGGCGTGCGGCGGCTTCTACACCGCGAACACGATGGCCGCGGCGGCCGAGGCGCTCGGGATGGCGCTGCCCGGCTCGGCCAGCCCGCCCGCGGTGGACCGGCGCCGCGACGGCGTCGCCAGGGCCTCCGGCGAGGCCGCGGTCGGGATGATCGCGAAGGGGCTGACCGCGCGGTCGATCCTGACCCGCGAGGCCTTCGAGAACGCGATCGCCGTCGTCATGGCCTTCGGCGGGTCCACCAACGCGGTGCTGCACCTGCTCGCCATCGCCCGCGAGGCCGAGGTGCCGCTGACCCTGGACGACTTCAACACCGTCGGCGACCGGATCCCGCACCTGGCCGACGTCAAGCCGTTCGGGCGCCACCTGATGTACGCCGTCGACCAGGTCGGGGGCGTGCCGGTGGTGATGAAGGCCCTGCTCGACGCCGGCCTGATCCACGGCGACGCCCGCACCGTCACCGGTGCCACGGTCGCGGAGAACCTCGCCGAGCTCGACCCGCCCGGCCTCGACGGCTCGGTCATCCACGACCTCGCGAACCCGATCCACCCCACCGGCGGGCTCACGATCCTGCGCGGCTCACTCGCACCCGACGGCGCGGTGGTCAAGTCCGCCGGGTTCGACGCCACCACCTTCACCGGCACCGCCCGCGTCTTCGACGGCGAGCAGGGCGCGCTCGACGCCGTCGACGCCGGGGAGATCGGGCCCGGCACGATCGTCCTGATCCGCTACGAGGGCCCCCGCGGCGGACCCGGGATGCGGGAGATGCTGGCCGTCACCGGGCGGATCAAGGGCGCGGGTCTCGGCAAGGAGGTCCTGCTGGTGACCGACGGCCGCTTCTCCGGGGCGACGACCGGGCTGTGCGTCGGGCACGTCGCGCCCGAGGCCGCCGACGGCGGACCGATCGCGCTCGTCCACGACGGGGACACGATCACCCTCGACATGAAGGCCCGCACGATCGACATCGGCGTCGAGCCCGCCGAGCTGGAGCGGCGTCGCGCGGGGTGGACGTGCCCCGAGCCGACGAACCGGCGCGGGGTGCTCGGCAAGTACGCGAAGCTCGTCTCCTCGGCGGCCGACGGGGCGGTCTGCGGCTGACCCGCGCGGCCGGCGCGCCCCGCGGTCGCGCCGGCCCGTCCCGAGGCCCGGGCGGGACCACCGTCGCGACGCGGCCGACATCGCGCCGACACGGATTCGCAACATCGGTGACGGACGCTGGTGGGGATGAGCACCGATGCCGGGACCGTGAACGGCCTCTACCGGGTACGGGTACGGCTGCCCGACGAACCGGGCGCCCTGGCCCGCCTCACCGCGGCCCTGGCCGCGGTGGACTGCAACATCCTCGCCCTGTCGGTGCACGGCCAGGACGCCCACTCGGTCGTCGACGAGCTGCTGGTGTCGGGGCCGTGCAGCGTCGGGGAGCTGTCGGTCGCGATCTGCGACGCGGTCACCGGCGGCGGGGTCATGGTGCTGCCGGCCGACCCGCACGACCTGGTCGACCCGCCGACCCGGGCGCTCGACCTGGTCGCGGCGGGCCGGACGGCGGCCGACGGCGTCGCGGCGCTGCTCGGCGCCGCGTCGGTCCGCACCCCGGGCCCCGACGACCCCGGGGCCCGCGACGAGCACGACATCGAGCTGTGCGCCGCCGACGGCACCCGGATCGTCGCCCGCCGGGCGGCGCCGTTCACCGTGACCGAGGTCGCCAGGGCCGAGGCGTTCCTGCGGGCGGTCGCCACGCGCCCCGAGTCCGACCCGCGCGGCCGGCCGACGGCCTGACAGCACGGCGGCGCTGCGGCACGGCGGCACGGCGGCACCGCGCACGCTCCCGGTCGGGCACCGCGCTCGGCGACGTGCCGACACCGGTCGGCGCCGACGGCCGCCGCGCACGCTTGTGACCGCGTCCGCGGCGCTGCCATCCTGCGCGCAGGACATCCGAGAACTGGGCACGACCTCCACACCGCCCACGGCGGGACGGAACGCACGGCCTCCGGCGGCGTCCTCAGCATCGTGAAACACAGGTGACCCGCCGCCGCAACCCACGACGGCGATCGTCATCGGCGTGGAGGCCGGCATGGACGAGCAGCAGCAGGGGACGCCGCGGTGCGGCGTCGGGGTGGTCGTGCCCTACGACTTCGCGCTGGACCACGAGATGTGGCGCTGGGTCCCCGAGGGGACGACGCTGCACCTCACACGCACCCCGTTCGTCGAGACCCCGGCCGACGCCGGACAGGCCCGGCTGATCTCGGACCCGGCCATGGTGCGGACCGCGGTGCGCGAGGTGCTGACACCCGGGCCCGGCGTCGTCGCCTACTCCTGCACCTCGGGCAGCTTCGTCGACGGCGCCGCGGGGGAGCGGGCACTGCGTGCCGCGGTCCTCGACGCGGGCGCCCCGGCGGCGGTCACCACGGCCGGAGCGCTCGTCGCGGCCTGCGCCGAGCTGGGCGTGACCCGGCTCGCCGTCGCCACGCCCTACGTCGACGACCTCACCGACCTGCTCGCCGGTTTCCTCGCCGAGCACGGCGTCGCCACCGTCGCCCGGCACGGCCTGGGCCTGCTCGGCGGGATCTGGCAGGTCCGCGCCGACGACGTCGCCGCCGCCGTGTGTGCCGCCGACCACCCCGATGCGCAGGCGGTGTTCGTCTCGTGCACCAACCTCGCCACCTACGACGCCGTCGCCGGCCTCGAACGCGAGCTCGGCAAGCCCGTCCTCACCGCGAACCAGGTGACGGTGTGGGCCGCGCTGCGCGCGGTCGGTCGTGACGCCGTCGGGCCGGGGCAGACGCTCGTCGAGGGTCGCCCCGCCGTCGCGGCGCCGCCGGAGACCCCGGTGCCGTCGGAGGTCCCGGCGCTGCCGGAGCCGACGGTGCTGCGGGTGGTCGGGGCACCGGAGCTGCACAAGGTCCGGGTCCGGCTGCCCGACGAGTCCGGGGCGCTGGCCCGGCTCACCGCGGCCGTCGCCGAGGTCGGCGGCAACATCCTGTCCCTGTCGGTGCACGCCCAGGACGCGGGGTCGGTGGTCGACGAGATGCTGGTCGGCGGCCCGGTCACCGCCGAGCGGCTCTCCCGGGTGATCCGGCGACGGCTGCGCGGCTCCGCCCCCGACACCGTGCGGGTCACCCCGGCCGACCCGCACGAGCTCGTCGACACCCCCACCCGGGCGCTCGACCTCGTCGCGGCGTCGCGCACCCCGGACGGGCTGCGCGAGGCCCTCGCCGCCTTGCTGCACGCCGACGACGTCGTCGCCGGCCCGGCGACCGGAACCCACGTGCTGGAGCTGACCGGTCCGGACGGCACCCCGCTCGTCGCGCGCCGGGGCTGGGCGCCGTTCACCGTCACCGAGCGGGCCCGGGCCGAGGCGTTCCTGCGCGCGGGCGCGGCGGGCCCGGTCGGTGAGCTGCTCCTCGACGACGGTGACGCGCTCACCGCGACCCCGGCGACCGGCGCCGAGACCGCCGAGCTCGCGACGCTGTTGCGCACCTGCGTCGCGGGGTCACCGGAGGCCACGACCACCTGGACCGACGCCGACCTGCGCTCGGTGCTGCTCCCACCCGGCGGGCGCTGCCTGCTGCTGCGCTCGCGGGCGGGAGACCTCGTCGCCGTCGCCGCGCGGCTCACCGCGCCGGACACCGGTGCCGAGACCGTCGTGGTGGTGCACCCGCTGCACCGCCGCCGCGGACTGGGCCGGTGGCTGCGGCGGCGGCTCGCCGCCGGCGTCCCCGTCTAGCCTGTCGGGGTGTCCGACGACCGCACGCTCGACCCCGGGAACCTGCCCGACGACTGGGACTCCTGGAAGGACCGCGTCGACCTCACCGACTACGACCGGAAGTGGGCGGCGATGGCCGCGGCGGGGGAGAACCCGCACGGCGAGGCCGACCTGGTCACCGCGCTGTGCGGCGACGGCCCCGTGCTCGACGGCGGCTGTGGCATCCGGCCGCGTCGCGATCGAGCTGGACCGGCGTGGGATCGCCGTCACCGGCGTCGACCCCGACCCGGACATGATCGCCGCGGCCCGGGCCAAGGCGCCCGCGCTGCGCTGGGTCGCCACCGGTCTGGAGCACCTCGACCTGCCGGACCGGTTCGCGCTGGTGGTGCTCGCGGGCAACGTGATCCCGTACGCGAGCGACCGTGCCGGAGTGGTCGCCGGGTGCGCGGCACACCTGCGCGCCGGCGGGCTGCTGCTCGCCGGGTTCGCGACGCAGCCGGGCTGGCCGACCCCCGACGACCACGACGCGTGGTGCGCCGCCGCCGGACTCGTGCCGGTCGTGCGCTGGGCCACCTGGGACCGCGAGCCGTGGTCGAGGGGCGACTACGTCGTCGCGCTGCACCGGCGCGACTGAACGCGACTGAACCCCGTCGGCCGCCCGGCCGGCCCCGCTCAGCCGAGCACCCGGGCGAGGATCTCGCCGTGCGGGATCACCAGCCAGCCGTCCGGGTGCGCGGCCCACTCCCGCCACGCCGCCGAGATGTCCGCCAGCTCGGGCTCCTCGGCCAGCCCGCGGTCGACGGCCATCCGGCCGACCCCGGTGTGGATGCGGTCGGCCCACATCCCGCCCCAGGCGGCGCGGGCGTGCGGGGTCGCGTGGCACCAGACCGACGCCGACGGTGTCACCTCGCTGAACCCGGCCGCGTGCGCCCAGCCGAGCAGCCGCCGTCCGGCGTCGGGCTCGGCGTCGTTGCCGCGGGCGACGGCCCGGTACAGCTCCAGCCAGCGGTCCAGGCGCGGGTCGTGCGGCCACCAGTGGAACCCGGCGTAGTCGGCGTCGCGGGCGGCGACCAGTCCGCCGGGGCGGGCGACCCGGCCCATCTCCCGCAGCACCGCGACCGGGTCGGACACGTGCTGGAGCACCTGGTGGGCGTGCACGACGTCCCAGGTGTCGTCCGGGTCGGACAGGGCATAGCCGTCGTCGACGGCGAACTCCACGTCCAGGCCGCGGGCGGCGGCACCGGCGCGGGCCTGCTCCAGGGGGCCGGGCACCACCTCGACGCCGCGCACCCGGCCGGGCGCGACCCGCTCGGCGAGGTCGGCGGTGATGCTGCCGGGGCCGCAGCCGACGTCGAGCAGGCTGGTGCCGGGCGCGAGCCGGTCCAGCAGGTAGGCGCACGAGTCCTGCGCGGTGCGGGCCGCGTGCGACCGGACGACGACGCCCGGATGACCGTGGGTGTAGGTGTCGCGGGGCACGGGGGTCAGCCTGGCACGCCGTCAGCCGGCCCGGCGCTCGACCGGCCTTCTGCTCGGCCGGGTGTGCCGCTCGACCGGACCGGCCGCTCGGTCCGGCACTCGGCGGATCCGGATCGGCCCCCTCGCCGTCGACGGGTCCACGACCCGGCCGGACTGCACGATCTCCACCCGCCCGGCGTCGACGAGACGGCGCGCGGCCGTCCGCGCCGGTTCCATGAGGTCGCGCCAGCCGTCGGGGTCGACGGCGCGGGCCGCCTCGGACGGGCAGATCGTCGCCCCGCTCCTGCGCCGGTCGAGGAGCCCGGTGATCGCCGACTCCAGCTCGGTGCCGACCGGACGGCCCTTCCCCCGGTGCCGGTCCCGGGAGCGGTCGCGGTCCTGGTCCCCGTCGTCGGCCTCCGTCGTCTCCTCCACGACCCCCATGGTCGTCGCGCCCGCGGCGCTCCGCTCGCCGAGCGTCGTCGGGCGCCCGGTCCCGGAGCGGGGCGCGGGTGGGGCCCGTCGGACCGGGGCCTCAGCTGCGGGCGAGCACGGCCGCGTCGAGGGCCTCGCGCATGGCGGCCTCCGGGCCGGGGCGCCCGGTCATGAGCTCGACCTGCGCGACCGCCTGCTGCAGCAGCATCTCCAGACCGGAGACGATCCGCGCGCCGGCCGCCGCCGCGCCGCCCGCGACGACCGTCGGCCACGGCGCGTAGACCGCGTCGAGCAGCACGGTCCCCGGCCGCCAGCGGGCGCCGGCCAGGGCGTCGGCCGCCCCCGCCGGGAGCGTGGAGACGACCGCGTCGGCCCCCTCGAGCAGCCGCGCCGCGGCGGGCGGGTCGGTCAGCACCGCGTGCACCGTCACCTCGGTGCCGAGCCGCTCGGCGGTCCCGCGCAGCGCGGAGGCCCGCCCGGCGTCGCGGACCAGCACGTCGACGGCGTCGACCTCCATGTCGTGCAGCGCGGCGACGGCGGCCTGCGCGGTCCCGCCCGCCCCGAGCACGACGGCGCGCCCGCCGCCGGCACCCGCGGCGCGCAGCGAGCGCGCGATCCCGGTGACGTCGGTGTTGTGCGCCGTCGCGCCGGTGCCCTCGAAGACCAGGGTGTTGCCGGCCCCGATCGCGGCCGCCCCCGGCGCGACGTGGTCGGCGACGTCGAGCAGCACCCGCTTGAGCGGCATCGTCAGCGACAGTCCGGCCCACTCCGGGCCGAGCCCGGCGACGAACCCGGCCAGGCCCGCCTCGTCGACCTCGTACCGGTCGTAGTGCCAGCCGGTCAGCCCGAGTGCGGTGTAGGCGGCGTTGTGCAGCGCCGGGGACAGCGAATGGGCGATCGGGGAACCCAGGACGGCGGCGCGGCGGACGGGGGACGTGCTCATCCGGGCAGTATCCCGCGGCGGCTCAGACCGCCCGCGACGGCTCCCGCTGCGCGGCCGCCACGGTGCGCCGGGTCCGCGCCCAGCTCCACCAGCCGTGCACGACCAGCCCGGCGAACACGACGTAGACCGCGGCGGAGAACCACAGCCCCGAGGCCAGCTGCAACGGCACGCCGACGGCGTCGACCAGCAGCCAGATCACCCAGAACTCGACGAACCGCAGAGCCTGGGCGAGGAACGCGACCGCGGTGCCGACGAAGATCGCGGCGTCCGGCCAGGGCGCCCAGCTGGCATCGAGCGCGTCGAGCACCAGCGCCATGACGACGGTGCCGCCGACGAGCAGCCCGGCCAGCCCGAGCCGCTGGGCGGTGCTCGCCTGGCGCACCGCGAGCCCGTAGACCGGGTCGCGCCTGCGCAGCCACGCGACGAGCCCGAACACCGAGATGGCCAGCACGATGACCTGCCGGAACGCGAGCCCGCCCAGGTGCGCCGAGGCGTAGACGGTGAACAGCAGCACGCAGGCCGCCATCTGCACCGGCCAGGTCGCGAGGCTGCGCCGGCGCGCCAGGAAGACCACGGCGATGGCGCCGATCTGTCCGACGAGCTCGGCCCACGACACGAACTGCCCGAACGCGGTCAGCCCGTGGTGCAGCAGGAGGTCCACGACGGTCCCCTTCCCGGAGCGCGGCGGGCACGCCCCGTGACAGCACACAACGACGGCGCCGTCCCCGCCCATCCCCACCCGGGCCGGTGTGAGCGGACCCACACCACCCTCGGTCGAGTGGGTCTCCCCGTCCGACCCCACGGCGACGACGCTCCGCCACCGGGTGGGAGGCTGCACCGTGTGGGTGGTTCGGAACGCACGGTCCTGGTCCTGGGTGGTCGCAGCGAGATCGGGCTGGAGGTCGCCGAACGGCTCGCCGCCGGGGACACCGACACGGTCGTGCTGGCCGCGCGCCGCCCCGACGAGCTGACCACCGAGACGGCCCGGGTGCGGGCCGCGGGCGCCGCGGTGGACACCGTCGCCTTCGACGCCGACGACCTCGCCCGCCACCGCCCGCTGCTCGACGAGGTGACCGCCCGGCACGGGCGGATCGACGTCGCCGTCGTCGCGTTCGGGATTCTCGGCGACCAGGCCCGCGCCGAGACCGACGCCGCGCACGCCGCCGCGATCGTGCACACCGACTACCTCGCCCAGGTCCACCTGCTCACCGAGCTGGCCCAGGTGCTGCGCGCGCAGGGGAGCGGGACGCTGGTCGTCTACTCCTCGGTGGCCGGGGTCCGGGTGCGGCGCGCCAACTACGTCTACGGCAGCGCCAAGGCCGGGCTCGACGGGTTCGCCTCCGGCCTGGCCGACGCGTTGCACGGCACCGGGGTGCGGCTGGTGCTGATCCGCCCGGGGTTCGTCGTCGGCCGGATGACCGAGGGCATGAGCCCGGCGCCGCTGTCGTCGACGCCCGCGCAGGTCGCCGACGCCACGGTGCGCGCGGTCCGCCGCGGTCGGGGCAACGCCGACGTCTGGGTGCCCGGCACGCTGCGGCTGCTGTTCCTCGGGCTGCGGCTGCTGCCCCGCGCCGTCTGGCGGCGGATGCCCCGTTAGCGACACGATCTACAGGTGAATGGTGTCCCGCGATCTGCGTGTGGCACTTCCCCTGGAGTGGCCTGGCTCATATCGTCGCGTGCGCATCCCGTTGGACGACGACGTCTGAGGAGAACCACCGTGGGACACACCCGTGGAGCAATCGTCCGGAGCGCTCCGGGCAAGTACGAGGTCGTCGACCTCGAACTCGACGAGCCGCGCGCCGGCGAGATCGAGGTGAAGATGGTCGCGTCGGGCCTGTGCCACTCCGACGACCACATCGCCACCGGCGACATCCCGGTCGGCACCTACCCGTTCGCCGGCGGCCACGAGGGCTCCGGCATCGTCACCCGCGCCGGGGCGAACAAGAAGGGCCTCAAGGAGGGCGACCACGTCGTCTTCTCGTTCCTGCCGTCCTGCGGGCACTGTCGCTGGTGCGCCAGCGGCATGCAGAACCTGTGCGACCTCGGCGCGGGGCTGCTCGCCGGCACCCGCTGGGAGGAGAACACCACCCGCCTGCGGCTCGCCGACGACGGCACCCCGGTCGGCCAGATGTGCGGCATCTCGACCTTCTGCGAGACCACGCTGGTCTCGGAGGACTCCTGCGTGAAGGTCCCCGACGACATCCCGCTGGAGGTCGCCTGCCTGGTCGGCTGCGGCGTCGGCACCGGCTGGGGCTCCGCGGTCAACGCCGGCGGCGTGCAGCCGGGGCACACCACGATCGTCATGGGCATCGGCGGCATCGGCATCAACGCGGTCCAGGGCGCCTCGCACGCCGGCGCGGCGAACATCATCGCCGTCGACCCGGTCGCGCTGAAGCGGGAGAAGGCCCAGGAGCTCGGCGCCACGCACGCGGTGGAGACGATGGAGGAGGCCACCGAGATCGCGAAGCAGTTCACCAACGGTCAGGGCGCCGACCAGACCGTCGTGACCGTCGGCGTCGTGAAGCCCGACCACATCGGGCAGGCGATGGCCTCGATCCGCAAGGCGGGCACCGTCGTCGTCACCGCGCTGGGGGACATCAACTCGACCGAGCCGCTGCCGGTGTCGCTGGCCGACGTCACCCTGTTCCAGAAGCGCATCCAGGGTGCGATGTTCGGCATGTCCAACCCGAACTGGGACATCCTGCGGCAGCTGGAGCTCTACCGGGCCGGCGCGCTGAAGCTCGACGAGCTGGTCACCACCACCTACACCCTGGACCAGGTCGCCACCGCCTACGAGGACATGCACGCCGGTAAGAACATCCGCGGCGTCATCCGCTACTGATGGGGCATGACGTTCGTCCTCGACGGCCACAACGACCTCCCCTGGGCCCTGCGCGAGTTGTCCGGGGGTGACCCGGCCGCCGAGCCGGACGTCGCCGCCGGCGACCGACGGCTGCACACCGACCTGCCCCGGCTGCGTGCCGGGCGGGTCGGTGCGCAGTTCTGGTCGGTGTACGTGCCGGGCGAGCTGGGCCACGACGAGGCGGTGACCGCCGTCCTCGACCAGGTCGACCGGGTGCGACGGCTGCTCGCCGCCCACCCGGACGCCCTGGCGTTCGCCGACACCGCCGACACCGCCGACGACGTCGACGCCGTCGTCGGATCCGGGCGGGTCGCCTCCCTGATGGGGGCCGAGGGCGGGCACTGCATCGCCGACTCGCTCGCCGTGCTGCGGGTCCTGCGCGGGCTCGGGGTCCGCTACCTCACCCTGACCCACAACCTGAACAACAACTGGGCCGACTCGGCCACCGACACGCCCCGCCACGACGGGCTCTCGCCGTTCGGCCGCGAGGTCGTCGCCGAGATGAACCGCATCGGCATGATCGTCGACCTGTCACACGTCGCGCCGTCGACGATGCACCAGGCCCTCGCCGTCAGCACCCGGCCGGTGCTGTTCACCCACTCCGGTGCCCGCGCGGTCACCGACCACCCGCGCAACGTGCCCGCGGACGTGCTGGAGGCGCTGCCCGGCAACGGCGGCGTGGTCATGGCGACGTTCGTGCCCCGCTTCGTCTCCGCCGCGGTCACCGGCTGGGACACCCGGCTACGCGAGGCCATGGTCGCGGCCGGGGTCGACCACCGCGACCTCGGCGCCCGCGACCGGTTCGTCGCGACCTGGGACGGGCCGCCCGCGCCGCGCGCGACCCTCGCCGACGTCGTCGCCCACGTCGAGCACCTCCGCGAGGCCGCCGGGATCGACCACGTCGGCATCGGCGGCGACTTCGACGGGACCTCCGAGCTCCCCGACGAGCTCTCCGACGTCTCGACCTACCCGCGGCTGCTCGACGCGCTCGCCGACCGCGGGTGGAGCGCCGACGACCTGGCCAAGCTCGCGCACCGCAACGCCCTGCGGGTGCTGCGCGACGCCGACGCCTGACCGCCGCCCCGGCGGCGGCAGGCCTGGGTCAGGGCGTGCCGCCGCCGGGGCGCGCCGACGCGAGCGCCGCGGCGGCGGAGGCGGCGATGCGCAGCGACCCGATCGCGGTGGGGTGGAACGGGTCCGGGGTGGCGAGCCCCATGATGTCCGGCGGCATCCGGTCGCGGTCCGGGGCGCACAGCGGCGCCAGGGCCGGCGCGGCGGTGGCGAACCCGAAGCGGGCGGCGCCGTCGGTCAGCACGTCGTTGAGACGGCGGTTCCACTCGGCGAGCAGGTCGAGCTTGGCCTGGTCCAGGCCCGGGGTGCCGGCCGGTCCGCGCATGTCGGCACAGGTCGGGTCGAACCGGGCCGGGAACGGGTCGTAGGACAGGGTGACCACCACCCGCGGGCGGCCCGGCAGCGTGTCGAGGTCGGTGAACAGGGCGCCGACGTCGCGGGCGAACCCGGCCAGCCGGGACTCGAACTCGCCGTCGGAGAGCCGGTCGTCGCAGGTGGCGAGGCCGTAGCAGTACAGCAGGAAGTCCGACCAGGCCAGGTCGTTCGGGCCGACCGCGACGACCACCCACTGCAGGTTCCGGACCTGCTTGAGCCGCCCGACCTGCGGGTCGACGGTGACGCCCTCGCGCAGCTGCGGCCCCCGCAGCCCGGCCGCGACGCCCGCCCCGGCGCAGGCCAGGTTGAGGACGTCCTCGCCACGCAGCCGGGCGAGCTCGGCGGCGAGGGAGTCGGTGCTGCGCCCGCAGGCGCGGTCCTCCGGGGTGACGGTGCCGTCCTCGCCGCGCAGCGCAGGACCGCCGATCCGGGCCGCGCGGGAGTCCCCGATCACCGCGCCCGCGACCCCGGTCACCGCGGGCCCGACCGGTGACGGGGTGACCGTCGCCGCCCCGACGAGGTCGGTCAGCGAGGTGACCCGGCCCAGGCCGGTCATGGTGCCCTGCAGCGCGGCGACCCCGGCACCCGCCCACAGCAGCACCGAGGCCGTCACCGCGACGACGGTCATCCGCCCGATCGGCCCGGCCAGGTCGTCCCAGTGCACCGGCCGGTACCGGCGGGCGCGGGTCCGGTGCAGCGCCATCAGCAGCCGCGCGGTCGCCATCAGCCCGCTGCCCAGCAGCGCGACCAGCACGATGCCCGTGGCGCCCCACAGGTACCAGGTCACGAACCCCTCGCCGATGTCGCGGACCGCGTCACCGGCGCCGTCGACGGTGTGCGGGCCCAGGACCGGGCCGTTGTCGGCGGGCCGCTTCAACGGCCCGATGGACAACCGCGGCCGGATCGGACCCCACACCTGCACGGTCGTGAGGTCGAACTCGGCGTTGCCGAGCTGGGCGATCTGCGCGGGCCCGGACAGCGTCAGCGGCGGCACCCTGGCGCCCACGCCGACGTCCTGGCCGAACACCTCGACGTGGTTCTCCGGGGTCAGCAGGATCACCAGCGGCACGCCGACGACGGCGATCAGCGCGAGCAGCAGCAGCGTGGGCAGCGACCGGGCCTCGCGCAGCAGCGCACGCGGCCAGGACCGGGACGTGGCACGGGTGGGCACCGTCAGCGGGCTCCGTAGGGCGCGGTCGGGGCGGGCGCGGTCGGGATGGGCACGGCGCCATGGTGGCCCCGCGGCCGTACCGGAGTCACGGACGTCGCGGGGTGGCGTCGGACTCCCCGGCGCTCAGACCCCCGGCCGGGTGACCCGCAGCCGCGGGGCGAGCCGTGCCGAGGTGACGGCGGCGGTGCCGTCCCGCTCGACGTCGTCGGCGAGGGCGTCCGCGTGCGCGACCAGACCGTCGAGGTCCAGCCCGGCCGGGACGGCGACGTCGAGCACCCGCCACAGCCGGACGCCCTCCGCGCCACGGCGCAGGAGCGCGACGGCGCCGCGGGCGTTGCCGCGCTGGGCGTGGGTCAGCCCGACCGCGAGCTGGGCCAGCGCCCGCCACAGGTCGCGGGTGTCGTCGTCGGCGTCCTTCCAGGTGCCCTCCAGGACCTCGTGGGCGTGGAACGGCCGGCCCGAGTCGAGCAGGCGCTGGGCCTCGGTGACGGTCTCGGCGGGGGAGAGCGCCAGGTCCTCGGGCACCCGCTCGACGCCGGGGGCGCCGTGCGGGAGCGGACGCCCGGCGGCGTCGCGGGGGCGGGCGTTGCGGGCACGGCCCCGGCCGTCGCGGTCGCGGGAACGGGTCATGGCTGCGAGCGTGCCAGCTTCCCGGTTAGCGTGCGTCATGATCACCGAACTGTTCGACGTCCGTGGCAGAGTGGCCGTGGTCACCGGCGGCACCAGCGGCATCGGCCGCATGATCGCGGGCGGCCTCGCCGAGGCCGGGGCGCGGGTCTTCGTGTCCAGCCGCAAGGCCGACGCCTGCGCGGGGACCGCCGCGGAGATCGGCGGCACCGGCATCGCCGCGGACCTGTCGTCGGAGGACGAGTGCGTCCGCCTGGCCGCCGAGGTCGGGGCGCGCGAGGAGCGGGTGCACCTGCTGGTCAACAACGCGGGCGCCACCTGGGGCGCGCCACTGGAGGAGTTCCCCGCGCACGCCTGGGACAAGGTGCTCGACCTCAACCTGAAGGCGCCGTTCTTCCTGACCCGGGCGTTCCTGCCGTTGCTGGAGGCCGCCGGATCGGCCGACGACCCGGCCCGCGTGATCAACATCGGCAGCATCGACGGGCTGCGCGTGCCGGAGCTGCCGAACTACAGCTACTCGGCCAGCAAGGCCGGGGTGCACCAGCTGACCCGGGTGCTGGCCCGTGACCTCGCCGGGCGTGGGATCACGGTGAACGCCATCGCGCCGGGGCCGTTCCCGTCACGGATGATGCGCGCCACGCTGGAGGCGGCGGGCGAACAGATCGCCGACTCCACCCCGCTCGGGCGCCTGGGGAAGCCGTCCGACGTCGTCGGGGCGACGCTGTTCCTGGCCGGGGCCGCGGGGTCCTACGTGACCGGCGCGGTGCTGCCGGTCGACGGGGGGATCTGGACGACGCGCTGAGCCGTGCCGCGGGCCGGCCCGGTCAGCGCTCGTGGGCGACGAGGGTGAGGGCCAGTTCCACGACCGCGGAGCCGTCGGGTCCTTCGGTGGGCCACACGGTCTGGCGCAGGGTGTCGGTGCCGTCCAGCGGGTCGGGCAGCCCTGCGGCCTCGCGGGCGGACAGCTCGTGCATCAACGCGATCATCGCGGGGTGCGGCAGTCCGTGGCCGGTCGCGTCCTCCGGCCCCCGATCCCAGCGTGCGACGAGCTCGCGACGCCTCGGCAGGGTCCCGGTACGGACGGGCAGGTCCTCGACGGTCGTCAGCAGCCCCCGCGGGGCCGGTGCGGTGAGCGGCCAGCACAGCGTCACCAGGGCCGCGCCATCGTCGCCCTCGGCCATCGCCGTCCACATCGGCTGCTGCGGCGACGCCCCGGCGTGCTCGAGCTCGGCGCGCAGCCGTCCGGCGGCCCGGGACAGCGCCGCGTCGGCCCCGGCGGTGGTCTCCGGATCGTCGGGTACGGGGACGCTCAGCTCGACGCCGGCCCAGTGCCGGGCGTCGACGTCCCGCTCGACGACCGGACCGGGATCGGCGAACGCGTCGACGAACACCTCCGCGGCGGCGAGGGCGGCGTCCTGTGCGGCTCGGGCCGCGGCCAGCTCGGAGCGGAACCCGGCCACCACCGCGCGGGCGTCGGCCGGGGAGGCCAGGGCGGCCCGGATCCGTTCCAGGGGCATATCCGCCGTGCGCAGGGCTGCGACGAGCACGGCGTCAGCGAGCTGCCCGTTGCCGTAGGACCGGTGCCGGGTGAACGGGTCGACCCGGGTCGGCCTGATGAGGCCGCGCTCGTCGTAGTGCCGCAGGGCCTTGACCGTGAGGCCGGTGATCCGGGCGAACTCCCCGATGCTCAACATGGTCGCAGTGTGGGACCTCCCGTCGGGGGAGGAGCAAGCCTCACCCGGACTCCAGCGGCCCCAGCTCGGCGACGAACTCGTCGAGGAACCGGGCCCAGTCCTGCGCCGGGGCGGCGGGGCGCACCACGAACTTGGTCAGCCCGCCCTCGACGTGGTGGCGGATCTGCTCGGCGGCGCCGTCCCACCCGCGGGCGACCAGCTGCTCGGGGTCGGCGTCGGGCCGCTGCTGGGCGGCCCGGTGCAGCGCGTGCTCGGCGGCGGCGTCGGACCCGTCGCCGGGCAGTACGACGGTGACGTTGGTGCCGTAGTGGTCGTCGTCGATCGCCCGGCCCGCGTCGCGGGCGGCGGCCTCGATCACGGTGCGGGCGCGGGCGGACTCGTCGGGGGTGAGGAAGCTGCCCAGCCAGCCGTCGGCGAGCCGGCCGACCCGGCGCAGCCCGACCTCGGCACGTCCGCCGAGCCACAGGTCGAGCGGGCGGGTCGGGCGTGGTGCGACCGACGCGTCGTCGAGGGTGAAGAACTGACCGTGGTGGGTCACCGTCGCCTCGGACACCAGCCGGCGCAGCACCACCAGGGACTCCTCGAACACCGCGGCCCGGGTGCCGGGGACGGGGAACAGCTGGCGTTCCGACGGCGTCGCCGCGCGCAGGCCGAACGCCGGCAGGATCCGCTTCGGCGCCAGCACCGCCAGCGACGCGAGCTCGGCCGCGAGCAGCATCGGGTTGCGGCCGGGCAGGATCGTGACGCCGGTGCCGACCTTGAGCGTCCGGGTCCGGGCAGCCGCCCAGGTGGTGCCGACCAGAGCGTCGACGCCGGGGGCGGAGACCAGGTCGGGCAGCCACAGCGAGTCGACGCCCGCGTGGTCGAGGGCGTCGACGAACTCGTCGAACTCCGAGCCCGGGTCGGTGGTGCGCAGCCCCACCGAGCCGACACCGATGCGGACCTTGCCGTGCGGGGAGGCCACCACACCGGCCGACCGTACCCGCGTCAGCGGCCCCGGCGCGGGTCCCGACCGCTGTTGCCCAGCGCCCGGTCGAACGGCGGCGCGTCGGCCGGCACCGCGACGACCGGCCCGAACAACCCCTCCCGCGACGCCTCCTGACCGGGTGCGGACATGGCACTGGTGAACTCCAGGACGGCGGCGACGGCGTCGTCGTCCGGGGTGAACGGGCGTCCGGTCGCGACGGCGAGGTCCCAGCCGTGCAGGACCAGCTCGTCGAGGGCGATGACCCCGGCGACGTCGGCCGGCAGGTCCAGCCCGCCCGCCGCGGTGAACCCCTCCCAGGCGGCCGGCTCGCGCCAGGCCTGCGCCAGCGCGTCGAGCCGGGCCGGGATCGCGGTGCGCCAGTCCGCGACGAGGTGCGCGGCGTCGGCGCTGGGCGCGGTGCCCGCGGCCTCGGGGGACTTCTGCGCCGCGACCCGGAACGCCCACGCCAGACCGTGCAGGTGGTCGAGCAGGGCGGCGACGGACATGCCGTCGCACGGGGTCGGGTCGTGGAGCTGGTCGTCGCGGACACCCGTGACGACGTCGGCCACGGCGCGGGCTGTCGGGGCGAGATCGAGCACGGATGCCACCTCCGGTCGGGTCGGCGCCCCACGGACGGGGGCCCTGCCCACTCCGACCGGCCACGGCGCCGGATCTCATCGCGGGACGTGTATTTCGACACCCGGTAGAAGGTGGGGCGGGGACTACGGCAGAGTGGACGCCAGACGTCCCGCCCGACTGGAGGAAGCCCCCGTCATGAACGACCCGTCCCTCGTCGCCAAGGTCTTCCGTGCCGTGGCGATCGCCGAGGCGCTGTCCTGGACCGGTCTGCTGATCGGCATGTTCGTCAAGTGGGTGCTGGCCACCACCGAGGTCGGGGTGCAGGTCATGGGGCCGATCCACGGTGCGCTGTTCATCGCCTACGTGCTCGTCACGCTGTGGACCGCGCGGCTGTTCCGCTGGGACCTGCGCACCACGGTGATCGGGCTGCTCGCCAGCATCCCGCCGCTGACGACGATCTGGTTCGAGCGCCACGCCGGGTCCACCGGCCGCCTCGACCCGGCCCGTGCCCGGGCCGTCGCCGGCTGAGGGCCTCCCGGATCCGCGCACCGCTCTTGACTCTTGAGGTAAGCCTAGGCTAACTTCAGGACGTCGCTTCGTGGTGGGAGCGGCGCGTCAGTTCGGGAAACACGGCCCGGCCGCATCGACCACAGCGGCCGGGCCGTCCCGCGTTCCGGGGTCCGTGCGGGTGCCGCGTCCGCCGGTGCTGCGGCCTCGGTGTCCACGTCCCCGGTGTCCACGTCCCCGGTGTCACGGCGCCCCCGGCGGGTACGGCGAGGTCACGAGCGTCGGCTCGGGTCTGCTCGCGCGCCACGGCACGGCACGGCCGGCTCGTCGGTCGTTCGGGAACGCTGCCGGGGGAATCCGGTGGAGGCCGTTGACAAAATAGGTAAGCCTTGGCTAAGTTTCACGTGTCGCTTCGTGGTGGGAGCGGCGCGTCAGTTCGGGACGAGGGCCCGGTCGCTCGACCACGGCGACCGGGCCCTCACATTTCTCCGGCTCGGTCGTCGCCCGGGGCGGGCTTCCGGATCAACCACAGACGCAGCCCCAGTCCTGCACCCATGGCGATGGCGAGCACTACGACGTAGAACCCCGTGTCGGCGAGGTCGCCACCCACCCACCAGTGGGCGGCCCCGGCGACGACCAGGAACAGCGGCAGCAGCAGCAGTGCGCGAAGGGTCTCCGCACGATCCCGCTCGGGCGTCACGTGCGTCCCGTACCGCCGTCGGCCGATCGCCCGCGCGACCAGCCACACGGCGAGCAGGGCCATCACCAGTACGAGCACGGCACCGGACCAGGTCGCCCCGGAGGCGTCCCGCAGTCCGAGCGGGCGGCCCAGCAGGGTGACCATGCCGAGCCCCCCGGCGACCACCACCGCCTGCAGCTCCAGGCAGCGCCGTCGCAGCTGCACCAGCTCCGCGCGCTCGTCGGTCTCGTTCCTGATCTGCTCCTGCGACGTGCGCAGGGCCGTCCACGGACTACGCATCCCGGCCTCCCGTCTGCGGTGCGTCACGTCGGGCACGGATCCCGTCGGCCTCCGCGGTGGGCAGCGCGAACAGCTGCTCCCACCCGGTTCCTCACGCGTCCGGGTGGGCCAGCGCCTCGTACACCGGCCGCAACGCGTCGGTCAGCCGCCCGCCGCCGGCCCGCAGCGGCGGCTCGGGAACCTGGTCCAGCACCGCGCCCGGCCCGGTGTCCGGCGGACGCGGGGGAGCGGACCCGGCCGCTCCCTCCCAGAAGCGGTCCAGTAGGTCCGCCAGCGGCACCGGCCCGGCCGGTGCGGCCGGGCCGTCGGTGCGGTCGCGTTCGGCCCGCAACCGCTCCAGCAGTGCGTCTCGGTCTCGTCCGCGCAGCGTGAGCAGGGTGAACGGGTCGGTGTCGCAGCGCTCGGCCAGCACGTAGAACACCGCGGCCAGGTGCTTGCACGGCACCGTGTGGTCCGGGCACGAGCAGTCCTGCGAGAGGTCGGCGCCCTCGGCCGGGAACAGCGACAGCCCCAGGCCGTCGAGCAGCTCCTCGATCTCCGGGGGCACGGTCCCCGCCAGCAGGGCCGCGGTGTACCAGGCGTCGGCGGCCAGGGCCTCCTCCACGCGCCGCCACTCGGTCTTGTCCCAGACCCGCAGTCCGATCCGGACCCGGTAGGGCTGCGGCCGGGTGCCCTGGACGAGCGCGACCACCGCGCCCGCGTCGACGTCGAGCGACACGATCTGCCCCGACCGGGCGTAGCTGCGGCCACGCGAGAGCCGCCCACCGACGCCGAGCCGCTCCAGCACGGCCAGGAACCGCCCCGACCACCAGGTCCGGGCGACCGCGCCCCTCGTCGCGTGGATCCGGATCCCGCCCTCGACGCGGCGCGGTGGCCCACCGGTGAAGTCTTCCTGCGCCCAGAACGGCCGGTCACTCATCGTCGTCCCCGGTGTCCTCGTCCGGATCGGCCACCGCGTCGGAGCCGAGCGCGAACACCTCGCGCAGCTCGGCGGTCGACAGCGACGTCAGCCAGTCCTCCCCGCCGGTCACCACCATGTCCGACAGCGACCGCTTCGACGTGACCAGCTCCTCGATCCGCTCCTCGACCGTGCCCGGGCACACGAACCGGCGCACCTGCACCGCGCGCCGCTGCCCGATCCGGAACGCCCGGTCGGTGGCCTGGTCCTCGACCGCCGGGTTCCACCACCGGTCCAGGTGGATCACGTGGTTCGCCGCGGTGAGCGTGAGCCCGGTGCCGCCCGCGCGCAGCGACAGCAGGAACAGCTGCGGCCCCTCCCCGGACTGGAACCGGGCGACCATCTCGTCGCGCCGCTTCTTCGGGATGCCGCCGTGCAGGTAGAGCACCTCGGTGTCGAACCGCGCCGACAGGTGCGGGCGCAGCATGGCGGCGAACTCGGTGTACTGGGTGAACAGCAGCGCCCGGTCCCCGGCGGCGAGCACCGGCTCCAGGATCTCCTCCAGCCGGGCGACCTTGCCCGAGCGGTGCCGCCCGCCGGCCCGGTGGATCGGGGACCCGTCGTGCAGCAGCTGGGCGGGGTGGTTGCAGACCTGTTTGAGCTTGGTCATCGCGGCCAGCACGTTGCCGCGGCGCTCGATGCCGTCGCTGTCCTCGATCTTCTCCATCATGTCGTCGACGACGGTCCGGTACAGCGACGCCTGCTCCCGGGTGAGCCGGTGGTCGGCCACGATCTCGATCTTCTCCGGCAGGTCGTCGATCACCGTGGGATCGGTCTTGACCCGCCGGAGCAGGTAGGGCCGGGTGATCCGGCGCAGCGTGCGGGCCGTTCCCGCGTCGCGGTGACGCTCGATCGGCACCGCGAACCGCTGCCGGAACACCTCCGGGACCCCGAGCACCCCCGGGTTGAGGAAGTCCATCACCGACCACAGCTCGGCCAACCGGTTCTCCATCGGGGTGCCGGTCAGCGCGACCCGGTGGCCCGCGTCGAACGAGCGCATCGTGCGCGACGCCGCCGCGTGCGCGTTCTTGATCATCTGGGCCTCGTCGAGGACGAGCCGGTGGAACCGCCACGCCCGCAGGTCCTCCGCGTCCCGGGTCGCGGTCGCGTAGGTGGTGACGACGAGGTCCACCGCGCCGAGCCGGGCGTGCAGCGCGTCGCCGCGCGGACGGGCGGCACCGTGGTGGGCGTGCACCCGCAGGCCGGGGGCGAACGTCGCGGCCTCCCGCTGCCAGGTGCCGACCATCGACATCGGGCACACGATCAGGGTCGGGGCACCGGTCGGCCCACCGGCGCGGTCGTGGGCCTCCAGGGCCAGCAGCTGCACGGTCTTGCCCAGCCCCATGTCGTCGGCCAGGCAGGCCCCCAGCCCCAGCGACGACAGGAACGCCAGCCACGCCACCCCGCGCTCCTGGTAGGGGCGCAGCGTCGCGGTGAACCCCGGCGGGGACGGCACCGGCGTCAGCGCCCGGTCGGCGGTGCCCTCCAGCAGCGCCCCGAGGTGCCCGCGGGCGGACACGTCGGTCACCGGCAGCGGGGCGTCCGCGTCGCCACGGGCCGCGGCCAGCACCTCCCCGACGGTGGGCGGCCGGTCCCGGTGGCGACGCAGGAAGTCCAGCCCCTGCGCCAGCGCCTCGGCGTCGACGGCGACCCAGCGCCCGCGCAGGCGGACCAGCGGTGCCTTCGCCGCCACCAGCGCGGCGATCTCGGACTCGCCCAGCTCCTCGTCGCCGACGGCGAGCGACCACCGGAACTCCGCCAGCTCGTCGCGCCCCAGCCCGCCGCGGGTGATCACCCCCGGGGCGGGGGCCGACGACGCCGAGAGCCGCAGCCCCAGGGGCCGGCGCCCGTCCCAGCCGCGCGGCAGCGCCACCCCGAACCCGGCCGCCAGCAGCGCCGGCGCGTCCCGGGTGAGGAACCGGTGCGCGCCGGCGACGTCGAGCGGGAGGCCGGTCGGCCGGGCCCGGCGCAGCGCGGGCACCAGCCCGGGCAGCACCTGGGCGGCCCGCCCCAGCTCGGCCAGCAGCACGTCCTGCGCGCCGGCGACCAGGGCGTCGGCCTCGCCGGCCCACACCCCGGCCGCGTCGAACACCAGGCTCGGGTCCTCGGTGGAGCGCAGCGCGAAGTGCAGCTCCCACCGGGTGCCGTCACCGGTCTGGTCGTCGAGGTCCGGGCCGGGGTCCGCCGGGTCGTGCAGCGTGGACACCTCGGCGAGCCGGAACAGGGCGGTGGCGGCGCCGGGCTGCTCGCGACCGACGTCCTCCCACACCGACAGCGCCTCGCGCAGCGCCTGCAGCCCGGCCCCGGTCGCGGGCAGGTCGGCCGACGGCCCGGTCAGCGCGTGCAGCAACGCCGCCGGGGCGTCCGCGCGGGCGGGCAGCGGGAGCGGCATCGCGGCGCTGCGCCCCAGCCGCTCGCGCACCGCGGCGTCGGTGAACCGGGCCAGCGCGGCGTCGACCAGGGCGTCCGGGTCCTGCCCGGCGACATCGCCCGGGCGCCGCTGCTCGGCCCGCGCGACCGGCGGCAGCCGCCGCACCAGGTCCGCGCGGGCCACCGCGTCGAGACCCTGGACGACCGGGCGCCAGCGTGCCGCGGGCCGCCCGGACTCGGTCAGCAGCACCGGCAGCACCCGGCCGCGCGCCGCGAGCTCCTCGGCGAGCCGGGCGAGGTCGGCGAGATGGGCGAACCCGGCGCCGTAGCGGACCTCGTCGGAGGGGTCGGTCAGCTCGGAGGGGTCGACGACCACCGCCGGCACCGTCCACGGCGCCAGCGTCGGCGTGGCCCGGCTCCGGGTACGTGGCCGGGAGCGGACCAACCCGGGGGAGTCCTGCGGGCCCGACGGCTGCGAGGGCAGCAGCACCGTCACCGACGCCGGCTTGCCCGGATGGATCGCGGCCAGCTCGTCCGACGGCACCGCGAACGGGTGCGGCCGCGCCGTGCGCAGCGACCGCCGGTCGGTGCGCGGGGTGCGCTCGCCGTCCTCCGCCCACAGCAGGACGCCGCGGGCGGGGGAGTGCAGGGCGTGGACGACGAACACACCCCCACGCTAGAGGCGACCCCCGACAGCGACCGCGTGCAGGAGTCCCGCTGCGGCCGCGCACGCCTCGTCGGTGATCACGTGCTCGTCGCCGTCGTCGATCCGCAGGTCCACCCGCGCACCTCCGGCGACCAGCAGCGACGCCGTCTCCTCCACGCGGTGCGCTGGTACCCACGGGTCGCGCGAGATCGACCGCAGCACCGCGGGCGTCGGGGCCAGCGAGCCGCCGGGCGGCGCCGGGACCGGGTCCGGCCCGACGAAGCCGCCGGTGAACAGCACCAGCCCGGCGCACGGGCGCGGGTCGCGCACCAGCAGGTGGTGCGCGGCCAGGCAGGCGCCCTGGGAGAACCCCCACAGCACGACCCGGTCCCGGCCGACACCGTCGTCCGCCAGCCGGGCCAGCCGGTCGTCGACGACGTCGAGCGCGCGCAGCAGGGCGTCCCGGTTCTCGTCGAACGGCTCCAGGAACGGCTTCGGGTACCAGCTGCCGCCCGGTGCCGCCGGCGCGACGAACCGGGCGGGCACGTCCCCGAACCGGGCCGCGGTGGCCCGCATGTCGTCGGGGTCGCGGCCCCGCCCGTGCAGGGCGAGCACGACCAGCGGCGCGTCCGGGTCCCCCCAGGTGGTCATCAGCCCTCGATCGGTTCCAGCTTGGCGAAGATCTCCTCGCGCCGGTCCTCGAACTGCTCGGGCAGCTGGAACCGGGTGCCGAGCTCGTGGGGCGACTCGTCGCAGGTCCAGCCGCCCTCCTCGTGGGTGACGGCCAGCTCGAACAGCGCCCCGCTCGGCGTGCGGACGTAGACGCTCTTGAAGTACTTGCGGTCCTTGAGCTCGGAGATGTCGGTGTAGCCGGCGCCCTCGATGTCGAACTTCACCGCGTCCTGGTTCGCCAGGTCGGACACGTTCCAGGCGAAGTGGTGGTAGGTGCCCGCGCCGTAGCGCCAGGTGCCCTGGTCGTCGCGGCGGTTGACGGTGATCTCCAGGTGGTTGCCGACCTTCGCGTCGCCGATCCGCAGCCCGACCACGTCGCCGTCCTCGGCAGGGGCGCCCTGGGCGAAGAACGAGGTGTCGGCGAACTCGACCATCCGGTCCGGGGTGGTCATGTGCACCCCGACACCGTGGATGCCGTGGATCGCGTGCTCGGCCGAGACCCCGTTGCCCTCGTAGCCGCGGCGCGGGTCGGCGGCGTTCGCGACGAACTGGTACTCGATGCCCGACGGGTGGGCGAACGCGAGCCGCCGCTGGTCGAACCGCTCGACGTCGGCGACCTCGATGTCGTGGGAGCGCAGCCGCTGCGCCCAGAAGTCCAGTGAGCCCTCCGGCACCGACAGCAGCACCTCGCGGGCCTGGTTGGTGCCGCGGGTGCCGAACTGGCCGGCCTGCGCCCACGGGAACGTGGTGACGACGCTGGACGGGTCGCCGTCGGCGTTGGAGTAGTAGAGGTGGTAGATCGGCAGCGAGCCGTCGAACAGCACGGTGCGCTTGATGAAGCGCATGCCGAGGATCTTCGTGTGGAAGTCGACGTCCTCCTGGGCGCCGGCGACGGACAGGGTCACATGGTGCGAGCCTTCGACATGAGCCACGTTCGGAGACGTTAGGAACGCCGCGGCCGCGGCACATCGCCGACGGGCGCAGACCGCTGTCGTCGGAGTGCACGCCCGCCGCGGCCCGCAGGCGGCTGCTGCGTGACTAGGCTGGGGGCGGCCACCAGCACGACCAGGAGCCGCCGATGACGACCGTCGCCGACCGTCCCACCCACTCCGGCCCAGCTCCCGGCCCGGACGGCGTCGAGTTCGCCACCGTCACCGGCGACCTGCCCGCCCCCGGCGACGACCGTCTCGTCCTGGTCGTGGCACTCGCGGGCAGCGCCCTGCTCGGCGACGGCGAGCCGCTGGTCCCCGGGCGGTGGGCGCTGCTGGACCCGGCCCGTCCGGGCACGCCCACCGCGGACGGGGCGTTCCGCGCGCTGTGCGTGCGGTTCCCCCGCGACCGCGTCGAGCCCCGCGGTGAGCCGCTCCCCGGGGTGGCGGGCACGGCGTTCGAGGCGGGTCCCGGCCTGGCCGGCTACGTGTGCGACACCCTGTGCCACCTCGACGCGCACCGGCTCGCCATGGGTCCGCACGCCGCCGTCGCGGTGCGGCACGCGGTGGACCTGGTCGGGGTGCTGCTGCGCAGCGTGGCTGGGGTCGAACCCGCCCCGCACTGCGACCTGCTGGACCGGATCAAGGCCCACGTCGAGGCGAACCTCGGCGACCCGGACCTCGCCCCCGCCGGGATCGCCGCCGCGCACTTCGTCTCGGCCCGCCACCTGCACAACCTGTTCGCCGGGACCGGGACGAGCGCCGCGGCCTGGATCCGCGCGCGGCGGGTCGAGATGTGCCGGCGCGACCTGGCCGACCCCGCGCTGGCCGACGTGCCCGCCGCGGCGATCGGGTCGCGGTGGGGGTTCCGCGGGCCGTCGCACTTCGGGCAGGTGTTCAAGCGCGCGACCGGGCTGACCCCGGCGGCCTACCGCGAGGCCAGCAGCTCGTCGAGTCGCTCGTAGCCCTCGTTCACCCCGACCTCCATGCCCGAGGCCAGCATCGCGTCCCGGGCCGCCCAGGAGTCGTACAGCGACTCCGCGACCAGCCGGGTCCGGTCACCGGGCAGCGGGGTCAGCGTCATCGTCTCCAGGCAGACGCTGTCGCCGAAGCCCTCGAAGGTGAAGGTCTGCACGATCCGCTCCGGGGCCCGGACCTCGTGGAACGAGCCGAAGAAGCGGTACTCCCCGTCGTCGTCGGCGTGGGTGTAGCGGTAGCCGCCGCCGGTCACCGCGTCCCAGCGGTCCACGGTCATCCGCAGCCTGCGCGGGCCGAGCCAGCGTCTCACCTCGTCCACCTCGACGTGGGCGCGGAAGACCCGCTCGGGCGGTGCGTCGAACTCCCGGGTGACGCGGATGGCGGGCAGGTCCTCGACGGTGTCGATGGCGGTGCCGCGGGTGCCGGTGGTGCTCATGCCGTCTCCTCGTGCTCGGTGGGCGCGGTCTCCTCGGCGAGCAGGGCGTCGAGGCGCGCGTAGCGCTCCTCCACCTGCCGCCGGTACCGCTCGATCCAGGCCGTCATCAGGTCGAAGACCTCCGCCTCCAGGTGCACCGGACGGCGCTGGGCCTGCCGGCTGCGCCGGACCAGACCGGCGTCCTCCAGTACCCGGATGTGCTTGGAGACGGCCTGCACGGAGACGTCGTAGGGCTCGGCCAGCTCGTTCACGGTCGCGTCGGCCGTCGCCAGCCGGGCCACCATGTCGCGCCGGATCGGGTCCGCCAGTGCGGCGAAGACCCGGTTCAGCCGGTCCTCCACGTCTCCTCCTCGTTCAACCTCGCGGTTGAACAGACCGTAGCGCGGGGAGGGCTCGTATTCAACCCATCAGTTGAACGAGCCGGGGAGCGACCCGTGCGGCACGTAGTCCGACGGCACCACGCCGAGGCGGCCGCGCTGGTAGTCCTCGAACGCCTGCTGGACCTCCTCGCGGGTGTTCATCACGAACGGCCCTGCCCAGGCGACGGGCTCACGGATCGGCTGCCCGCCCAGCACCACGACGTCCAGCGACGGGTGGCGGGCCTCCTGCGCGGTGTTGCCCTCGACGGTGATCAGGTCCCCGGGCCCGAAGACCGCGAGCTGACCGGTCCGGACCGGGCGCCGGTCGGCACCGACCGTGCCCGCCCCGGACAGCACGTAGACCAGCGCGTTGTACGGCCGCGGCCAGGGCAGCCGCAGCTGCGCGCCGGGGGAGAGGGTGGCGTGCACCATCGCCATCGGGGTGTGCGTCGAGCCGGGCCCGGACACGCCGGCGACGTCACCGGCGATCACCCGCAGCAGTGCGCCGCCGTCGGGCGTGGCGACCAGCGCGGACTCGCCGCCGCGCAGGTCCTGGTACTTCGGCGGCAGCCACTTGTCCGCGCGCGGCAGGCTCACCCACAGCTGCAGACCGTGGAACAGGCCGCCGCTGCGCACCAGCGACTCCGGGGGGCGCTCGATGTGCAGCAGGCCCGATCCCGCGGTCATCCACTGGGTGTCGCCGTCGGTGATCGTCCCGCCGCCGCCGTGGCTGTCACCGTGCTCGAAGGTCCCGTCGATGATGTAGGTGACGGTCTCGAACCCGCGGTGCGGGTGCCAGGAGGTGCCCTTCGGCTCGCCCGGTGCGTACTCGACCTCGCCCATCTGGTCCATGTACAGGAACGGGTCGAGGTCGCGCAGGTCCACCCCCTGGAAGGCGCGGCGGACCGGGAAACCCTCGCCCTCGTAGCCGCGCGGGGCGGTGGTGACGCTGCGGACACCCCGGTCCAGGTCGGTCGGGCCCGGAACGGGCACGCGGGGCAGGGCGCTGACGTCGGCGACGGAGACGGCGGGCATCGGGACCTCCACGGTCGGTGGTTGTTGCACGGTCAACGACTGCGCTGGCGTCCCGATTCCCGGCAGGCCAGACTGATCACCATGGCGGAGCTGTCGACGGTGCTGTCGGACATGTCCTTCCTCGAGGGCCCACGCTGGCACGACGGGAGGATCTGGCTCAGCGACTTCTACACCTACCGGGTGCTCTCGGCCCGCGCCGACGGGTCGGACCTGCGCACCGAGGCCGAGGTGCCGCAGCAGCCGTCGGGGCTGGGCTGGCTGCCCGACGGACGGCTGCTCGTGGTGTCCATGCGCGACCGGCGGATCCTGCGCCGCGAGTCCGACGGCACCCTGGTCACCCACGCCGACCTGTCCGGCCACACCGAGCACCTGCTCAATGACATGGTCGTCGACGGCGGCGGCGGGCTCTGGGTGGGAACCTTCGGCTTCGACCTGATGAACGGTGCCCCGCGCGCCGCGGCCCCGCTGCTGCGCGTGGCGCCCGACGGCACCGTGTCGGTCGCGAGCGAGCCGTTGCACTTCGCGAACGGGCCCGCACTGACCGGCGGGGACCTCGTCGTCGCCGAGACCTTCGGCAACCGGCTGTCCGCCTTCGCGATCGGCGACGACGGCACGCTCGGCCCGCGCCGGGACTGGGCCCTGTTCGGTCCGCCGTCGGCCGCCGACGACCCGTCCGACGCCATCGCCGAGCTGACCGTCGCCCCGGACGGGATCTCCGTCCCCGACGCCGAGGGTGCGATCTGGGTCGCCGACGCCATCGGCAACCGCGCGATCCGGGTCCGGCCCGGCGGTCTCGTCGACGGCGAGGTGTCCACCGGGCAGGTCGGCACGTACGCCTGCGCCCTCGGCGGCGACGACGGCCGCACCCTGTTCCTCTGCACGGCCCCCGGGTTCGCCGAGCACGAGCGCCGCGACACCCGCCTGGCGCAGCTGCTCGCCGTGCGCGTGGCCGTCCCCGCGGCCTGACCGCTGTGCCCTCCCTCGACGAGACCGCCGCCCGCGCGCTGCTGACCGGCGCGCGGGTGGCGCGGCTCGCGACGATCCGCGCGACCGACGGCACCCCGCGCCTGGTGCCGATCACCTTCGCCCTGGTCGACGGGCTGGTGGTGTCCGCCGTCGACGACGTCAAGCCCAAACGGCACCGCAGGCTCGCGCGGCTGCGCGACATCGAGGCCGACCCGCGGGTGGCGCTGCTGGCCGACCACTACGACGACGACTGGACCCGGCTGTGGTGGGTCCGCCTCGACGCCACCGCCGCGATCCACGACGACGGCGACCTGCACTCCCGAGCCGTCGCGGCACTGGCCGACCGGTACGCCCCCTACGCCGCCCGTCCCCCCGAGGGCCCGGTCGTCGCCCTGACCCCGACCCGCTGGACCGCCTGGACCGCCACCCCGCCCCCGTGATCACGCGTCCGCGCGCGGAACCGGCCCCCGCGCGCGTCGCGTCGCGCGCGCACCGCGAATCCGCGCGCGGACGCGGGAGCGCGGGGGAACGGGGTCAGGGCAGGGGGTGGAGGAACCTGGTGATCGCGGCGGTGGTCTCGTCGGGGAGTTCCAGGTGGGGTGCGTGCCCGCAGGGCAGCTCGGTCACCGTGACCGGCCCGGACGCCCGTTCCTCCACCGCGCGCACGTGCACGATGCTGCCGTAGGGGTCGTCGTCGCCCTGCAGACCCAGCACCGGCGCGGTGATCCCGGCCAGCGCGTCGCGGACGTCCCAGGAGGTGAACTCCTCGGCCAGCCACATGTCGTTCCACCCGTGGAGCGTGGTGTCCGGGTCGTCGTGGTGGCGGGCCATCCGGGTGCGAAGGTCACCCTCGGTGAACGCGGTGCGGGCCGCCCGGATCGCGGTGAGGGCGAACGGCTCGGTCAGAACGTGCGGGGCGAGCACGACCACCCCGCTCACCGGCATCGCCGCGGCCGCGAGCAGCGCGATCGTGCCGCCGTCGGAGTGCCCGACCAGGATCGGACGCTCCAGGCCGAGGGCCGCGCACAGGGTCGGGACGGTCGTCGTCGCCTCGGTCGCCATGAACGTCGTGGTCCGCGGGGTGCGCGGCCGGTCGGAGCGGCCGTGCCCGAGCCGGGAGTACGCGACGGCCCGGCGCCCGGACTCCGCCGCGATCCGCTCGGGGAAGCCCCGCCAGAGCCCGACCGAGCCGAGTCCCTCGTGCAGGAACAGCAGGGGCGCGCGGCCGTCGCCCGGATCGCCGGTGTCGGAGTACTCGTGGCGCAGACCGTCCAGCTCAAGCAGCGACGTCGCAGACACGTCACGATCGTAGTGCCCGCTGTTGCGCCGTCCGGAAGGGTCGTGAAGGGTCGTTCGCGTGATTCCCGACCTCCGGCTGACGTCGCGGCTGCACGTCGACCTGTGCCGGATGTGGTCGTCCGCCTGTCGTTGACCCCCGCCCGCGTGTCCTGGAGCCGATCGGGACGCGGAGAGTCGACGATCCCCGAGAGGACGTGCCCCCGTGGCCGATCCGCCCGTTCCCGTACCCCGGACCAGGACGGTCCGCCTGGTCACCGCGCTGCTCGCGGTGCTGGTGGCCGCATCCGGCTGTGCGTCCGCCGGGGCCGACGGTCCGACCGTCCGGCTCGCCCAGTTCCCGTGGAGCGCGGCGAAGCTGACGAACGCCATCCTCGGTGAGGTCGTCGCGACCCACCCGGAGCTCGGCGTCGGCCGGCTCAAGACCATCCAGGTCGGACCCGCGACGGCGTGGGCAGGCGCCCAGCGCGGCGACGTCGACGCCCTGCCCGAGGTCGCGATGCCCAACCAGTCCGAGCTGGCCGCGAAGGCGAAGGACCGGATCGAGCTGGTGCACCCGACCTACTCCGGCGCCGAGCAGGGCTGGTACGTCCCGAGCTACGCGGTCGCGCCGGGCCAGCCGCTGGCCGGGCTGACCAGCGTGACCCAGCTGAACGACTACGCCGACGCCCTGGGCAACCGGCTCGTCGACTCCGACCCCAGCTTCCTCACCACCGAGTACAACGCCAAGCGGCTCGCCGGGTACAAGCTGAACCTGGAGCAGGTCACTTCCAGCGAGGCCGCGCAGATCGCCGAGCTGCGCCGCGCCTACGAGCGCCGCCAGCCGATCCTGGTCTACCTGTACCGGCCGCACTACATCTTCGAGGAGCTCGCGCTGACCAAGCTGACGGAGCCGACCCCGGCGCGCGAGGACTGCTACACCACCGGCGACGGTGCCTGCGCCATGCCGGCGTACTCGGCCTGGACCGCGGCGAGCCCGGACCTGGCGCGCACCAGCCCCGGGTTCGCGTCGATGCTGCGCCGGTTCGAGCTGCCGCTGGCCGATGTCGAGCAGATGCTCCAGCGGGTCGACGTGGACAACGAGGACGTGGAGGCGGTGGCGCGGGACTACGTGGCCGCGCACCCGGACCGCGTCCGCCAGTGGGTGGGAGCGGGAGCATGATCGAGGTACGGAACCTGACCAAGGTCTTCGGCGAGGGCCGCGCCGCCGACGAGGCCGTCCGGCTGGCCGGCGAGGGTATCGGCCGGTCGGAGATCCAGCGCCGCACCGGCGCGACGCTCGCCGTGCACGACGTGTCCTTCGACATCGCCGACGGCGAGCTGTTCGTGATCATGGGCTTGTCCGGGTCGGGCAAGTCGACCCTGGTCCGGCTGCTGAACCGGCTCATCGAGCCGACCTCGGGCAGCATCACCGTCGACGGCCGCGACCTCGGCTCCCTCGGCGCCGCCGACCTGCGGACCCTGCGCAACGAGCGGATCGCGATGGTGTTCCAGCACTTCGCGCTGCTGCCGCACCGCACCGTCGCGCAGAACGCCGAGTACGGGCTGCAGATCCGCGGCGTCGACGCCCGCACCCGTCGTGAGAAGGCGGAGTGGGCGCTGGAGCAGGTCGGCCTCGGCGACCGCGCCGACGCGCTGCCGGGTCAGCTCTCGGGCGGCATGCAGCAACGCGTCGGGCTGGCCCGGGCCCTGGCCAGCGACACCGAGGTGCTCCTGATGGACGAGCCCTACTCCGCGCTGGACCCGCTGATCCGGCGCGACATGCAGCAGCTGCTCGTCCGCCTGCAGCGGGACCTCAAGAAGACGATCGTGTTCATCACCCACGACCTCAACGAGGCCATGCTGCTGGGCGACCGCATCCTGCTGCTCAAGGACGGCCGGCTGGTCCAGGTCGGCACCGGGCCGCAGATCCTGGAGTCCCCGGCCGACGACTACGTCGCCGACTTCGTCTCCGACGTCGACCGCAGCCGCGTCCTCACCGCCGCCGACGTGATCCGGGCTGCCCGCATCACCGTCACCCTCGACGAGCGGCCGGCGGACGTGCTGGTCCGGCTCGGCAAGGCCGAGGCGACCGGCGCCTACGTCGTCGACGACGACCAGCGCATCCTCGGCGTCGTCCGCGACGACTGGCTCGGCCACGCCGCGGGCCGGAACGCCACCGGCATCGACCGGTCCGCGCTGGTCGAGGAGTACCGCACCACCGAACCGGACCGGCCACTCATCGACCTGCTGCACCAGGTCGGGCGCAACCCGGTCCCGCTCGCGGTGGTCGACGACGGCCGGCTCACCGGCGTGGTCCCGCGGGGTGCCGTGCTCGCCGCCCTGTCGACCCATGACGAGGCCACCGCCGACGGGAGGAACGCCTGATGCCCAGGTTCGAGTTCGGGAGCTACGTCGAGGCCTTCATCCTCTGGCTGCTGCAGAACGCCGGGGTCGTGCTCGACGCCATCGGGGTCGTGATCACCGCGGTCGTCGAGGCCGTGACCGCGGTGTTCACCACCCCGGCGTGGTGGGTCTGGCTGGTGCTGCTGGTCGCGCTCGCGCTGCTCGTGCGCGGGGTCGGGTTCGCCGTGTTCACCCTGCTCGGCTTCCTCCTCGTGTCCTCGTTCGACCTGTGGACCGAGACGATGGAGACCTTCGGTCTGGTGCTCGTCGCGGCGCTGATCGCGGTGGTCATCGGGGTGCCGCTGGGGATCTGGGCCGCGCGCAGCCGCGCGGCGAGCCGGACCCTGCGACCGGTGCTCGACCTGGCGCAGACGGTCCCGGCGTTCGTCTACCTGATCCCCGTGGTGCTGCTGTTCGGCATCGGCGTGGTCCCGGGCGTCATCGCGACGATCGTGTTCTCGATCGCGCCGGCGGTACGGCTCACCGAGCTGGGCATCCGGGGCGTCGACGGCGAGGTCGTCGAGGCGGCGCACGCCTTCGGGGCCCACCCCCGCCAGATCCTGCGCGAGGTGCAGCTGCCGATGGCGCTGCCGTCGATCATGGCCGGCGTCAACCAGGTGATCATGCTGGCGTTGTCGATGGTGGTCGTCGCGGGCCTCGCCGGAGCCGACGGGCTGGGCACGACGGTGGTCAGCGCGGTCACCCAGCTCGACATCGCGACCGGCGTCGAGGGTGGGCTCGCCGTCGTCATCGTGGCGATCTTCCTCGACCGGTTCACCTCGGCGCTGGCCGAGCGGCCGGAGGGCAGCCTGCTGGCCAAGCTGCGTGCCCGGCGCCCGCAGAAGGCGGTCGACCCGGCCGGGCTGCGCAACCCGTCGAACCTCGCCGGTCTGGCGGGGAACAACGCGACCGTGTGACGCGGCGGGCGGCGTCCGCCCGCCCCGCATGATCACCGGTGGTGGAGCGGACCGTCCGTGCCGTCCGTGACGCGGACGCCACGCTCCACGACCGGTGATCACGACCCGTCCACGCCGCCGAGGGGACGGGCGGGCAGTCCGCGGACCAGCACGTCGAGGACGACCGGGAAGTCCGGCACCCCGGCCCCGGGATGCTGCGCGTTCTCCACCGCGGCCAGCCACCCGACCGTGCAGGTCACGAAGATCTGCCAGCTCTGCACCGCGAGGTCCTCGGCGACGCCGTCGCGCACGAACGCCGCGACCGCGGTGTCCCGGAGCCGCTCGACCGAGGGCGTGTGGTGGCGGTGCGGCCGGGACAGGTGCGTGGCGTAGCCCGGTAGCGCCAGGAACTCCGCGTGCATGGCGGTGCCGAGCCGCTCCAGCTGGTCCGCGGCCGTCGGGGCCGGTCCGCGGGGGTCGTCGTCGAGCCTGCCGAGGACCCGGTCGACCACGGTGGCGCTGACCAGGTCGACGAGCTCGTCGCGGTTGCGCACCCAGCGGTAGAGCGCGCCGTGGCTCACCTGCAGCCGGGCGGCGAGCTCGCGCACCGTCAGGGTGTCGAGGTTCGCGGTGGACGCGACGGCCTCGACGATCGCGTCGCGGCTGAGCCGCGGCGGCCGGCCCGGCCGGCGTCCGGGACCGCCCGCGTCCGGGGTCGGTGTCATGGGCCGGACTGTAGGCGAGGCGCCCGTCACGGCCCGACGGCCGCCCGCCTAGGTTAGTATCCAATGGTCACTTACCGAAGGAGAGGGAGGACCAGGCGATGCGGACACTCGAGAGGCCCACGGTGCAGGGCACGGTCGCCAACGGTTTCGAACCCGTGAGGGACGCGTTCGCCGCGCTGCTCGCGGCCGAGGGTGCCCCCCCTCGACGTCCAGGTCTCGGCCCGGCACCGGGGCCGGCCGGTGGTGGACCTGTGGGCCGGTCCGGAGACCGGCCCCGACTCCCTCCTGGGCATCTACTCGGCGACCAAGGGCGTGACCCATCTCCTCGTCGCGCTGCTGGTCCAGGAGGGGGTCCTGGACCTGGACGAGCGGGTCGCCCACTACTGGCCGGAGTTCGCCACCGGCGGGAAGCAGGACCTGCTGCTGCGCGAGTTGCTCGCCCACCAGGCGGGTCTGGTCGGAACGCCCGAGGGCTTCTCCGTCGACGAGCTCTCCGACGACCGGCTGGTGGCCCGGCGGCTCGGGGCGCAGCGCCCGTTCTGGCGTCCCGGCACCTCGTCGGGCTACCACGCCCTGGTCGAGTCGGCCCTCACCGGCGAGGTGGTCCGCCGGGCCACCTCGTCGGACGTGGGTGTGCTCGTCCGGGAGCTGCTGACCGGGCCGCTGGGCCTGGACCTGCACCTCGGGCTGCCCGCGGAGGCCGAGCGCCGGTTCCTCGCCCCGCAGCCCATGATCGCCACACCCGAGCGCCTGCGGGAGCTCGCCGCGGGCGCGGGCGCAGCGGACGGTCTGCCCGGGATCGCGTTCAACCGGCAGCACCCCGAGGGCTGCGAGGTCTGGGAGCTGCCGGCCCACCCGGTGGTCCGCTCCCGGGGACCCGCCTCGCTCGGTGGGATCGGAACCGCGCACGCCCTCGCGGCGCTCTACGCGGCCGCGACCGGCCCGATCGACGGCCGCCCCGCGCTGCTCCGCCCGGACACGCTCGCGGCGTTCGCCCAGATCCAGACCGCCGGCTTCGACCTGGTCCTGCGGCAGCACAAGGCGTGGGCGGTCGGGTTCCACGCCTCCTCGGAGGTCTACCCGATGCTGGCTGCCGGGTCGTTCGGCCACAGCGGGGCCGGCGGTCAGCAGGCGCTCGCCGACCCGCGCAACGAGCTGTCCTACGCCGTCCTGCGCCGCCGCTTCCTCGTCCCGAGCCAGGCCGACGCCGACCACGCCCGGCTGCTCACGGCGCTGCTCCGGTCGGTCCGGGAGTCGGGCGCCGCGGCCTGAGTCAGCGGTCGAGCCGGGCGGCCAGCCGGGCCGGGGCGACGCAACGCCACGCGTCGGTCACGATCTCGGTGATCTCGTCCCGGTCGGCGGCGTCGGGTCCGGTGCCGTCCAGCACCACCCCGAGCCAGCCGCGGTGGCCGACGTAGGCGGGCCGGAAGAACCGGACCGGGTCCTCGGCGACCAGCTCGGACTGGACGCCCGGGGGAGCGGCGCACCAGAACGCCCGGTGCGGGTGGCCGTGGTGGTGGTCGGCGTAGGACACGAACATCCTCCGCACGAACCACGACGGCGACCCGTGGCTGAGCTTCTCGGTCACCTCGGGCAGCGACAGGCAGATCTCCCGCAGCCACGGCAGCGGGTCGGCGGGGTCCGGGTGGCGTGCGGTCACGGGCGCCCCGGGGACGGCCGGTAGGTCCCCACGCTCCAGGTGGTGCCCTCCGGATCGGTGACGGCGCACTCGCGTGAACCGTAGTCCTGGTCGGTCGGGGCCATGGCGATCTGCGCCCCGGCGGCGACCGCACGGGCGTGCACCGCGTCCGGGTCGTCGCACGTCAGGTAGATCACGGCCGGGCCGGTGTCGAAGCGGTCGCCGCCGGGCCGGCGCGGTCCGATCAGGACGAGGCCGGTGTCGTCGCCGTCGTCCCAGGCGAGCTCGGCGTGGGCGACGGTGCCGTCCTCACCGGTGTGGACGGCGGCCTCCCGGAAGCCGAGCGCGGTGGTGAGGAACGCGATCGCGGCGCGTGGGTCGTCGTAGCGGAGGGTGGGGTGGATGCTCATGACGCCCGATCCTGGTCGGGGCCGGGCAGGAGGTCTTGAACGGATGCGAACACCTCGGCCCGGAACGCGGCGGGTGACAGCCCGGCCAGCGCGCGGAACTCGCGCGTGAGATGGGCCTGGTCGGCGTAGCCGCATGTGGCGGCGATCGCGGCGAGCGGGTCGCTGCCACGCCCGACCAGGCCCGCGGCCCGGCCGAAGCGCAGGACACGGCGCGCGGTGCCCGGGGTCAGACCGACCTGGTCGCGGAAGCGGGACTGCAGGTGCCGTGTGCTCCACCCGGTCCCCGCGGCCAGCTCCCTGACGCCGACCCGGCCGTCGGTGGCGAGGAGCCGGTCCCACGCCCAGCACACCTCCGGTGCGACGACGCGTGCGCGCGGGTCGAGCAGCCGCTCCGCCAGCAGTGCGTTGACCAGTGCGAACCGTCGGGCCCAGGTCGGTTCGGCGGCGAGGCGTGCGGGCAGCGCGGCCAGCGTGGGGTCGTGCAGCTCGTCCAGGCGCGGGACCGCGCCGCCGGGCAGCGCACGCCCGCCGAGCACGGTGAACGCCGCCGCCGGGGTGAGGTCGACCTGCACCCCGGCCTGTGGGCCGGTGAACTCGGTCAGCACCCAGGTGTCGCTCGGCGCGCCGACGAACGCGTCCGCCGTCGCGGTGCCGAGCGCGGGGCCGGACAGGGTCAGCGGATGGAGCCCCAGGATCAGCGCGACCCCGCCGGCCGCGGGCTGACGACGCCGCCGCGGCGCGTCGGCGTGCTCGCGGTAACCGAGCAGGCGCAGCACCCGACCGCGCAGCGCGACGGGCGGCTGCACCGACACGTACTCGGCGGACACGGGTCACGTTCTACTCCGGATCGGCCGGGTCGCGCACCGCCGGGACGGTCCGGTGGGACTCAGGAGACGGCGAGGCCGGCGGCGAGCCCGAGCATCACCGCCGCGACGACACCGTCGAGCACCCGCCACGCGGTCGGCCGCGCGAACAGCCCGGCGAGCCGCGCCGCGCCGAAGCCCAGCCCGGAGAACCAGGTCAGGCTGGCCACGACCACCCCGGCGCCGAACGCCCACCGGCCGTCGTCGCCGTGGGCGGCGGCCAGCGACCCGAGGACGAGCAGGTCCAGCATCATGTGCGGGTTGAGGAAGGTCAGCGCCGCCGCGCTCCCCAGGACGGGTACGAGCGGCCGGGCCGAGCCGTGCGCGTCGGCGTCGAGCGAGCCGGGACGGACGGCGCGCCGCAGCGCCACCAGCCCGTAGCCGGTCAGCCAGACGACGCCGCCCCACCGCACCACCTCGACCAGGCCCGGTACGCGGTCGACGACCAGCCCGACACCCGCGACCGCCGCGGTCACCAGCACCAGGTCGGCCAGCACGCAGAACAGCACCACCGCCGGGACGTGCTCGCGGCGCAGCCCCTGCCGCAGCACGAACGCGTTCTGTGCCCCGATCGCCGCGATCAGCGACAGTCCCGTCCCGAATCCCGCCAGCACACTCACGTCGTCGACGCTAGGCCGACCGCGTCAGGAGGACGTCGAGAACTGAAAGAACTTCATGAAGTGTAGCTTTGCTTCATGTACGACCGGGATCAGCTGGCCACCCTGAGCGCCGTTGTCGAGGAGGGCGGTTTCGACGCCGCCGCCGCGCGGCTGTCGATCACGCCGTCCGCGGTGTCCCAGCGGATCAAGGCCCTGGAACGGCAGGCGCGCCGGATCCTGGTGCGCCGCACGCGTCCGTGCGTCGCGACCGAGGAGGGGGCCGCGCTGCTGCGGCTGGCGCGCCAGATCGCGGTGCTCGAGGGGGAGGTCGAGGCCGGCTTCGGTAGTGCCGACACCGCGGGCACGCACCTGCCGATCGCGGTGAACGCGGACTCGGTGACCCACTGGTTCCTGTCCGCGGTGGTGCCCCTGGCCGCCCGGCACGGGGTCCGGCTGGACCTGCACGTCGACGACGAGCAGTACACCGCGGCGCTGCTCCGCGAGGGTTCGGTGGTCGGGGCGGTCACGACGTCGTCGGCGCCGGTGCAGGGCTGCGCGGTCCGGCCGCTGGGCGCGACCCGTTACCGGCCCGTCGCGGCCCGGCCGGTGTACGACCGGTGGTTCGCCGGGCGGGACCCGGCCGAGGCGTTCCCGCTCGCGCCGCGGGTCGACTTCGGGTCGAAGGACGTGTTGCAGACCCGGTTCGTCCGCGGGCTCACCCACCGGCCGTGCACCGGTCCGGCCCACCGGGTGCCCGCCGCCGACGGCTACCACGAGGCGATCCGTGCCGGTCTGGGCTGGGGGATGTTCACCGACGGCCCGGCGCGGGAGGCTGCGGCCGCCGGGCGGCTCGTGCTGCTCGACGCCGATCGCCACCTCGACGTCCCGCTCTACTGGCAGCACTGGAAGCTCAGCACCACCGTGCTCGACGCGCTCACCGAGTCGGTGTGTGCGGCGGCGGCCACGATCCTGGTGCCGCCGTCCCGCTGACCGGGGAGGTCTCGGATCACACCGACCGGTCGCGGATCCCCAGACCCGGCAGGTCTCAGATCCCGGAGCGCCAGGGGCGTCCGAGCCGGATGTCGCAGGTGATGACCCCGCGGTCGACGCCGGTGAGGTCCGCGATCAGGTCGCGGACCGCGTCCTCGGCCGCCCGGGGGTCGTCGACGGTGGTCGACGCCTCGATGCCCGGCACGTAGAGGGTGAGCCTGCGGTCCGCCCGCCAGGCCACCACCTCGAAGTGATGGTCACCGGTCACCCGTCCACGGTAGCCCGGCGGTGGCGCGAACGGGGCGGATCAGCCGACGGTCGGGTCCGCGGCACGGCCCGCGTCGCCGCCGGGCTGGGTGTCGTCCTGCGGGGCGGGCAGCGGGTCGCCGGTGGCCTCCGGGGCGCCGGTCGGGTCCACGGGGGCCGGGGCAGGCGGCTCGGCGGGGGCGGCCGGTTCCGCTGTCGGCTCCGGGGTGGGCTCGGCGGAGGGCGTGCTGGTCGGCGTCGCCGGGGCGGTCGGCTCGTTGGGCGCCAGGGTGGAGGGTGCCTCGCCGATCGGCCTGAACGCCGGGAACTCGGTCGTGCCGGTGGCGCGCACGGTGTCGGACATGAACTCCTTCCACACCGATCCCGGCAGGTCGGAGCCGTTGATCGGGCGGCCGGAGGAGTCCTGGATCGGGTCGTTGCGGTCGGTGCCGACCCACACGGCCGTCGCGATCTGGGGGGTGAAGCCGGCGAACCAGGCGTCGTTGTTCTGGCCCTCGAAGCGCGACTGGACGGTGCCGGTCTTGCCGGCGGCCTCCTGCCCGTCGGGCAGCTGCAGCCCGTCGTTGTCGACGACGTTCATCATCGCCTCGACGACGTTGCGTGCCACCTGCTCGGGGAAACGCTGCTCGCCCTCGCCGGGCTGGTACTCGTAGAGCACGCGCCCGTCGGAGTCGACGACCTTGGACACCATGTGCGGGGGGTGCCAGACGCCGCCCGCGGCGATGGTGGCGTAGGCCGACGCCAGCTGGACCGGCGTGACCTCCTTGTTGCCCAGCGGGAGCCGCGCGTCCGGGTTGTCCAGCGGCGCGGTGATCCCGGCGAGCCGGGCGGCGTCGGCGACCTTCTGCGGTCCGACCTGCGCGGCGAGCTTGGTGAAGACGACGTTGTTGGAGATCGTCATCGCCTGCTTGAGGTCGCAGCGCGGGCAGTTGGCGCCCTCGGCGTTGCGCAGCCCCGGCCGCTCGGACCCGTCGAAGGTGGTGCCCAGGCCGATCGGCGGGTCGTTCAGGAGCCCGGCGAGCACGGCGAACGGCTTGAACGTCGACCCGGGCTGCTTCATGACCTGGGCGTAGTCGAGGCCGGTGCCGTTCGAGCCGCCGTAGTAGCCGACGATCCCGCCGGTGCGCGGGTCGATCGCGACGGCGCCGGTGCGCAGCAGCTCGGGCTCGCCGCGCAGCTTCTGCTCGACCGAGTCGGTGAGCTGCTGCTGGCGCTGCGGGTCGATCGTCGTCGTGACCTGGAGGCCGCCCTGGGCGAACGCCTGCTCGGAGATGCCCAGCGAGCCCAGTTCGGAGCGGACGGCGTTGAGGATGTGGCCGCGTGCGTCGGTCAGCGACGACGACCGGGAGGTGTTCTGCGGCGGGATCGTCTGTGGGAACACCGCGGCCTGCCGGTCGGCCGTGGAGATCCAGCCCTGGGCGTTCATGCCGTCGAGGACGAAGTTCCAGCGCTGTTTCGCCCGGTCCGGGGAGTTCGCCGGGTCCCAGTTGGACGGCGACTGGATGATCCCGGCGATCAGCGCGCCCTCGCTGGGGGTCAGCTGGGCCGCGGGCTTGCCGAAGTAGGCGAGGCTGGCGGACTCGATGCCGTAGGCGCCGCGGCCGAAGTAGATGGCGTTGAGGTAGTCGTTGAGGATCTCGTCCTTGGACTTCTGCCCGGAGACCTTCAACGAGACGATCAGTTCCTTGTACTTGCGCCAGTAGGTCGCGTCGTTGCCGACCAGGGTGTTCTTGACGTACTGCTGGGTGATCGTCGATCCGCCGCCGACGCCGCCGGTCAGCTGGTTGACCATCGCGCGCAGGATGCCGGTGAAGTCGAAGCCCGGGTTCGAGTAGAACGACCGGTCCTCGGCGGCGAGCACGGCCTCGCGCACGTGGATCGGGATGGCGTCCATCCCGACCTTGATCCGGTTGCCCTGCTCGGGCACCAGCCGGGCGAGCTGCCCGCCGTCGGCGTAGGAGACGGTGGCGATCTGGTTCTGCACGGCGTCGTCGGTGCTGGGGATCGGGAACAGCAGCCAGCCGATCCCGAGCAGCAGCAGCGGCAGCAGCACGATCGACGCGGCCGTCCCGACCAGCGAGTACACGATCTGCCGGCGGCGCCGGGTCCGGCGCTCCTCGGGGGTGAGGGCTGCCTTCTGGTCGGCGTCGAGGATGCCGAGGCGGCGACGCACGACACCCACTCCGGGGCCGACGAGTGCGATGACCCGGTCGAACGGTCCGTCGGGCTCGGCCCGGCGCCGGCGGCGCGGGCCGGGGGCCGCGGCGTCGACGAGTTCGGTGCCCGGGTCGTCGCCGGGGGCGGGGACCAGCGCGGTGGGTGCTCCGCCGTCGCTGCGTGGGCGGGCGGCGGGCACGAGCCCGGTGCGGGCCGCGGCGGCGGGGGTGAGCGCGGTCGCGGCGTCGTCGGGTCCGGGACGGCGGCGGCCGCCGGTGTGCGCGGGCAGGGCGTCCGTGGCGCTGCCGGCGCTCCCGTCCGGTTCGGGACGACGACGGCGTCCGGTGCGGAGGGTGCCGCTCGTGCCGCCCGGGGCCGCCGGGCCCGGGCTCGGTGCCGGAGGCGCGGCGAGGGCCGCGGTGGTAGCCGGAGTCACGGTGGTCGCCGGGGGCGCTGTGGTTGCCGGTGCCGCTGTGGTTGCCGGTGTCGCTGTGGTCGCCGGGGCGGCCGACGCCGGGGCGGGCCGTGCGGATCGGGTCGGGGGCACAGCGGGCCGTGGGACCGGCGGCAGCGACGGGTGCTCCCCGGGGCGGGGTGCGGCTGCCCGGGGTGCGGTGGCGTGGGGTGCGGCGACCGACGGGCCGGCGGCGGGACTCCGGCGGGGCCCGGTGTCCCGGCGCCCCGGGGTGGCAGCGGGCGGGGTGGGACGGCCGGCCGGCGCGGACGTCCCGGCCGGACGGGACGGCGCGCGGCCTGCCGACACGCCGGACGACGCGGGGCCGGAGGTCGCGGAGCCGGAGGGCGGGGGACCGGACGCCGCAGGGCCGCGCGCGGCAGGACCGGACGCGGCGGGACCGGACGCGGCGGGACCGGACGCGGTAGGGCCGGACGCGGTAGGGCCGGACCCGGCAGGGCCGCCGGGCCCGCCGGTGCCAGGACGCCGCTGTGGGCCGGTGGTGTGCCGGTTCCCGGTCGGCGTTGCCCTGCTCGGGGTGGCCCCGGTCGGCGTGGCCCCCGTGGGGGCGGGCGGGCCTGCGGGCGTCGCGCCGGTGGTGCCGGGCTGCGGGCCGGGTTCGCGGGGCACGGTGCCGCCGCGCACACGCAGCCCGACCTTCGTGCTGCCCCCGGAGCCGTGGGCCCCGGAGCCGTGGGCCCCGGAGCCGTGGGCCCCGGAGCCCGTCGCGGCGCCGTGCGCGGACGACCCGTTCGCGGCAGCACCGTTCGCAGCGGATCCGTCGGTGCGGGCGCCGTGCGCTGGGGCGCCGTTCGTCGGTGTCCCGGCGCCGGCGGAGGCGGCCTCGTCGGCCCGCCGGGAGCGTCGACGGCGGCCGTCCTCACCGGCACCGGGCGACCCGTTCGCGCCGGAACCTCGTGACCCGTCCGCGCCGGCGCCTCGCGGTCCGTCCGGGCCGGGGCGCGCGGTGGACCCGGTGGCCCGCACGACGTCGGTGAAGGACCGCGCCTCCGGGTCACCGGACCGCACACGCCCGCCGGCGGCGGGGGCGCCGTGCCGTGCCGGGGCGCCGGAGTCGGCGCGGGCGACCTGGTCGCTGCTGTGTCGTCCGGTCTGGTGTCGTCCGGTCGGGCGCTCCTCGGTGTCGACCGCAGGACCGGGAGCGGAGGCACCGTGGGAGCCGGACACACCGTAGGAATCGGACTCGGGAGAGCGGCGCGACCGCGGCGGTGGGGGCGGGCCTGCGGGCAACCGGCTCTCCCTTCTGGTCGTCTGCCGGCGCAGCCGGACGGTGGCGTGGTCTCACCCGGTCAACGAGCTCCCTGCCTCAACGAGGGACCGGAGGGCGGCGTTGTGCCCACCTGATCGACGTCACTCGAATGTCGGCACGTCAGCGGGGTGATGGCGCGCTCCGTGACCGGATCACCCGATCATGGTGCGGCATGTGGACCATCGTGCCCGCGGCCGAAGGGCTGCACAGGCGAGGCGATCACTGCATCGAGCAACGGCCGGTTGTGTGCGACGACGCGCGAGCGAGCCGGGGCCGGACGGCCGGACGGCCGCATCCGGCGGGACGACCGGCCGTCGTCGGTCGCCGGGCGGCGGCAACCCCGCCCCCGAGCTGCGGCGACGGGTCAGGGTCAGGACAGCAGCGGGCCCATGCGGTCGCGCAGTGCGACCGCGGCCGACAGCGGCCGCACGAGCACGGTCAGCTCGCGGATGCGGCCCTCGTCGTCGGTGCGCAGCACGTCGACCCCCTGCACCTCGCGCTCCCCGACGGTCGCGGTGAACTCGAGCACGTGGCCGTCGTCGCCGGAGTACTCGGCGACGTAGTGGAACCCGCCGAAGACGGTGAACACCGCGCCGAGGATGGGGCGCAACGCCTCCCGGCCCCGGTAGGGGCGGTGCACGACGGGCGAGCGGAACTCGACGTCGTCGCGGCAGAGGGCGACGGCCGCGTCGAGGTCTCCGGCCTCGATCGCGGCCCGGAAGCGGGTGGCGGCGTCGTTCACGTCCGCGATCATCCCCGGCCGCCCCGGTCGGGGGCCACCCGGCGGCCGTGTTCCCCGCGGTCGAAACCGGTTCGCGCCCCCCGACTAGCATCGGAGGTCCATCCGTTCGCACCACCGCAGGAGGCACCCCCGTGTCCGCACTGTCCGCCCCGCCAGCGTCCGCCCCGATCCGGGTGCCGGCCGGGACGACGGCCGGTGCGCGCGTCCGGGAGGGCGGGCTGCCGACCAGCGGTCCCGAGGCGATCGTCGTCGTGCGCGACGCCGAGGGCGTCCTGCGCGACCTGGCCTGGGCCCCCGAGGCCGAGGCCGAGGTCGTGCCGGTCCCGGCGAACACCGAGGAGGGGCGCAGCGTCATCCGGCACTCGGCGGCGCACGTGCTCGCCCAGGCCGTCCAGCAGCTGTTCCCGAAGGCCAAGCTGGGCATCGGCCCGCCGGTCACCGACGGCTTCTACTACGACTTCGACGTCGACACCCCCTTCACCCCCGAGGATCTGAAGAAGATCGAGTCGGCGATGAAGAAGATCGTCAAGTCCGGCCAGCGCTTCGAGCGCCGCCGCTACGCCTCCCGCGACGAGGCCCGCGCCGAGCTCGCCGACCAGCCGTACAAGCTGGAGCTGATCGACCTCAAGGGCGGTGCCGACTCCGACGGCGAGGTCATGGAGGTCGACTCCTCCGGCGAGCTCACCGTCTACGACAACGTGCACGCCCACACCGGCGCGACCGTCTGGTCGGACCTCTGCCGCGGCCCGCACCTGCCGACCACCAAGTACATCCCGGCGTTCTCGCTGACCCGCTCGGCCGCCGCGTACTGGCGGGGCGACCAGGCCAACGCCCAGCTCCAGCGGATCTACGGCACCGCGTGGGAGTCCCAGGAGGCGCACGACGCCTACCTGGAGCGCATCGCCGAGGCCGAGCGCCGCGACCACCGCCGCCTGGGCAGCGAGCTGGATCTGTTCAGCTTCCCCGACGAGATCGGGTCGGGCCTGCCCGTCTTCCACCCCAAGGGCGGGGTCGTCCGCAAGGAGCTGGAGGACCTCTCGCGTGAGCGGCACGCCGAGGCGGGCTACGAGTTCGTCTACACCCCGCACGCGACCAAGGGCGCGCTGTTCCAGAAGTCCGGGCACCTGGAGTGGTACGCCGAGGGCATGTACCCGCCCATGCAGCTCGACGCGGAGTACACCGCCGACGGCGAGCTCAAGCGGCCCGCGGTGGACTACTACCTCAAGCCGATGAACTGCCCGATGCACAACCTGATCTTCGCCTCGCGCGGGCGGTCCTACCGCGAGCTGCCGCTGCGGCTGTTCGAGTTCGGCACCGTCTACCGCTACGAGAAGTCCGGTGTCGTGCACGGCCTGACCCGGGCCCGCGGCTTCACCCAGGACGACGCGCACATCTACTGCACCCGCGAGCAGATGCAGGGCGAGATCCGCAGCCTGCTGCAGTTCGTGCTCGACCTGCTGCGCGACTACGGCCTCGACGACTTCTACCTGGAGCTGTCCACCCGCAACCCGGAGAAGTTCATCGGGTCCGACGAGTCGTGGGCCGAGGCCACCCAGGCGCTGCGCGACGCCGCCGAGAGCTTCGGTCTGGAGCTGCGCGACGACCCGGGCGGCGCCGCGTTCTACGCCCCGAAGATCTCGGTGCAGGCCCGTGACGCGATCGGCCGCTACTGGCAGATGTCGACCATCCAGGTCGACCTGATGCTGCCGGACCGCTTCGAGCTGGAGTACACCGCCTCCGACGGCTCCCGGCAGCGTCCGGTCATGATCCACCGTGCTTTGTTCGGGTCGATCGAGCGCTTCTTCGGCGTGCTCACCGAGCACTACGCCGGCGCCTTCCCGGCGTGGCTGGCGCCCGTCCAGGTCGTGGGGATCCCGGTCACCGAGGCCCAGGACGACTACGTCCGCGACGTCGCCGCCCGGCTGCGTGCCGCCGGCATCCGGGTCGACGTCGACTCCGGTGACGACCGCATGCAGAAGAAGATCCGCACCCACACCCTGGCGAAGGTGCCGTTCCTGCTGCTCGTCGGCGGACGCGACGTCGAGGCGGGGGCGGTCAGCTTCCGGTTCCGCGACGGCTCGCAGACCAACGCGGTGCCGGTCGAGCAGGCGGTCACCTCCATCATCGAGTGGGTGCGCTCGCGCACGAACACCTCGCCGACCGCGGAGAGCTTCCCGGCCGGCGCCTAGGATCGGCGCATGGAGCAGGAGTGGGTCCCGCAGGAGGGGACCGGGACGCCCGACGGCTTCGCCCGGCTGTGGACCCCGCACCGGCTCGCCTACATCCAGGGTGCCGGTGACACCGGCTGCCCGTTCTGCCGGATCGCCCGGGGGGAGACCCTGGGCGACTCGGCGGACCCGGACGCGGACAACCTCGTCGTCGCCCGCGGCGACGAGGTGTTCGCGCTGCTCAACCTGCACCCGTACAACCCGGGGCACCTGATGGTGCTGCCCTACCGGCACGTCGCGGACCTGGAGGATCTCACCGACTCCGAGGCCGGTGAGCTGATGGCGTTCACCCGGCAGGCCGTCGTGACCATGAAGAAGGTCGCGGCGCCGCACGCGTTCAACGTGGGGCTGAACCTGGGCCACGTCGCGGGCGGGTCGCTGGCCGAGCACCTGCACCAGCACGTCGTCCCGCGGTGGGGCGGGGACGCGAACTTCATCGCCGTCGTCGGGCAGACCAAGGTCATCCCGCAGCTGCTCGCCGAGACCCGCGACCAGCTGGCCCAGGCGTGGGAACCGCCACGCCGCTGACTCCGGCCGCACCTGCGGCGGGCGGATCCGGTGTCGGACTAGGCTGGGAGGGTCCCCCCACCGTCGCCGTCCTGCACGGGAGCACGCAGCCGCCGATGCTGAACCTGTTCGCCCGCGCGCACGTCAACCGGCTCACCGACCCCGTCGGACGAGCCCTGATCGACCGCGGTGTCAGCCCGGACACCGTCACGGTGCTCGGCACCGTCGGGGCCGTGGTCTGTTCGCTGGCGTTCCTGCCCACCGGGTGGCTGGCGCTCGGCGCGGTGCTGGTCACCCTGTTCGTGCTCACCGACCTGATCGACGGCGCAATGGCCCGTGCCCGCGGGCACGGCACCCCGTTCGGGGCGGTGCTCGACTCCACCTGCGACCGGATCGTCGACGGCGCCCTGTTCGCCGGGCTCGCCTGGTGGGCGCTGACCGGCGGGGCCGAGCCCCTCGCCGGTGCCGCCGCGCTGGTGGCGCTGGTCGGCGGCCAGATCGTGTCCTACGTCAAGGCCCGCGCCGAGTCCGTCGGGCTCACCGCCGAGGGCGGTCTCGTCGAACGCGCCGAACGGCTCATCCTCGGCCTGGTCGGGGCGTTCCTGTCCGGCGTCGGGGTGCCGTGGGCGCTGACCGTCACCCTCGTCGTGCTGGCGCTCGGGACGGCGGTGACCCTCGGCCAGCGGATCCTGGCGGTACGGCGGAGCTCCCGCGAGGCTCCCCGTGCCTGACCTGCGGGAACGCACGGCCGCCGCGCTCGGTGCCGCCGGGTACGCGGCGGGCTGGACGGTCGCGGGGCGGCTGCCCGCGGGCGTCGTGGAGCGGGTGTTCGACGCGGGCGCCGCGCTCGCGGTGCGCCGCGACGGCCCGGGGGTGCGGCGGCTGCGGCACAACCTGCGCCGGGTCCGCCCCGATGCGACCCCCGCCGAGCTCGACGCGCTGGTCGCCGCCGGGATGCGCAGCTACGCCCGCTACTGGCGGGAGGCGTTCGCACTGCCCGGGCTCGACCCCGCCGCGGTGCACGCCGCGATGGCGCCGCACGCCCACGGCGTCGCAGACGCACTCGCGGCCGTCCGGTCCGGGCGCGGGGTCGTGTTCGCCCTCCCGCACGCCGGCAACTGGGACCTGGCCGGGCTCTATCTGCTGCGCGAGCTCGACCGGCTCGGGCTCGAACCGGCGCTGACCACCGTCGTGCAGCGGCTGCGCCCGGAGCCGTTGTTCCGCCGGTTCCTCGCCTACCGGTCCGGGCTCGGGTTCGAGGTCGTGACCGCCGACGACCCCCGCACGGCGCACCGGGCGCTGACCGGGCGGCTGCGCCGCGGCGGCGTGGTCTGCCTGGTCGCCGACCGCGACCTGTCCGGCACCGGCACCGAGGTGACCTTCCTCGGGGGGCCCGCCCGGCTGCCGTCCGGCCCGGCCCGGCTCGCCCGGCTCACCGGTGCCGCGCTGCACCCGGCCTACCCCTACTTCACCGACGACGCCTGGGGCGTCGAGGTCGGCGCGCCGGTCCTGCCCGGTCCCGACGCCGTCCAGCGCCTCGCCGACGCCTTCGGCGACATGATCGCCCGCCGTCCGTGGGACTGGCACATGCTCCAACCGGTCGGTGCGGGATGAGGATCGGGATCGTCTGCCCGTACTCCCTCGAGGTCGCCGGGGGAGTGCAGCGCCACGTCCTGGACCTCGCCGCCGCGCTGCGCGGGCTCGGGCACACGGTCGAGGTCCTGGCCCCGGCGACCGGCACGGCGCCGGAGTTCGTCACCCCGGCCGGACGGGCCGTCGGCGTCCCCTACAACGGCTCCGTCGCCCGCGTCGCGTTCGGCCCGATGACCCGCCACCGCACCCGGCGCTGGCTCGCCACGCACGACTTCGACGTGCTGCACGTGCACGAGCCGACGACCCCGTCGGTGTCGGCGCTGGCGCTGCTCGACGCCCGCGGGCCGGTCGTCGCGACCTTCCACACCTCCACCGAGCGGTCCCGGGCGCTCGCGGCGTTCGGACCCATGGCGCGGCCCCTGCTGGAACGGGTGACGGCGCGGATCGCGGTGTCGGCGACCGCGCGCCGGGTGCAGGTCGAGCACCTGGGCGGGGACGCCACCGAGATCCCCAACGGCGTCGACGTCGCCCGGTTCGCCCACGGACCGGCGCTGGACCTGCCGCCCGCGGTGCGGGTCGGCTACGTCGGCCGCTTCGACGAGCCCCGCAAGGGCATGCCGGTGCTGCTGGACGCGCTGCGCCGGGTCGTCGCCGACCGGCCGGACGTGCGGCTGCTCGTCGTCGGCCGCGGCGACGGCGACCGGCTGCTGCGCACCGCTGGGCCCGGGCTGGCCGAGCGGATCGACCTGCTCGGTCCGGTCGACGAGGAGACCAAGGCCGCCGCGCTGCGCTCGGTCGCGGTGTTCTGCGCACCGCACCGCGGCGGGGAGAGCTTCGGGATGGTGCTGACCGAGGCGATGGCCGCGGGCGCCCCGGTGCTGGCCGCGGACCTCGAGTCCTTCCGCGCCGTCCTCGACGACGGCCGCGCCGGCGCCCTGTTCCCGCCCGGCGAAGGCGCCGCCCTGGCCGCCGCGCTGTCCGGCCTCCTCGACGACGACACCGCCCGGGCCCGGCTCGCCGCCGCCGGTCGGGAACGGGTGCAGCGCTACGACTGGCCGGTCGTCGCCGGGGACGTGCTGCGCGTGTACCGGGCCGCGATCGCCGCCGCACCGCGACCGCTGGTGCGCGGGGGCGCGCGGTGAGCACCGCCGTCGTCGCCGGGACGGCGGTCCTCGCGGCACTGCTGGTGGCGGCTCTCACCCTGTGGTGCGTGACACGGGTCCGACGCCTGCACCGGCTGCACGTGCGGGTCGACGCCGCCCGCGCCGGGCTCGCCGCGGCCCTGGACGCCAGGGCCCGGGTCGCGCTCGCCGTCGCCGACGCGCTCGGTCCCGCCGCGCCACCGGAGCTGCGCCGGGCCGCCGTCGCCGCGCGTGCGCTGCCCGCCCCGGCGCCGGACGGCCGCGACCCGGCCGGGAGCCGCGCCGCCCGCGAGGCCGCGGAGAACGCCCTGACCAGGCAGCTCGCCGCCGTCCGGCGGGGGCCGGGGGAGCCCGCGCCCTGCGGCGACCTCGCCGAGGCGGAGGCGCTGGTCGTGCTGGCCCGCCGGGTGCACAACGACGCCGTCCGCGACACCCGTGCGTTGCGGTCCCGGCGGCTGGTCCGGATGCTGCGGTTGTACGGGACCGCACCGGAGCCGGTGTACTTCGAGATCGCCGATCCGGAACCGCCGCGTTCACCTGCGCGACCTCACGTAGAATCGCGACGCAGTCCGACCGTCATGTGAGGAGCTCCGATCACCCGTGTCCGCAGCTGAGAACACCCCCGACACCGCCGGTCCGCAGCACGGCACCGCGCGGGTGAAGCGCGGGATGGCCGAGATGCTGAAGGGCGGCGTGATCATGGACGTCGTCACCCCGGATCAGGCCAAGATCGCCGAGGACGCCGGGGCCGTCGCCGTCATGGCCCTCGAGCGCGTCCCGGCCGACATCCGTGCCAACGGCGGCGTGGCCCGTATGTCGGACCCGGACATGATCACCGGCATCGTCGAGGCCGTGTCCATCCCGGTCATGGCGAAGGCCCGCATCGGCCACTTCGTCGAGGCCCAGGTCCTGCAGTCACTGGGTGTGGACTACATCGACGAGTCCGAGGTGCTGACCCCGGCCGACGAGGCGCACCACATCGACAAGTGGAGATTCACCGCCCCCTTCGTCTGCGGCGCCACCAACCTCGGTGAGGCCCTGCGCCGCATCTCCGAGGGCGCGGCGATGATCCGCTCGAAGGGCGAGGCCGGCACCGGCAACGTCGTCGAGGCCACCCGGCACATGCGCTCGATCCGCGCCGAGATCGGCCGGCTCGCCTCGCTCGACGCCGCCGAGCTCTACATCGCGGCCAAGGAGCTGCGCGCCCCGGTCGAGCTGGTCGCCGAGGTGGCCCGCACCGGGAAGCTGCCGGTCGTGCTGTTCACCGCCGGTGGCATCGCGACCCCGGCCGACGCCGCGATGATGATGCAGCTCGGCGCCGAGGGTGTGTTCGTCGGTTCCGGCATCTTCAAGTCCGGGGACCCGGCGCAGCGCGCGTCGGCGATCGTGAAGGCCACGACCTTCCACGACGACCCCGAGATGATCGCGAAGGTCTCCCGCGGTCTCGGTGAGGCGATGGTGGGCATCAACATCGCCGACATCCCCGACGAGCAGCGTTACGCCGCTCGCGGCTGGTAAGCACCCCCCGCTCCGCCCCGAGAGCCCCGTCCGGCACGCCGCCGGACGGGGCTCTCGTCGTTCCGGGGACCACGGTCCGGTGACCCGATCGGTCCCCCGGACGCGTGGGTCGTCCGTTCCGGACACGTTCCGCGGTCGCTCGGTGGAGGGGTTGCCTACTCGATGTGGTGACAGAGGGCTCGTGGTGACGCTGTGGCATCTAGCGTGCGATGTGGATCAGGAGACCACTGTTACGGAGGAGCCTGATGGGACGCTCTGTGAGGGTCGTGGCGATCGCCGCCGCGATGTTGATCAGTTTTCCGGCCGCGGCGTTCGCGGACACCGGAGACGGTCGAGCGGGTGCGACGACGACCGCGGACTGCCCCACGACGGGCGCCACCCCGGGCGGGGGAGCCGGTTCGGGTGGTCCGGTCACCGGCGGTGACGGAGATGCCGGGTCGGGGAAGCCCGACGCCTCCGCTGCCCCCGGGACGGGCGAGCCCGGGGGAGACGGTGCGTCCGGGAGCGGCTCCGGTGACGACGGGGGATCGTCGGGGTCGGGTGGCTCGGGGAGCGATGCGGGGTCCGGCTCGGGTGGTGACCGTGGCTCCGGCTCCGGCTCCGGCTCCGGCTCCGGCTCGGGTTCGGGCTCCGGCGGAGACCAGGGGTCGGGTTCCGGTGGGGACTCCGGCAACACGACGTCGGGCACGGGCGACTCCGGCTCCGGCGACAGGGGGTCCGGCGACGACACATCCCCGGGCGGTACGACGTCCCCGGGCGGCGACACCGGCTCCGGCGGCGACCAGGGTTCCGGCGGGGACCACGGATCGGACGGCGCCACGGGCTCCGGTGGCGACTCCGGCTCCGGCGGCGACCAGGGAGCCGACCAGGGGTCCGGCGGCGGCTCCGGCAGCGGCAAGGGCTCCGGCAGCGACAAGGGCGCCGGAGACCAGAAGGGCGCCGGGGACCAGAAGGGCGCCGGGGACCAGAAGGGCGCCGGGGACGACAAGAGCGCCGCAGACGACAAGGGCTCCGACCCGGCCTCGGGCCACGACACGACCTCGGGCGACGGCCAGGGCGGTTCGGCCGGCGACCAGGGCGATAAGAGTGACCAGGCCGGATCCGGCGGCGACCAGGGCGGAGAGCGGGGCTCACCCTCGGACACGACCTCGGCGACCGCGAACCCGGGCGCGGCGCCCGGCGGCGCCACGACCACCCCGACCGACACCTCGGCCCCCGGCGCGACCCCGGCCCCCGCGGACTGCGCCGCAGGCGCGGCCCCGGCAGGCCCTGCGGCCCCGGCGGTCCCGTCCTATCCGGGTGCGGCGACCAGCGCCGCCGTCGAGCACGGCTGGGGCGAGCCCACCAAGGTCGACGACTTCAACGGCGACACCCTCACGGGCTGGAGCCCCTACGACGGCCCCGGCCACGCCGGAAAGGGGACCCGTTCCCCGTCGGCGATCTCGGTGAAGGACGGCGTGCTCACCATCGACGGCGACGCCGACGGCACCACCGGCGGCATGGCCTGGTCCGACAGCAGCCAGAAGTACGGCCGCTGGGAGGGCCGGGTGCGGGCGCCCGCGTCGGACCCGTCGTACAACGCGTTGCTGCTGCTCTGGCCGACCGCGGAGAACTTCCCGGTCGGCGGCGAGATCGACTTCATGGAGATGACCGACCACACCCGGCAGAAGACCAACCTGTTCCTGCACTACGGCGAGGACAACTCCCAGGTCCAGGGCTCGGTCGACATCGACGCGACCCAGTGGCACAACTGGGCGGTCGAGTGGACGCCGAAGGGCGTGACCGCCTTCGTCGACGGCAAGCAGTGGTGGCACACCGACGACACCTCCATCCTGCCTCCCGGGCCGATGCACCTGACCATCCAGCTCGACTGGTTCCCCAAGGGCGGCGGCGACGTGAAGCCCTCGGAGATGCAGGTCGACTGGGTCCGTCAGTACGCGCTGCCCGGGTCGGAGAAGGGCGAGGGCGGCTCGGGCAGCTCGGGCGGCAACGACGAGGGGCTCCTCGACGGACTGCTGCACCGCATCACCGAGGGCGGTCCGGACCCCGAGCCCGGCTCGGCGACCCGCGGCGCGAGCGGCACCTGATCAGCGGTACTCCATCACCAGCACCGCGGTGGCCCCCGGGGTGAGCGCCCGGTAACTGTGCGGCCGGTCGGCGGGGAAGGTGACGTGGTCACCCGGGTCGAGCTCGACCTGCTCGTCGTCCGGCCCGGCGCTCCACCGGCCCGTGGACACCACCATGTGCTCGACGGTGCCGGGGGAGTGGGCGTCGGCCGTCCGCGCCGGCCCGGGTTCGCAGGTGATGAGGTGCAGGTCGCGGCGAGCGCCCGGCGGACAGGGCGACAGCAGTGCGCCGGTGTACGCGGCCTCCTCCGACCGGATCGCGGGACGGTCGGCGAAGCGCACCACCCGCAGCGGCGACGACGGCGGCTCCACCAGGGCGCTGAACGGCACTCCCGCGACCACGGCGATCGCCCACAGCGTCTCGACGCTCGGGTTGCCGGTGCCCGCCTCCAGCTGCGACAGCGTCGACTTCGCGATCCCCGCGCGCCGGGCCAGCTCGGCCGAGGAGATCCCGAGGCGTTCGCGCTCCCGGCGGATGGCCGCCGCGATCGTCGCGAGCGGCGGCTCAGGCGTTCGGTTCATCGTTCTCCTCGTTCGACTTGACGAACACAGGCGGTGTTGTTCACTGTATCGGGCATGCGTTCGATACAGCGAACGACCCGCGGGGACGTCCGCGATGCGCTCACCATCTCGGTGGCCGTCGCCGTCGTCGGGGTGTCCTTCGGCGCGCTCGCGCCGGCCGCCGGGCTGTCCCCGGCCATGACGATGGCGATGTCGCTGCTGGTGTTCGCGGGCGGCGCCCAGCTCCTCGTCACCGGGGTGCTCGCCGCCGGCGGAGGCATGTGGGCCGCCGTCGCCGCGGGGCTGGTGCTCAACCTGCGGCACCTGCCGTTCGGCCTGGCGCTGGCCCGCCACCTGGGTGGGGGCTGGGCGCGGCTGCCCGCGGCCCACGTCGTCACCGACGAGTCGACGGCGTTCGTGCTGGCCCGCACCGACGTCCCCGGGCGGGGGTGGCGTGCGTTCCGGATCCTCGGCGTTGTGAAGTACCTGTGCTGGCAGCTCGGCACCGCGGCCGGTCTCGTGCTCGGCGCGAGCGTGCCGGACCCGGGCGCGTTCGGCCTGGACGCGGCCTTCCCCGCCGCGATGCTGGCGATGCTCGTCCCGATGCTGCGCCGGGTCGACGCCCGCCGGGTCGGTGCCGCCGCGGCAGCGGTCTCGCTGGCCTGCGCACCGTTCCTGCCGGCGGGGCTGCCCGTGCTGGCCGGCCTGCTCGGCGTCACCGCCGCCGGACGGACGGAGGAGCAGTCGTGACCGTCGCCGCCCTGCTCGTCCTCGCCGGCGGGACCTACCTCATGCGGCTGCTGCCGCTCGTCCTGCACGACCGGGTCGCCCTGTCACCGCGCACCGTCCGCCTCGTCGAGCTGGGCGCGGTCGGGCTGCTCGTCGCGCTCGTCGCCACCGGCACCTGGTTCGAGGGGGCCGGGTTCGCCGGCTGGGCCCGCCCGGCCGGGGTGGCCGTGGCCGCGGGTGCGCTGCTGCTGCGGATGCCGTTCGTGCTGGTCGTCGTCCTCGCCGCGGCGACGACGGCCGGGCTGCGCCTGGCCGGGATCGGCTGAGTCGGTCGTCACCCCGGCGCGCGCCCCGCGCCGGGGACCGCGAGGATCACCCCATGCTCGTGCTCGTCCTCGGTGCCACCGGCTACGTCGGGTCCCGGCTCGTCCCACGCCTGCTCGACGCCGGCCACGACGTGCGGGTGCTCGCCCGCACCCCGGCCAAGCTCGCCGCGCACCCGTGGGGCGACCTGGTCGACGTCGCCCGCGGCGACGCCCAGGACGCGGCCGACGTGCGCCGGGCCTGCGAGGGCGTCGACGCCGTCGTCCACCTGGTGCACGCGATGGACGGCCCCGGCTACGACGCACGGGACCGCGCCGCCGCGCACGCCCTGGCCGACGGGGCCGCCGCGGCCGGCGTGCGTCGCATCGTCTACCTGGGCGGACTGCAGCCCGCGGCCGGCACCCGGCGGGTGTCGCAGCACCTGTCCTCGCGCCGCGAGGTCGGCGACATCCTGCTCGCCGGCCCGGTGCCGACCGCGGTGCTGCGCGCCGGGATCGTCGTCGGGACCGGCTCGGCCAGCTTCGAGATGATCCGCCACCTCACCGAGACGGCGATGGGCGGTCCCCTGCTCCTGCCGCTGCCCGACCGGGCGTGGAACCGGATCCAGCCGATCGCCGTCGACGACGTGCTGTACGACATCGTCGGCTGCCTCGACCTGCCCGCCGAGGTGGACCGGGCGTTCGACGTCGGCGGCCCCGACGTGCACACCTACCGCTCCCTGATGAGCGAGTTCGCCGCCGAGGCCGGGCTGCTGCGGCCGTTCCCGGTGCCCGTCCCGCTGTCCGCGCCGCGGCTCACCGCCCGCGCCGTCGCCGCGCTCACCCCGGTCGGCCGGGGCCTGGCCGAGCCGCTGGTCGAGTCGATGCGCCACGAGCTGGTGGCCGACCCCGACGACCTCGCGGCCCTCGACGTGCTCATCGGCACCCCGCCCGGCGGACGGACCCCGTACCGCACCGCGGTCCGCCGTGCCCTCGACGGCGTCGGCGCGGCCGGACCGGGGCCGTCCGACCCGCCCGGCACCGGTCCGCTGGAGTGGTCGACGACCGACACCCGCGACGTGGCCGCCCCCGCCCACGCCGTCTGGTCGGTGATCGAGACGCTCGGCGGCCCGCACGGCTGGTACACCGTCCCGGGCGTCGCGACGCTGACCGGCCACCTCGACATCCTGGCCGGCGGGCCCGGCGTGGTCCCGCGGCGGCAGGGCGACGGCCCGGCCCGGCTCGTCCCGGGGGAGCCCCTGGACCGCTGGATCGTCGAGGCGGTCGAGCCGGCGCACCGGCTGGTGCTGCGGGCCGCCGACCGGCTGCCCGGCGACGCCCGGCTGGAGCTCGCCGTCGCCCCGACCGACCGGCTGACCAGCCGCTACACCCAGACCCTGCGGTTCGCCCCGCGCGGGATGGCCGGGCGGCTGGGGTGGCTGGCGGCCTACCCCTCGCAGCGCTTCGTGTTCGCGGTGATGGCCCGGACCCTGGCCGGGGTCGCCGAGACCCGCTACCGGCGCGAGGTCCGCGCCCTCTGACGCCCACGCACCACCCCGCTGCTCCGCCGCATGGGGTGCTGCTGCGCCCGGGACGCGGGAGGCGGGTGCCGGGACGCGCGGTGCCGCACCCGCACGGGTGCGGCACCACGCGGCGCGTCAGCCCTGGCCGCGGGCCTGCGCGACCTGCTCGGCGCGGTCCTCGGCCGCGAGCCGGGTCAGCTCGGCGCCGGCCTCGGGGTCGCGGGTGAGGTTCTCGCCCGACTCCGGGTCGAACACGTGGATCTTCCGCGCGTCCAGCCAGAACTCGGCGTCGCGGCCCTCCCGGATCCGGCTGGTCGAGTCGATCGACACGATCGCCTGGGTGCGCAGCTGGTCGGCATCGAGCTCGCGGGACAGCTCCTTGAGCTTGGTCTCCACCTCGGCCGGGGCCTCGTAGGGGATGTAGGCGTACTGCGAGTCGCCCAGCCACTCGGTCACGTCGACCTTCGCGGTGAAGGTGGAGCCGACGTGCTTCTTCGCCTCGTCGACCAGGGAGGCGTCCTCGAAGTACTCCGGGCGGATCCCCACCAGCACCAGGTCGCGACCGGTGATCTTCTCGGCGCGCGCGGCGTCGAGCTCGATCGGACCGAACGGCGTCTCCAGTGTGCTCCCGGAGACCGTCGCGGGCAGGAAGTTCATCGGCGGCGACCCGATGAACCCGGCGACGAACAGGTTGACCGGCTGTTCGTAGAGCTCGCGCGGCGAGGCGACCTGCTGGATGACACCCTTGCGCAGCACGCAGACCCGGTCGCCGAGGGTCATCGCCTCGGTCTGGTCGTGGGTGACGTAGACCGTGGTGATGCCGAGGCGGCGCTGCAGCCGGGCGATCTCGGTGCGCATCTGCCCGCGCAGCTTCGCGTCCAGGTTGGACAGCGGCTCGTCGAACAGGAACGCGTCGGCGTCGCGGACGATGGCGCGGCCCATCGCGACCCGCTGGCGCTGACCGCCGGACAGGTTCGCTGGCTTGCGCTGGAGGTGCTCCTGCAGCTCCAGGACCTTCGCCGCGGCGTCGACCTTCTGCCTGACCTCGTCCTCGGGTGCCTTGGCCAGGCGCAGCGGGAACGCGATGTTCTCGAAGACCGACAGGTGCGGGTAGAGCGCGTAGTTCTGGAACACCATCGACAGGTTGCGGTCCCGCGGGGCCTTGTCGTTGACCCGGTTGCCGGCGATGATCATGTCGCCGGAGGTGATGTCCTCCAGGCCGACGATCATCCGCAGCAGCGTCGACTTCCCGCAGCCGGACGGGCCGACGAGGATCATGAACTCGCCGTCGGCGATGTCCATGCTCACGTCGTTCACGGCCGGGAAGCCGTCCCCGTACTTCTTGACGATGTTCTTCATCTCGATCGACGCCATGGCCGGTCGGTTCCTTTCCGTGTTGCGGAGCGGCAGGGCGTCTCAGCCCTTGACGGCGCCGTTGGTCAGACCGGCGACGATGCGCCGCTGGAAGATCAGGACGAGCACGACGACGGGGATGGTCACGATCACCGCGGCGGCGGCGATCGGGCCGTTGGGCGACTCGAACTGCGACGCTCCGGAGAACAGGCCCAGCGCGGCCGGGACCGGGCGGGACGCGCCGGTCGAGGTCAGCGAGATGCCGTAGGCGAAGTCGTTCCAGGCGATGAAGAACGCCAGGATCGCGGTGGTGAACACCCCGGGCGTCGCCAGCGGGACGATCACCTTGCGGAACGCCTGCCAGGTGGTGGCGCCGTCGACCTGGGCGGCCTGCTCCATCTCCCACGGGATCTCGCGGAAGAACGCCGACATGGTCCAGATCGACAGCGGCAGGGTCAGCGACAGGTAGGGGATGATCAGGCCGGGCCAGGTGTCGTAGAGCCCGATCTGGCGCCACAGGTTGAACAGCGGCGTCACGATCGAGATGACCGGGAAGATCGCCACCGCCAGCGCGGTGGACAGGATCAGCTTCTTGCCCCGGAAGTCGAGCCGGACGATCGCGTAGGCGGCAAACATCGACAGCACGCACGCCAGGAACGTCGCGATGATGCAGATGCCGAAGGAGTTGCGCAGCGCGGGCAGGAACAGCTCGGCCGCGTCGCCGACGAGGATCTGTTCGTAGTTGCTCCACGACACCGACGTCGGCAGGAACTGCTTGTTGGCGATGTCGTCGCTCGACTTCAGCGACAGCGACACGATCCAGCCCACCGGGAACAGGGCGTAGACGACGATCGCGATGCCGGCCACGATCCAGAGGATTCGCTCGCGGGTGGACATCACTTCTCCCCTCGGGCCTGGGACAGGTCGACCTTGAACCCCTTGATGAAGCCGACGCAGATGATCACGACGGACAGGAACAGCAGGACCGACACCGCGGAGCCGAGCCCGATCTCGACCCGGGCGATGGTCTGGCGGTAGGCCAGGAACGACACCGTCTCGGTGTTGTTCGCCCCCGCCGTCATGACGAACACCGAGTCGAACACGCGGAACGCGTCCAGGGTCCGGAACAGCAGGGCGACCATGATCGCCGCCTTCATGTTCGGCAGCGTCACCTTCCACATCCGCTGCCACCAGGTCGCGCCGTCGACGCGGGCGGCCTCCTGCAGCACGTCGGGCACCTGGGCCAGACCCGCGAGCAGCAGCAGCGAGATGAACGGGGTGGTCTTCCAGATCTCGGCCAGGCAGATCACGAACAGCGACGAGCCGGTCGAGCCGAACCAGTCGGTGTCCGCCGAGACCCCGGGCAGCCAGTCGAACCAGGAGTTGACGAAGCCCGAGTCCAGGGAGAACGCGTACTGCCAGGAGAACGCCGACACGACCGTGATGACCGCGTACGGGATCAGGATCGCCGCGCGCAGGACCGGCCGGATCGCCTTCAGCGCGTTCATCATCACCAGCGCCAGCAGGAAGCCGAGCACCAGCTCGACCGCGACGGTGACCACGGTGATGAACACCGTGACGCCGAACGAGGTCCACCAGATCGAGTCGGTGAGGATGACCGCGTAGTTCTTCAGGCCGACGAACGAGATGTTCTCCGGGTCGGTCAGCCGGTAGTCGAACAGCGAGTAGTAGACGGCCTGGACGATCGGGTAGGCCGTCACCAGCAACATCACGGCGAACGCCGGCCCGGCCAGGTACCAGCCGAGCTTCTGCTCGGCGCGGGCCCGGTCGCTGCCACCGCGCGGGGCGGGCGCCGCCCCCGCGGCGGGGCGCGCCGTGGGCGACTCCGTCGTCGTCACAGGAGCTCCTCCTTGGCCAGGACCGCCTTGATCAGCGCGGCGGTCGCGGGACCGACGGTCGGCGGGTCGATGCCCGCGGTCGGGTGGTAGGTGCGCTGGATCGACTCGGAGACCTCGCTGTAGTACGGGGTCTGCGGTCGCGGCTTGGCCTGCTGCAGCGACTGGGCGATCACCGGGGCCATCGGGAACTTCTTCACCACGTCCGGGTCGGTGAACACCGAGATCCGGGCGGCCGGGTTGCCGTTGGTGAGGAAGTACTGCTTCTGGTTCTCGGTCGAGACGATGCACTCGGTGGCCTTGTAGGCCAGGTCGACGTGATTGCTGAACGCGCCGACGCCGAGGTTGATGCCACCGTAGGGTGGCGACGAGGGCCTGCCGGCCTCGGTCTGCGGGTAGAGCGCCGCGCCGAAGTCGTCCGGTGTGGACTGCGGGACGGTACCCGCCTCGACCGCGCTGTTGACCTTGCCCCAGACGAACGGCCAGTTCACCTGGAACATCGCCTCACCGGCCTGGAAGGCGTTGGAGTTCTCGTCCTCGGAGTTGGTCGAGAACCCGGGACCGCCGACGGCGGAGACGGCCTTCATGATCGCCGCGGCCTTCGTCGCGGCGGGGGAGTCCAGCCCGAGCTGCACACCCGCCGGGTCCTGCGGCGAGGCGTTGGTGATGATCTGGCCGCCGCCGCCCTCCACCAGCGCGTTCAGCCAGACGGTCAGCGACTCGGCCCGGATGCCCTGCGCGGCGATGATCGAGTTCTTCGACCGTGCGGCCGCCACGACCTGGTCCCACGTGACCGGCTTCGACATGTCCAGCCCGGTGCCGGCGACCTGGGACTTGCGGTACCAGAGCAGCTGGGTGTTGGCCCAGAACGGCACCGTGACCAGCCTGCCGTTCCAGCTCGCGCCCTCCTTCGCGGAGTTCACGATCCCCGCGGTGGTCCGCCGGGCGACGTCCTCGGGCACCGGGGCGAGGAACTTCGCCTCGGCGAACTCGGGGATGTAGGGCGGGTCGATGGACATGATGTCGATCGAGCTGTCGTTCGCCGCGAGCCGGCGGATCAGCTGTTGGCGCTGCTCCGCGGACTGGCGCGGCAGCACCGACACCGCGATCGAGTACTGGCCGTTCGACGCCGCCGAACAACGCTGGGCGATCTCGGCCTGCCCGCCGTCGTCGGGGTTGATGTACCAGTTGAGGACCGGCGGGCCCGCGGGTGCGCCTCCGCAGCCCGCCAGCAGGGCGAGGGCGACGGCGGCCGCACCCGCGGCCAGCGTCCTCCTCCACCGTGTGCGACGCATGGTCAACTCCGAACTCCCGTGTTCGATACCGTTGCTGTCCCGACGCACGTCGGCGTCGCTGGAAGCGTTTCCAGCCGAGACTGTGAGCCCTTCACCCGGGAGTGTCAAGGCTCACAGCGCTTGCGCTGGTCGGCGACGATCCTTACTGATCAACAGGCGCTGGTCCAGCGCGGACGGATAACATCCGCTCTTGCAATCGCTTCCAGCTTTCGGCATACATGTGTCGTGCCCGAGCCGGTCAACCTGGCGGACGTGGCCCGGCTGGCCAAGGTCTCACCGGCCACCGCGTCACGCGCGCTCAGCGATCACCCCCACGTCGCCGCGGCCACCCGTGCCCGGGTGTGGGAGGCCGCGCGCGCCCTGGAGTACGTGGTCAGCCCGGACGCCGCCGGGCTCGCGCGGGGCACCACGGGGCGGATCGCCGTCGTCGTCCCGCACCTGTCCCGGTGGTGGTTCGGGGCCGCGCTGGAGGGGCTGTCCGAGGTGCTGCGCGAGGCCGGGCGCGACCTGCTGCTGTACCACCTCGGCGACGCCGCGGCCCGGCGCGCGTTCTTCGCCGAGCTGCCCGCCCGGCGCCGCGCCGACGCCGTCGTGCTGCTCGGGTTCGGCGTCGACGACGCCGAGCGTGCCCGGCTGGAGCGGATCGGTGTCGGGATCGTGTCGGCGGGGACCCGGATCGGGCACCATCCGTCGGTGTCGATCGACGAGCGCGTCGCCGGCCGCCAGGCCGTCGACCACCTGCTCCACCTCGGACACCGGAGGATCGGGATGATCGTCACCACCGACCCGGAGCTGGACCCGGTCCAGCCCGCGGGGCGGGCCGCCGCCTATCGGGCCGCGCTCGCCGACGCCGGCGTCGGGTACGACCCCGCGCTGACGGTCCGCGTGCCGTGGAGCCCGGAGGGCGGGGCGCGCGCGATGGGCGAGCTGCTCGGGCTGTCCGCCCCCCCGACGGCGGTCTACGCCCACACCGACGAGGTCGCCCTCGGTGCTGTCGGGACGCTGCGTCGGGCCGGGCTCGCGGTGCCCGGCGACGTGTCGGTCATCGGCATCGACGACCACCCACTGGCCGCGCTGACCGATCTGTCCACCGTGGCCCAGCCGGCGGCCGAGCAGGGCGCCGTCGCGGCCCGGATGGCGCTGGCGACGCTTGCCGGCGACCCGGTCGACCCGGTCGACCCGGTCGACCCGCTCGCCACCCTGCCGACCCGGCTGGTCATCCGCGGCTCCACCGCCCCACCGGCCCGCGGCGCCCGAGGGGTGTCCTGAATGGACACTTCACCGGAGCTCGTGCTGCGGGCACCCGGCCCCGAGCTGATCGCCCTGCCGTGGAACGAGCCGCTGGAGGACTGGGACGAGACGCGGGTCCCGTTGCGCGACATGGAGGTCGGTCCCAGCCGGCACCTCGTCCGGTTCGTCGAGGCCGACGGTGCACTGTGGGCGCTCAAGGACATGCCCGAGCGGATCGCCCGTCGCGAGTACGACGTGCTGCGCCGGCTCGAGCACCAGTGTCTGCCCGCGGTCCGCCCGGCCGGGCTGGTGAACCAGCCGGCGCACGAGACCGCGATCCTGGTGACCCGGTACCTGAGCGGGTCCTGGCAGTACCGCAGGCTGTTCCTGCGGCTTCCCCCGAACCGGCCGCGGCACCGCGCCCGGCTGTTCGACGCGATGATCTCGCTGCTGGTCGAGCTGCACCGGCACGGCGTGTTCTGGGGCGACTGCTCGCTGAACAACACCCTGTTCACCCGCGACGGGCAGACCCTGCAGGCCTTCCTCGTCGACGCCGAGACCAGCGAGGTGCACCCGGACGGCCTGTCCGACGGTCAGCGCGAGCACGACGTGACGATCCTGGTCGAGAACGTCGCCGCCGGGATGATCGACCTCGCGACCTCGCTGGAGCGGCCGCCGGAGATGATCCCGCAGCTGATCGACGAGGCCACCGCGCTGCCCGAGCGCTACCGGGAGCTGTGGGACGCCCTGCACGCCTCGCCCGTCTTCGCCTTCGGCGACCGCTACCGCGTCGAGGGTGCCATCCGTGAGCTCAACGACCTGGGCTTCGCCGTGGACGAGGTCTCCCTGCTGCCGGTCGGCGACGGCCGGTCCCGGCTGCACATCGCCGTCGGTGACCGGAACTACCACTCCGCGACGCTGCGCAGGCTGACCGGCGTCGAGGTGGGGGAGGGCCAGGCCCGGATCCTGCTCGGCGACCTCAACGCGCACCGCGACTGGATGCAGCGGCGCACCGGTCAGCCGGTCTCGGACCGCGCGGCCGCACGCAGCTGGATCGACCACTGTCTCGAGCCCGGCTCGGCCCGCGCGCACGCCGCGCTCGGCGGTGCAGGGGATCCCGTGCAGGCCTACTGCGACCTGCTGGAGGTGCGCTGGCTGCTGTCCGAACGGGCCGGTGCCGACGTCGGCAACGAGGCGGCACTGGCGGCGCTCGGGGCCGGCGCCCCGACCGACTCGGCGGCGAAGATGGCCGTCGCCGACGCGCCCACCGGGCCGCTGCCGCGGATCCCCGCGGAGGAGCCCGACGACCGGTGACGTGCGTCGTCACATCGTTGACGCCCCGGTAACCACACGCCTGGCGGTACTGTTCGGGGCCGTGTCCATTCCCGGTCCCGGTTACGCCATCACCGCACGCGTCGACGCCCCCGCCAACCCGACCTCGGCCGGTGACCTCACCGCCGCCGTCGGCCAGGTCGGCGGCGTCGTCACCGCCTTCGACGTCGTCGAGGCGCGCACCGAGAGTCTCGTCGTCGACATCTCGGTCAACGCCCGCAACACCGAGCACGTCGAGGAGATCAAGGCCGCCATCGAGCAGCTCGAGGGCTTCTCGGTCCGCAAGGTCTCGGACCGGACCTTCCTGCTCCACCTCGGCGGCAAGATCGAGGTCCGCTCCAAGGTGAACCTCCGCACCCGTGACGACCTGTCGCGCGCCTACACCCCGGGCGTCGCGCGGGTGTCGATGGCGATCGCGGAGAACCCGTCCGACGCCCGCCGTCTGACGATCAAGCGCAACACCGTCGCCGTCGTCACCGACGGGTCCGCGGTGCTCGGCCTGGGCAACATCGGCGCCGCCGCGGCGATGCCGGTCATGGAGGGCAAGGCGGCGCTGTTCAAGCAGTTCGCCAACGTCGACGCGTGGCCGGTCTGCCTCGACACCCAGGACACCGAGGAGATCATCCGCACCGTTCAGCTGATCGCGCCGGGCTACGGCGGCATCAACCTGGAGGACATCGCGGCGCCGCGCTGCTTCGAGATCGAGCGCCGGCTGCGCGAGCTGCTCGACATCCCGGTCTTCCACGACGACCAGCACGGCACCGCCGTCGTCGTCCTCGGCGCGCTGCGCAACGCGCTGCGCGTGGTCGGCAAGAAGTTCTCCGACGTCCGCGTGGTCGTCTGCGGGGTCGGTGCGGCCGGCTCGGCGATCATCCGGCTGCTCGGGTCGGAGGAGACCGCCGACGTCGTCGCCGTCGACGTGGACGGCATCGTCCACACCGGACGCGAGGGGATGGACGACAACCTCGCCTCGATCGCCGCGCAGACCAACAAGGACGGCAAGCAGGGCACGCTGGCCGACGCGCTCGTCGGGGCCGACGTCTTCATCGGGGTCAGCGCGCCGAACCTGTTCGGCGAGACCGAGCTGCGGTCGATGAACGACGACGCGATCGTGTTCGCGCTGGCCAACCCGGACCCCGAGGTCGACCCGACGCTGGCGATGCGCCACGCCGCCGTCGTCGCGACCGGGCGGTCGGACTACCCGAACCAGATCAACAACGTGCTCGCCTTCCCCGGCGTGTTCCGCGGCCTGCTCGACGCGCAGGCCCACGACATCACCGACGAGATGATGCTCGCGGCCTCCGCGGCGATCGCCGACGTCGTCGCCGAGCCGAACCCGTCGTTCATCGTGCCGAGCGTGTTCGACCAGAGCGTGGCCCCGGCCGTCGCCGAGGCGCTCCGCAACGCCGCCACGAAGCAGGCCAAGCGCGGCGAGGTCGAGGCGGGCTGACCCGGCCCTGCGGCGGGCGACCACCCCGGACGGCGCGGGCACCGGCGCGGACGCCGGGCCGCGTTCGACGGGGAGGTCGCCGTACGGTGCCGCGGCTCACCCCCGGACGGGCGGTTGCCGCAGGTCGGGCGGGTCTACGCTGGTCGACATGGCGGTGAGGATCGGTGTGCTGGCCCTGCAGGGCAACGTCCGCGAGCACGTGGCGGCGCTGACCGGGGCGGGTGCCGAGGCCGTGCCGGTCCGCCGTGCGTCCGAGCTGGCCGCGGTGGACGGCATCGTCCTGCCCGGCGGTGAGTCGACGACCATGTCGAAGCTGCTCGACACCTTCGAGCTGCTGGAGCCGCTGCGTGCCCGGCTGCGTGAGGGACTGCCCGCCTACGGCTCGTGCGCCGGCATGATCCTGCTGGCCGAGGAGATCCTGGACGGGCGGCCCGACCAGCACCAGCTCGGCGGGCTCGACGTCGTCGTGCGGCGCAACGCGTTCGGCCGGCAGGTCGACTCCTTCGAGACCGACCTGGAGTTCACCGGGCTCACCGGTGATGCGGTGCACGCGGTGTTCATCCGGGCCCCGTGGGTGGAGAAGACCGGCGGCGAGGTCGAGGTGCTCGCCACCGTCCCCGCCGTCACCAGCACCGGTGCCGACGCCGGCGAGGCCTCGGGGCGCGCGGTCGCGGTGCGGCAGGGCCCGGTGCTCGCCACCTCGTTCCACCCGGAGCTGACCGGGGACCGGCGGGTGCACGCACTGTTCGTCGACATGGTGCGGGCCGCCACCGGTTGATGCCGTGCGGGCCGCCACCGGTTGATGCCGTGCGGGCCGCCACCGGTTGATGCCGTGCGGGCCGCCACCGGTTGATGCCGTGCGGGCCGCCACCGGTTGATGCCGTGCGGGCCGCCACCGGTTGATGCGGTGCGGGCCGCCGTGGCGAGGCGGTGGCGGCGGGCCCCGGGGTGGGGGTTGCCCCAGGTGCACCCGGGGGAGCGCCGTGTGGGCCGATCGGCCCTCCGCGGGGAGCATGGGGTCATGACCAGCACCGTCGTGCCCACCGGGTCGCGCCCGGCCCTGCCGTCCGCGGTGGGGCTGAGCGTGGCACTGTGGCTCGGCGCGATCCTGGCCGGGTTCGCCGAGACCCTGGTCCGGCTGGCGGGCCCGGTGCCACCCTCGGTCGTGGAGATCCTCGCGCGCGGCGGGATCTACCTGGTGCTGGGCGTGCTGGTCGTGCAGCTGCTCTCCGGGCACGACGTGCACCGCTGGACCGTCGTCGGCGTCCTGGGGGTGCTCGGCACGGCGTCACTGGTGGTGGGGCCGCTGCGGGCGCTGGCGGGCGGGGGATCGGTCGGGCTGTTCCTGACGACCGCGACCGGCCCCGAGCTGGCCGCCGCCGCGCTGCGCGCGCTGCACGTGGCGGAGCTGCTCGTCGCCGTCGTACTGCTGTTCCACCCGGCCGCGCGGGCCTTCTACCGCTCGTCCGCCCGCACGACCTCGCCGTCGACGACCGTGGCCGGTGCGGCGGCCGGGAGCCGGTAGCGGATCAGCCGGGAGCTGTTCGCGACGACCGCGACGCTGGAGGCGTTGTGCAGGATCGCCGCGACCACCGGTGACATCGCCCCGCCCGCGGAGACCAGCAGCCCCGCCGCGTTCACCGCGATCGACATGCCGTAGTTCTGCCGGATCAGGGTGATCGACCGGCGTCCCAGGTCACGCAGGTCCAGCAGCGCGCCGAGGTCGTCCGCGGCGAGGGCCACGTCGGCGGTCTCCACCGCGACGTCGGTCCCGGCCACGCCCATCGCGATCCCGATGTCGGCCAGCGCGAGTGCCGGGGCGTCGTTCGTCCCGTCGCCGATCATCGCGACGGTGTGGCCCTGCTCCTGCAGCGCCCGCACGACGTCCTGCTTCTGCTCGGGCATGACCTCGGACCGGTACTCGGTGATGCCGAGCTCCTCGGCGACGGCCTTCGCGGTCTGCGGGTGGTCGCCGGTGAGCATGACGATCCGGGTGACGCCGTCGGCGCGCAGCCGCTCCAGCACGTCGCGGGCCTCGGCACGCACGGTGTCGCGCAGCGAGACCAGACCGACCAGGGTGCCGTCGACGGCCAGCAGCAGCGGGGTCTCCGAGGCCTTCTGCAGCCGTCGCACCCAGTCCGCGGCCTTGCGCGGCACCGTGACGCCCTGCGCGCGGAGCAGGTCGCGCGACCCGATGAGCAGCACCCGGCCGTCGGCCTGGACCCGCATGCCCTGGCCGAGCAGGACCTCGCACTCCTCGTGCGGCGGGATCTCGATCCGCCGCTCCTCGGTGGAGCGGATGACCGCCTGGGCCAGGGGGTGCCGGGAGTGGATCTCCGACGACGCGGCGTGGGCGAGGACCTGCTCGGGCGACCAGTCGTCGTGGAAGGAGATGACGTTGGTGACGATCGGGCGGCCCTGGGTCAGGGTGCCGGTCTTGTCGAACACGACCGCGTCGACCCGCCCGGCCGCCTCGAGGTGCGCGCCGCCCTTGATGAGGATGCCGCGCCGCGCGCCGTTGCCGATCGCCGCGGAGATCGCGGTCGGGGTGGACAGGCCGACCGCGCACGGGCAGGCGATGAGCAGCATCGTCATCGCGCGTCGCACGTCGCGGGTGGCGATCAGGGTCAGTGCCGAGAGCAGGAACGACGCCGGCACGAACCGGCGGGAGAAGTTCTCGCCGACGGTCTGGATCGGGGCCCGGTCGCCCTGGGCCTGCTCGACCCGGTCGATGATCCGGCCGATCGCGGTGTCCTGGCCGACGGCCGTCGCCCGGACCACGATCCGCCCGCGCAGCAGCACCGACCCGGCGTGCAGGGTGTCGCCGGGGGCGACCGAGACCGGCAGCTGCTCGCCGGTGATCGCGGCCTGGTCGGCGACGCCCTCGCCCTCGACGACCTCGCCGTCGACGGGCAGCACGATCCGCTCGTGCCCCACGACCTCGTCGCCCACGGACAGGTCCGCGATGTCGACCTCGACCTCGACGGTGCTGCCGTCGGGGGCGAGCGTGCGGGTCCAGGTGCGGGTGGTGGCACCGGTGAGCAGCTCGGAGATGGCGCGCCGGGAGCGGCGCAGCGTGAGGTCCTGGAGGTACTCGCCGATGTTGAGCAGCCACAGCACGGTCAGCGCGACGACGTTCTCGCGCAGCACCAGGCTCGCGACGGTCGCCGCGGACACCAGCGCGTCGGTGCCCGCGCCCTTCCCACCGGCGAGCGCGCGCAGCGCACCGCGCAGGAACGGGTAGCCGGTGAAGATCGTGACGCCGGTGGCGACGGTGCGGCTGGCGGGGCCCAGCAGCGGCGGGCGGCGGAGCGCGTAGCGGCGGAATCCCAGTGCGGCGAGCGCGACGCCGCCGACGACCAGGCGGGCCAGCTCGCCGTTGTGCTGGTCGGCCGAGCGCGGTGTGCGCGCCGCGGTGGCCTCGGGCTCGGCGCCCAGGCCCTTGCCGATGGCCTCGACGAGTTCGACACGGTGGCAGCCGGGGCGGTACCAGACCACGACGTTGCCGGTGCGCGGGTAGGCGTGCACCTGGCGCACCCCGCCGACGTGGTCCAGCTCGTCCTCGACGGCCACGGCCAGCGCCGTCCGCCCGCGCAGCGCGGGGACGGCGAAGCGGACGCGGCCCGCGGCGTCACTGAGGACGGTGGCCTCCGGGCCGGCGGTGTCGGTGCTCACGGTCTCGCTCGTCTCGCTCGTCGTGCCCGGAGGACCGGGAATCAGTGCTCGTGGCCGTGCCCGTGCCCGTTGCCCGGCGCGGGGGCCTCCTCGCCGATGCGGCCGCGGGCCTCGGAGACGATGTCGGCGGTCGCCAGACGGGCCTTCTCCGCGCCGGTCTCCGCGGCGCGGGCGCCCTTGAGGCCCCAGGTGGTCACCGAGACGGCGGCCTCGCGGACGGCGCCGGAGCGCGCGACCTTCTTGACGCCGTCGTAGGCGACCGCGCCGGCCAGCCCGCTCACGACGAGCCCCACGGCCTTGCCTGCCACTGCTCCGAACACGTGCGCTCCTCTCGCGACCGGCGCCCGGTGCAGGTGCCGACAACGGTTGTCAGAGTAGTCCTCGCCGGGTTCCCGACGGGACGCGGTGGCGAACCATAGCGGATCATGCATGTGTCCTCGTGGGGTGGGGTCTGCTCGGGCCCGACCCGGCGCGGAGCCGCGTCGTCGGTAGCATTGACGGGTTCCCGCAGGTCGGCCCGACCGCAGCTCGCGCTGCGGGGCGTCGGACCTGCCCCTCACCGCGCGTCGTGTGCGTGGTGCGAGCACGAGAGGTGGGCAGACGAGCCGATGAGCGGTCACTCCAAGTGGGCGACGACCAAGCACAAGAAGGCCGTGATCGACGCCCGCCGCGGCAAGATGTTCGCCAAGCTGATCAAGAACATCGAGGTCGCGGCCCGGACCGGCGGCGGTGACCCCGACGGCAACCCGACGCTCTACGACGCCATCCAGAAGGCGAAGAAGAGCTCGGTCCCGAACGACAACATCGACCGTGCGGTCAAGCGTGGTTCGGGTGCCGACGCCGGTGGCGCCGACTACCAGACGATCACCTACGAGGGCTACGGCCCGAACGGGGTCGCGGTGCTGGTCGAGTGCCTGTCCGACAACCGGAACCGGGCGGCGACCGAGGTCCGGACCGCGATGACCCGCAACGGCGGCACCATGGCCGACCCGGGGTCGGTGGCGTACCTGTTCAACCGCAAGGGCGTCGTGGTGCTGCCGAAGGCCGACCTGTCCGAGGACGACGTGCTGATGGCCGTCCTCGACGCCGGCGCCGAGGAGGTGAACGACCTCGGCGACAGCTGGGAGGTCGTCTCGGAGCCGACCGACGTCGTCGCGGTGCGCACCGCGCTCCAGCGCAGCGGGATCGACTACGACTCCGCCGAGGCGGTCTTCGTCCCGTTGATGCAGGTCGAGCTGGACGCCGAGGGTGCGAAGAAGGTCTTCAAGCTGATCGAGGCGCTCGAGGACTCCGACGAGGTCCAGAACGTCTACGCCAACTTCGACGTCTCCGACGAGGTCATGGCCGAGGTCGGCTGAGCGGCGCGGTCCCGTCCCGGTGCGGTCGTCCCCCTCGTGGGGCGGCCGCACCGTCGTCTCCGGGGCCGGCCCGTCCGGGAGCCGACCCGCGGCCGCGTTCACTGTCGGGGGTCGGTTCTAGACTCGCCGCCGATGAGCACAGCGACGCAGGGCACCCAGAAGTCGGCCTCGGCGAAGAAGAAGGCACCGGCGAAGCCGCGCCTGTTGCTGCTCGACGGCCACTCCCTGGCCTACCGGGCGTTCTTCGCGCTGCCCGCGGAGAACTTCCGCACCGGGACCGGGCAGACCACGAACGCGGTCTACGGCTTCACCTCGATGCTGATCAACCTGCTGCGCGACGAGGAGCCGACCCACCTCGCGGTGGCCTTCGACGTGTCCCGCACGACCTTCCGCTCCGAGCGCTACGCCGAGTACAAGGCGAACCGCTCGTCGACGCCGGACGACTTCCGCGGCCAGATCGACCTCATCAAGGAGGTCCTGGGCGCGCTGAACATCCCGGTCTTCGCCGTCGACGGGTACGAGGCCGACGACCTCATCGCCACCCTCGCCACCCTCGCCACCCGGGCCGAGGCGCGCGGCTTCCAGGTGCTCATCACCACCGGGGACCGTGACGCGTTCCAGCTGGTCACCGACGACGTCACCGTCCTGTACCCCAAGCGCGGCGTGTCCGATCTCGGTCGGATCGACCCGGCCGAGGTCGACAAGCGCTACGGGCTCACCCCGACCCAGTACCCGGACTTCGCGGCGCTGCGCGGCGACCCCTCGGACAACCTGCCCTCCATCCCCGGGGTGGGGGAGAAGACCGCGGCCAAGTGGGTCCGGGAGTTCGGTTCGCTCGCGGAGCTGACCGACCGGGTCGACGAGGTGAAGGGCAAGGCCGGGGACAACCTGCGGGCCAACCTGGCGAACGTGCTGCTCAACCGCCAGCTCACCGAGCTGGTGCGCGACGTCGACCTCGGCGCCGAGCCCGAGGAGCTCGAGCTGCGCCCCTGGGACCGGGACGCGGTGCACCGCCTGTTCGACGAGCTGGAGTTCCGGGTGCTGCGCGAGCGGCTGTTCTCCACGCTGTCCTCCGCCGAGCCCGAGGCCGAGTCCGTCTTCGAGGTCGCCGGCGAGGTCGTCGCCCCCGGCGCGGTGCGGGCCTGGCTGGACACCCACGCCCGCGACGGCCGTCGCGTCGCGGTGAGCTTCGCCGGGGTCACCGGCCCGATCGCCGGGCGCGACCTCGACGGGATCGCGCTCGCCGCGGGCGAGCCGACCGTCGAGCAGCGGGCCGCGGGCGCCACCGCGGGCGTCCCGGCCGCCGGCTACCTCGCGCTGACCGGCCTCACCCCGGACGACGAGGCCGCGCTGGGCGACTGGCTCGCCGACCCGTCCGTCCCCAAGGCGGCGCACGACGTGAAGCCGGTGCTGCACGCGCTGCGTGCGCGGGGCTGGACCCTGGGCGGGCTGACCAGCGACACCGCGCTCGCCGCGTACCTGGCCAAGCCCGGGCAGCGGACCTTCGACCTGGCCGACCTCGCGCTGCGCTACCTGCGTCGCGAGCTGCGCACCGAGGAGCCCGCCGACGGTCAGCTGTCGCTGCTGGGCGGCGAGGAGGAGGCCGACGCCCGGGCCGCCGAGCAGGAGATGCTCGCGGCCTCGGCGATCGCCGAGCTCGCCGACGCTCTCGACGCCGACCTCGCCGAGCGGGGCGGCAGCGAGCTGCTGGCCGACCTCGAGCTGCCGCTGGCGTTCGTACTGGCCGACTGCGAGGCCGCCGGGATCGCCGTCGACGGCGAGACCCTGTCCGACCTGGAGTCCGACTTCGGCACCCAGGTCCGGGAGGCCGCGCGGCAGGCCTACGAGGTGATCGGCAAGGAGATCAACCTCGGCTCGCCCAAGCAGCTGCAGGTCGTGCTGTTCGACGAGCTGGAGATGCCCAAGACCAAGCGCACCAAGACCGGCTACACCACCGACGCGGACGCGCTGGCGAGCCTCTACGCGCAGACCGAGCACCCGTTCCTGCAGTTCCTGCTGCAGCACCGCGACGCGACCCGGCTGAAGGTGACCGTCGACGGGCTGATGAAGTCCGTCGCCGAGGACGGCCGGATCCACACCACGTACTCGCAGACGATCGCCGCGACCGGCCGGCTGTCCTCCACCGACCCGAACCTGCAGAACGTGCCGATCCGCACCGCCGCCGGACGTCGGATCCGGGACGCCTTCGTCGTCGGGTCCGCGCCGGACGGCACGCCGTACGCCGAGCTGCTCACCGCGGACTACAGCCAGATCGAGATGCGGATCATGGCGCACCTGTCCGAGGACGCCGCGCTGATCGAGGCGTTCCGCTCGCAGCACGACTTCCACGCCGAGACCGCCGCCCGGGTCTTCGGCGTCGCGGCCACCGAGGTGACGCCCGAGCAGCGCGCCAAGATCAAGGCGATGAACTACGGCCTGGCCTACGGGCTGTCGGCCTACGGCCTGTCCGGGCAGCTGCGGATCTCCACCGAGGAGGCGAAGGGGCTGATGGACGACTACTTCGCCGGGTTCGGCGGAGTGCGCGACTATCTCGCGGGAGTCGTCGACCAGGCCCGCAAGGACGGCTACACCGCCACCATCCTGGGGCGGCGGCGGTACCTGCCCGACCTGACCAGCGACAACCGTCAGCGTCGGGAGATGGCCGAGCGGATGGCGCTCAACGCCCCGATCCAGGGCAGCGCGGCGGACATCATCAAGGTCGCGATGCTCGGGGTGTACCGGGCGTTGCAGGCCGAGGGGCTGCGCAGCCGGATGTTGCTGCAGGTGCACGACGAGCTGGTCCTCGAGGTCGCCGAGGGTGAGCGCGAGGCCCTGGAGGCACTCGTGCGTCGGGAGATGGCGGCCGCGGCGGACCTGTCGGTGCCGCTGGAGGTGTCGGTCGGGTCCGGCCGCAGCTGGGACGCCGCGGCGCACTGACCTCGCGCCCGGGTCAGCCGGCGACCGCTCCCCGGGTGGGCGCGGTGCCGGCTCCGGTGCCGTGTGCGGCTGCGGAGCGGTGGCGCAGATGTCCCGGCGCGAGGATGCGGCCGGCGCGGCCCAGCTCCGCGACGAGCTGCTCGACCGCGACGTCCTGACGGCGGGCCGCGGCGTGCAGGATCGCGCAGAGCCGCCCGACCGTGCCCTCCGTGACTGTGGTGCCGGCTGTGCCCGCTGTGCTTGTGGTGCCGGCCGTGCCTGTGGTGCCGGCCGTGACGCCGGTGGTGGTGTCGGTCGTGCCACCAGCCGCGAGGCCGGTCGGGGTGGCACGGGGGCCGGTGCGGCGTCGGGTGTCGCGCTCGTGGCGCAGCACCGCGGCCAGGTCGCGCCCGGCGGCGGCGAGGACGTCGGCGTCGTCGGTGTGGACCGCGACGACCGCGTCGGCGTCCCCGGCCGCGGCCACCGCGCGTTCCGCGGAACGCGACCATGCCCGCAGCGCACGCCGCCCGGCCAGCGACGGCGGAAGCTCCAGCCCGCCGGCCTCGGCATCGGCCAGGGTGACCAGCAGCTCCCCGATCAGGACGGCCCGGCGGGCCCAGGTCGCCCGGTCCCCGGGCAGACCCCGGTGCACGACGACGCCCGCCTGCGCGGGTTCGGCCGGCGGCACGTCGGGGCGGCGGGGATGCGGGACCGGGGACGACATCGGCGTCACCTCCTGCGGTGCCGACGTCGGTAGGGTCGCAAACCCTCCCACCTGCTGTTACAGCGCGGCGGCGGACGGTGCGGGCCCCCCGCCGGACGGTCCGTGCTCGGCGTCCGGCGGTGCGGATCCCGGCAGCGCTGGCCTCGGTGGCGCTGCTCTCGACGTCGCGGATCCCCGTGGTGCGGATCCCCGTGGTGCGGATCCGTGTGGTGCGGATCCGTGCTGTGCGGGTCCCTACGGTGTGGATCCCCGCTGTGTGGATCCCTGCGGTGCGGCTGCCGCCGGTTCCAGGATCGTCAGCTCGGCGGGGCCGAGGCGGAGCACGCCGTCGTCGAGGGGCTCGCAGCGGACCCCGCCCCGGCCACGCAGCGCGGCCCACGCGCCGTCGCCGATCTCGGTGTCCATCCAGCGGCACGGCGCGGCGGCGCGGTGCGCGCGGAAGCGGACCGGGCCGTCGCCGGAGTCCAGGGCGAACAGCGCGCCGGTGCCGCCCCGGCCCGGTGCGGCGAGCGCGTCGACCGGGGCGCCGCGCAGCACGATGTTGCGCCGCGCCGCCCGCGGGGTCGCGGTGGCCTCGACGACGTCGCCGAGGACCGTGCGCAGGTGGTCCAGCGACTCCGCGGCCAGCAGCGTCACCGCGGCCCGGGCGTGCGCCGGTCGGCCGGCGTAGCGGTCGCCGACGATCCCGTGGCCGGCGCGCACCCGGACCTCGTCGCGCAGCGGCGGCTCCGGGTCGGGACGCGGCCCGTCGGCGGGCCTGCCCTCGTAGGCGTGCCGGGACGCGACCACCAGTGCGGTGATCTCGACCCGCATCAGTTCAGCCCGGTCAGGAAGCGGATCACGGCCTCCCGGGTCAGTTGCGCACCGGGACTGCCGAAGGGGCGGTCGAAGACGTGGTCGGCGTAGGGGACGGTGACCAGCCTGCCGTCGACCCCCGCGGAGCGGAGCTGCCGGTCGTAGGCGGCGACCCGGTCGGGCAGGACGTAGTGGTCCGCGGAGCCGAGCAGCAGCAGGGTCGGTGGGAGCCCGGGGCGCACCTGCTCGGCGGGGGAGAGCAGCCGCAGCAGGCCCGGCGCCTGGTCGGCGGTGCCGCCGAACAGGGTGCGCTGTAGGTCGGGGTCGACCAGCGTCAGGTCGACGGGCGGGTAGTAGGCGACCACTCCGACCGGCGGCGGGCCGGGCGTCGGCGGTGGGGCGTCGGCCGGGCCGGTGCCGCCGTACGCGGCGGGTGCCTCGGAGCACGCCAGCGTCCCGTCGAGCAGTCCGGAGGTGACCGACAGCGCCAGCGTCGCCCCGGCGGACTGCCCGCCCAGGACCAGCCGCGCGGGGTCCAGACCCGCCTCGCCCGCGTGCGCGCGGACCCAGTCGACGGCGCACGCGACGTCGCGCTGCTGGTCGCGGCCGACGGGCTCGGGTGGCGGCAGCCGGTAGTCCACCGCGGCGACCGCCCAGCCGCGCTCGGCGAGCCACCGGTTCAGCGCGGTGCGGTCGCTGCGGTCCCCGCTGGTCCACGACCCGCCGTGCACCCACACCATCGTCGGGTGCGGACCCGCGCCGGTCGGCAGGTAGAGGTCCAGCGTGCGGCCGGGGGCGAACTCGACCGACCGGTCGGGCTTCCCGTCGGGCTGGCCCAGCTCGGTCAGCGCCGCCGTCCAGTCCAGCGGGACGCCCTGCTCGGACGCGGCCCGGCCCTGCGCGGCCAGCACCGTGACCGACCCGACGACCGCCGCCAGGGCGAGCACCGCCGTCGCGACGCCGGTGAACCGGGCACCCGCGGCTCGCGCGGCCAGCCCGAACAGGATCCCCAGCACCCCGGCGAGGGCGACGTGCAGTGGGTAGGCGCCGGACAGGAACGACCCCGCGAGCCCGATCGCCGGGGTCTCGGGGCGGAACGTCCCCACCAGCACGACCAGCAGCAGCGCGGCCCACACCCACGCGAGGACCCGGAGGAACGACGTCACCTGCGCACCCTGTCATCCCGGGCGTCACCCCGGTCCGCCCGGCCCGGCCCCGCCGGTCCGGCGTGCCCGCCCGGATGGGACCGTCCCGACCGGTACGGTTCTCGAACGGCTGTGCGGTCCGAGGCGAGGGGGACGCGGTGCGGGTGCTCGGGGTCGACCCCGGACTGACGCGGTGCGGCATCGGCGTCGTCGAGGCCGGTGCGGGCCGGACCGTCGGGTTCGTCGACGTCGGCGTCGCCCGCAGTGAGCCGACCCTGCCGCTGGAACGGCGGCTGCTCGCCGTCGCCGACGAGGTGGAGCGCTGGGTGGCCCGGCACCGACCCGACGTGATCGCCGTCGAGCGGGTGTTCAGCCAGAACAACGTCCGCACCGTGATGGGCACCGCGCAGGTCAGCGGCGTCGTCGCGCTCGTCGCGGCCCGGGCGGGGCTGCCGGTCGCCTTCCACACCCCCAGCGAGGTGAAGGCCGCCGTCACCGGTGAGGGCCGCGCGGGCAAGGCGCAGGTCACCGCGATGGTCACCCGGCTCCTCGGCCTGGACGCACCCCCGAAGCCCGCCGATGCCGCCGACGCGCTCGCGCTCGCCATCTGCCACTGCTGGCGCTCACCGATGATCGACCGGATGGCGCAGGCCCAGGCCCGCGCCGAGGAGCTGGCCGCGGTGCACCGTGCCCGGCTCGCCGAGGCCCAGCGCGAGCGCGGCGGCGCCCGGCCCGGTGCCGCCGAGCAGTGGGCCGCGGCCCGCGCGGCCGCCGACGCCCGCTCGGCCGGCGGGTGGCGCGCGCGCTGAACCCTCTCGCCCGGTGGTGGCGTGGTGTCGCGTGCGGTCCGGTCGGTGCGGCCCGGTAGCGTCGGTGCTCGAACGGTCGTTCGTCGGAAGGGGACCTGTCAGTGATCCACTCGGTGCGCGGTCCGGTGCTGGAGATCGGGCTGGACCACGCGGTCATCGAGGTGGGTGGGGTCGGGCTCGCGGTGTACGCCACCCCCGCCACGCTGGGCGGGCTGCGTCGCGGGGACGAGGCCCGGCTGCCGACCACGCTGGTGGTGCGCGAGGACTCCCTGACCCTCTACGGGTTCGCCGACGCCGAGGAACGCGAGCTGTTCCTGCTGCTGCAGACGGTGTCCGGGATCGGGACGCGGCTCGCGCTCGCCACGATCGCGGTGCTGGAGCCGGACACACTGCGCCGCGCGCTGGCCGACGGCGACCTGGCCGTGCTCACCCGCATCCCCGGCGTCGGACGCAAGAGCGCCGAGCGCCTGGTCGTGGAGCTGCGCGACAAGGTGACCGCGCCCGCCGCGGTGCCCGCGGGCGCCGTCGCGGCCGCACCGGCCCCGATGCTCGGGGTGCGTGACCAGGTCGTCGAGGCGCTGCTCGGGCTCGGCTTCACCCAGCGCCCGGCCGAGCAGGCCGTCGACGCGGTCCTGGCCCACGCCCCCGACACCGACGCCCGGGACCTGCTGCGCACCGCGCTGTCGAGCCTGGGCAGGTCGCGGTGACCGACCCCGACCCCTACGCCGGGGTCGACGGTCGGCTCGACGAGCGCGCCGTGGACGCCGGGGTCCAGCCGGGGGACACCGACGTCGAGGCGTCGCTGCGGCCCCGCTCGCTGGCCGAGTTCGTCGGCCAGCCCCGGGTCCGCGAGCAGCTGCAGCTGGTGCTGGAGGGCGCCCGTCGCCGTGGCGACCCGCCGGACCACATCCTGCTGTCCGGCCCGCCCGGGCTCGGCAAGACCAGCCTCGCCATGATCATCGCCCAGGAGATGGGGGCCGCGATCCGGCTGACCTCCGGCCCGGCGCTGGAGCGGGCCGGGGACCTCGCCGCGATGCTGTCCAACCTCGTGCCCGGCGACGTGCTGTTCATCGACGAGATCCACCGCACCGCCCGGCCCGCCGAGGAGATGCTCTACCTCGCGATGGAGGACTTCCGGGTCGACGTCGTCGTCGGCAAGGGCCCGGGTGCCACCTCGATCCCGCTGGAGGTCGCGCCGTTCACCCTGGTCGGCGCCACGACGCGGGCCGGGTCGCTGACCGGTCCGCTGCGCGACCGGTTCGGGTTCACCGGGCAGATGGAGTTCTACGACGTCCCCGAGCTGGAGCTCGTGCTCCGCCGTGCCGCCGGGATCCTCGGCATCGACCTGCGCCCCGACGGCGGGGCCGAGATCGCCGGTCGCTGCCGCGGCACCCCCCGGGTGGCGAACCGGCTGCTGCGCCGGGTCCGCGACTACGCCGAGGTCCGCGCGGACGGGGTGGTCACCCGGGAGGTCGCCCGCGACGCGCTGGCCGTCTACGACGTCGACGAGCTCGGCCTCGACCGCCTCGACCGCGCCGTGCTCGGCGCGCTGGTCCGCTCCTTCCACGGCGGCCCGGTCGGGGTGTCGACCCTCGCCGTCGCGGTGGGGGAGGAGCCCGGGACCGTCGAGGAGGTCTGCGAGCCCTACCTGGTGCGGGCCGGGATGATCGCCCGCACCCCGCGCGGGCGGGTCGCGACCCCGCTGGCCTGGACCCACCTCGGGCTGACCCCGCCCGCGGACGCGCCCGCCGGGCACCGGATCGACCCGCTGTTCTGACCCGGCGCGCCGCCGGGGCGCCGGAACGCGCGGCCGGTCGGACATGGGAGGATCCGGACGGACCGAACGGATCGGGCAGCGCCCGGCCGGGACGACGGGCACCCTGGTGCCCGCACACCGCGCGGAGCCCTCCGGACACCGCGTGCCCCGACCGGCGACCCGGACCGGGACGTCGGAACGATCCGGGCGTGCGACTCGTTCCGGGGCAGGTCGGACAGTCGACAGCTCCCGGACGACGCCGTTCGGCCCGCCGCACTGCGACGAGCGGTCCGCCACCGGGAGGGGGCAGGCCGTCGGTGTCGGTCCCGGCTGGCACACTCACGATTACGAGACGAGACGGAGACCCCGCACGATGACATCAATTCTCGCCCAGCAGGCCGGTGGCGGCTCGAGCATCTTCTCCCTGCTGCCGTTCCTCATCATCCTGCTGCTGTTCGTGCCGCTGTTCCTCAACGGCCGCAAGCAGCGCAGGCAGATGGCGGAGACGCAGGCGATGCAGCAGGCGCTGGAGGACGGCGACGTCGTCGTCACCACGTCCGGGCTGCGGGGCACCATCGTCGACGCCTCGTACGAGGACACGATCGACCTCGAGATCGCCGAGGGCGTGGTCACCACCTGGCTGCGTGCGGCGATCCGGGAGAAGGTCACGACCGAGGAGGCGACGGAGGAGACCGTCGCCGAGCCGGCCGACAAGGACGCGTCGGAGAACAAGCCGACCATCCACTGAGCACGTCGGGAACGGGCCGGACGGCCCGTTCCGGCGGCCTCGGCGTCCGTACCGGGCCCGGCCGCGGCTCTGCCGCACCGGCCCGATGGGACGGCGACCGACCGTGAGGCCGGCCGCGGCCGCCGCACGAGTCGGATCAGGAGAACGATCACGTGGCAACGTCGTCGGGGCAGCAGCACGTGCGCCCCTGGCGCTTACTGACGGCCTTCGCAGGCATCGTCGTGGTGCTGTACGCACTGGTGTTCCTCACCGGGGGCGGCAACCTCACGCCGAAGCTGGGCATCGACCTGCAGGGCGGCACCCGCGTCACGCTCACCGCGCGCACCACCGACGGGCAGCCACCGCCGCGTGACCAGCTGGTCCAGGCGCAGGACATCATCGAGCAGCGCGTCAACGGGCTCGGTGTCAGCGGCGCCGAGGTCCAGCTGGACGGCAGCAACATCGTCATCACCGTCCCCGGTGATGCCGGCGAGCAGGCCCGCTCCCTGGGGCAGACCGCGCAGCTGCGTTTCCGCGAGGTGCTGCAGGGCCCGGTCCCGGCGAACCAGGCCGCCGGCGGGCAGCCCGCACCGGGCCAGGGCGCGCAGACCGGTCAGGCCCCGGCGAGCCCGGCCCCTGCGAGCCCTGCCCCTGCGCAGCCGCAGGGGATGGGCGAGCAGAGCCACCCCGTCGCCCCGGTCGCGCAGGTCTCGCCCCTGCAGGACCCGCCGCCGACGCCCGCGCCGTCCCCCGCTCCGGGCCCTGGCGGGCTCGCCCCGGACGACCCGCGGGTCGCCGCCGAGGTCACGAAGCTCCGTGAGACCCGGCAGAGCACCGACCAGGCCACCCAGCTGCAGGCGCTGCTGACCCTGGACTGCAACGCCCCCGACCCGCTGCAGGGCTACGACGACCCGACGAAGCCGCTGGTCGCGTGCAGCGAGGACAAGCAGAACAAGTACCTGCTCGGCCCCTCCTTCCTGGAGGGCACCGAGATCGCCTCGGCCCAGGCCCAGCAGAACCCGCAGGGCGCAGGCTGGGTGGTCTCGCTGACCTTCAAGCCGCAGGGCGCCGACACCTGGGGGCAGTACACGACGAACAACGTCGGCAAGAACGTGGCGTTCGTGCTCGACGGCGACGTCGTCTCGGCCCCCACGATCAACCAGCCGATCTACGGGCAGACCCAGATCTCCGGGCAGTTCAACCAGGAGCGGGCCCAGCAGCTCGCCCAGGTGCTGCGCTACGGCTCGCTGCCGCTGTCGTTCGATTCCGGCAACGCCCAGACCGTCTCGGCCACCCTGGGGCTCGCCTCGCTGGAGGCCGGGCTGCTCGCCGGCGCCGTCGGACTGGCCCTGGTGTTCGCCTACTGCCTGTTCTACTACCGGCTGCTCGGCATCCTGACGATCCTGTCGCTGGCCCTGTCCGGCCTGGTCGTCTACGCGGTGCTGATCCTGCTCGGGCGCTGGATCGGGTTCACCCTCGACCTCGCCGGGGTCGGCGGGTTCATCATCGCCATCGGCATCACCGCCGACTCGTTCGTCATCTTCTTCGAACGGCTCAAGGACGAGATGCGGGAGGGCCGCACGTTCCGCTCGGCCGTCCCGCGGTCCTGGGAGCGGGCGCGGCGCACGATCCTCACCGCCGACGCCGTCAGCTTCCTCGCCGCCGCGGTGCTCTACATCCTTGCCGTCGGCGAGGTCCGCGGCTTCGCGTTCACCCTGGGCATGTCCACGGTCCTCGACCTCGTCGTCGTGTTCCTCGTGACGTTCCCGCTGGTCGTGCTCATCTCCCGGTCGAAGTCGCTGGGCAGGCCCGGGCTGTCCGGGCTCGCGGCCGTCGACCGGATCGGGCAGCGGCACCGCCGTGAGAAGCCGGCCGTCGGCAGGCGCGCGGCCACCACCGGGAAGGGAGCGGGCGCATGACGAACCCCGAGTCGATGTCGGGCTGGACCCGGCTCACCACCGGCACCGCGAACGTCGACATCATCGGCCGCCGGAAGACCTGGTACATCGGGTTCGGCGTGCTCATCGCGATCTGCCTGCTGTCGCTGGTCTTCCGGGGCTTCAACCTCGGGATCGACTTCATCGGCGGCTCCCAGATCCAGATGCCCGCCACCGGGGCGAACGGCGCGATCAGCACCCAGCAGGTCGACCGGGTCTACGAGAGCGTGATCGGCTCCGCGCCCGAGGTCACCCAGTCCGTCGGGTCCGGCGACGCCGCGTCGATCGTGCTGCAGTCCGAGCCGCTGACCTCCGAGCAGCTCGTGCCGCTGCGCGAGGCGCTGTTCACCCAGCTGCAGCCGCTCGGCGCGGACGGCACCCCCAGCGCCGCCTCGATCAGCGACTCGCAGGTCTCGGGCACCTGGGGCGGCGAGGTCACCACGCAGGCGCTGATCGCGCTCGCCGTGTTCATCGTGCTGGTCACGCTGTTCCTGGCGTTCTACTTCGAGCGGGCGATGGCGGCCGCCGCGCTGGTGGCCCTGATCAACGACATCGTCGTCACCGCGGGCGTGTACTCGATCATCGGTCTGGAGGTCACCCCGGCCACGGTGATCGGGCTGCTCACCATCCTCGGGTTCTCCCTCTACGACACCGTCGTGGTGTTCGACAAGGTCCGGGAGAACTCCCGCGGACTGCTCAAGCTGACCCGGCGCACCTACGCCGAGGCCGCGAACCTGGCGCTGAACCAGACGCTCATGCGGTCGATGAACACCTCGCTGATCGCGATCCTGCCGGTGCTCGGCCTGCTCGTGATCGGTGTCGGGCTGCTCGGCGTCGGCACCCTGGCCGACCTGGCCCTGGTCCAGCTGGTCGGCATGATCTCCGGTGTCGTCTCCTCGTTGCTGCTGGCCACCCCCGTGCTGGTGGACATCAAGCTGCGCGACAAGCGGGTCCGGGACCAGGCCGCCCGGGTCGAGGCCCGGCGTGCCCGCGCGGCCGGCCGCGGCGGGACGGACTCCGGGCCCGACACCGGGACCGACTCCGACGTCGACGGCGGCCCGGCCACCGATACCCTCGCCGCCGTGAGCTCCTCCGCACCCGCCGCCCCGCGGCCCGGCGCCCGCCCGACCGGCAAGACCGGACGGCGTCGCGGGTGAGCGGGGCACAGGTCGACGGCATCCGGGTCGGGCCCGGGATCAGCGGCGACTCCGCAGAGGACCTGCTCCGGGTCGCCGAGCTGGTCCGCTCGGTTCCCGACTACCCGCAGCCCGGCGTGCTGTTCCGGGACATCACCCCGGTGCTGGCGGACGGGGAGTCCTTCGCGACCGTCGCCACCGAGCTGGCCGCGGGCGCCGGCCAGGCGGACCTCGTCGTCGGGGTGGAGGCGCGCGGGTTCCTGCTCGGCGCCGCCGTCGCGCTCGTCGCCGGGGTCGGGACCGTACCGGTCCGCAAGGCGGGCAAGCTGCCCGCGGTCGCCGCGTCGCGCAGCTACGACCTGGAGTACGGCAGCGCCACCCTGGAGCTGCCGGCCGGCGTCGTCGAGCCGGGGTCCCGGGTCTACGTCGTCGACGACGTGCTCGCCACCGGCGGCACCGCCACCGCGGCCTGCGCGCTGCTCACCGACGTCGGGGCCGAGGTCGTCGGGTTCGGCACGCTGCTGGAACTGACCGCGCTGAACGGCCGGGCGAAGCTCGGTGACCTGCGGATCGACGCCCTGCTGAACGCCTGACGACGACGCGGGCCCGAAGGCGGACTATCCTCGGGTGGCGGGGACCTCCCCGCCACCCGAGCACGAGCAGGAGGTGCGGTGACCGAGGTCGACCGGACGAGCACCCACCCGGCCACGCGGCCGCTGTCGCCTGCCGACGACGAGCCGCCACGCCCGTCCGCGACCCGCCGGGTCCGCGCCCGGATCGCCCGGCGGATGACCCCGCAGCGCGTCGCCATCGTGACCCCGGTGCTGGAGCCGCTCGCCGCGGTCCACCGGTCGCTGCACCCCAAGGCCGACCTGGTGCTGCTGCAGCGCGCCTACGACGTCGCCGAGGACAAGCACGACGGGCAGACCCGCAAGTCCGGGGACCCCTACATCACCCACCCGCTCGCCGTCGCCACGATCCTGGCCGAGCTGGGCATGGACACCACGACGCTGGTCGCGGCGCTGCTGCACGACACCGTCGAGGACACCGACTACTCCCTGGAACGGCTGCGCGCCGACTTCGGCGACGAGGTCGCGCACCTCGTCGACGGGGTCACCAAGCTCGACAAGGTCGAGTTCGGCACCGCCGCCGAGGCCGAGACGATCCGCAAGATGGTCGTCGCGATGGCGCGGGACCCGCGGGTGCTGGTCATCAAGCTGTCCGACCGGCTGCACAACATGCGCACGATGCGCTTCCTGCGCCCGGAGAAGCAGGTCAAGAAGGCGAACGAGACCCTCGAGGTGTTCGCCCCGCTCGCGCACCGGCTCGGCATGGCCACGGTGAAGCTGGAGCTGGAAGACCTGTCCTTCGCGATCCTGCAGCCGAAGAAGTACCAGGAGATCGTGCGGCTGGTCGCCGACCGGGCGCCCTCGCGCGACACCTACCTGCGCCAGGTCATCGACGAGGTGTCCGCCCAGCTGGACTCCGCGCGGAACCCGGCGAAGGTCGAGGGCCGGCCGAAGCACTACTACTCGATCTACCGCAAGATGATCGTCAAGGGCCGCGACTTCGACGACATCCACGACCTCGTGGGCGTGCGCGTGCTCGTCGACGAGGTCCGCGACTGCTACGCCGCGATCGGCATGGTGCACGCGCTGTGGCAGCCGATGCCCGGCCGGTTCAAGGACTACATCGCCCAGCCCCGGTTCGGGGTCTACCAGTCGCTGCACACCACGGTGATCGGACCGGACGGCAAGCCCCTCGAGGTGCAGATCCGCACCCACGCCATGCACCGCACCGCCGAGTACGGCATCGCCGCGCACTGGCGGTACAAGGAGGTCAAGGGCGGCGGCAACAAGGAGGTCGAGGTCGAGGAGATGGCGTGGATGCGCCAGCTGCTCGACTGGCAGCGCGAGGCCGCCGACCCCGGCGAGTTCCTCGACTCGCTGCGCTTCGACCTCGCCGCGCGGGAGATCTTCGTCTTCACCCCGAAGGGCGACGTCGTCACCCTGCCGACCGGCTCCACCCCGATCGACCTGGCCTACGCCGTGCACACCGAGGTCGGGCACCGCTGCATCGGGTCCCGGGTCAACGGCAAGCTCGTCGCGCTGGAGCGCCAGCTGTCCTCCGGCGACGTCGTCGAGATCTTCACCTCGAAGGCCGAGGACGCCGGCCCGAGCCGGGACTGGCTGCAGATCGCGAAGTCCCCGCGGGCCAAGGCCAAGATCAAGCAGTGGTTCGCGAAGGAACGTCGCGAGGAGGCCGTCGAGGAGGGCAAGGAGGCGATCACCCGGGAGGCACGCCGCACCGGGATGCCGCTGCAGCGGCTCATCTCCGCCGACGCGATGTCCGCGCTCGCCCGGGAGATGCACTACTCCGACGTCTCCGCGCTCTACGCCGCCGTCGGCGAGCACCAGGCCAGCGCCCAGCACGTCGTGCAGCGCCTCGTGGCCTGGTTCGGCGGCGAGGAGGAGGCCGAGGAGGAGCTCGCCGAGCGGGCGACGCCGTCGACGGTCCGCCACCGCCGCCCGTCGGGCAACGCGGGTGTCGTCGTCACCGGCGCCGACGGCCAGTCCCTCGGTGACCTCTACGTCAAGCTCGCCCGCTGCTGCACCCCGGTGCCCGGCGACGAGATCCTCGGGTTCGTCACCCGCGGCGGCGGGATCAGCGTGCACCGCACCGACTGCACCAACGCCGGCGACCTCACCGCCCGCGAGGAGCGCCTGGTCGACGTGACCTGGTCGGTGTCGCCGGAGTCGGTGTTCCTGGTCGCCATCCAGGTCGAGGCGCTCGACCGGCACCGGCTGCTGTCCGACGTCACGAAGGTCCTGGCCGACGAGAAGGTCAACATCCTCTCGGCGACGACGACCACGTCGCGCGACCGGGTCGCGATCTCCCGGTTCTCCTTCGAGATGGGGGACCCGAAGCACCTCGGGCACCTGCTGCACGCGGTGCGCAACATCGAGGGCGTCTACGACGTCTACCGCGTCACCAGCGCTGCCTGACCCCGGCCCACCCCACGCGGGGGTGGACCGGGGCGCCGGTCAGCCGAGGGTGGTGCGCTGGATCTCGACCGGGATGCTCGGCAGGCCGTCGCCGGAGCCGACGGACTCGCCGCCCTTGGCGACCTTGTCCAGGGTCGCGAGCCCCGCGGTGCCGATCGAGCCGAACACGGTGTAGTTCGGGGGCAGCTGGGCGTCGCCGTAGATCATGAAGAACTGGCTGCCGTTGGTGTTCGGCCCGGCGTTGGCCATCGCCAGCAGGCCGCGGCCGTAGGTGAGGCCGGGGAACACCTCGTCGGCGAAGGAGTAGCCGGGGCCGCCGCGGCCGGAGCCGGACGGGTCGCCGCACTGCAGCACCTGCAGGCCGGGGCTGGTGGTGAGCCGGTGGCAGGAGGTCCCGTCGAAGTAGCCCTGCTGCGCGAGGCTCGCGAAGCTCTTGACCGTGCACGGCGCGAGGGCACGGTCCAGCGTCAGGTCGATCGGGCCGGCGCTGGTCTGCAGGTCCGCGGTCACCGTCCCCTGTGCCGGGGTGGCGCCGGCGGCCGGCGGGTTCACCGGCTTCGCGGCGGGCTCGGGAGCCCGGGGGTAGGTGCAGTCGACCGAGGCCGGCAGGGCCGTCGGGCGCTTCGGCAGGGGGACGGTCGGCAGCCCGGAGGTGTCCGGGCCGTCACCGGCGGGCGGGGCGGCGGCGGGCGGGGTGGCGTCGTCGGGGCCGCCCCAGGCCGAGGTCAGCGCGTAGATCCCGACCGCGGCCAGCACGACGACCAGCACGGTCACCACGGCCGCGATCGTCGTGTTCCGCTTGCGCTTCTGCTCGCGCTCGGCCCGGCGGGCCTGCTGCGCCTCCAGCTTGCGCTTGGCCGCCTCCCGGCGCTGCTCGTTCGTCGCCACGTCCCGCCAACTCCCTGACTTGATCATCCGTACGCGCGGTGAGGGTATCGGGGCGACCTGGGGAGAAAGCTGAGAGACACCGGTTCTAGGCTGGGAGGACCGATCTGATCCCCGGAGAGGACGTGCAACCACCGTGACCGCCACCGAGCCGCAGGTGAGCCGGGCCCGCAGGCCCGAGCCGTTCGCCGCGCCGAAGGGCATCCCCGAGTACCTCCCGCCGTCCTCGGCCGGGTTCGTGCACGTGCGGGACACCCTCGCCGCCGCCGCCGAGCGCGCCGGGTACGGCCACATCGAGCTGCCCGTGTTCGAGGACACCGGCCTCTACGCCCGCGGGGTGGGGGAGTCCACCGACGTCGTCTCCAAGGAGATGTACACCTTCGCCGACCGCGGCGACCGCTCGGTGACGCTGCGCCCCGAGGGCACCGCGGGCGTCGTCCGCTCGGTGATCGAGCACAACCTCGACAAGCAGGGACTGCCGGTCAAGCTGCGCTACACCGGGCCCTTCTTCCGCTACGAGCGCCCCCAGGCCGGCCGCTACCGGCAGCTCCAGCAGGTCGGCGTCGAGGCGATCGGGGTGGACGACGCAGGCCTGGACGCCGAGGTCATCGCGATCGCCGACGAGGGGTTCAAGGCCCTCGGCCTGACCGGCTACCGCCTGGAGATCACCTCCCTCGGCGACGCCGAGTGCCGCCCCGCCTACCGCGCGCTGCTGCAGGAGTTCCTCGCCGGGCTCGACCTCGACGAGGCGACCCGGGCCCGGGCGGAGATCAACCCGCTGCGGGTGCTCGACGACAAGCGCCCCGAGATCCGCGCCGCGATGGCCGCCGCGCCGCTGCTGATGGACCACCTGTCCGACGCCGCCGCCGACCACCACGCCCGCGTGCTGGCCCACCTCGACGACCTCGGCGTCGCCTACACGCCGAACCCGCGCATGGTCCGGGGCCTGGACTACTACACCAAGACGACCTTCGAGTTCGTCCACGACGGCCTCGGCGCGCAGTCCGGCATCGGCGGTGGCGGCCGCTACGACGGTCTCATGGCGACCCTCGGCGGACCGGAGCTGTCCGGCGTCGGGTTCGGCATCGGCGTCGACCGCACGCTGCTCGCCTGCCGCGCCGAGGGCGTCGCGCCCTGGTCGGACGCGCGGGTCGAGGTGTTCGGGGTGTCCCTCGGCGACGCCGCGCAGCGCCGCCTGGTCGTGATCGCCGCGCAGCTGCGGGCCCGGGGCCTGCGGGTCGACCTGGCCTACGGCGGCCGGGGACTCAAGGGCGCGATGAAGTCCGCCGACCGGTCCGGGGCGCGGTTCGCGCTGGTCCTGGGGGACCGGGACCTGGAGAACGGCACCGTCGGGCTCAAGGACCTCGTCTCCGGCGAGCAGCAGGACGTCCCGCTGGACGCGGTCACCGACGCCGTCGTGACCGCCCTGGCGGGCTGAGGCCCGCCGTGGCCCGGACCGACCGGGACCGGTGGGACGCGAAGCACCGCGCCCTCGGTACCGGCACCCCCGCCCCGCCGGACGCCCTGCGCGGGCACCTCGACCTGCTCCCGTCGTCCGGCCGGGCGCTGGACGTGGCCTGCGGGCGGGGGAGCGTCGCGGTGTGGCTGGCCGGGCGCGGGCTCGACGTCGTCGCCGTCGACGTGTCGCCGGCCGCGCTCGCCGCGGGGGCCGAGCTCGTCACCCGCGAGCAGCCGCCCGGTCGCGTGCGCTGGGTGGAGGCCGACCTCGACGCCGGGTTCCCGGCCGAGGACGACCGCTACGACCTCGTCGTGTGCCAGCGCTTCCGCGACCCGGCGCTCTACCCGGCGATGGCCGCGGCGCTCGCCCCGGGCGGGCTGCTGGTGGTCACGGTCCTGTCCGAGGTCGGCGACACGGGCGGGGCGTTCCGGGCGGCGCCGGGGGAGCTCACCGCGGCGTTCGCCGGCCTCGAGGTCCTCGCCCACCGCGAGGGCGACGGCGAGGCGCACCTCGTCGCCCGCGCCTCCGCCTGAACGGGCGCCGCCGCTCAGCCGCCGTGCGTCGCCGCGCTGCGGTAGTCGGTGTAGGTGTAGGGGTTGTCGAGGACCTTGGTCTCCGGGATCTCCGGGTTCATCCCCGCCTGCCACGCCTGCTCGCCCATCGTCGCGCGCAGGTGCTCCACGGTCGCGGTGACCGCTGCGCGGGCGGCGGGCAGGTCGACGTCGACGAGACGCCCGTCGCGCTTCACCACGCGCCCGTCCACCAGGACCGTGTGCACGTCCCCGCGCTGGGCCTGGAACGCGACGTGGCCGTGCGGGTGCAGCACCGGGAACGACACCGGTGAGTGGTCGTTGCGCAGCAGCACCAGGTCGGCCTTCTTCCCGACCTCGACCGAGCCCAGGTCCGACTCGCGCCCGATCGCGCGGGCCCCGCCGCGGGTGGCCCACTCGACGACCCCGCAGCGACGAGTGGGTGACGGTGTCCCCGCGCCCGTGCGCCTCCAGGTGCTCGCGGGACCGGTCGGCGCCCAGCGTGGTGCGCATCGCCGAGAACAGGTCCGCGCTCCACCACATCGACGAGTCCATCGACAGCGACACCGGGATGCCGTGCTCGCGCAGCGCCCAGGTGGGCGGGTAGCCCTGACCGGCGCTCTGCTCGCTCTCGGTGGACACCGACACCGAGCCGCCGGTCGCGGCGATCCGGTGGTAGGAGTCCGCGGACAGCGACGCGGCGTGCACGTAGACGGTGTCCGGGCCGGCGAAGCCGTGCTCGTGCATGAGCCGGACGCCGTCGTCGTTGGTGGCGCCCCATACCCCGGCGTGGGTGGTGACGCCGACGCCGAGCTCGCGCGCCACCTCGAACGCGGGACGCTCGGGGAACGCCGGGTCGCCGGTGACGTCGAAGGCCAGCTGGAAGCCCAGCATGTCGTCGCCGGGGGTGATGCGCCGTGACACGAACTCCGCGAACCCGGGGTCGGCGGTCCAGTTCGCGGGGGCGTCGTGGATGTTGCCGTAGGCGAGCACGAACCGGCCCGCGGTGGAGGTCAGGGCGTCGACGGCGGCGTCGGCGTGCTGCGAGGTCTGCAGCCCGTGCGACCAGTCGACCGTGGTGGTGACGCCCGCGTCGAGGGCCTCCAGCGCCGCGAGCAGGTTGCCCGCGTGGATGTCCTCCGGACGGAAGACCTTCCCCCACTCCAGGTAGTTCCACACGAAGTACTGGGTCAGCGTCCAGTCGGCGCCGTAGCCGCGCAGCGAGGTCTGCCACATGTGCCGGTGGGTGTCGATCATGCCGGGCATCACGATGCCGCCGGCCGCCTCGATCTCCTCGGTGCCCTCGGGCACCGCCAGCCCGACGCCGACGGCGGCGATCCGGTCGCCGGTCACCAGGACGTCGTGGCCGGACAGGACCGTCCGGCTCGCATCGACGGTCAGGACGGTCGCGTTGCGGAAGACGACGCTCATCGGCGCACTCCTCGATCTGCCGGACAGGCGTCCGCTGTACGGACATCGTGGAACGGCGGTCACTGTCGCGCACGCTGGTTGTGCTGTCAACGTCCGGGCTGTCACCGTCCGGGGCGCCGTCGTCGTGCGGTCGGTCGCGGCGTGTCCGCAGGGCGGACGCGAGGCGCTACCGTGACGCCCATGCCACGCGACGGGACCGGCCCGGACTTCATCGAGGCGCTCGCCCGCGGCCTGGAGGTGATCACCGCGTTCCGGCCCGGCCGGCCGGAGATGACCCTGGCCGACCTCGCCGCGGTGACCGGGCTCGCCCGGCCGACCGTGCGCCGGGTGCTGCTCACCCTGGCCGAGCTCGGCTACGTCCGCACCTGCGAGCGCGGATACACCCTCACGCCGCGGGTGCTCGACCTCGGCGTCGCCTACGTCCGCTCCACCGGGCTGTGGGACGTCGCCCGTCCGCACCTGGAGCGCTTGGTCGAGCGCACGCACGAGTCGTGCTCGATCGCCCAGCTCGACGGCAGCGACATCGTCTACGTCGCGCGGGTCGCGGTGCCCAAGATCGTCGCCCTGTCGGTCCAGATCGGGACCCGGTTCCCGGCGGCGTCGACCTCACTGGGGAAGGTGCAGCTCGCCGCGCTCGCCCCGGACGAGCTGGAACGTGTGCTGGCCGAGCCGTCGCGGTCCGGGCTGACCCCGCGCAGCGCCCCCACCCCGGCCGAGCGCGACGCCGAGCTGCGCGAGGTCCGCGCCCGCGGCTGGGCGCTCACCGACGAGCAGCTGGCGCCCGGAATCCGCTCGGTCGCCGCCCCCCTGCGCGACGGCGAGGGCCGGGTGATCGCCGGGGTCAACGTCAACTGCCATGCCGCGGAGACCTCGCTGGAGACCCTCCTCGAACACCACCTGCCGCTGCTGCTGCAGACCGCGGGCGACATCAGCGCCGACTTCGCCCGGCTCGCCACCGCCCCGCACGTGACCGTGTCCGCCCCGGCTTGACCTCCCGGCCCGGACAGGGCCACGATCGTCTGGCGGACAGGCGTCCGCACAGCGATCACTTCGGAGGAACTGATGGCGGAAGCCGGAACCGGCGGGCCGCTCGAGGGCATCCTCGTGGCCGACTTCTCGCGCATCCTGGCCGGGCCGTACGCGACGATGCTGCTGGCCGACATGGGCGCCGACGTCGTCAAGGTCGAGGGTCCGGCCGGCGACGACACCCGGACGTGGATGCCGCCCGAGCGCGACGGGGAGTCCACCTACTACCTGGGCATCAACCGCGGGAAGCGCTCCATCGCGCTGGACCTGCGCGACGAGACCGACCTCGCCGCCGCCCGCGAGCTCGCGCGGCGGGCCGACGTCGTCATCGAGAACCTGCGCCCCGGCGGGATGACCCGCTTCGGGCTGGACTTCGACGCCGTCGCCGCGACCAACCCGGGCGTCGTCTACGCCTCGATCTCCGGGTTCGGTTCCGGTGCGGGCGCGCACGTGCCCGGCTACGACCTCATGGTCCAGGCGATGTCCGGGCTCATGAGCCTCACCGGCGATCCGGACGGGCCGCCGTACCGGGCGGGCATCTCGGTGTTCGACGTGATGGCCGGCAACCACGCCGCGATCGGGATCCTGGCCGCGCTGCGCCACCGCGACCGCACCGGCACCGGCCAGCACGTCGAGGTCAACCTGCTCTCCTCGGCGCTCACCGGGCTGGTCAACCACAGCTCCGCCTGGGTGGCCGGGGACACCGTGCCGTACCGGATGGGCAACGCCCACCCCTCGGTCTTCCCCTACGAGCCGATGCCGACCGCCGACGACGACCTCATCGTCGCCGCCGGCAACGACGCCCAGTTCCGCAAGCTCTGCGTCGTGCTCGGGGTCGGAGACCTCGCCGACGATCCCCGCTTCGCCCGCAACGCCGACCGCACCGTGTACCGCGAGGCGCTGCGCCCGCTGCTGGAGGAGCGGCTCGCGACCCGCGGCGCCGTCGAGTGGTTCGAGCTGCTCACCGAGGCCGGCGTGCCGTCGGGCCCCATCCAGACCATCGACGGCGGCTTCGCCATGGCGGAGCGGTTCGGCCTCGACCCCGTCGTCACCGTCGGGGAGGGGGAGCGGGCGGTGCCCACCACGCGCCACCCGGTCCGCTTCTCCGCCACCCCTGCCGTCTACCGGCTCCCCCCGCCGCAGCTCGACGAGCACGGCGCCGACCTGCGGAAGTGGCTCGACTCATGACCTACCCCACCGCCCTGGGTGCCTCGTCGAAGGACGCCATCACCCTGCTCGGCCACGACCTCGCCGAGGACGTGATGGGCCCCGTCGGGTTCGGTGAGCTCGCGTTCTGGCTCGCCACCCAGCGCCGCCCGACCCCCGGCGAGACACGGGTGTTCGAGGCCGTCCTCGCCGCCCTCGCCGACCACGGGTTCACCCCGACCGCGATCGTCACGCGGCTCACCCACCTGTCCGCGCCGGACTCGGTGCAGGGCGCGCTCGCCGCCGGCCTGCTCGGGGGCGGCTCGCGCTTCCTCGGCGTCACCGAGGACTGCGGCCGGTTCCTGCACGACCACCTGCCCGCCGAGCGCCCCACCGACGACGACGGCTGGGACGCCGTCGCGCTCGACGTCGTGACCGCGCAGCGGGCCGCGAAGCGGTTCGTGCCCGGCCTCGGCCACCACGTCCACAAGGACGGCGACCCCCGCACCCCGCGGCTGTTCGCCATCGCGGAACAGGAGGGGCTGCTCGGCCCGCACCTGCGCCTGTTCGCCGCGATCGGCCGGGTGCACCCGCAGGTGCTGGGCCGGACGCTGCCGCTCAACGGCGCCGGGGTCTGCGGCGCGGCACTGGCCGACCTCGGGCTGCCGCTGGAGCTGCTGCGCGGCTTCGCGCTGCTCGCCCGGACCGCCGGTCTGATCGGTCAGCTCGCGGAGGAGCTGCGCCACCCCGTCGCGAACGACATCTTCCTGTCCGTGGACCTGCACAACCGGTCCGTCGACCCCGACCCGTACCAGCCCGAGGGAGACCTGCGATGACGCAGCCCACCACCGTCACCGAGGACACGATCACCGACGCCGCCGTCGCGCGCTGGGCCACCGCGCACGACCCGCGCACCGTCGAGCTCATGACCGCCCTGGTGCGCCACCTGCACGACTTCGCCCGCGAGACCCACCTCACCGAGGACGAGTGGATGGCCGCCGTGCGCTGGCTGACCGCCACCGGGCAGATCTCCGACGACAAGCGCGAGGAGTTCATCCTCGCCTCCGACGTGCTCGGGCTGTCCATGCTCGTCGTCCAGCAGAACCACCGCCTCGACCCGGCCGCCACCCCGGCGACCGTGCTGGGCCCGTTCCACATCGACGGCTCCCCGGAGAAGGACTTCGGCGCCGACATGTCCGACGGGCTGCCCGGCGACCTGCTGTTCGTGCACGGCACCGTCCGCTCGCTCGACGGCACCGGAGTCCCCGGCGCCGTGCTCGACGTGTGGCAGTCCGACGCCGACGGCACCTACGAGGCCCAGCTCGACGTCGACGAGGCCCGGCTGCGCGCGAAGTACACGACCGACGCCGACGGCCGCTACTGCCTGCGCACCATCGCCCCGCTCGGCTACGCCATCCCGATGGACGGCCCGGTCGGCGATCTGATCTCGCGCACCGACATCAGCCCGATGCGGCCCGCGCACATCCACTTCCTGCTCGCCGTGCCCGGCTACGCACCGCTCATCACCCACCTGTTCCGGGAGGGCACCGAGTATCTCGACTCCGACGTCGTGTTCGGTGTGAAGCGCGAGCTCGTCGTGGCGTTCGACCGCCACGAGCCCGGCCCCACGCCGGACGGCGGGCACAGCGACACCCCCTGGTACGAGGCCCGCTACGACTTCGTGCTCCAGCCCGCCGGGTGAGACTCAGCGCCGCCCGACGACCAGCGCGGCCAGCCCGGTCGTCACCGGGACAGCGGCGACCAGCCCGATGCTGCCCACCAGCGTCCGCACGATCTCGGTCGCCACGTCCTGGCTGGTCAGCACCTGCGTCACCCCGCCGGCGGCGACGGTGAACAGCAGCAGCAGCGGCAGCGCCGCCCCGGCGTAGGCCAGCACCAGGGTGTTCACCGCGGACGCGACGTGGTCGCGCCCGATCCGCATCCCGGCGGCGAACAGCTCGCCCACGCTCATCCCCGGGTTCGCCGCGCCCAGCTCCCACACCGCGGACGCCTGGGTGACGGTGACGTCGTCCAGCGCCCCGAGCGCGCCGATCACCAGCCCGGCCAGCACCAGGCCGCGGGGGTCGATCGGCACGCCCGGGCCGAGCGTGCCGATCAGGGTGGCGGTGGTGTCGTCGAGCCCGGTGAGCCGGGAGGTGACGGTGAACAGGTAGCCGAGCAGCCCGATCAGGGCGAGCGAGGCGAGTGTGCCGAGCACCGCGCACGACGTCCGCGCGGTGAACCCGTGGGTCAGGTACAGCACCACGAACATGATCAGGCAGGCGCCGGTGACCGCGACCGCGAGCGGGGAGCCGCCGGACAGGATCGCCGGCAGGACGAACCACAGCAGGATCACGAAGCTCAGCGCCAGGCTGACCAGCGCCGCGAACCCCCGCAGCCGCCCCAGCACGACGACGGCCAGGGCGAACGCCGCCGCCAACCACCCCAGCGGGGCGCCGCGCTGGAAGTCGACGAGCTGGTAGGAGCCCGCGTCGTCGGGGTTCGCGCCCGACCACGACAGCGTGACCGGATCACCCACCGCGAACCGCGGTGTCGACGGCTCGTTCGGCACCAGCTGCACCAGGTCCCGTCCGGCACGGGGCCCGTCCGACAGCGCGACCGTCACCCCGGTGCAGCGACGGTCCCCGGCGCCGGGGGAGCAGTCCGCGACCTGCACCGTGGTGACGGTGCCGTGCACCTGCTGGTGGGCGGGATCTCCGGGACCGGGGTCGCCCCCGGCCACGGCAGGGCCACCCCGGCGAGCGTCGCGAGCACGCACGGCACGAGCAGCGCGACGAGCAGCCTCCGCACCCGTCGTCCGGCCGGGGACGCGGCGCCGTGGCCGTGGCCGTGGCCGTGTCCCTGCTCGTGTCCCTGGCCGTGTGCGGCGCTGCGTCCCTCTCCGTGTCCGTCTCCTTGTCCGTCTCGGTGTCCTTCCCCGAGTCCCGCGCCGTGGTCGTGCCCGGCGGCTGGCGGTGCCGGCGCGCCGGTCGTGGTGCCGGGCCCCGCCGCGCCGGGACAGTCGCCCCAGCCGCCCGGGTGCCCGGCGCGGGGGATCGGACCGGTCTCGGCACCGTCGTCGTCTCTGCCGTCCCTGCCGTCGGGGCTGCCGCCGGCGGGGTTTGGCGCGGCACGGCCTGCCGGCGCGGGGGAGGCGCCGGCGCCGTTCTCCTCGCGGGACGGACGGCGCGGGGCGGGTGGCCGGGTGCCCGGTGTCCGCCGGGCCCGGTGCCGCGCCGGTTCGGCCGGGAACAGGTGCCCGCCGGAGGCGCCCGGTGCCCGGTCCTCGGCGCGCCGCCGTCCCCCCGTCCGTGGAGCGCTGGGCCGGCCGCCGTCCGTCCGCGGAGCGCTGGGCCGGCCGCCGTCGGGGGCGGACGGGTCGCGCGGGACGGGCGGGGGCGGGGGCACCTCCGCATCCTTGCAAACGATCTTCGGCCTGCGGGGTGCCGTTCGCCCGGACGCGACCGCCCGGCGACGACCGGTTGTCCGTCGTTCGAACTTGTGTTCGACTGGGGCGGTGCGATGGGACGGACAGCAGGTCGGGGCGGACGGGGTCGGACACGCGACGGCGCTGCCGGGGATGCGGGGGTTGCTGCGCTCGGTGCGCACCCCCGGGTTCGCGGACACGGTGTTCCACGAGGTCGAGGCGCGTTCGGTGCTCAACCGGGTGCCGTCGTCGTCGCCGATGCCGTTCGGGTGGACGGTCAACCCCTACCGCGGCTGCTCGCACGCCTGCACCTACTGCCTCGTCCCGGACACCCCGGTGCTCACCGCCGACGGTCGGTCCCGGCCCATCGGGGAGCTGCGCCCGGGCGACGAGGTGGTCGGCACCCTCGCCGACGGCGGCGGGCGGCGCCGGTTCGTCCGCACCCCGGTGCTCGCGCGCTGGTCGACCCGGCGCCGGGCGCAGGAGGTGACCCTCGACGACGGCACGGTGCTCGTCACCTCCGCCGAACACCGTTTCCTCACCACCACCGGCTGGGCACACGTGCGCCCGGGGCGCTGCCGTTCCTCGGCGGACCGGCCGCACCTGGCACCGGGGACGGCACTGGTCGGGCCCGGTGCGGCCGCGGTCCCGGGCGGGCCCCGGCCCGACGGGTACGCCGAGGGCTGGCTCTGCGGGCTGGTCCGGGCCGACGCGGTGCGCGGGCGGGTGCGGGCCGAGCCGTTCCCGACCGGCTGGGTCGAGCTGGAGGCACTCGCCCGCGCCCACCATCTGCTGACCGCGCGGCCGGTGCCCGTGGCCGCCGGGATGCTCGCGGCGCCCGCACCGTCGCCGACGGCCTGGCCGCACCGGCCCGCCCGTGGCTGGTCGGCCGGGTTCGTCGGCGGGATCGTCGACGCCTGCGGTGAGGTCTCCGCCGGGGTGCTGCGGATCGTGCCCGGCGAGGAGACGCTCGCCCGCGCCTGCGTCGACGCGCTGCGACGGCTCGGGTTCCGGGTGGCCTCGGAGCCATCGGCCCGGCCCGGGGTGCGGGCGCTGCGGGTGCTGGGCGGGGTCGCCGAGCAGCTGCGGCTGGTCGCGGTGACCGACCCGGCCGTGGCCCGGATGCGTGACGTCGGCGGCGCCCGCGTCGAGGAGCCGCCCGGGGGAGCGCCGCGGGTGGTGTCGGTCCGCGACACCGGCACCCTCCGTCCGATGGTCGACATCACCACCGGCACCGGTGACTTCGTCGCCGCCGGGGTGGTCAGCCACAACTGCTTCGCCCGCAACACCCACACCTACCTGGACCTGGACGCCGGCGCGGACTTCGACTCCCAGATCGTGGTCAAGGTGAACGTCGCCCGGGTGCTGGAGCGGGAGCTGGCCCGGCCGTCGTGGCGGCGCGAGCACGTCGCGATGGGCACCAACACCGACCCCTACCAACGGGCGGAGGGCCGCTACCGGCTGATGCCGGGGGTGATCGGCGCGCTGGCCCGCTCCGGCACGCCGTTCTCCGTCCTGACCAAGGGCACCGTGCTGGGCCGGGACCTGCCGCAGCTCGCGGCCGCGAACGCCGACGTGCGCGTCGGCACCGGGGTGTCGATCGCGCTGCTGGACCGGGAGCTGCAGTCGCACCTGGAGCCGGGCACGCCGAGCCCGCGGGCCCGGCTCGACCTGGTCCGCCGGATCACCGACGCCGGCCTGCCTTGCGGGGTCATGGTGGCCCCGGTGCTGCCGTGGCTGACCGACTCCACCGAGGCCCTCGACGCACTGCTGGGCGAGATCGCCGCCGCCGGGGCGAGCCGGGCCACGGTCCTCGCGCTGCACCTGCGCCCCGGGACCCGCGAGTGGTTCCTGGCCTGGCTGGGGCGGACCCACCCCGCGCTGCTGCCGCGCTACGCGCGGCTCTACCGCGGCGGGGCCTACGCCGCACCGGACTACCGCAGAGCCCTGGCCCGACGGGTCTCCCCGCTGCTGGCCCGGCACGGCCTGGACCGGCCCGAACCGAACCCGCGGGACCCGGGGTGGACCCGGCAGCCGGTCGCGCCGGTGCGGCCGCCGGACCCGGACGCGGGGCAGCTGAGCCTGCTGTGAGGCGGTGCCGGAAACCTGGTGGCAGGCGGCCCGGGTGGTGCCGATAGCCTTGACCGCCGTGATGCGAACCCACCCCGTCGGCACCCTGCGTGCCGAGAACGCCGGCCAGACCGTGACCCTCGCCGGATGGGTGGCCCGCCGCCGCGATCACGGTGGCGTGATCTTCATCGACCTGCGGGACCGCTCCGGATCGGCCCAGGTGGTGTTCCGTGAGGGCGAGATGGCCGAGCGGGCGCACCGGCTGCGCTCCGAGTTCTGCATCCAGGTCGTCGGCGAGGTCGTCCGCCGGCCCGCGGGCAACGAGAACGCCGACCTGCCGACCGGCGACATCGAGGTCACGGTCACCGGGCTGACCGTGCTGTCGGAGTCCGCGCCGCTGCCGTTCCCGATCGACGAGCACACCGGCGTCGGCGAGGAGATCCGGCTCTCCCACCGCTACCTCGACCTGCGCCGTCCCGGGCCGGCCGCGGCCATGAAGCTGCGCAGCGACGTGAACAAGGCCGCCCGCGACGTGCTCGCCGCCGAGGACTTCATCGAGGTCGAGACGCCGACCCTGACCCGGTCGACCCCGGAGGGCGCGCGCGACTTCGTCGTCCCGGCCCGGCTGCGCCCCGGCTCCTGGTACGCGCTACCGCAGAGCCCGCAGCTGTTCAAGCAGCTGCTGATGGTCGGCGGGCTGGAGCGGTACTACCAGATCGCGCGCTGCTACCGCGACGAGGACTTCCGCGCCGACCGGCAGCCGGAGTTCACCCAGCTCGACATCGAGATGAGCTTCGTCGAGCAGGACGACGTCATCGCGCTGGCCGAGAAGGTGCTGGTCGCGCTGTGGAAGCTCGTCGGCTACGACGTGCCCACCCCGATCCGCCGGATGCCCTACGCCGAGGCGATGGCCCGCTACGGCTCGGACAAGCCCGACCTGCGGTTCGACATCGAGCTCACCGAGCTCACGTCGTACTTCGCGGGCACCGGGTTCCGGGTCTTCCAGAACCCCTACGTCGGCGCCGTCGTCATGCCGGGCGGGGCGTCGCAGCCCCGCAAGGTGCTCGACGGCTGGCAGGAGTGGGCCAAGCAGCGTGGCGCCCGCGGCCTGGCCTACGTGCTGATCGGCGAGGACGGGCAGGTCGACGAGCGCGGCCCCGTCGTCAAGAACCTGTCCGAGGCCGAGCGGTCCGGGCTGGCCGAGGCCGTCGGCGCGAACCCCGGTGACTGCATCTTCTTCGCCGCGGGCACGCCGAGCGAGGCCCGCGCACTGCTCGGTGCCGCCCGGGGCGAGATCGCGCGGCGCATCGGCGCGATCGACGAGTCGGCCTGGTCGTTCGTCTGGATCGTCGACGCCCCGCTGTTCGAGTCGGCCGCCGACACCGACGACGTCGCCGTCGGCGGCGGTGCGTGGACCGCGCTGCACCACGCGTTCACCTCGCCGACCCCGGAGTGGATCGACAGCTTCGAGAAGGACCCGGGCAACGCGCTGGCCTACGCCTACGACATCGTCTGCAACGGCAACGAGATCGGTGGCGGCTCGATCCGTATCCACTCGGCCGAGGTGCAGAAGCGGGTCTTCGAGGTCATGGGGCTGTCCGCGGAGGAGGCGCAGGAGAAGTTCGGCTTCCTGCTCGACGCCTTCGCCTACGGTCCGCCGCCGCACGGCGGGATCGCGTTCGGGTGGGACCGGATCACCGCGCTGCTCGCCGGCGTCGACTCGATCCGCGAGGTCATCGCCTTCCCGAAGACCGGCGGCGGGTTCGACCCGCTGACCCAGGCACCCGCTCCGATCACCGCCGCCCAGCGCAAGGAGGCCGGCGTCGACGCGAAGCCCGCCGCGCCCGCACCCGGGGGTTCCGTGCCCGGCCCGTCGTCGGAGACCGGCGGCGGCGCCCCGGAGAAGCCCGGCCCGGCCGCGTAGGTGCTGCACCTGCGGGTGGTCTGTCCAGCCGGACGGACCGCCGACGTCCGCACCGTCCTCGACGCCGAACCCGGGGTGGCCCACCTGGTGGTCCACCCCGGGGTGGCGGTGCATCCGGCCGGTGACCTGATCGAGGCCGACGTCGCCCGGGAGTGCGCCGACGACCTGCTGGGCAGGCTGTCCGATCTCGGCGTCGACCACGACGGCGGCATCACCCTCGAACAGCTCGACACGGTGCTGTCCGACCGGGCCGACGCCGCCGAGGAGGCCGCCCCGGGGGACGGCGCCGACGCCGTCGTCTGGGACGAGCTGATCCAGCGCACCGGCGAGGAGTCGCGGCTGTCGGGGACGTTCCTGACCTTCCTCACCATCGCCTGCCTGCTCGCCGCCGTCGGCGCGGTCACCGATTCGCCGGTCACCGTGGTCGGGGCGATGGTGCTGGGCCCGGAGTTCGGCCCGATGGCCGCGATGGCGGTCGGACTGGTGCTGGGTCGTCGCGACCTGGTCTCGCGCGGCGCGCTCGCGCTCGCCGTGGGGTTCCCGCTGGCGATGGCCGTCACCGCCGTCGCGACCCTGGTGTTCGACCTGCTCGGTTGGTTGTCCTCGGCCGGGCTCGACAGCCTCGAGCAGATGGACTTCATCTACGAGGTGGGGCCGTTCTCGCTGGTCGTCGCCGTGCTCGCCGGGGCGGCCGGGATGCTCTCGCTGACCTCGGCGCGGTCGTCGGCGATGGTCGGCGTGGTCATCTCGGTGACGACCGTCCCCGCCGCCGCCTACGCCTCGGTCGCGGTGATCGAGGGACGCTGGAACGAGGCGGCACTGTCGGCGCTGCAGCTGGGGGTCAACCTGGTGGGCGCGATCGGCGCCGCGGCCGCGGTGCTGGCGTTCGCCCGGCGCGGGTCGCGACGTCGGGGCGCGGACCGCGCGCTCTCCGAAGGGTAGGGTCGCCTTCGATGACCGATCCGCAGTCGACTCCGGGCGCGGTCGCGGCGGTGGCCGGGGCCGCGCGCCTGCTGTCGCGGCGGGCCGGCTCGGAGGTCGAGCTGTACGAGCCCGAGGACCTCGGCGGCAGCGGCCGCTCGGTCGTCGCCCGGGCGCGGATGGCGAAGAACCCGTTCTCCGACCGGCGCAGCGTCGTCGTGAAGCACTACGCGCCTCCCGAGGACGGCTCGGCCGGCGCGGACCTGGTGTCGGACCCGTTCCGCTACGAGGTCGCGTCCTGCCAGCTGTTCACCGCGCTGCCCAGCGACGTCCGGCCCAGCCCCGTGATCATCGCGCACGACCCCGAGCAGCGGCTGCTCGTCCTGGAGGACCTCGGCCGCAGCCTGACCCTGGCCGACAAGCTCTTCGGCCCGGACGCCCACGCCGCCCGCACCTGCCTGCTCGGCTGGGCCCGTGGCCTGGGCCGGATGCAGGCCGCGACCGCCGGGCGGGAGGGTGACTTCAGCGCGCTGCTGCGCCGGCTGGGGGAGAAGGCACGCCGCGACCCGGTCGCCGACCAGGCCCGCGCCGCGCTGGCCGGCCTGCCGGAGCTGCTGGCCGGGATCCTGGGTGTCGAGGTGCCGGAGCTGGCGTCGTGGGAGGCCCAGGGCGGGGTGCGCCTGCTCGGCGGTACCGGGTTCCGCGCGTTCAGCCCGTCCGACACCTGCCCGGACAACAACCTGGTCACCAGCCGCGGGGTGCGGTTCGTCGACTTCGAGTGGGGCTGCTTCCGCGACGTCGTCCTCGACGCGGCCTACGTGCGGGTGCCCTTCCCCGGGTGCTCGTCGAGCTTCGCCCTGCCCGACGCCGTCGCCGACGCCATGCTCGACGCCTGGCGGGCCGAGGTCGCGCCGGTGTGGCCCGAGCTGGACGACCCGGAGCTGCTGGAGTCGCGCCTCGCCGACGCCCAGGTGCTGTGGGTGTGGTGGTCGACCTGGCGGCTGCTGCCGCGGGTGCCCGAGCGCGACGGGCCGATCGGCCCCGACGCCGGCCGGTCCCCCCGGATCTCGACGGCACTGCGGCACTACTGGCGACGCCTCGGTGCCACCGCGGAGGCGACGGCCCGGCCCGGCACGGCCGCGCTGGCCGACGCCGTGGTGACCGCACTGGACACCCGCTTCCCGGACGCGTCGTCGACGCTGCCGCTGTTCCCCGCCTTCCGTGGCGGCGACTGGTAGGGGTCCGCACGACAGCGCTGCCCCGAGAGTTCCCGCGGCGGTACGAGACGCGTCACCGGTTGCACACGGAAACGGTGGCTGCGGCGGTGAGGGTGTCGGCGTGTCCCCGATGACCGCGCGCCCGTCCGTCGTCGATCCGGTCCTGCGCTCCGTCCGTCCCGTCGCCGCGCCGCGTGCGACCGGGCGGCCCGTCCGGCACCTCGTGCTGCTGGGCGACTCCACCGCCGTCGGGCTGGGGGATCCCCTGCCGGGCGGTGGCTGGCGCGGTGTCGGCCCATTGCTGCGCGACGCCCTCGACGATCCCGCCCGCCCCGGCTCGGTCCGGCTGGACAACCACGCCCGGACCGGGGCGCGGATGGCCGACGCCCGGCACGGGCAGGTTCCCGTGGCCGCGGCGTCGGGGCCCGACGTGGTCGTGCTGTGCGTCGGGATGAACGACACCCTCCGCTCGGACTTCGACCCGGCCGGGATCCGGCGGGACTGCGCGGAGTCGCTGGAGCTGCTGCTGGGGGCCGGTGCGACCGTGCTGCTGCTCCGCTTCCACGACCACACCCGCGTCTGGCCGCTGCCGGGCCTGCTGCAGCGGGCGCTCGCCGCCCGGATCTCCGCTCTGAACGGGGCCGTCGACGGAGCGGTGGCCGACGCCGTCGCTGCGACGGGACGGTCCGCCGTCGGGATCCTCGACCTCGACACCGCCGGCAGCTACGACCCGGCGGCGTGGAGCGTGGACCGGTTGCACCCGTCCGAGCTGGGCCACCGGCTGCTGGCGCGGGGTTTCGCCGGGCTGCTCGGCGCCGCGGGGTTCGCGGTACCGGGGGAGGTCGGGCTCGACGCCGCCGGTGGCCGGGAGGTGACGGCCTGGCAGCGGGGGGCGTGGCTGGTGGTGCAGGGCGTGCCGTGGCTCGTGCGGCGGGGCCGGGACCTCGGGCCGGTGATGGTGCGCGGCCTGGTGGAGGGGGCGCGGGTGCGCAGGCTCTCGGCCTGACCCGTGCCCCGGCCGGCGTGGGTCACCGTCGGAGCCGGGGAGTCCCGCTACAGGCGTCGCAGGAAGTTCCCGATCCGCTCGACGGCCTGCTCCAGCTGTGGCAGCGCCGTCGCGTACGAGCAGCGGATGTGCCCCTCCCCGGGCGACCCGAACACGCTGCCCGGGACGACGGCGACCGACTCCTCCCGCAGCAGCCGCTCGGCGAAGGTCTCCGAGTCCAGGCCGGAGGTGCGGATGGAGGGGAACGCGTAGAACGCGCCCGCGGGCTCCGGGCAGTCCAGCCCGGCCTCGCGCAGGCCCTTCACGAACACCCGTCGGCGACGGTCGTAGTCGGCCACCATCTCCGCGACGTCGCCCTCCGCGCTGGTCAGCGCCTCCACCGCGGCGATCTGCGAGACGTGCGGCGCACACAGCATCGTGTACTGATGCACCCGCAGGCACAGCTCGGCGATCGGCTCCGGCGCGGCGAGCCAGCCGACCCGCCACCCCGTCATCGCCTGGGCCTTGGAGAACCCGCCCAGGACCACCGTCCGCTCCCGCGCACCGGGGACCGCACCCAGGCAGGTGTGGGTGCCGACGTAGGTGAGACGGTCGTAGATCTCGTCGGAGAGCAGGTACAGGTCGTGCCGCTCGGCCAGCGCGACGAGCTCGCGCAGCACCTCGGGCGGCTGCACCGCGCCGGTCGGGTTGGCCGGCGAGCCGATCAGGATCGCCTTCGTCCGCGGGGTGACCGCGGCCTCGACCGCGGCGATGTCGATGGCGAACCCGTCCTCGGCGTGGGTCGGCACCCCGACCGGGACACCCCCCGCGAACGCGACGCAGGGCTGGTAGGCGACGTAGCAGGGCTCCGGGACGATGACCTCCTCGCCCGGGTTCAGCAGCACCCGGAACGCCAGGTCGAGCCCCTCGGACACCCCGGTCGTCACCAGGCACTCGGTGGCGGGATCGTAGTGGGCGTCGTAGCGCGACGCCAGGTCCGCACACACCAGCTCACGCAGTTTCGGCAGGCCCGCGTTGCCGGTGTAGGTGGTGTAGCCGCGCTCCAGGGCGTAGATGCCGGCCTCGCGGATCCGCCACGGCGTCACGAAGTCGGGTTCACCGACACCGAGGGAGATGACGTCGTCCATCTCGGCGGCGATGTCGAAGAACCGCCGGATCCCCGACGGCGGGATCGCCGAGATCGTCGTGTTGAGCGGCTTCACGGGGTCACCGGCAGCCGGTGGTCGGGCTCCGGCTCGGCGAAGGAGTCGCCGTCGCGCTTGTGCGTGGCCAGCACGAAGTGCGTGGCGGTCGAGCGGACCCGGTCGATCGTGGACAGCTTCTGGGACACGAAGTCGCTGACCGCGCGGATGTCCGGGCCGACGACCGTGCAGCGCAGGTCGTGCCCACCGGAGACGAGGTAGCAGTCGCGGACCTCGTCGAACCGGGAGATGCGAGCGGCGACATCGTCGAACCCGACCCCACGGGCCGGGGCCACCGAGACGTCGATGAACGCCGTCACCTGCGCACCGGCGCGGCCCGCGCCGGGGTGGCCGTCGCCGCCGTCCTCGTAGCGGGCCCAGTCCACGACGGCCTTGTGCCTGCGGATCACCCCGGAGCGTTCCCACTCCGCGATCCGGGCGTCGACCTCGTCCCGGGTCAGACCCAGCATGGTGGCGACGGTGTCGTGGCTCAACGACGCGTCACGTTCGAGCAACTCGAGGATCTCGCGCACGGCGTGACCCTACGACGACCGCCCGTCGTCGCGCCGCGGGCCGGGCGGGTCGGTCGTGGCCCGCCCCGTCCGACCGGTCAGGCCGCGCGCGGCAGCGGGGCCGCGACGCCCGGAGCGACGGCGCCGCGGGCCGGGTCGAGCAGCCCGCACTCCAGGTCGACGAGGTGCAGCCGCGTGCACGGACCGCACACGTACACCGTGCCGGCCGGGCCGTGGTGGCTGCTCCACGCGAGTCCGCGGACGTCGGCGGGGGTGCGCGGACGAGAACAGAGCGGGCAACTCGGGATCGTGTCCATGCCCTGTGAGCGTGCACGGGATCTGTTGCGAGGCGGTGACACCGCGCGTCCGCGGCGTTGCGTTCCGGCGACGATCCGGGGTCGGAGACGATCACGGTGCGTACGCGACGGTCACGAATCGGGGGCGAGCCGGTGAATTCGGCGCCGCCGCACCCGGTCCGCAACTAGGGTCCGCGCGCATGAGCAGCAACGAACCGCCGCGGGGCGAGGACCCGCAGGCCGGCCCCGGGGGCGCCGCGACGCCCGGTGGCGCCCAGGAGCCCGGCCACGCGGCCGGGAGCGGCGACCGGCCGGACACGCCGGAGGGTGGGCAGTACGGCCAGGCTCCCCGCGGGCAGGACCCCGGCACGCAGCACGGGCAGCCGGGCCAGCAGTACGGGCAGGACCCGGGGCAGTACGGCCAGCCGGGGCAGTACGGCCAGCAGCCGTACCCCGGCGCGGGCCAGCCCTACGGCGGCCAGCAGCCCGGGACCCCGTACCCCGCCCAGTACCCGACCGGCCAGCAGTACGGCGGTCCGTACCCCCAGGGCGGCTACGGCCAGCCCGCCTACCCCGCCGGCGGCGCCCCGCCCAGCGGCACCTCCCCGGATCCGCTGGTGCCGTTCTCCTTCGGCGACTGGTTCTCCAAGATCGTCGGCGTGCTGCAGCGGAGCTGGAAGCCGCTGCTGGTCATCAACCTGATCGTGCTGATCCCGACCGCGATCCTCAGCGCCCTCGGCTACGTCCTCGACGGGAGCACGCGGTCGTCGTTCGACCCCGTCGACCTCGACCTCAGCGCCGGCGTCGTGGCGGGCCTCGGCCTGACCACCCTGCTCCTGGCCGTGGTCACCCTCGTGCTGTCGGCTCTCGGCTATGCGGCGTCGGTCTTCGTCGTCGTGCGCGACGCGGCCCAGCGCCCGTGGAACCAGGACCAGGTCATCGCGTTCGCGAAGAACCGCGCACTCCCGGTGATCGGCTGGTCGTTGCTGGCCGGGCTGCTGTTCGTCATCGGGTTCTTCCTGCTCGTCATCCCGGCCATCTACCTGGGCGTGGTGTTCACGGGCGCGCTGATGGGGGTCGTGGTGATCGAGCGGGCCGGGATCGGCCGAGCGTTCACCCTGGTCAACCCGCGGTTCTTCCCCGTACTCGGCCGGCTGGTGGTCTTCTTCCTGATCGCGGTCGTGTACTCGATGATCATCTCGCTGGTCATCGCCACGCCGCTGATGTTCCTCAGCCCCGTCCTGGGCGAGCTCGTGGCCGTCCTGCTGCAGCTGCCGCTGCAGATGGCCGGTGTCGCCGCCATGATCGTCACCTACGCGGAGTGCCGCTTCCACGAGCACAACCCGGTGCACACCCCCGTCCTCGCCGACGAGATCGACCGGGCCTGAGGCGCTCGTCCCCCGGGGCCGGTGTCCTGGCAGGCTGGATGCGATGAGCACCGACGGCCTGTTCGACATCGACCCGGGGGGCGACGAGCGCGACACCGGTGACGGCGACGCCGTCCGCCCCGACGCGCCGCTCGCCGCCCGGATGCGTCCGCGCACCCTCGACGAGGTCGTCGGCCAGGCCGACCTGCTGAAGCCCGGCGCCCCGCTGCGCCGCCTCCTCGACGGCGGTGCTGCGGCGTCGGTGCTGCTCTACGGCCCGCCCGGCACGGGCAAGACCACCCTCGCCCGGCTGATGGCCGGCGCCGGGGGAGCGGAGCGGCACTTCGTCGCCCTGTCGGCGCTGTCGGCCGGGGTGAAGGAGCTGCGGGCGGTCATCGAGGAGGCGCGCCGGCGTCGCGACCGCAGCGGCACGACCACGGTGCTGTTCATCGACGAGGTCCACCGCTTCTCCCGCACCCAGCAGGACGCCCTGCTCGGCGCGGTCGAGGACCGGCTCGTCCTGCTCGTCGCCGCGACCACCGAGAACCCGTCGTTCTCCGTCGTGTCCCCGCTGCTGTCCCGCTCCCTCGTGCTGCAGCTGCAGTCCCTCGGGGAGGAGGACGTGCGCACCCTGCTCCGTCGTGCCGTCACCTCCGAGCGCGGCCTGAACGCGACCGTCGAGCTCGCCGAGGACGGCGAGGAGGCGCTGGTCCGGCTGTCCGCGGGCGACGGGCGCCGCGCGCTCACCGCGCTGGAGGCGGCCGCCGACGGCGTCCTCGGCGCGGGCGGCGACCCGGTGATCGACCTCGCCGCCGTCGAGCGCGCCGTCACCGAGGTCGCCGTGCGCTACGACCGCGCCGGCGACCAGCACTACGACGTCATCAGCGCGTTCATCAAGTCCATCCGCGGCTCCGACCCCGACGCCGCCCTGCACTACCTGGCCCGGATGCTCGTCGCGGGGGAGGACGCCCGCTTCATCGCGCGCCGGCTGATGATCCACGCCTCGGAGGACGTCGGGCTGGCCGACCCGACCGCGCTGCCCGCCGCCACCGCGGCGGCCCAGGTCGTGCAGCTCGTCGGGATGCCCGAGGCGCGGATCGCGCTCGCCCAGGTCACCGTGCACCTGGCGACCGCGCCCAAGTCGAACGCCGTGATCACCGCGATCGACGCCGCGATGGCCGACGTCCGCTCCGGCAAGGTCGGCGGGGTGCCCCCGCACCTGCGCGACGGCCACTACGCCGGCGCGCAGAAGCTCGGCAACGCCGTCGGCTACCGGTACCCGCACGACGACCCCGACGGCGTCCTGCGCCAGCAGTACCCGCCCGACGACGTCGTCGGCGTCGACTACTACGCGCCCTCCGGGCGCGGGCACGAACGCGTCCTGGCCGAGCGCCTGCCGAAGCTGCGGCGCGTCGTGCGCGGTACCCGGGACTGAGCCCGGATCAGCCGGTGCGCAGGGTCAGCCCGAGCGCTCCGGTCGCGGTGCGGATCGGGGTGAAGTAGCTGGTGCAGTTGCCGTCGCCGCCGGCACCGGTGTGCACGCCCTGGGCCTGCCCGGACGAGGTGATGTAGGGGGCGCCGGAGTCGCCCTCCTGGGCGCACGCCGCCACCGAGGTCAGCCCGGACTGGCTCTGGCCCTCGAAGTTCACCGTCATGTCGGTGCGCTGGATCGTGCCGCAGGACCGCCCGCTGGTGGAGCCGTAGAGACAGACCGAGGAGCCGACGGGCGCCGGACGGCTGCCGGCGACCCGGATGCCCGACACCGTCGCCGACACGCTGCCCGGGTCGACCGCGATCGCCCCGACGTCGACCCCGCCGCCCGCGGTCTCGACCTCCGAGCCGATCGTCGAGCCGTCGACGGCGTACCAGGACGACGAGTTCCGGGTGCAGTGCCCGGCGGTGATCAGCCAGTCGCTGCTGCCGTCCGAGGCGGCGAACCCGGCCGTGCAGCGGCGTGTCCCGTCGGTGATGGTGTCGCCCCCGCCGACCGCGGCCTGCCGGTGCGCCGGCGCCGCGACCCGTTCCACCCGTACCGCGGACGGGTCGAGCCCACCGGTCAGGCGCGCGGCCAGCGCGTCGGCACCCGGCCCGTCGACGACGCTCAGCACGACCTGCTCGGTGCGGGGGTCGACGCCGTAGGAGTCCAGGCCGGCGGGCATCCCGGTCGCGGTGCGGGCGGCCAGCGCCGACAGCACCGCGACCGGGTCGCGGCGAGGCTCGTCGCGCACCACCGGCGTCGCGCCGAGCGCGGTGATCAGCGGGGCCGTCCCGGCGTCCCAGGTGCCCACCATCAGCCGGTCGCCGGCCAGCCACGTCCCGGCCAGTGCGGGGCCGAGTGCCTCGGTCACCGTGGGCACCAGCGCCGCGGCCGCGTCGTCGCCGACCGTGACCGGAGCCGGCTCGGGCGCCGCGGTCGCCGGCACGGCCACCGCCACACCGATCGCGACGGTGCCGAGAGCGGCGAGCAGGAGACGGTGCGGGCGACGCAGAGGCACGAGCGTTCCTTCGGGCGGGCGGAGCGTGACACCCGGCCCAACGACGCTGCTCCGCGTGGGTCACGCCCCGCAGACGGATGGCACCCCACTGTGAGATGGAGACGTCCGTCCGTGGCCTGGGTCACCCCCGTCAGGACCCGAGGCTCCTACTGTCCGTTGTTACATACCGCAAATTGTGCATATTAATTGACCCCGAAAGGGTGCACCGCGAGGGTTGAACGCAGGCCGGGGCGCGGCCGGGCGGACCTGCCGGCAGCGCCGACCACCACCGGCGGAGGACAGCGCGACAGTCGCACCGCCCGACCTCTCCCGGGGTCGGACGGGCGGTGCCGGCGCCTGACGCGCCCCCCGGGGCGCGACCGAGGAGAGCTGGGTAGATGCACGACGGACCCGTGGCCATCGCGACCGCACCCGACGACACCGCACCCGACGACACCGTCGAGGAGACCGACCCCGGGCAGGCGCCGGACCTGCTCCCCCCGGAGATGCTGGCCGCCGCCGTCGCCGTCGACGAGCGCGCCGTCGCACTGCTCCTGGCCAAGGTGCATCCGCAGGTGGCGCGCTTCTGCCGCGCCCGGCTGGGCCGGCGCGAGACCATCCTCGGCTGCGCTGACGACGTCGCACAGGACGTCTGCATGGCCGTGCTCTCCGTACTGCCGGACTACCGGCCCTCGGGCATGTCGTTCCGCGCGTTCGTGTTCGGCATCGCCCGGCACAAGGTCGCCGACGCGTTCCGGGCGATGGCCCGCAACCGCTGCGACGCCGTGGAGGAGGTCCCCGAGCGGTTCAGCCGCGAGGAGGACCCGGAGCAGTTCGTGTTCCACGCCGAGCGCAACGACCGGCTGTCCGACCTCATGGGCCTGCTCGGCCCGCGACAGGTCGAGATTCTCACGTTGCGCGTCGCGGTCGGGCTGAGCGCCGAGGAGACCGCCGACGTGCTCGGCTCCACCCCGGGTGCGGTCCGCGTCGCCCAGCACCGCGCGCTGCAGCGGCTGCGCCGCGAGCTGGAGGACCGCGCGTCCCGCCGGGCGGGTGCCCGGGTCGTCGCCGTCGCCGCCCCGCGGGCCCCCGTCCGCGCCCCCTCGGCCCTCGTCCCCGCGGTCCCCGCGCCGCGGCCCCCACTCGACGCCCCGCTGCCGGTCGCGGTGTGACCGCGGCGTGACGGCGGGCCCGCCCGCTCCCCGGTCGACCCCCCGGACCGGGAGCACGGCGTGGCCCGCAGGCGGCCGGTGCCGGTGCGCTCGGGCGCGCACCGGCACCGGCCGTCGCTGCTGCGGGTGCCGGTAACCTGGCACGACCGGCCTCCCGCGGCGTCCCCACGCCGCGCGGCCTACGGTGTGGCGCGGGCGCAGGGCGCCCGCCCCGTCGCCGACCCGTCGCCAGCCGTACCCGTCACGAGAGACCCACCGGTGCAGACCCACGAGATCGTCCGTCGTTTCACCGCCCACTTCGAGAGCAACGGGCACACGCCCGTCCCCAGCGCCTCGCTGATCCTCGAGGACCCGCAGCTGCTGTTCGTCAACGCGGGCATGGTGCAGTTCAAGCCGTACTTCCTCGGCGACGTCCCCGCGCTCTACCCGCGCGCCACGTCGATCCAGAAGTGCGTCCGCACGCCGGACATCGACGAGGTCGGCAAGACCACCCGGCACACCACGTTCTTCCAGATGGCCGGGAACTTCTCCTTCGGCGACTACTTCAAGCGCGGCGCCATCGAGTTCGCCTGGTCGCTGATCACCCGCAGCCAGGACGAGGGCGGCTACGGCTTCGACCCGGAGATCATCTGGGTCACCGTCTACCACGACGACGACGAGGCCATCGCGCTCTGGAAGGAGATCGCGGGCCTGCCGGAGGAGCGCATCCAGCGCCGCGGCGGCGACGACAACTACTGGGACATGGGCGTCCCCGGCCCCGGCGGACCCTGCTCGGAGATCTACGTCGACCGCGGCCCGGAGTTCGGCGCCGAGGGCGGCCCCGAGGCCGACGAGGACCGCTACCTCGAGATCTGGAACCTCGTCTTCATGCAGGACGAGCGCGGCGAGCTGTCCCCGAAGAAGGGGCATCCGCCGATCGGCACGCTGCCGCACAAGAACATCGACACCGGGATGGGCGTCGAGCGGGTCGCCTTCCTGCTGCAGGGCGTCAACAACGTCTACGAGACCGACCTCGTCCGCCCGGTGATCGCCAAGGCCGAGCAGCTCTCGGGCCGCCGCTACGGCGAGAACGAGGCCGACGACGTCCGCTTCCGCGTCATCGCCGACCACGCCCGGTCCTCGATGATGATCGTCGGTGACGGCGTCACCCCGGGCAACGAGGGCCGCGGCTACGTGCTGCGTCGGCTGCTGCGCCGCATCGTGCGCTCCGCCCGGCTGCTCGGCGTCACCGGTCCCTGCCTGGGTGAGTTCGCCGAGGTCGTGCGCGAGACCATGTCGCCCACCTACCCCGAGCTCACCGCCGACTTCGAGCGCATCTCCGCGGTCATCCGGGCCGAGGAGGACACCTTCCGCGCCACGTTGACCGCCGGGGAGCGGATCTTCGAGGGCGCGGTGTCGAAGGCTCGCTCCGCCGGGAGCGACACCCTGCCCGGCGACCAGGCGTTCGCGCTGCACGACACCTACGGCTTCCCGATCGACCTGACCCTGGAGATGGCCGCCGAGGCCGGACTCACCGTCGACCGGGAGCGGTTCACCGCGCTGATGGACGAGCAGCGTTCGCGGGCCAAGGCCGACGCCGCCGGGCGCAAGGTCGGCTTCGTCGACGCCTCGGTGTACCGCGCCGTCCTCGACACCCACGGCGCCACCGACTTCACCGGGTACCAGACGCTGCAGTCCGAGGCCCGGGTCGTCGGGCTGCTGCGCGACGGCGCCACCGTGCCCGCGGCCGAGGAGGGCGAGCAGGTCGAGGTGCTGCTCGACCGCACCCCGTTCTACGCCGAGGCCGGCGGCCAGCAGGCCGACACCGGTGTGCTCCGCGGTGCGTCGTTCGAGGTCCGGGTGGACGACGTCCAGTCGCCGGTGGCCGGGCTGCGGGTGCACCGCGGCGTCGTCACCGCCGGCACCGTGACCCTCGACGCCGAGGTCGTCGCCGACGTCGACCGCACCCGCCGGTCCGCGATCTCGCGCGCCCACACCGCCACCCACCTCGTGCACGCCGGGGTCCGCGGGGCGCTGGGCAGCGCCGCCGCGCAGGCCGGGTCGCTCAACGCCCCGGGCCGGCTGCGGTTCGACTTCACCTCCCCGACCGGGGCCGTGCCGCCCGCGGCGCTGGTCGAGATCGAGGAGGAGGTGAACTCGGTCCTGCAGGAGGACCGGGAGATCCAGACCTACGAGACCTCCATCGACGAGGCCCGCTCGCTCGGCGCGATGATGCTGTTCGGCGAGAAGTACGGCGACCGCGTGCGCGTGGTCGACATGGGCGACTACTCGCGTGAGCTCTGCGGTGGCACCCACGTCGGGCGCACCGGCGAGCTCGGCCTGGTCCGGGTGCTGTCCGAGGCCTCCATCGGCTCCGGGGTGCGTCGGGTCGAGGCGCTGGTGGGCCTGGACGCCTTCAAGCACGCCACGACCGAGCACCTGCTGGTCAACCAGCTCGCCGACCAGCTCAAGGCGCGCCCGGAGGAGCTGCCGGAACGGATCAACGGGATCGTCGAGCGGCTGCGGACCACCGAGCGGGACCTGGAGAAGCACCGCGCCGACGCCGTCCTGGCCTCGGCCGGGGCGCTGGCCGAGCGGGCCGAGGACCTCGACGGCACCGCGCTCGTCGCCGTCACCGCCCCGGAGGGGGTGACCGGCAACGACCTGCGGACCCTCGCCGCCGACGTGCGCGGCAAGCTGGGCGACCGGCCCGGCGTGGTCGTGCTGTTCGGCGTCGACGGGGAGAAGGTGTCGTTCGTCGTCGCCACCACGAAGGCGGCACGGGACAACGGGGTCGCCGCCGGGAAGCTGATCGGCGAGTTCGCCCCGGCGGTCGGCGGGCGCGGCGGCGGCAAGCCCGACCTCGCCCAGGGTGGCGGCACCGACCCGGCCGGGATCGACGCCGCGGTGCAGAAGCTGCGCACCGCGCTGCGTCCGTGACGCCGGTCCGCGGGCGGCGCCTGGGCATCGACGTCGGCGCCGTCCGCGTCGGCGTCGCGATGTGCGACCCGGACGGGATCCTCGCGACCCCGGTCGAGACCGTCGCGCGCGACGCGGAGGGCGGCGCCGACGTGCGCCGGATCGCCGAGCTGGTGGCCGAGCACGACGTCGTCGGGATCGTGCTCGGGCTGCCCCGGAACCTGCGCGGCGAGGACGGCCCGGCCGCCGTCGCCGCGCGGGAGTTCGCGGCCGCGTTGGAGGCGGGTCTCGCCGCCGCCGGCTGCGCGGTGCCGGTCGAGCTCACCGACGAGCGGATGACCACCGTCGTCGCGACCCGGCAGCTCGCCGGGCGCGGCGTGCGCGGCCGCAAGCAACGCTCCGTGATCGACCAGCAGGCCGCCGTCGCCATCCTGCAGGGCTGGCTGGATACCACCCGCGGCGGCTGATCACCGCCACCGGGGGTGACCACCGGGCGGGCGCCGGGCCGTTACCCTCGTGCCCGTGACCGGCGCCGGCGAGTACGACGTGACGTCCCGGGGCCCGGTGTGAGTACGACCGCGGGCCCCGTGCGGCACCGTCCGACCCCGGTGCACTTCCGGCGGCGGCTCGCCCTGCTGGGGTCGGCGCTGTTGGCCGGTGCGGTGCTCGTCGCGGCGGGTCTGTACCTGCGCGGCGCCGACGACTACACCGGTTCCGGCAGCGGCTCGGTGGTGGTGCGGGTCGAGTCCGGCGACTCCACCAGTGCGATCGGGGACACCCTGGTCGGGTTGGACGTGGTGAAGTCCCGGGCGGCCTTCGTCGAGGCCGCCGCCGAGGAGCCCGGCATCCAGCGGGTCCAGCCCGGCTACTACGAGCTCCGCTCGCAGATGTCCGGCGACTCCGCGGTGGAAGCGCTGCTCGACCCGGAGCGGCGCGTCGGGTTCTTCGACGTCAAGGGCGGCGTCCAGCTCGACGACACCCGCGCCCCGGACGGCACCGTCTCCCCGGGTGTGCTGTCCCAGATCTCCCGCGCCACCTGCCTCGGCGCCGCCGACGGCGACCCCACCTGCACGAGCGTCGATGCCCTGCGCACCGCGATGGCCGACGCGGACCCGGCCGCGATCGCCGTCCCCGACTGGGCCCGCGCCGGCTACCGGGCCGCGGCGCCCGAGCGCCGGATGGAGGGCCTGGTCGCCCCCGGCCCCTACGACCTGGATCCGCGTGGCACCCCCGAGCAGGTGCTGCGCCAGGTCCTCACCGCCTCGGCGAAGCGGCTCGACGCGGCCGGGCTGGGCGGCGCGAACTCCTACCGCACCCTCGTGCTCGCCTCGGTCGTGGAGAAGGAGGCGCTCGTCCCCGACATGCCCAAGGTGGCACGGGTGATCGAGAACCGGCTCGCGGCGAACCAGCGCCTGGAGATGGACTCCACCGTCAACTACCCGCTCGACGTGCAGGCGCTGCGCACCACCGCCGAGGCCCGCAACACCCCCGGCCCGTACAACACCTACCTCAACACCGGGCTGCCACCGACGCCCGTCGCCTCGGTGTCCACCGCCGCGCTGGCGGCCGCGGAGAAGCCGGCCGCGGGGCCCTGGCTGTTCTTCGTGCGGTGCACCACCGAGGGTGCGTCCTGCTTTGCCACGACCTACCCCGAGCACCTCGGCAACGTCGACCGTGCCCGCGCCGCCGGAGCGTTCTGACCCATCACCGGGCGCGCATGCAACCCCGCCCCAACCCGTGACGGCGCTCACCCTCCACCGGTAGACCGGTCCCGACAACGACGTCAGGCGAGAGGAGCCAACGATGCGTGCGGTCGTCTACCGGGGACGCGGGGACCTCGACATCACCGACGTGCCCGAGGGCGAGGTGGGCCCCGGCGAGGTCCGGCTCAGGGTCGGGTTCAACGGCATCTGCGGCTCGGACCTGCACGAGTACTACGCGGGGCCGATCTTCATCCCGAACGGGCAGAAGCACCCGCTGACCGGCCGCGAGCTGCCGTTGACCCTCGGCCACGAGTTCTCCGGCACCGTCGTCGAGATCGGGACGGGGGTCCAGGGCGTCACCGAGGGCGACCGGGTCGCGGTGATGCCGCTCTACAGCTGCGGGACGTGCTCGCGCTGCGCCGAGGGCCGCGAGAACGTGTGCGCGCAGATCGGCTTCCACGGGCTGATGGCCGACGGCGGCATGGCCGAGTCGACGGTCGTCCCGGCACACATGCTGCACCCGCTGCCGGAGAACGTGTCGCTGGAGATGGGCGCGCTCGTCGAGCCCATGTCGGTGGCCTACCACGCGGCAAAGCTCGGCGAGGTGGACCCGGGCGACACCGCCCTGGTGTTCGGCGCCGGGCCGATCGGGATCGGGCTGTGGTTCGCGCTGTGCGGCATGGGCGTGGAGAACGTCCGCGTCGTCGAGCCGTCGACGACCCGGCGCGGCGCGATCGAGCGGCTCGGCGCCCAGACCCTCGACCCGACCTTCCAGGACGTGCCCGCGATCGTCGCCGACCTGACGAACGGCCGGGGCGCCGACGCCTGCTACGACGCCGCGGGCGTCGCCCCGGCCGTCGCGACGGCGCTGGACACCCTCGGTGCCGGCCGTCCGATGGTCAGCGTCGCGATCTACGAGACGCCCCTGGTGACCCCGCTGCTCAGCTTGGTCCTCGGGGAGTCCCGCATCCAGGGCTCGCTCTGCTACACCCACGACGACTACCGGGCGGTGATCGAACTGATGGCGGGCGGCCACTACGACACCACCGGCTGGACGGAGAGGATCGCGATGCGCGACGTCGTCGAGGAGGGCTTCGAGGCGCTGCACGCGGGCCGGAAGATGAAGGTCCTGGTCGACCCGTCCCTAGGCTGACCGGGGGGCTTGGCGGGGGCCCTGACCGGGGGTCACTGCCCCCAGAAGCCCTCCGGCGGCCGCGGTGAGGGGACCGCGCACGCATCGGTGACGACGCCCGCGCCGCGGCCGAGGGCGCGGGTGTCGGCGTCGTCGAGGACCCGGGCCGGGAACGGGTCCCCGGCCGCGCGGCGGGTCACGCCGGGCACCGGGAGCTCCCGGTCCGACGCGGCGAGCACGAGGTTCCCGAACCGGCGACCGTGCAGCACGTCCGGCGCGGCGACGAGTGCGAGCTCGGCGAACGCCGCGCCGGCCGTCGCGATCTGACCGGGCAGGAACGGCCACGGGGCGCCGTCGCCGAGGTTCGCCACGTGCATCCCGGTCGGCGCGAGCACCCGGCGGACGGCGGTGAGGAACTCCGCCGTCGTCACCTGGGCCGGGGTGCGGGCGCCGGCGAACACGTCGACGACGACGACGTCGAACGACCCGGGCGCGAACCGGCCCAGGGTGGCGCGTGCCTCCCCGGTGACCACGGCCAGCCTGTCCGCGAGGCCGGGGCCCGGCAGGCGGTGCGCGACGAGGGCGGCCAGCTCGGCGTCGAGCTCGACGACGGTCTGGGGCGACCCGGGGCGGGTCGCGGCGACGTAGCGGGCCAGCGTCCAGGCCCCGCCGCCCAGGTGCAGCACCCGCAGCGGCACGGCGGGCGGCGCGGCGAGGTCCACGAGGTGGCCGATCCGGCGGACGTACTCGAACTCGAGGTGCTCGGGGGCGTCGAGGTCGACGTGGGACTGGGCGGTCCCGTCGAGCAGCAACGTCCACGACGACGGCCGCGCCGCGTCCTGCACCAGCTCGGCGACGCCGTGGTCGACCTCGGCGCGGACCACCGCGCCGGCCCGACGGTCGTCCTGCGGTGCACGGGATCCCATTCCGGTCATCCTGCCCCGGCCCGACGAGTTGTCCACAGGCGGGCGATCGGTCGGTCCGGGCGGCGCCGCGGGCCCCAGGATCGGGGTATGAGCCTCGTCGTCCTCGCCGCCGCCCTGGGTCTCGTCGCCGGTGCGGGTACCCGGTACCTGCTGGCCCGGGCGCCCCGCGGGGCGCCGGCACCGGAGCGGTGGTGCGGGCCGGGGACCGTGGCGGGGACGGCGGCGGGGACGGCGGCGGGGACGGCACTGTGCTGGGCGGCGGTCGCGCTGGCGGTGCAGACCGGGCGGATCGACCCGCGGTGGGCGGCGCTGCTCGCGGTTCTGTCCTGGCTGGCCGTGGCCGGGTCGGCGACCGACCTGCTGGTCCGCCGGCTGCCGAACGCGCTCACGGTGCCCGGGTTCGTGCTGGTGCTGGCCGCGCTCGTCCCGGCCGGGGGCGGCGCCGTGCTGCGCGGCCTGGCCGGCGCGGTGCTGCTCGGCGGCGCCTACCTGGTGGTGCACCTGGTCTCGCCGCACGCGATGGGCGGCGGCGACGTGAAGCTGGCCGCCCCGGTGGGAGCCGCGGCCGCCGGGACGGGGTGGGCGCTGCTGCCGGTGGTGGCGGTGGGCGCCGCGATCGCCTCGGCGGTGGTGGCGCTCGTCGTGGTCGCGGCCGGCCGGGCCGGGTGGGGGAGCAGGCTCCCGCACGGGCCGGTGCTGCTCGGTGCCGCCCTGGTGGTCGTCGCCGTGACGGTCGTGGTGCCGTCGGGTGTCGTCGGGGCCGGGTGAGAGGATGGTCGCCGTGCTGCGATGGATCACCGCCGGGGAGTCCCACGGTCCGGCCCTGGTGGGCGTGCTGGAGGGCATGGTCGCCGGTGTCTCGGTCACCACGAAGGAGCTGCAGGCCGAGCTGGCCCGCCGCAAGCTCGGCTACGGCCGCAGCCCACGGATGGCGTTCGAGGCCGACGAGCTGGAGGTCCTCGGCGGCCTGCGGCACGGGGTCACCCAGGGCGGCCCGGTCGCGGTCCGGATCGGCAACACCGAGTGGCCCAAGTGGGAGACGGTGATGGCCGCCGACCCGGTGGACCCGGAGCTGATCGCGCACCGCGCCCGCAACGCGCCGCTGACCCGGCCCCGCCCCGGGCACGCCGACCTCGCCGGCATGACCAAGTACGGCTTCGACGAGGCCCGTCCGGTCCTGGAGCGGGCCAGCGCCCGTGAGACCGCGGCGCGAGTCGTGCTCGGCACCGTCGCGAAGGCGTTCCTGCAGCAGGCGCTCGGCGTGACGATCGTGTCCCACGTCGTGGGCATCGGTGCCGTCGACGCCCCGGACGACGAGCCGCTGCCCGGCCCCGCCGACCTCGACCGGATCGACGCCAACCCGGTGCGCGCGTTCACCGACGCCACGGGTGCCGCGATGGCCGCCGAGATCGACGCCGCCCACGACGCGGGCGACACCCTCGGCGGGGTCATCGAGGTCATCGCCTACGGGATGCCGGTCGGCGTCGGCACCTACGTGCAGGCCGACCGCCGCCTCGACGCCCGGCTCGCCGCCGCGCTGATGGGCATCCAGGCGATGAAGGGCGTCGAGATCGGCGACGGCTTCCGCACCGCGCACCGCCGCGGCTCCGTCGCCCACGACGAGATGGTCCCCGCCGGCTCGCCCGGGCAGGGCCCGGCGGGCACCGTCCCGGTCACCCGGCTCACCAACCGGGCCGGTGGCATCGAGGGCGGGATGACCAACGGCGAGCCGGTCCGGGTCCGGGTCGCGATGAAGCCGATCTCCACCGTGCCGCGGGCGCTGCGCACCATCGACACCACCACCGGTGAGGAGGCCACCGCCATCCACCAGCGCTCCGACGCCTGCGCCGTGCCGCGTGCCGGGGTCGTCGTCGAGACGATGGTGGCGCTGGTGCTGGCCCAGGCCGCGCTGGAGAAGTTCGGCGGGGACTCGCTCGACGAGACCCGCCGCAACGTCGCCTCCTACCTCGCGGGGCAGCGGTGACCGCGCCGGGCCCCGACGCGCAGGGACGCCCCTGGCTGGTGCTCGTCGGCCCGCCCGGGTGCGGCAAGAGCACCATCGGGACCCTGCTCGCCCAGCGTCTCGGGCTGAGCTTCGCCGACACCGACGCGGTGATCGTCGAGCGCATCGGCAGGCCGATCGCGGAGATGTTCGTGGAGGAGGGGGAGCCCGCGTTCCGCGCGCTGGAGCGGGAGGTCGTCGCCGAGCAGCTGCACGCCGGGCACGGCGTGCTCGCCCTCGGCGGCGGCTCGGTGCTCGCCGCCGAGACCCGGGCGCTGCTCGCCGGGCACCGCGTCGTCGCCCTGGAGGTGGACCTCGCCGACGGGATGCGCCGCACCGGCATGTCCACCGCGCGCCCGCTGCTGGCCGGGGTGAACCCGCGTGCCACCTTCCGCGCCCTGCTCGCCGAGCGCGCCCCGCTCTACGCGGAGGTCGCGACCGTGCAGGTGAGTACGGTGCGGCGCAGCCCCAACCAGGTCGTCGCCGCGGTGCTGGCCGCGTTCGGCCAGGGCCCGGACACCCTGCCCGAAGCCTCGCCCGACGCGGCCGACCCGTTCGACCGTCCCACCCCGCGCCAGGACTCGACGCTCCCGGAGCCCGGCTTCGGCTCACCACAGGACGCCACCGGGACCGGCACCGAGCGGGCGGAGGCCCGATGACCGACACCACCACGCTGCCCGACACCTCCGGCACCCTCGAGTCCGACGGTGCGGTCCGCATCGACGTGCGCACCGAGCAACCCTACCCGGTGCTCGTCGGCGCAGGGGTCGCCGCCCGCCTCGCCGAGGTCGTCACCGGGACCGGCGCCGGCCGGGTGCTCGTGCTGCACCCGCCGACCCTTGCCGACCGCGCTGCCGCCGCCCGCGACGAGCTCGCCGCCGCCGGGCTGGCCGCCGCGCTGCACGAGGTCCCCGACGCCGAGGGCGGCAAGTCGCTGACCTCGCTGGCCGACTGCTGGGACGCCTGCGCCGAGTCCGGGCTGACCCGCGCCGACGTCGTCGTCGGGTTCGGTGGGGGAGCGGTCACCGACCTCGCCGGGTTCGTCGCCGCCACCTGGATGCGCGGGGTGAAGGTCGTGCACGTCCCGACCACGCTGCTCGCGATGGTCGACGCCGCCGTCGGCGGGAAGACCGGCATCAACACCGCCGCCGGGAAGAACCTGGTCGGCGCGTTCCACGAGCCGTCCGCGGTCCTGGTCGACCTCGACACGCTGTGCACGCTGCCGCGCGCGGAGCTCGTCGCCGGGTCCGCGGAGGTGTGGAAGGCCGGGTTCATCGCCGACCCGGTCATCCTCGACCGCGTCCGCGCCGACCCGGCCGCCGCGCTGGACCCGACCGGGCCGGTGCTGGCCGAGCTGGTGCGCCGCGCGATCCGGGTGAAGGCCGACGTCGTCGGGGCGGACCTGCGCGAGTCGCACCTGCGGGAGATCCTCAACTACGGTCACACCCTCGGCCACGCCGTGGAGCGCCGCGAGCGCTACCGCTGGCGGCACGGGAACGCCGTCGCCGTCGGCCTGGTGTTCGCCGCCGAGCTCGCCCGCGCCGCCGGGCGGCTCGACGACGCCACCGCCGACCTGCACCGCGAGGTGCTGGAGCTGGTCGGGTTGCCGACGAGCTACGAGCCCGGCGTGCTCGACGAGCTGACGGAGACCATGCGCGGTGACAAGAAGTCCCGCGCCGGGACGCTGCGGTTCGTGGTCCTCGACGGCCTCGCCGAGCCCGGCCGCCTGGAGGGCCCGGACCCGGAGCTGCTGGCGACCGCGTACGCCGCGATCTCCCGCTGAGACCTCACCCCATGCGTGGGGTGGGTGCGTGACCCGGACGCCTGCGTGAGCAGCAGGTCGTTCGCCTCGGTGGTCGTGGGCAAGCGTCGTCGGCGGTGCTGTCGCACCCGGTGACCTCGACGCCCGTTGCCGCCCCGCCCGCGACCCGTGGCTCAATCCCGCGTAGGCGGTCGAGGTCGTCGCGGTCGAGTTCGGCTGAACGGCCTCGCTCATGCGCTCGTCGCCTGCTGCTGGGGGGCGGTGCGCGAGGGGCGCAGGATGGCCGCGGCCAGGCTCACTCCGATGAGGGTGACCGCTGCGGCCATCCATCCGGCGAGCCGCAGTCCCGCGACGACGGCGTCCGGGGTCGCGTCGGGTTCCAGTCCGGCGCTCGCCACGGCGACCAGGGCGGCGAGGCCGACCGCGGAGCCGAGGTACTGCGAGGTCGAGGCCAGGGCGGAGGCGACGCCCTGCTGGTCGGGTGCGACGCCGGTGGAGACGGAGACGAACAGTGGTGGGAACGCGAGCCCGGCGGAGGTGCCCCAGAGGAGCACGCCGGGCAGGACGGCCCAGTAGGAGCCGTCGCCGGACATGCCGAGGGCGAGCACGACCAGTGAGGCGGTCACGCCGGTCATGCCGATGGCGAGGGTGGTGCGGATGCCGAGCCTGCCCAGCAGCGGGGGGGGGGATCAGTGTCATCGATGCGAGCAGGCTGCAGATGCTGAGTGGCAGGAAGGCGAAGCCTGCGGTGAGCGGGGAGTAGCCCAGGACGGTCTGGAGGTAGGTGGTGAACAGGTAGTACTGGGTGCCGACGGTTCCCATGAACACGAAGATCACCGCGGTGGCGGCGACGACGTTGCGGTTGCGGAACAGGCGCAGGGGTACGAGTGGGTCGCGGGTGCGGGACTCCACGAGCACGAACAGGCCCACCAGCACGAGACCGAGTACGAGCGCGCCGACGCCGCGCGGGGTGAGCCAGCCGATCTCCGGGCCCGAGACCAGGCCGAGCACGACGAGGGTGAACCCCGCGGTGGCCAGGACGGCGCCGGGCAGGTCGAATCCGCCGGTACTGGTCGTGTGGTCGCGGCTGAGCAGGGTCGGTGTCGCGGCGAGCGCGATGGCCATCAGGGGCACGTTGACGAAGAAGACCCATTCCCAGCCGAGCAGGCTGGTGAGCACCCCGCCGCCGAGGGCGCCGACCGCGGCGCCGGTCGCCCCCGCGGCTCCCCAGACCGCGAGGGCCTTGTTGCGTGCGGGGCCCTCCGCGAAGTGCGCGGTGACGAGCGTGAGGGTGGACGGGGTCAGCAGCGCCGCGCCGAGCCCCTGTACCGCGCGGGCGAGCACGAGCACGGTCGGGCCGCTCGCGAGGCCCGCGACGAGTGAGGACAGTCCGAAGACCACGAGCCCGGCGACGAACATGCGCCGCGCTCCCAGCCGGTCCGCGGCCCGCCCGCCGAGCAGGAGGAAGCCGCCGAGGACGACGGTGTAGGTGCTGACGACGGTCTGCAGCGACTGTTCGGAGAAGCCGAGGTCGCGGCCGATCTCCGGCAGCGCCACGAAGACGATGTCGAAGTCGATCGCGGTCATGAACTGGGCGAACGCGAGCAGGGCCAGGGTGAGCCCCGGCCGGGGGACGGTGCGGGACGGAGCGGTGGACACGGGGATCCCTCCCCCGAGGCAGTTTCGGTCCTGCAGGTTCGGTCGCCCGCTCGACCTGGAGGAAGAGGGAACATTCGGGTCGCCTGGGGAACAGCGATGTGACCGCCCCGGTAGATCGGGACGCGGCGAACGTTCCTGTGGCGCGACTCACGATCCGCGCGGCCGATGACCGGCTGATGAGCCCCTCATGGGCGGCCCCGTCGATGCCGGCTCTGGACGCCGACCCCGAGAGGCGGGCACGGACGAAGCCCGAGACGTCCGTGCGACGCGACCGGTGAGCGTCCTGGCGCTTGCCTCGGCGGAACACAGGCCACGCTCCGCCGAGGCAGGAGCCGGCTCGTCAGCGGGTCGCGTGGGACTCGTAGCGGTACAGGACGGCCAGCTGGGGGACCGAACGGCGCACGTCACGCGGGGAGGCGACGGCCAGGGCCGTCAGGTCGTCGGCCGCGGCCCACAGCTGCTCGGCCGACGACAACTCGCCGTCGTGAGCGCGTGCGGTGAGATGGGCGATGGCGGCGTCGCCGCGCGGGTTCAGGTGCGCGACCCGCCACAGCAGATGACGGGCCGCGGCGAGGTAGGCATCGTCCGACCTGGAGGCCTGTTGGTCGTCGAGATGGGCGAGCAGGTCCCAGGTCGGCTCGCCGGCGGCCGGACGTACCGCGAACAGCGGCCGTGCCCCCTCGCGCTCCCGGACCGCTCGCTCGCGGCTGCGCATGCGGCACGCCCAGGCGACGAAGCCGGTCGCAACAGTGAGCAGAAGGAGCACCAGCAGCGCTTCGGACGCCTGCAGGACTGCTGCGCCGAGCCCGCCACCGACCAGCAGCGAGACCACGATCAGGCGCGCCCGGCGGGGCCCCGGCGCGGTCGCGGTGTCCGCGGCGTCGGACAACAACGCCATCATCAACGGCCGGGGCAACAGCGGATCGGCCACGATCAGCTGACCCGCGTGCGGCAGCGCTGCGCCCCACCAGGTCAGCTCGGCGCCGACCCGTGACGGGGCAGCAGCTCCACCGAGCTGCCAGCTGTCGCGCGCGGTCACCTGCGCAGCCTCCGTGAACACGTCGCTTGCCCGCCCGCGCCCGTTGGCGCTCATCCGGCGGGATGGAGCAGCGAATACAACACATCGCGTCCTGTAGGGCCATACGATCGAGCACTCCGTCACCTGGTGAGACCAACCGCCTGCACGAAGCGCAACGGATCTTGTGACGCCAGGTAGTTGAAGGCGGCACGGGCAGCATGGCGGCAGTGACCGCCCCGACCGTCGAGCTCGCCGAGGGCGTGACCCCGAAGAGAGGCCGACACCGGTCGAGATCAGATGGCGCCCGCGTCGTCGCTGCGTACGTCCCTCATGATCCCGGGCGTGGTGACGGCACCGACGGGCCGGACGGAGGAGCGGCCGGGCCGTGGCTGACCAGGACCTGGTTGCGCCCGGCGTTCTTCGCGGCGTAGAGGGCCTCGTCGGCGGCCGCGAGCAGGACGTCGAGCTCGCGACCGGCCTGCGGGTAGACCGCGGCCCCGATCGAGGCGGTGAGGTCGGTGACCGCGACCGGGGGGACCTCGTCGTCGACGTGGACCGCCAGGCGTTCGATCCTGCGTCGGATCCGCTCTCCCACCTCCAGGACCGCTTCTTCGTTGCGGCTTGCCGACGTGAACATCCCGGCCAGCGCTATGACGAACTCCTCCCCGCCGAAGCGACCCGCGGCGTCGTCGTCGCGGATTTCGGCGACGATCGCCTCGCCGACCGCGCGGAGCACCGCGTCACCGACCAGGTGCCCGTAGCGGTCGTTGACCTCTTTGAAGAAGTCCAGGTCGAGGATGAGCACGCCGGCGCAGGTGCAGTCGCGCTTCGCCGCGCCGAGCAGCTGCAGCGCGCGGGAACGCCAGCCCTCGGCGTTCAGCAGACCGGTCTTCGCGTCCGTCGCTGCCCGTGTCTCCAGCTGCCTGATGAGGGTCGTCTGCTCCATCAACACGAGCGCGGGGATCAGCAGCCAGACGAGCAGGACGTGGTCGGGGACGATGACAGCCGCCACGATTCCGCCGAGGCTCAGTGTGGCGGTCTCCAGCGCGATCTCCCCTCCGGCGAGGATCGCGAGGAATGTGCTGCCCGGCTGCGCGAGCCGGATGACGCTCACGACCAGCAACATGTTCGTACCGGTGTAGACCACCAGACACGCAGCGATCTCGACGATCGCCCACCAGGAGTCGAATCCGCCGGATCCGGGAAAGATCAGTGTGACCGCGTAAACCAGGTAGACGGCCAGGACGACCGTCGACGTCGAATAGAGCTGTCGATGCGGTGGAGTTCCTGCGGGTCGGAACACGCGGAAGTACAGATGTGTGTAACTGGCGATCACCGTGGCCGCTGCCAGCATCGGCGGTAGCAACAACGCGCCCGCGAATGTCCACACCGAACTCAGGTCGACGTATCTGGTCTCGGCGATGCGCCGCCGTAGTCGTTCGGCACGCAGTGAGATCTCGGCGTGGAACCCGCTCAAGATCACCAGTGTGCCTGCGATCAGCCATGCCGACAGATCGCGTGGGACGCCGCCGAGGACGATATCGACGGTGAGTAGGCACACAGCGGCGAGCTCTACCGCGACGAGTAGCGCTCGGACGCCGATCGGAAGTGACCACAGCTGCCACGCCGCCAGCCACGACCGGAGCGTACTCTGGTCGGTGTCTCGCGCGGCGGATGAGGTCACCGAAATCCCCGAATCGTAGATCGTTTTCTCTCGTGTCAGCATAGACGTCGTCCAGCGGTTTCATCCCTGCTCAGTCGTGTCGCTCTCACTGATCTGCTGGGCGCCACCCGGGCTCGAATGACCCGCCAAGATCAACTAAGGCGCTGACGTGGTGATGCTTCTCGCCTACCCTGTCGAGGTCGCCGCGAGGCGGGGCTCGGTGCCTCGGCGGCTCGCCGTCGGCGGACGGTTGGCGACTGGGCCGTTCGCAGTAACCCGACAGAAGGGGCTGCCCGGAGAGGGGGAGTCGTGCGTAACTGGAACTGGTGACGGAGCGCGGTTCGGTGTAAAGATTCTCCACTCCATCGAAAAGGGGGCGTAATGCGCAACTGGAACTGGTGACTGCAGTGGTTCAGCGGAACGGTGTCTGCGATGAGGGGTGGGTGGCGAGCGTGCGCAACTGGAACTGGTGAATGCGATGACGCGTTGGTCACGATGGTCTGGGAGGTGTCGACATGCGTAACTGGAACTGGTGAGGCGTGGATGCAACGACGTGTCGAAGAAGTGGGCGGGGAGGTGTGGGCGATGCGCAACTGGAACTGGTGAGGTGACCGAGTCGGGGCGGGTGTCGAGCCATCCGGCTGTCGGCGCCGGCGGGGATCGTCGGAAAGGGGAATGCGGGATGCGCAACTGGAACTGGTGAGCGCTGTGATCGACGGACACGAGCGGAGAGGGGAGATGGCTGTGCGCAACTGGAACTGGTGACGTGGAGGCTTATTCAGGCCCCGTGAAATAACGATCTAGCCCGGCGTGTCGGGTTGGCCGACAGCCCGTCCATCGCGAATATTGGTTTGCCGAATCAATCCGAGATGAACGGGTTGTCGCAGTATGTACTATGCCACTGGTTTCCGGCGTGATGAGATTCAGGATCTTGCCGCTATAGTGTATGAGCAGGATCAGCGGAACGCGACTGGCCTGCGACGGCCTTGGCCGCCGGTTCTGGGGTTGTTCTGGTCGGTGGTGATCACGTTGGCGTATCTGCGCGGGAATCGTGTGCAGTGGGAGTTGGCGGAAACCTATGGGGTGTCGCAGTCGACGGTTAGTCGAGCGATCGCGGGGGTGACACCGTTGCTGGCACAGGCGCTGCGGAGTGTCGTTCCGACGGCAGAGGAGCTTCGTGCCGATCGGCAGTACATCATCGATGGAACCTTGCTGCCCTGCTGGTCATGGGCCGCGGTGCCGGGTCTGTGGTCGGGCAAGCATCGCACCACCGGCGTCGTCGTCCAGGTCGCAGCCACCCTGGAAGGGCAGCTGTCGTGGATCTCCGACCCGACCCCAGGCTCCCGACACGACCTATATTGCCTCGACCAATCCGGCGCCCTCGACCACCTCGCCACATACCCCCCGATCGGCGATAAAGGATACATCGGGCGCGGCATGCTCACCCCGTTCAAAAAACCACCCGGCCGGGAACTTCTCGACTGGCAAAAAACATTCAACAAGAGCCTCAACCACACACGCGCCACCATCGAACGAGTCATCGCCCATATCAAAACGTGGAAAGTTCTCCACACAGACTACCGGCGGCCCTACGCCACATTTAAAACGACAATCTCGGCAGTCATCGGACTCATCTTCTACACACTTACCTGACGGAGCCTGAATAAGCCTCGTGGTACTGCCGTCCGAGATCGGGAAGAGGCAACTCGTGATATGTAGCCGTGTACGGATCTGAAGCACGCGCCGGCGACGTCCGGCCGGGGAAGGCGCGACGCGCGACGTCGATGAGGTGGCGGGGAGCCGTGAGTCGTCCGCGGCGACCCGCCCCTCAGAGCGCTCGCGCGGGCCGCGACATGGCCACGGCTGCGAGCCCAGCCGAGGCCACCGCGGCGGTCACCGCCACCGCCACGGCGGGGGAGGACCACTCGGCGAGCAGACCGGCAGCGAGAAGACCGAGCCCCTGCGCGCCGATCAGCCCAGCGGCCGCGAGGCCGGTCGCGCGCCCCCGCGCCTCGGCCGGGGTCCGGCGTACGAAGCCGGCCTGTGCCTGGATCAGCGCGGCGGCCACGGCCGCGCCGCTGAGTGCCCACAACACGGTGATCGCCGCGACCGACGGCGCGAGCGCGCTCACCATCAACGGAACGCCGGCGGCCACGGCGAGCGGGAGCATCCACCGTTCCCGGGTCCGCTGGGGGACCCAACGCGTGAACACGATCGCCCCCAGGACACTGCCGGCCGGGATGGCGGCCAGGAGCAGCCCGACGGCGACCGGCCCGGCGCCGAGCTGCGCGGCATAGGGAGCAGCGACCCCCTCCGGGGCGATGTAGGTCCCGGCCAGCCAGACCACGACGGCCAGCGTGCGACGCGAGGGGTCCGCGAAGACCGTGCGCGCTCCGGCAGCGATGTCGCCCGACCAGGAACGGACCGCACCGGCGGCAGGGACAGGCGCGGGACGAGGCGCGACCCCGTAGGCCAACACCGCCGCGGACAGCAGGAAGGTCACCGCGTTCATGACCAGCGCGGCGTGCGGACTCAGCAGGGCCAGCAGCGCTCCGCCGGTCGCGAACCCGGCAACCTGCGCGAGCTGGCCCGTAACCTGACGGACGGCGTACCCGCGTTCGAGCAGGTCACCGCGCAGGATCTCCGGCAACAACGCCCCCTGCGCGGCCGAGTGCGGTGAACCCGCCAGCACCAGGACCACGATCAGGGCACACAGCACGGGCAGTGGGAGGCCGGGCCACGCCATCGGCATGACGAGCGCCGCTCTGGTGAGGTGACTGCCGATCATGACCCGCCGACGCGGGTACCGGTCGGCGACCCAGCCCAACAGTGCGCCGCCCAGCAGCGCAGGGAGGAAGGTCAACGCGTACACCGCCGCCGACAGGGCCGCTGAGCTGGTGCGCTCGTAGACCAGCACCGAGAACGCCACCCGAGCGAGCTGGTCGCCCAGGATCGAGACGACCTCGGCAGACCAGAGCGCACGGAACTCGCGAAGCGTGAAGACCTCGGTCAGGCGCCGGGGCCTCGGCACGGCGGCTGCGGAGTCGGCATCGTTCATAGTCGGCCTGCTGACCATGTCACGAACAGCAACGCGTCGGACACTCAGGGTTCGAGCAAGCACACTACTAGGCGATCAACGATCGCGAACAGTCGACCACCGACCCCGGGACGTCGGCGCCGGAGCAGGAACTAGTCGCGCACCGCGGCGACCGCTTCGATCTCGACGAGCTGATCGTCATAACCGAGCACGGTCACCCCCATCAGGGTGCTGGGTGGGTCGTGGTCACCGAAGGCGTCACGGACCACCTCCCAGGCGGCCACGAGATCGGCCTGCTCGCTGGACGCGACGAGCACCCGGGTGCTGATGACGTCACTCAGCGACGCGCCGCTCTCGGCCAACGCGGTTCTCATGTTCTCGACGGCGTGCGCTGCTTGGCCTGCGACGTCCCCGACCGCCGCGGTCGAGCCGTCGGCGTGGAGGGGGCAGCTACCCGCCAGGAAGATCAGTCGTGCGTCCGCGGGCGCGGTCGCGGCATAGGCGTACTCCGCCACGTCGGACAGGCGGGCAGAACGGATCAACCTCACGATCGTGGTCATCGGCGACGACCCTAGCCACGTCTGCCGATCCGCGCGGTCCGATTTCAGGCTCCGCCGAGCAGGTCAACCGGTGTGCGCGACGAGCGTGGGGACGGCGTCGGTCGTCGCCGGTTCGGAACCGGGCCTCCGTGGCCGCGGTGCGCTCATCGAAGGTCCAGGCCGGGGGTGATGAAGTCGCGGTAGTAGGCGACGACCGTCGAGCGGGGGATGTCGGGCCGGGTGAGCCACCAGCGTCCGAGCTGTTCGCCGACCCCGCTGATGGCGTAGGCGAAGGCGAGGCTGCGCTCGTCGTCGAAGGTCCCGAGGTGCCGGACCATTCCCGCGATCCGCGTGATGGTCTGCTCACGCAGCTCCGTGAGCTGTGCGTTCAGTTCCGGGGACAGGGCGGTGCTGGGGTTGAACAGCAGTGAGTCGCCGTGCTGCGGGGCCCCGCAGCTCGACGCCGACCCCCTCCCGGCAGTGAACGGTGCGTTCGCACGGTGGACCCGCCTGACGTCGGCCTCACCGCCCGACCCTGTCGTCCGAGTGGGCGTGCCCACGCGACGTCGACGATGGCCGTGTGCGTGATCGGACGGCGACGAGCGCGCACGCGATGACCGCGACGCCGCCGAGGAGTGTCGGCCAGGTGATGCTCTCGTGGAGGATCAGCGCCGCCCAGCCGATGCTCATCACGGGCTGGGCGAGCTGGATCTGGCTGACCTGCGCGAGTGGTCCGATCGCGAGGCCGCGGTACCAGGCGACGAAGCCCAGGAACATGCTCACGACGCCCAGGTAGGCGAAGGCGAGCCACTCCGCCGGCGTTCCGGTCGGCGGCTGGTCGACGACCGCCCATCCGGTGAGGAGGATGGTCACCGGCGCGGCAGCGAGCAGCGCCCAGGAGATCGTCTGCCAGGCTCCGAGGCGGCGGGACAGGATCCCGCCCTCGGCGTAGGCAAGGGCACAGACGATCACGGCTGCGAACAGCAGGACGTCGGCGGCCTGCAGCTGTCCGACTGTATTTCTCTGGACCGCGGCGAACAGCACGGCGGCGACCGCCCCGACTGCCGAGGCGACCCAGAACACGCGACCGGGTCGTTCGCCCGTGCGAACGACGGAGACGATCGCAGTGGTGGCGGGCAGGAGTGCGATGACCACCGCCCCGTGGCTCGCGGGCGTCTGCGTCAGCGCGATCGAGGTGAGTAGCGGGAAGCCGAGCACCGCACCAGCTGCCACGACACCGACGCCGATCCACTCCCGTCCGCGTGGACGTGGGGACTGCGAGAACCAGAGCGCCAGACCTGCGAGCAACGCGGCAACCACCGCGCGGGCGCTGCCGACGAGCAGCGACGACAGGTGCCCGGACCCGACGGCGAGCCGAGTCAGCGGGACGGTGAACGAGAAGGCGAGGACACCGAGAAAGCCCCAGCTCAGGCCGGGACGAGCCGGCACGACGAACCGCGGTAGCGGACGGCCGGGAAACGTAGTAGCGCTACTATCCTCACTCATGAATCAGCGTAGCAGCGGGCTGGTCGAGGCGGCTCTGGAGACGTGGATCTCCTCCGCCGCGCCGGGTGCGCGCCTGCCGTCGACGCGCGAACTGACGGCGCACCACGGCGTCAGTCCGGTTACGGTTCAAGCGGCTCTGCGATCGCTGGTGTGTCGTGGGCTCATCGAGACCCGCCCCGGCGCCGGGACGTTCGTCAGTGCCACCCGTGAGCTGCGACCGGTGGACCTCTCCTGGCAGACCGCCACCCTCGGGGCGGCAGGAGCAGCTCCCGCCGCCGCGTCGAGTGCTCTCCGCACGGTCCGCAGCGATGCGATCTCTCTGCACTCGGGTTATCCCGACCGCAGCCTGCTCCCCGAACGCCTCCTGCGGCCGGCAGTTGCCCGGGCGGGCCGCGGCGACGCGGCACTCGAACGCACCGGGTCGGCGGGGCTCGCGGGGCTCCGCGGCTGGTTCGCCGCCGAGATCGCCGCCCAGACGCCCGCCGACGGCACCGGCCCCTCGGCGCGGGACGTGATCATCGTGCCCGGCAGCCAGCTCGGCCTCGCCGTCCTGTTCCGCAGCATCGCGGGACCGGGCGGCGCGATCCTCATCGAATCGCCGACCTACTGGGGAGCGATCCTCGCCGCTGGTCAGGTCGGCGTCACTCTCGTGCCCGTTCCCGCGAGCACCGAGGGCCCCGACGTCACCGCTCTCGAGCGCGCCTTCACCGAGACCGGCGCGCGCGGCTTCTACGCGCAGCCCAACTTCGCCAATCCCACTGGTGCGCGATGGTCCGCCGCACGCGCCGCCCACGTCCTCGAGATCGTCCGCACGCACGGCGCGTTCCTCATCGAGGACGATTGGGCCCACGACTTCGGCATCACTGCTGACCCCGTACCGGTCGTCACGAGGGACGACTCCGGGCACGTCGTCTACCTGCGCTCCCTGACCAAGAGCGTCTCGCCGGCCATCCGCGTGGCCGCGCTCGTCGCCCGCGGCCCGCTCCACCATCGCCTCCTCACGGAGCTGCAGTCCCAGTCGATGTACGTGAGCGGACTGCTTCAGGCCGCCGCCCTCGACGTCGTGACGCAGCCCGCATGGCAATCACACCGCCGTGCCCTCCGCAAGCAGCTCCGCGCCCGACGGGACCTCCTCGTCGCCGCGCTCAGAACGCACGCCTCCGACGCGACGATCGAGGGAATCCCTGCGGGCGGCCTCAACCTCTGGGTCCGTCTCCCGGACGGGACCGACCTCGCCCGCTTGACACAGGACGCGGAGCTGCGCGGCCTCGCCGTCGCCGCGGGGAACGAGTGGTTCCCCGCCGAGCCCACGGCCCCGTACGTACGCCTCAGCTTCGCAGGCCCGAACCCTGACGCATTCGACCAAGCGGCGATCATCCTCGGTGAGGTCCTCGCGGAGCAGCGCTGAGGGGTCGAGAACGTCCTGACCAGCGGGGGATCCGGCCGGGCGCCGAGTGGGCAGACTCCTACCGGTCGCTCGCGCAGCAGTTCGGGCTCACCGTCGACGCGCTGGGCCCCACTTCGGCGACGAGGCACTCATGGACGCTCTGGCCGACTCCGCGGATCTGACGACCCTGGTCGGTACCGGTGACCGCTACCCCGGACCGGGTTGCCGCATGATCTGGCGGCTTCACGAGCGCCGAGGCAGCCGTGCGACCGGCGACGGCGATTCTCCTCGGCCACGACGCCTTGGCTACCTACGATGACGGAGGTGTCGAACAGTGACCAGGCCTCGGCGGTCGACGAGGGCGGCCGACCCCTCCCCACCGGCGGGCACGACGCCGTCCACCACGTCTGTCCGTTGAACGAGGTGCTGGACCGGGTCAGCGGGAAGTGGGCGATCGGTGTGCTCACGCTCATCGGTGCGGAGGAGGTCGCGCGGTTCACCGAGCTCGAGCGAGGCATCCCGGGCATCAGCAGGCGGATGCTCACGTTGACGTTGCGGAACCTGGAGCGGGACGGGCTGCTGACCCGCACGGTGTACGCGACGGTGCCGCCCAGGACGGAGTATCGGCTGACCGAGGCCGCCCGGGAACTCGCGCAGACCCTGTCTCTCCTCACCGACTGGGCCGAACGTCACCGGACGCACGTCCAGGTGTCCCGGCTCGCCTACGACGAGGCCGACCGAGGCCGCAGGACCGTGATCGCCGCCGACGACGACGCCGGGTCGGCTCACGACCCGAACGCCGCCACGAACTGCTCCACCGACGTCGCCCGGTAGACGGTGTTCGTCCGCTGCACGTCGGCCAGCGGGGCGTGCGACGCCGGGGAGTAGCGGTGCCCCGGGTACACCGTCGGGTTGCCCTTCAGCCCCGCCAGCTGCTGCAGCGAGTGGTACATCTGCGCGGTGTCGCCGCCCGGGAAGTCGGTGCGCCCGCAGCCCTGCAGGAACAGGGTGTCCCCGGCGACGAGCCGGTCGCCGTCCGGGTCCGGCACCAGGAAGCACTGCGAGCCCGGGGTGTGGCCGGGGGTGTGCAGCAGCCGGATCGCGACGTTCCCGACCTCGACGACGTCGTCGTGGTCGTGCGGGGTCAGGTCGGTCGCCGACAGCCCGGTCACCCGGGTCACGTAGTCGGCCTCGGCGCGCTGCACGTGGATCGGCACCGGGTGCGACCCGATCAGCTGCGCGACGCCGACGAGGTCGAAGCCCATCATCGTGCCGCCGACGTGGTCGGGGTGGTGGTGGGTGGCGAGCACCCCGGTCAGGCGCATGCCGTCGGCGTCGAGGGTCGCGACCAGCTCGTCGGGGGAGTAGGCCGGGTCGACGACGACGGCCTCGCGGGTCTCGTCGTCGCCGATCAGGTACGAGAAGTTGACCATCTGGGTGGCCACCTGGTCACCCACGGCGTAGTCCTGGCCCGACAGCAGCTGGCGGAAGTAGAGACCCATGGCCGCGACCCTAGACATAGGGTTCGGGGCATGTCCCACCCCGCCCGGCGCGACACCCTCCGCGCCCTGCTCCCCGCCGCCGGACTGGACGCGCTGCTGGTCACCGACCTGCTCGACGTCCGGTACCTCACCGGGTTCACCGGCTCCAACGCCGCCGCGGTGATCGCCACCGACCCGGGGGAGGACCTGCTCTGCACCGACGGGCGCTACCGCGTCCAGGCCGCCGAGCAGTGCCCCGGCCTGGAGATCCTCGTCGAGCGGCCGAGCGCCCCGGCGGCCGCGGCCCGCGTCCGGGCCGGGCGGACCCTCGGCTACGACTCCGCCACGCTCACCGTCGACGGCCTGGCCGCCGTGCGCGACGCCGTCCCCGGCCGCCGGCTGCGCCGGGCACCCGGCCTGGTCGGGCGGCTGCGCGCGGTGAAGGACGCCGACGAGGTCGAGCGGATCGCCGCCGCCTGCGCGCTGGCCGACACCGCGCTGCGCGGCCTGCTCGACGACGGCGGCCTGCGCCCGGGACGCACCGAGGCCGACGTCGCGCGCGAGCTCGACGACCGGATGCGCCGCCTGGGCGCCGACGGCCCCGCCTTCGACACCATCCTCGCCGCGGGCCCGCACTCCGCGGTGCCGCACCACCGCCCCACCGGCACCGAGCTGCGCCGCGGCGACCTCGTCAAGATCGACTTCGGGGCGGCGCTCGACGGCTACCACTCCGACACCACCCGGACGTTCTGCCTGGGCCCGGCCGCGGACTGGCAGCGTGAGCTGCACGCCCTGGTCGACGCCGCGGCGGCGGCCGGGCGGGCCGCCCTGGTCGACGGGGCCTCGGTGGCCGCCGTCGACGCGGCGGCCCGGGACGTCGTCACCGCCGCCGGCCACGGCGAGCGGTTCCCGCACGGGCTCGGGCACGGGGTCGGGCTCGCGGTGCACGAGCCGCCGTGGCTCGCGACCACCGCCACCGGCCGGATCGACGCCGGCACCGTCGTGACCGTCGAGCCGGGCGTCTACCTCGACGGGCGGGGCGGGGTGCGGATCGAGGACACCCTGCACGTGGCCGCGGGCGGCCCGGCCAGGGCACTGACCGGGCTGCCCCGCGAGCTCATCGAGATCTGAGCGCCTCCCGCCACGGCACCGTCGCCCCGATCCGCAGCACGGACCGCTCGTACACGCGGGCCCCGGCGCGGGCCAGCAACGCCACGGCGACGATCATGACCAGCGCCGAGCCGGCCACGTGCCAGGCCGAGACGGTGCCCTGGGCGACCATCAGCGGCATGAGCATCGCCGGGAACGGCGGGATCCACGACAGGATCTGCAGCGCCGTCGCGTCCGGCGAGCCGAGGTACCAGAACGAGGCGCCGTACATCGCGAACATCAGCATCATCAGCGGCCCGGTCGTCGAGTTGACGTCCTCCTGGCGCGACACCAGCGACCCGGCCGCGGCGTAGAGGACGGCGAAGAAGGCGTAGCCGAGCACGAACCAGGCCAGCGCCGCGCCGAACACCCCGACCGCGGTACCGGTGATCGTCAGCAGCCCGGTGGCGAGCCCGGTCGCGATCCCGACGACGCCGTAGAGCAGCAGCTGGACCAGCCCGACCGCACCGATTCCCACGACCTTGCCCCAGAGCAGGTCCAGCGGGCGGATCGTGGACAGCAACAGCTCCACCACCCGGCTGGACTTCTCCTCGACCACGCCCATCGCGACGGTCAGCCCGAAACCGACGATCTGCATGAACATCACGATCAGCACCGCGAACGACAGCGCCGACCGCTGCCCGGCCTCCGGGTCGGTGGGGTCGAGTGCGTCGACGGTCAGCCTGGCGGGCGGGGTCGCGGCGGCCAGCTGGGACGGGGTCACGCCCACCACGGCGAGCCCGACGCCGGTGGCCCGGTCGGCCAGCGCCGCGTCGAGGACGGCTCGGGTCGCCGGGTCGAGCTCGGAGTCGACGACGGCCGTCGCGCCCGGTCCCGATTCGTCGCCGAGCAGGGCGACGTCGAGGTCCCCGGCGGCGACGGCAGCCCGGCCGTCGCCGGCGGAGGCGATCTCCCGGACGTCGACGGGTGACCCGAGCCGCTCCGCGGCGGAGGTGACGGCCGCGGCCAGTGCCGGGTCACCGGCGACGCCGACCGAGGGCCGGTCGTCGCCCGTGCCGAACAGCGAGAAGGCGATCATGCTGCCCGCGATGAGCAGGAGCATGATCGCGTTGCTGACCCAGAAGCTGCGTTTGTGCACCTGCACGCGGAACTCGCGACGGGCGACCAGCGCGATGGCGCGCCGCGCGGGCAGGGTGGTGGACGGGGCGCTCATGCGACGACCTCCCGGTACAGATCGGTCAGCGACGGGGTGGTGACGGTGAAGCCGTGCACCGGACCGGTGGCGAGCGCGGCGGCGAGAACCCGCTGGTCGTCGACGCCGTCGCCGAGTGCCAGGACGGTGCGGCCGCGCTCCTCGGCGAGCACGGTGACCCCGGCCAGCCCGTGCGCCCAGCCGGGCCGGGCGGCGGGGGCGCGCACCTCCAGCCGGGTGCCGCCACCGCGCCGGACCTCGCCGACGGTGCCGACGGTCCGCATCCGGCCGGCCACGAGGATCCCGACCCGGTCGCAGAGCCGCTGCACCAGGTCGAGCTGGTGGCTGGAGAACAGCACCGGCACCCCGGCGCGGGCCTTCTGTCGCAGCACCTCGCTCATCACGTCGACGGCGACCGGGTCCAGCCCGGAGAACGGTTCGTCGAGCACCAGCACGGCCGGGTCGTGCACGAGTGCCGCGGCCAGCTGGACGCGCTGCTGGTTGCCCAGGCTGAGCGCGTCGACGGTGTCGTCGAGCCGGTGGTCGACGCCGAGCTGCTCGGCCCAGCGCAGCACCGCCCGGCGCGCAGCGACCCGGTCGACGCCGTGCAGCTCGGCCAGGTAGGCGAGCTGCTCACCGACCTTCATCTTCGGGTACAGCCCGCGCTCCTCGGGCATGTAGCCGATCGTGCGGCGGACGTCGAGGTCGATCGGGCGCCCACCGAGACGGACCTGCCCGGAGTCCGCCGCCAGCACGCCCAGGGCGATCCGCATCGTCGTCGTCTTCCCGGCGCCGTTGGAGCCGACGAAGCCGAAGATCTCGCCCGGGCGGACGTCGAAGGTCACCCCGTCCAGGGCGACGGTGCCGCCGTAGCGCTTGGTCAGCGCGTCGATCTCGAGTGTGGCGCCGGTGTCCGCCACCGGCCCGGCCCGGAGCTGCTGCTGCTGTGTGGTCATCGGTCCCTCCCCCGCTGTGGGGACCGACGCTACGAGCCGGGGGTGCCCTCGCGGATCGGCGCGAAGGACGAGATCGGTGCCGCGGCGGGGTCGTCCTCGCGGACGAGCGGGCTGCGGGGCAGCACCGCGCGGACCGTCCACCCCTGACCGTCACCGGGGCCGGTGTACAGCTCGCCGCCGACCAGCGCGACCCGTTCCCGCATCCCGAGCAGGCCCAGGCGGGAGCCGGTGTCGTCGGGTCGGTGGCCGGGCACCGGGCCGTCGTCGTCGACCTCCACGACGAGCGGCTCGGCGGCGCCGCCGTGGACGACCCGCACCCGGGTGGGGGTGGGCCCGGCGTGGCGCAGGGTGTTGGTCAGTGCCTCGGTGACGATGCGCCGCGCGAACAGCTCGGCCTCGCCGGGCGTCGCCGTGGGGGAGCCCTCGACGGTCACCGCGACCGGCAGCCCTGCCGCGCGTGACGGCGCGACCAGGGCCTCCAACGCGGCGGGGGACAGGTCTGCGCCGTCCGGGTCCGGCCCCAGGTCGGCGAGGGCGGGCAGCGCCTCGGCGACCCGGCGGACCGAGTCCGCGATGTGCCCGAGCGCCTCGGCGCGGGCCGCCGGGTCGGCGGCGAGCCGCGCCGCCCCGGCCTGCACTGCCACCGCGGAGACGTGGTGGGCGACGACGTCGTGCAGGTCGCGGGCCACCCGCAGGCGTTCGCGGGTGAGCGCCTCGCGCACCCCGGCCTCGGTGAGCGCGCGTCGCCGGGTCGCGGTGTCGAGCCGGTGGTGGCGGACCGCGACCCCGGCCGCCCACAGCGGCACCACGGCCAGGAAGCTGAGCACGACCACCGACGCCGGGGTCCCGAGCCGGTGCCACACCCCCGCGAGGGTGCCCCCGGTGAGGACGACCAGCGTCGACACCGCCACTGCCACCGCGGACGTCACGACCGGCGCCGTCGACGCCGCGCCCCACACCAGGAGTATCCAGGTGGCCTCGGCGAACGTGTTGGAGCCGTCGAGCATGGTCGCGACGAACGACGCGACTCCGGCGAGCAGCAGCGCCGGCACCGGCGCGGTCCGCCACCACGCGACGAGTGCGAACTGCACCGCCACGACCAGCGCTGCGGCCGGGTTCCCCCACGGCAGCTGCAGCAGGCGCAGGAACCCGTCGACGACCACCAGCCCGGTGTCCACGTCGCCCGCCGAGGAAACGAGCGCACCGATCAGCAGAGCCGGGACGACGAACGCGACGAGCGCCCACAGCCCGGCCCGGTCGGGCAGCGGCACCCGGCGACGCCGCGCGGACGCTGCCGGGGCCGGGACCGGGGCCGGCAGCGGGACGACGGGTCCCGGCTCGGCGGTGGCGGCGGGGGCGCGGAGCACGCCCAGGACCCGGCGCATCGCGGCCAGCACGGACCGGGCCCGTTCCCGCACCGCCCGCAGGTCGGCCTCGGTCGCGTCGGGCCCCAGCGCCCCGGCCTGGGCGACCAGGCGGCGCAGACCGCTGAGCACACCACCGCCGATCTCCTCGGCGATCCGGGACCGCTCGGCGTCCAACGCGGTGCCGTGCTGCAGCCGGTCGGTCTCGGCCCGTTCGCGGTCGGCGCGCAGCGCCGCGGACCGGCTCCAGCGCCCCGCGACGGTGGCGATCACCAGCATCGGCATGACCACCATCGCGCCGCCGACGATCAGCCCGGCGTCGGTCGCCACGTCCGGCGAGACCGGTAGGCGCAGCAGCCCGGCCAGTCCGAGCGAACCGAGCCAGGGCAGGGCCACCCACGCCGCAGCGTCGACCGGTCCGCGCTGCGGCGCCCGTGCGACGGAGAACGCGAGCAGCGGCCACACCAGCGCCGCGGCCCCGCCGAGGAACGCGATCCCCGGGGCGGAGATCACGGCCAGGGCCAGGTAGGCACGCCGCGGCCGCCGGCGGCGCAGCAGCATCGCCGCGGCCGCCGCCAGGCTCAGCCCGACCGCCAGGGCCACCTCCAGCGGCAGCGGCAGCCGGTGGACGTAGCCGTAGCTGTTCACGACCAGGGTCGTCACCATCTCCTGGGCGACGAGGATCAGCGCCAGCACCGCGAGCGCGACGTCCCCCGCGCGGCTCCCGGGCAGCGGTGCCGGGGGAGCATCCCCGCCGGGCTCAGCCGTCGGCACCGGCCGCCCCCACCAGCCCGTGCTCGTAGGCGAACACCACGAGCTGGACCCGGTCGCGCAGCCCCAGCTTGGTGGGCAGGTTCGACACGTGGGTCTTGACCGTCGTCCCGCCCAGCACCAGCCGGTCGGCGATCTCGGCGTTGGACAGCCCGGCGGCGACCAGCCCGAGCACCTCCCGCTCCCGCTCGGTCAGCGCGGCGGCGGGCCCGGCCTGCGCGGGCGGGTCGGTCGGGACGAACGAGCCGACGAGCCGCCGCGTGACCGACGGCGCGAACAGCTCGTGCCCTGCGTGCACGGTGCGCACCGCGACCTGCAGGTCCTCCGGCTCGACGTCCTTCAGCACGAAGCCGGACGCGCCGGCCCGCAGGGCGTCGTAGACGTGGCGGTCCAGGTCGAAGGTCGTCACCACCAGCACGCGGATGCCGGGGTCGCGCAACGCCCGGATCCGCCGGGTCCCCTCGATGCCGTCGGTGCCGGGCATCCGGACGTCCATCAGGACGACGTCCGGACGCAGGGTCTCGGCCAGCTCGGCGGCCTCCGCGCCGTCCCCTGCCTCCCCGACGACGTCGATGTCCGGTGCCGCCGCCAGCACCGTCCGCAGCCCCGCCCGCACCACGGCCTGGTCGTCGGCCACCACCACCCGCACCGTCATGGCGCCCATCCTGGCAGGTCGCCCGCCCCTCGGGCGGGCCGGTGAACCCGGTGGCGGTACCCTGACCGACGCACGAATCCGAGATCCGAGCAGGAGAGCGCGCACGTGGCGACCACGAACGACCTGAAGAACGGCCTGGTCCTGAACATCGAGGGCCAGCTGTGGACCGTGACGGCGTTCCAGCACGTCAAGCCCGGCAAGGGCGGTGCGTTCGTTCGCACCACGCTGAAGAACGTGATGTCCGGGAAGGTCGTGGACCGGACCTTCAACGCGGGCACCAAGGTCGACACCGCGACGGTGGACCGCCGCGACATGACCTACCTGTACCGCGAGGGCACCGACTTCGTCTTCATGGACGCCGACACCTTCGACCAGATCCCGATCCCGGAGAAGGCCGTCGGCGACGCCGCGCGCTACCTGCTGGAGAACGCCACCGCCCAGGTGTCGCTGCACGAGGGGGAGCCGCTGTTCGTCGAGCTCCCGACCTCGGTCGAGCTGGTCATCTCCCACACCGACCCGGGCCTGCAGGGCGACCGCTCCACCGGCGGCACCAAGCCCGCGACCCTGGAGACCGGCGCCGAGATCCAGGTGCCGCTGTTCCTGGAGAGCGGCACCAAGGTCAAGGTCGACACCCGGGACGGCCGTTACCTCGGCCGCGTGAGCTGAGGTGCGCGCACGCACCAAGGCCCGTAAGCGGGCACTGGACATCCTGTTCGAGGCCGAGGCCCGCGGTGAGGACGCGCTGTCCGTGCTCACCGCGCGCCGCGAGACCGACGACGCGCCGCCCGTCCAGGACTACGCGGCGCGGCTCGTCGAGGGCGTCGCCACCCACCAGGAGCGGATCGACCAGCTGATCGCCGAGCACGCCGAGGGCTGGGACGTCGACCGGATGCCCGCGGTCGACCGTGGCCTGCTGCGGCTCGGGATCTACGAGCTGCTGTGGGTCGACGACGTCGACGACCCGGTCGCGATCACCGAGGCCGTCGAGCTGGCCCGGACGCTGTCGACCGACGACTCCCCGCGCTACGTCAACGGGGTGCTGGGCCAGATCTCCGACATCGCCGAGCACCTGCGCGCCACCCTGTAGACCCCGGCCGCTCGGTGCCGGTGCCCGAGCGGTCCCGGGCGGACGGTGGCCGCGTCCCCTCCGCCCCGGGACCCGGGCGTGAGCCCGGTGCGTCCTCGGAGCCGACCGCGCCGCCCCCGACGAGCACCGTCGCGGCGACCGGCGCGGTCGGCCCTGCACGTGTGCGCCCGACCCCGTCCCTGGATTGCAGCCGACGCGAACGGTGACGTCGCGGTAGAGCGCGCCGGTCGTCGCCGACGTCCGACTCCGCGGCGCTGTTCGGTCGCGGCCCCCACCTGCTGGTCGCCCCCAGGACACGATCCCCCCCGGCCCCGGCGGTGTCCGCCGCCGGCCTGCCGATGCCCCTGCGCAGCCAGGCCCCGCAGCTGCCGCTCGACGGGCGACGCGTCGATCCCGCCACCTGGCGGCCCGTCGCCGTGTCGACGGCGGACGAGCCCCGGCGATGAGTACGCACGGCCGCTGCCCGCCGCCGGTCGTCCTGGGATCTGCCGTACCCGGTCGTCCCGACCGGGCCCCGAACCAGATCGAGAACGGCGGCAGGCGCGCGCTCGTCTGATCGATCGTTCAAAGTTGGTAACCTGACGGAAACAGCTCTGAGCTGCAACGAAGGGCGCCGTTGACGGCCATCGAACAGCTCTTTATCGTCCTGTTCAATGAATGAGAAGCGTGCTTCCGAGGTGGTGCGAGGCCCGGTGCGTGCGCGGGATCTCGGGGTCGCGGTCGGGACCGGAACGCCCGGCCCCGCCAACGCGATCACCGACGTCCCCGGTACCCGGGTCGGGCACTGCACGCTGACGGCGGGACCGGGGACGGACTCCGCGGAGGTGCACACCGGGGTCACCGTGGTCCTGCCGCACGACGACGGGATCTGGAGCCGGCCGGTCTTCGCGGGGAGCCACCGGCTCAACGGCAACGGCGAGCTCACGGGACTGCAGTGGGTGCGCGAGAGCGGAATGCTGACTTCGCCGATCGGGCTGACCAACTCACACAGCGTCGGGGTCGTGCGCGACGCGTTGGCGCGGGTCGAGGTCGCTCGGCGAGCCCCCGGGGAGCTGTTCTGGGCCCTGCCGGTGGTGGGGGAGACCTGGGACGGCGTCCTGAACGACATCGACGGCTTCCATGTCCGAGCCGAGCATCTCGAGCGGGCCCTCGCATCCGCCGTGCGCAGCGGCGACGGCGCCGCCGTGGCCGAGGGAAACGTCGGAGCCGGTACCGGCACGATCTGCCACGGCTTCAAGGGCGGGATCGGGACGTCCTCCCGCGTCGTCGTCCTGGACGGGACCGCCGGCTACACGGTCGGGGTCCTGGTGCAGGCCAACCACGGCCGGCGTGACCGGCTCCTGGTCGACGGTGTCCCGGTCGGCCGTCTGATCGACGGGCGGGAGATCCCCGTTCCGATCCCGTCCGGGGCGACGGTGCCGGTGGAGGGCGGGGGCTCGATCATCGTCGTGGTGGCGACGGACGCGCCCCTGCTCCCGCACCAGTGCGACCGCCTCGCGCAGCGAGCCTCGCTGGGCGTCGCCCGCGCCGGGGGCGTGGGCGAACACTTCAGCGGCGACCTCGTCATCGCCTTCGCCACCGGCAACCGGCTGCGCAAGAGCGAGTACGGCGCAGCGGCACCGGTGACCCAGACGCTGACCATGCTGTCCGACGGCGGCATCGACGCGTTGTTCGCGGCCACGGTGGAGGCCACCGAGGAGTCGATCCTCAACGCACTCGTGGCCGCCAGGACCGTCACCGGACGCGCGGGCGTACGCGCCCACGCGCTCCCGCACTCCCGGCTCGTCGACGTGCTCGTCGAACACGGCCGGCCCCTCGCCCCCGTTGCCGTCCGTCCGGACCGCCCGCCACTGCCCGAGGAGATGTCATGAGCCCACCCGACCTACCGCCCGCCGGGGTCGGCATCGGCCGCCGGACCGTGCTCCGGACGCTGCTCCTCGGCGGTCTCGGCGTGGCCGCACCAGGAGCGCTGGCCGGCTGTGCACGGCGGATGGACGCCGTGGCCGGCGCAGGTCCGGTCACCGCGGTGCGCGGCGGCACGGTCGTCTGGGGCAAGCCCCTCGAGGCCCTCGCGCTCAACCCGACGACGTCGTCGGTCGGGGCCTCGTGGGAGCTGATCCAGGTGGTCTACGAGCCGCTGGTCGAGCTCGACGACGACCTGGGCGTGGTTCCGGCGCTCGCCCAGAGCTGGGAGAACCCGGCGCCCGGCGAGTGGGTGTTCACCCTCCGCAGCGGTGCCAGGTTCTCCAACGGCCGCCCCGTCGACGCCGACGACGTCGTGGGCACCTTCGCCCGCCATCTCGATCCGGCGAAGCCCACCGCGTTCGCCAGCTACATCGGGGGGACCGGCACCACGGTCAGCAGGGTCGACGACCGTCGGGTTCGGTTCGTCCTGGGTGCCCCGCGTGAGATGTTCCTGTCCGCGCTGAGCGCGGCCGTGGCCGTGATCCTGCCGATCCGGGAGATCGGTGCCGGCGAGGTCACCCCGGCCACCGAGATGCTCGGCACCGGCCCGTTCATGGTCGAGAGCCACCGCCAGGACCGGGACTGGGTCCTGGTCCGCAACCCGTTCTCGTGGCGTCCCCCCACGGCGGACCGCCTCGAGGTCCCCATCATCCTCGACACCAACGCGCGGATCGCGGCGCTGCGCAACGGCAGCATCGACATCGCCACCTTCGACGAGCCCGACGCGGCGCTGCTGCTCAGCGACGTCCCCGCGGTCGCCGTGCAGGTGCAGCCGCGCACCGACTTCTTCGTCCTCACCCTCAACGCGGTCGGCGACACACCCTTCACCGATCGCCGCGTCCGGCAGGCGGTTGCCCACGGCATCGACCGGGAACGGATCAGACAGGTCGCCCTCGCCGGCGTCGGTGCCGTCACGGGCCCGGTGTCGGCGACGTTCCCCGGAGCCCTACCGACGACGGTGCACCGGGACACCGCGAAGGCCAGGACGCTGCTCGCCGAGGCGGCCCGGACCGACCTGCACTTCGAGATCATCTACGGCGGCCCCGTCGCCGGCGGGATCGCCCAGATCATCCAGCAGGACCTGGCCGAGATCGGAGTGACGGTGCGGGCCACCCAGCTGGAGGCGGCGGTGCTGAACCAGCGCTCCTGGGTGAGTACGCCCGCCCGGATGGACGCCGCCGTCAGCTTCTACGCCGCCTTCGGCGGGCCGTTGATGGCGATGCGCAACTGGAGCCCGGAGCTCGCACCCTTCACCGCGGGCTTCCAGGAGGACGATCCCTCGGTCACCGACCTCGTCACCCGGGCGTGGTCGGCGTCCGGCCCGTCGGCGGACGCGGCGGTACGCCGGGCGTCGACCGCTCTCGAGGAGCAGGCGAACACCATCCCGCTGGTCACCAAGCCCGGGATCGTCGCCTATCGGGCGGACCGGGTGGCACCGCGGATCAGCCGGCTCGACGGGAACCTGGACGTGATGCAGTACGCCGGTGCGCTGAGCCGGGTCCGGACCGGGGGTGCCTGAGATGCCCCGACTTCTCGGGTTCGTCCTCCGTCAGGTCGGCTTGGCGCTGCTGACCGTCCTCGTCTCGGCGGTCCTGGTCTTCTCGGCCCTGCACCTGGTGCCCGGCAACTACGTGGACGTCCTGCTCGGCCCCCAGGCCACGCCCGCCGAGCGGGCGGCGGCGGTGAGCGAGTACGGGCTCGACAGGTCGATCGTCGTGCAGTTCGCCACGTGGATGGGGAACCTGCTGCGCGGCGATCTCGGCACCTCCCTGCGCAGCGGCGAACCGGTACTCACCGAGATCCTCGACCGGGCACCGATCACCCTCGAGCTGGCGGCGCTGGGCTGCCTGTTCACCGTGCTCCCCGGCATCGCGCTGGGCGTGTGCGGCGGGATCGCCGCCCGCAGGCGCACCGCCGCCGCCACCCGCCTGGGGAACGCCCTGCTGCTCAGCCTGCCGGAGATCCTGGTCGGCGGTGTCCTCGTCGTCCTCATCACGACCTACGTCGTGCCGTTCACGGTGGGGGTGTGGCCGGACCCGTTCACCGACCCGGCCGGCAATCTGGCGGCCGCGGTGCCGCCGGCGATCGTGATCTCCCTCTTCGGCGCCGGGTTCCTGATGGCCACGACCCGGCGCGCCGTCGCCACGGTGCTGCGGGAGCCCTACGTTCGCGCCGACGAGATCCGTGGCGTCGGGGCCCGCACCGTCTACCGGCGGCACTTGTGGCGCAACATCTCCGCCCCGGTCGTCACCGTGGTCGGGGTCTACCTCGCCTCCGTGCTCACCGGCGCGGCGATCGCCGAGCAGATGTTCGCGCTCAACGGGATCGGCAGCTACCTGGTCAGTGCGGCCGACCAGCGCGACTACCCCGTGGTGCAGGGGATGGTGCTCGTGGTGACGGTGGTCTTCGTCCTCATCAACATGATCATCGACATTCTCTACGGGGTCATCGACCCGCGGATCGGACGGAGGGGGACGGCATGACCGGCTCCAGGGACCAGACCTCCACCGCGGTGCCGCCCCCGACCTCCGGTCCGGCGCCGACCGGCGTCGCCGGACCGGTGCCGTCGGCGCTGTCGGTGCTGTCGGCCCTGCGCGTGCCGTTCCGCGGTGATCCCCTCGGCCGGCTCGGCCTCGCCCTGCTGGTCCTCCTGCTGGCCCTGGGGATCCTGCATCCGCTGCTGCCCCTGGGCGACCCGTCGGCCTCCGTCGGCCCCCGGGTCGCGGGTCCCTCGGCGAGCTTCCTCCTGGGGACCGACGAGCTGGGCCGCTCGCTGCTGCCCCGCGTCGCCTCGGCGATCGGCGTGACGATCGTCCTGTCCACGGTCGCGGTGCTCGTCGCCACCGTCATCGGGGTCGCGCTGGGGTGTCTCGCCGCGTACTCGCCGCGGTGGGTCGACCAGCTGGTGAGCCGGTTCAGCGACGTGCTGTACAGCTTCCCGACCATCCTGATCGCCGTACTGATCTCGGTCGTCGTCGGTTCCGGCCGGACCACCGCCGTCGTCGCGATCGTGGTCGTCACGCTTCCGACGATCATCCGGGTCGCCCGGGTCGAGGCGCTGCGGATCGTCGAGCTCGACTTCGTCACCTCGGCCGAGGTCGCCGGCGCCCGGCTGGGCCGGGTCACCGTCTTCCACCTGCTGCCGAACATGCGGGAGGCGGTGATCGTGCAGGCCACGTACTCGATCTCGCTGGGAATGCTGGTCGAGGGCGGCATCAGCTTCCTCGGTCTCGGTGTCCAGCAACCCGACACCTCACTCGGTGCCCTGCTCGGCGCCGGTCGGACGTACCTCACGGTGACGCCGTCGTACGTGCTCATCCCCGGCCTCGTACTCGGGCTGGCCGTCCTCGCCTTCAACCTGGTGGGCGACTCCCTGCGAACGGAGAGGAGCACGTGATGCCGCGGTGCGCCCACACGATCCTGGAGGGACGCGATCTCGTCGTGGAGTACCGGATCCGCGACGAACCGGTCCGTGCCCTCGACGACGCCTCGCTCACGGTGGCCCGCGCGGAGGTGCTCGGCATCGTCGGGGAGAGCGGCTCGGGCAAGAGCACGCTCGGTCTGGCCCTGTCCGGTGCACTGCCACGGGAGGCCCGGATCCACTCCGGCGAGGCGTACGTGGAGGACCACCCGGTCTCGGGGACGGGGGAGCGCGCGCTGCGGGAGCTGCGACGGCGGCGGCTCGGCTTCGTGTTCCAGGATCCGATCGGCACGCTCGACCCCACCGCCCGGGTGGGCCGCCAGGTGCGGTGGGCCCTCGAGCGCGGTGCCGCGGGTCGATCCCGGTCGACGACCTCCGACGACGTCCACGCCCTGCTGGCCCAGGTCCGGCTGCCGGAGCCGAGGGCCGTCGCCCGGTCCTACCCGCACCAGCTCTCCGGAGGGATGGCCCAGCGGGTGTCGATCGCGATCGCCCTCGCCAACCGACCTGCCGCGGTGATCGCCGACGAACCCACCGCGGCGCTCGACGCATCGATCCAGGCCGAGATCCTGGAGCTGCTCGTGGACCAGGCCCGTCGGCACGACACCGCGGTGGTGCTGATGAGCCACGACCTGCCCGCGGTACGCCGGTACTGCGACCGGGTCGCCGTGATGTACGGCGGTCGTGTGGTGGAGGAGGGGCCGACGGCCCGGCTGTTCGAGAACCCGGCCCATCCCTACACCCGCGCCCTGCTCGCCTCCGCCCTCGGCCGTGAGCAGCCCGGTTCGCGGGTGGAGGCGATTCCCGGTCAGCCGCCGGTGCTGCGGGCCGCCGCGGCGGGATGCGCCTTCGCTCCCCGCTGCGACTCGGTCCTGCCCGACTGCAGCGCGACCCGGCCCGAGGTGCACGACGTCGACGGGGTGCGGACGCTGTGCCATCTGCCCGCCGTGCCCGTCCACCGGAAGGACAGGTCCCATGCCTGACGTGCCGCCCGTCGTCGAGCTCGACGACGTCGACTTCGGTTACGCCGCGGGCCCACCGTGGGCGCGGGTGCACAAGCCGGTACTCGAGGGCTTCTCGCTCCGGATCGAGCCCGGTGAGACGGTCGGCCTGGTCGGTGAGTCCGGATCCGGGAAGAGCACCGTCGGCAAGCTGTGCCTGGGTCTGCTGAGACCCGCGTCCGGACAGGTCCGCTTCACGGGGGCCCCGATGCGGAGACTGGCACCGGGCACGCTCAGCGTGGTCCTGCAGCATCCGCAGACGGCGTTGAACCCGCGGCTGAGCGTCGAACGTTCGGTCGCGGAACCGCTGGTGCTCGCGGGGGTCGAGCGGGACCGGCGGCGGCACCGGGTACGGGAGATGCTCGAGCAGGTGGGGCTCGACCCGACGTTCGCCGGCCGGTACCCGGGTGAGCTCTCGGGCGGGCAGCGCCAGCGGGTGAGCATCGCGCGGGCACTGGTCACCGAGCCGCGGTTCGTGCTGTTCGACGAGGCGGTCAGCGCCCTGGACGTGTCGGTGCAGGCACAAATCCTCAACCTGGTCCGGTCGTTGCAGGACGCGCGGCGCTTCGGCGCCATCTTCATCTCCCACGACCTGCGGGCGACCCGCTACGTCGCCGACCGGATCCTCGTCATGCGTGCCGGGACGATCGTCGACCAGGGGAGCGCCGAGCGGTTCTACACGACCGCGGAGCACGACTACACGCGCAGACTCCAGCTGGCCAGCGACATCGGGGACAGAACATGATCGACGGAATCCGGATCGGTCACTGGACCGACCTCGACGCGGCGCCCGGCCTCACCGCGTTCCTGCTCCCCGACGGCGCGGTCGCCGCCGCCGCCGTCCGCGGCCAGAGCACCGGCACCCTCAACACACCGGTCTTCGAGCCGGCCGGGGCGGCCGACCACGCCCGGGCGATCGTCCTGACCGGCGGCAGCTGCTACGGGCTGGCCGCGGCGGCGCACCTCACACAGCTCCTGGGAGGCCCGGTGCCGCGTCCCGAGCCGGTGCCCTTCGTCCTCGCAGCGGTGATCTACGACCTGCCGCTGGGGCAGGTCGCGTGGCCCACCCCCGCCGCCACCGAGCACGCGATGGCGGTCGCGGTCCCGGCGGGGACCGAGGACGTGGGCACCGTCGGAGCCGGCACGGGAGCGACCGCCGGATCTCTCGACGGTCCGGGCAACGCCATGAAGGGCGGCTTCGGCCGTGCCCACCGCAGCACCGCCGAGGGCGCCACGGTGGCGGCCTGGGCGGTGGCGAACCCGGTGGGCGACGTCCTGGACGAGGACGGCAGGGTGCTCGCCGGCCTGCGACGTGCGGGCCGCCAGGTCCGGGTGGTGGACGCACTGGCCGCGCAGGAACGGCCGACGCTGAGCTGGGGGCAGGCCACCACACTCGTCGTGGTCGCCACCGACGCCCGCCTGGACAAGCGGGCCGCCTGGCGGCTGGCCCACGCCGGGCACAGCGGCATCGCGCGCACGGTGTCATCCGCCGCCACCGGCGTCGACGGGGACACCGCCTTCGCCGTCGCGACCGGCAGGGTGCCGGTCACCAACGTCGCCCCGTTGGAGGCGGTGGCCGTCGAGGTCACCGCCGCGGCCGTCCGGGACGCGGTACGCGCCGCCACCACGTTGCACGGCGTCCCGGCCGTCCGTGACGTCGTCGCCGACACCGGCACCGGCACCGTTGCCGCAACGGTGTGAGGTGACCACGTGGAGGATCGGACGGATCCCGATCCTCCACGTGGGTCGGTGCGGAGTGCGTGGCCGTACACGAGCAGTGACCCCGGATCCCGGGGCCCGACGATGGGCGATACTTCATCGATGGCACGCCGCAAGAACCAGCAGGCCCGCCGGGACGAGTTCATGGCCGCGACCCGCAGGGTGATCGTCCGTGACGGCCTGAGCGCCGTCACGGTGCGCACCATCGCGGCCGAGGCAGGTCTGTCCACCGGGCTCGTCAGCTACTACTTCCCGGACATCGACGAGCTCTACCAGACCGTGTACGGCGACGCGGTCGACCGGTTCGCGACACGTCGGCGGCGGACGGTGGACGCCATCACGGATCCGCGGGAACGTCTGGTGGCGATGATCCGCTCGGGGCTGCCCGTCGACCCCGACGACGAGCTGTGCATCCTGCTCTACGAGTTCAGCGCCCTGGTGCGGCGCAACCCCATGGTGCAGGTGCTGCGTCGCTCGCTCTACGAACGACAGGTCTCGATCTACGAGTCGATCCTCGACGTCGGCCAGGGGCTCGGTGTCTTCACGCTGGCCCAGCCGTCGACGGCGACGGCCCGCAGCATGGTGTCGTTGGAGGACGCGTTCGGCTACCACGCGGTCGCCAGGGTCTCGGTGAGCCTGCAGGATGCGCAGGACCATCTCCTGGGCTACGCGACCATCGCCACGGGATGCCGGCTGGCGGCGGTCGCGGGCACCGGGCCCGGCTGAGGACCTCACGCCTCGGCGACGGGTCCGGAGGGTTCGCGGGCATCTGCTCGTCCGGTCAGCAGCCGCTGCCGGACCGACGGCGTGGTGGCGGCGTCGATCACGGTCGCGGCGAGCAGCAGCGCCCCGTCGAGCGCCACCCTGTCCCCGGGCGCGCCTCCGGCGAGCTCGGCGAACGGTTCGGTGTGCGAGCTGACGTCGTAGTCGCCCAGGCTGACCATGGGGTGGATGGCGGGTACGAGCTGGGAGACGTTGCCCATGTCTGTGGAGCCGCCCCGCGAGGCGTGCTCCTCCGGATTCCGGCCGATCGCGGCAGCGTTGTCCCGGTACAGGGCACGCAGGTCGAGATCCGACCGCATGTCCGCATAGGGATGACGCCCGACCGTGGCCCGCAGCTCGGCCCCCGCGGCGAGCGCGCCGGCCTCGGCGCACCGGGTGATGATCCCGACCGCGCGCCGCAGCGAGTCGAGATCGGCCCCACGGGCCATCCAGGTACCGGCGGCGCGGCCGGGGATGATGTTCGCGGCGACCCCGGCCTCACGGACGAAGCCGTGGATCTGCTGCTCGGGCTCGAGCTGCTGCCGGGCCAGGCCGATCGCGGTCAGCATCACGGTCATCGCGTCGAGCGCGTTCACCCCCATGTGCGGGGAGATCGAGGCGTGCGCCTCGCTCCCCTCGAACTCCACCCAGACCGCGTTCGAGGCGTAGGAGTTCATGCCCAGCAGCTCACGGGTGGACGGGTGGATCATCATCGCCGCGTGCGTCCCCTCGAACACGCCCGCGTCGATGAGGTGCTGCTTGCCGCCGCCGCTCTCCTCCGCCGGGGTGCCGAGCAACCGCACCTGCAGGCCGAGATCGTCGGCGATCGGGGCGAGGGCGGCGAACGCCCCCGCCGACGCCGCCGCGATGACGTTGTGCCCACAGGCGTGACCGATCCCCGGCAGCGCGTCGTACTCGGCGCAGAGGGTCACGGACAGGTCGCCGCTGCCGGCGGTGGCGGAGAGCGCGGTCGGGAGACCACCGACGCCGACGGTGGGATCGCACCCCGTCCACGCCTGCGCCGCCTCGGCCACCCAGGCCGCAGCCCGCGTCTCCTCGAAGGCGAGCTCCGGGCGGGAGTGGATGCGCCGGCTCAGCCCGACGACGTCCCGCTCGATCTCGCCGATGCGCCGGGTGGCCGCCTCCTTCGCCCGCGCGGCGGTCACGCCGTCACCGCCGTCGCTCGCCGCGTGACGGCAGCGGCGAACCACCGCACCGGTGCGGCCTGCACCTCGTCCTCACGACCGGTCGCCTCCGGATGCCACTGCACGGCGAGCACGTCGTGCTCGGCGTCGGAGAACGCCTCGACGACCCCGTCGTCGGCCACCGCGTCCACGGTGAGCCCCGCGCCGAGCCGGTCGACCGCCTGGTGGTGCCCGGAGGCGATCAGCAACCGGTGCGCACCGACCTCCTCGGCCAGCAGCGACCCCGCGCGGAGCGCGACCTCGTGCCACGCCCACCGGGGGCCGGCCGCGGTCGAGTCGCGGTGCAGCACCGTTCCCGGGGGCAGGTCGGGCACCAGCGTCCCGCCGCGGACGACGTTGAGCACCTGCAGCCCGCGGCAGATCCCGAGCACCGGAACGCCGGCGGACAGCGCGGCCTCGGCGAGCCCGCAGTCGAGTGCGTCCTGGTCGGGCTGCACGCCGTAGACCTCGGCGCACGGCTGTGCGCCGTAGCGCACGGGGTCGATGTCGTTCCCGCCGGGCAGCACCAGGCCGTCGAACCCGTCGAGGTCGGTCTCCCGGACGAGCACCGCCTCGAGCCCCCGGGCGGCGATCATCGCCACGACGTCGTGCAGCAGCCGGCGGGCGGAGGCGTCGCGGGGGTCGGTCGTCGACGAGTCGAGCCGGTCGGGGACGGCGATACGCAGGGGCCTTCGCATGGTGGGGCCTCTCAGGTGTTGGTGGGGAAGCCGAGGTTCAGCCCCGCGTGGCTGGGGTCGAGCCAACGGGTGGTGACGACCTTGGCGCGGGTGAAGAAGTGCACGCCCTCGGTGCCGTGGGCGTGGGTGTCGCCGAACAGGGAGTTCTTCCAGCCGCCGAAGCTGTAGTAGGCCATCGGGACGGGGACCGGGACGTTGACGCCGATCATGCCGACCTCGACCTCGTTCTGGAAGCGGCGGGCGGCGCCGCCGTCGTTGGTGAAGATCGCGGTGCCGTTGCCGTAGGGGTTGGCGTTGATCAGTTCCACGGCGTCGGTGTAGGTCGCGACGCGCACCACCGACAGGACCGGGCCGAAGATCTCGTCGGTGTAGACGCTCATGTCGGGGGTGACGTGGTCGAGCAGGGTGGGGCCGACGAAGAAGCCGGACCCGTCGGCGTCGAACTCGCCCTGCCTGCCGTCGACGACGACGGTGGCGCCCTCGGACTCGCCGGCGTCGATGTAGCCCGACACCCGTTCCTGGGCCGCCCGGGTCACGAGCGGTCCCATGTCGCAGGAGCGTCGGCCGTCGCCGGTGCGCAGGTTGCGGGCGCGGTCGGCGATCTTCGCGACGAGGGTGTCGGCGATGTCGCCGACGGCCACCAGCGCGGAGACGGCCATGCAGCGTTCGCCGGCGGAGCCGAACCCGGCGTTGACGGCCTGGTCGGCGGCGAGGTCGAGGTCGGCGTCGGGGAGGACGACCATGTGGTTCTTCGCCCCGCCGAGTGCCTGGACGCGCTTGCCGTGGGCGGTGGCGGTCTCGTAGACGTGGCGGGCGACCGGGGTGGAGCCGACGAAGCTGATCGACTTGACGTCCGGGCTGGTCAGCAGGGTGTCGACGGCGGTCCTGTCGCCGTGCAGGACGTTGAACACGCCGTCGGGCAGGCCGGCTTCCGACCAGAGCTCGGCGATCCAGAGGGCGGCGGAGGGCACCTTCTCCGACGGCTTGAGCACCACGGTGTTGCCGGTGGCGATCGCGATGGGGAAGAACCACATCGGGACCATCGCCGGGAAGTTGAACGGGCTGATGATCCCGACGACGCCGAGTGGCTGGCGGATCGAGTGGACGTCGACGCCGGTGGAGGCGTTCTCGGTCGCCGAGCCCTTGAGCAGGTGCGGCATGCCGCAGGCGAACTCGACGACCTCCTGGCCGCGGGCGACCTCGCCGGCGGCGTCGGAGAGGACCTTGCCGTGTTCGGCGGTGATGAGTGCGGCCAGCTCCGGGGCGCGGGCGTCGAGCAGCTCGCGGAAGCGGAACATGATCTGGGTGCGCTTGGCGAGGCTGGTGTCACGCCAGGCGGGGAACGCGGCCTTCGCCGCGGCGATCACCGTGGCGGCCTCGTCGGCGCTGGCGAGGGGCAGGTGCGCGGTGACCTCGCCGGTGGCGGGGTCGGTGACCTCGCAGGTCCGCCCGGAGGTGCCCTCGACCCGTGTGCCCGCGATCCAGTGGTGGAGCGTCTTCTGCAGCGTGCTCGTCATGATCCTCTTCCGTGTCGGGGCCGTGGTCGGACGACGGACGCGGCGTCGCCGGTCGTCCGCCGTCGGATCCGCTCCATGTCGTCGGACCCGGGTCTACCCGCAGACGAGCCGGAGAGCGACCTGCACGACGTCACCGCGGTCGTCGGGGCGAGTCGCTCGGCCCCGTTCGCTGTTGCCCACCGCGGCGGGCCGTACGGATCGTGGTGTCCGGACCGGTCGTGCCACGACCGTCACTGTGTCGGCAGATCGGCCGAGGAATGGTCACTGTGTCGGGGTCCGGCTAGGTTGGGGCGGTGCGGATGTCCCTCCGGGAGGTGCTGGAGCTCCCCTCGGTGCTCCGGGGCCGGCCGCGCGTGCGCGCCGGCTCGGCCGCTCTCGGGGCGGAGGTGCGCTGGGTGCACGTGAGCGAACTCCCCGACGTGGCGGGAACGTTGACCGGCGGCGAGCTGGTCCTGTCGATCGGGGTGGTGCTGTCCGAACCGGGCACCGACCTCGTCCGGTACCTCGACTCTTTGCGCGCCAGCGGGGCGGTCGGTCTGGTGGTGGAACTGGGCCGGCACGTGGAGCGGCTGCCCGAGGAGCTGGTGCAGTACGCCCGCTCCGTGGGGTTCCCCCTGGTCGAGCTGCGGTCGACGGTGCGTTTCGTGGAGATCACCGAAGCCGTGCACGGCCGCGTCATGCACGAGCAGTTCGCACGTCTGGACCTGACGCGCCGGGCACACCGGGTGCTCGGACCGCTGGGGGGCGAGGGCGCCCCCGTCGACGTGATCCTGGCCCGCTGCGCGGAGCTGGTCGACCGGGTGGTCGTGCTGGAGGACCTCTCCCACCGGGTCATCGGGTTCGCGGGCGCATCCGCACCGGAGGACATCCTGCGCGACTGGACGGCGCGCTCACGGCAGGTCCCGCCGGCGGCGGACACGATCCGGGGCGGGCCGGAACGGTGGATGGCCATCCCGGTCGGGCTCCGCCGCGCCCGGTGGGGACGTCTGGTGGTGCCCACCCGGGTCGACCAGTTCGAGGCCGAGGACGTGGCACTGGTCCTCGAACGGGCGGCCGAGGCGGTGACGATCACCCGTCTGGTGGGCGGGCCTGCCGAGGAGCTCGAGGTGATGGCCGTCGAGCGGCTGATCCGGGACGTCATCGGCGGTCACGGCGGCGACGAAGCGGCCGTCGGGGCCAGGGCACAGGCCCTCGGCTTCAGCCCGGCCGGGGAGATCGCGGTGCTGATGGCCCGCGGGCGTGGCGGGGACGGCGGGCCCGATGCCGAGCTCGTCGAGCAGTTCGGCGCGGCGGTGCACCGCATCCAACGAACGGCCCTGGTCGGACGGGTCCGCCGCAACCTGGTCGTGGCTCTGCTCGACGGGGGCGACGGGGTCGACGACCGGTTGGCGAGCGAGCTCGGAGCGGGTGCGGTGGCCGTCCTGGCGCTCGGGCCCCCGGTGCGACGATGGCGGGAGCTGGCCGAGGCCCTCACCGAGGCCGAGCAGATCGCCGGCATCGCCCGGCCCACGCGGCCCGGTGAGGCGGTCCGGGTGTCGCGCGGGCGGCACCTCGGTGTCCGCAGGCTGCTGTGGCAGCTGCGCGGCGAGGTACGACTGCACGCCTTCGTCGACGAACAGCTCGGACGGGTCCTCGCGCTTCCCCACGGACGACGTGAGGACACGCTGCGCATGCTCGAGTCCTACCTGGACTGCAACGGGGTGATGGCGGTGTTCGCCCGCTCGCTGCACCTGAGCCGGGCCGGGGCCTACGCGCGGCTCGACACGCTGCGTCGTGTGCTCGGCGCGGACCTCGGCGACGCGGAGGTCCGGACCGGACTGCACCTGGCGATGCTGGCGCACCGGGCCGCGACCGGTGACCAGCCGGAGCCGACCCCACCGTGAGGTGCGTCGCGCGGCACACCGGCCCCGCGCGCGGTGGCCGGGCACCGCGGGACGAGGACGGCGGCCGGGGGACTGTGCGAAAACCCCGGCCGCCGTCGTGCCGGTCGCGTCACCCTTCCCCTGGGACGCGGCCGGCGGGGCAGATCATCCCACGTGCTGTCCGGGGCGTGCCTCGGGAGGCAGGACACCCCAGTCGATCAGCTGGTCGGTCAGCTCGCCGGGGGACATGTCGTAGATGATCGCGAGCGACCGCAGGTCCTCGGCGCGGATCGAGAGCACCTTGCCGTTGTAGTCGCCGCGCTGGCTCTGGATGGCCGCGGCGTAGCGGGCCAGCGGACCCACCTTGTCCGCGGGCAGCTGCTGCAGCCGCTCCAGGTTGATCACGATCTTCGTGGCGGGCTCGCTGCCGGACGGGATGCGGCCCTCGGGGAGCAGCTCGGCCACCGGGACGCCGTAGAAGTCGGCCAGCTCGGCCAGCTTCTGCACGGTGACCGCACGGTCCCCGCGCTCGTAGGAGCCCACGACGACCGCCTTCCAGCGTCCGCCCGACTTCTGCTCGACGCCGTGCAGGGAGAGCCCCTGTTGCTGCCTGATCGCCCGGAGCTTGCCCCCGAGCGCCTTGGCGTAGTCGCCCATCGATCTCCTCGTTCCTGACGGTCCGTACCGGTGAGGACGGACCGGCGGTCACCGGCGGTGCACCGGTGGCGTGGTCGCGCCTGCCGCGTCATCGCCCCTGTGGGTGGTCCCGTTCGGGGCGGCAGCTCCGGCGGGGGGCCGGCCTCCCGGCCGTCCCGTGCGTCGCGGCGCTGCTGCACGCGTGCTGATTGATGCTGAGTGATTGCTGATTGATACGGAGAGTAATCCTCCGGGTCCGGTCCGGCGTGGTCAAGCTCGACCCCCTGCTCGGGGGGTTGACGAGCGGTTTCCCACACGAACGGGGCAGTCCACGTCCCTCGACAGCGGTAGCGCAGGGTGCGGGTGCCGACTCCGCCACCCGCCCCTGTGGGTGCGCCTGGGCGGAATCGGGTATCGCAAGTCCCGCCCGGACCGGCCGTCGACCATCGCGCATCGTGACAGGAACGTGACCTCCAACGAGTGATGCCGCTGTGGCGCGGCTCGCGGTGTGACGCGCTGCGGCCGTCCCGCGCGGCACCTGCCGGGTTGATAGGTTGACGCACAGCTCTTGCACGACCGTCCTTTAAGACCCGTCCGGTGAGGCGGGGAAGGAGACCACCTCGTGGCGCAGAACCGCCGCGGGGACGCCGACGCGCAGCAGCCCGCACGGGAACTGCTGTCCGCCGCCGACGTCACCCGCACCGTCGCGCGCATCGCGCACCAGATCATCGAGAAGACCGCGTTCAGCGCCGAGGACCCCGACGGGCTCGTGCTGATGGGCGTCCCCACCCGCGGCGTGCACCTGGCCCACCGGCTCGCCGCCGCGATCACCGACTTCGCCGGCGCCGTACCGGCGGTCGGCTCGGTCGACGCCACCCTCTACCGCGACGACCTGCGCCGCGGCCCGGCCCGCGCGCTGGAGTCCACCGCGGTGCCCGAGGGCGGTGTCGACGACCGGCTCGTCGTACTCGTCGACGACGTCCTCATGTCCGGGCGCACCACCCGCGCCGCGCTCGACGCCCTGCGCGACGAGGGCCGCCCGCGCGCGGTGCAGCTCGCCGTGCTGATCGACCGCGGCCACCGGGAGCTCCCGATCCGCGCCGACTACGTCGGCAAGAACGTCCCGACGTCGCGCTCGGAGCAGATCCTGGTCTCGCTGACCGAGATCGACGGCGGCGACGGCGTCTGGATCACCCAGGGAGAGGGGGACAGGTGAGGCACCTGCTCTCGGTCGCCGACCTCGACGCCGCCGAGGCCACCGCGCTGCTCGACACCTCCGACCGGCTGCGTCAGGCGCTGCTCGGCCGTGAGGTGCGCAAGCTGCCGACGCTGCGCGGCCGCACGGTCATCACGATGTTCTACGAGAACTCCACCCGCACCCGGGTGTCGTTCGAGATCGCCGGCAAGTGGATGAGCGCCGACACCGTGAACGTGTCGGCGGCGGGCTCGTCGGTCTCCAAGGGCGAGTCGCTGCGCGACACCGCGCTGACGCTGTCCTCGATGGGTGCGGACTGCGTGATCGTGCGCCACCCCGCGTCGGGGTCGGCGCACCGGCTGGCGCACTGGGTCGATGCCGATCGGGCCGTCACCGGCACGCCCACCGCGATCGTGAACGCCGGCGACGGCACCCACGAGCACCCCACCCAGGCGCTGCTCGACGCCGCGACCCTGCGCGACCGGCTCGGCGGCATCGCCGGGCGCCGGATCGGGATCGTCGGCGACGTCCTGCACTCGAGGGTGGCGCGGTCCAACGTGCTGCTGCTCGCGACCCTCGGCGCCGAGGTCGTGCTCGTCGCGCCGCCGACGCTGCTGCCCACCGGCGTCGAGTCCTGGCCGTGCCGGGTGGCGCACTCCCTCGACGCCGAGCTGCCCGCGCTCGACGCGGTCATGATGCTGCGCGTGCAGTCCGAGCGGATGCACGGCGGCTTCTTCCCCTCCGCGCGCGAGTACGCGGTGCGCTTCGGGCTGTCCGAGGACCGCGCGAAGCTCCTGCCCGACCACGCGGTCGTCCTGCACCCCGGCCCGATGATCCGCGGCATGGAGATCGCCCCCGCGGTCGCCGACGCCCCCAACGCCGCCGTCCTGGCCCAGGTCCGCAACGGCGTGCACGTGCGGATGGCCGTCCTCTACCACCTTCTCGCCGGAGCTCCCGAATGACCGACCTGCTGATCCGCAACACCCGGCCCTACGGCGGGGACCCGGTCGACGTGCTCGTCACCGACGGCGTCGTCGCCACCATCGGAACCGGGCTGACCACGCCCGAGGGCGCCGAGGTCCTCGACGCCGACGGCGCCGTGCTCCTGCCCGGCTTCGTCGACCTCCACGTGCACCTGCGCGAGCCCGGCGGCGAGGAGTCCGAGACCATCGAGACCGGCAGCCGGGCCGCCGCCCTCGGCGGGTTCACCGCCGTGTTCGCGATGCCGAACACCACCCCGGTCGCCGACTCCGACGTCGTCGTCGAGCACGTGCGTCGGCGCGGCGAGGAGATCGGGCTGGTCGACGTGCACCCGGTCGGCGCGGTCACCGTCGGCCTCGGCGGCGAGAAGCTCGCCGAGCTCGGCACGATGGCCGCCTCCCGCGCCGCGGTGCGGATGTTCTCCGACGACGGCCGCTGCGTGAACGACCCGCTGATCATGCGCCGGGCGCTGGAGTACGCCTCCGCGCTCGACGTCGTCATCGCCCAGCACGCCGAGGACCACCGCCTCACCGGCGGCGCCCAGGCGCACGAGGGCGCCGTCGCGGCCCGGCTCGGGCTCGCCGGATGGCCCGCGACGGCGGAGGAGACGATCGTCGCCCGGGACTGCGCGCTGGCCCGCGAGGCCGGGGCGCGGCTGCACGTCTGCCACATCTCCACCGCCCGCACGATCGACGTGCTGCGCGCGGCCAAGGCCCAGGGCGTGCGGGTGTCGGCCGAGGTCACCCCGCACCACCTGCTGCTCACCGACTCCCGGCTGACCGGCTACGACCCGGTGAACAAGGTCAACCCGCCGCTGCGCACCGCCGACGACACCCGCGCGATGCGCGAGGCGCTGGCCGAGGGCGTGATCGACGTCGTCGCGACCGACCACGCCCCGCACGCCGCGCAGTACAAGGACACCGAGTGGCAGGCGGCGAAGCCGGGCATGCTCGGCCTGCAGACCGCGCTGTCGGTGCTGGTCGAGACGATGGTGGAGCCGGGCCTGCTGGACTGGCACGGCGTCGCGCGGGTGCTCTCGGAGCGCCCCGCGGAGATCGGGAACCTGCCCGACCAGGGCCGTCCGATCGCGGAGGGGGAGCCGGCGACGTTCGCGCTGGTCGACCCGGACGGGGTCTGGACGGTCCGCGGTGCGGAGCTGGCGAGCAAGGCGGCGAACACGCCGTACGAGGGAATGCGGCTGCCCGGAACGGTGGTCGCGACGGTGCTGCGGGGACGCATCACCGCGCAGGACGGGAAGGTTGTGCAGTGACCGCGCTTTTGGTTCTCGAGGACGGACGGATCTTCCGCGGTGAGGCCTACGGCGCCACCGGGCAGACCCTGGGTGAGGCCGTGTTCACCACGGCCATGACCGGCTACCAGGAGACCCTCACCGACCCGTCGTACCACCGACAGATCGTGCTGCAGACCGCACCGCAGATCGGCAACACCGGCTGGAACGACGAGGACGACGAGTCCTCCGGCATCCAGGTCGCCGGCTACGTCGTGCGCGACCCGGCCCGGCGGCCGTCGAACTGGCGGGCCACCGGCACCCTGGAGGACGCGCTGCGCACCCAGGGGGTCGTCGGTGTCGCCGGGATCGACACCCGCGCCGCGGTGCGCCACCTGCGTGAGCGCGGCGCCATGCGGGCCGGGATCTTCTCCGGCGACGCGATCGCCCCGGACGACGAGCTCGTTGAGCGGGTGCGGCAGTCCCCGCCGATGGAGGGCGCCGACCTCTACGGCGCCGTGACCACCGCCGAGACCTATGTGGTGCCCGCGGTGGGGGAGCGGCGCTTCGTCGTCGCCGCCCTCGACGTCGGCATCAAGTTCAACACCCCGCGGATGATGGCCGCCCGCGGCATCGAGGTGCACGTGCTGCCCGCCTCGAGCACCATCGAGACGGTCGAGTCGCTGCGCCCGGACGGCTTCTTCCTGGCCAACGGCCCCGGTGACCCGGCCACCGCCGACGGTCCGGTCGCGCTGGCCCGGCAGGTGCTGGAGCGCCGGATCCCGCTGTTCGGCATCTGCTTCGGCAACCAGATCCTGGGTCGCGCGCTGGGGCGCGAGACCTACAAGCTCCGCTACGGCCACCGCGGCGTGAACATCCCGGTCGTCGAGCACGCCACCGGGCGGATCGCGATCACCTCGCAGAACCACGGGTTCGCGGTCGCCGGGTCGCCGGGGGAGGAGTTCGACACCCCCTACGGTCGGGCGCAGATCAGCCACTACTGCCCGAACGACGACACCGTCGAGGGCATGACCGGGCTGGACTTCCCCGCCTTCTCCGTGCAGTACCACCCCGAGGCCGCCGCGGGCCCGCACGACGCCGCGGACCTGTTCGACCGGTTCGTCGCGCTCATGACCGAGCACCCGGTCGGCTACGCCGGCGTCGCCGGGCAGCGGCCCGAGGGCACCGCGCCCGCGCCGTACCCGCAGCCCGAGTCCGACCCCGTGTCCGTGTCCGAGCCGGAGCCCGCGCCCGCGCCGGGGATGACCGCCCAGCCCGACCCGGCCACGCCGCCGTCGGCGACCGCGGCCCCGTCGGTCGACCTGCGGCCCACCCCGCCCGCTCCGTCACCGGGCCCGGCCCCGGCCGCGGGCGGGTTCGAGCCGGGCAGCCCGGAGGCCCCGCACGGCGGGGGCCGGCCCGGCCCGGCGGCCGTCGAGCACCCTGCCGACGAGCACACCACCCGGCTGCCCGTCACCCCGCCGACCGGGACCCCGGTCTCCGGCCGCGACGAGATCGAGCCGCCCACCAGCCGGATGCCCGCCCTCGGTCGTCCCGCCACCCCGGACCCGCTGACGGCGCCGTTCTCCGACATCGAGGACGCGCTGCGCCGCGACGGCGGCACACCCGCCCACCCGGGCGCCACCGCGGACCCGGACGCGACGGACGTCCCGGCCGACCCGGCACCGGGCGCCGACCCGGTGTCCGGCCGCGCCCGGCCCGTCGACGACCGCCCGTGGCCGCCGCCCCACGCAGCCCCATCCACCCCGCAGCACCCGGACCGGCACGACCAGGCCCGGCAGGAGGACCACTGATGCCCCGCCGCGACGACATCGACCACGTCATGGTGATCGGCTCCGGGCCGATCGTGATCGGCCAGGCCTGCGAGTTCGACTACTCCGGCACCCAGGCGTGCCGGGTGCTGCAGGCCGAGGGCATCCGGGTCTCGCTGGTCAACTCCAACCCGGCGACGATCATGACCGACCCGGAGTTCGCCGACGCCACCTACGTCGAGCCGATCACCCCGGAGTTCGTCGAGAAGGTCATCGCCGCCGAGCGCGACAACGGCACCCCGGTCACCGCGATGCTCGCGACCCTGGGCGGACAGACCGCGCTCAACACCGCGATCGCGCTGCACGAGAACGGCGCCCTGGAGCGGCACGGCGTCGAGCTGATCGGCGCCGACGTCGACGCCATCGAGCGCGGCGAGGACCGGCTCAAGTTCAAGGACATCGTCATCGGGGTCGGCGGCGACGTCCCCCGCTCGCGGGTCTGCCACTCGATGGAGGAGGTCCTCGCCGCCGCCGACGAGCTGGGTCTGCCCGTGGTCATCCGGCCGTCGTTCACCATGGGCGGTCTCGGCTCGGGCATGGCGCACTCGGCGCAGGACCTGGAGCGTCTCGCCGGCGCCGGGCTCGACGCCTCCCCGGTCACCGAGGTCCTCATCGAGGAGTCCGTGCTCGGCTGGAAGGAGTACGAGCTCGAGCTCATGCGCGACCACCACGACAACGTGGTCGTCATCTGCTCGATCGAGAACATCGACCCGATGGGCGTGCACACCGGCGACTCGATCACCGTCGCCCCGGCGATGACGCTGACCGACCGCGAGTACCAGCACATGCGCGACGTCGGCATCGCCGTGCTGCGAGCCGTCGGCGTCGACACCGGTGGCTGCAACATCCAGTTCGCGATCCACCCCGAGACCGGGCGCCTGGTCGTGATCGAGATGAACCCGCGCGTCTCGCGGTCCTCCGCGCTGGCGTCGAAGGCCACCGGCTTCCCGATCGCCAAGATCGCGGCGAAGCTCGCCGTCGGCTACACCCTCGACGAGATCCGCAACGACATCACCGGCGAGACCATCGCCGCGTTCGAGCCGTCGCTGGACTACGTCGCGGTCAAGATCCCGCGGTTCGCCTTCGAGAAGTTCCCCGGGGCCGACCCCGAGCTGACCACGACCATGAAGTCGGTCGGCGAGGCGATGGCGCTGGGCCGCTCGTTCCCCGAGGCGCTGGGTAAGGCACTGCGCTCGATGGAGCGGGACCGGGCCGGGTTCTGGACCGCCCCCGACCCCGAGGGCGAGCCGGAGTACACCGTCCCGGTCGACGGCCGCATCTACGAGGTCGAGCGCGCCCTGCGCCGCGGCCAGTCGGTCGACGACGTCGCCAAGGCCTCCGGCATCGACCCCTGGTTCGTCGACCAGATCGCGCTGCTGGGGGAGATCCGCGCCGAGCTCGAGGCCGCACCCGTCCTCGACGCCGACCTGCTGCGCCGGGCCAAGCGCCACGGCCTGTCCGACCGTCAGCTCGCCGCCGTGCGCCCCGAGTTCGCCGGCGAGGACGGCGTGCGCACCCTGCGCCACCGGCTCGGCATCCGGCCGGTCTACAAGACCGTCGACACCTGTGCCGCCGAGTTCGCGGCGAAGACGCCCTACCACTACTCGGCCTACGAGACCGACCCCGCGGCCGAGTCGGAGATCGCCCCGCAGACCGAGAAGCCGAAGGTGCTGATCCTCGGCTCCGGCCCGAACCGCATCGGGCAGGGCATCGAGTTCGACTACTCCTGTGTGCACGCGGTCATGGCGCTGCGTGCCGCCGGGTTCGAGACCGTCATGGTCAACTGCAACCCGGAGACGGTGTCCACCGACTACGACACCGCCGACCGCCTCTACTTCGAGCCGCTGACCTTCGAGGACGTCCTGGAGGTCGTGCACGCCGAGCAGGCCTCCGGCACCGTCGCCGGGGTCATCGTGCAGCTCGGCGGGCAGACCCCGCTGGGGCTCGCCCAGCGCCTCACCGACGCCGGGGTGCCGGTCGTCGGGACGTCCGCGGCCGCGATCGACCTGGCCGAGGACCGCGGCGCGTTCGGCGAGGTCCTGCACAAGGCCGGCCTGCCCGCCCCGGAGTTCGGCATGGCCACCTCCTTCGAGCAGGCCAGGGGGATCGCCTCGCGGATCGGCTACCCGGTGCTCGTGCGGCCGTCCTACGTGCTCGGTGGACGCGGCATGGAGATCGTCTACGACGAGGCGACCCTGGCCGGCTACATCGCCCGCGCCACCACCATCTCCCCGGACCGCCCGGTGCTGGTCGACAAGTTCCTCGACGACGCCATCGAGATCGACGTCGACGCCCTGTGCGACGGCGAGGAGATCTACCTCGGCGGGGTCATGGAGCACATCGAGGAGGCCGGGGTCCACTCCGGTGACTCCTCCTGCACGCTGCCGCCGATCACGCTGGGCTCCTCGATCCTGGCGAAGGTCCGCGAGGCCACCGCCGCCATCGCGCACGGCGTCGGCGTGCGCGGGCTGCTCAACGTCCAGTACGCCCTGCACGGCGACGTGCTCTACGTGCTGGAGGCCAACCCGCGGGCGTCGCGGACGGTGCCGTTCGTGTCCAAGGCGACGTCGGTGCCGCTGGCCAAGGCCGCCGCCCGGATCATGCTCGGCGCCACCATCGCCGAGCTGCGCGCCGAGGGCCTGCTCCCGGCCACCGGCGACGGCGGAGCGCTGCCCGCCGACTCCCCGGTCGCGGTCAAGGAGGCGGTGCTGCCGTTCAACCGGTTCCGCAACACCGCGGGCCAGGGCGTCGACCCGCTGCTCGGCCCGGAGATGAAGTCCACCGGCGAGGTCATGGGCTTCGACTCCGCCTTCGGCCCGGCCTTCGCCAAGTCCCAGGCCGCCGCCTACGGCTCGCTGCCCACCTCGGGCACGGTGTTCGTGTCGATCGCCGACCGCGACAAGCGGGCGATGGTCTTCCCGATCCGCCGCCTGGCCGACATGGGCTTCCAGGTCCTGGCCACCGAGGGCACCGCGGAGATGCTGCGCCGCAACGGGATCGACGTCACCGTGGTGCGCAAGCACAGCGAGGGATCCGGCCCGGACACCCCCACGATCGTCGACACCATCCTCGCCGGTGACGTCGACCTGATCGTCAACACCCCGGTCGGGAACCCCGGCCCGCGGGTGGACGGCTACGAGATCCGCGCCGCCGCGGTGTCCCGCGGTGTCCCGTGCATCACCACGGTGCAGGGGACCGCGGCCGCGGTGCAGGGCATCGAGGCGCTCGCCTCGGGTGGGCTCGGTGTGCGGTCGCTGCAGCAGGCGCACGCGGCGCTGAAGGCCAAGGCGTGAGCGTCGCCGCCCGGCTCGGCGAGGCCGTCGCCGCCCACGGGCCGCTGTGCGTCGGGATCGACCCGCACCCGGCCCTGCTGGCGGCCTGGGACCTCACCGACGACGCCGACGGCCTCGCCGCGTTCGCCGACCGCTGCCACACCGCGTTCGCCGGGGCGGTGTCGGTGGTGAAGCCGCAGTCGGCGTTCTTCGAGCGGCACGGCTCGGCGGGTGTCGCGGTGCTGGAGCGGCTGCTCGCCGGGTACGCGGGCACGGGCACTCTGACCCTGCTCGACGCCAAGCGCGGGGACATCGGCTCCACCATGGACGGCTACGCCGACGCCTACCTGCGCGTCGGCGCGCCGCTCGGGGCGGACGCGCTCACGTTGTCGCCCTACCTGGGGTTCGGGTCGCTGGAACCGGCCCTGACCGCGGCCGACGAGGCCGGGCGCGGGGTGTTCGTGCTGGCCCGGACGTCCAACCCGGACGGCGCCGCGGTGCAGTGCGCCACGGCGCCGGGCGGGGTGTCCGTCGCCCAGCAGATGGTCGACGATGCCGCCGCGCGCAACGCCGGCGCACGGCCCGGCGGGGCGGTGGGGGTCGTCGTCGGCGGCACCCACGACCACGGCCTGGACCTGAGCGCGCTGAACGGTCCGGTGCTGGTGCCCGGGCTCGGCGCCCAGGGCGCGAGCCCGGCCGACGTGGTGGCGCGGTTCGCGGGCACCACGGGCCCGGTGCTGCCGGTGTCGGCCCGCGGGGTGCTCCGGGCGGGCCCCGACCCGTCCGCGCTGCGTGACGCCGCGCACGCCCTGAGCGAGGAGCTGGCCTCGGCGACCGCCGGATCGCACTGAACCGGACCGGCCGACGTCGGTGTGCGGGGGACCGGTGCCACGTCCGGTACCGGTCCGCTCACCGACGGCGACCGTGGCCGTCGGCGACGCCGGACGCGCCGGGAGGGCGTCCGGCGGTCCGTCGTGCCGGTCGGGAGCCCCCCGGCGCACCGGGACGTCGATCGGGCGCGCCCGACCGTGTCGGTGAGGCGCGCCTCCGGCACGCCCACTGCGCCGACCCGCCGTCCGGCGGAGCCGGGTGGCGGTGGTGTGGCGGGACCGCCGGCGTGCCGTTGATCACCTCCGCACGGCCGAAACCGGAGGTGGGACCCCCATTGACGCTTCCGTGGAGGTCGTGGGTACGTTCGATCGCACCAGCCGGGACGTCCCCCGGACGGGTAGGTGCGACCCGCCGCCCGATCGCTGACGCGACACCCCGGCGCGAGCCGGGATCACGGCGGCGAGAACGACGAGAACGACACAGGAAAGTACGGAGGAACCAACCGTGGCCCTTCCCCAGCTGACCGAGGAACAGCGCGCCGCCGCGCTGGAGAAGGCTGCGGCCGCGCGCCGGGCCCGGGCCGAGCTGAAGGACCGCCTCAAGCGCGGCGGCACCACCCTCGAGGAGGTGCTGAAGAAGGCCGAGACCGACGAGGTGCTCGGCAAGATGAAGGTCTCGGCGCTGCTCGAGGCGCTGCCGAACGTCGGCAAGGTCCGTGCCCAGCAGATCATGGAGGAGCTGGAGATCGCGACCAGCCGCCGCCTGCGTGGCCTGGGCGACCGTCAGCGCAAGGCGCTGCTCGAGCGCTACCCGAGCTGATCCGGGCGTCCCGTGACCGACACCTCCTCCGTCATGTCCTCCGGCCGGACCGGCCCCGCCCGCGGGCGGCTGCTCGTGCTGGCCGGGCCGTCCGGGGTGGGCAAGAGCAGCGTGGTCGCGGGACTGCGCGAGGCGCTGCCGGAGCTGCTGTTCAGCGTGTCCGCCACGACCCGGCCCCCGCGGCCGGGTGAGGTGGACGGCCGTGACTACCACTTCGTGTCCCGCGAGGAGTTCGACGCGCTCATCGAGCGCGGCGAGCTCCTCGAGTGGGCCGAGGTGCACGGCGGGCTGCAGCGCTCCGGCACGCCACGGGTACCCGTCCAGCAGGCCCTCGACCAGGGCCGTCCGGTCCTGGTCGAGGTCGACCTGCAGGGCGCCCGGTCCGTCAAACGGGTCGTGCCCGAGGCCGTCACCGTCTTCGTCGCGCCGCCGTCGATGGAGGAGCTGACCCGTCGGCTCACCGACCGCGGCACCGACACCCCCGAGCAGCGCGAGCGCCGGCTGCGGACCGCCATCGAGGAGATGGACGCCCAGGGGGAGTTCGACGAGGTGGTCGTCAACGACGACCTGCAGGCCGTGATCGGCCGGTTGGTAGCATTGGCGGTCGACCGCGGCGCCGTCTGAGTGCCCCAGGTCCCCCTCGTTCTTCAGGAGTCCACCACGTGAGCACGCCCACCGGCACCTCCACCGCCCCCGAGGGCATCACCTACCCGCCGATCGACGACCTGCTCGGCCAGGTCAGCTCGAAGTACGCGCTGGTCATCTACGCGGCCAAGCGCGCCCGGCAGATCAACGACTACTACTCCCAGCTCGGTGAGGGCCTGCTCGAGTACGTCGGCCCGCTCGTCGAGCCGGGCCCGCGCGAGAAGCCGCTGTCGATCGCGATGCGCGAGATCCAGGCGGGGATGCTCGAGCACACCGAGGGCGAGTAAGACCTCTCGATGGCTCCTCCCGAGGTGCTCCTCGGCGTCTCCGGCGGCATCGCCGCCTACAAGAGCGCCGAGGTGCTGCGCCGTCTGACCGAGTCCGGCCACGCGGTGCGGGTGATCCCCACCGAGTCCGCGCTGCGGTTCGTCGGCGCCGCGACGTTCGAGGCTCTGTCCGGGCGGCCGGTGGCCACCGGGGTGTTCTCCGACGTCCACGAGGTGCCGCACGTGGCCCTGGGCAAGGGTGCGGACCTCGTCGTCGTCGCCCCGGCGACCGCGGACCTCATGGCCCGCCTGGCACACGGCCGCTCCGACGACCTGCTCACCGCCGCGCTGCTGACCGCCCGCTGCCCGGTGGTGCTGGCGCCCGCGATGCACACCGAGATGTGGGAGCACCCCGCGACGGTCGACAACGTCGCGCTGCTGCGCGCCCGCGGCACCGTGGTGATCGAACCCGCAGCGGGCCGGCTGACCGGCGCGGACACCGGCAAGGGCCGGCTGCCCGACCCGGCCGAGATCGTCGATCTGGCCCGGCTGCTGCTGGAGCGCCCGGACGCGCTGCCGCGTGACCTGGAGGGCCGCCACGTGGTGGTCAGCGCCGGTGGGACCCGGGAGAACCTCGACCCGGTCCGGTTCCTCGGCAACCGCTCCTCCGGCCGGCAGGGCTGGGCGCTGGCCCGGGTCGCCGCCCAGCGCGGCGCGCGGGTGACGCTCGTCGCCGGGCACACCGCGGACCTCGGCGCCCCGGCCGGGGTGGACGTCGTCGCGGCGGGGACCGCCGTCGCGATGGAGGCCGCCGTCCGCGGCGCCGCCGCCGACGCCGACGCGGTGGTCATGGCCGCCGCCGTCGCGGACTTCCGGCCGGTCGACACGGCTGTCGACAAGATCAAGCGCGGTGACGCCGAGCCGGCGCCGCTGCGGCTGACCCAGAACCCCGACATCCTCGCCGGGCTCGTGGCCGACCCGCCACGGCCGGGTCAGGTGGTGGTCGGGTTCGCCGCCGAGACCGGCGACGCCGACGGCGACGTGCTCCACCACGGCCGCGCCAAGCTCGCCCGCAAGGGCTGCGACCTGCTCGTGGTGAACGCGGTCGGCGACGGCAAGGCCTTCGAGACCGCGGACAACGCCGGCTGGCTGCTCGCCCGCGACGGCGGCGAGGAGGAGCTGCCGTTCGGCTCCAAGGCGCTGCTCGCCTCCCGCATCTGGGATGCGGTCACCCCGCGCCTGCGCTGAGCCCCGCACACGACGACGTGCCCGCACCGGAGAGCTTCCGGTGCGGGCACGTCGTCGTACGGCCCCGGCTCAGTCCTCGTCGAAGAACGAGCTGCGGGTCGGTGTCGCCTCGGCGGAGGAGGAGTCGGACCCCTCGCCCGACCCCTCGTCCGACGACGGCGTGGCCGACGAGGTCGACCGCGGCGTGGAGGTGGACGGCGTCGCCGAGGAGGTCGACCGCGGGCTCGTGGTCGACGGCGACGAGGTCGACGGGGTCGACCGCTCGCTGCTGCTCGGGGTCAGCGAGTCCTCCGAGGACCCGGAGCGCTCGGTGCCGGAGGTCGAGACGTACCGGGACATCGCCCAGCCGCCGTACTCGGGGAGCTCGACGAACCCGTCCTGGGTGTCCCCGGTCGAGGTGGTCTCCCCGCGCTCGCACACACCGACGATCGGGGCGTCGGTCTCGGGCTCGGAGCGGACGTTGACGCTCTGGGTGCAAGTGCCGGTACCGGCGGCCGACGCGGTGCCGGCAACGATCCCGATGGTAGTGACGCCGGCCCCGGCCAGGGCGCCGAGGACGGCAGCGACGCGTCGCGAGTTCGGCTTCATCGTGGAACAACCTCCGTGCCGCCGGGGCCGGGGAGGCCACCGTGCGGATCCGTTCGTGGGCGACCCCGCGGGGCGTGCGAGGTGTTGTCCGGCCCAACGAGCCGACCCCCGTTCGATTCGTGCGCGCAGGGTCAATCACCCCATCCGGCGACACTGAGTAGCGTCATTACGACGGCGCGTCACGCTCCGTGTGTGAGTTCGTCGCAGGTGGTCCCGTACGGGCGGCCGGTCTGCACTACCCTGCATGGCGAGGGGCGCCCGCGATCATGGGCGTGCGTCCGAGCGAGCGCGACGGGGCCGTCGCGCCGGTGCGGAGAACATTTCCAACGGGATGGAGAAACTGCGCGTGTCAACCACGAGCCGTCGCCTGTTCACCAGTGAGTCGGTCACCGAGGGCCACCCCGACAAGATCTGTGACGCGGTCAGCGACACCATCCTCGACGCGATGCTCGCGCAGGACCCGAGCAGCCGGGTGGCCGTCGAGACCCTGGTGACCACCGGCCAGGTCCACGTCGCCGGCGAGGTCACCACGGGCGCCTACGTCGAGATCCCGCAGCTGGTCCGGGACAAGATCCTCGAGATCGGCTACGACTCCTCCGCCAAGGGCTTCGACGGTGCCTCCTGCGGCGTCAACGTCGCGATCGGCGCGCAGTCGCCCGACATCACGCAGGGCGTCGACACCGCCTACGAGAAGCGCGTCGAGTCCGCCGAGGACGAGATCGCCAAGCAGGGTGCCGGCGACCAGGGCCTGATGTTCGGCTACGCCTGCGAGGACACCCCCGAGCTCATGCCGCTGCCGATCGCGCTGGCCCACCGCCTGTCGCGCCGGCTGACCGAGGTCCGCAAGAACGGGACGCTGCCCTACCTGCGCCCGGACGGGAAGACCCAGGTCACGATCGAGTACGACGGCGACAAGCCGGTCCGGCTCGACACCGTGGTCCTGTCGTCGCAGCACGCCGCGGACGTCGACCTCGACGGCATGCTGGCCCCCGACATCCTCAAGCACGTCGTCACCCCCGAGGTGGAGGCGCTCGGCTGGGACCCGTCGGAGCCGCGGCTGCTGGTCAACCCGACCGGCCGGTTCGTGCTCGGTGGCCCGATGGGTGACGCGGGCCTCACCGGCCGCAAGATCATCGTCGACACCTACGGCGGCATGGCCCGCCACGGCGGCGGCGCCTTCTCCGGCAAGGACCCGTCGAAGGTCGACCGCTCCGCCGCGTACGCCATGCGGTGGGTCGCCAAGAACGCCGTCGCCGCCGGGCTCGCCGGGCGGATCGAGGTCCAGGTCGCCTACGCGATCGGCAAGGCCGCCCCGGTCGGGCTGTTCGTGGAGACCTTCGGCACGGAGAACGTCGACCCGGCGCGGATCCAGGCCGCCATCGAGGAGGTCTTCGACCTGCGCCCGGCCGCGATCATCCGCGACCTGAAGCTGCTGCGCCCGATCTACGGCCCGACCGCCGCCTACGGCCACTTCGGCCGTACCGACGTCGAGCTGCCGTGGGAGGACACCTCCCGCGCCGACGCCCTGAAGTCGGTCGCCGGCGCCTGACCGCCCTGCACGTGCCCCGTGGCCGTCGACCGCACCGCGCGGTCGGCGGCCACGGGCGTCTCCGGGGGCGTCTGTGCCTCGTGGTAGACCCTCGGCGTGAGCTCTCCGCGTCCGGCCCCGGCGACCCGCGCCCGCCGCCCCGGGCGCAACCGGGGGGAGTGGCAGCCCGCCGCGGTCCGTCCGGTCGCGCGGGTGCTGGTCGACGTCGCGCTCCCGCACCTGGACCGGACCTTCGACTACCGCGTCCCGACCCATCTCGACGACGCCGCCGTCCCCGGCGTGCGGGTGCGGGTGCGGTTCGCCGGCCGGATGGTCGACGGCTTCCTGCTGGAACGCTCCGACGACACGGCCCACGCCGGGCGGCTCGCCTGGGTCGACAAGGTCGTCTCGCCCGAACCGGTGCTCACCGCCGAGGTGGCGGGCCTGGCCCGCGCCGTCGCCGACCGCTACGCCGGGGTGATGGCCGACGTCCTGCGCCTCGCGGTGCCCGCCCGGCACGCCCGCGTCGAGTCCGAGACCCCGCGCGAGCGCGACACGACCGACCCCGCCCCGGTGGACCGTGCGGGCTGGGAGGCCTACCCGCGCGGCGGCGCCTTCCTCGACGCGCTGGCGGGCGGACGCGCCGCGCACGCCGTCTGGCAGGCACTGCCGGGGGAGGAGTGGGCGGCCCGGCTGGCCGAGGCCGCCGTCGCCACCCGGTCGGCCGGGCGTTCGGCGCTGCTCGTCGTGCCCGACCAGCGCGACGTGGCCCGGCTGCACGCGGCGTGCGCCGCGCTGCTCGGCGAGGACGGGGTGGTGGCCCTGACCGCGGAGCTCGGGCCGGCCGAGCGCTACCGGCGCTGGCTGGCGGTGCGGCGGGGGAGTGTGCGGGTCGTCGTCGGCACCCGGTCCGCGGCGTTCGCCCCGCTCGGAGAGCTGGGCCTGCTGGCCGTGTGGGACGACGGCGACGACTCCCACTCCGAGCCCCGCGCCCCCTACCCGCAGGTCCGCGACGTGCTGGTGCTGCGTGCGCACCGCGAGGGCGCCGCGCTGCTGCTCGCCGGGTTCGCCCGCACCGCCGAGGCGCAGGTGCTCGTCGAGACCCGCTGGGCGAGTCCGGTCGCGGCCGACCGCGCCACCGTGCGGGCCCGGATGCCGCGGGTCACCGCGATCGGCGAGACCGACACCCAGCTCGTGCGCGACCCGGCCGCCCGCGCCGCCCGGGTCCCCGGCGTCGCGTTCGAGGCCGCCCGCGCCGCGTTGGGCGCCGGCCGCCCGGTGCTGGTGCAGGTGCCGCGGTCGGGCTACCTGCCGTTCCTGGCGTGCGCGTCCTGCCGCGACGCCGCCCGCTGCCGGCACTGCGCGGGCCCGCTCGGCCTGCCCCGCTCCGGCGCCGGCTCCGAGGGCGCCCTGCCCGCCTGCCGCTGGTGCGGCCGCGCGGAGCCGGCGTTCCGCTGCGGGCACTGCGGGTCGCGGCGGCTGCGGGCCGGGGTCGTCGGTGCCGGGCGCACCGCGGAGGAGCTGGGCCGCGCGTTCCCCGGCGTCACCGTGCGCACCTCCGGCGGCGGCGCCGAGGTCCTCGACACCGTCCCGGCCGGGCCCTCACTGGTCGTCGCCACCCCGGGTGCGGAGCCCGTCGTCGAGGGCGGCGGCGGGGCGGGGTACGGCGCAGCGTTGCTGCTCGACGGCTGGGCGATGCTCGCCCGGCCGGATCTGCGCGTCGCCGAGGAAACGCTGCGCCGCTGGTTCGCCGCGGCCGCCGGGGTCGTCCCGCACACCGACGGCGGACGGGTGGTGGTCGTCGCCGAGGCGTCGTTGCCGACCGTGCAGGCACTGGTGCGCTGGGACCCGGCCGGGCATGCCGAGGCCGAGCTCGCCGAACGCGCCGAGGTGGGGTTCCCGCCGGCAGTCCGGATGGCGGCGGTGGAGGGGCCGCCCGCCGCCGTCGCCGAGATCTGCGACGCGGTGCTCGGCACCGGGCGCGTCGACCCCTCCCCGCCCGAGGGGGTGGAGCTGCTCGGACCGGTCGAGATCGACCCGCCCGACCGCCCCGGGGCCGGCCGAGGCGCCGCCGACGAGGTCCGGGAGCGCGCGCTGCTGCGGGTCCCCCGGAGCGCCGGCCGCGACCTGGCCCGGGCCCTGCACGACGCGCAGGCCCTGCGGACCGCCCGCAAGGCCCCCGAGACCGTGCGGGTCCGGCTCGACCCCGACGAGATCGACTGAGCCGCGCGCACCGGGTCACCGCCGCGACACCGGACGGGACCGGCGGTGCCGCAGTGGCACAATGGAGCGCTGATCACCGCACTCGTCCGCCCGAGGGAGAGCCCGTGCCCATCCAGCCCGTCCGGCTGTTCGGCGACCCGGTCCTGCGCACCCGCGCCACCGAGGTCACCGACTTCGACGCGGAGCTGCGCAAGCTCGTCAGCGACCTGACCGACACCATGCACGACGAGGGCGGCGCCGGCCTGGCCGCGCCGCAGATCGGCGTCGGCAAGCGGGTGTTCGTCTACGACTGCGACGGCTTCTCCGGGCACCTGGTCAACCCGACCTGGGAGGCCGTCGGCGACGAGGAGCAGTTCGGCATGGAGGGCTGCCTGTCCATCCCCGGGCTCGGCTGGGACTGCCGGCGCAAGCTGCACGTCGTCGCACGGGGCTGGGACATGCACGGCGAGCCCCAGGTGATCGAGGGTTCCGAGCTGCTGGCGCGGGCGATCCAGCACGAGACCGACCACCTCGACGGCGTGCTGTTCGTCGACCGGCTCGACGCCGAGACCCGCAAGCTGGCGATGCGCGAGATCCGCGAGGCCGCCTGGTTCGGCGAGCCCGAGCCGGTCGTCAAGGCGAGCCCGCACCCCATGTTCGGCAAGGCTCGATGAGGCTGCTGTTCGCCGGCACCCCCGACCCGGCGGTGCCGTCGCTGCGGACGCTGCTCGAGCACCCCGGCCACGAGGTCGTCGCGGTGCTGACCCGCCCCGACGCCCCCGCCGGGCGCGGCCGCAGGCTCACCCGCTCCCCGGTCGGCGAGCTCGCCGACGCCGCCGGGATCCCGGTGCTGACGCCCGCGAAGCCCTCGGACCCGGAGTTCCTCGACACGCTGCGCGCGCTCGCCCCGGACTGCGCACCGGTCGTCGCCTACGGCGCGCTGCTGCCCCGCCCGGTGCTCGACATCCCCGTCCACGGCTGGGTCAACCTGCACTTCTCGCTGCTGCCCGCCTGGCGCGGCGCGGCCCCGCTGCAGGCCGCGATCCGGCACGGCGACGACGTCACCGGCGCCACCACGTTCCGGCTCGAGGAGGGCATGGACACCGGGCCCACCTACGGCCTGGTCACCGAGACCGTCGGTGCCACCGACACTGCGGGGGATCTGCTGGGCCGGCTCGCCGAGTCCGGCGCCCGGCTGCTCGCCGCGACCCTGGACGGCATCGCCGACGGCTCGCTGACCGCCGTCCCTCAGCCCACCGAGGGTGTCTCGCTCGCGCCGAAGGTCACGACCGCCGACGCCCGCGCCGACTTCACCACCCCGGCCGCGGCGCTGGACCGGCTGATCCGCTCGGTCACCCCCGAGCCCGGCGCGTGGTGCGGGTTCCGCGGGGACCGCCTCGGACTCGGCCCGGTCCGCCCGCTGCGCACCGGTGAGGTCGAGCTCGCGCCCGGGGAGCTGCGGGTCGAACGCCGCCGGGTGCTGGCCGGGACCGCGACCGTCCCGGTCGAGCTGGGCGAGGTGAAGCCGAAGGGCAAGCGGTCCATGCCCGCGCCGGACTGGGCCCGCGGCGCCCGGATCGACGGCGTCGAGTACCTCAGCTGACCGCCGACGCCCAGCCCGGTCCGGCGCACCGACCTCCCGACACCCACCGACTTCCCGACATCCCGGACGACGGCCGGACCCCGGCCACGGCGGACCACCGCCGAGGAGACCACGTGAGCGAGCAGGACCCCCGACCCGACCGCGACCGGCCGGACCGCCCCGAGCGGCGCTCCGGCGACGACCGGCACCGTGGCGGTGACCGAACGGGCGGTGACCGCACCGGCGGAGACCGGCCGCGCGGCGACCGCGGCCCGCGCGCCGGGTCCGGCCGGGGCGGCGGTCCGGGCTCCGGATCGGGGTCCGGCGACCGGCGCGGCGGGCCCGGTTCCGGTGGATCCGGGGAGCATCGTGGTGGGCGCGACTCCGACCGGCCCGATCGGTCCCGCTCCGGCCGGGAGGCGGCGGCGCGCCCGCGCGACGGCGGTGACCGCCAGCGCGGTGACCGCCAGCGCGACGACCGACCCCGCGTCGACCGGCCGTTCCGGGGTCGCGACGACCGCCCGCGGGATGCGGACCGCCCCCGCGGCGACCGTTCCGACCGCCGTGACGACCGCCCGCGTGACAGCCACCCGCGTGACGACCGCCCCCGGGGTGGCCGCCCCGGCGGCGACCGCCCGCGGTACGACCGTGGCGACCGGCCGCGTGGCGACCGGCCGCGTGGCGACCGGCCGCGTGGCGACCGGCCGCAGGGCGACCGGCCGCAGAGCGAACGCCCCCGCCCCGACCGGCACCGCGGCGACGACCGCCGCAGCCCCCGGGACGACCGGGGCGCCCCGCGCCGCGACGACCGGGGTGGCGACCGCGGCCCCCGCCGCGAACGCACGTCCGGCCCCCGCAACTCCGGCCCGTCCCGCGGCCGCGGCGGCCCCGCCAGGCCCCCGGCCGTCGACCCGGCCCGGCAGGCGGCCTACGAGCTGTTGACCGCCGTCCGCGAGCGCGACGCCTACGCCAACCTCGCCCTGCCCGGCATCCTGCGTCGCCACCGGCTGCGCGACCGCGACGCCGCGCTCGCCACCGAGCTCGGCTACGGCACCCTGCGCGCCCAGGGCCTGCTCGACACGATCATCGACACCTGCACCGACCGCCCGCTGGCCAAGATCGAGCACGCGCTGCTCGACGCGCTGCGCCTGGGCGCCTACCAGCTGCTGCGCACCCGGGTGCCCGACCACGCGGCCGTCACCACCTGCGTCGAGCTGGTCCGCTCCGACCACGGGTCGCAGTCGGCCGGGTTCGTCAACGCGGTGCTGCGCCGCATCGGCGAGCACACCGAGGCCGAGTGGCTCGACCGCCTCGCGCCCGACCCCGCCGAGGACCCGGTCGGCGACGCCGCGCTGCGCCACGCCCACCCGCGCTGGATCGCACAGGCCTTCGCCGACGCGCTCGGCAGCACCGGCGAGGAGCTGACCGCCGCCCTCGCCGCCGACGACACCCGGCCCCGGGTGCACCTGCTCGCCCGCCCCGGCGAGATCACCGCCGAGGAGCTGGCCCTGGCCACCGGCGGTGAGCAGGCGCCGTACTCGCCCTACGGGGTGCACCTGGAGCCGGGCAGCGGGGACGTCGGCGAGCTCGACGCCGTCGCCGAGGGGCTCGCGATCGTCCAGGACGAGGGCAGCCAGCTCGTCGCGGCGGCGCTCGCCCGCGCCGAGCTGCTCGGCGAGGACACCGGGCGCTGGCTCGACCTGTGCGCCGGACCGGGCGGCAAGGCGTCGCTGCTGGGCGGGCTCGTCGCCGCCCGGGGCGGGACGCTGGACGCGGTCGAGTCCAGCGAGCACCGCGCCGACCTCGTCCGCCGGTCCGTGGCGGAGCTGCCGGTCACCGTGCACGTCGCCGACGGCCGGGAGGCCCCGCTGCCCGACGGCGGCTACGACCGGGTGCTCGTCGACGCGCCCTGCACCGGGCTGGGCGCGCTGCGCCGCCGCCCCGAGGCCCGCTGGCGGCGCCGCCCCGAGGACATCGCGACGCTGACCCGGCTGCAGCGCGAGCTGCTCACCGCCGCGTTGCGCCACGTCCGCCCCGGTGGCGTCGTCGCCTACGTCACCTGCTCGCCGCACGTGTCGGAGACCCTGGGCGTCGTCGGCCGGATCGTCGGCCGGATCGTCGGCCGCGAGGGACGGCCCGGCCCGGCCGGTGTCGTCGAACAGCTCGACGCGCGCGCCTGCCTGCCCGGTGGGATGCCCGGCCTCGGCGACGGCCCGACCGTGCAGCTCTGGCCGCACGTGCACGGCACCGACGCGATGTTCCTGGCGCTGCTGCGGCGCCCGCTCGCCGACTGAGCGCGGTGTGACGGCGGCCTCGCCCACGGGTGCGAGGCCGCCGGGACACGGCCAGTAGCCTGCTCCGCGTGCACCCGATGATCGCGCCCAGCATCCTCTCGGCCGACTTCGCCCGACTCGGCGAGGAGGCCGCCGCCGTGCGCGGCGACGGGACCGGCGACGGCGCGGACTGGCTGCACGTCGACGTCATGGACGCGCACTTCGTGCCGAACCTGACACTCGGTCTGCCGGTCGTGCAGAGCCTGCGCGCCGCCACCGACATCCCGCTCGACTGCCACCTGATGATCGAGGACCCGGACCGCTGGGCCCCGGGCTACGCCGAGGCGGGGGCCCGCAACGTCACCGTGCACGCCGAGGCCGCCCACGACCCGGTCATGCTCGCGAAGAACCTGCGTGCCGCCGGGTCCCTCGCCGGTCTGTCGCTCAAGCCCGGCACCCCGCTCGACCCGTGGGTCGAGGTGCTCCGCCACTACGACACGCTGCTCGTGATGAGCGTCGAGCCCGGCTTCGGCGGACAGAGCTTCATGCCCGAGGTGCTCGACAAGGTCCGCACCGTCCGCAACCTGGTCGACACCGGCCACCTCACGGTGCTCGTCGAGATCGACGGCGGCATCAACGCCGACACCATCGACGCGGCCGCCGAGGCCGGTGTCGACTGCTTCGTCGCCGGGTCCGCCGTCTACGGCGCCGAGGACCCGGGCCGCGCCGTCGCCGCGCTGCGCGACAGCGTCCGCCGGGCGACCCCGCACCGCTGGGCCGACTGAGCCCGCCGCGGACGACCGAGCGACCGAGCACACCGCAGTGGACCGCCCGACCGGCACCGACGAGCGCACGGCCGCGGCCATGCGCCGCGCCCTCGCCGCGTCCGTCGAGGTCCACGGCAGCACCAGCCCCAACCCGGCGGTCGGCTGCGTGGTCCTCGACCGCGACGGCGTCGTCGTCGGCACCGGCGCCACCGCACCGCCCGGCGGACCGCACGCCGAACGGGTCGCGCTCGCGGAGGCGGGGGACCGCGCCGCGGGCGGGACCGCCGTGGTGACCCTGGAGCCGTGCAACCACACCGGTCGCACCCCGCCGTGCGTGGACGGCCTCCTCGAGGCCGGCGTCGCCCGTGTGCACGCCGCCGTCGCCGACCCCAACCCGGTCGCCGCGGGCGGACTCGACCGGCTCCGTGCCGCCGGCGTCGCTGTGACACTCGGCACCCTCGCCGACGAGGTGGCCCGGGGTCCGCTGCGCGGCTGGCTGCACCGCCAGCGCACCGGTCGCCCCCACGTGACCTGGAAGGTCGCCACCACCCTCGACGGCCGGGTCGCCGCCGCCGACGGCACCAGCCGCTGGATCACCGGGCCGGCCGCCCGGGCCACGGTCCATGACCTGAGACGCAGGATGGACGCGATCGTCGCGGGGACGGGTACCGTCCTGACCGACGACCCGGCGCTGACCGCCCGCCGGCCCGACGGCACCCTGTTCGACCACCAGCCCCTGCGGGTGGTGGTGGGACACCGCGACGTCCCGCCCGGCGCCCGGCTGGCCCGGACCGACGAGGACGGTACCGCCGACGTGCTCCACCTCCGCACCCGCGATCCGGGGGAGGTGCTCATCGAGCTCGACCACCGGACCGTGGTGGACGTGCTCCTCGAGGGCGGACCGACCCTCGCCGGTGCCTTCGTCGCCGCAGGACTCGTCGACCGGGTGCTCCTGCACCTGGCCCCGGCCCTGCTCGGCGCGGGACCGCACGCCCTCGGCGACGCGGGCGTGGTAACGATCGCCGACATCGTGCGGTTGCACGTGGACGAGATCCACCGCGCCGGCGACGACGTGGTCATCGACGCACGACCGGCACCCGGCCCGACCGGGCCGGACGTGCCGCAGTAGGAGGGACGGGCGATGTTCACCGGGATCGTGGAGGAGGTCGGCGAGGTCGTCGACGTCCGCACCGACGACGACGTCGTCGTGCTGACCGTGCGCGCGGCCCTGGCCGCCGAGGTCGGGCACGGGGAGTCGGTCGCGGTGAACGGCTGTTGCCTCACCGCCGTCGTCACCGGGCCGGGCGCGGCCACGCTGACCCTCGAGCTGGTGCCCGAGACGCTCAAGCGCACCTCGCTCGGCGCCGTCGGCCCCGGTTCCGGGGTCAACCTGGAGCGCGCGGTGCCCGCCGGCGGCCGGCTCGACGGCCACATCGTGCAGGGCCACGTCGACGGCGTCGGCACCGTGGTCTCCCGCACCCCCGGCGAGCGCAGCGACGAGGTCCGCTTCTCACTGCCCGCCGAGCTCGCCCGCTACGTCGTCGAGAAGGGCTCCGTCGCCGTCGACGGGGTCTCGCTGACCGTCGCCTCGGTGTACCCGGACGGGTTCGGGGTGGCGCTGATCCCGACGACCCTGGCCGAGACCACCCTGGGGTCGCGCGCCCCGGGCGACCCGGTCAACCTGGAGGTCGACGTGATCGCCAAGTACGTGGAACGCATGACCGCGGGGTACCTGCAGGGGCCCGGGTCCGGACAGGAAGGGGCCGCCCGGTGAGCGAGCCGTCGGAGTCGCCGGTCAACCCGGCAGACCAGGGGGCTGGCAAGCTGCCGGACGCCCCGCACACCGCGATGTCGCCCTCGGAACGGGCCGAGCGCTTCGCCCTGATCGAGAAGGCCATCGCCGACATCGCCGAGGGCAAGCCGGTCGTCGTGATGGACGACGAGGACCGCGAGAACGAGGGCGACCTCATCTTCGCGGCGTCGAAGGCGACCGCGGAGCTGCTGGCGTTCACCGTCCGCTACACCTCCGGCTACGTCTGCGTGGCCATCACCGGTGAGGCCTGCGACCGGCTGGACCTGCCGCCGATGCACCACACCAACCGGGACTCCTTCCGCACCGCGTACACGGTCACCGTGGACGCGAAGGAGGGCATCACCACCGGCATCTCCGCCCAGGACCGCGCGCACACGATCCGCACGCTGGCCGACCCGGAGTCCGACCGGCACGACCTGGTCCGGCCCGGGCACGTGGTGCCGCTGCAGGCCCGCGAGGGCGGCGTGCTGCGCCGCCCCGGGCACACCGAGGCCGCGGTCGACCTGGCCCGGATGGCGGGCCTGCCCGCCGCGGGGGCGCTCTGCGAGATCGTCTCGGAGAAGAACACCGGCGAGATGGCCCGTGGCGAGGAACTCGGCGTCTTCGCCGCCGACCACGACCTCACCCTGATCACCATCGCCGACCTCATCGCCTACCGGCGCCGCTACGAGAAGCACGTCGAACGGGTCGCGACCGCGCGGATCCCCACCGGCCACGGTGACTTCCTCGCCTACGGCTACGACTGCACCCTCGACGGCACCGAGCACATCGCCATGGTGATGGGCGACGTCGCCACCCCCGCCGACGACGGCGAGGACGTGCTCGTCCGGGTGCACTCCGAGTGCCTCACCGGTGACGTCCTCGGCTCGCTGCGCTGCGACTGCGGCCCCCAGCTCGACGCGGCCCTGGAGTCCGTCGCCAAGGAGGGCCGCGGTGTCGTGCTCTACATGCGCGGGCACGAGGGCCGGGGGATCGGCCTGCTGCACAAGCTGCAGGCCTACCAGCTCCAGGAGGCCGGCGCCGACACCGTCGACGCCAACCTCGCGATGGGGCTGCCCGCCGACGCCCGCGACTACGGCATCGGCGCCCAGATCCTCGCCGACCTCGGCGTGAAGTCGATGCGGCTGCTCACCAACAACCCGGACAAGCGCGCCGGGCTGGAGGGCTACGGCCTGCGCGTCGTCGGCCGCGAGCCGATGCCGGTGCGCGCCACCCCGCAGAACCTGCGGTACCTGCGGACCAAGCGGGACCGGATGGGCCACGACCTGCCCGACCTCGGTGAGGTCGCCGACCCGGCGCTCTGACCGGCGCCGCGCAACGCGGGTGGGCGCGGTCGGCGGACCCCCTGCTGCGGCCCACGGACCCGGAGGCGAGAATCGGCCCATGAGCGGTGAGGGCCGGCCCTCCGGGGCCACGCAGCTGGACGCGAGCGGACTGCGGGTCGGGGTGGTGGCGGCCCGCTGGCACGCCGAGATCGTGGACCGGCTGCTGGACCGGGCCGTCGCCACGGCCCGCGAGGCCGGCGTCGAACCGACCGTGGTCCGGGTGCCCGGCACCATCGAGCTCCCGGTGATCGCCCAGGAACTCGCCCGCGGCCACGACGCCGTCGTCGCGCTCGGTGTCGTCGTCCGCGGCGGCACCCCGCACTTCGAGTACGTCTGCGACGCCGTCACCGCGGGCCTCACCCGCGTCGCCCTCGACGAGTCGACCCCGGTCGGCAACGGCGTGCTCACCACCGACACGGTGGACCAGGCGGTCGACCGCTCCGGCGCGCCGGGCGCGGCCGAGGACAAGGGCGCCGAGGCCTGCACCGCCGCACTCGAATCGGCGCTGGCGCTGCGCGACCTGCGCGCCGACCAGCCCGTGACCCCGACCCGGGTCAGCACAGGGAGACCCCAGTGACCGAGCAGCCGACCGACTCCACCACCCCCGACGCCACCACCGCCGGCACCGCAGCGCCCGACGCCCGGCCCCGGACCGGACCCGGCCCGGACGCGGTGACCCTGCGCCCGCGGGTCATCCGCTGGACGGCCTGGCTCAGCGCCCTCGGTGTGATGGTGTTCTTCGTCATCGCGGCCTACTACATGCCCGCCGAGGACACCGGGGTGATCTTCCAGCCGGCCGACCAGGTCGCGATGACGGTCATCGGGGCGTTCGTCGCCGGCGGGCTGCTGCTCATGGCCCGCCCCCGGGTGCGCGCCGACTCCCACGGCATCGAGGTCCGCAACGTCATCACCGCCCGGTGGTACGACTGGGCCGACGTGCACGGCGTCTCGTTCCCCGACGGCGCCGCCTCGGCCCGCCTGGAGCTGCCCGACGACGAGTACCAGTCGGTGCTCGCCGTGCAGGCCGTCGACCGTGGTCTGGCCGTGCGCCACGTCCGCACGCTGCGCACCCTGCACCGCGCCGCCGTCCTGGGCGAGTGACGGCTCAGGCGCCGATGGCCGGCGCCCCGGCCCGGCGGTCCAGGACCGGGCCGCCCAGGTCGGCCCGGTCGGCCGCGGCGGCCCCGTGCCGGAACCCGCTGCCCGACACCTGCGGGCGGCGGGCGCGACGCAGCCTGCCGAACTCGGCGTCGTAGGCGCGGTCCACCTCGGCGCCCCGGTCGGCCAGCACCAGCTCGGTCGACGCCGCCGCCCGCCCGGTCTCCGCCTCGGTCTCGCCCAGTGCCGAGCGCTCGGCCGCGCACAGCCGCTCGTACACCCGGCCCGCGAAGCCGTAGATCCAGGACCGCCGGTAGGCCGCCACCGACTCGCCGGGGTCCGGCGGGCGGACCGCGGCCAGCGCGGCCGTGGCCTGCAGCAGCAGCGACGTGTAGAGCAGCTCCACCCGCTCCCGGTCCGAGGCGAACCCGAACACGGTGACCGCGGCGACCGAGCCGCCCCGCTGGTCGTGCATCACCCAGCGGCACCGCAGCGCCGACGCCGTCCACCCCAGCAGCCGGGCCTTCGCCCCGCTGTAGGGGTTGTCGACGGTGATCCGGCTCCGGCCGATCGGATCGGCCCGCGCCCCGGCACCGGGTGCCGCGGCCAGCAGCGCCTCGTCGATCCCGTGCCGCGCCATGAGCGCGAACGCCTTGTCGGTGTAGATCTCGGCCTCGTCCGGCGTGCCGGCCCGCTCCGCCTTCGCCAGCAGCTTCCGGATCCGGTCCAGCCGGGCCCCGGGCACCTGCTCTCCCGGCGCGGTGCCGATCTCGGTGCCGGTGTCGGTGCCGGTGTCGGTGCGGGGGCCGGTCTCCTGCGCGGTGGCCACGGCGGTCTCCTCGGGCTCGGTAGGGTCGAACTCGTGTTCGAGGGCGAGGTGTACCGGACCCTACCGACAGTTCCGGCGGCGCCGCGCGAGGTCCCCGGTCGACACGCGTCCCTACACCTCGTCCGGGGCCCCCGCCGAGACCGGGGCCGGACCGGGACTGTCGGTGCCCGCAACTACCCTGGGAGTCACCATGGCCGACCCCAGCACCTACCGTCCGGCGACCGGGACGATCCCGGAGTCGCCCGGGGTGTACCGCTTCTCCGACCCGCGCGGCCGGGTGATCTACGTCGGCAAGGCCAAGAGCCTGCGGCAGCGGCTGAACTCCTACTTCGCCGACCTGTCCGGCCTGCACCCACGCACCCGGCAGATGGTCACCACCGCGTCGAAGGTGGAGTGGACGGTCGTCGGGACCGAGGTCGAGGCCCTCCAGCTCGAGTACAACTGGATCAAGGAGTACGACCCGCGGTTCAACGTCCGCTACCGCGACGACAAGAGCTATCCCGTGCTCGCCGTGACGATGCACGAGGAGTACCCGCGGCTGCACGTCTACCGCGGCCCGCGTCGCAAGGGCGTGCGCTACTTCGGCCCGTACGCCCACGCCTGGGCCATCCGCGAGACCCTCGACCTGCTGCTGCGGGTCTTCCCCGCGCGCACCTGCTCGACGGGGGTGTTCAAGCGGCACGGCCAGATCGGGCGGCCCTGCCTGCTCGGCTACATCGACAAGTGCTCCGCCCCGTGCGTGGGCAAGGTCACCGCGGACGAGCACCGGGAGATCGTCGAGAACTTCTCCGAGTTCCTGTCCGGGCGCACCGACCGGATGGTGCGCCGGCTCGAACGCGACATGGCCGAGGCCTCGGAGAACCTCGAGTTCGAGCGCGCCGCCCGGCTGCGCGACGACCTCGGCGCCCTGCGTCGCGCCCTGGAGAAGCAGGCCGTCGTGCTGGGTGACGGCACCGACGCCGACGTCGTCGCCTTCGCCGAGGACGAGCTGGAGGCCGCGGTCCAGGTCTTCCACGTCCGCGGCGGTCGGGTCCGCGGCCAGCGCGGCTGGGTCGTCGACAAGGTCGAGCCCACCGACACCGAGCAGCTCGTGGAGCGGTTCGTCTCCCAGTTCTACGGCGAGCAGCACGCACTCGCCGGCGCCGCCGACGACGCGGCCCAGCCGGTGCCCAAGGAGATCCTGGTCCCGGTGCTGCCCGCCGAGACGCCCGCGCTGGAGCGCTGGCTGACCGGGCTGCGCGGGTCCAGGGTGCAGATCCGGGTGCCGCAGCGCGGCGACAAGCGGGACCTCGCCGCGACCGTCGCACGCAACGCGAAGGAGGCGTTCGCCCAGCACAAGCTGCGCCGTGCGGGGGACCTCACCGCCCGCTCGGCCGCCCTGCAGGAGATCCAGGAGAACCTGGAGCTCGACCAGGCCCCGCTGCGCATCGAGTGCATCGACATCAGCCACGTGCAGGGCACGAACGTCGTCGCCTCGCTGGTGGTCTTCGAGGACGGGCTGCCCCGCAAGTCCGAGTACCGCCGCTTCGAGATCCGCGACGCCGCGGCGGAGGGCGACGTCGCCTCGATCGCCGAGGTGGTGCGGCGCCGGTTCCGCCGCTACCTGGCCGAGACGGCCGACGAGCCCGCCCCCACCGAGGGCTCCGGCGAGGTCGCGCCGGGCGACACCGTCCGCACCGGGATCGACCCCGAGACCGGGCGGCCCAAGAAGTTCGCCTACCCGCCGAACCTGCTCGTCGTCGACGGGGCGAAGCCGCAGGTCGACGCCGCCGCGGCGGAGCTCGCCGCGCTGGGCATCACCGACGTCGCGGTGTGCGGGCTGGCCAAGCGCCTCGAAGAGGTATGGCTGCCCGACGACACCGACCCGGTGATCCTGTCCCGGACCAGCGAGGGGCTCTACCTGCTGCAGCGCATCCGGGACGAGGCGCACCGGTTCGCCATCACCTATCACCGCCAGCGTCGTTCGCAGGGCATGACGGCGTCCGCGCTCGACGGGGTCCCCGGGCTCGGCCCGGCCCGCAGACAGGCGCTGCTCAAGCACTTCGGGTCGGTGCGCAAGCTGCGCGCCGCCGACGTCGACGAGATCGCCGGCGTGCCCGGCTTCGGTCGCCGGACCGCCGAGTCCGTGGTCGCGGCCCTGCACGCCGGAACCGAGGGGGAGAAGGCATGACCGAGGACAACGGCGAGGCGCCCGCGGGCCCGGGGATCGAGGTCGCGGTGGTCAGCGGCCTGTCGGGGGCCGGGCGCAGCACCGCGGCGAAGGTCCTGGAGGACCTGGGCTGGTTCGTGGTGGACAACCTGCCGCCGGAGCTGATCGCCACGATGGTCGAGCTCGGGTCGCGGGCCCGGGGCGAGGTGGCCCGGATCGCGGTGGTGATGGACGTGCGCTCGCGTGCGTTCACCGACGACCTCGGCGCCGTGATCAAGGACCTCGACGGCCGCGGCTACCGGCCGAAGCTGCTGTTCCTGGAGGCCTCCGACGCAGTGCTGGTGCGCCGCTTCGAGCAGAACCGCCGCTCGCATCCCCTGCAGGGCGCCGGGCGCATCACCGACGGGCTCAACGCCGAGCGCGAGGTGCTGCGCCCGCTCCGCGAGGACGCCGACCTCGTCGTCGACACCTCGAACCTGTCGGTGCACGACCTGCGCACCCGGATCGAGGGCTCGTTCGCCCAGGAGAGCGCGCCCGCCGCGACCCGGGTGACGGTGCTGTCGTTCGGCTACAAGTACGGCCTGCCGCTGGACTCCGACCTCGTCGTCGACGTGCGGTTCCTGCCCAACCCGCACTGGATCCCCGAGCTGCGCCCGTTCACCGGCCGCGACCAGGAGGTCAGCGACTACGTGCTGTCCCAGGAGGGCGCGGAGGAGTTCGTCGACCGCTACCTGGAGCTGCTCGATCTGGTCGGGGCCGGCTACCGGCGCGAGGGCAAGCGCTACCTGACCGTGGCCGTCGGCTGCACCGGCGGCAAGCACCGCTCGGTCGCGATCTCGGAGGAGATCGGGCGCCGGCTCGCCGACCGCGAGGGCATCCAGGTCAACGTCGAGCACCGCGACATGGGGCGGGAGTGAGCCCACGCCCGCCCGAGCACGGCGGGGGACTGCGGGTGGTCGCGCTCGGCGGCGGGCACGGCCTGCACGCCACGCTGACCGCGCTGCGCCGGTGCCCGCCGGTCACCGACATCACCGCCGTGGTCACCGTCGCCGACGACGGCGGTTCCTCCGGGCGGCTGCGCCGCGAGCTCGGTCTGCTCCCGCCCGGCGACCTGCGGATGGCGCTGGCCGCCCTCGCCGGTGACGACGAGCGGGGTCGCTTCTGGTCCGGGCTGGTCCAGCACCGCTTCGGCGGGACCGGCGCCCTGGCCGGGCACGCGGTGGGCAACCTGCTCCTCGCCGGGCTGCTGGAGCGCGACGGCGACCCGGTGCGGGCGCTGGCGACCGTCGGCGAGCTGATGGGCTGTGCCGGGCGGGTGCTGCCGATGGCCCGGGTGCCGCTGGACATCGAGGCGGAGGTCGCGCTGGACGGCGTGGACGGTGCCCACCTGATCCGGGGGCAGGTCGCCGTCGCCGCCACCCCCGGCCGGGTGCGCCGGGTCTGGCTGCGGCCCGAGAGCCCGCCGGCCTGCGACGAGGCCGTGCGTGCGGTGCGCGACGCCGACGTCGTGCTGCTCGGACCCGGCTCGTGGTTCACCAGCGTGCTCCCGCACCTGCTGGTGCCGGGGCTGCGTGCGGCACTGCTGGAGACCGCGGCGGCCCGGGTCGTGCTGCTCAACCTGGCCCCCGAGCCGGGGGAGACCGCCGGCTTCTCCCCCGAACAGCACCTTGAAGTACTGTCCGGGCACGCTCCCGGGCTGCGGGTGCACGCCGTCCTGGCCGACGCCGGGTCGGTGAGCCTGCCGGACCGGCTGGACGCGGCCGCCGCCGACCTGCTGGTCCCCGGCGGGCGGGTGTGGTCGGCCGCCGTCGCCGACGCCCGGGCGTCGACCCCACGTCACGACCCGGACGCACTGGCCGGGGCACTCGTCGACGTGTTCGGTGCTCTGGCCCCCGGCCGGATCCCGGCGGAGAACGGCACCCACGACAGCCCGCAGCACGACAGCCCGCAGCGTGGAAGGAGCTCCCGATGGCCATGACCGCCACGGTGAAGGACGAGCTGAGCCGGCTCACCGTCACCAAGCAGTCGTCGCGGCGTGCGGAGGTCGCCTCGTTGCTCCGCTTCGCGGGCGGCCTGCACATCGTGGGCGGCCGGGTGGTGATCGAGGCCGAGGTCGACACCGGCTCGGTCGCCCGCCGGCTGCGCCGCGAGATCCACGAGCTCTACGGCCACACCGCCGACGCGCACGTGATCACCGCGGGCGGGCTGCGCCGCAGCGCCCGCTACGTGATCCGGGTGATCCGCGACGGCGAGGGGCTCGCCCGCCAGACCGGGCTGCTCGACAACCGGGGCCGCCCGGTGCGCGGGCTGCCGCCGCCCGTGGTCTCCGGTGACCTGTCCGACGCCGAGGCGGCCTGGCGCGGCGCGTTCCTCGCGCACGGCTCGCTGACCGAGCCGGGCCGCAGCTCCGCCCTGGAGGTCACCTGCCCCGGCCCGGAGGCCGCGCTGGCGCTGGTCGGCGCGGCACGCAGGCTGGGTGTCACGGCGAAGGCCCGCGAGGTCCGCGGCGCCGACCGGGTCGTCGTCCGCGACGGCGACGCGATCGGCGCGCTGCTGACCAGGATGGGCGCCCACCAGAGCGTGCTGTCCTGGGAGGAGCGGCGGATGCGCCGCGAGGTCCGGGCGACGGCGAACCGGCTGGCGAACTTCGACGACGCCAACCTGCGCCGTTCGGCACGGGCCGCGGTCGCCGCGGCGGCCCGGGTCAGCCGCGCCCTGGAGATCCTCGGCGACGAGGTGCCCGAGCACCTGCAGGCCGCCGGCCGGCTGCGGGCCGAGCACACCCAGGCGTCGCTGGAGGAGCTGGGTCAGCTGGCCGACCCGCCGATGACCAAGGACGCGGTGGCCGGCCGGATCCGGCGGCTGCTGCAGACCGCGGACAAGAAGGCCGCCGAGCTCGGCATCCCCGACACCGAGTCCGCCGTCACCGCCGAGATGCTCGAGGAGGACGGCGGCGGGCGCTGACCCCGGTCACACCCCGTCACGAGAGGTTGCGCAGCGTCGGGCATGATGCCCTCGTGACGATCCCGGGCTCCACCCTCCTCGCCGTCCATCTCGATCGATCCAGCACGCTGCGGCCGCTCCTGCCCGCACTGCGCTCCGGTCTCGCCGACCTGCTCGCCGAGCAGGACGCCCACGACGGTGACCTGCAGGTCGTCGTCGCCACCGGGGACGACCTCACCCGCTCGCTGCCCGACGGCACGCACCCGCCCGCCGTCCCGGTCGGTGCCGGCGAGGCCCGGACCGCACTGCCCGCGAAGCTCCGCCCGCTGGGCGGCCCGGACCTGCGCGGCGGCGCGGCCCGGCTGCTCGGCGCCGTCGGCGACGAGCTCGCCGCCCGCGACGAGGCCGACCGCCCCGAGCGGGTCGTCGTCCTGCTCGTCGGGGAGGGCGCCGTCGGTGACACCTCCGCGGTCCGCGAGCGCATCGTCCACCAGCAGAACACCTACGCCTGGGAGTTCGTGCTGGTCGACGTGACCACCGGCACGATCCCGGCCACCGCCGGTGCCCGGGCGGCCGCGTCCGAGGAGAACCGGGGCGAGGGCGGGGACGCCGCCGTCGCCGTCGCCGAGCGCCCCGCGGGCGACGGTGCCGAGCGGTTCGGTGTGCCGGCCACCGCGACCATCACCGCAGGCCCCGGGGCCGCCGGCGTGACCGCCGCACTGTCCGCGGCGTCGGCGTTCGTGACCCGGGCCCGTGCCGGGCGACCGCACGAGCCGGTCGAGGGCTTCTCCGACGACGAGCGCGCCGCCGCCGACGTCCCCGACACCCGTCCGGGCTGGCGCCGCCTGCTCCGCCTGGCCTGAGCACCCACCCGACGGCCCCGTGACCCGCCCGGGCACGGGGCCGCCGGGTGTCCGGATACCGGCCGGTACCGGTCCGTCCCCACACCGGGGACCGTCCGGAGCGCTCCGACCGTGCCTGACCGCGGAGCGCGGCGCAGGTCACGGGCCCTACGGGCGTCGCGACGGCCGATGCGCCGATAGGGTGGCTGCCGAGCACGGCACGCGCCGGCGCCCGCACGGGTGCCGACCCGCGATCGACCTGCCACACCCCACCGCCGGGACCCGGCGGGCCGGGGGAGAAGACGACAGGCACGACGAGCCCTGGAGGCATCTGTGACGGTCCGCGTAGGAGTCAACGGCTTCGGCCGCATCGGCCGGAACTTCTGGCGGGCGGTGGACGCCCAGCGCGCCGCCGGCACCACGGACATCGAGATCGTCGCGGTGAACGACATCACCGACAACGCGACCCTCGCGCACCTGCTGAAGTACGACTCGATCCTCGGGCGCCTGCCCTACGAGGTCAGCACCTCCGGCGACGAGATCGTCGTCGACGGCAAGGGCTTCAAGGGCCTGGCCGTCCGCGACCCCGCCGAGCTGCCCTGGAAGGACCTGGGCGTCGACGTCGTCGTCGAGTCGACCGGCATCTTCACCAAGCGCGAGGCCGCGGCCAAGCACCTCGACGGCGGCGCCAAGAAGGTCGTCATCTCCGCCCCGGCGACCGACGAGGACATCACCATCGTCAAGGGCGTCAACGACGGCGACTACGACGGCTCGCAGACGATCATCTCCAACGCGTCCTGCACCACGAACTGCCTCGCCCCGCTGACGAAGGTCCTCGACGACCTGCTCGGGATCGAGAAGGGTCTGATGACCACGATCCACGCCTACACCCAGGACCAGAACCTGCAGGACGGCCCGCACAAGGACCTGCGCCGCGCCCGCGCCGCCGCCCTCAACGTCGTCCCCACCTCCACCGGTGCGGCGAAGGCGATCTCGCTGGTCATGCCGCACCTCAAGGGCAAGCTCGACGGCTACGCGCTGCGGGTGCCGATCCCCACCGGCTCGGCCACCGACCTGACCGTCGACGTCCGCAAGGAGGCGTCGGTCGAGGAGATCAACGCGGCGTTCAAGGCGGCCGCCGAGGGCCCGCTCAAGGGCATCCTCAAGTACACCGAGGACCCGATCGTCTCCTCCGACATCGTGACCGACCCGCACTCGACGATCTTCGACGCCGGTCTGACCAAGGTCATCGGCAACCAGGTCAAGGTCGTCGGCTGGTACGACAACGAGTGGGGCTACTCCAACCGGCTCGTCGACATCACCGGTCTGGTGGCGTCGAAGCTGTGAGGACCCTCGACGACCTCGTCGCCGAGGGCGTGCAGGGCCGGACCGTCCTGGTCCGCAGCGATCTGAACGTTCCCCTCGACGACGACCGGAACATCACCGACGACGGCCGCATCCGCGCGTCCGTGCCGACGATCAACGCCCTCTACGAGGGCGGCGCCCGGGTCGTCGTCACCGCGCACCTCGGCCGTCCGAAGAACGGGCCGGACGAGAAGCTCTCGCTGGCCCCGGTCGCGCAGCGGCTCGGCGAGCTGCTCGGCGCCCCGGTGCGCCTGGTGGAGCTCGGCAGGCCGCTGCCCTCGATGGCCGCCGGTGACGTCGTGCTGCTGGAGAACATCCGGTTCGACGCCCGCGAGACCAGCAAGGACGACGCCGAGCGCGGCGCGTTCGCCGACGAGCTCGTCGCCCTGGTCGGCGAGGACGCGGCGTTCGTGTCCGACGGGTTCGGCGTGGTGCACCGCAAGCAGGCGTCGGTCTACGACGTCGCCCAGCGGCTCGACCCCTACGCCGGCGGGCTCGTCCTGTCCGAGGTCGAGGTGCTCCGCACCCTGACCGGGAACCCGGAGCGGCCGTACGCGGTCGTGCTCGGCGGCTCGAAGGTCTCGGACAAGCTCGCTGTGATCGAGGCGCTGCTGCCCAAGGTCGACACCCTGCTCGTGGGCGGCGGGATGTGCTTCACGTTCCTGGCCGCCCGGGGCCACGGCGTCGGGTCCTCGCTGCTGGAGGCCGACCAGGTCGAGGTCTGCCGGACGCTGCTGGAGTCCGGCAAGATCGTCCTGCCGACCGACGTCGTCGTCGCCGATGCCTTCTCCGCGGACGCGAACACGAAGACGGTGTCGGTCGAGGAGATCGCCGACGGCTGGATGGGCCTGGACATCGGGCCCGACTCGGTGCGGGAGTTCGCGGCCCGCATCGCCGCCGCGAAGACCATCTTCTGGAACGGCCCGATGGGCGTGTTCGAGCTGGCGCCGTTCGCCGAGGGCACCCGCGGTGTGGCGCAGGCGATCGCGGACGGCGACGCCTTCTCCGTCGTCGGTGGCGGGGACTCCGCCGCCGCGGTCCGGGCGCTCGGCATCGCCGAGGACGCCTTCTCCCACATCTCCACCGGGGGCGGCGCGTCCCTGGAGTTCCTGGAGGGCGCGACCCTGCCGGGCGTCGCCGTGCTGGAGGAGAACGCCTGATGGCCACCCGCAAGCCGCTGATCGCCGGCAACTGGAAGATGAACCTCCACCACCTCGAGGCCATCGCGGTGGTGCAGAAGCTCGCCTTCGCCCTGCCCGACCGCTACCTCGACAAGGTCGAGGTCGCCGTCCTGCCGCCGTTCACCGACATCCGCAGCGTGCAGACGCTGATCGACGGGGACAAGCTGCGCCTCGTGCACGGGGCCCAGGACGTGTCCCCGCACGACTCCGGTGCCTACACCGGAGACGTGTCGGGGGTCATGCTGGCCAAGCTGGGCTGCACCTACGTCGTCGTCGGGCACTCCGAGCGCCGCGAGATCCACGGCGAGGACGACGCCGTCGTCAACGCCAAGGTGCACGCCGCGCTCAAGCACGGGCTCACCCCGATCCTGTGCGTCGGTGAGGGCCTGGACGTCCGCGAGGCCGGCACCCACGTGCAGCACTGCACCGAGCAGCTGCGCGCGGCGCTGAAGGGCGTCACCGCGGAGCAGGCCGCCGGGATCGTGCTCGCCTACGAGCCGGTCTGGGCGATCGGCACCGGCAAGGTGGCGGGTCCGGCCGACGCGCAGGAGGTCTGCGCCGCGCTGCGCGCGACGCTGGCCGAGCTGTACTCCGACGAGGTGGCCGGCGGCGTCCGCATCCTCTACGGCGGCTCGGTGAAGTCGTCGAACGTGGGCGAGATCGTGGCCCGGCCCGACGTCGACGGCGCGCTCGTCGGCGGCGCCAGCCTGGACGCCGAGGAGTTCGCGAAGCTCTCGGCGATCGCCGCGGGCGGCCCGCTCCCGTGACCGGCGACCACTAGCACCGGCACGACCACCGCGGCCCCGGTCCCCTCGTGAGGGGGCCGGGGCCGCTGGAGTATTCTCGGCCACTCCGGCGAGCGACCACTGATGGGGAAGCGCACGTGATCCTGACCCTCCAGATCATCCTGATCGTGACCAGCCTCCTGCTGATCGCGATGGTCCTGCTGCAGCGCAGCAAGGGTGGTGGTCTGACCAGCCTCTTCGGTGGCGGCGTGCAGTCGAGCCTGTCCGGCTCGGCGGCGGCGGACCGCAACATCGCTCGCTACACGGTCTTCGTCGGCCTCATCTGGCTCATCGCGGTGGTCGGCAACGGCCTGCTGCTGGCCACCGGCTGACGGTCGGACGGACGAGAGGGAGCGGGACATGGCAGGCGGCAACGCGATCCGCGGTACCCGGGTCGGTGCGGGACCGATGGGCGAGAACGAGCGGGGCGAGACCGCCCCGCGCGAGCGCATCCCCTTCTACTGCGCGAACGGGCACGTCAACAACACCTGGTTCGCCGCGGAGGCCGAGGTCCCCGAGACCTGGGACTGCCCGCGCTGCGGGCTGCCGGGCGGGCGCGACGCGGAGAACCCGCCCGCCGCGCCCCGCACCGAGCCGTACAAGACGCACCTGGCGTACGTGAAGGAGCGGCGCAGCGACGCCGACGGGGAGGCCATCCTCGAGGAGGCCCTCGGCCGGCTGCGGGCGTCCCGGGAGCTCTGACCCCGAACCCACGGACCGCCCGGGTCGTGACCGGGCACACGTTCCGGTTAGATTCGGTGGTCATGAGCCGCTGGACGCTGCCCCCGGACCGGATCCCCTCGGCGTGGTTCAACGTCGTGCCGCACCTGCCGACGCCGCCGCAGCCGCCCCTGCACCCCGGGACCCGAGAGCCGGTGGTCCCGGACGACCTGGCTCCGCTGTTCCCGGCCGCCCTGATCGAGCAGGAGGTCAGCGCCGAGCCGTGGATCGACGTCCCCGGTGAGGTCCTCGACATCCTGCGGCTCTGGCGGCCCACGCCGCTGGTCCGCGCGACCCGGCTGGAGAAGGCGCTGGGCACCCCGGCGCGCATCTACTTCAAGGACGAGTCGATCTCGCCCTCGGGCAGCCACAAGACGAACACGGCGGTGGCCCAGGCGTTCTACAACGCCCGGGAGGGCACCACCCGGCTCACCACCGAGACCGGCGCCGGCCAGTGGGGGACCGCGCTGGCGTTCGCGTCCGCCCAGTTCGACCTGGACCTGAAGGTCTACATGGTGCGAGCGTCCTACGGGCAGAAGCCCTACCGGCGGATCGCGATCGAGACCTGGGGCGGGGAGGTCGTGCCGTCCCCGGTCGACGAGCCCGACCAGCCCGGCTCACTGGGCTCGGCCATCTCCGACGCGGTCCGCGACTGCGTCGGCCGCTCCGACACCCACTACGCACTCGGCTCGGTGCTCAACCACGTGCTGCTCCACCAGACCGTGATCGGTCTGGAGGCCAAGGAACAGCTGGCGCTGGCGGGGGAGCGGCTGCCCGACGTCGTCATCGCGCCCTGCGGCGGCGGGTCCAACCTGGGCGGCATCTCCTTCCCGTTCGTGCCGGACTCCGGCGTGCGGCTGCTCGCCGTCGAGCCGCTGTCCTGCCCGACGCTGACCCAGGGCCGCTACGACTACGACTTCGGCGACACCGCGGGTCTCACCCCGCTCATGCCGATGTACACCCTGGGCCACGACTTCGTGCCGCCGTCGATCCACGCCGGCGGGCTGCGGTACCACGGTGACTCGCCGCTGGTGTCGTCGCTGGTCAAGGACGAGCGGATGGAGGCCGTCGCCTACCCGCAGGGCAAGGTGTTCGAGGCCGCCATCCAGTTCGCGCGCGCCGAGGGCAAGATCCCGGCGCCGGAGTGCGGGCACGCCATCGCCGCCACCATCGACGAGGCGCTCGCCGCGAAGGAGACCGGGGAGGAGAAGGTGATCCTCTTCAACTACTGCGGCCACGGCTTCCTCGACCTCGCCGCCTACGACGACTACACCCACGGCCGGCTCGACGAGACGGGCTGAGCCCCCGGGCACGTGACGACGGCCCGGCACCCCCGTGGCGGGAGTGCCGGGTCGTCACCGTGCGGGCGGTCAGCGGCGCACGCTACGGACCAGGGCCGCGGTGTCGTGGCGGCGGGCCCAGGCGACCACGCACACCGCCACCAGGGTCAGCGCCGGGAAGGCGACCATCGCGGGCATCAGCACCACGGTGACCGCGGTGGCCCCCACCATCAGCACCACCTGGCAGGTTGCGGCGAGCCCGCACAACCGCGGGACGAGCAGCGCCACCGCGCCCGCCAGCTCCAGCCACCCGACGACGACCATCCCGGCCGTCCCCAGCCCCAGCAGGTCGAAGCCGGCGACCGCGACCGGGTCGGCGCCGATCTTCGGCACGGCGGCCATGACGAAGATCCCGGCGAGCAGCACCTGCAGCACCCACAGGCCCACGGTGGCGGCGCGCGGCCGGCGGGGACGGGCGGTGGTGGACGCGTACTCGGTGCGGATGGCGCTCATGACGGTCTCCCTCGGTGATGCGGTCCCGGGCCGGGGCCGCCGTCGCAGGAGGAGACCGCACCCCGCGCCGGAACTCATCGGTCCGGTCCTGCTCCCGGTCCGGTCCGTGCCGTCGGTGCCGTGTGTCGCATGGGCGGCGTCTGCGTGCCCCGCGCCGGGTGCCCGGACCCGACACTCATCGGAAACCACGCATGGTTGCTCCACGAAACACCGCGGGCGAACGATCCCTGCCGGGGTCGGGGAACTGCGACGACGGAGGACGCGTGGGCGTGAATGCGGGAGACACCGCGTGGGTGCTGGTCAGCGCCGCGCTGGTGATGTTGATGACGCCGGGACTGGCGTTCTTCTACGGCGGGATGACCCGCAGCAAGTCCGTGCTCAACATGCTGATGATGAGCACCATCTGTCTGGCCGTGGTCAGCGTCCTGTGGGCGCTGTACGGCTACAGCTGGGCCTTCGGCAACGACGTGGGCGGCGGCCTCCTCGGCGGCGGCGAGTTCGCGGGGCTGGCGAACACCGTCGGCGCGATGGTCGGCGTCGGCAGCGACTCGGCCCCGTGGCCGGGGCCCGACGCCCTGCCCGCGTTGGCGTTCGTGATGTTCCAGCTCATGTTCGCGGTCATCACCCCGGCCCTGATCTCCGGCGCCGTCGCGGACCGCACGAAGTTCTGGGGCTGGACCGCCTTCGTCGTGCTCTGGGTGACCATCGTGTACTTCCCGGTCGCGCACTGGGTGTTCGCCTTCGACGGGTTCACCGGCCCGGACAACGTCGGCGGCTGGATCGCCAACACCCTCAAGGCCGAGGACTTCGCCGGCGGCACCGCGGTGCACATCAACGCCGGTGCCGCGGCGCTCGCGCTGGCGATCGTGCTCGGCAAGCGGCGCGGCTGGCCGCGCGAGCCGATGCGCCCGCACAACCTGCCCTTCGTGCTGCTGGGCATGGCGCTGCTGTGGTTCGGGTGGTTCGGCTTCAACGCCGGTTCCGCGCTCGCCGCCGGTGACCTCGCCGCGACGGCGTTCACCAACACCATGCTCGCCACCGCGACCGCGCTGATCGGGTGGCTGCTCGTGGAGCAGTTCCGCGACGGGCGTCCCACCACCCTCGGTGCGGCCTCGGGTGCCGTCGCCGGGCTGGTGGCGATCACCCCGGCCTGCGGGTTCGTGCGGCCGGTCGGGGCGCTGGCCATCGGGCTCATCGCCGGTGCGGTGTGCGCGCTGGCCGTCGGGCTGAAGTTCCGGTTCGGCCTCGACGACTCCCTCGACGTCGTCGGCGTCCACCTCGTCGGCGGCATCGTGGGCACCCTGCTCATCGGCTTCTTCGGCGACAACAGCGTCAACTCCGCCGCCGCCGGCGACAACGGCCTGTTCTACGGCGGTGGATTGGCCCAGCTGGGCCGTCAGGCACTCGCCGCGGGCGCGGTGCTGCTGTACTCCTTCGTCGTCGCGCTGGTCCTCGGTTACCTGATCAAGGTGACCATCGGGTTCCGCATCGACGAGGAGAACGAGGCCACCGGCATCGACGAGACCGAGCACGCCGAGACCGCCTACGACTTCTCGTCGCTGGGCACCCGCGCGCTCGCCGGGGCCTCGCGCCCCGCGACGCCGGCCACCCGCGAGCCCGTGGGGGAGACCCGATGAAGCTCGTGACCGCCATCGTCAAGCCGTTCGCCCTGGAGGACGTCCGCGCCACGCTCGAACGCCTCGGCGTGCTCGGGCTGACCGTCGGGGAGGTCCGCGGGCACGGCAGGCAGAAGGGGCACACCGAGATCTACCGCGGCGCGGAGTACTCGGTGGACTACGTGCCCAAGGTGCGCATCGAGACCGTCGTCGACGACGACCTCGTCGACAAGGTCGTCGACGCCGTCGCCGAGGCGGCGCGCACGGGCAAGATCGGCGACGGGAAGATCTGGGTGCAGCCGGTCGAGACCATCGTGCGGGTCCGCACGGGCGAACGCGGCAGCGACGCCGTCTGAGCCGGTCAGCGCGTCGCCGGGCGGGCCGTCCGGCGACGCGCGACCCCGCCCGCGGGTGCGGTTCCCGCCGCGTGCGCCGCACCCAGCTCCACCGCCGCGGCGGCGAACGCCGGGTCGAAGAACAGGAAGCTCAGCAGCTCCGCGCCGTGGGTGGTGTCGGCGTCCGGCACCGCGCCGCCCACCAGCCGTTCCAGCACGGCCAGCGACGGGTTCCGCAACGCGCGCAGCCCGCCGTACTCGCGGCGGCGCACCGCGTCGGCCAGCTCCGCCAGCTCGGTGGCCCGGTCGGCCGGCGGCCCGGCGAACCAGGTCGCGATCCGGCGGTGCCGCCGGTCCTCGCCGCGCTCGACCAGCGCGTTGACCGCACGCAGGGTCCGCAGGTCCTCGGTCACCCCGGCGCCCAGCACGATGCGCAGCGCCAGCGCGGCGACCGCGTACACGTCGGGCACCCGGTCGCCGGGGGACAGCGCTGCGGCGGACGCGCCGAACGGGACATCCGGTGTCGTCGCGACGACCCCGACCCGGTCGGCGCCCAGGCGCGGCGCGGGCTTCAGCGGGGTGTTGAGCCGGACCCCGCCGTCGAGGTACCAGCCGGCCGCCTCCCCCTCGATGCGGCGCGGCGCGAACAGCACCGGCACCGCGGCCGAGGCGAGCAGGTGGTCGGGGCCCAGCCGGGCGTCGACGTAGCGGATGTCGCGCCCCGGGTCGTACGGCGGCAGCGCCACCTCCGGCCCGCGCTCGACGAACACCGTGGTCCCGCCGGTCCCGGCCGCGGTGCACGCCACGCCGACGGCGTCGACCCGGCCGCGGGCGACGGCGTCGTGCAACCGGTCCCAGTCGACGACCCGGTCCACCACCGGGCGCAGCCGGTCGGCGTCCAGGAGCCGGGTCACCCGGTCCGGCACCAGCAGCAGCCTGCGCAGCCACGACGGGACCCCGGCGAGGTCACCGAGGTAGGCCGCGGTCGCCTCCACCGCCGACGACGGCAGCGCCACCACCTCGTCGGTGCGCACCGAGGACCACCGGGCGACGAGCTCGGCGGCCGCGGCGTCCGGGGCGGCATCGGCCAGCCCGGCCAGCGCGGCCACGTTCAACGCGCCCGCGCTCGTGCCGACCAGCACCGACGGCGCCGACCACGTCCTCGCCATCCTCGGAAGGAGCTCGGTCAGCGCACCCGCCTCGTAGGCCCCGCGCGCCCCGGCGCCGGCCACGACGAGTCCGGTCCGAGCCACCCCGCCAGGCTACCCGCGGTGGCCCCTCCCCAGGGCGACGGCGGGGACCCGCCGTCAGTCCCGCGGCACCGGCCGGACGTGACTGGCGGCGCGGGTCGCGCGCTCCCGGGCGGTGTCGACGTCGTCGGCGTGGGCGACCGCGACGCCCATCCGGCGCCGCTCGGTCGCGGTGGGCTTGCCGAACAGCCGCAGGTCCGCGCCCTCGACCGCGAGCGCCTCGGCGACGCCCTCGTAGGCGGGGGCGTCCATGTCCTTGCCGCCGTAGACCACCGCCGACGCACCCGGGGAGCGCAGTGCGGTGTCCACCGGCAGGCCCAGCACGGCGCGGGCGTGCAGCTCGAACTCCGAGAGCCGCTGGGTCGCCAGGGTGACCAGGCCGGTGTCGTGCGGGCGCGGGCTGACCTCGGAGAACAACACGGTGTCCCCGCTCCCGTCGCGGCCCTCCCGGACGAACAGCTCCACCCCGAACAGCCCCCACCCACCGAGTGCCTCGGTGATCCGGGCCGAGACGTCGCGGGCGGCGGCCAGCGCGGCGTCGGACATGGGCTGGGGCTGCCAGGACTCGACGTAGTCGCCGGACTCCTGGCGGTGCCCGATCGGCTCGCAGAACGCGGTGCCGTCGGCGTGCCGGACGGTGAGCTGGGTGATCTCGTAGTCGAACTCGACGAAGCCCTCGACGATCACCCGCGGGTTCGACACCCGGGCGCCGGTGCGGGCGTGCTCCCAGGCGGCCTCGGCGTCGTCGGCGCTCTGCAGGACCGACTGCCCCTTGCCCGACGACGACATCACCGGCTTGAGCACGCACGGCAGCCCGACCGTGGCGACCGCGTCGCGGACCTCGTCGAGGGTGTCGGCGAAGACGTAGGGGGAGGTGGGCAGACCCAGCTCCTCGGCGGCGAGGCGCCGGATGCCCTCGCGGTCCATGGTCAGCTTCGCGGCCCGTGCCGTCGGCACCACGGTCGTCCCGGCCGCCTCGATCTCCAGCAGCGCACCGGTGGCGATGGCCTCGATCTCGGGGATGACGAGATCGGGCGCCTCCTGCTCGATGAGCGTCGCCAGCGTCACCGGGTCGGTCATGTCGATCGCGTGCCAGCGGTGCGCCACCTGGTGCGCGGGTGCGTGCGGGTAGCGGTCGACGGCGACGACCTCCACGCCCAGGCGCTGGAACGCGATCGCGACCTCCTTGCCCAGCTCACCCGAGCCGAGCAGCAGCACGCGGGTGGGGTCCGGGCCGAGCGGGGTGCCGATACGCATGACGGGGACCCTAACCGCAGGTCCACCTGCGGCACCCCGCCCGGGCGCGGCATCTCACATCCGCGCCCGGGCCGTGGTCAGGACACCCGGGCGACGAACCCGTCGGGCAGCTCCGCGGCCGCCTCGGTGTCGAGCAGCCAGCGGGTCGTGACGGTGCCGCGGGCCCCGCCGACCGGCAGCTCGGTCTCCGGCGTGCCGGTGAGCGCACCCGCGACGGCCGGTGCCTTGCCCGACCCGGCGGCGACCACCCACACCTCGCGGGAGCGGCGCGCCGCGGCCAGGGTCAGCGAGATCCGGGTCGGCGGCGGCTTCGGGCAGTCGAACACCGCGACGACCGTCGCCGCCTGCTCGTGCACGGCGGGGGAGTCGGGGAACACCGACAGGGTATGGCCCTCCTCGCCCATCCCGACCAGGGTCACGTCGAACGCCGGGATGCCGTCGTCGTCGGGGCCCGCCAGGTCGTCGAGCAGCCGCGCGTAGTCGGCCGCGGCGGCCAGCGCGTCCTCGCGGGTGCCGCCGCCGGGCGGGGCCGCGGGCATCGGGTGCACCCGGGCCGGGTCCAGCGGGAGCGCGTCGAGCAGCGCCTCGCGGGCCTGGCGGTCGTTGCGCTCGGCGTCGTCGGCGGGGACGAAGCGCTCGTCGCCCCAGAACAGCTCCACCCGGGCCCAGTCGACGGCGTCGCGCGCGGGGGAGGCGGCGACGTCGCGCAGCAGCGCGATCCCGACCCCGCCGCCGGTGAGCACCAGCCGCGGCACGGTGCCCGCGGCCTGCAGGTCCACCAGCGCGGTGACCAGCCGGGCAGCGGTCGCCGCGGCGAGGGTGTCCTTGTCCGGGTGCACCGCGACCCGGACCTGCGACGCGGCGCTCACGCGCGCACCTTCACCGGGGTGCGGCCGCGGGTCACCTTCGACACCCCGGCGAGGGCCTCGGCGTACACCTCGTCCGGGTCGAGCCTGCGCAGCTCCTCGGCGAGGCAGTCCGACACCTGCCGACGCGCCAGCGCGATGAGGCGCTCCGGCTGCCCGGGCTGGCTCAGCCGGGCGGTCTTGCCGTCCGGTCGGGCCAGCTCGACGTCACCGGAGGGGCGCGTCAGCCGGACCAGGGCGAGCCCGTTGTCCTTCTCCGACGGCGAGCGCTTCACCTTCACGCCCAGGCTCGCGGCGAGCCAGCCCGCGATCAGCTCGGTGGACGGCGACACCGCCTCCCCGGCGACGACCGCCGACGTGATGCCCTCGAACGGCGGCACGTCCAGCGCCGCGGCCAGCTGGGCCCGCCACTGGGTGAGGCGGGTCCAGGTCAGGTCGGTGTCGCCGGGCGCGTAGTCCTTGCGGCGTGCCTCGAAGGCCTTCACCGGGTTCTTCGCCGACAGCGCGTCGGTGATGCGGCGCTGCGCGAGACGGCCCACCGCGTCCTCCGACGGCGAGGCCGGCGCCTCGTTCGGCCACCACGCGACGACCGGGGCGTCGGGCAGCAGCAGCGGCATGACCATCCCGGCGCCCGCGTCCACATCGGCCAGGGCGCCGTAGCCACGGAGCAGGATGACCTCGCTCGCGCCGGCGTCGCCGCCGACCCGGATCTGGGCGTCGAGCCGCGGCGAGGCCCGGCGCTGCCCGCGGGCCAGCACGATCACCCGGCAGGGGTGCTCGCGGCTGGCCGTGTTCGCGGCGTCCACGGCCCGCTCCAGCTCCGGGCCGTCCTCGGTCAGCACGACCAGGGTCAGCACCCGGCCCAGCGCGAACACGCCGCCGGACTCGCGGAGCTCGACGAGCTTGCGGTTGACCGCCGAGGTGGTGCTCGACGGGAGATCGATGATCACGATGGGGTCTCCGTCTTCTCCGCGACTGCCGTCGGTCCGCTCACGGCCGCCTCCAGTGGCGTCCGGTGCGGGCGAGCATCTCCTCGGCCGAGGTCGGACCCCAGGACCCCGCGGGGTAGGAGTCCGGGCCGCGCTCGTCGGCGGCCCAGTGCTCCAGCACCGGGTCCAGGATCTCCCACGACCGCTCGACCTCCTCGTTCACCGGGAACAGCGACGGCTCGCCCAGCAGCACGTCGAGGATGAGGCGCTCGTAGGCCTCCGGGGACGCCTCGGTGAACGCGTTGCCGTAGCCGAAGTCCATCGTGACGTCGCGGACCTCCATCTGGCTGCCCGGCACCTTCGACCCGAACCGCATGGTGACGCCCTCGTCCGGCTGCACCCGGATGACCAGGGCGTTCTGCCCCAGCTCCTCGGTCATCGTCGCGTCGAACGGCAGGTGCGGCGCACGCTTGAACACCACTGCGATCTCGGTGACGCGCCGGCCCAGGCGCTTGCCGGTGCGCAGGTAGAACGGCACCCCTGCCCAGCGGCGGTTCTCGACCTCGCAGGTGATCGCGGCGAAGGTCTCCGTGGTGGACTCGGGGTTGAAGCCCTCCTCCTCCTTCAGCCCCGGCACCTGCTCGCCGCCCTGCCAGCCGCCCTCGTACTGGCCGCGGGCGGTGGTGGCGTCGAGCGGGTGTGCGAGCTTGACCGCCTTGAGGACCTTGATCTTCTCCGCGCGCAGCTCGTCGGAGGAGAACGACGTCGGCTCCTCCATCGCGGTGAACGCGAGCAGCTGCAGCAGGTGGTTCTGGATGACGTCGCGGGCCGCGCCGATGCCGTCGTAGTAGCCGGCGCGACCGCCCAGGCCGATGTCCTCGGCCATGGTGATCTGGACGTGGTCGACGTAGTTGGCGTTCCAGATCGGCTCGAACAGCTGGTTGGCGAACCGCAGCGCCAGCACGTTCTGGACGGTCTCCTTGCCGAGGTAGTGGTCGATGCGGAACACCGAGTCCTCGGGGAAGACGTCGTTGACGATGGCGTTGAGCTCGATGGCCGAGGTCAGGTCGTGGCCGAACGGCTTCTCGATGACGACCCGCCGCCAGACGTCCGGGTCCTCCTGGGCGGACAGTCCGGAGCGGGCGAGCTGCTTGCAGACCACCGGGAACGCGCCCGGCGGGATCGACAGGTAGAACGCGTGGTTGCCGCCGGTGCCGCGCTTCTCGTCGAGCTCGCGCACGGTGCGCTCCAGCTCGTCGAAGGCGGCGTCGTCGTCGAAGGAGCCCTGGACGAACCGCAGCCCCTCGGCGAGGTGGTCCCACACCTCCTGCCGGAACGGGGTGCGGGCGTGCTCGCGCACGGCCTCGTAGACGACCTGGCCGAAGTCCTCGTTGTCCCAGTCGCGCCGGGCGAAACCGGTGAGGGCGAAGCCCGGCGGCAGCAGTCCCCGGTTGGCGAGGTCGTAGATCGCGGGCATGAGCTTCTTGCGTGACAGGTCCCCCGTCACTCCGAAGATCACCAGTCCGCAGGGGCCGGCGATCCGGGGGAGCCGCTTGTCACGGGGGTCGCGCAGCGGGTTGGTCCGTCCGCCGTTCGCGGTGGGCATCGCCCCTCCTAGTACTGGTGTTCTCGTGATCGGGACACCGGGTCACGGCTCTGTCGACGACTGTGCCGATGTCTGTGTCGATGTCACGGCCCTGGCCAGGGTGACCAGCCCGGCGAGCCGGTCGGTCAGGTGCAGCCGCAGCACCGGACGTCCCCGGCGTCGCTGGTCGTCGATGACCGCCCGGGCCTGTGCCGCGTGCAGGCTATCCAGTCCCGGGCCGGGCGGCGAGGCGCCCGCGCCGACGGATCCCGGAAGATCACCGCCGGATCCGTTCCCGGTCAGGTGACAGTGCACCGCGACGTCCGGTGCACCGGTGTCGCCGCTGCGGCAGGCCGGGGCCCAGCCGAACGCGACGGGCAGCCCGAGCCGGGCCACCAGTGGCCCGCGCAGCACCGAGACCGAGGCGTCGGACTCCGGGTCCAGCCAGGCCGAGACGACCGCCGGTGCCCCGTCGGCGACGGCGGCCAGCGCGTCGAGCGCACCGGCGACGGTGCGGGTGCCGGCCGGCAGCCAGTCCCCGGCGTGCACCGCGATCCCGCCGTCGACGAACGACGGCGCGGGGTCGGTGCCGTCGGCGGGCGCGGGTGGGGCGGGCGCGAACGGGTCGGTGTCGAGCACCCGCCCGGCCAGCGCCGCGGCGGCCTGCCACAGCACGACCGCGGCCCCCGGTCCGGCGTCGAGCCGCACCGCGCCGTGGCCCGGCCCGGGCCGCGGCCCGGTGCCGTCGGCGTGCACGTCCACGACGCCCGCGGGAGCGGTGGGCTCGCGGGGGCCGGGGCCCGCGCCGACCGGCTCGTCGGGCGGCACCGGCACGACGGTGAGCCCGGCGGCGGTGAGCAGCGGGGCCAGCCAGCCGGTCAGGGCGGGGGAGCGCTCGACGTCGCGCAGGGCGAGCAGCGAGCCGCGGCCCGCGACGAGCGCACCGGCCAGCAGCAGCGCCGGGTTGTCCGGGTCGTCGGCGGCCAGTGCCCGCTCGGCGGCGACGGCGTCGCCCAGGACGGCGGGCACGTCCGCTCCGGCGAGCCCAGCGGGGACCAGCCCGAGCGGTCCCAGCACGCCGAAACGGCCGGGCACGTCGGCGTCGAGGGTGACCACGACCGGACCGGGGTCGGCGGGGACGTCCAGCGGCGAGCCGGGCTCGGTCAGGTGCACGGTGCGCGCGGCGAGTGCCTGCGCGCCGACCTCCTCGGCGATCGCGGCGGCGACCACCCGGGTGACGGCCGCGACGACCGGGTCGGTGCCCGCCGCGTCGGCGACGACGAGGACGGTCTCGGCGAGCTCCCCGGACAGCGCCTCCGCGACCTGCACCGGGTCCGCGGAGTCCAGTGCGGTCAGCCGGGTCCCGTCCGGGGCGGTCCCGGCGACCACCCGGGCCGCGGCGACCGCGTCGGGCGTGCCGACGAGCAGCACCCGGTGCGCACCGGCGACGGCGAACCGCTCGCGCAGCGCGGCGACCTGGCCGACGAGTGGCCGGCTGCGGGTGGCGAGCCCGGCCCAGCCGGTGCGGGGCGGGGCACCCGCTGCGCGGGGCCCCCAGACGCTGGGGTCGCCGTCGGCGAGCCGGGAGGCGACGGTCTCGCCGGCCAGCTCGGCGGCGATCCGCCGGGCCGCCCCGGCGAACGGCTCACCGGCGAGCCGTACCCGCACCGGGGAGGGTGCGGGTACGGCCGGGCCGCCGGTGGCGGCGGAGCCGAGGTCGGCCCCGTCGCCACCGGGAGTGACCTCGTCCAACTACTTCGCGGAGTCGAGCTGGCCGCGGACGGTGTCCTGCAGCTCGGTCCAGGACTTCTCGAACTTCTCGACGCCCTCGTTCTCCAGGGTGAGGAACACGTCGTCGAGGTCGATGCCCTGGCCCTCCAGGTCGGTGAAGACCTGCTGGGACGCCCCGGCGGTGTCGGTGACCTTGTCCCCGTTCACCTCGCCGTGGTCGGCGAAGGCCAGCAGGGTCTTCTCCGGCATCGTGTTGACGGTGTTGTCCACGACCAGCTCGGACACGTACAGCGTGTCCGGGTAGTCGGGGTTCTTCACCCCGGTCGAGGCCCACAGCGGGCGCTGGGCGTGCGCACCCTTCGCGGCGAGGGCGTCCCAGCGGGCGCCGGAGAACGCGTCGCGGTAGGCGGCGTAGGCCAGCCGCGAGTTCGCGACGGCCGCCTTCCCGCGCAGACCGAGCGCCTGCTCGCCGCCGATCGCCTCGAGCCGCTTGTCGATCTCGGAGTCCACACGGGACACGAAGAACGAGCCGACCGAGTGGATCCGGGACAGGTCCTGGCCGTTCTCCAGGGCCTGCTCCAGGCCGGTCAGGTAGGCGTCCATCACGAGCTTGTAGCGCTCGACGGAGAAGATCAGCGTCACGTTCACGCTGATGCCCTCGGCGGTCGCCCGGGTGATGGCCGGCAGGCCCTCCTCGGTCGCCGGGATCTTCACCAGCAGGTTCGGCCGGTCGACGGCCTTGGACAGCTCGCTCGCCTGGGCGGCGGTGCCCTCGGTGTCGTGCGCCAGCCGCGGGTCCACCTCCAGCGAGACCCGGCCGTCGACGCCGCCGGTGCGCTCGAAGACACCGGAGAACACGTCGCAGGCCTGCTGCACGTCGGCGACGGTGATCTCGCGGATCGCGGTGTCGACGTCGGCGCCGCGCGCGGCCAGCTCGCGGACCTGGGCGTCGTAGGCGGCGCCGTCGGACAGCGCGCCCGCGAAGATCGTCGGGTTGGTGGTGACCCCGACGACGTGCTTGTCCTCGATGAGCTCGGCCAGGTTGCCCGAGGTCAGCCGTTCGCGGGACAGGTCGTCGAGCCAGATGGAGACTCCGGCCGCGGAGAGTGCGGCCAGTCGGTCGTTGCTCACGTTCGCTCCCTTCACGCCGTCGTCGCGGCGAGGGTCTCCCGCGCGGCGTCGGCGACGGTGTCGGCGGTGAAGCCGAACTTCTCGAACAGGGTGGCGGCGTCGGCGCTGGCGCCGAAGTGCTCGATGGACACCGATCGCCCGGCGTCGCCGACGATGCCGCGCCACGGCATCGCGATCCCGGCCTCGACCGAGACCCTGGCCCGCACCGCGGACGGCAGGACCGACTCGCGGTAGGCCTCGTCCTGGGCGTCGAACCACTCGACGCACGGCATGGACACCACACGGGTACCGACGCCGTCGGCCTCCAGCTTCTTCCGCGCCTCGACCGCGAGGTGCAGCTCGGAGCCGGTGGCGACGATCACGACCTGCGGGACGCCGGTCGAGGCGTCGGACAGCACGTAGCCGCCGCGCGCGACGCCCTCGGCGGAGGTGCCGGGCAGGGTCGGCACGTTCTGGCGGGTCAGCGCGAACCCGATCGGCCCGTCCGACGGGCGCTCCAGCGCCGCCTTCCAGGCGTAGACGGTCTCGTTGGCGTCACCGGGGCGGACCACCGACAGGCCCGGGATCGCGCGCAGCGCGGCCAGGTGCTCGATCGGCTGGTGGGTCGGGCCGTCCTCGCCCAGACCGATCGAGTCGTGCGTCCACACGTAGATCGGGTTGGTCTTCATCAGGGCGGCGAGGCGGACCGCCGGGCGCATGTAGTCGGAGAACACCAGGAAGGTGCCGCCGTAGGCGCGGGTCGGGCCGTGCAGGGCGATGCCGTTGAGGACCGCGCCCATCGCGTGCTCGCGGACACCGAAGTGCAGCGTGCGGCCGTACGGGGAGGTCGTCCACATGCCGGTCGAGGCCGACTTCGGGCCGAACGAGTCGACGCCCTTCATCGTGGTGTTGTTCGACTCCGCGAGGTCGGCCGAGCCGCCCCACAGCTCCGGCAGCACCTCGGCCAGCGCGCCGAGCACGGTGCCGGAGGCCTTACGGGTCGCGAGGCCCTTCTCGTCGGTGTCGAAGTGCGGCAGCGCGTCCGCCCAGCCCTCGGGGAGCTCCTTCGCGAGCAGCCGGTCCAGCAGCTGCTTGCGCTGCGGCTCGCGCTGCGCCCACTCGTCGAAGGTGCCCTGCCAGGTGTCGTGCGCGGCGCGGGACCGCTCGCCGACGGCCCGGGTGTGGGCGAGGACGTCGGCGTCGACCTCGAAGTCCTGGTCCGGGTCGAACCCGAGGACCTTCTTGACCTCGCGGACCTCGTCGTCACCGAGCGCCGAGCCGTGCGCGGCACCGGTGTTCATCTTGTTCGGCGACGGGTAGCCGATCACGGTCTTGAGCACGATGATCGACGGACGGCCGGTCTCGGCCTTCGCGGCCTCGAGCGCGGCGAGGATGCCGGTGACGTTCTCGCCGCCCTCGACGACCTGCACGTGCCAGCCGTAGGCCTCGTACCGCTTCGCGGTGTCCTCGTTGAACGCGATGTTGGTGTCGTCCTCGATGGAGATCTCGTTCGCGTCGTAGATCACCGTGAGGTTGCCGAGCTCCTGGCGGCCGGCCAGCGACGACGCCTCGGAGGTGACGCCCTCCTCGATGTCGCCGTCGGAGGCGATCACGTAGATCTGGTGGTCGAACGGCGAGGACCCCTCGGGGGCGTCCGGGTCGAACAGGCCGCGCTCGCGACGGGCGGCGATCGCCATCCCGACGGCCGAGGACAGCCCCTGGCCCAGCGGGCCGGTGGTCATCTCGACGCCGCGGGTGTGGCCCCACTCCGGGTGGCCCGGGGTGAGCGAGCCCCACGTGCGGAGGCTCTCGAGGTCCTCGCGCTCCAGGCCGTAGCCGGCCAGGTACAGCTGGATGTAGAGGGTGAGGCTGGAGTGGCCCGCGGAGAGCACGAACCGGTCGCGGCCCATCCAGTCCGGGTCGGCCGGGTCGTGGCGCATGACGCGCTGGAACAGCGTGTACGCCAGCGGGGCCAGGCTCATCGCGGTGCCGGGGTGTCCGCTGCCGCACTTCTGGACCGCGTCCGCGGCCAGTACACGGATGGTGTCCACGGCCCTGCGGTCGAGGTCGGTCCAGTCGTCGGGGACGTGCGCGCGGGTGAGCGCGGCGACGGCGCTGTCCCCGGCGTGGGGGGACGTAGCGGTCTCGGACAAGGCGATGGCTCCTGTACTCGCGTCGACGATCGTCGGTCTGCCGGTGGTGGATCCCGAGGTCCGCCCGGTGGTCGCGGCCACTGCGGTGGCGGCGACGTCGGCGGGTGTCGTGGTGACCCGGACCACCTGGCGGCATCCTCGCCGCCCCGACCCGGAACACCCTACTGCTCACGCCCGCGGCCTGCGGCTTTGCGCCTCGTGGCGTTCGGCGGACCGGGGCGCCGAGGTCGGTGTACCCGGCGGGCCCGCGACGCATGCCACCGGTTAGCATCGACGCGCTGTAGAACTAGGGAGGTCGCCACCGCGGCTACCCACCCGGTGTCCACGGCACCGAGCCGGTGCGGCCCCTCGGGCGGCGCGGCACGGGATCACTACGTCGAACCGAGCGAGGTACGAACAGGTGAGCGCACCCGCGTCAGGGCGGAGCCGGGCCGACGAGGCCGGAGTGCCGGCCGAGCACGTCCCGGCCGGACCGGACGCCGCGCCGGCGGCGACGCCCCCCGCCACGACCGTGGTGGTCCCGGCGGCACCGACCGGGCGCCTCGCCCGCGTCCGCGCCACGGTGGCGGCCTATCTGGGCCTCACCAAGACGCGGATCATCGAGCAGCTGCTCGTCGTCACCGTGCCCGCCATGTTCCTGGCCCAGCGCGGCGTTCCGTCGCTGCTGCTGATCGCGGCCACCCTGGTCGGTGGCGCGATGGCCGCCGCCGCGGCGCACGCGCTGAACTGCGTCGTCGACGCCGACATCGACCAGAAGATGGCGCGCACCGCCCGCCGTCCGCTGGCGCGGGGACAGGTCCCCACCCGCAACGCGCTGGTGTTCGGCCTGGTCCTGGCCGCGCTGAGCTCGGTGTGGCTGGGCCTGACCACGAACTGGCTCGCCGCGGTGCTGTCGCTGGCCGCGATCGCGTTCTACGTGCTCGTCTACACGATGCTGCTCAAGCGGCGGACCTCGCAGAACATCGTGTGGGGCGGTGCCGCGGGCTGCATGCCGGTGGTGATCGGCTGGGCCGCGGTGACCGGCACCGTCGAGTGGCCCGCGCTGGTCATGTTCGGTGTGATCTTCTTCTGGACGCCGCCGCACTTCTGGGCGCTGGCGATGCGCTACCGCGAGGACTACGCCGCCGCCGGGGTGCCGATGCTCCCGGTCGTCGCGCCCGCGCCCGCGGTGTCGGTGCGGATCGTGGTCTACAGCTGGGTGATGGTGGCCTGGAGCCTGCTCCTGCTGCCGGTGACGTCGTGGGTGTACCTCGCGGTGGCGCTGCTCGGCGGGGCCTACTTCGTGTTCCGTGCGCACCGGCTGCACCACCAGGTGAAGTCCGGCGGCGAGATCTCCCCGATGCCGCTGTTCCACCTGTCGAACATCTACCTGTGCGTGCTGTTCGCGGCGATCGCCGTCGACGCCGCGCTGGGGCTGCCGGTCCTGTTCTGAGCCCGGACCGGCAGCCCGCCGGGGCGGCGGCCGGTCAGCGCAACAGGTCCGGGGTCTCCCACTCCGTGCCCAGCACGTGGTGGTCCAGGAACGCCCACACCGTGCGGTACCAGACCTTCGCGTGGTTCGGGGCGAGGACCCAGTGGTTCTCGTCGGGGAAGTACAGGAACCGGTGCGGGTTGGCCTCCGGGTCGGCCTGCCGGGACACCAGGTCCCACCACAGCCGCAGCCCCTCGCCGATCGGCACCCGGTAGTCGCGGTCGCCGTGGATCACCAGCATCGGGGTGACGATCGCGTCGGCGTGCCGGTGGGGGCTGTTGGCCTGCGCCATCGTCGGGGTCATCTCGGTCAGCCAGTACTCGGCGTGGTCGGTCGTCGGCCCGAACTGGTCGAGCGCCCACAGGCTGGCGTGGGTGACGATCGCGGCGAACCGGTCGGTGTGCCCGGCGACCCAGTTGGCCATGTAGCCGCCGAAGGAGCCGCCCATCGCCGCGGTGCGGGTGTCGTCGATGTCGGGCCGGGCGGTCGCGGCGTCGGTGGCGGCCATCAGGTCGGTGAACGGCGCGCCGCCCCAGGCACCCCAGCCGCGCTGGACGAAGTCCTGGCCGTAGCCGGTCGACAGGGCCGGGTCGGGCAGCAGCACGGCCCAGCCGCGTGCGGCCATCAGCCACGGGTTCCACCGCCATGACCAGGCGTTCCAGCTGGCCAGCGGGCCCCCGTGGATCCACAGCAGCAGCGGGGCCGGGCGCTCGGCGTCGGCACCCTCGGGCAGGACCAGCCAGGCGCGGACCCGGGTGCCGTCGGCGGCGGTGGTCTCCAGCTCGGTCAGCGAACCGGGCAGTGCCGGCGCCGCGGCGGGCGCGGGCAGGTACTCCGGGACGGCGTCGTGGCCGTCGGCGGGGATCCGGACCGGGGCGGGGGGCGCGTCGTAGGCGTGGCGCAGTGCGTAGACCCACCGCCCGTCCGGCGACGGGCACGGGTCGGAGTAGGTGCCGTGGTCGCCGGTCAGCCGGGTGACGGTGTCGTCCTCCCCGGTCGCGCCCAGCTCGATCCGGAACAGCGGGCCGCGGCCGTTCTCGTCGGCGGTGACCACCAGCGCGGACCCGTCGCGGGTCCAGCGCGCCGCGGTGGGCCACCGGTCCCAGCCCGGTGCCACCGGGCGCGGTGCGCCACCGGCGAGCGGGACCAGGACCAGCTCGGTCCGCGGCGCGACCTCCGGGGTGGAGACGCGTTCGCGCAGCGCGACGACGGTCCGCCCGTCCGGGCTGATCCGGGGCGCGGCGTACTCGTGGCCGTCGTCGTCGGTGAGGTCGCGGTGCTCCCCGGTCGCGGTGTCGACCACGAGCAGACCCGGCCGCCAGGTGCCGTGGCCGTGCGCGCGGTACCAACCGGTCACCACCGAGCCGCCGTCGGGGGACACGTCGAACGCGGTCTCGTCCAGCGCGCGGCCCGGCGCCGGGGTGAGGTCCCGCCACGGGTCCGTCTCCCCGGGGGTGGCCAGGAGCAGCCGTTCCTCGGCCGGTCCGAGGTCGTGGTCCCAGTGCCGCACCGGGTAGCCGGTGTGCAGGATCGCGGTGACCTTGCCCTCGGTGCGCGCGCTGCGGCGCTGCTCGTCTTCCTCGGTCGTGGTGGCACCGGGCAGCGTGGGGGAGGACACGACGACCGTCCCCGCGTCGGCGGCGACGGCGACCGCGGAGATCCCGCCGGGCCGCGCCCCGGCGGGCTCGGCCTCGCCCCCGGCCGCCGGGAGGCGCCACAGCGAGGTCGGCGGCTCGGTCTCCCCGGTGGCGTCGGGGTCGGGGCGGGCGGACCGGAACAGCAGGTCGCCGTCGGGGGGGAAGACCGGCCCGGACTCGCCGGCCGCGCCCCGGGTCAGCCGCCGCGCCGGGGCGTCCCCCGCGGGGTCGATCTCCCACAGGGCGGTCCGGTAGCGGGTGCCGTCGGCGTCGAGTTCGGCGACGCCGGTGACCAGGCGCTGCCCGTCGGGGGACAGGGTGAGCCCGCCGAGGCGGGGGAGTGCGACGTAGGCGTCGAGGTCGTGGAACGGGGTGTCGGTCACGCCGTCGGTTCTACCGCACGCAGCGCGGCGGACCGACCCCCGTGGCGCCTCGTCAGGGGACGAGCAGCACCTTGCCGGTGGTGCGGCGGCCCTGCAGGTCGTCGTGGGCGGTGCGGGCGTCCGCCAGGCCGTAGCGGTGCCCGATCCGTACGCCGAGGCGGCCCGCGGCGACCTCGCCGTACACGGCCGCCGCGCGGGCGCGCAGCTCGTCGGTGGTGGCGATGTAGTCGAACAGCTTCGGGCGGGTCAGGTACAGCGACCCCGCCGCGTCGAGCCGCTGCGGGTCGAACGGCTCGACCGGGCCGGACGCGGCGCCGTAGAGCACCAGCGTGCCGCGACGGCGCACCGAGGCCAGGCTCGCGTCGAACGTGCTGCGCCCGACCGAGTCGAACGCCGCGTGCACGCCCTCGCCGCCGGTGAGGTCGCGGACGGCGGCGGCCAGGTCGTCGACCGCGGTGTAGTCGATCACCTCGTCGGCGCCGGCCCCGCGGGCCAGCTCGGCCTTCTCCGGCGTCGACGTCGTGGCGATCACCCGGGCGCCCTTCGCGACGGCCAGCTGGGTGAGCAGCAGCCCGACGCCCCCGGCCGCGGCGTGCAGCAGGATCGTCTCCCCGCCGCGCAGCGGGAAGCAGTCGGTGACCAGGAAGTGCGCGGTCATGCCCTGCAGCGCCGCGCCGACCGCGACGTCGTCGGCGACGCCGTCGGGCACCGGGACGGCCTTCGCCCACGGCACGGCGACCTGCTCGGCGTAGCTGCCCAGGGTGTTGGCCCAGGCGATCCGGTCCCCGACCGCGACGCCGTCGACGTCCGGGCCCAGCGCGGTGACCCGGCCCGCGCCCTCCAGCCCCGCGACGTAGGGCGTCGGCATCGGGTAGATGCCCTCGCGCTGGTAGGTGTCGATGAAGTTCACGCCGGCCGCGGCAACCTCCACCAGCACCTCGCCCGGACCCGGGACCGGGGCGTCGGTGTCGACGACCTCCAGCACCTCGGACCCGCCGGGCTCCCGCACCCGTACCGCACGCATGTGTCCTCCTCGTCGCTCGCGGCTGTTGCCGGGCCCGATCATGCCCGCACGCGTCGCGGCGCAGCATCCGGGAGACGGTCCGCCGCGCGCCCGGTGCGCGCGACGAGACCGTCGGTCGGCAGCGGGTCGCGCAGCACGTCGTCCGGACGTACCCGTGCCGGCTCAGGCCGACGCGGCGGCGGGCTCCGGGGCGGTGTCCGCCGGGTCACCGGTCGGGGTGGCGCGGGGGTCGACGGCGGCCGGCCGGGTCGCGGTCCCGGCCCACACCCAGGCGGCCGCGGCGGCGGTCAGCCCGGCGCCGAGCACGTGCAGCGACACCAGCAGCTCCGGCACCCCGAGGGCGTACTGGACCCCGCCGAGCGCGCCCTGGGCGAGGACGACCACGACGAGCACCCGGAAGCGGCGCTGCAGCGCCTGCGGGGCGGACACCGCGCGCAGCAGGAACCCGAGCCCGACCAGGGTCCCGAGGTAGAGGAACAGGGTGTCGACGTGCAGCTGCGCGAGTGCGGGGATCGGCACGTCCAGGCGCGGGGTCTCCGGGTCGCCGCCGTGCGGACCCGCCGCGGTGACCAGCGTCCCGGCGACGAGCAGCACCGCGAGCACCGCGGTGGAGAACAGCACCAGCCCGCGCCCGACGGCGGGCACGGTGCGGGTCGCCGGGCCGTCGGCCTCGGTCGCCGCGCCGACGAACAGCACCGAGAACCAGACCAGCATCATCGAGGCGAGGAAGTGGAGCATCACCGTCCACCAGGCCAGCCCGAGGAGCACCGTGATGCCGCCGATGACGGCCTGCGCGACGACGCCGAGCGGCATGGCCAGCGCGAGCGCGGTGAGGCGGCGCCTGCGGGGCCGGGTGAACAGGGCCCCGAGCAGCGCGGCGCCGGCGAACAGCACGACCAGGATGCCGAGCAGCCGGTTGGAGAACTCGATCCACATGTGCAGCGGCGCGATCTCGGCGTGGTCGACCGGGATCATGCTGCCCGGCTCGCACTGCGGCCAGGTCGAGCAGCCGAGCCCCGAGCCGGTGACCCGCACGACCGATCCGGTCACCCCGATCCCGATCTGGGCGACGAGGTTCGCGATCGTGAGCCGGCGCATCAGTACCGGCGGGGTGGAGGGCACGCGCGACGACAGCACACTACGCATCGTAGAAGATGCGGCTCAGGTCCAGCGCACCAGCCGCGACGCGGCCACCCCGGCGACGACGGCCCACCCGGTGAGCACCAGCAGCGGCCCGGCCGACGGGAACTCACCCGCGCCGAGCGCCGACCGCAGCGCCTCGGCCAGCGCCCCGGACGGGAGCCACGGGGCGATCGCCGCCAGCGGTCCCGGCAGGTCCGCGACCGGCACCACGATCCCGCCCGCCAGCAGCAGCGCGAACCACACCAGGTTGGCGACGGCGAGTACGATCTCCGCCCGCAGCGTCCCGCCCAGCAGGATGCCCAGCGCCCCGAACGCGGCAGCGCCGAGCAGCACGGCCAGCGCGGCGCCGTCGAGCCGGGCCCCGGCCGGGGACCAGCCCAGCAGTGCGGCGAGCACGCCGAGCAGCACCACCTGGATCACGACGACGGCGGCGACCGCGGTCAGCCGCCCGCACACCAGCAGCCAGCGGGGCAGCGCCGTCGCGGCGAGCCTGCGCAGCGCGCCGTAGCGGCGGTCGAAGCCGAGCGCGATGGCCTGGCTGGTGAACGCCGAACTCATCACGGCCAGCGCCAGCATGGCGGCGAACAGCCACGCCACCCGCGGCTCCGGGGCGGGCACCGCCGGGACGAGCGTGAGCCCGGCCAGCAGGGCCGCCGGGATGAGCAGGGTCAACAGCACCTGTTCGGCGTTGCGCAGTGCGAGCCGGGTCTCCAGGCCGCCCTGGGCCCGCAGCATCGTCAGCGCACGTCCGCGGCCGGGCGCGGGGGTGAACATGCCGTCGGGGAACGGCGGGGCCGTCGGCGGGGTCCTCACGAGCGCAGCTCCCGTCCAGTGAGGTCGAGGAAGACGTCCTCCAGGCTGCGGCGCACGACCTGGACGTCGTCGGCGAGCACGCCCTGGTCGGCACACCACGAGGTGATGGCGGCGAGCGCGGCCGGGTCGATCCGGCCGCGGACCCGGTAGCGGCCGGGGGAGGTCTCGCAGCTGGCGTAGCCGGCGGGCAGCCGGGCGTCCAGACCGTCGACGTCCATCCCCGGCCGGGCCCGGAAGCGCAGCTCGGTCTGGTCGCCCGCGGTCAGCTGCGCCGGCGAGCCGTGCGCCACGACCCGGCCGTGGTCGATGATCACGACGTCGTCGGCGAGCTGTTCGGCCTCGTCCATCAGGTGGGTGGTCAACAGCACCCCGACGCCGTCGCGGCGCAGCGCCCGCACCAGGTCCCACACCAGATGGCGGGCCTGCGGGTCGAGACCGGCGGTCGGCTCGTCGAGGAACACCAGCTCCGGGCGCCCGACGACGGCGCAGGCCAGCGCCAGGCGCTGCTGCTCCCCGCCGGAGAGCCGCTTGTACGGCGTGCCCGCCCGCGGTCGTAGCCCGAGCACGTCGAGGAGCATGTCCACGTCGAGCGGGTGCGCGGCGCAGTCGGCGACCAGGTGCAGCATCTCCCCGGTCCGCACGGCCGGGTACGCGCCGCCGCCCTGCGGCATGACGCCCACGCGGGGGCGGACGGTCTCGTCGGCCGGGTCGTGGCCGAGCACCCGCACCCGCCCGGCCGAGGGCGTCCGGAAGCCGGTGCACACCTCGACGGTCGAGGACTTGCCGGCGCCGTTCGGGCCGAGCAGGGCGAGGACCTCGCCGCGGGCCAGGTCGAGGTCGATCCCGTCGACGGCGGTCGTGGTGCCGTAGCGCGCGACGAGGCCGCGGATCTCCAGGGCGGCGCTCACCGGACGGGCTCCGTGTCCGAGGCCGCGCGGGTCCCGGCGGGGGCGTCGCCCGGGGTGGCTGCCGCGCCGGTGTTGTCGGAGCCGTCGGCGTCGTCGGGGTGGTCGGGGCCGCCGGGGCCGTCGGCGGCCGCGTCGCCGGGGGCGCGGATCAGCCGCGCGACCACGTACAGCGCGAGGGCGTACATGACCGCGCCCGCGGTGATCGCCAGCGGCAGCTGGAATCCGCGGAAGAAGAAGTCGGCGCCGGTGGGCGGCACGACCAGGGCCAGCACCACAGACAGCAGCAGCAGGCCGCGGCGGTAGAACGGCATGGCCCGGGTGACGACCAGCGGCAGCAGGGCCCAGAACAGGTACCAGGGGTGCACGACCGGGCCGAGCAGCACGACCGCGCCGAGCCCGAGCCCGGTGCCGGTGACCGGGTCGATCGTGCCGCGCAGGCAGCCCAGCAGCAGGGCGACGACGATGACCACGATCGGCAGCACGAACAGGCTGCGCATCAGGCCCATCGTGGTGTCGAGGTGGTCACCGAGCCCGGCGAGCCTGCCGACCTGGCCGGCGAGCAGGCCGAGGTTGGTGCTGATCGACATGGGGGAGATGAGCGCGCTGGGCGCCGACAGCCCGCGCACCCAGTTGAAGCCCAACCCGGTGGCGAGGCTGAAGAAGGTCAGCACCGCGGCGGCGATCGCGGACAGCCACGCGGTCGTCACGGCCCAGTCGACGAGCCTGCCGCCGCGCCTGCGGACCAGGTACACGCCGCCGAACCCCAGTGCGAGCAGCGCGGGGAGCTTCACCGAGGCGGCGGCGACGATCAGCGCGGCGCCGGCGGTGATCCGCCACCAGGGCTGCACGGTGTCGTCGCGGCCGAGCATCACCCAGAGCCCGAGCAGCATCAGCGGCAGCATGATCGACTCGTTGTGGATGCCGCTGACCATGTGGAACAGCACCAGCGGGTTCGCCGCGCCGAGCCACAGGACCAGCCCGGCGTCGAGGTCGAAGCGCGACGCGAGCCGCGGCAGCACCCACACCAGCAGGGCGACCCCGGCGAGCGCCAGCAGCCGGTGTTCGAGGATCCCGAGGACGACGTTGTCCCCGGACAGCGCGGTGATCCCGCGCCCCAGGCCGAGGAACAGCGGGCCGTAGGGCGCCGGGGTGTCGCGCCAGACCGTGGGGATGCCGCGCACCAGCGGGTCGTCGATGCCGAGCGCCTGCGCCGGGCCGATCGAGTACGGGTCGATCCCGCGGGCGAGCGTCGCGCTCTGGGCGAGGTAGCTGTAGATGTCCTTGGAGAACATTGGCGGCGCCAGGGCCAGCGGCACCCCCCACAGGATCGCGGTGCGGCCGAGCTCGCGACGCTCGGGCGCGGGGTGCCGCGCCCCGCGGGTCGTGAGCATCCGGGCGATCCACAGCCAGGCGGTGACCACCATCAGCAGGCCCGCGTAGGTGACGGCGATGGCCAGGGTGACGTTGCGTGCGGGCAGCCCGATCACGCGCAGCCCGTTCAGCGGGTTCGGCACCGGGAACGCCCCGGAACCCAGTGCGCTGATCCCCATCAGGAGCGCGCCGGTCAGGCCGAGGATCCGCGCGATCCGGGCCTGCTCGCGCAGGCCGCGCCGGGCCCGGTGGCCGGTCGACGGCGGTGCGGCTGGGGGATCGGACGGCGCCGCACGCGTCGGGGGGTCGTCGCGCCCGGGCGGGGCGACCTCGGGCGTCACCATGGGAGAAGAGGCTAGTGGTGCCGTCGCGGGGGGTCCGGTACCGGCCCTCACCTGCGGGTGGAGTGAGCCCGGTCACCGCGGCGGGGGGCCTGTTTTGCCGTGCCGACCGATATACGCAACACTGGTGTTGTGAAAACGGACCGGACAGCGCCGCGGCGCCTCGACGACCCTGCCTGCGGGCACGGCGTCGCGGGCGACGCCGTGGTGCCCGCCGGATCCGGGACGGGTACCCGTGCCCTCGTGGCGCGGGTGCTCATGGAGCAGGGTCCGGTCACGGCCGCCGTCGTGGCGGCCGAGCTGGAGCTCACCGAGGCCGCCGTGCGCCGGCACCTCGACGCGCTGATCGTCGACGGCGAGGCGGAGGCCCGGGCCCCGGCCCGGTCCGCCCGGCCGCGGGGCCGGGGTCGTCCGGCCCGGGAGTACCTGCTCACCGACACGGGCCGGGTCCGGTTCGGGCACGGGTACGACGACCTGGCCACCCAGGCTCTGCGCTTCCTCGCCGACACGGCGGGGGAGGAGGCGGTCGACGCCTTCGCCCGGCACCGGGTGCGCGAGCTGCTCGGGTCCGACCTCGACGCGGTGACCGCTCCGGCGGAGCCCGCGGAGCGGGTCGAGGCGCTCGCCCGGGTGCTCAGCGCCCGCGGCTACGCCGCACAGACCCGGCGCGGCGGGTTCGGGGTGCAGCTGTGCCAGCACCACTGCCTGGTCGCCCACGTGGCCACCGAGTTCCCGGAGCTCTGCGAGGCCGAGACGCGTGCCTTCGCCGATCTGCTGGGCACGCACGTGCAGCGGTTGGCCACGATCGCCCGCGGCGACGCCGCGTGCACCACACACGTGCCGCTCGAGGATCCCGAACTCCTCGCGCGGGTACGGGACAGGGGAGCCGCGGGTACCGCGCAGCTCCCACCACCACGGTCCCCGAAAGGGAGGCAGTCCTTATGACGACCACTCCTGATGTGCGCACCGAGCTCACGCAGGAGGAGACGATCGCGGCGCTCGGCCGGTACGACTTCGGCTGGGCCGACTCCGACGAGGCGGGCTCCATCGCGAAGCGTGGCCTGTCCTCCGACGTCGTCGCCGACATCTCCCGCCTGAAGAACGAGCCCGAGTGGATGCTGGAATTCCGGCAGAAGGCGCTCGACATCTTCGGCAAGAAGCCGATGCCGCGCTGGGGCTCCGACCTGTCCGGGATCGACTTCGACAACATCAAGTACTTCGTGCGCTCCTCGGAGAAGCAGGCCGCCACCTGGGAGGACCTGCCCGAGGACATCAAGAACACCTACGACAAGCTGGGGATCCCCGAGGCCGAGAAGGCCCGCCTGGTCTCCGGTGTCGCCGCGCAGTACGAGTCCGAGGTCGTCTACCACTCGATCCGCGAGGACCTCGAGCAGCAGGGCGTCATCTTCCTGGACACCGACACCGCGCTGAAGGAGCACCCGGAGCTGTTCCGGGAGTACTTCGGCTCGGTCATCCCGTCCGGTGACAACAAGTTCTCCGCCCTGAACTCCGCGGTCTGGTCCGGCGGTTCGTTCATCTACGTCCCGCCGGGTGTGCACGTCGACATCCCGCTGCAGGCCTACTTCCGGATCAACACCGAGAACATGGGCCAGTTCGAGCGGACGCTGATCATCGTCGACGAGGGTGCCTACGTGCACTACGTCGAGGGCTGTACCGCGCCGATCTACAAGACCGACTCGCTGCACTCGGCCGTCGTCGAGATCGTGGTCAAGAAGGGCGGCCGCTGCCGCTACACCACGATCCAGAACTGGTCGAACAACGTCTACAACCTGGTCACCAAGCGCGCCAAGGCCGAGGAGGGCGCGACCATGGAGTGGGTCGACGGCAACCTCGGCTCCAAGGTGACCATGAAGTACCCGGCCGTGTGGCTGATGGGCGAGCACGCCAAGGGCGAGGTCCTCTCGATCGCGTTCGCGGGCGAGGGCCAGCACCAGGACGCCGGTGCCAAGATGGTCCACCTCGCGCCCAACACCTCCTCGACGATCGTGTCGAAGTCGGTGGCGCGTGGCGGCGGCCGTACGTCCTACCGCGGCCTGATCCAGGTCAACCCGCGCGCACGCAACTCCCGGTCCACGGTGAAGTGCGACGCGCTGCTGGTCGACACGATCTCCCGCTCCGACACCTACCCCTACGTCGACATCCGCAACGACGACGTGTCGATGGGGCACGAGGCCACCGTCTCCAAGGTCTCCGACGACCAGCTCTTCTACCTGATGAGCCGCGGTCTGACCGAGGACGAGGCCATGGCCATGGTCGTGCGCGGGTTCGTCGAGCCCATCGCGCGCGAGCTGCCGATGGAGTACGCGCTGGAGCTGAACCGGCTGATCGAGCTGCAGATGGAGGGTTCCGTCGGATGACGACGAGTGACGTTGCCGGCCTCGCGCCCGAGCTGGAGGGCGCCAAGGAGGGGCAGGGCGAGGTCCCGATCGCCTCGGCCGGCGAGCGCTTCCAGTCCTTCGACGTGGAGGCGTTCGAGGTCCCCGGGGGCCGCGAGGAGAACTGGCGGTTCACCCCGCTGCGGCGCCTCAAGGGCCTGCACGACGGGTCGGCCGACCTGCAGGGCTCGCCCGTGGTCACGGTCACCGAGGCCGCGGGGGTCACGGTGGAGACCGTCGGCCGCGACGACGCCCGTCTCGGTGAGGGCGGCACGCCCTTCGACCGGGTCGCCGCCGCCGCGTGGTCCGGCTTCGCCGAGGCCACCGTCGTGACCCTGGACGGCGAGAAGGTGGAGCCGGTCACGATCACCGTGGAGGGCCCCGGCGAGGGCGTCTCCGCGGCCGGTCACCTGCACATCCGCACCACCCCGCACACGCAGGCGACGGTCGTCGTCGTGCACCGGGGCTCGGGCGTGCTGGCCGACAACACCGAGGTCGTGCTCGCGGACGGCTCGCACCTGACCCTGGTCGTCACCGAGGAGCGGGCCGACGACGCCGTGCACGTGGGCGCCGAGCACTACTCGGTCGGCCGCGACGCCACGCTGCGCGGGACGACCGTACAGCTCGGCGGCGACCTGGTCCGGGTCTCCTCGACCGTGCGCTACGCCGGCCCCGGCGGCGACGCGGAGCTGATCGGCCTCGGGTTCACCGACGCCGGCCAGCACCTGGAGCAGCGCCTGCTGGTGGACCACGCGGTGCCGAACTGCAAGAGCAACGTGCTCTACAAGAACGCGCTGCAGAGCCTCACGAAGGACTCCTCGCACGTGGTGTGGATCGGCGACGTGCTGATCCGGGCCGCCGCCGAGAACACCGAGACCTTCGAGTTCAACCGGAACCTGGTGCTCACCGAGCACTGCCGCGCCGACTCCGTGCCCAACCTGGAGATCGAGACCGGCGAGATCGTGAGCGCCGGCCACGCCAGCGCCACCGGCCGGTTCGACGACGAGCAGCTGTTCTACCTGCGCAGCCGCGGCATCCCCGAGGACCAGGCCCGCCGCCTCGTCGTCCGCGGGTTCTTCGGCGAGGTCCTCAACAAGATCACGCTGCCGGAGCTCAAGGAGCGACTGGAAGCGGCCGTCGAGGCCGAGCTCGCCCTGACCGGCGTCTGATCCCACACCCTTCCCGAATACGGAGCGACCACCACAGATGTCCACTCTGGAGATCAAGGACCTGCACGCCTCGGTCGAGACGGCCGAGGACGGTCCCAAGGAGATCCTGCGCGGCGTGAACCTCACCGTCCGCGCGGGCGAGACGCACGCGATCATGGGGCCGAACGGCTCCGGCAAGTCCACACTGGCCTACGCCATCGCCGGGCACCCGAAGTACACCGTCACCGGCGGCGAGGTGCTCCTCGACGGCGAGAACGTCCTGGAGATGTCGGTCGACGAGCGGGCGCGGGCCGGGCTGTTCCTGGCCATGCAGTACCCCGTCGAGGTCCCGGGCGTGTCGATGGCGAACTTCCTGCGCTCGGCGGCCACCGCCACCCGCGGCGAGGCGCCGAAGCTGCGGACCTGGGTCAAGGAGGTCAAGGAGGCCATGGCCGGCCTCGACATCTCCCCGGAGTTCGCCGACCGCTCGGTCAACGAGGGCTTCTCCGGCGGTGAGAAGAAGCGCCACGAGGTGCTCCAGCTCGAGCTGCTGAAGCCGAAGTTCGCCGTGCTCGACGAGACCGACTCCGGCCTCGACGTCGACGCCCTGCGCGTCGTGTCCGAGGGCGTGAACCGGTACCGCTCCGGCGGCGAGACCGGCGTCCTGCTGATCACGCACTACACGCGGATCCTGAACCACATCAAGCCGGACCGCGTGCACGTGTTCGCCGGCGGCCGCGTCGTCGAGTCCGGCGGCCCGGAGCTGGCCGACGAGCTCGAGAAGAACGGCTACGTCCGGTTCACCCAGGCGAGTGCAGCGGACCAGAAGGCTGCGCAGAAGGCATCGGCCTGACATGACCCTCACCCACGGAACCGGAACCACGGCCGGCCTGGACGCCGACGCCGTGGCCCGGATCCGGGCGGACTTCCCGATCCTCGCGCGCACCGTGCGCGAGGAGAAGCCGCTGGTCTACCTCGACTCCGGCGCGACCTCCCAGCGGCCGCGCCAGGTGCTCGACGCCGAGCGCACGTTCCTGGAGCGGCACAACGCTGCCGTCCACCGGGGCGCGCACCAGCTCGCCGAGGAGGCCACCGACGCCTACGAGTCCGCCCGGGCACGCATCGCGGCGTTCGTCGGTGCGAACGACGACGAGGTCGTGTTCGTCAAGAACGCGACCGAGGGCGTCAACCTGGTCGCCTACGGCCTCGGCAACGCCTCGGTCCGGACCGGGCTCGACGCCGCCTCCGAGCGGTTCGCGCTCGGCCCCGGTGACGAGATCGTGGTCACCGAGCTGGAGCACCACGCGAACCTCATCCCGTGGCAGGAGCTGTGCCGGCGGACCGGCGCGACCCTGCGCTGGTACTCCGTCACCGACGACGGCCGGATCGACCTCGACTCGCTCGAGCTCACCGACCGGACGCGGGTCGTGGCCTTCACCCACCAGTCGAACGTGACCGGTGCCGTCGCGCCGGTCGCACAGCTGGTGGCCCGCGCCGCCGCGGTCGGGGCACTCACCGTGCTCGACGCCTGCCAGTCGGTGCCGCACATGCCGGTCGACCTGCACCGGCTCGGGGTGGACTTCGCGGTCTTCTCCGGGCACAAGATGCTCGGGCCGTCCGGGGTCGGCGTCCTCTACGGCCGCCGGGAGCTCCTGGAGGCGCTCCCGCCGTTCCTCACGGGTGGCTCGATGATCGAGACCGTCCGGATGGAGGGCGCGACCTACGCCCCGCCCCCGCAGCGGTTCGAGGCCGGGGTGCCGATGACGTCGCAGGCCGTCGGCCTCGGCGCCGCGGCCGACTACCTCGAGGCGATCGGGATGGACGCCGTCGCCGCGCACGAGGCGTCGCTGACCGCGGCCGCCCTCGAGCAGCTGTCGGCGATCGACGGGCTGCGCATCGTCGGTCCGGCCACGCCCGGCGAGCGCGGGGGAGCGGTGTCGTTCGTCGTGGACGGCATCCACGCCCACGACCTGTCCCAGGTGCTCGACGACGCCGGCGTCGCCATCCGCGTGGGTCACCACTGCGCGTGGCCGCTGCACCGGCGTTTCGGCATCGTGGCCAGTGCCCGCGCGTCGTTCGCGGTGTACAACACGCTCGACGAGGTCACCGCGCTGGCCGACGGGGTGCGCGCCGCCCAGACGTTCTTCGGGACGGTGTGACGTGCAGCTGCAGCAGATGTACCAGGAGATCATCCTGGACCACTACCGCGACCCGCACGGGTCCGGCCTGCGCGAGCCCTACGACGCCGAGACCCACCACGTGAACCCCACCTGCGGGGACGAGGTCACGCTGCGGGTCAAGGTCGACGACGGTCCCGAGGGTGCCGTGGTCACCGACGTCTCCTACGAGACGCTGGGCTGCTCGATCAGCCAGGCCTCGGTGTCGGTGCTGCACGACCTGGTCGCCGGGAAGTCGGTCGGCGAGGCGTGGAAGATCATGGCCTCGTTCCAGGAGATGGCCCAGGGACGCGGCAAGGTCGAGCCCGACGAGGACGTCATCGGCGACGGCGTGGCCTTCGCCGGCGTCGCCAAGTACCCGGCGCGGGTCAAGTGTGCTCTCCTGGGCTGGATGGCATTCAAGGACGCGGTGAGCCGCACCGACGCCAGCATCGAGAACTCCGAGGGGAGTCCGGCATGAGCGAGACCACCGAACAGAGCACCTCCGAGGACGTGGTGCGCGGGGCGGCGGGCATGCCCGAGCCGCCCGCCCGGGCCGACGCCGGTGACGGCGCGACCCTGGAGGCCCTGGAGGAGGCGATGAAGGACGTCGTCGACCCCGAGCTGGGCATCAACGTCGTCGACCTCGGCCTCGTCTACGGCATCGACCGGGACGGCGGTACCGCGGTCATCGACATGACGCTGACCTCGGCTGCCTGCCCGCTGACCGACGTGATCGAGGAGCAGACCCGCTCCGCGCTCACCGCCGGTCCCGGCGGCGGCCTCGTCGACGACGTCCGGATCAACTGGGTCTGGATGCCGCCGTGGGGCCCGGAGAAGATCACCGAGGACGGCCGCGAGCAGCTGCGCGCCCTCGGCTTCCGGGTCTGAGGACCCGTACCGACCCGACGGGCCGGATCCCCGACATCCGGGGGTCCGGCCCGTCGTCGTCTCACGGGAAGTAGACCTCCCGCAGCCGGTCCTCGAGCCCGGCGACGCCGCCGGTGTCGATGCCGAAGTACGTCTCCAGCGCGTCCCGGACCCGGGCGGGGGAGGTGAGGTCGTGCCGCTGCGCGGCGCGGTCGGCGGTGCGCACGGTGAGCCGGGTCCCGTCCAGGGTGGTCCGGCGTTCCGGGGTGGTGCGCGCGGCGACGAGCCCGGTCCGGAAGTGCGACCCCGGGTGGTGGGTCAGGTACCAGGAGCCCATCGCGAAGTCGATGTCCGGTGCGGGGGCCAGGTCGAAGGTGTACTGGTCGGCCCAGCCACCGTCGCCGCCGCGCCGCTGCAGGACCCAGCTGCCGTGGTCGCCGCGGGCGTAGCGGTAGGTCGCCTGCGGGGTCGGCTGCTCGAGCCCGGCGACGAGCCGCAGCGCGGTGGTCGGCACCGTCGAGCCGAACCCGGCGTCGACGGTGAAGCGGCCCTCCACGGTGTCGACGAGGGTCAGCCGGTGGGTGCGCTCGGTCGGCGGGTCCTCGGCGGCCAGGCCCAGCCGGACCCGCCCGACCAGCGGGGTCACCCGCAGACCGAGGTCGGCCAGGGCGTCGTGCAGCAGCCGGTTGTGCTCGAAGCACCAGCCGCCGCGCCGCCCGTGCACCAGCTTGGCCGCGACACCGTCGGCGGTGGTCGGCGGTTCGACCCCGGTGAACGGGTCGAGGTTCTCGAACGGGATGGTCGCGACGTGCGCGGTCACGAGCCGGTCGAGCAGCGCCCGGTCCGGTGTCGCCCGGTCGACCCCGACGAGGTCGAGGTACGCGGCGACCGAAGTGGTCACCGTGCTCGTCGTGCTGCCCGTCGTGCTCGTCATGGTGATCGAGGCTGTCACCTCGACCCGGGTTCAGGTCAACTGAATCAACCAGGTGAACCGGGTCGACACGGTCAGCGTTCGCGGGCCCCGCGCAGCGCCCAGGCCCGCAGGTGGGAGTAGCCGCGCGTGTGCAGGGTCGCGATCCGCCGCAGGTCGAAGCGCGGGTCGTCGCGCAGCGCGTCGTACATCTCCTTGTCGACGAGCACCGTGTCCGGGCGCGCCTCGGAGGTGAGCCGGGCCGCGACGTTGACGACCTCGCCGTAGACGTCGCCGTAGCGGGCGAGCACCATGCCGTGCGCGAGACCGATCCGCAGCAGGGGCAGCGACGGCTCTGTCCGGACCCGGTCCCGCAGGCCGAGCGCGATGGCCGCCGCGTCGGCGGGGTGCTCGGTCACGAAGAGCACCTCGTCGCCGACGGTCTTGATCACCCGGCCCCGGCCGTTCGCGATGACCTCGTTGGTCACGGCCCCGAAACGCTCGATCATCTCGCCGAGCTCGTCCATGCTGCGACGGCGGGTGGTGCGGGTGAACCCGACCATGTCGGCGAACCCGACCGACAGCGGCCAGGTGTCGGCGACGTCGCGGCGCTGCACCCCGGCGACCCAGCGCGACGCCGTCGCCGCGAGGTGGCGCCGCCACACGTAGGACTGCAGCGCCTCCAGGTCGGGGATCACCTCGGCGGCGAGCCGCGCCGCGTCGCGCGGGGTCAGCTCCCCGAGGTGCGCGGCGGCGACCTGGGCGAGCATCCCGATCTGCCACTCGGCGAGCCGGGACATCGACTGTGCGAGCGCCCGGGCGACGGCCTCGCGGGCGACCGTCTCGGGCAGCCACTCCCGGCTCAGCCGGGTGACCATCCGGGCGGCCTCGAGGTCGGCCCGGGTGTAGACGCGGTCACCCGGCTCGGAGTCGGTGAACCCCAGCGCCCGCCAGAGCCGCCCCGACTCCTCCGGGTCGAGCCCCGCGGCCTCCACCAGCTCGTCGCGGGTGAACTCGCGGGGCACGCCCAGGATGAGCTCGTCCAGCGCCCCGTCGTCGACCTCGCTCCAGTCGATCGAGGCGGGATCGGGCAGGGGGCGGGACGACCCGGGCTCGGACCTCACGCGATCAGGTGGTGTGCACGACGAGCACGTCCACGCCGGCACGGCGGGTCGCGTCGGCGGGCACCGAGCCGAGCAGCCGCCCGGAGAACGTGTTCAGACCGCGGTTGCCGACCACGAGGAGGTCGGCGCGGTGCTCCTTGACGGCCTTGCGGAGCACGTCCACCGGGGCGCCGTCCTCGGCGAAGGTCGAGACGTCCTTCGCGCCGACGGCGGCGGCCCGGTCGGCGGCCTCGCGCAGCGCCTCCTCGGCGGGGGTCCAGCCGGTGACGAGGAAGGCCTCGTCCTTCAGCGCGTCCTCCGCGGCCGAGGTGTCCTCGCGGCTGGCCGGGGTGTAGGCGGAGACGATGACCAGCTTCGCGCCGCTGTCGGCGGCCACCCCGGCGGCGCGCTCGACGGCCAGGAACGACGTCGCCGAGCCGTCGGTGCCGACGACGATGGTCTGGTATGCGGACACAGGTGCCTCCCGGGGGAACGGTCGCGCGTCGCCGGGCATGCGGCCGGCGTCACCGCGTGCGACGACGTTACTACGTTGTATCCGATCAACTTGTCCCGAGTCCCTCCCGTCATCGCCCGTTCGGGTGGAATGCGGCAGCTGATCGCAGCATGCGCGTACGCACGGCCGGCGGAGCGGCCCGGAACACCCCGGCCATTCCGGCGAGGGTGCCGGTCAGGTCGTCGCGGCCGGTGAGGAACGCGCGTCCGCTGCGCCCGGCGAAGAACGCGTCGAAGAAGTCCGGCACGAGGTGCGGCGGCATCTCCAGCACGGTGCGCAGCCCGTGCCGGCGCAGCCGGTGCACCGCGCGGGCCGACCGGGGCCAGAGCAGCCGCCGGGCCGCCGTCGTCGCGGCGGCGGGATCGTGCGGCAGGTGCCGGGCCAGCTCCGCGGCCAGCCGGGGGGCCAGCCCGAGCGCGGGGGCGACGCTGAACCCGGTGGCCGGGTGCACCAGCGGGGTCGCCGCCCCGAACCCGACGGGGTGCCGCGGACCGCGCGGGGTGTCGACCGGGAAGCGCACCCGCTCGACGGGGGCGCCGTCGGGCACGGTGACGCCGGCCCCCGCGAGCCGGGCCGCGAGCCGGTCGCGCAGCTCGGGCAGCGGCAGCCCCGGCCGTCGCGCGAGGGAGGTCTCCTCCAGCAGGACGGTGCCGTCGCCGTAGGGGACGGCGTAGAGGAACGTCGGCCAGTCCGTCCACCCGGGCCGGTGCGGGCCGGGGGAGCGCCAGTCCATGAAGACGGCCTCGCCGGGCCGCACCACCGGTGCGGCCGCCCGCTCGTCGACGACGACCCCCCAGGCGGTCTGCTCGGTCCCGCCCGCCTGGCCGGGCCGTAGGCGCGACGGCGCCCCGGTCGCGTCGACGACCAGTGCCGCGTCGACGAGCCGCGTCGGGTCGTCCTCCGGGGCTGTCTCGCTGCCGCTGCCGTCGCCGCTGGTGCCGTCGTCGTCGGTGCCGCTGCTCTCGCCGTCGATGCGCCCGCCCCGGTCGCCCGGGACGTGCAGCCGCACCCGGTACCGGTGGCCGTCGGGCCGGACGTCGTCGGCGGCGGCGCGGCCGGGCAGCACCGTGACCCCGGCGAGCCGGGCGTCGAGGTGGGCGCGCAGCCCGGAGGTGTCCAGCACCGCGTACGGGCCCAGCGCGCGCCTGCCGCCGCCGGGCAGCACGGCCACGGCCTCCGGCCGGGCCGCGACCGTCGTGGTCGGCAGGTGCGGCGGCAGCTCCTCGGGCCACGCGCAGTAGGTCGCCGTCCACGCCCGTTCCGGGGCGGGGTCGGCGAGCGCGGTGCGCAGCCCGGCCTCCGCGCACGCCGCGGCGAGTGCACGCCCGGCCGGCCCGCCGCCGAGCACCAGCACGTCTGCCACCGTCGGCCCGGGGGCACCCGAGGGCAGCGCTGTCGTGCCCGAGGGCTGCGGCGCCGCGGCCCCGCCGGCCGTCCCGGTCACCGCGGGTCCTGCCGGTGCCGCCCGGCGGACAGGCTGCCGCCGTCGATCCGCAGGGTGGCGCCGGTGACCCAGGACGCGGCGTCGGAGACGAGGAACGCGACCGCCTCGGCGACGTCCGCCGGCTCCCCGACGCGCCCCAGCGGGTAGCCCGCCACGACCGACGCCTCGTCCCGGGCGTAGAGCGCCTCGGCGAACCGCGTCCGCACCACGGCGGGGGCGACGGCGTTGACCCGGATGTCGGGGCCGAGCTGGCCCGCCAGCTCCTCGGTCAGGGTGAGCAGCGCCGCCTTCGACGCCCCGTAGGCGCCGATGACGCCGGTGGCGCGCAGCGCCGCGACCGAGGCGACGTTGACGACCGCGCCGCCGTGCGCGCCCATCCAGACCCGGTGCGCCTGCTGGACGAACCCGAGCGCGGCGACGACGTTGACGTCGAGGATCTTGCGGACGGCATCGAGGTCGGCCTCGACCAGCGGCCCGTGCTGGGGGTTGATCCCGGCGTTGTTGACCAGCACGTCCAGCGAGCCGAACGCCGCCACCGTCGCCTCCGCCGCAGCGGCCCGGTGCGCCGCGTCCCCGGCGTTGCCGGCGACGGCCAGCACCCGCCCGGCGTCGACACCCGCGGCTGCCGCGAGACCGGCCGCCGCCGCGTCGAGCTCGGGGGCGTGCCGCCCGGTGATCGTCACCGACGCGCCGCGCGCCAGCAGCGCGGCCGCGACGCCGTGGCCGATGCCCCGTGAGGCGCCGGTGACCAGCGCCGCCCGACCGGCCAGGGAGGTGAGATCGGTCATGGGGAACGACCCTACGTGGGAAACACCGTGGACCCGGCCGGTAGTCTGGCCGCGTGATCCTGATCGAGTAGACCGGCTCCCGGGCACAGGTGTGCCCGCATCCGGTCCTCTCAGCGTCACTCCTCGTCCTCCGTCTGGAGCTCTTTCACGTGATCACCACGACCGACCTCGAACTGCGTGCCGGGTCCCGCATCCTGCTCTCCGGTGCGACCCTGCGGGTGCAGCCCGGCGACCGGATCGGTCTGGTCGGGCGCAACGGCGCGGGCAAGACCACCTCGATGCGTGTGCTGGCCGGTGAGGGAGAGCCGTACTCCGGGCAGCGGACCGCGAACTCCCCGGTCGGCTACCTGCCGCAGGACCCGCGCGAGGGCGACCTGTCGGTGACGGCGAAGGACCGGGTGCTCTCGGCCCGCGGCCTGGACGTGCTGCTCGCGAAGATGGAGAAGGCGCAGACGGCGATGGCCGAGCTGGCCGACCCGGCCGCGACCGACAAGGCGATCCGCGAGTACGGCCGGCTCGAGGAGCGGTTCTCCGCCCTCGGCGGCTACGCCGCGGAGTCCGAGGCCGCGCGGATCTGCACCCACCTGGGACTGCCCGAGCGGGTGCTCGCCCAGCCGATGCGGACGCTGTCGGGCGGTCAGCGTCGGCGTGTGGAGCTGGCCCGGATCCTGTTCGCGGCCTCCGACGGCGGGTCGCAGTCGGCGACCACGCTGCTGCTCGACGAGCCCACCAACCACCTCGACGCCGACTCGATCACCTGGCTGCGCGGGTTCCTGCAGTCGCACGAGGGCGGGCTCGTCGTGATCAGCCACGACACCGAGCTGCTGGCCGCGGTCGTGAACAAGGTCTGGTTCCTCGACGCCACCCGCGGCGAGGCCGACCAGTACAACATGGACTGGAAGCGGTACCTGGAGGCGCGCGCCACCGACGAGAAGCGTCGTCGCCGCGAGCGGGCCAACGCTGAGAAGAAGGCGTCCGCACTGCACATGCAGGCCGCGAAGATGGGTGCGAAGGCCACCAAGGCCGTCGCGGCGAAGAACATGGCCCGCCGCGCCGACGCACTGCTCGCCGGCCTGGACGACGAGCGTCAGGCCGACCGCGTCGCGCACATCCGGTTCCCGACCCCGGCGCCCTGCGGGCGGACCCCGCTCACCGCGGAGAACCTGTCCAAGGCCTACGGGTCGCTGGAGGTCTTCACCGGGGTGGATCTCGCGGTGGACCGCGGGTCGAAGGTCGTGGTGCTGGGCTTCAACGGTGCCGGGAAGACGACGCTGCTGCGGATCCTGGCCGGCACCGAGGAGTCCGACTCGGGCGGTGTCGTCCCCGGCCACGGGCTGCGCCGGGGCTACTTCGCCCAGGAGCACGACACGCTCGACATGGACGCCTCGGTCTGGGACAACATCCGCCACGCCAGCCCGGACGCCCCCGAGCAGCAGCTGCGGACCCTGCTCGGGTCGTTCATGTTCTCCGGGGAGCAGCTCGAGCAGCCCGCCGGGACACTGTCCGGCGGTGAGCGGACCCGGCTCGCCCTGGCCGGGCTGGTGTCCTCGGCGGCGAACGTGCTGCTGCTCGACGAGCCGACCAACAACCTGGATCCGGCCAGCCGCGAGCAGGTGCTCGACGCGCTGCGCCGCTTCGAGGGCGCCGTCGTGCTCGTCACCCACGACCCGGGCGCGGTCGAGGCGCTGGAGCCGGACCGGGTGATCGTGCTGCCCGACGGCACCGAGGACCACTGGTCGGCCGACTACCTGGAACTGGTCCAGCTCGCCTGACCGGTCACCGCACGCCGCGGTGATCACCCGACCGGACCACCACGATCATCGGACGTGTCCGGCACGTGTCGCGGGCGGCCGCGGCGACCTCCTCGGCCGGTCCCGACGGGTGGTTCGTTGCGCCACCCGACGGACGACGCCGTCGAACGGTGCTCGCGGTGCTGAGCCGTTCGGGGTAACCGTTCGCCGATCGCGTTTTCCGCGATCTGGTCATAAATCGTCAACTGGATCATCATGACCTGATCGTCGCGGCTGATGCGGCGATCCGCGGGGGCATCCGCGGAGGGGATGAGGAGGGCCGATGGCCGAGCTGAAGAAGGGCGCCCGGATCACCGGGACGCAGCGGGGCAAACTCGCCGCCGACCTGAAGAAGAAGTACGAGAAGGGCGCCAGCATCCGTTCGCTGGCCGAGCAGACCGGGCGGTCGTACGGATTCGTCCACCGGGTCCTGTCCGAGACGGGTGTGACGCTGCGCGGGCGCGGCGGCGCCACCCGCACCAAGAAGAAGTAGCTCTCTCGTCGGCGCCGCCGACCGGGTCGAGAAGCGGCCCGGGGCGGCGTCGTCGTGTGTCCCGGGTCGGTCGTGTGCCCGGCCCCGGGCCGCCGGACGCGTGATCGCCGCGCCCGCCCGCCGCGCGCGCCGTAACGTGAACCCTCGCCGTCCACCACCGGCGAAGGGGAACACCGTTGGATCGCCCGCTCACCCTGATGCGCGGGGTCATCCGGGGGGCGGACTCGACGTCCATCCGCCGTGGCTCCATCGCGCGGGGCACCTGGCCCCGGATCTGGGGCTTCGTCCGGCCCTACCGCCGCTGGCTGCTGTCCTACCTGGCCCTGACCACCGTCACCGCGGTGATCGGGGTCGCCACGCCGGTGCTGGCCGGCCGCGTGGTCAACACGATCGTCGCGGCGAACCACCTGCCCGACGCCGCCCGCGTCGTGATGGTGATCGCCGGGGCGATCGCCGGGATGGCCGTCCTGGAGGCGGTGGTCGGGCTCACCGGACGCTGGTTCTCCGCGCGGCTCGGTGAGGGCCTGATCGAGGACCTGCGGGTGGCGGTGTTCCGCCACGTGCAGTCGATGCCGCTGGCGTTCTTCTCCCGCACCCGGACCGGGGCGCTGGTCAGCAGGCTCAACAACGACGTGATCGGCGCCCAGACCGCCATCACCGGCACCCTGTCCACCGTGCTGTCCAACAGCATCCAGCTCGTGCTGGCCGTCGCGGTCATGATCGGGCTGGCCTGGCAGGTCACCGTCCTGGCGATGCTGCTGCTGCCGGTGTTCGTGCTCCCGGCCCGGCGGATGGGGACCTGGCTCGCCGAGCTGCGCCGCGAGGCCGCCGAGCTCAACGCCACCATGGGCAACCAGATGACCGAGCGGTTCTCCGCACCCGGCGCCACGCTGGTGAAGCTGTTCGGCGACCCCGACTCCGAGGCCGCCGTCTTCCGCGGCCAGGTGTCGCGGGTGCGCGACATCGGTGTCCGGTCGGCGATGGTGTCGCGGCTGTTCGTCACCGCGCTGCAGCTGGTGTCCGCGCTGGCCCAGGCCATGATCTACGGTCTCGGCGGCTACCTCGCGGTGACCGGGTCGATTCCGGCGGGCACCGTCGTCGCGCTCGGGCTGCTGCTGAGCAGGCTCTACACCCCGATGACGGCGCTGGCCAACGCCCGCGTCGACGTCATGACCGCGTTGGTCGCCTTCGAGCGGGTCTTCGAAGTGCTGGACCTGCGCCCGATGCTGACCGAGCGGCCCGATCCGGCCCCGCTGCCCGACGGCCCCGTCGACGTGGCCCTGCGCGGGGTCCGATTCACCTACCCCAGCGCCACGGACGTCTCCCTGGCCTCGCTGGAGGAGGTCGCGGTGCTCGACCAGCGGGTCAACGCTGAGGTGCTGCACGGCGTCGACCTGCACGTCCACGGCGGTGGCCTGCTGGCCCTGGTCGGGTCGTCCGGGGCCGGGAAGTCGACGCTCGCCTCGCTGGTCCCCCGGCTCTACGACGTCGACTCCGGCTCGGTGGAGCTGTCCGGGGTGGACGTGCGGGACCTGTCGTTCGCCACGCTGCGTGGTGCCGTCGGCATGGTCACCCAGGACGGGCACCTGTTCCACGACACCATCGCCGGGAACCTGCGCTACGCCGCACCCGCCGCCACCGACGACGAGATGGTCGACGCGTTGCGGCGCGCCCGGCTCGGCGACCTGCTCGACACGCTGCCCGACGGCCTCGACACGGTGGTGGGGGAGCGCGGCTACCGGCTCTCCGGCGGCGAGCGCCAGCGCCTGACCATCGCCCGGCTGCTGCTGGCCCGCCCGCGGGTGGTGATCCTCGACGAGGCCACCGCCCACCTCGACTCCGAGTCCGAGGCCGCGGTGCAGGAGGCATTGGCCGAGGCGCTGGTGGGGCGGACCGCGATCGTCATCGCGCACCGGCTGTCCACCGTGCGGGCGGCCGACCGGATCGCGGTGCTGGAGGGCGGTCGGGTCGTCGAGTCCGGCACCCACGACGAGCTGCTGGCCGCCGACGGCCGCTACGCCACCCTCTACCGCACCCAGTTCCTCCCGGCCGCGACCGCGAGCTGAACGGCCCGCGGGGACGGGACTCAGGTCCGCCCGGCCAGCGGGTCCGCCACCTCGGCGTCGGGCTCGGCGACCGCGGCGACCGCCGCGAACAGCAGCGCGACGCCGACCGCGCCGGGGTCCGGTGCGCCCTTCGCGCGCTCCCCGACGTAGGACGCGCGGCCGTGCCGGGCCGCGAGCTCCGCGGTCCGTTCGGCGCCGTCGAGGGCCGCGGCCGCCGCCGCGGCGAACCCCGCACGGTCGAGTGCGGTCACGGCGGGGGCGAGCGCGTCGACCATCGTCCGGTCGCCCACCTCGGCCTCGCCGACCCGCTGGATCGCGGTCAGCCCGGCCCGGGCGCCCGCGGCGAACGCGGCCGCGTCGGCCGAGCCGTAGGACAGCGCGCGGGCGATCTCGGAGAACAGCAGGCCCAGCAGCGGGCCGCTGGTGCCGCCGACCTCGTCGAGGAAGACCTCGCCGAGCGCGCCGAAACCGCGCTGCGGACCGCGCTCCGCGAGCGCGACGGCCAGCCGGACCCCGGCACGCAGGTTGTCCCCGTAGTCGCCGTCGCCCGAGTGCTGGTCGAGGTCGGTGAGCGCGCCGTGACCGTCCTCGACGGCCCGGGCGAACCGGGCCAGCACGGCGTCCTGGTCGATCCGCTGGCCCGTCATGAGGTCTCCGTCCGGGGGAAGGCGGCCGTCCGGGCGGGGGCGGACCACAGGTCCGTCCACTCCGGGCGCATCCGGGTCAGGGTGAGGGAGAATCCGGCCATGTCCAGGGCGGGCACGAAGGTGCCGACGAGCAGGCCCACCCGCTCCAGCCCGCGCGCCTCCAGCGCGACGGCGGCCAGCTCGGCGAGCACGTACAGCTCCAGCAGCGCCGTGCCCCCCATGCCGTTGACGACCAGGACGACCTGGTCGGGGCCCGCGGGCAGGCCGGCGACGATCTCGTCGAGCATCCGGTCGACGAGTTCCTCGGTGGGCGGCCGGTCGACCGAACGCCGTGCCCGCTCGCCGTGGATGCCGCCGCCGTAGTCGAGCTGCCCGTCGAGGGCGAACGCGGGCTCCCCGGTGCGGGCCGAGGTCTGCGCGCGGGAGGCGACGGCGAGGCTGCGCGAGGCGGCGGCGACGTCCGCGCCGAGCGTCGCGAGCTCGGTGAGCCTGGCGCCGGTGTCCGCGGCGGCCCCGAGGATCTTCTCGACGACGACGGTCGCTCCGGTCCCGCGCCGCCCGGTCGCTGTGTCGAGCCCGTCGGTGGCGAGGTCGTCGTCGACGAGGACCCGGGCGACGTCGACGCCCTCCATCCGCAGCCGCTCCGCGGCGATGCCGAAGTTGATCCGGTCGCCGGTGTAGTTCTTGACGACGTGCAGGAGCCCGTCCGGGCCGGCGGCGGCCCGGGAGGCGTGCAGCACGGCCTTGTTGTGCGGGGAGGTGAACACCGGGCCGGGGGCGACGGCGTCGAGCATCCCGCGGCCGAGGAACCCGGCGTGCAGCGGCTCATGACCGGACCCCCCACCGGAGACCAGCCCGACCCGCCTGCCGGGTGCCCGATCGCGGGCGACCAGGTGGATCGGGTCCTCGTGCAGGACGACGAGGTCGGCGTGGGCCCGGGCGAACCCGCGGACGGCGGCCGGCACGGGGTCGTCGCTCGCGGGGTGGAAGGGGAACGGCATGGCGCCGATCATGCTGGCCGCGGGCGGTCAGCGCATCAACGGCGCGCGGACGGCGTTCTCCACGAGGTCGAGCACCGGGCCGAGGTCATCGGCGGGCAGGCCCATCGCCAGGTGCGACACGAGCCCCTCCAGCACCAGCTCCAGGTACTGGGCGAGCACCGGGACCGGCACGTCGTCGCGCAGGGCGCCGGCCGCGGCCTGGCGTTCCAGCCGCGCCCGGGTCGCGGCCGTCAGCGCACCGGAGTGCTGCTGCCAGCGGGCCCGGAACTCCGGCTCGGTGCGCAGCCGCCGAGAGACCTCCAGGCGGGTGCCCAGCCAGCTGCGGTCCGATCCGTCGCGCAGCAGGTCGCGCATGACCTGCACCAGGCCCTGCTCGGCGACGACGTCGGCCATCCGGGTGGCGTCCTGCTCGGCCAGGGCCAGGAACAGCGCCTCCTTGTCCCGGAAGTAGTGGAAGATCGCGCCACGGGACAGCCCGGTGTACTCCTCGAGCCGCCGCACGGTGGCGCCCTCGTAGCCGTGGTCGGCGAAGCAGGTCCGGGCACCGGAGAGGATCTGCTGCCGGCGCGCGGCGAGCTGGTCGGTGCTGACACGGGGCATGCCCCCAGTATTCCGTACGCTTGTCCTGCATGGGGGGACGGTCGTGCCGCCGGTCACCCGCGGTCCCGCGGACCACGATTTCATCGCGTGCGGGTGTCACACGTCGGGGGTAGCGTCGACCTGGTGACCCTGGACCACCAGAGCACCGACGGTGTGCTCCGCAGCGTGGGGGAGGCCGAGGCCTACGTGGCGTCGGTCTGCTTCAAACACGGCCCCCCGACCCTGGCCGGTGTCGAGATCGAATGGATGCTCCACCGACCCGGTCACCCGGCCGACCCGGTCGACCTCGGCGCCGTGCGTGCCGCGCTCGGCCCGCACTGCCCGGCCTCCCTGGACCCCGCCTCGCACGCGGCCCCGCTCCCCGCGGGCGGCACCGTGACCGTCGAGCCGGGCGGCCAGATCGAGATCTCCAGCGCTCCCGCCGGCTCGCTCGAGGCCCTCCTCGGCGCCCTCGCCGCCGACTCCGCCCACCTCCACGGACTGCTCGCCGAGTACGGCCTGCGCCCGCACGACCGCGCCGCCGACCCGGTCCGGCCCGCCCGGCGGCTGCTGGACCTGCCGCGCTACGCGGCCATGGAGTGCGTGTTCGACGGCGTCGGCCCGCACGGCCGCAGCGGCATGTGCTCCACGGCCGCGGTGCAGGTCAGCGTGGACGCCGGCCCGGCCGCCGGGATCGCCGACCGCTGGGCGGTCCTGCACGAGCTCGGTCCGGTGCTGCTCGCGGCGTTCGCGAACTCGCCGGTGCAGCACGGCCGCCGCACCGGCTGGAAGTCCTCCCGGCAGGCGTGCTGGCTGAGCCTGGACCCCTCGCGGACCGCGCCGCCGTCCATCGCGGCGTCCGGTACCGACCCGGCCGCGGCGTGGGCGCGCCGGGTGGTCACCACCCCGCTGCTGTGCGTGCGCGGCACCGGAACCTGGTCGGTACCGCCCGGGGTCACCTTCGCCGACTGGGTGTCCGGCCGCGTCCGTGGCGGGGTCCTCGACCGGCCGCCGACACTGGCCGACCTCGACTACCACGTCTCGACCCTGTTCCCGCCGGTCCGTCCGCAGGGCTACCTCGAGGTGCGCTACGTCGACGGCCAGGCCGGCGGGGACTGGGCGCTGCCCGCCGCGGTCCTGCTCGCGCTGACCACCGACACCGTCGTCGACCGGGTCCGGGAGCTGTGCGAGCCGGTCCGCGACGAGTGGGTCGCCGCCGCCCGCGACGGGCTGGACCACCCCGGGCTCGCCGCCGCGGCGGCCGCGCTGTTCCCGCTGGCCTGCGACGTGCTCGCCGCCGGCACTCACCCGCTGACCACCGCCCCCGTACCGCTGCTGGACCGGCTGCGGGAGGTCACCGAGCAGCGCGTGCTGCGCGGGCGATGCCCCGCCGACGAGGCCGACCCGGCCGAGCACGGCGCGGGGCCGGCCACCGCCCCGTTCCCGCCGGGGCTGTACCTGTCCCAGGCCGGTCGAGGCCCCGGCCGACCCGGCGCCGCCACCCCGACCACCCGAGCCGCCGAGGAGGACGTGGCATGACCGCCGACCCCACCGTTCCCACCGGACCCCTGACCGGGCCCGCGACGCCCGGGGAGCGCCCGGAGACCATGCGCACCCGGGTCGCGGCGCTGCTGGAGCGCTCGCGGGGCCGCAGCACCGCGCTGACCGATCTCGACGACGGCGAGCTGCAGGCCCAGCACTCGCCGCTGATGTCACCGCTGGTCTGGGACCTCGCGCACATCGGGTCGATGGAGGAGCTGTGGCTCGTCCGTGACGTGGGCGGCCGCGAGCCGCTGCGCCCGGAGATCGACGGCCTCTACGACGCGTTCCAGCACTCCCGCTCCTCGCGGGTCACGCTGCCGCTGCTCACCCCGGCCGAGGCCCGCGGCTACGTCGCCGAGGTCCGGGACAAGGCGCTCGACGCGCTGCACCGCAGCCCGCTGCGCGGTCGTCCGCTGGAGGCCGAGGGCTTCGCGTTCGGGATGATCGTGCAGCACGAGCAGCAGCACGACGAGACCATGCTCGCCACCCACCAGCTGCGCTCCGGGGCGCCGGTGCTCGACGCCGCCCCGCCGCCCCGCCCGGCCGGGGCGGTGGACCCGGCGGCGGAGGTCCTCGTCCCGGCGGGCCCGTTCGAGATGGGCACCTCGGCCGAGCCGTGGGCGCTGGACAACGAGCGGCCCGCGCACGTCGTCGACCTGCCCGCGTTCCGGATCGACGTGCACCCGGTCACCAACGGTGCGTTCGCGGCGTTCGTCGACGCGGGCGGCTACGACGACCCGCGGCTGTGGACCGACGCCGGTTGGGCGCACCGCACGGAGGAAGGGCTGGTCGCGCCGCGGTTCTGGTCCCGCGACGCCGACGGCACCTGGTGGCGGCGCCGGTTCGGGATCGTCGAGCGGGTGCCCGACGACGAGCCTGTCGTGCACGTGTCCTTCCACGAGGCGCAGGCCTACGCCCGCTGGGTCGGCAAGCGGCTGCCCACCGAGGCGGAGTGGGAGAAGGCCGCCCGCTTCGACCCGGCGACCGGCCGCTCGCGGCGCTTCCCCTGGGGTGACGACGAGCCGCGCGCCGAGCACGCCAACCTCGGTCAGCGGCACCTGCAGCCGGCCCCGATCGGGGCCTACCCGGCGGGGGCGTCCGCGCTCGGGGTGCAGCAGATGGTCGGCGACGTCTGGGAGTGGTGCGACTCCGGCTGGCACCCCTACCCGGGGTTCACCGTGTTCCCGTACCCGGAGTACTCGGAGGTCTTCTTCGGCGGGGACTACGCCGTCCTGCGCGGCGGGTCGTTCGGCACCGATCCGGCGGCGATCCGGGCGACGTTCCGCAACTGGGACCACCCGATCCGCCGACAGATCTTCGCCGGGTTCCGGCTGGTCCGCGACGCCGGTGTGTAGGCACCTCGCGTACCTGGGGGAACCGGCCACACTGGCGTCGCTGGTCCTGGAACCGGAGCACGGGCTGCTCGCGCAGTCCTACGCCCCGGCCGACATGCGCGGTGGCGGCACGATCAACGCCGACGGCCACGGCACCGGCTGGTACCCGCCCGGGAGCACGACGCCGGTGCGGGTCCGCTCGGCGTCGCCGCTGTGGTCCGACACGTCCTACGCCGCGCTGGCCGGGGCGACGACGTCGGGAGCGGTGCTCGCCGCCGTCCGCTCGGCGACGGTCGGGATGCCGGTCACCGCGGCGGCCGCCGCCCCCTTCACCGACGGGCGGTGGCTGTTCAGCCACAACGGCGTCGTCCGCGGCTGGCCGGAGTCCCTTGCGGAAGCCGCGGCGGCACTGCCCGTCACCGACCTGATGACCCTCGACGCCCCCACCGACGCGGCACTGCTGTGGGCGGTGGTCCGGCGGGGTCTCGCCGACGGCGCCGACCCGGCGGACCTGCTGGCCAGGGTCTGCGCCGACACCGAGCGGACCGCGCCCGGCTCGCGGCTGAACCTGCTGCTGACCGACGGCACGACGATCTGGGCGACGGCCTGGCGGCACGCACTCGCCGTCCGGGTCGGACCGGGCTGCGTGACCGTCGCCTCCGAACCGACCCATGCGTTCCCCGACTGGACCCGGGTGCCCGACCGGCACCTGGTGGTGGCCCGACCGGGCCACCACGAGAGTCATGACCTAGGAGCTCCGTGAGCACTCCCGGCGCCATTCAGCTGGACGTCCACCTCACCGAATCCGATGCCGACACCGCGCTGCGGTCCGACGTGACGCGCGGGCTCGCCGCGTCGCCGAAGGAACTGCCGCCGAAGTGGTTCTACGACGCCCGGGGATCCGAGCTGTTCGAGCGGATCACCGAGCTGCCCGAGTACTACCCCTTCCGCACCGAGCGGGCCCTGCTCGCCGACTCCGTGGACGACATCGCCCGCTCCTCGGGCGCCGACACCGTCGTCGAGCTGGGGTCGGGGTCCTCGACCAAGACCCGGTTGCTGCTCGACGCGTTCGCCCGGGCCGGGACGTTGCGCCGCTACGTCCCGCAGGACGTCAGCGAGTCCGCCCTGCGCGGCGCCATCGACGAGCTCCACCGGGACTACCCGGAGCTGGAGCTGCACGGCGTGGTCGGCGACTTCACCCGTGACCTGGACCGGCTGCCCGGTGCCGAGCCGGGCGGGAAGCGGATGATCGCCTTCCTCGGCGGCACCATCGGCAACCTCATGCCCGGCCCGCGCCACGACTTCCTGCGACACGTCCGCTCGGTGCTGCGGCCCGGTGAGCAGCTGCTGCTCGGCACCGGCCTGGCCACCGACCCGGCCGTGATGGTCCCCGCCTACGACGACGCCGCCGGGGTCACCGCGGAGTTCAACCGCAACGTGCTGCGCGTGCTCAACCGCGAGCTCGGCGCGACCTTCGACGTCGACGCGTTCGACCACGTCGCGGTGTGGGACGCGGAGAACTCGTGGATCGAGATGCGGTTGCGCGCCACCCGCGACATGCGGGTCCGGATCGCCGACCTCGACCTCGACGTCGCGTTCGTCGCGGGGGAGGAGCTCGCCACCGAGATCTCGGCGAAGTTCACCCCGGCGACGGTCGACGCGTTCGCCGCCGCGGCCGGGTTCGCCACGACGCGCCGCTGGGTCGACCCCGACGCGCGGTTCGCGCTGACCCTGTTCACCGCCGCCTGAGCCCCGGCGGTGCTGTGCCGGCCGGGCGCAGCACCGCCGACGGCGTGGTCCCGGTCTCCCGGCGGAACGCCGCGACGAACGCCGAGGGCGTCGCGTAGCCGACGTGCCGGGCGACCACGCCGACCGGGCGGCCCGCGGCCAGCTGCTCCAGTGCGACCCGCATCCGCAGCAGCGTCCGCCACCGGCCGGGGCCCACCCCGGTCTCGGCGCGGAACAGCCGGGCCAGGGTGCGTTCACCCGCTCCCACGGCCCGGCCCCACGCGGCGGTGTCGCGGTCGTCGGCGGGATCGTCGAGCAGGGCCAGGGCGACCCGGCGGGCTCGCGGGTCGGTGGGCAGGACGAGCCGGACCGCCGCGCCGGGGCCGCCGGCGTCGCGGGCCGGGCGGAGCCGGTCGAACAGCACCGCCTCGGCGCGGGACCGCTCGGGCGTCGCGGGCCCCGGCCCGGCCAGGTGTTCCAGCAGGGCCGCGACCAGCGGTTCGACCGCGAGCACGCACGGCGCGGGCCAGTCGATCGGGCAGCGGCCGGGCCACAGGTAGATCCCGCGCATCGCCGCCGTCTCGGTGGCGGCCGTGACGTGCGGGACCCCGGCCGGCAGCCACAGCGCCCGTCCGGGGCCGAGGACCCAGCTGGTGTCGGCGACGGTGACCCGCAGGACCCCGGCGGCCGCCCAGGCGAGCTGGTGCGCCGGGTGGGTGTGCTCGGCGAACGCGTGCCCGCGCTCGAGCGGGATGCGGGAGACCAGCACCGCGGCGCCCGGCACGTCGGGGACGTGCGCGGGCAGGCCGGAACGCGACACGATCCGGCAGCCTAGCGACTCCCGGCCACCGCTACCCGCGCCTAGCGTCGCGGCCATGGCGATGAACGTGCTGCACCGGCGGATCTGCCGCTCCGACTCCTGGTCCGACCGGATGCACGGGACGACGCTGCCCTGGGCCACCCGCGACGTCGACCTCACCGGTGAGGTCCTGGAGATCGGCCCCGGCTACGGCGTCACCACCCGCTGGCTCGCGCCGCGGTCCGGGGCACTGACCGCGCTGGAGGTCGACCCCGTGCTGGCGGCCGACCTGCGCGACGGCCTCGGGGACGAGCTCGGTGTCGCCGTCCGGCACGGCGACGGCGCCGCCCTGCCGTTCCCGGACGGGAGCTTCGACGCCGTCGTCTGCTTCACGATGCTCCACCACGTCCCGACGCCGGGGGAGCAGGACCGGCTCTTCGCCGAGGCCGCGCGGGTGCTGCGTCCCGGTGGGACGTTCGCCGGGATCGACTCCCGGATGTCGCTGCGGTTCCGGGCGGTCCACGTCGGGGACACCCTGACCGTGGTCGACCCGGCGACACTGCCGCGGCGGCTCGGCGCGGCCGGGCTCGCACGGCCGGAGACCGAGCTGGGTGCGCGGTCGTTCCGGTTCCGGGCCGGCCGCGGCTAGGGTCGGCCCATGAGCACCGACTGGCGCCACGACGGCGTCCGGGTCATCCCCGGCGACATGCTCGACGACAACACCCCGCAGACCCCCGGCATGCACCGCGCCGCCGCCGTCACCGGGGACCGGGTCGGCGCGCAGCGGTTGTGGGCGGGCACGGTGACCATCCATCCCGGCGCCCGCACCGGCGCGCACCACCACGGGGAGCTGGAGAGCGTCATCTACGTCGTGCGCGGCCGGGCCCGCATGAAGTGGGGCGAGAACCTGGAGTTCACCGCCGAGGCCGGGCCGGGCGGGTTCATCTTCGTGCCGCCGTGGGTGCCGCACCAGGAGATCAACGCCCTCGACGACGAGCCGCTGGAGTGCGTGCTGACCCGCTCCGGTCAGGAGCCGGTCGTGGTGAACCTCGACATCACCGGGGTCGAGCAGCCCGAGCACGTGCCGTGGATCGACCCGCTGCACCGGTCCTGAGCAGGCAGACGACCAGCGTCAGCGCCAGCAGGGTGCCCAGGACGAGGTCGACCACCGGCCACGCCCGCTCCGACGGGTCGATCCCCAGGGTGTAGACGGCCAGCGGGTCCACCAGACGCCCGCGGTAGGCGAGCAGCGTCGCCGGGCCGAATGCCAGCATCAGCCCGGCCATCCGGCCGGCGGTGCTCCTCGGACCCGGGTGGTGCCGCCCCCGCAGCGCGGAGACCGCCAGGAGCACGAGCCCGGCGAGGATCAGCGGGAGCCAGCCGCGCCACAGCCCGACCGGCAGCACCGGCACCGCGGTTCCGTGCCGGAAGACCAGGCCCGGCACCTGCTGGGCGACCAGCAGCACGGCGGCGGCGCCGGCGACGACCGGGGTGGCCCGGGACGGCCGGTCGGGCGGCTGTCCCGACGGTTGGCCGGACGACTGCCCGGACGGCTGGCCGGACGACACGGCACTCACGGCGGGCGACGATACGTCGCCCCGCGCCCGGCGCTCCGGCGCGGGTTCGGTGGAGGCGGGCACCGGGGCTCCGTCGCGGCTGCGGAGCGGGTCAGGGCCGGCTGCGGGCGACGAGTTCCTCGATCGCCCGGACGACCTGGTCGGGAGCTTCCTCCGGGACGAAGTGGCCGGCACCGGCCACCCGGACGTCGAGGACGTCGGCCGCGTCGCCGACGAGGGGTCGGACGGCCGCCGCCATGTCGGGGATCGAGCCCTGGTCGCTGGAGATCGCCGACACCGGCACATCGATCTTCCGTGCGGCCGCGAGCTCGCGGTTGCGACTCGCCGACTCCGGCACGGACCGGTAGTAGGCGAGGATCGCCCGCACCCCGTCCGCCGCGGCGAACAGGCGTGCGTACCGGTCGATCTCGGCATCGGAGAACACGTCGGGCGCCGCGGCCTTGTGGGTCAGGAACCAGGCCACGTACTCCCGCTCGTGCCCGCTGATGAGCGTCTCGGGGAGATCGGGCACCAGGTGGAAGGCGAAGTGCGCGAGCTTGTACGCGCTCGCGGGGTCGAGGGCCACGCTCGTGGGCAGGCTGACGCCGGGGATCCCGGCGTCGAGCAGTGCCAGGCCGAGCAGCTCGGGCCCGCCGGACGCGGTCGGGGTGTCGAGGGCGTAGGTGGTGGCGACCCATGCCCCGACGTCGTGGGCGACGAGCCAGTGCTCGCCGACCCCGAGGAGCTCGACGGCCCGCCGCATGAGGCGCGCCACGCTGAGGGTGTCGTAGCCGTCGGCGGGCCGGGCGGAGTGCCCCTGCCCGGGAAGGTCCAGGGCCACGACCCGGTGGGTCGCGGCGAGGGCGGGCATGACCCGGTGCCAGGCCCACCAGGTCTGCGGCACGCCGGCCAGGAGCACCACCGCGGGTGCCTCCGGGACGCCACCGTCGACGGCGTGCAGCGTCACACCGTCGACGTCGACCATGTGGTGGGTGAAGCCGTCGAGGACGTCGAACGGCACGTCGACCTCGCGGTGAGCGGATGCGGTCATCATGCTCTCCTCCCTGGGGAGCCGAGCGTAGAACGGGTACCGCCCGGCTCCACCGTGGCCGTGGTCGTTCTTCCCGGGCCGGGGCGCCGTGTGTCGGCGCGGCTGCCGCGGCGTGCCGCACCCGGTAGCGTCGTCGCCGATGCGGCGGCGGACGGACGAGCAGGCGGCCGCCCCGGTTCCGGCCGGGGCCCGCGACTCCGGGGCAACCCCGGGGTGCGCCGGCACGATGCAGCACGGCGTCCCGCGCGCTTACGGCACGACAGCGCTGCCCGCGGCGCGCGGCGGACGGAGAACACCGGTCGACCCCCGCCGCCGCATCACCCAGCGTTGCGGCCCCGCCGTGCCGCCCGGCCCCGCTGTGGTGCCCGGCCCCGCTGTGGTGCCCGGCCCCGCTGTGGTGCCCGGCCCCGCTGTGGTGCCCGGCCCCGCTGTGGTGCCCGGCCCCGCTGTGGTGCCCGGCCCCGCTGTGGTGCCCGGCCCCGCTGTGGTGCCCGGCCCCGCTGTGGTGCCGGGCCTCGCCGTGTCGTCCGATCCCGCGGTGCGGGACCGCTCGACGGTGCGGGGCCGCTGATGGCACCGCACCCGGCGGCGATCGCCGCGGCCGCCTGTGCCGGGCCGTGGGGCACGGACCCGCTGACCGAGCGGCTCGCCGGGCTCGGCGGCTGGTCGGGACCCGAGGAGCTGGCGGGCGTCGTGGGCGCGCTCGTCGCCCGCCGGCGCCGAGCCCCGCGCGGTTCCTCGGCCGGTGTCGAGGCCGAGGTCACCGCCCTCCTGGCGGGGCCGCGCCGGCACCGCCGGGTCGAGCAGCCCGACCCGGTGTGGCGCCTGCCGGTGCCGCGCTGGGCGGATCTGTCCGCCCTGGCCACCGCCCTGCGCCTCGACGACGGCGAGCTCGCCTGGTTCGCCGACCCCGGCGGCTGGCTGCGGCACGCCCCCGACGGCCCGCTGACCCACTACCGGCGGCACTGGACACCGTCGCGCTCCGGGACGCCCCGGCTGATCGAGGCACCCGCTCCGCGGCTCGCCGAGCTGCAGCGCCGGATCCGGCGGAGGGTGCTCGACCGGATCCCGGTGCACCCGGCCGCGCACGGCCACGTCCGGGGGCGGAGCCCGCACACCCTCGCCGCGGAGCACCGGGCCCGGCCGATGGTGCTGCGCCTGGACCTGGAGGGCTTCTACTCCCACGTGACCGGCGGCCGGGTCGCCGGACTGCTGCGGGTCGCGGGCTACCCGCCCGCCGTCGCCGCCACCATCGCCGGCCTGCTCGTGACCGCCACCCCGCCCGGGGTGCTGCGCGCCTGCCCGCACCGCGGCGATCCCGCCGCGCGACGACGGATGCTCGACCGCCTCGCCTCGCCGCACCTGCCCCAGGGCGCGCCGTCGTCGCCGATGGTGGCGAACCTGCTCACCTACGGACTGGACCGGCGGCTGAGCGGACTGGCGACCGCGGTCGGCGCCGCCTACGGCCGCTACGCCGACGACCTGGTGTTCTCCGGCGACGCCGGGCTGCCGGTGCACGGTCTGACACAGCGGGTGGCGGCGATCGCCGCGGAGGAGGGCTTCCGCGTCCGCCCGGACAAGACCCGGATCATGCCCGCGCACCACCGGCAGCGCGTCGTGGGCCTGGTCGTCAACGGCGACGCCCCGGCCGCCTCGCGGCGCGACCACGACGAGCTGCGCGCGATCCTGCACAACGCCGCCCGCACCGGTCCCGACGCGCAGAACCGGGCCGGGCACCCGGCGTTCCGCGAGCACCTGCTGGGGCGGATCGCGTGGGTGGGTCACGGACGCCCGGCGCGGGCGGCGCGGCTGCGGGAGCTCTTCGACCGCATCAGCTGGTGAACCGCCGGGGAAGGGAAAACGGCGGGCGCCGGGGGAGCGCGACGGCTACGGTGACGGCCGTGGGCAGTCCGGAGTCGAACACGCGGTAGCCACCGGTCCCACCGGTGGCGGCGACCTCCCCTGCCCGCACCCGGTGACGCGGCCGGACCGATGTCCGTTCCCGACCCCGTCACCCACGGAGTTTCACCGTGCTGCTCGTCGTCCTCGCCTGCGCCGTCACCGCGCTGGCCACCTCGGAGTTCATGCTCGCCGGGCTCGTCCCGGACATCGCCGCCGACCTCGGCGTCACCCCGCTCGCCGCCGGGTCCCTGACCTCGGCGTTCGCCGTGGGGATGGTCCTCGGCGCCCCGCTCACAGCGCTGGCCGCACGCCGGCTGCCGCCGCGGCTCGCGCTGTGCGGGTTCCTGGCCGCCTTCGTCGCCGCGCACGTCGCCGGGGCGCTGACCCCCGGCCTGGGGATCCTGCTGGTCACCCGGGTTCTCGCCGCGCTGTGCACCGCCGGGTTCCTCGCCGTCGCCCTGTCGGTCGCGGTCGCGGCGGTGCCGCCGGAGCGTACGGCCCGGGCGACCGCGACCCTGCTGTCCGGCACGACCGTCGCCCTCGTCGCCGGTGTCCCGGCCGGCGCACTGGTGGGACAGGCGTTCGGCTGGCGTGCGACGTTCTGGGTGGTCGCGGCGGTGGCCGCCGTCGCGCTGGCCGGGGTCGTCGCCGGCGTCCGCACCGGCGACGGCGGACGGGCACCGGCGCCGGGCCTGCGCGCCGAGCTGACGGTCCTGCGCCGGGGCGCGGTCGTCGGGGCGCTGGCGCTCGGTGCCCTGGTGAACGGCTCGACGTTCGCCGCGTACACCTACCTTGCGCCGCTGCTGGCCGAGGCGGGCGGCCCACCGGCGGTGCCCGTCGGGCTGCTGCTGTTCGGGTCCGGCGCCGCCGCAGGGGTGGGCATCGCGGGCAGGTTCGCCGACACCCGCGCCCGCCCGCTGCTGCTCGGCGCGGGTAGCGCGCTGCCGGTGGCCTGGACCGCGCTCGCGCTCGTTGCCACGCACCCGGTGGCGGTGCTCGCCCTGGTCGGGCTCCTGGGCGCGCTGGGTTTCGCGGTCGGGTCGACGCTCGTCGCCCGGGCGCTGACGGCCGCCCGCGAGGCACCGACCCTCGGCGGCGCCGTCGCCACCGCGTCGCTGAACGCCGGAGCGACCCTCGGCCCGCTACTGGGCGGCGCCGCATTCGCGGCGGCCGGGTCGGTCGCTCCGATATGGACGGCCGCGGCACTGGCCCTGCTGGCCGCGCCGCTGCTGGTGCTCACAACGACTCCCACTCCAGCTCCGGGCCGGGCGGCCACGGCCGCTCCCACCCGCCCAGGCGCAGCACCGCGTCGAGCACCTCGGCGGTGAACCCCCACACCACGTCCTCGCCCACCCGGAAACCGGGGCCCCGCCAGGCCCCGCCGCCGCCCCGGAGCCGGAACCGGTGCGCCGGGTCGGCGAGCACCACCAGCGGCACCTGCAGCACCGCCTCGGTCTCGGCCGGGTCGACCGCGTGCAGCCGGGTCGGCGTCCGCCAGTGCCCGAGTACCGCGGTCACGTGGAACCCGGTCAGCAGGATCAGCCGCGGCAGCGTCGCGACGACGTCCACACCGGACGGCTCCAGCCCGGTCTCCTCGGTCGCCTCCCGCAGCGCGGTGGCCGCGGGATCGGTGTCACCCGGGTCCGCACGGCCCCCGGGGAAGGAGATCTCGCCGGAGTGGTGGCGCAGCCGTCGGGCCCGCCGCTGGAGCACGACCTCCGGGCCGTCGGGGCCCTGCCCGAGCAGCACCAGCACGGCCGACTGCCGTGGCCCGACGTGGTCGGCGGGCAGGTCGTTCCTGCTGATGTCCCGCGGCCCGGCGCGCTCCAGCCCGCGCAGCAACGGCACCATCCAGTCCGGGGCACGGCCGGGATCGGGCCGGGCGGCGTCGAGCCAGCGCCGGGCCGCGGCGACGTCACACATACGGTTGGGTGATCATCTCGAGGAAGTGACCGGCCGGGTCGAGGAAGTACACCCCGCGCCCGCCGTGCCCGTGGTTGATCTCGCCGGGGCGGGTGCGCTGCGGGTCGGCCCAGTGCTCGGCGCCCGCCTCGACGAGCCGGGCGTACGCGCGGTCGAACAGCGCGTCGTCGACGAGGAACGCGTAGTGCTGGGGCTGGATCTGCGGGTAGACGTCGGTGGGCAGGTCGGCGAACTGGACGAGGACGCCGCCGTCGAGGGCGATGTTGGTGAACGGCCCCCAGGACGGCGCCTGCGCCGCCTCCAGGACGTGCCGGTAGAACGCCGCGGAGGCCACCCGGTCCCGGGCGGCGACGATCATGTGGTTGAACGTGCAGGTCATGCGGGTCTCCTGACGACAGTGGGGACCACGCGAACGACCTGGGTGAAGGAGCTGCGCCCGCGGGCCCGTGCGGGACTGGCGAGAACTCCTTCCGGCTGGGCCCATCGGGGGCGCACCGGACACGCTATCAGCGCAGCGCGGCGTTGCCGATGTTCTGCGCCTGCCGCAGCCCCGCGGCGACGGGCAGCCGCCCGGCGAACAGGTCGTCGAGCGTGGGCTCCATCGCCGTCGTCGCCGCGCCCACCTTCGGGCCCGACGGTGCCGGGGTCGTCGGGCCGTCCGCGACGAACTCCCGGGTGTCGACGCCGCGGCGCGCCCAGTAGTCGAACCAGCCCCGCTGGGCCGCGGTCACCGCGGGCAGCCCGGCGCCGCTGTCGCCGACCGGGGCGGCACCCTCCGGCGATCCCAACCAGCGCAGCACCCGCAGGATCTCCGGACGCCGCGGGCTGTCGGCGTTGCCGGCGGCCACGATGCTCGACACCACGCTGACCCGGCCGCGCGGGCCCTCGACCATCGGCGCGATCCCCCAGTCGAAGGTCGCGCCCTCGGCGATGTTGGCGAGGTTGTAGGTGCCGCTCTGGAACAGTGCGATCCGGCCCCGCAGGAACTGGTCGCGGCTGAAGTCCGGGTTCTGGTTCGTGTCGGCCGCGGACGGCGCCACCCGCTCGGTGTCGATCATGTTCACCAGGTAGCCGAATGCCTGCTCGCCCGCGGGCGTGGCGAGGTCGAAGGTCTCGTCGGGGGCCTGCAACCGGCCGCCCGCGGAGGCGAGGAAGTTCACGTAGATCGCCTGCAGGTCCCGGGCCGCGTTGAAGCCGTACCGGCGCACCGTGCGCGGGTCGAACCCGGGCTGGTCCGCGGTCCGTCCGGTGGCGTCGGCGGTCAGCCTCCGCGCGGCCGGGAGCAGGGTGTCGCGTGCCGGGTCGGTCGGATCCCACCGCAGCGTCGTCGGGTCGACCCCGGCCGCGCGGACCAGGTCCTTGTTGTAGAACAGCGCGATCCGGCCGTCGGTCACCGCCGGGACACCCCACAGGGTGCCGCCGCGGGAGTACTGGTCCGCGGCGGCCGGCACCCAGCCGGCGCGCTGGTCGGCCAGCGCCGACCCGATGTCGATCAGCCTTCCGGCGTCGGCGAGCGCCCCGAAGTTGGACGAGTTGACCCAGTAGATGTCGGTCGCGGTACCCGAGGCCACGTCGAGGGGCAGCGAGGTGAAGTAGTCCTTGAACGGGACCTGCACCAGCTCGACCCGGATGTCGGGGTTGGCCGCGGAGAACGCGTCGAACGAGCGCCGGTAGGCCGCCGCGACCTGGGTGTCCCACAACCGCAGCGTCACCGTGGTGACGCCGTCGGCGTCGTCGTCGAACCGCGACGCGGGGGAGCAGGCCGTCAGCACCAGCGCCGCGACCAGCACCAGCGCCGCGACCAGCACCAGCGCGGCGCCCAGGCGGCGCCTCACCGGAACCCGGTGATCGTGATCGAGCGGACGACGCTGCGCTGGAACACCAGGAACAGCGCGATCAGCGGGACGATCGCGACCGTCGTCGCCGCCATCACGATCGGCCAGTTCCCGTTGTACTGGGTCTGCAGCCCGGCGGTCGCGACCGTCATCACCTGCCAGGTCCGGCCGGAGGTGATGACCAGCGGCCACAGGAAGTTGTTCCAGTGCGTCACCACGGTGATCACCGCCAGCGTCGTGAGGATCGGCCGGCTCACCGGCACGACGACGTGCCGCAGGATCCCGACCGTCCCGGCGCCGTCGAGCCGGGCGGCGTCGATCAGGTCCTGCGGGATGGTCCGGAAGTGCTCGCGCAGCAGGAAGATGGCGAACGGCGACCCGAGGACGTAGGGCAGCACCAGCGCCCAGAAGGTGTTCCGCAGCCCCACCTCGGTCATCATCAGGTACAGCGGGATCACCGTCACCGCCTGCGGCACCATCAGCGTCCCCAGGTACACCCAGAACAGCGCGTCGCGGCCCGGGAACTCCAGGCGGGCGAACGCGTACGCCGCGAGCACCGAGAACAGCAGCTGCCCCACCAGGACCACGACCACCACCTGCGCGGTCACCGCGATCGGGGTCACGAAGTCGTAGTCGCGGCCGAACAGGGTCACGATGTTCTCCACCGTCGGCGGGGCCGGCGGTGCCAGCACCGGCGTCGCCGCGAACTGCCGGGTCGTCTTCAGCGCGGTCATCACGCTCAGCACGAACGGCGCCAGCGTCACCACCGCGCCCACCAGCAGCGCGACCAGCACGGCCGCGTCGACGAGTCTGCCGCGCCTCACGTGTCGAGCTCGTAGGTCGTGCGACGGCTGAACCACCGCTGCTGGGCCACGGTCACCACCACCAGGATCACGAACAACACCACCGCCATCACCGCGGCCTGCCCGACCGCGCGGTTCTCGAACGCCTCGTAGTAGATCCGCCCCGCGACGACGTCGGTGACACCCTGCGGTCCGCCGTTCGGCGTGAGCGCGTACACCGAGTCGAACACCTGGAAGCTGGAGATCACGCCGGTGACCAGCACGAAGAACAGCGTCGGCCGCAGCAGCGGCAGCCGGATCCGCCACAGCAGCTGCCACGCCGACGCCCCGTCGAGCCGGGCCGCCTCGACGATCGTGTCCGGGATGGCGCGCAGCCCGGCCAGGAAGAACAGGGCGACGTAGCCGACCTGGGTCCAGGCGGTCACGGCCGCGACCGACGGCAGCGCCAGCGCAGGGTCGGCCAGCCACTCGACGCGGATCCCCAGCAGCGCGTTGAGCGCACCGTCGGTGGGGGACAGGATCCACCGCCACACCACGCCCAGCGCCAGCGGCGCGCAGATCCACGGCAGCACGAAGATCACCCGGAACACCGTGGTCCCCGGAAGCCCGCGGTCCAGCAGCAGCGCCGCCGCCAGACCGAGGGCGGTCTGCACCGGGATGACGATGAGCACGAAGAACGCCGTCACCAGCAGGGACCGGGTGAACCGGCCGTCGGTGGCGACGGCGACGACGTTGCCCAGCCCGACGAACGTCCGCGGCCCGACCAGGTCCCACCGGAACAGCGCCAGCCCCACCACGATCAGCACCGGGACCAGCAGGAACAGCACCACACCCAGCAGGCTGGGCGCCAGCAGCAGGTACGCGGTGCGGGTGTCCCGCCCGGACCGGCTCACGTCCCGTGGGCGAAGCCCGCGGCCTCGCTCCCGCGGACAGGACCGGCCTGCCGGCGCAGTCGCTCCAGCAGCCGCGCCAGGTCGTCGAGCAGCAGCGCGGCCAGGTCGTGGCTGAACCCGTTGCGCACCACGATCCGCAGCGCCGCCAGGTCCTCCCGGTTCTGCGGGAACGTGTACGCCGGGACCAGCCATCCCGTCTCGCGCAGGCCCGCCGACACGTCGAACACCGAGAACGGTTCGCCGTCGGCGACGGTGAACGCGAACACGGGCAGCTGCGAGCCGTCGGTGAGCAGCCGGAACGCGCCCGTCTCGGCGATCCGCCCGGCCAGCCCGGTGGCGATCTCCCGGCAGGTGCCCTGCACCCGCGCGTAGCCCTCGCGACCCAGGCGCAGAAAATTGTAGTACTGGGCGATGACCTGCCCGCCGGGGCGGGAGAAGTTCAGGGCGAAGGTCGGCATGTCCCCGCCCAGGTAGTTCACCCGGAACACCAGGTCCTCGGGCAGCGCGTCGGTGTCGCGCCACACCGCCCAGCCGACGCCCGGATGCACCAGGCCGTACTTGTGGCCGGAGGTGTTGATCGACGCCACCCGGGGCAGCCGGAAGTCCCACTCCAGGTCGGGGTCGCAGAACGGCGCGATCATCGCTCCGGACGCCCCGTCGACGTGCACCGGGACGTCCAGCCCGGTGCGGGACTGCAGGTCGTCGAGCGCGGCGCAGATCTCGGCGACGGGCTCGTAGCTGCCGTCGAAGGTGGACCCCAGGATCGCGACGACGCCGATGGTGTTCTCGTCGCACAGCGCGACGGCCTCGTCGGCCCCCAGGTGCAGCCGGTCGCCCTCCATCGGGACCAGCCGCGGCTCCACGTCCCAGTAGTTCGCGAACTTGTCCCAGCAGATCTGGACGTTCACGCCCATCACGATGTTCGGCCGGTCCGTCGGGAGGCCTGCCGCCCTGCGCCGGTGCTGCCAGCGCCGCTTGAGCGCCAGCCCGCCGAGCATGCACGCCTCCGACGAGCCCGTCGTCGAGCAGCCGACGGCCCGTCCCGGGTCGGGGGCGTGCCACAGGTCCGCGAGCATCCGCACGCACCGCTGCTCCAGGTCCGCGGTCCGCGGGTACTCGTCCTTGTCGATCATGTTCTTGTCGAAGGACTCGGCCATCAGCCGCTCGGCCTGGGGCTCCGCCCACGTCGTGACGAACGTGGCCAGGTTCAGCCGGGCGTTGCCGTCGAGCATCAGCTCGTCGTGCACGACCTGGTAGGCGATCTCGGGGTGCAGGCCCGAGTCGGGCATCCGGAACCGGGGGATGTCCACCGGCTCGGCCGCGAAGACGGGGTTGACCGAGACCCCGCGGTCGTCGCCGCGGTCCTCCGAGGGTGAGTGCGCACCGGGCATGGTCAGCAACCTAGGCCCGGCTGGCCGGGAGCGCCCGCGGACGCGCCCGATCCGGGGACCCGGGTCAGGCGCCGAGCAGCTTCTTCTGGACCTTGCCCATCGCGTTGCGGGGCAGGGCGTCGACGAACACGACCTCGCGGGGACGCTTGTGCCAGGACAGCTGCCCGGCGACGTGGTCGATCAGCGCCTGCCCGTCACGCGAGTCGCCGACGACGTAGGCGACGATCTTCTGGCCGAGGTCGGGATCGGGGGCGCCGACCACGGCCACCTCGGCGACGCCCGGGTGGTCGAGCAGCACGGCCTCGATCTCCCCGGAGCCGATCCGGTAGCCGCCCGACTTGATCAGGTCGGTGGACTCGCGGCCGACGATGCGGTGGAACCCGCCCGGGTCGCGGACGGCGAGGTCCCCGGTGCGGAACCAGCCCTCGCCGGCCCAGCACTCGTCGTTCGCGCCGGGGCGGTTCAGGTAGCCGTCGAACAGCATGGGGCCGCGGACCTCGAGCCGACCGACGGTCTCGCCGTCGTCGGGGACGGTGGCGGGGGCATCGTCGGAGGCGGGCAGTAGCCGGGTCTGGGCGCCCGGGACGGGGAGGCCGACCCATCCGGCGCGACGCTCCCCGGAGGCGTGCGCGGACAGGGTGATCATGGTCTCGGTCATGCCGTAGCGCTCGACCGGCGCCTGCCCGGTCAGGCCGGCGATCCGGTCGAACAGCGAGGCGGGCAGCGGGGCGCTGCCCGAGACGAGGAGCCGGGCCCGGCCCAGGGCACGGGCGGCGTCGGGCTCGTCGACGATCCGGTTCCAGACCGTGGGGACGCCGAAGTACATCGAGGCGTCGACCGCGGCGTAGCGGGCGGGCTGCGGCTTCACCGTGTGCACCACCCGCGACCCGAGGCGCAGGGAACCGAGCACCCCCAGGATGAGGCCGTGCACGTGGAACAGGGGCAGACCGTGGGCGACGGTGTCCTCGGGGGTCCAGTCCCACACCTCGAACAGGGCGTCCAGCCCGGCGGCGATCGCGGCCCCCGACAGCTGCGCGCCCTTGGGGCGGCCGGTGGTGCCGGAGGTGTAGAGCAGCATCGCGGTGGCCGCCGGGTCGACCGGGCGCGGGGTGAGCGGTCGTGCGCCGGGGACGACGACCGGCAGGTCGACGCCGTCGGGCCGCGGTCCCGCCCAGGCGGTGGCGCCGGAGTCGGTCAGGATGTGCCCACGCTCGGCCGGCCCCGAGTCCGGCGGGACCGGCACGACCGGCACCCCGGCCATGATCGCGCCGGTGATCGCGACGACGGTGTCGATCGAGGCGGTGGCGTGCACCGCGACCGGGCCGTCGTCGGGGATCCCGGCGGCGACGCGGCCGGCCCGGTCGACGAGCTCGGAGCGGGAGAGCACGTCGTCGCCGACGGTGACGGCCCGCTCCAGGTCCCGCGGCTCGGTCAGGGAGGTGAGGAACACGAGGATCTCCTTCTCACGCGGCCATGGCCGGCAGTACGAGGGCGCCGACCAAGGCCAACGGGCCGATCACGACCATCGACAGGCCCCAGCGGGTCAGCAGTGCAGTCATGCGGGGGCGTTCCTGCTCGTCGACGGTGGTGGCGACCAGCGTCGCACCCACCGTCGAGAAGGGAGACACGTCCACGATGGACGAGCAGACCCCGAGCGCGCAGATCAGTGCCCAGCCCGGGATCCCGCCCTGCTGCACGAGCGGGATCGCCAGCGGCACCAGCGCGGCGAGTATGCCGGTGGTCGAGGCGAACGCCCCCACCAGCCCGCACACCGCGCAGATCACCAGCGCGGCGAGCAGCGGGACGGTGAGGCTCGCGGCGAGGTCGCCCAGCAGGTCGACCGAGCCGATCTCCTGGAGCACACCGACGTAGGTGATGATGCCGCCGACCAGCAGCACGGTGGACCAGTCGATCTCCTTCAGGGCGCCGCGGCCGCTGTCCGGGTCGATCAGGGTCAGCACCGCGCCGAAGGCGAAGGCGAGCACCCCCACGTCGGGTTCGAGGTCCAGCACCGCCAGCGCCACGACCGCCGCGACCAGGCCCAGCATCGCGACGACGGTAATCCGGTGCGTCGCGGTGAACGGCTCGCGGACCGGCGCCTCGGTGTCGCCGGGCTCCTGCGGCCCGCCCCCGCCGCCGGTGGTGACCGGGACGCGGCTGCGGGCGGAGAACATCAGGTAGGACGCGGCCAGCAGCACCAGGTTCGCGACGATCGCGACCGCGAACAGGGTCAGCGGGTTGAGCGCGATGCCCGCCGCCGACGCCGTGCCCCAGGTGACGATCCCGAACAGCGACGTCGGGGCGAACCCGCCCGCCGACAGGCCGGTCCCGATGGCCAGCGCCATCAGCATCGGGTCGATCCCGCGCCGGTGGGCCCCGGTCATCCCGATCGGCGCCATGACCAGACCACCCAGGGGCGAGCCCATCGCCGACACCACGCCGGTGAGCACGAAGAACGTCAGCGGCAGCGCCCCGGGCCGGTCACCGACCACGACCAGGGCCCGGTCGACGAGCCGGCCGATGGTGCCGTTGGCCTTCGCGATCCCGAAGAAGAACGTCACCCCGACCAGCAGGACGAGGATGTCGACGGGGAAGCCCGCGACGACGTCGTCGAGCGGCAGGCCCGCGACGAGCACGCCCATGCCCGCGGCGGCCGCGAACATGACGATCCCGATATGGGACCGGCGGACCTCGGCGATCACGAAGACCGCCGCGAACACCACCAGCGTGATGACCTGCACCGCCATGCCTACCCCCGTTGGTACGCGCTTGTCGTATCGGTCCATCAGGTGGCACAGTGGTTCGTAGAGTGGACCGTCTGGGGCGGACACTAGGTCGCCCGAACGGGGGAGGTCAACACCGCTCATGGCTCCGACCACCAGCGTCGTCTCCGCGGTCCGCGTCCTGGAGGCGGTGGGGGAGCGTCAGCCCGTCGGGCTGTCCGACCTCGCCCGCGCCGTCGTGCTGCCGAAGTCCACCGTGCAGCGGATCCTGCACACCCTCGCCGAGGTCGGCTGGTGCGTCAGCGACGACACCGCCCGCTGGCGGCTCACCTACCGGGCGTTCGCGGTCGGCAACCAGGCCCGCGACGCCGGTGGCCTGCGCGCGGTGGCGCTCCCGGTCCTGCACGAGCTGCAGCTCACGACGGGGGAGACCGTGCACCTGGCGGCCCCGGACGGTCGCGAGCTGGTCCTGCTCGAACGGCTGGACACCGCGCACCGGCTGCGCGCCTTCCTGCCGCTGGGCCACCGCATCCCGCTGCACGCCTCGGCCACCGGGCAGGCCTACCTCGCCGCCTGCACCCCGGCGGAGGTCGAGGACTACCTCGCCGGTCCGCTGGAGGCGTCCACCCGGCACACCGTCGTCGACCCCGACCGGCTGCGGGCCCGGATCGCCGAGGTCCGCGAGCGCGGATGGTCGGTCAATCCCGAGGGGCTCTCCGACGGCATCGCCGCGGTCGGTGCCCCCCTCCGCGGTCCCGACGGGCGACCGGTCGGGGCGCTGTCGGTGTCCGGTCCGACGGTGCGGATGACCGAGGACGTCTTCGACGACCACGGCCGCGCCGCCGCCGACGCCGCCCGGTGCATCTCCCACGACCTGGGGGCCCGTCCGTAGGCACGCGCCGGGAGCGCAGTCCCAGCCCGCAGCCCCGGCCCGCAGCACCGACGGAGCCCGCCCCCTCGGCGAGGGGACGGGCTCCGCGTGTGGTGGTGGGGTGCTGCGCGTCAGCTCTTCAGCATGCCCCGCAGGACGTACTGCAAGATGCCGCCGTTGCGGTAGTAGTCCGCCTCACCGGGGGTGTCGATGCGGACCTTCGCGTCGAACTCGACGGTCTCGCCGGACTCCTTGGTCGCGGTCACGTGCACCGACTTCGGGGTCTTCCCGTCGTTCAGCTCGGTGATGCCCGCGATGTCGAAGGTCTCGGTGCCGTCGAGCCCGAGGCTCTTCGCCGACTCGCCCTCGGGGAACTGCAGCGGGATCACGCCCATGCCGATCAGGTTCGAGCGGTGGATCCGCTCGAAGGACTCGACGATGACGGCGCGCACGCCCAGCAGCGCGGTGCCCTTGGCCGCCCAGTCACGCGACGAGCCGGAGCCGTACTCCTTGCCGCCGAGGATGACCAGCGGGGTGCCCTGCGCGGCGTAGTTCTGCGCGGCGTCGTAGATGAACGCCTGCGGCCCGCCGTCCTGGGTGAAGTCGCGGGTGTAGCCGCCCGAGACGTCGTCGAGCAGCTGGTTGCGCAGCCGGATGTTCGCGAACGTGCCGCGGATCATCACCTCGTGGTTGCCGCGCCGCGAGCCGAAGGAGTTGTAGTCCTTCTTCTCGACGCCGTGGGAGTCCAGGTACTCCGCGGCCGGGGTGCCCGGCTTGATCGCACCGGCCGGCGAGATGTGGTCGGTGGTGACCGAGTCGCGGAGCAGCGCGAGCACGCGGGCGCCGGAGATGTCGGTGACCGGGTCCGGCTCGCCCTTCATGCCCTCGAAGTACGGGGGCTTGCGGACGTAGGTGGACTTCTGGTCCCACTCGAAGACCTTGCCCTCGGGGGTGGGCAGCGCGCGCCAGCGATCGTCGCCGCGGAACACGTCGGAGTAGCTCTTGGTGAACATCTCCGAGGTGATCGAGGAGTCCACGACGTCGTTGATGTCCTCGGTCGAGGGCCAGATGTCGCGGAGGAAGACGTCGTTGCCCTCGGAGTCCTGCCCCAGGGGCTGGGTCTCGAAGTCGAAGTCCATCGTCCCGGCCAGCGCGTAGGCGATGACCAGCGGCGGGGACGCCAGGTAGTTCATCTTGACGTCGGGGTTGATACGGCCCTCGAAGTTCCGGTTGCCCGAGAGCACCGAGACGACGGTGAGGTCGTTGTCGTTGACCGCGGCCGAGATCTCCTCCGGCAGCGGGCCGGAGTTGCCGATGCAGGTGGTGCAGCCGTAGCCGACCAGGTTGTAGCCGAGCTTGTCGAGGTAGGGCCAGAGACCGGCCTTCTCGTAGTAGTCGGTCACGACCTGGCTGCCCGGGGCCATCGAGGTCTTGACCCACGGCTTGGTGGTCAGGCCCTTCTCGACGGCGTTGCGCGCCAGCAGCGCGGCACCGAGCATGACGCTCGGGTTCGAGGTGTTGGTGCACGAGGTGATCGAGGCGATCACGACGGCGCCGTGGTCGAGCACGAACTCGCCGCGCGTCTCGGACTTCACCGTGACCGGCTTGGACGGGCGGCCCTCGCAGCCGTCGGCCGCCGACATGATGATCGGCGCGGCGTCGTCGTCGGCGAAGGAGAGCGCGGGGGCGTCGCTGGCCGGGAAGGACTCGTTCGACGACTCGTCGACGCCGGCGAGCGGGCTCGGGGCCACGCCGTCGTCGGTGTAGTCGTGCACGGTCTTGCGGAACGCCGGCTTGGCGTCGGTCAGCTCGATGCGGTCCTGCGGGCGCTTCGGGCCGGCGATCGACGGGACGACCGTCGACAGGTCGAGCTCCAGGGTCTGGGAGTAGACCGGCTCGTGGTCCGGGTCGTGCCAGAGGCCCTGCTCCTTGGCGTAGGCCTCGACCAGCGCGATCTGCTCGGCTGACCGGCCGGTCAGCTTCAGGTAGCGGACGGTCTCCTCGTCGATCGGGAAGATCGCCGCGGTCGAGCCGAACTCCGGGCTCATGTTGCCGATGGTGGCGCGGTTGGCCAGCGGCACCGCGCCGACGCCGGCGCCGTAGAACTCGACGAACTTGCCGACGACGCCCTGGCGGCGCAGCATCTCGGTGATCGTCAGCACCACGTCGGTGGCGGTCACGCCGGTCGGGATCTCACCGGTCAGCTTGAAGCCGAGCACCTGGGGGATGAGCATCGAGACCGGCTGGCCGAGCATCGCGGCCTCGGCCTCGATGCCGCCGACGCCCCAGCCCAGCACACCCAGGCCGTTGACCATCGTGGTGTGGGAGTCGGTGCCGACCAGGGTGTCGGGGTAGGCCTGTCCGTTGCGCGGCATGACCACGCGCGCCAGGTTCTCGATGTTGACCTGGTGCACGATGCCGGTGCCGGGCGGGACGACCTTGAACTCGTCGAAGGCGCCCTGGCCCCAGCGCAGGAACTGGTAGCGCTCCTTGTTGCGGCCGTACTCGAACTCGATGTTCTTCTCGAACGCGTCGGCGGTGCCGAAGAAGTCGATCATTACCGAGTGGTCGATGACGAGCTCGGCCGGTGCGAGCGGGTTGACCTTGGACGGGTCGCCGCCCATCTCGGTCACGGCCTCGCGCATGGTCGCCAGGTCGACGACGCAGGGCACGCCGGTGAAGTCCTGCATGATCACCCGGGCGGGGGTGAACTGGATCTCGGTGTCCGGGTCGGCCTGCGGGTCCCAGTTCGCCAGGGCGTTGATGTGGTCCGCCGTGACGTTCGCACCGTCCTCGGTGCGGAGCAGGTTCTCGAGCAGGACCTTCAGGCTGAACGGCAGGCGCTTCGAGCCCTCCACCGCGGAGAGCCGGAAGATCTCGTAACCGGTGCCCCCGACGTCGAGCTGTCCTCGGGCGCCGAAGCTGTCGGTGCTGGCCACTTGGTGGTCCTCCCGTGGTGGTGGGCGGTCGCTATGTCCGGTGCGGTGAGCCCGCCCCGCCTCGCGGGGAGGAGGTGCTCACCTGCGTCGTGTCGGAGTCTCGCGCACCGCCGTGTCGGCAGCAGCGCGGACCCTCGTGAGGTAAACAGTACGCCTGTCCTATAAGCCTGGCGAGCCGGGTGTGGCCGGAGTCGCGGAGCCGTCGGGGGCGTGAGGTCGCTCGTGTGATGGACGGGTCCGGTGTGTCGCACGGGATTCGGGTGACACGAGTGGCAGTGTTGCCGGTCGAGCTCCCCTGTCGATCCCGCCCCGCTCCCCGGAAGGACCTCCCCGTGACGCGCCAGCCGTCGGCGACCCTCGTCGTGGTGGCCGTGCTCGTGGCGATCGCACTGGCCTCGCCCGGGGTGGGCGCGGCCGCGACCGTCGTGCCCACCGCTGCCGTGCCCGCCGCCGTGCCCACCGCCGCGGTGCTCCCGGCGCAGCCCCCGCCCCCGCCGCCGCCCAACCCCGGCGACGACGAGCTGGAGCGCAGCCGCCAGTCGGTGCAGGACCGGGCGGCCGAGGTCGGCAGGCTCACCGCCCGCCTCGCCGAGCTCGACGCGCAGGCCGAGCAGCTGCAGATGGAGGTCGCGGGGCGCAACGAGGAGGCGCTCGCCGCCCGGGACACCGCCGACGCCGCCGGTCGCGAGGCCGAGACCGCCGCGGCCCGGGCCGCCGACGCCCGCGCCGCGACCGAGGCCGCGGGCCGCGCCGTCGACGACGCCCGGACCCGGATCGACGCCTTCGTCGGCGACGTCTACACCCACGGGCTCGACCTGGGCCCGCTCGGCCTGCTCTCCCGGGCGACCGATCCGCAGGACCTGATGGACCGGGCCCGGCTCACCGACGCGCTGAGCGAGGACCAGGCCGCCGTCCTGGAGCAGCTCCAGCAGGCCCGCATCGCCCAGGCCAACGCCGACTCCCTCGCCCGCGCGGCGCAGGAGGAGGCCGACCGGCGCCGCGCCGACGCCGAGCAGGCGTCCGCGGCGGCCGATGCCGCCGTCGACGAGGCCGTCGCGGCCGCCGACGCCCAGCAGACCCGGCTCGACGCGGTGCACGCCGAACGCACCGACGTCCAGTCCCGGCTCGACGCCGCCGAGAACGCCGCCGCCGGGCTGCGCGCCCAGCGCCAGCGCTACGAGGCGTGGCGTGCCGAGCAGGCCCGGCTCCAGGCCGAGGCCGACCGGCGGGCCCGGGAGGAGGCCGCGTCGCGGGTCGCGCAGGAGTCCGCGCCGTCGGCGGGTCCCGCGCCGCGGCGCACCGGGACGGCGGCGATCGAGACCGTGATCGACCGGGCGATGGCCCAGCTCGGCACCATCTACGCCTGGGGCGGCGGCAACACGCGCGGACCGACCCGCGGCATCCGCGACGGCGGCGTCGCCGACGCCCACGGCGACTTCCGCAAGGTCGGCTTCGACTGCTCGGGGCTGATGCAGTTCGCCTTCGCCGGCGTCGGCATCTACCTGCCCCGCTACAGCGGGAACCAGGCCAACGCCGGGCGCCTGGTGCCGATCTCGGACATGCGGCGCGGGGACATGCTGTCCTGGGCCGAGGGCGGTCGCACCCACCACATCGCCATCTACCTCGGCGACGGCAAGATGCTGGAGGCCCCGTACTCGGGCGCGACGGTGCGGGTCACCCCGGTCCGCTACGCCGGACTGAACAAGGTCACCCGGCTGCTCTGACCGCCGCGGCCTCCGCGGCGAGCTCGTCGAGCACCAGCCGTACCGCGGGCCGGGTCACCGCACCGCGGGTCACGGCGCGCACCAGGCGGTCGGCCCGCACCCCGGCGAGCGGGCGCAGCGCGAGCCGGGCGCCGTCGCGGTGGTCGGTGGAGTAGCGGGGCAGCAGCGCGACGCCGTGCCTGTGCGCGACGAGCTCCTCGGTGACCGAGAAGTCGTTGATCCGCTGCACCACCCGCGGCACGGTGCCGGTCACCAGGGACAGCGAACTCAGCACGTCGTCGACCGGCCAGCCGACGGCGACCGAGATCCAGTCGGCGTCGACGAGCTCGGGCAGGTGCACCTCGGCACGGTGGGCCAGCGGGTGGTCCGGGGGGAGTGCGACGTCGAGGGGCTCGCGCAGGAGCGGGTGCACGGTGAGCCGGCCGGTGCCGAACGGGTCGAGCCGTTCGTCGTGGTGGGTGACGACGACGTCGGCGTCGGCCGCCGCGGCCGGCACCTCCTCCGGACGCAGGTCGAGGTCCCGGCAGGACAGCGCGAGCCCGGGATGGGCGGACGCCCGGTGCAGCAGCCCCGGCAGGAGCAGCCGGGCCGCGGACGGGAAGAACACCACCCGCACCGTCCCCAGCGGCTGCTCGCGCAGTCCCGCGGCGGTCTCCTCCAGCCGGCCCAGCGCGTCGAGCACCTCCTGCGCCCCGTCGACGACGGCCCGCCCGGCCGCGGTGAGCCGCAGACCACGCCCGTCCGGCGCGGTCAGCTCCAGCCCCGCCTCCCGCGACAAGGTCTTGAGCTGCTGGGACACCGCGGACGGGGTGAAGTTCAGTGCCGCGGCGACGGCTGTGACCGAGCCGCGGTCGGCGAGCTCGCGCAGGATCCGGAGCCGACGCACGTCCATGAAGGAACGCTACAACATCATTTCACATCTCATCGCTGGTCTGCACGGTCAGGGGGCGGCAGCGTGGACCCGTGACCGTTCGGGACCGTCTGCTCGCTGTCGTCGTCGCCGTGTTGTGGGGCGCCAACTTCATCGCCATCCACGTCGGCCTGGAGCACTTCCAGCCGCTGTTCCTCGCCGGGCTGCGGATGCTCGTGCTCGCGGTGCCGACGGTGCTGCTCGTACCGCGGCCGCGGGTGCCGCTGCGCTGGCTCGTCGGCTACGGGCTCGGGTTCGGCACGGTGCAGTTCCTCTTCCTGTTCCTGGGCATGTACGCCGGGATGCCGACCGGGCTCGCGTCGCTGGCGCTGCAGGCGTCGGGGCCGTTCACGCTGGTGCTGGGCGCGCTGCTGCTGCGCGAGCGGGTGACGCCGCGGCAGTGGGCCGGGATCGGCGTCGCCGTCGTCGGTCTGGGGTGCATCGCGGTGGCCCGGGCGCAGTCCGCGGCGTTGCTGCCCGTGGTGCTGACCCTGCTCGGCGCACTCGGCTGGGCGGCCGGGAACCTGTGCAGTCGCCTGGCCCAGCGCGACGGCGAGGCGGTGAACCCGCTGCACCTGACGCTGTGGATGACCGTCGTGCCGCCGGTGCCGCTGCTGGCCGCCTCGGCGGTGGTGGAGGGGCCGGGCGCGTGGGGTGACGTCGTCGCGATGGTGACCCCCGACGGCGTCGCGGGGCTGGCCGCGCTGGTGTACCTGTCGCTGGTCGCGACCGTGCTGGCCGCCGGGGTCTGGACCGGGTTGATGCGCCGCTACCCGGCCGGGCTCGTCGCGCCGCACTCGCTGCTCGTGCCGGTGGTCGGGATGAGCCTGGCGATGGTGCTGCTGGGGGAGCGGCCGTCGGTGGTCGAGCTGGTCGCCGGGGCGGTGGTGGTCGGTGGGGTCTTGGTGGCGTCCGCGCCGGCCCGGGGTCGGGTGCCGGTGGCGGTGTGAGGGCGTGGCGCTTCGGGGTGCCGGTGGGAGCTGCCGGCCGGGTCGTGCGTCAGCCGCGCCTGTGCCGTCGGCGGTTGCGGCGTCGCGGGCTCGGGACGACGAGCACCGCTGCGGTACCCCGGCCAGGGCCACGACCCGCAGCGCGATGAGTGTGGTCGCGAACCCGCCCGTGGAGACGGTGGTCACCGGGAGCTCAGGCGGCGCCGCGACCTCGTGGGTGGCGGTGCAGAGTGTGTCGGCGTAGGGGGCTCGCCGCCGGGGTCAGCGGGTGGAGTGGCCGACGTAGCCGCCCGCCGGACGGCTGCGCCCGGGCGCCGAACGGTCTGGGAAGGTGCAGCTCAGAACACTATAATCGAACGTATGATCGAGCACGTGGCGGCGTGGGTCTCCGTCGACCCCGGTGACGACCCGGCCTGGATCGAGCACCGACGCCGCTGTGAGGCGGTGGAGGAGGCGACCCGGTGTCCGCACGGTCTCGCGGCCGATCTGTGCGGCGAGATGTGCGGGCCCGAGCCGCCGCCCGACCCGTCCGGCGGGATCGACGACGTTGCCTGGGCCGCGTTGCGCTGCCTGGTCGCCGGCGCGCCGTCCGACCGGCTCACCGACCTGCAGGTGCTCGACGTCCTCGAGGGCGCCGAGCACTGGGTGCGCCGCTCGACCGCCCTGCGGATGCGCTCGGTCGCGGAGGTCGCGGAGCGGCACCCGGCCGGGACGAGTGCCGCACCGCCGGGAGCGGACCCGCGTGCGTCGCAGCCCGTCGCGCGATGGTTGCCGGACCAGGTGGCGATCGTGCTGCGGGTCCCGCGCGACCACGCCCGGTCGCTGATCGGTCAGGCGCAGCGGTTCGCCAGGGTGCTGCCGGAGACCCTGGCGGAGTGGGAGTCGGGGCGGATCGACCAGGCTGCGGCCGAGGCGATCTCGTCGTCGACCCTCGTGCTCGACGACGAGCGTGCCCGTCGGGTGCAGGCCGCCGTCCTCCCGGGTGCCCCGCAGGCGCACCGGCGGCTGCTCCGGGACCGGCTGCGCCGCCACATCGCCCGGATCGACCCGGACGGCGCCCGCGAGCGTCACGAACGGGCCCGTTCGGAGCGGCGGATGTCGGTCTCCCCGGGGGACGACGGCATGGGCTCGCTGTGGCTGGGCGGCACCGCCGCGCAGGTCGAGGCGTCGTGGCAGTGCGTCGACCGGCTCGCGCGTTCCCTCGACGACCCGTGCGATGACCGGACCCTGGACCAGAAGCGCGTCGACCTCGCCCACCAGCTGCTGCAGGGCACGCTGACGCTCACCGACGTCGGCACGGTCCGGGACGCGCTCGGTGCGGCCGCTGAGGGTGCCGAGGACGGCACCCTGCTCGCCGCGGTCGCGCAGGTGCTCGCGGCGAAGCCGGACCCGGGGGAGGTGGTGGGTCGTCGTCCGCTGATCCAGGTCGTGGTCCCGCTCAGCACGCTGATGGGAGGCGCGGCGCCGGCCGAGCTGGTCGGGCACGGTCCGATCCCCGCGGACCTCGCCCGGGCCCTCGCCGCAGGCGGTGTGTGGCAGCGGTTGGTGACCGACCCGCTGTCGGGCACGCTGCTCGACGTCGGACGGACGCGCTACCGCCCGCCGGTCGCGATGGCCGACCACGTCCGGGCACGGGACGGCACCTGTCGCGGTCCCGCGTGCAGCCGCCGGGTCCGCGACCTCGACCACCACCGGCCCTGGGCGGCCGGGGACGGGCCGACCAGCGCGGAGAACCTGTTCGGGCTCTGCCGGGCCGATCATGCGTTGAAGGACGCTCCCGGCTGGCAGGTGCTCGCCGGGTGCGACGGCCGCCTGACCTGGGTGGCACCGTGCGGTCGCCGAGCGACGACGCAGCCGTTCGACTACCGGGCCTTCACCGATCCGTTGCCTGCCGGGGCCGACCACGACGCCGCCCTCGTGCCCTTCTGATCCCGTCGAGCCCTTCTGGGCATGGCGTCGATCGGGCAGGGGGGTGTCGTGGAGCGGCTCCGGGAACGCAGCGTGGTCGTCGTGGTCGTCGTCCTGCTGCGGGCGCGTCGGCGGGGGATCTGAGCGCGGTTCAGGCCGCCTGCGCAGCGAGCTGCCAGGACACGCCGAAGCGGTCCTCGACCCAGGCGAAGGGGCCGAAGCCGTAGTCGTCGAGCGGCATGAACTCCCGTCCGCCGGTGGCGAGGGCGCCCAGCAGCCGCTTCTGCTCGTCACCGGACCCGCAGTCCACCCAGAGAGAGACGGCGGGGGTGAAGTCCCACTGGTGCACCGGCGGGCTGTCGCTGCACCGCAGCCGCTGCCCGGCGACGACGAACTCGGCGAGGACCACCGCGGTGGGGTCGTCGGGGCGGTGAGTGACCGAGACGATCTCGCCGTCGTCGAACAGGGACGTCCAGAACTCCATCGCCTCGCTCGCGCTCGGGCCGCGCGGCGGCTGGAAGGTCAAGAACGGCAGGGCACGGGCGGGCATCGGTCCTCCTGAGCTCGGACGGGTGCAGCGCGCCCGAAACCGGACGACGCGCCACCTGTCGCCGGGTAGACTCGAACCATGGCACGAGGAATCTGGTCGCAGAAGGTCCGCACCGCCCGCTGACGGCGGCGCCCACCTCTTCGTCCCGCGAAGCAACCACCGCGTCCGCCGTCCCGGTCCCCGCCGGGCGGCGCATTCCGTGCTGCCCGGCTCCGATCTCGGATGCCGCGGAGCCTCTCGTGCACACCACCCCCGAACCCTCGTCCCTCCTGCCCGCCCTCGACGCCGGCGCGTCCGCCCACGTGCGCGCCGAGGACGTCGTCGTCACCCGCGGATCGCACCGCGTCCTCGCCGGCGTGAGCCTCACCGTCTCCGCCCGGTCACGCCTCGCCGTGGTCGGGGAGAACGGCCGGGGCAAGTCCACGCTCCTGCAGGTCCTCGCCGGCGTGCTCGTCCCGGACTCCGGCACCGTGCACCGTGCCGGGACCGTCGCCCTGGTCCGCCAGGAGGTGCCCACCCGCGACGGCGAGACCGTCGGCACACTCACAGCGGAGTCGCTCGCCGCCCCGCGGACGGCGCTGAGCGAGCTCGACGCGGCAACCGTGGCGCTCACCGACGGTGCGCCCGGCGCCGACGACCGGTTCGCCGCCGCCCTGGACACCGCGACCCGGCTCGACGCCTGGGACGCCGAACGCCGCATCGACGTCGCGCTGGAGGCACTCGGCGCCTGCACCGATCGCGACCGGCCGCTGGAGACGCTGTCGGTGGGGCAGCGCCACCGGGTGCGGCTGGCGTGCCTGCTCGGCGCCCGCCACGACGTCCTGCTCCTCGACGAGCCCACCAACCACCTCGACGCGGGCGGTCTGGACTTCCTGACCCGCACCCTGCGCGCGTACCCGGGCGGACTCGCCGTGGTCAGCCACGACCGAGCCCTGCTGCGCGAGGTCGCCGAGGAGTTCTGCGACCTCGACCCGACCCGTGACGGCGCGCCCCGGCTCACCGCGGGCGGCTACGACGGCTGGGTGACCGCCCGCGACCGGGCCCGCAGCGCATGGGAGGCCGCGTACGCCGAGCAGCAGGCCGAGCACCGCCGCCTCGCCGACGCCGTCGCCACCGCCCGGGACCGGCTCTCGACCGGCTGGCGCCCGGACAAGGGGACCGGCAAGCACGCTCGTCAGTCGCGGGCTCCCGGCGTGGTGCAGGCACTGCACCGCCGCCGCGCCGAGCTCGACGCGCACCGGGTCGACGTGCCGGTGCCGCCGTCGTCGCTGCGTAGGCCCGACCTCGACGTGCGACCGGGCGCGCCACAGCTGCGCGCGCACGGGATCGGCGTGCGGGACCGCCTCGCCGGCCCGGTCGACCTGGTCCTCGACGGGGGCGACCGGCTGCTCGTGACCGGGCCGAACGGGGCCGGGAAGTCGACACTGCTCGCCGTGCTGGCGGGAGCACTCGACCCGGACACCGGGGCGGTGCGCACCGCGCGCGGCGCCCGGGTCGTCCTGCTGGGGCAGGAGACCGCGGTGCTCGACCCGCGGTGGCCCGCGCGCGCCGTGCTGGAGCAGGCCGGCGGCGGCGCTCACGGCCTGCTCGACGCGGCGGCGTTGCGGACCCCGGTCGGACGGCTGTCGGAGGGGCAGCGACGACGGCTCGACCTGGCCGTGACCCTCGCGGCGCGCCCGACGACGCTGCTGCTCGACGAGCCGACCAACCACCTGTCGGCGCGGCTGGTGGACGAGCTCACCGCGATGGTGCTGGACACCTCGGCGGCCGTCGTCGTCGCCACCCACGACCGGCAGCTGCTGCGCGACCTGGCCGACTGGCCGCGCCTCGAGCTCGGTACGGCCGGCTGATCAGGGCCGGAGCCCGGCCTCGACGACGTCGAGGGTGCGACGCAGCCCGGACTCGAACAGCGGCTCGCCGCCACCGGGTCCGCGCACCACCGCGCCGCCGAGCAGCCGGGACAGCACCGGCAGCTGCTCGGACCGGCCGGAGCGACGGACGTCGTCGAGGGTGGGCAGGCGGTCCCCGGCCAGGGCCGCTGCCCCCCGCACGTAGCCGTGCAGCAGGTGCAGCACCTCCACGGCCGCGTGCAGCGGATGCCCCCCGACGACGTGCGCGAGCAGCGTCTCCGACCACGCGCACTCGGCCGGGCCGGTGGCGCGGGGACCGGCGAGCAGCCCGACGGCCCACGGGTGCTCGTCGAGCACCTCGCGCAGGGCGGACGCCCAGATCTCGCACCCCAGCCGCAGCCCGCAGCCCGCCAGGTCCGGCGGCTCGCCCAGCGCGGCGTCCAGGACGAGGTCGACCAGCGCGTCCTTGCCGGGCACGTGCCGGTACAGCGACATCGGCGCCGACCCCAGCTCCCGGGCCAGCCGCGGCATCGACACCGCGGCCAGGCCGTCGGTGTCGGCGAGGCGCAGCGCCGTGGCGACGACGGACCCGCGGTCCAGCGTCCGTCGCGCCGGGGCCGGGGGAGCGGCCCAGCGGGGGTCGTCGACGGTCATGGCGTGGATCATGCCACGCACGTCGTAGAGCTACCTACGCACCATGCGTAAGCCCTACGCAGACACGGGCGGCGGGTCGTCCGCCGTGCGGTTCGTAGGGTGGCCCGATGCAGTGGTGGGAGGTCGGGGTCATCGCGCTGGCCGGAGTCTGGGCGGGGTTGATCAACACCGTCGTCGGGTCCGGGACGCTGGTGACCTTCCCGGTGCTGGTGGCGCTCGGCTTCCCGCCGGTGACGGCGACGACGTCGAACGCCATCGGTCTGATCACGGGGTCGGTCACCGGCGCCGTCGGCTACCGCAGGGAGTGGGCCGGGCACGGCCGCCGGCTCGCGAAGTACGCCGTCGCGTCGTTCCTCGGGGCGGTCGTCGGCGCGGCGCTGCTGCTGTCGCTGCCGCCGGACGCGTTCGAGACGATCGTGCCGGTGTTGGTCGGCACCTCGGTGCTGCTGGTCGCCGTGCAACCGCTGCTGGCCCGCCGGCTGCGGGACCGGCCGCGTCCCGACCGGTCCGGCTCGCCGGTGCTCTACCTGCTGGTGTTCCTGGTGGGCGTCTACGGCGGCTACTTCACCGCCGCGCAGGGGATCATGCTGGTCGGGGTCATGGGGCTGCTCCTCGCGGACCCGCTGCAGCGGCTCAACGCCTTCAAGAACACCCTCGCCTCGGTCGTGAACATCGTCGCGGGGGCCATATCTACGCCGTCGTCGCGCCGGTCGACTGGAGGGTCGTCGGGATCATCGCGGTCAGCTCGATCGTCGGCGGGCTGCTCGGCGCGAAGGTCGGGCGCAAATTGTCGCCCGCGGTGCTGCGGAGCGCGATCGTCGTGATCGGGGTCGCGGCCATCGTGTTCCTGCTGGTGGAGTGAGCGGCCCGGAACTGTCGGGGGTGTCTGCTCTGCTGGGGCCGTGGACGACGACCGCGCCGCCGAGCTGGCCGCGGCCCTCGCCGCGCTGGCCGGTCGCGAGATCGGTCCGGTCGAGGCGCGGGCCGTCGTCGCGCACGCCCACGACCTGACCCCGGCCCGGGCGAACGCGGTCTGGACCCGGCACCGGGCGGCACCGCGGACCGTGCCGCTGCGCGACTACCTGGCGATGACGCTGCGGTTCACCGCGCAGGACCCGGCGGTCGGCCCGCTCGCCGGCGGGGAGCGGCACGCCTCACCGGATCCACACGGCCGACACGGTGGGATGGCACCGTGAGCACGACTGCCTCGACCGGCCCGGACCCGATCACCCCCGCCCGCGACGCCGAGCGGCTCGAGCGTGCGGTACTCGAGGTGAAGCGGGTGATCGTCGGCCAGGACCGGCTCGTCGAGCGGATGCTGGTGGGTCTGCTCGCGAAGGGGCACCTGCTGCTGGAGGGCGTCCCCGGCGTCGCGAAGACCCTCGCGGTGGAGACCTTCGCCCGGGTCGTCGGGGGGAGCTTCTCCCGGCTGCAGTTCACCCCCGACCTGGTGCCCGCCGACATCCTCGGCACCCGGATCTACCGGCAGGGCCGGGAGGAGTTCGACGTCGAGCTCGGTCCGGTCGTCGCGAACTTCGTGCTGGCCGACGAGATCAACCGCGCCCCGGCGAAGGTGCAGTCGGCGATGCTCGAGGTGATGGCCGAGCGCAAGCTCTCCCTCGCCGGTCGCGACCACCCGATGCCCGACCCGTTCCTCGTGCTCGCCACCCAGAACCCGATCGAGAACGAGGGCGTCTACCCGCTGCCCGAGGCCCAACGCGACCGCTTCCTGTTCAAGCTGATCATCGAGTACCCGGGGGTCGAGGAGGAACGGGAGATCATCTACCGGATGGGGTCCACCCCACCGGTGGCCTCCCAGGTCCTCACCCCGGACGAACTGGTCCGGCTGCAGCGCACCGCGGCGGACGTGTTCGTGCACCACGCCCTGGTCGACTACGTCGTGCGGCTGGTCGTCGCGACCCGGCTGCCGTCCGAGCACGGCCTGTCCGACGTCGCGTCCTGGATCGCCTACGGGGCCTCGCCGCGTGCGTCGCTGGGCATCGTGTCCGCCGCCCGCGCGCTGGCCCTGGTGCGTGGCCGCGACTACGTCCTGCCGCAGGACGTGCTGGAGGTCGCCCCGGACGTGCTGCGGCACCGCCTCGTGCTGTCCTACGACGCGATCGCCGACCAGGTGCCGGTCGACCACATCGTCACCCGGGTCCTGCAGACCGTGCCGTTGCCGCAGGTCAGCGCCCGGCCCGGAGGAGCGCCCGAGGGTGCGCCGTCGGCGTGGCCGCCCGCACCGGGTGCCGGCCAGGGTCCGGCGTGACGGCGGGGTCCTCCGACCTCGTCCGGCTCGAGGCCTCCCTGCGGACCCTGGAGCTCACCGTCCGGCGCCGGCTGGACGGGCTGCTCCAGGGCAACCACATCGGGCTGCTGCCCGGCCCGGGCACCGAGCCCGGTGACGCGCGGCCGTACCAGCCCGGTGACGACGTCCGCCGGATGGACTGGTCGGTCACCGCCCGCACGACCGCCCCGCACGTGCGGGAGACCGTCGCCGACCGCGAGCTGGAGACCTGGGCGGTGGTGGACCTGTCGCGCAGCATCGACTACGGCACCGCCCGCACCGACAAGCGGCACCTGGCGCTGGCCGGGCTGACCGCGGTCGCCCAGCTGACGACCGGGGGCGGCAACCGGCTCGGCGCCGTCGTCGCGAACGGGGAGTCGACGCTGCGGCTGCCCGCCCGCGGTGGCCTGGCGCACGCCCGTGGCCTGGTCCGCCGGGTCGCGACGATGCCGTCGGCGCCCGAGGGCACCCGCGGCGACCTGTCGGGCGCACTCGACGAGCTGCGCCGTCCCCCGCGCCGGCGCGGGCTGGTCGTGGTGGTCTCGGACTTCCTCGGCGAGCCCACCTGGGAGCGGTCGCTGCGGGCGCTCTCGGCGCGCCACGAGCTCCTCGCGATCGAGGTCGTCGACCCGCGGGAGCTGGAGCTGCCCGACGTCGGGACCGTCGTGCTGGCCGACCCCGAGACCGGGCGTCAGCGCGAGGTCGACACCACACCGCTGCTGCGCCGCGAGTTCGCCGCCGCCGCCGCCGAGCACCGCGACCGGGTGGCCGCGGCGCTGCGTCGCTGCGGGGCCGGGCACCTGACCCTGCGCACCGACACCGACTGGGTGGCCGACATCGTGCGGTTCGCCGTCGCCCGTAAGCACACCGCGTCCCCGCGCAACGGCACAGCGGCCCCACGCAGCGGCGCCGCGTTCTCGCGCAACGGCGCAGCGTCCCCGCGCAACGGCGCAGCGTTCCCGCCCGACGGAACTGCGGCCCCGCGGAGGCCCGCGTGACGTTCACCGCCCCCTGGTGGCTGCTCGGGCTGCTCGTCGTCGCCGCGCTGGCGGTCGCCTACGTGTGGCTGCTGCGCCGGCGCCGTCGCGACGTCGTACGGTTCACCAACCTGGAGCTGCTGGAGTCGGTCGCCCCGAAGCGGCCGGGCCGGTGGCGGCACGTTCCCGCGATCGCGTTGATCGCGGCACTGGCGGTGCTCACCGTGGCGCTCGCCGGGCCACAGGCGATGGCGAAGGTGCCGCGGAACCGGGCCACGGTGATGCTGGTGATCGACGTGTCGCTGTCGATGAAGGCCACCGACGTCGCGCCGACCCGGCTCGCCGCCGCGCAGGCCGCGGCCAAGCAGTTCGCCGACCAGCTGACCCCCGGCGTCAACCTCGGGCTGGTGTCGTTCGCCGGGACGGCGGCGGTGCTCGTCTCGCCGACGACCGACCGCAGCGCGGTCAAGAACGGCGTCGACAACCTGCAGCTCGCCGAGTCCACCGCGACCGGTGAGGCGATCTTCACGGCGATGCAGTCCATCGACACCTTCTCCCGGTCGCTGCAGGGCGGCCCGGACGCGGAGGGGGTGCCGCCCCCGGCGCGGATCGTGCTGCTCTCCGACGGCACCCAGACCGTGCCGGGTCCGGACGGGGAGAACGAGCCGCGCGGCTCGTTCACCGCGGCCGCCGAGGCGCGCAACCGCGGCATCCCCGTGTCCACGATCTCCTTCGGCACCAGCTACGGCACGATCGAGCTCGACGGCGGGCGCACCCCCGTCCCCGTCGACGACGCCTCGATGGAGCGCATCGCGCAGCTCGCCGGTGGCCGGTTCTTCACCGCCGCCACCGAGTCCGAGCTGCGCGCGGTCTACTCCGACCTGTCCGAGGAGCTCGGCTACGAGGAGCGCGAGGTCGACGCGAGCAGACCGTGGATGATCGGCGGGTTCGTGCTGCTGATCGGCGGGCTCGGTGCGGGCATCCTGCTCGGCAGGCGGCTGCCGTGAGGGTGATCTCCGCTCGCGGGTACCGACCGGTAGTGCGTTAGGTTCACCCCCCGTGGGACGCAGCGTGCTCGTGACCGGAGGAAACCGCGGCATCGGCCTGGCGATCGCGCAGGCGTTCGCGGCCGAGGGCGACCAGGTGGCGGTGACCTACCGCTCGGGGAAGGACGACATCCCCGACGGGCTGTTGCCGGTGCACTGCGACGTCACCGACGCCGAGTCCGTCGACGCCGCGTTCACCGAGGTCGAGGCCGCCCACGGACCGGTCGAGGTGCTGGTGTCCAACGCCGGCATCACCGACGACGGCCTGCTCATGCGGATGTCCGAGGAATCCTTCACCCGGGTCGTCGACGCCAACCTCACCGCCGCCTACCGGGTCGCGAAGCGGGCCTCGCGCGGGATGCTGAAGGCCAAGAAGGGCCGCATGATCTTCGTGTCGTCGGTTGTGGGCCTCTCCGGGTCGGCCGGGCAGGTCAACTACGCCGCCTCCAAGTCCGGGCTCGTCGGCCTCGCCCGCTCGGTCGCCCGCGAGCTCGGCAGCCGCGGCATCACCGCGAACGTCGTCGCCCCCGGCTTCGTCGACACCGACATGACCCGCGCGCTGCCCGAGAAGCGGCGCGAGGAGATCCTCGGGACCATCCCGCTCTCCCGCTACGCCGACGCCGGCGAGATCGCCTCGGTCGTCGCCTTCCTCGCCTCGCCCGGCGCCGGCTACGTCACCGGGGCGGTCGTCCCGGTCGACGGCGGCCTGGGCATGGGGCACTGAGCATGGGGCACTGATCGGCGCTTGCGCGCGACACCGACACCGGGCCCCGGCCCGGGCCCCGCAGAACTCTCGAAAGGACGTCATGGGACTGCTCGACGGCAAGCGGCTGCTGATCACCGGTGTGATCACCGATGCCTCGCTGGCCTTCCACTCCGCCAAGATCGCCCAGGAGCAGGGCGCCGAGGTCGTGCTCACCGGCTTCGGCCGGATGCGGCTGGTCGAGCGGATCGCGATGCGGCTGCCGAAGCCTGCACCGGTCGTCGAGCTGGACGTGTCGAACCAGGAGCAGCTGGACTCGCTCGTCGAGCGGATCACCCCGCACCTGGGCGAGGAGCCCCGCCTCGACGGCGTGCTGCACTCGATCGGGTTCGCCCCGGCGGGTGCGTTGGGGGAGGGTGCGTTCCTGAACGCGCAGTGGGAGGACGTCGCCACCACGATCCAGGTGTCGGCGTTCTCGCTGAAGTCGCTGGCGATGGCGTGCAAGCCGCTGCTCGGTCCGGGCAGCTCGATCGTCGGCATGGACTTCGACAACCGTCAGGCCTGGCCCGCCTACGACTGGATGGGCGTCGCGAAGTCCGCCCTGGAGTCGGTCACCCGCTACCTGGCCCGCGACCTGGGCCGCGACGGAATCCGGGTCAACCTGGTCGCCGCCGGCCCAGTGAAGACGATGGCCGCCAAGTCGATCCCGGGCTTCGCCGCGTTCGAGGACGTGTGGGACAAGCGCGCCCCGCTCGGCTGGGACATGAACGACCCGGTGCCGGTCGCGAAGACCGTGTGCGCCGCACTGTCGGACTGGATGCCGACCACCACCGGATCGATGATCATGGCCGACGGCGGGGTGCACGCCGTCGGCGTGTGAGGCCGGGGAGCGCGCCCGCGGGAAGGCGTCGATAATCGGGTCCGTGCCCGAACAGTCCTGCCCCGACCCCGATGCCATCCTGGTGCTCAGCTTCGGCGGCCCCGAGGCCCCCGACGAGGTCCGCCCGTTCCTGGAGAACGTGACCCGGGGCCGCGGGGTCCCGCCGGAGCGCCTCGACGCCGTCGAGGAGCACTACCAGCACTTCGGCGGGGTCTCGCCGATCAACGCCCGCAACCGCGAGCTGATCGCGTCGATCGCCGCGCGCACCGAGCTGCCGGTGTACTTCGGCAACCGCAACTGGCGGCCCTTCGCCGAGGACACCGTGCGCGAGATGGCCGAGGCCGGCGTCGAGCGGGCACTGGTGTTCGCGACCAGCGCCTACGGCGGCTACTCCGCCTGCCGCCAGTACCACGAGGACATCGCCCGGGCCCGCGACGCCGTCGGCGAGGCGGCGCCCGAGCTGGTCAAGCTGCGCCACTTCTACGAGCACCCGGACTTCGTGCGCGCCAACGCCGACGCCGTGCGGACGGCGTGGGCGCAGCTGCCCGAGGACCGGCGCGAGGCGGCGCGGCTGGTGTTCACGGCGCACTCCATCCCCACCTCGGCCGACGCGGCCGCGGGGACCCCGGCCGACGGCGGGCACCGCTACTCCCGGCAGGTCGCCGAGGCCGCCGCGCTGGTCGCCGCCGAGCTGGGCGTCGACGAGTTCGACGTCGTCTGGCAGTCCCGCTCCGGTCCGCCGCAGGTGCCGTGGCTGGAGCCCGACATCGTCGACCACATCGACGACCTGCACGCCAAGGGTGTGCCCGCGGTCGTCGTCGCGCCGGTCGGGTTCGTGTCCGACCACGTCGAGGTCGTGTGGGACCTCGACAACGAGGCCGCCGAGCGGGCCGTCGAGCACGGCATGGGGTTCGCCCGCGCCGCCACCGCCGGGCCCGACCCGCGGTTCGCCGACATGGTGGTCGAGCTCGTGCGGGAGCACACCGACGACGCGCCCGCCCGGCGGCTGGGCAGCGGCCCGTCGGCGGGGTGCACCCGCAACGGGGCACCCTGCGCGGTCGACTGCTGTGTGCCGCAGCGGCGGCCCGCCCGGTCGGGCTGATCAGCGGCGCCGTACCCGGGCGAGGTGGGCGGGGACCTCGACCCTGGTCCCGGCCGGCTCACCGTAGGCCTGCGCCAGGGCGGCGGTCACGACTCCCCGGTACGACGCCGGTGTGACGGTCTCCACCGACCAGTCCGGACCGGTGAACGCGGTGCGGACGTCGGCCGCGTCGATCACCGGGCCGAACTCGGCGGCGGCGCCGGTCCGGGCCAGGGCGAGCACGTGCACGACGCCTCCCCGGCGCACGATCCCGGCGAGTGCGCGGGCGTAGCGGGCCTGGTCAGCGGGGTCGAACAGGTGGAACAGGGCACTGTCGACCACCGTGTCGAACGGGCCGAGGCCGTTCGGGGCGAGTGCGTCGGCGACGACGAACCGGGCGTCCACCCCCGCGGCCGCGGCGCGCTCGCGTGCCCGGTGTACCGCGGTCGGGGCGGCGTCGGCGCCGAGCACGTCGTACCCGAGCCTGGCCAGCAGGGTCGTGTGCTCGCCGGTGCCGCACCCGGGGTCGAGGACGGTCCCGGTGACGGCGTCGTCGCGGGCCAGCGCGACGACGGCCGGCTGCGGCTCGTCGATGACCCAGGGCGGGTCGCCGTCGCGGTAGGCCTGCTCGAACCAGGAGACGGGCGGGGTGAGGTCCATCGGATGCTCCTCTGACGGGGTTCTCCCGAGAGCCTCCGACCTCGATCGAGGTTCAGGTCAAGTCCCGGCGTCACACCAGGTCCGCCGTCCCGGCGGCCACAGCGGTTGGCCCATCCTGTCAAGGAATCATTGACGCCTGCGCGTGGTCAATCGAACGGCGACACCCACCGGACGTGGAGCCGGGGGAGTGGTCGCCGGATCCCGCGGAGCCGGGCGCGGGGACCGTCGCCGGGAGCCCAGCGGCCCCGCGCGGGGGTGACCTGGCACAGATGGTGTTCCCGGTGTCGTCGAGCTGCGGGAACAGGTCGTCGGCGTGGTGCGGCCCGGCTGCCGCGTGCGGAGGCGGTGCTCCTCTCGGGCCCTCGGTGATGCCGCCGCGCCCACGCCGCATCCCGCCGCGCCGCATCCCGCCGTGCCGGAGCGCATCGCGCGGTCTCCTCGCCGACCGTCGGATCGTGTCCTGACCTCCGATAACAATGATTCATTGACGCCAGCAGATCGTCGACGAAACGACGACAACCACACCGCCAGGAGCCGGGGAAGTCGGCGCCGGCCGGGGAGCCCGGGCTGCGGGATTTCCCGTGCGATGTGCGGTGTGGTCGGCCCGGGTCAGCGGGGCAGGTCGGCGGCCCGGTCGAGGGCGTCGACGACGGCGTCGGTGAACGCTCCGGCGCCACCGTGGCCGGCGTCGTCGATGATCCGCAGCTCGCTGCCGGGCCAGCGCCGGTGCAGGTCCCAGGGGATGTCCGGCGGCCCGCTGACGTCGTAGCGGCCGTGGACCATGCTCCCGGGGATGCCGGCGAGCCGGGTCGCCCCGTCGAGCAGGGCCCCGTCGGGGAGGAATGCGGCGTGCCGCCAGTAGTGCGTGACCAGTCGGGCGAACACGAGCCGGAACGCCGGGTCCTCGTAGCGGCTGCTCGGCCGGTACCCCGGGACGAGGGAGACGTGGACGTCCTCCCAGCGGCACCACTCGCGGGCGGCGTGCTCGCGGACGGCCGGGTCGGGGTCGGCGAGCAGGGTCGCGTAGGCGTCGACGAGGCGGGTGCCGCGCAGCGGGGCGGGCACGGCCTCGGCGAAGCGGTCCCAGGCGGCGGGGAAGATGCGGCGCATGTCCTCGGTGATCCAGCGGACCTCCCGCTCGGTCGTCGTCGCGACGGCGGCGAGAAGGAGCGCCTCGACCCGCTGCGGGTGGGCCTGGGCGTAGGCCAGCGCGAGGGTGCTGCCCCAGGAACCGCCCTTCACGACCCAGGAGGGGATCGCGAGCAGCTCGCGGAGCCGCTCGATGTCGTCGAGCAGCAGCCGGGTGGTCTGGGTGCGTTCCAGGTCGACGTCGGGGTCGGACGCGAGCGGCCTGCTGCGGCCGCAGCCGCGCTGGTCGAACAGCACGATCCGGTACCGCTCGGGGTCGAAGTACCGGCGTGCCCCGGCCGAGCAGCCCGAGCCGGGGCCGCCGTGCAGGTACAGCACCGGGCGTCCGTCGGGGTTGCCGCAGGTCTCCCAGTACAGCGCCTGGCCGTCGTCGGTGGTGAGGACGCCCGTGTCGTAGGGCTCGATCGGTGGGTGGAGAGGCACCGCTACAACCCTGCCAGCAGGGCGGCGGAGTTGTCCTCCCAGGCGTTGTCGACACGGATGTAGGTGCCGACGGTGGCCAGGGAACGGTGCCGGGTCTGGTGGGCGATGGCCCGGTCGGAGGCGCCGCGCTGGTGGGCGTAGGTGACGTGGCCCGCGCGCAGGGAGTGCGCCGACCAGGGGCCGGGGCCGATGCCGGCGCGGGCGACCGCACGCTGGACGATCTCGTTGACCGACTCCGGGTGCAGCGGGCGGTCGGTGACCCGGTTGCCACGAGTGACCTTGCGCAGCACCGGGCCCTCGGTGATCCCGGCTGCCTCGAGCCAGGTCCGCAGCGCGGTGATCGGGCAGCGCGCGGCCCGGTGCGCGTGCGGGAGGACCACGAGCTCGGGCTCGGTGCCGTACGGATTGGTCTTGGACCGGGGGATCGACAGGACGCGGCCGCGGGGGTGCTCGGCGACGTCGGCCACGGTGAGTCCCGCCAGCTCGGAGCGGCGCAGCGCGGAGAAGAACCCGACCAGCAGCAGGGCCCGGTCGCGCAACCCGGCGAGGTCGGTCCCGGACCCGCAGGCGGCGACGACGTCGTCGAGATCGGGCGGCATGAGGGCGCGGGCCCGGTCCGGCGGCGCGCCGTGGGTACGGCGGATGCCCTCCCAGACGGCGGTGACGCGGCGGGCGTCGGTGGGGTCGGGCAGGTCTCGCATGACGTGGACGAAGCGGATCGAGGACAGCCGACGGCTGATGGTCCCGACCTTCGCCCCGGCCCCGGCGAGCTCGGTGATGTAGCCGGACAGCGCCTCGGGGGCGGCCGGCAGCGGCGCGTGGCCGTTCCGGGCGCACCAGCCGCTGAACTCACGCCAGTCCGAGGCGTAGCCGCGGCGGGTGTTCGGGGAGCGGGCGGCCGCGACGTAGGCGGCCTCCTCCGGCGTCAGCGGCAGGTCGACCTGCGGTGCGAGCAGCTCGGCACCGGGGACCGTGGTGCGGTCGGGCACGGGGTCGGTCACGGGGTCATCCTGCCGGGTGCGGCGCGGCGGCCACGAGCACCACGCCCGACCCGCTCGCGCCCTCGGCGGGGAAACGGAGCTCGGCCTCGGTGCGCAGCCCGGTGTCCTCGACGAGCGCGCGGAGCCGCTCGGGCCGCCACAGGTGCGTGGTCCAGGTGACCGGGACGCCGCCGTAGCCCTCGGTGCGGACGAGGTCGCCGTCGCCGGCGTGGGTGGCCAGGATCAGTCGTCCGCCCGGGGCCAGCGCCCGGGCGAAGGAGGCCAGGACGTGCGGCAGGACGTCACGGGGCAGGTTGAACAGCGACCACCACCCGAGCACGCCAGCGAGCGAGCCGTCGGGCACGTCGAGCTCGGTGGCCGAACCGACCGCGAACGAGCAGTGCGGGTGCAGGCGACGGGCGTGGGCGACCATCGCGGGGGACAGGTCCACACCCGAGGCGTCCACCCCGCGCTCCACCAGGTAGGCGGTGACCTGCCCCGGCCCGCAGCCGACGTCGAGGACCGGCCCGCGGCCGGCGACGGCGTCGGCGAACACGTCCATCGCGGCGCGCAGCCAGGGATGGGCGCGGACGTCCCCGATCCCGGTGTCGACGACCATCGCGACGTAGTTGTCGGCGACGCGGTCGTAGGACGCGCGGACGGCGTCCAGGTCGGCGGGGCGCGGGACCGGTTCGGTGGGCACGCCGGCGACCGTAGGGCAGGGGACCGACACTCAGGCGCCGCGTGACCGGCGACCGGCCGGGGTGTGGCGCAGGGCCTGCTGGTGCGCGACGGCGCGGCGCACGATGTCGATCACGCCGTCGTCGTCGGCAAGGTAGACGCGGTGGCGGCCCTGGCGGCGGACGCGGACCCACCCGGCCGCCTTGAGCTTGCCCAGGTGGTGGCTGACCGTCGCGACGGACTGCCCGAGCTCCTCTGCGAGGGCGCCGACGTCGCGCTCGCCCTCGGCCAGCAGCCACATGATGTGCAGCCGGACGGTGGCCGCGAGCATGCCGAAGGCGGAGGCGGTGTCGTGCAACAGGTCCTGTGACGGGGGATCGGGGGTCAACGGTCTCCTTCCGCGACGGGGTGACGAGCGTCAAACATTCTCACAACCGTTTGAACGTTGCAGCTCGGTACGGTTCACTGGTCCCCGACTGTCCACGAGGGAGGTGAGCCGGATGTCCGACGACGAGCACAGTAGGTGCGGCCGCACGGACTGCCGGCCGCTGCACCGGGAACTCCCGGGCTGAGCTCCGGGCCACGTGCCCGCGTCCGCCGTCCACAACGGCCGCTTCGTCCGCGCGGCGTCCCCTGCCGCGCGTCTCCCACCTCTCCGTCCGTCACCGCCGCCCCCACACGGCCGGTCGTCGCGTGCTGCGCCGACCGGCATCGACGTGTGCCCGGCCGCGGCCGGCGGACCTCTCCTGCGCAACGAGAGCGAGTACGTGATGACGACCGTCGAGATGCTGCTGCGCCTGGGGGCCGGTGTCGGCCTGGGCACGGTGATCGGCTTCGAGCGCCAGTACCGGGCGCGGATGGCCGGCCTGCGCACCAACGCGCTGGTCGCCGTCGGCGCGACCCTGTTCGTCCTGCTGTCCGCACACGGCTTCGGTGGGCTGTCCGACACCGGCAGCGCCGATCCCACCCGGGTGGCGGCCCAGATCGTGTCCGGCATCGGGTTCCTCGGCGCCGGGGTGATCCTGCGCGACGGGATGACCGTCCGCGGGCTCAACACCGCGGCGACCCTGTGGTGCTCCGCCGCCGTCGGAGCGCTGTCCGGGGCCGGGCTCTACCCGGTCGCCGCCGCGGGGACCGGTGTCGTGGTGCTGGTGAACCTGGCGCTGCGCCCGCTGGGGCGGGCCATCGACCGCCGCCCGGAGTCCGGCGACGAGACCCCGACCGTCTACAGCTTCCACGCCGTCACCCGCGACGACGCCGAGGCCCACGTCCGGGCGCTGCTGGTCCAGGCACTCGGGCGCACCGACTTCCGGCTCGCCTCGGTCCGCTCGGCCAACACCGACACCGACGGCTACGTCGAGGTCCGGGCCGATCTGGCCGCCGACCACCGTGACGACACCCAGATGGAGTCGGCGGTCAGCCGGCTGTCGCTCGAGCCCTCGGTCACCAGCGTCCGGTGGGACGTGCGGACCCCGGCCCGGGACACCGGCGCCGCGCGCTGACCCCGCCCGCAGGCGGAGAAAGGAGACCGTCGTGGTGCTGCGCGTGTTCCCCTCCCGGGAGGCACTGGCCCGGCCGCGGCAGGGCCTCGTCGACGTCGCCGTGCTGGCCGGGGCCGCCGCCCTGCTCTACGCACTGGTGCGGGTCTCGCACGGGATCGACGTCCCGTTCGACCCGGCCACCGCCCCGTCGCGGCTCTCGACCGACCCGGCCGAGCTGCCCTACTACGCCGCCCGCTCGCTGCTGCGGATGTTCGCCGCGCTCGTGCTGTCGGTGCTGTTCACCTTCGTCTACGCCACCGCCGCGGCCAGGCTGCCGCGCGCGGAGGCGGTGCTCCTGCCGGCGCTCGACATCCTGCAGTCGGTGCCGATCCTGGGGTTCCTGTCGATCACGGTCACCGGCTTCCTCGCCCTGTTCCCCGGCTCGGAGCTGGGCCTGGAGTGCGCGTCGATCTTCGCGATCTTCACCTCGCAGGCCATGGAACATGGCGTTCGCCTTCCACCGGTCGCTGGTGTCCCAGCCCCGCGAGCTGGACGAGGCGGCGCGACTGCTGCGGCTGTCGAAGTGGCAGCGGTTCTGGCGGGTCGACGTGCCCGGCGGGATGATCCCGCTGGTCTGGAACGGCATGATGAGCTTCGGCGGCGGCTGGTTCTTCCTGGTCGCCTCGGAGGCGCTGACCGTCGACGGCCACTCCTACGTGCTGCCCGGTATCGGTGCCTACGTGGCCACCGCGACGGCCGACGCCGACCCGGGACGGGTGCTGCTCGCCGTCGTCGTCATGGTGGTCATGGTCGTCGGGGTGAACGTGCTGTTCTGACGGCCGCTCACGGCTTGGGCGGAGCGGTTCCGGATCGGTGACTCCGCACCCGGCGAGGCGCCCCGCAGCGTGGTGCTGGACCTGCTGCGCCGCTCCCGCGTCCCGCGGGCGGTCGGCCGGGTCGCGGGGCGGCTGGTCGGGCCGCTCGACCGGGCCATGGCGGTGTTCGGCCGCGCCGAGCACCCGCTGCGGGTGTCGGCCGTGCGCCGGCGGGCCGGTGACGTCGTGCTGGGGGCGGCGGTGGCGGCCGTGCTCGCCTACGCCCTGGTCCGGATGGCCGGTTACGTCGCGGCGACGGTCGGGTTCGGCGAGGTCGGGCACGCCCTGCTGCTGGGGCTGGTCACGTTCGGCCGGGTGGTGCTGCTCGTCGTCGTCGCGACCGTGGTGTGGGTGCCGGTCGGGGTGTGGATCGGCATGAACCCACGGGTGTCCCGGCTCGCGCAGCCGGTGGTGCAGGTACTGGCCTCGTTCCCGGCGAACTTCCTGTTCCCACTGGTCACCGGGGTGCTCCTGGCGACCGGGGTGAGCCTGGACTGGGGCGGGATCGTGCTGATGAGCCTGGGTGCGCAGTGGTACATCCTGTTCAACGTGATCGCCGCGGCGTCGGCGATCCCGCACGACCTGCGCGAGGCCGCGGCCGACCTCGGGCTGCCGCGCTCGCTGTGGTGGCGCCGGCTGGCGCTGCCCGCGGTGTTCCCCGGCTACGTCACCGGCGGGATCACCGCCGCGGGTGGCGCCTGGAACGCCTCGATCGTCGCCGAGGTCGTGACCTACGGACCGGTCACGCTCACCGCCACCGGGCTCGGCGCGTACATCGCTCAGGCCACCGCCGCCGGCGACGGGCCCCGGATCCTGATCGGCGTCGTCGTCATGAGCCTCTACGTCGTCGGGGTCAACCGCCTGTTCTGGCGACCCCTGCAGGCCCTGGCCGAGCGCCGCTTCGCCCTCTGACCCGCTGCCCCACCGATCACCAGGAGGCATCCCGTGTCGTCCACGACCGCCACCCGTTCCGACGCCCTGATCACCCTCGACGGGGTCAGCACGAGCTTCCCCGGCAGCACGGGGGAGGAGCTGCGGGTCCTGCAGGACATCGCCCTGGAGCTGCGCGAGGGAGAGATCGTCGCGTTGCTCGGCCGGTCGGGCTCGGGCAAGTCGACCCTGCTGCGCACCATCGCCGGGCTGATCGCGCCGACGTCGGGCTCGGTGCGGTACCGGGGCCGCGAGCTCGACGGCGCCAACCCCGGTGTCGCGATGGTGTTCCAGTCCTTCGCACTGATGCCGTGGCTGACCGTGCAGGACAACGTCGAGCTGGGGCTCGCCGCCCGTGGCGTCCCGGCCGCCGAGCGCCGCGAGCGAGCCCTGGCCGCGATCGACCTGATCGGACTCGACGGCTTCGAGTCCGCCTACCCGCGGGAGCTGTCGGGCGGCATGCGCCAGCGGGTCGGGTTCGCCCGGGCGCTGGTGCTGGAACCGGACCTGCTGCTGATGGACGAGCCGTTCTCCGCCCTGGACGTGCTCACCGCGGAGAACCTGCGCACCGAGCTGATGAGCCTGTGGACCGGGCGGCGCTTCCCGACCCGGTCGGTCTGCATCGTCACGCACAACATCGAGGAGGCGGTTCTGCTGGCCGACCGGGTCGTCGTCCTGGAGGCCAACCCGGGACGCATCCGGGCGGAGGTCGCGGTCGACCTGCCGCGTCCGCGGGACCGCGCGACGCCGGCGTTCACCGCGCTGGTCGACCGGCTCTACGACCTGTTGACCGGTCGCGAGTCCGACGTCGTCGGCGTCGGCACCGGCGAGGTGACCCCGACCGCGCGGCCGCTGCCCGCCGCCTCGGTGGGCGGGCTGGCGGGCCTGGTGGAGCTGGTGCACTCCGGTGGCGGCCGGGCGGACCTGCCCGAGCTCGCCGCCGGGCTGAGCTTCGAGGTCGACGACCTGCTGCCGCTGGTCGACGCGGCCGCGATGCTCGACCTGCTGGAGGTGTCCGGGGCGGACCTGCACCTGACCGGCACCGGGCGGGCGTTCACCACCGCCGACATCCAGGAGAGCAAGCGGATCTTCGCCGCGCAGGCGGTGACCCGGGCCCCGCTGGTGCGCACCGTGCACCGGGCGCTGTCCGCCGCGGCGGACGGATCGCTGCGGGTCGGGTTCTTCCTGGACCTGCTGCAGCGGGGGTTCTCCGCCGAGGACGCCCGCCGCCAGATCGACACCGCGATCGACTGGGGCCGCTACGGCGAGCTGTTCGACTTCGACACCGACACCGACACCGGTCTGCTCACCCTCGACCCGGCCCCCTGACCCCGCCGGGCCGCCCGCGCTCCCGGGCGGTCCCTGTCCAGTCACACGGGATTCTCTGCATTATCCAGTGTTATCTCGGTTAGTCATAACGAACCACGAACTGGTTTCGAGTTTGAGAAACATGAACCGGTAGCGTGGGGTGCATGGCGGACACGGTGGTGCGGTGCGGATACAGCCGATGCCGGGCGGAGCTGCCCCCGCCCGGGCCGCAGGGCGGCCGTCCGCGGTCGTTCTGCCGGGACACCCGGTGGGAGCAGGGTCGGACCTGCGCGCAGATGGCCCGCGCCGAGCGGGAGGCCCTCGGCGCCCTCGGTCTCGACACCGGGACCGGGGCGTTCGCGCTCGACGCGGACCGGCTCCGCGAGCACGTCGGCGCGCTCGCCGGGCCGGTCGCCGAGCTGTCCGGGGCACTGACCGCCGTGCTGGACCGGCTCGACGAGATCGAGCGCGACGCCCTGGCCGCCACCGAGGCCGCCCGCGCCGCCGCCACGGAGTCCGACGCGGCCCGTCAGCAGGCCGACGCCGCACGGGAGGCGGCCGAGCGCCGCGCCCGTGACGCGGACCGGGCCGCCGCCGACGCCCGGCAGGAGCGGGCCGAGGCGGTGGCCCGGGCCGAGGAGGCCGCCGCCACCGCGCTCGCGGCGACCGAGGCCCTCGGTGCCGCGCGCCAGCAGGCCGCCGACGCCGTCGCCGCCCGGGACGCCGCCGTCGTCGAGCGCGACGGCGCCGTCGCCGACGCCCGTGCGGAGCGGGAGGCCGCCGCGTCCGCCGGTCGGGGCCGGGAGACCGCGGTGCTCGCGGCCCGGACCGCGGAGCACGAACGCGACACCGCGGTCGCCCGCGCCGACGACCTCGCCCGCGACCGCGACCGTGTGGCCGGGGAGCTGGCGGCGCTGCGCGCCGAGCTCGCCTCGGTGGCCGGCGAGCGGGCCGGGCTGGCCGAGACCGTCGCCGAGCAGCGCAGCCGTCTCGCCGGGCAGCAGGACGCGCTGGCCGAGGCCCGCGCCGTCGCCGACGGGCTGCGTGCGGAGCACGACGCGGCGCGTGCGGAGATCCGGGAGCTCTCCGACCGGATCGAACGCGTCCGCGCCGAGCGCGACGGCCACGCCGCCGAGCTCGAACGGCTGCGGAGCGCGACCGTGGAACCCGCTCCTGTGGCCCGGATGCACCCCGACGACCTCGCCGCCCTGGCCGCAGCCCTGAAGGACTGACGCACCGGGCTGGATCGGCGTCGGGAGGTGCGGCTCGCGCGTCGACGCGACGTGAAGGTCGAGATCGCGAGCGTCCGGCGTCAGGAGCCGTCCTGAGCCGCCCGGTCACCGGTCGTCCGGTCGGACAGGGCCCAGCTGGCCAGGACGTCCATCGCCTCGCGCGACGGTGACCCGGCCGCGGTCGAGTAGAGGAACAACGTGGTGTCCGGATCACCGGGCGGGGTGAGGGTCTCGTACTCCACGCTCAGGTGCCCGACGACCGGGTGACGCAGCCGCTTGGTCCCGTAGGTCCGCTGATAGACGCGGTGCTCCCCCCACCATCGGTCGACATCGGGGCTCTCCCGGCGCAGCTCGGCCACGAGCTCGACGGTCGCCCGGTCCCCGGGGTCGCGGCCTGCCTCCAGCCGCAGGGTCTCGACCGCGGCGCGGGCCTGGACCGCCCAGTCCTCGAACAGCGACCGCGCGTCGGCGTCGAGCACGATCCAGCGGGCGTAGTTGCGTTCGGGGCCGGGGAACCGCTCGAAGTCGACGAACAGCGCCGCGGCCATCCGGTTCGCGGCCAGCACGTCCATCCGGCGGCCCAGCAGCAGCGCCGGCTCGTCGAGGGCGTCGAGCAGCTGTCGCAGCCCGGGCCGTACCCGCTGCACCGCCCGGGCCCGGGGCTGCGGCGAGGCCGGGCCGAGCCCGATCAGGTCGCTCAGGTGGGCCCGTCCCGCGGCGTCCAGCTCCAGGGCCCGGCCGATGGCCTCGACCACCGACGGCGAGGGGACGATCCGGCGTCCCTGCTCCAGCCGGGCGTAGTAGTCCGAGGAGACTCCGGCGAGCAGCGCCACCTCCTCCCGGCGCAGCCCCGGCACGCGGCGGACGCGCCCGTCGGCGGGCAGGCCCGCCCGCGCCGGGTCGCACTGACCGCGGGCGCGGCGCAGGAAGTCGGCGAGCTCGCGGTTGTTCCCGGCCATGCCGGCCAGTATCGCCCCACCCGGTCCGTCCCACCTGGCCCTGTGCGTCCTGGTCAGCGGGGTCCGCGGTCGGGCAGGGCCCGGTATCGGCCCCCGCGGCGCCCATGCCGCCACGAGGCTGGGGACACGCTCCGATCGCCGGGAGCGCACCACGGTCGACCATCGAGGGAGAACCACCATGGGCCGGATCCTGATCGTCATGTCCGCCGCCGACACCTGGGAGCGCACGGACGGCACCTCCTACCCGACGGGCTACTGGGCCGAGGAGCTGGCGGCGCCGTACGAGACGTTCGTCGGCGCCGGGCACACCGTCGAGTTCGCCTCCCCGGGCGGCGTTCTGCAGCCCCTGGACCCGCACAGCGCCGACCCCGATGTCGCCGGTCCCGACTGCGCGCGTCACGTCGAGGTCGCGGAGACCGCCCTGCGGGAGTTCGGGGCGCCGCTGGTGCTGGCCGAGGTCGACCCGGAGCGGTACGACGCGATCGTGCTCCCCGGCGGCCACGGACCGGTCGTCGACCTGCACGAGGACGCCGACCTGGGTGCCCTGCTGGCGCGGGCCGAGGCCGACGGCCGGATCGTCGGCGCGGTGTGTCACGGCCCCGCGGGACTGCTGAGCGCGACCGGCCCGGACGGCGGCTGGCTGTTCGCCGGGCGCCGGATGGCCGCCTTCACCGACGAGGAGGAGCAGATCTTCGGCACTGCGGAGGGCGCTCCGTGGCTGCTGGCGAGCCGGCTGCGCGAGCGCGGTGCCGCCCACGAGAGCGGGCCTGCCTACGAGGCGTTCACCGTCGTCGACGGCAACCTGGTCACCGGTCAGAACCCGGCGTCCAGCGCGCCGATGGCCGAGCAGGTCAACGACGCCCTGCGTGCCCGCGGCTAGGTGTTGCCGGTCCGGCCGAGGAGGAGGGCCTCCCGGGCGAGCTCCCGGCCGACCTGGTGGGCGCGGTGGGCCGAGCCGTCGCCGTCGTCGAAGGAGCCGACGTCGGCGTCGGTCGGTGTGGCGCGGGCGTGCTCGCGGGGGCGATCGTCAGGCCGGCGCCGGCGTGCGTCGTGTGATCGCAGTGCTCATCCGTCGGTGGGGCAGGCCGCGATTACGCCGTCCGGACCTTCCGACGGTCACGCGTGACTGTAAGTTCTCCTCGGGGTAGGAGGTGTCACCGTCGATGCCGACCACGGTCACGGGGTCCACATGAGATGGATGCTGGGCAGGCTCCGTCGCGGGCGGCACCGCGCCCGGGGCCGGTGGCGCCGCCGGGGCTGCACGTGGCCGTGGTGACCCGTCGTCGACGCGGCCTGGCACGCTCGGCGTCATGACCTCCCGTGTTCCCTCCCGCCCTCGCCGCGACGGTGAGGTCCCCGCCCCGGTCGTGGTGACGGTGCTGCGGGAGCGGCTCTACGGCACCCTGTCCTGCCTCTCGACCCTGCTGGTCCTGCTCGGCCACGGCGGCGAGGGATCCTCGGCCGGGTCCGCGATCGTGGACGTCGTCGTGGCCGCGGGCGCCCTGTGGGCGGCGAGCCTGCTCTCCGATGTCGTCGCCCACCTCACCGTGCACGGTCACGGCCCCCGCGGCCACGAGCTCGTCGCCGCGCTGCGCAGCTCGGGGCAGATCCTGCAGGCCTCCGCCGCGCCCGTCGTGCTGCTCGTCGCCGCCGCGGTCGGGCTGCTGGAGCTCACCACCGCGCTGGAGCTCGCGACCGGGGTGACGGTGCTGGTGCTGGCCCTGTTCGCGGTGCTCGCGGCCCGGCGGCCCCCGCTGTCGTGGTGGCGACGGGTGCTGCTGGTCGTCGCCCTGGTCGGGCTGGGCGCACTGGTCATCGTGGTCAAGCTGCTCGCGCACGGCTGACCTCGCACACGGCCGACCCCGGCCGGTCCGGCACGGACTCAGGCGGTGCCCGGGCGGGGCGGCCCGTACCGGAACGACGGGTGCGTCACCTCGGCGGTCGCGCGGGGCGAGAACCCGTCGAGGAGGTGGTCGACCCCGGACCAGGCGCACGCGGCGGGAACGTCGTCGTCGAACGGGGCGAGGACGTTCACGCAGTAGGCGGCGTCGCGGCCGCGGACGGTGTCGGCGACGGCCGCGGCCCGCCCGGCAGCGCCGCCCAGGTGCCGGATCCCGGTCACGACCATCGGCCCGGTGCGGGAGACGACCCGGTCGAGGCCGTCACGGTCGAGCCCGTCGACCAGCACGTCGTCGCCGAGGTAGGCGTGCGGGACCTCGGGCTCGGCGTACACCCGCGACGACGCGCGCGGGTCCAGCGGGGCGACGGTGTCGTCGTCCCAGGCGACGGCGGCGCGCAGCGGCGCGAGCAGCGCGTCGGTACGGCCGGTACCGCCGGTGCCGACGACCCCGACCCGCAGGACGCGACGTCCGCGCAGGTGCGGGGGGAGGACGGGCAGGTCGGGGTAGGGCACCACGGAGACCCCGGAGGTGACGTCGTCGGGCAGGGCCGCGGTCCAGCCCGCCCAGGCGTGCAGCGCGGCCGGGTCGCCGGGGGCGTCCGCGGCGCCGAGGACGCGGACCAGGCCGCCGCCGACCAGACCGTCGGAGCCGAGCAGCCCGACGACGACCGCGGTGACGACGTCGCCGTCGTCGGGGCCGGTGCCGCGCAGCCGGGCGAAGTACGCCGGGTCGGACTCCGCGGTCACCGTGACGGTGCCCCCGGGGCGGGCGATCTCGACGGCGCGGATGTGGTCGGCGGCCCAGCCGTCGGCGCGGACGGCGAGGCCGAGCCCGCCACCGAACAGGTACCCGGCGACGCCGACGGACGGTGCGCTGCCGTGCGGCGGGCGGAGTCCGTGCGGCGCCGCCGCGGCGACGACGTCGCCCCAGGTCGCGCCGACCCCCGCGCGGACGGTGCGGGTGCGCGGGTCGACCGTCACCTCCGCCAGCGCCGCGGTGTCGATCAGCAGGCCGCCGTCGCACGGGCGGCGCAGGCCGTGCCCGGTGGCGTGCACGGTGACGGCGAGGCCGTCGTGGTCGGCCCGCGTCAGCGCGGCGACGACGTCGTGCGCCCCGGTGGCGGCCACGACCGCCGAGGGCCGGTGGATGATCCCGGTCTGGAAGCTGCGTGTGCTGGTCATGGCATCGAGCCTGGGACCGAACACATCAGAAGTCGAAGAGATGGATCGTCTGCTCGCTATCATCGCTGGTTATGGAACTGCGTCACCTGCGCTACCTGGTCGCGGTCGTCGACTCCGGGACCGTCACCGCGGCCGCCGCGGCACTGCACGTCGCGCAGCCCGGGGTGAGCGCGCAGCTGCGGCAGCTGGAACGGGAGCTCGGTGCGCCGCTGTTCGAGCGCGGCCCGCGCGCGGTCACGCTCACCGAGGCCGGACGGGCGGTCCTGCCGCACGCCCGCGCCGCGCTCGCCGCCGTGGAGGACGCCCGCGACGCCGTCGCCGCGTTGCACGGTCTGCTGCGCGGGCGGGTCGCGGTCGGCATGGCCACGTCGCTGCCGGACACCGTGCTCGCCGACCCCGTCGGGGACTTCGCCGTCGCGCATCCGCAGCTGGAGGTGACCCTGCGGGAGGGGACCACCGACGAGCTGGTCGACGAGCTGCGGGCCGGGCGGCTCGACGTCGCCGTGCTGGGGTTCCCGCACGCCCCGCCCGATGGCCTCGACGGACGTGTGCTGGTCGAGTCCCCGCTGGTCGCCGCGGTCGCGGCGGACGACCCGTTCGCCGGCCGGGCCGCGATCACGTGCGAGGAACTCGCGGCCCGGGCGCTGATCTGCCTGCCCCGCGGGCACGGTCTGCGCGCCGCGCTGGACGCGGCGCTGGCGGCCCGGTCGCTCACCGCGCGGGTCGGGTTCGAGTCCGGCGCCATGACCCTGCTGCTGCGTCTGGCCGCCCGCGGCGCAGGGGTGGCGGTCGTCCCGGAACCCGCGCTCGGCGCGGCCGGGGTCGCCGCACTGGCGCGGCCGCCGGTCGCGGTGCCGATCACCCCGCAGATCCGGACGCGGCTGCACCTGGTGTGGCGCCGGGGCGGGCCCGGCGGACCGGCGGCGCGGGCGCTGCTGGAGTCCCTGCTCCGGCAGCACCCGGCGCCGTGAGATCAGCCGGATCAGCGGGAGATCAGCCGGGCATCAGCGGGGGACCGACACCAGGACCCGGACGGCCTCGGCGACGGCGGCGCGGCGCGCGACCCGGACCGCGGTGGCGATCGGGCGCAGCGCGTCGGACCGGGCGATCGCCGCCGACGCCGACAGCGCGCCGCCGGGCTCGTCGCCGGACGCTGCGGACAGGATCGCGTCGACCTCGTCGGCCTGCTGCAGGACCCGCAACGCCTGCGGGGGCATCCCACCGGGCCACAGCGCCTGCGGGCGCCGGCGCAGCCAGGCCGCGATCTCCTCGCGCACACCCGGCCGGTGCCGGGCCACACCCAGGTCGGTCAACGCCGCGGCGGCGGCCCGCACCTGGCCGCGCAGCTCCCGCTCGGCCTCGTTCAACGCGACGTACTCGGGGACCGGGCCGGCGTCGGTGACCGAGTGCACGGTCCAGCGGACCACCCCGTCGGCGATCGGCGACGGTACGACGCCGAACCCGGCGTCGGGGAACAGCACACCCTCGCCCGCGGTGATCGCGGCGTCGGAGAACGGGCCAGGGCCGGGCAGGCCACGCACGTCCCCGGGGGCGGGCAGCACCAGCCGGGCCTGCCCGCGCGGGGCGGCCCGGCGGACGGCGGCGAGCAGCATCGCCGTCGAGGTGGGAGCAGCCCCGGGGCCGGGCAGGCCGGTCGTGGCGGCGGTGACGTCGTCGGCGGCGAGCACGTCGTGCGCCTCCGACCACGGCGCGAGCGCGTCGAGGACGTCGTCGGGTGCGGCGGACCCGGCCAGCCAGGCCGAGGCCCACACGGCGAAGGTCGTGGAGGCACAGGACACGGCGGTCAGGCTAACGGCCCATCCCGCGTCGCACACCCGGCACGTGGGTGACGCAGCGCTACGAGATTCACGCTGAGCGTGACCACCGGAGTGTGGGCGTGTCGTGCACCGGTCACCGACCGACGTCGACCGATACTGGCTCACCATGAGCCGGACCCACGACTACCGGGGAATCTTCGACACCGCGGGCACCCGTGCCCCGCGGGAGAGCCGGGTGACCGAGGTCGCCGCCGAACCGGGCCTGGTCGTCGAGGACCCGGCCAGCGGGTTCTGCGGTGCCGTCGTGACCGTCACCGGCTCGGAGGTGACGCTGGAGGACCGCTTCGGCGGCCGGCGGATCTTCCCGCTGCGCCCCGCCGGGTTCCTCCACGAGGGCCGTCCGGCGACGCTGGTCCGGCCGCAGGCCGCCCCCGCGGGTCGCACGCTGTCCGCCTCCGGGTCGGTGCACGTCGCGAACCTGAAGGCCCGCACCGCGCGCGCCGCCCGGATCTGGGTCGAGGGGCTGCACGACGCTGCGCTCGTCGAACAGGTGTGGGGCCACGACCTGCGCGTCGAGGGTGCCGTCGTCGAGCCGCTGCACGGCGTCGACGACCTGGCCGCGGCCGTCCGGGACTTCGACCCCGGACCGCACCGACGCCTGGGCATCCTCGTCGACCACCTCGTCGAGGGCACCAAGGAGACCCGGCAGGCCCGCGAGGCCTACCGCGCCACCCCCGCCGCCCAGCACAACGTGCTGGTGACCGGCCACCCCTACGTCGACGTGTGGCAGGCGGTGAAGCCCTCGGTCGTCGGGATCCGCGAGTGGCCGGTGATCCCGCGCGGCACCGACTGGAAGACCGGGGTCTGCGCGGCGCTGCGGTGGGGCGAGCCCGCCGACGGTGCCCGGCGGGTGCTCGGCGCGGTCCGCAGCTACCGCGACCTGGAGACCCCGATGATCGGCGCGGTCGAGCGGCTCATCGACTTCGTCACCGCCGAGGGGGCCTGACCCCGACACCGGGGTCGAACTCCGGCACCGACCGGTAACGATCGGGCCAAGCAGTGCGGAGCATCCCGACGAAACGCCGACGGTGAATCGGACATTCTGGCACGCTGGGAGCCATGGAACCGGCACTGATCTGGCTGCTCGTCGGTCTCGTGCTGATCGGCAGCGAGCTCGTGTCCGGGGAGCTGTTCCTCGTCATGCTCGGCGGCGGGGCACTCGCCGCGGCGGCCGGGGCCGCCTTCGGGCTGACGCTCCTCCCGGCCGCCGGGCTGGGTGGCGCCGTGGCGGTCCTGCTGCTGCTGGCCGTGCGGCCGGCGGCGAAACGCAGGCTGGACGCGCACCTGGGCACCCTCGAACGCCACCAGGACCGGTTCGTCGGCGCCGCCGCCGAGGTCGTGCAGCGCGTCGACGGCGAGCGGGGGCAGGTCCGGATCGGACGCGAGCTGTGGTCGGCGCGGTCGATGGACGGGGTCGAGGTCCTCGAGGCCGGCAGCACCGTCACGATCCTGCAGGTGACCGGGGCGGCGGTTCTCGTCACCGGTCGGGGGGAACTACCGCCGTCCTGAAACCGCGACGCGGTAGGACGGCCACGACGCCCCGGGGACTCCGGGGCGACACCGGCGCCGGTTCTCCGGCGCGCAGGGAGGGGAGAGCACATGGGCGCCGAGCTCATCATCGGCATCATCCTGCTCGTGCTGGTCGTGACGATCGTCGTGAAGTCGGTCGTGATCGTCCCGCAGGAGTGGGCGTACATCATCGAGCGGCTGGGTCGTTACCACAGCATCCGTGAGGGCGGCCCGGCGATCCTGGTGCCGTTCGTCGACCGCACCCGCGAGCGGGTCGACCTGCGCGAGCAGGTCGTGTCGTTTCCGCCGCAGCCGGTCATCACGCAGGACAACCTGACCGTCAACATCGACACCGTCGTGTACTTCAAGGTCAACGACGCCAAGGCGGCGGTCTACGAGATCGCCAACTACATCGCCGGTGTCGAGCAGATCACCACCACGACGCTGCGCAACGTGGTCGGTGGCATGACGCTGGAGCAGACGCTGACCTCGCGGGACCGGATCAACACCGCGCTGCGCGGCGAGCTGGACGAGGCCACCGAGCGCTGGGGCATCCGGGTCGCCCGGGTCGAGATCAAGGCGATCGACCCGCCGCCCTCGATCCAGAACTCGATGGAACAGCAGATGAAGGCCGACCGCGAGAAGCGGGCGATGATCCTCACCGCCGAGGGCCAGCGGGAGTCGGCCATCCGCAGCGCCGAGGGCAACAAGCAGTCCCAGATCCTCACCGCGGAGGGCGCCAAGCAGGCCGCCATCCTCGCCGCCGAGGCCGAGCGGCAGTCGGAGATCCTGCGGGCGCAGGGCCGCCGGGCCGCCCTGTACCTCGAGGCGCAGGGTGAGGCGAAGGCGATCGAGAAGAAGTTCGCCGCGATCAAGGCCGGCAAGCCCACCCCGGAGCTGCTCGCCTACGAGTACCTGCAGACGCTGCCGCAGATGGCCGAGGGCGAGGCCAGCAAGCTGTGGGTCGTCCCGTCCGACTTCGGGAAGGCACTGGAGGGCTTCACCCGGATGCTGGGCGCGCCCGGCGAGGACGGCGTCTTCCGCTACGAGCCCAGCCCGGACGACGGCACCGTCTCCAAGCCCGCCGAGGACGACGGCGTCGAGGACTGGTTCGACACCTCCTCCGACCCGGAGATCGCCAAGCAGGTCGCGGCGGCCACCGCGGCGGCCCAGCAGGAGGTCCCGCCGGTGGGCTCGGACGTCCCGCCGGTCCCCGGCACCGAGGTCGGTACCGGCGGTGCTGCGACTCCGGCCCAGCTGGAGTCCTCCCGTGAGGCCCCCGGCATCGGCCTGCCGGACGCGGCGCAGGGCCACCCGAACGGCCAGGAGCAGCGCGGCTGACCCACCCCGCCGCACCGCACCGCACGACACCGCCCCACCCGGTTCGCCGGGTGGGGCGGTGTCGCGTCGGACCAACACCCGGCGCTCGCACCCACCTTGGGGTGGGGTCGGGGTGGTTCTACCGGATGGGCACGACCGTGACACCGACGTCGAGGGTGGTCCAGGCGGTGTCCGCGGTGACCGCGGGCAGTTCGAGCCGCGCGGCCAGGGCGAGACATGCCCGGTCACCCAGAGAAAGGCCCGCGGCGCGGGTGACCGGCCACAGCGTTGCCGCCGTGGTCGCGTCGGTGGTGTCGAAGGGTTCCACGTGCACGCCCAGGGTGCGGAGCTGGCGGATGGTCCGGTCGGCGTCGACGCCGTGTTGGGCGAGCTTCTGGTGGACCTCGGACAGATTCACTGCGCTGAGCACCGCTCCGATCCGGGCAGCTCCGGCGGCTGCGGTGAGATAGGGCTCGACCAGCTCCGCCCCGGGCTCGTCGCGCAACCAGGCCAGCACCGCGGAGGCATCCAGCACCGCCGACGTGCCCGGTGACGCCGCGGGGTCGGCGGGCACGGGGGTCAACGGGCGTCCTCGGCATCGGCCTCGGCGCGTCGGTCGGCGAGCAACTCGGCGGCCACGGATCGGGTGGGGGCGCCCTGCCAGGCGGCAGCGACGTCGCGGCGGATGCGCGCCATCAGCTGATCCCGGCTCTCCAAGATCACCCGGCCGTCCTCCACCGAGAGCACCAGCGCCGAGCCAGGGTCGAGCCCCAGCTCCTGGCGGACCTGCTTCGGGATCAACACCCGCCCGTCCCGGTTCATGGTCACGTCTGAAGTCAGTGGGTGATCCACAGATTCTGACACGTCCCTACTCTACCTGACGGGCCAGACCTCCAGGTGTCAGACGCGTTCCGACCACTATAGGAAACTGGCTCGCTGACAGCACTGCGTTCGGCCTGGCGGCGTTGCGGACCTGACCGAGTACGTCGGCCGACCAGCCTCTGGGGGGCGCGCAACCCGTCGCCGTACTAGGCGAGGACGAAGCCGTAGGGCAGCTCCAGCCGGTGCCGGGCGAGGAGCTCGGCGTCGGCCAGCAGGTCCCGGGTCGGCCCGTCGGCGACGACGGTCCCCCCGTCGAGCACGACGCTGCGCGGGCACAGCTGCAGCGCGTACGGCAGGTCGTGGGTGACCATGAGCATGGTCCGGCCCAGCCCCAGCAGCACCTCGGCCAGCTCGCGTCGGGCCACCGGGTCGAGGTTGGACGACGGCTCGTCGAGCACCAGGATCTCCGGGTCGCACGCCAGCACCGTGGCCAGCGCCACCCGGCGGCGCTGCCCGCCGGACAGGTGCAGCGGGGAACGGTCGCCGGCGTCGGCCATCCCCACTGCGACCAGCGCCTCGTCGACCCGCTCGCGCAGCGCCGGCCCGCGCAGCCCGAAGTTCGCCGGGCCGAACGCCACGTCCTCGGCGACGGTGGGCATGAACAGCTGGTCGTCGGGGTCCTGGAAGACGATCCCGACCCGGCGCCGGATCTCGCGCAGGTTCCGCTTCTCCACCCGGAGCCCGCCGACCTCGACCGAGCCCGCCCGGCGGTCCCCCCGGCCGTCCGCGCTGCCGCCGAGGATCCCGTTGAGGTGCAGCACCAGGGTGGTCTTCCCGGCGCCGTTGGGGCCGAGCAGCGCGACTCGCTCGCCGGGGGCGATCGTCAGGTCGACACCGAACAGCGCCTGGTGGCCGTCGGGGTAGGCGAAGGCCACGTCGGTCAGCCGCAGCGACGGCGGGCTCATGCGGCCACCCAGCCGGACCCGGCCAGCAGCACCGCGACCCCGGCCACGGTCAGCCCGGCCAGCCACTGCCGCGGGGTGGTCGGGGCGTCGCCCGACGCCGGCATGGTGCCGGTCCAGCCGCGCGACAGCATCGCCAGGTGCACCCGCTCACCGCGCTCGTAGGACCGCACGAACAGCGAGCCGATCCCTCGGGCGGTCGCCCCGGCCTGCCACAGGAACCGCGGGTCGTGGCCACGGGAGATCCGGGACAACCGCATCCGCCGGGCCTCGCCGGCGATCACGTCGGCGTAGCGCAGCATCAGGGTGGCGATCGTGGTGACGATCGCCGGGGCGCGGAGGCGCGCCAGGCCGACGAGCAGGTCGCGCATCGGCGTCGTCGCGGCGAGGGTCAGCGAGGTCAGCACGCCCAGGGTGCCCTTGACCAGGATGTTCCACGCCCCGAGCAGCCCCGGCTGGGACAGCGTGAGACCGAGCCAGTCCAGCGTCGGCGCCGGGCCGGTGAACGGCAGCAGCACCGCGAGGACCACGAAGGGCAGCTCGATGACCGAGCGGCGCAGGATCCAGCCCGGCCGGATGCCCGCCAGCGCCCACACCCCGGCGAGCAGGACGGCGAACCCGCCGAACACCGCGAACGCCTCCCGTGGGGTCGCGACCACGCACACCGTCACCAGCAGCGCCGAGACGATCTTGACCTCGGGTGGGAGCCGGTGGACGGGGGAGTCGTGGTGCAGGTGCAGCGGGTGGGAGTGCCCGGCGCCCATCAGCCGTCCCGTCGGCGCAGCAGCAGGAACACCCCGCCCGCGACGATGACCGTCACCAGCACCCCGGCCACCCCGGCGACGCCGGTGGTGCCCTCGCCGCCCACGACCGAGTACCCGGCGAGCGGACTCGCCGCCATGGCGTGGTCGCTCTCGTGGGTCGCGATGCAGGTGCCCTCCAGCCGCTCCCCGCCGTCCGGGGTCGCGACGGCGGTGCAGCCCTGCCGGGCGACGGTGTCGAGGCCGTCGGGGTCGGGGGAGGCGAGGGAGGAGACCAGCCCGGCCACGACGAGGGACACGATCAGGAACCCGGCGAAGAACAGCAGCGGACGGCGGTGGGCGGGGGCGGTCATCGCACACCCTCCTCGGAGGTCGGGCGACGGGCGAGCGGGGTCGCGGCGCCGCGCAGCAGGTACACCAGGTCCGGCCGGACGGCGGCCACCGCGCCCACGGTGGCCGCGGTGATCACGCCCTCGCCGATGCCGATCAGCACGTGCAGCCCGCCCATCAGCGCGAAGACGGTGCCGAGGGTGGCCCCACCCGCGCCGCCGATCGCGTACTCCAGGACGAAGCCCATCGCGGCGACGACCGTGTTCAGCAGGGCGGCGACGAACGCGACGACCACCAGCCCGGCCCGCGACCGCACCGCGAACCGACGCAGCGCCCGCGCCACCAGCCAGCCGACGACCACCCCGATCACGGCCATGTTCGTGATGTTGAGCCCGAGGGCGGTGATGCCGCCGTCGGCGAACAGCAGCGCCTGCACGACGAGCACGATCGAGATCGCGATGATGCCCACCCAGGGGCCCACCAGGATCGCGACGAGCGCCCCGCCCAGCAGGTGCCCGCTCGCGCCGGGCAGGATCGGGAAGTTGATCATCTGGACGGCGAAGACGAAGGCCGTGACCAGCCCGGCCATCGGCGCGGTGCGGTCGTCGAGGTCCGCGCGGGCGCGCAGGACGGCAACCGTCAGCGCGATCACTGCGACGACGGCGAACAGCAGCGCCGTCGGGCCGTTCACCAGCCCGTCGCTCATGTGCATGGCGACCGCATGCGTCCGCATCGCGCCCCCTCACCGGTCGGTCCGGCCGCCACCGGGCCGGGTGAGGGAATTCAACGCGACGGCAGTGCTGCCGCAAAGACCTGGCAGCAGATAGGCGACTGCATGTCCCCGATGTCCGGTATCGGCCCCGCCGATCGGGGAGTCCGGGATGCCGTCGGGGCGGCGGCCGCGGTCGCGGCCTGCACCCAGCGCGGTCAGCGGGCCTCGGCGGCCGCGGCCTCGTCGCGCTCGGCGATGAGCTTGTCGTCCTTGCGGGCGGCGATCCGCGACACCTTGAACAGTGCCTTGCGCCGGGCCCGGCCCAGCGGCAGGGCGAGCCGGCCGATCCGCACGTCGATCGGGCGGACGTCGAACACCCCGGAGTCGCCCAGCTCGTCGAACAGCAGCTGCTGCTCCTCGGAGATCTGCTGCTCGAACTCCGAGGAGACCGAGCCGCGGGCGATCCGGAAGGCGGCCAGGGTCTCGGGGACGCCGAGGAAGTCGCCGTACTGGAGCAGGCGCATCCAGAGGTCGAGATCCATGATGAAGCGCCGCTCCGGGCGCCACCCGCCCGCGGTGACGAACTGCTCGTGACGGAACAGGACGTTGCCCGGTTCGCCGATCGGGTTCGCCCCGTTGCGGATGACCCGCCGCGCGACCTCGCTGCCCGAGTGCAGCCCGACCAGGCCGCCGCCGAGACCGCGGCGCGGGACGATGACCCGACTCTGCTCGTCGATCATGTGCCGGCGCGAGGCCACCACCGACAGCGAGGGGTCGTCGCGCATCGGCGGCACCTGCAGCTCCAGGCAGCGCGGGTGCAGCAGGTCGTCGGCGCACACCAGCTTCACCAGCGGCGCACGGCACAGCTCGACGGCGCGGTTCCAGTTGTCGCCCTGCGGCAGGACCTGCCGGTTGCGCTCGACCCGGATCCGCGGGTCGCGGAAGGAGGTGGCGATCTCCCAGCTCGCGTCGGTGCTGCCGTTCTCCAGCACGACGAGCTCGAAGTCCCGCCAGGTCTGCTCCAGCACGCTGCGGATGGTCTCGGCGAGATAGGCCTCGCCGTTGTGGACCGGGATGCAGACGGACACGCTGGGCACAAAGCCGCCGGGCCTCATCGGGTACCTCGCAGGGGTGGAACGGATCGGACGAGCAGGCGGCGACCCACGCTACCCGCCCCGGCCGACGTGCCGGACGGCGGCGCGGACGTGCGACGTCCGAACGGGACCATCGGGACGGAACGGATACGCACCGTGATCATGGGCCGGGTATCCCGCCGCTCGCCGCCCGACGGTCACCGCTCGTCGGCCGGGGCCCCGCGAGGCGGTCCCGCGCCGCGGTGGTCCGGAGCGCATCCGTAGTATCCGTTGTCGTGTTCGCGTGGTCGGTCCACGCCGCGGCGACGGAGTCCGGGGCCTTGCACCGTCCGGGCGACACCCGATGCGGTGCGGCTCACGTAACGCGACCGACGGCACCGGAGATATCTCGGATGACCCCCGTTGTGGGGTAAAGGATCCGGTCGGATCGGCATCGTCGTCACGACCGGACACGCACTGCTCGCCAACCGCGCGCCAGGACCGATCGATTCGGGGGAGAGACCGGTGAACAAGCGCCCTGACCACGGACTACGTCGTCCGAGCCAACCGAGGGTGTCGGTGATCGTGCCGACCCGCAACGAGGCACGGAACCTCGAGGTGGTGCTGCCGGCCGTCGCGGCCGTGCGTCCCGCCGTGCACGAGGTCATCGTCGTCGACGGCGACTCCCGGGACGGCACCGTCGAGACCGCACGCCGTGTCCTGCCCGGCGTCCGGATCGTCCGCCAGACCCGCAAGGGCAAGGGCAACGCGATGGCCTGCGGGTTCGCCGCGGCCACCGGGGACGCGATCGTCATGTTCGACGCGGACGGCTCCGCCGACCCGCAGGAGATCCCGCGCTTCGTGGCCGCGCTCGTCGACGGCGCCGACTTCGCGAAGGGCAGCCGGTTCACCAAGGGCGGCGGCAGCGACGACATCACGCTGCTCCGCAAGGGTGGCAACGCCGGGCTGAACCTGATCGCGAACACGCTGTTCGGCACCCGCTACAGCGACCTCTGCTACGGCTACAACGCCTTCTGGGCCGACATCCTGCCGCTGCTGGACCTGCCCGCGGTCGACATGCCCCCGCACCCGGACGGCGGGATGTACTGGGGCGACGGCTTCGAGATCGAGACGGTCCTGAACTGCCGCGTCGCCGCCGCCGGTCTGACGATCACCGAGGTCCCCTCGGTCGAGAAGGAGCGGATGTTCGGCGAGACGAACCTGCGCACCTTCGCCGACGGCACCCGCGTCCTGCGGACCCTCGCCGCCGAGCGGCGTCGCGCCGGTCGCGAGGACCGGCCCGCCGTCCCCGGCCCCGCCGCGGTCGCCCCGCCCGCCGGACACCCGGCGGCGCCCACCACCCCGCCCACGGGCCCGGTGCCGCCCACGACGCCGGACCGGATGGTCCCGCCGGCCCACCAGCGACGCCCGGCCCCGCGGCCGCGCGCCGACGCCCCGGCCCCGCAGCGCCGGCCGCAGCCGTCGCGACCGGCCCCGCAGCCGCAGCCCGGCACCGCCCAGCCCGCTCCGGCGCAGCCGGCCCCGTCGCCGGTCGCCCGCGAGCAGCGCCCCGTCGGCGCCGAGCGGGACGGGTCCGCCCGTCCCGAGCGGACCGGTGTGCGGTACGCATGGGGGGAAGAGGCGTCCTGAACGCCCCGGGACCGGATCGATCCGGTCCACGCCCCACCGGCACTCGTCCCACGGGGGACGCCGTGCCGGGAGAACCACCAGTGAAGAGGAGTGAGCCGCGGTGAGCGTGCAGTCCGCAGCAGAGCTGACCCGCGCGAGGACCGCGCGGCGGTACGTCGCGATCCTGCTCGTCCTCGCCGGCATCGTCGCCTGCGGACTGAACGTCGCCGGGGTCACCGGTGGCGCGTTGGGCGAGTTCCGGCTGCTGGTCACCATCGGCTTCCTGCTGCTCGGCCCCGGCTGGGCCGCCGCGGGATTCCTGCGCCGCGCGCCCGCCGCGCACGTCTGGCTGCTGACCCTCGGGGTCGGCACTGCCGTCACCCTGATCGGCGGCCAGCTCATGGTCAGCCTGGGGCTCTGGTACCCGAGCGTCGCCCTGTTCGTCGTCACGCTCCTGTCGGTCCCGTTCCTGCTGCGCCACGCCGTGGTGGCCCAGTGAGCGGGACCTTCCGGTGAGGCCGGTCGGGCCGGCGCGTCCCCGCCCCGCCGCGGGGACGCCCGGTCCCGGCCCCGTCCCCGGACCGCACGCGAGGGGCGTCGACCCGGAAGCCCCGACCCAGCGTCTGTCCACGGCGCACGCCCGGGCGCACTCGCGCCGCAACGCCGAGCAGCACACCGAGTTCCTGCCCCCGCTGGTCGGGCTGCGCGGGCCCGGTGAGAACCCGCCTACCCCGCCGCCCACCCCACCACCCGGACCGGGCGGCGGAGGCGGCGACGGCGACGGCGAGCAGGTCCCGGACCGCAACGGCGGCATCGGCGACGGCATCGCCCTGACCCTGTGCTCGGGCTTCGGCTCGGTCGCCGGGCTGCTCGGCGTGCTGATCGCGACCCGGATCATGCCGCAGTCCGAGGTGGGCCGGGCCTCGGAGTTCGTGTCGGCCTTCCAGCTGATCGGCGGCGTCGCCCAGCTCAACCTGGGGCTCGCGCTGCTGCGCTGGCTCCCCGGGGCCGGCCGCAAGTCGGTCCGGCTGACCTTCGGCTCGCTGCTGCTGATCATGCCGCTGTCCGGGCTGATCGGCCTGATCTACGGCACGCTCGTGCCCCGGGTCGCGGAGGCCGCCGGCGGCGGATCGTTCGGCTGGGGACTGGTCGTCCTGGTCCTGACCTGCGCCGGCTGGTGCGTGTTCGTCGTCCACGACTTCGTCATGGTCGCCATCGGGCGGCCGTGGGTGGCGGTGTGGCGCAACGGCACCTTCGCCGTGACCCGGATCGTGCTGCTGCTGGCGCTGGGCAGCACGCTCGCGTCCGAGGCGCTGGTGCTGTCCTGGGCGATCCCGGTCGTGCTGTGGATCGCCGCGGGCACCGTGCTGCTCTGGTTCATGGTGCGGCGCTTCGCCCGCGCCGGCGGGCCGGGCACGCTCCCGTCGCGCCCGGAGATGATCGCGTTCCTCGCGCCGACCGCGCTGGCGCAGTGCGGCAACGCGCTGCTCTACAACCAGGTCCCGTTGTTCGCGAACTTCCGGATGGGCAACGAGATCGGCGCGGTCTTCTTCATCTGCTGGCAGGCGGTGACCGTCATCGACCTGGCCGCGACGTTCTTCACCAACTCGCTGACCGTGCAGACCGCCCGCGAGCCGCACCGCGCCGAGGAGTTCGCCCGCGTCGCCCGGCGCCGGATGCTCCTGCTGTTCGTCCCGGCGCTCGGGCTCGGCGCGGCACTGGGCTACCCGGTGCTGTCGCTGCTCGGGGAGGGCTACGCCCCCGGCGCCCCGGCGCTGGCCGTGCTCATGGGCGGGCTGTTCTTCCGGCTGATCGTCGTGTTCGAGCTCGCCCGCCGCCAGGCCGACGGCGACGGCATGGGCTACGCGAAGATCCAGTTGCTCAACACCGGCCTGGTCGTGGCCTTCGCCGGTCTGGTCCCGCTGCCCGAGCCCGGGACCGCGTCGGTCAGCATGACCATGCTGCCGGTGGTCCTCGGCTACGTCGGCGCGCAGGTCCTCTGCGCGCTGGCACTCAGATTCGTCCCGGCGTGGAACCGCCGGAGCACACCGGAGGTGAAGTCGTGACGTCGGAGACCCGCCGGACGGGCGGCCCCGACCCGTCCACCCGCGGCCACCGCGGCGAGGAGCCCGCCGTCGCGCGGACCCGCGTCGCGGAGGAGAGCGCGAGCGAGCGGACCCAGTTCGTCACGCCGCCGGGTCCGGACTCGCCGACCATGGCCGTCCGCGGCCCGGTCCCGCGCCCGCCCGGTGACGGCCCGCCGCCGCCTCCGCCGCCCGCGCCGGAGACCGCCGAGCCGCTGTCCCCGCTGTGGGTCTGGGGCGCCCCGGTCCTGGCCGTGCTCGCGGTGCTGCTGCTGCCCGTCGCCGCGGCGACGACCGACCTGTCCGACCTGGGCGGCTGGGGCCTGGCCCCGGCGCTGAGCCCGTTCGCGTGGGTGGCCCTGCTGCTCGCGATCGGGGCCTGCCTGGTCGAGCTGTGGTCGCGCCGGCCGCGGATCCCGATGCTGGGTGCCGCGACGGGTGTGCTGCTGCTGTGCTCCACCGGTCTGCCCTCGGTCGTGCAGCCCCAGGCCCGGTTCACCACCGCGTGGCTGATCTCCGGCTTCGTCGACGCCGTGGCCAGCAACAACGGCGTCCCGCCCACCGGTGTGGACGCCCGGTTCTACTGGCCGGCGTTCTTCGCCCAGTGGGCGTGGATCCGCGACGCCGCGGGCGCCGACCAGCTCGACACGGTCCTGCGCTGGTACCCGCCCGCCGTCACCGCGGTGTGGGCGATCGGTGTCTACGCGCTCGCCCGCTCGATGCTCGGGGGCACCCGCGCACCGTGGGTGGCGGCCTGGCTGTTCATCGGCCTGAACTGGATCGAGCAGGACTACTTCTCGCCGCAGGCGACCGCGATCGTGCTGCTGCTGACGGTGCTGACCTTCGCGCTCGGCCCGCTGGCCACCCGTCGCGTCGACAATGCCGGGGCCCCGGGCTGGCCACGGGCGCACCGTGGGGCACCACCGCTGCCACGGTGGCGGCGCTGGCTGGTGTCGGCGTTGACCCCGCCGAACACGCCGACGCTGCCCGCCCGGCAGCTGCTGCTGATCTACTTCTGCGCGGCGCTGTGCGTGATCGCGGTGGCCCCGGCCCACCAGCTGACCCCGTTCGCCATCATCGGCCAGCTGGCCGTGCTGGCGATCGTGGGCCGGTTCCGCGGCCGCGGGCTGGTGATCGTCGCGATCGCCGCGGTGACGGTGTTCGTCCTGATCGGGGCCCGCGACTTCTGGATGAACCAGATCAGCATGATCATCGGCAGCAGCGACGAGGGCAGCGCGCTGCAGGCCGGCGTCGCCGACCGGTTCCAGGGCGACACGGGGCAGCTGGTGGGCAAGGGACTCCGGGTCGTCATGACCGGCCTGACCTACGTCATCGGGTTCGCCGGTGCCTGGGTCTACTGGCGCCGCCGTCGCGACCTCGTGCCGATCCTGCTGGCGATCATCCCGATGGGCATGGCGGTCGTGCAGACTTACGGCGGCGAGCTGCTCCTGCGCGTGCTGCTCTACGGCCTGCCGATCCTGTCGATCCTGGCCGTCGACGCGCTGCGGGCCTTCGCCCGGGTCGACCGCAAACGCGAACGGCTGCTCGCGGTGGGCATGGTGGTGGTCTTCGGTCTGCTGATCTTCATCCGCGGCGGCAACGAGGCCTACACCGACGTCACCACCGAGGACGTCCAGATGACCCGCAAGGCCTACGACGAGGCGCCGCCCGGGGCGACGGTGCAGCCGTTGTCGACGGTCGGGCCGTACGCCCTGGAGGGCGTCGGCGAGCACAACAACATGGCCTCGGGCGGTCAGGGCTGCGCGGTGCTCGCCGCGGACCCGTTCCGCTGCATCGACCAGGTCCAGCCGCAGACACTGCTGTTCTACCCGGCGATCGAGAAGCAGGGCGTCGTCCTGAACGACCGCCAGCCGGGCTGGACGCTCGAGATCCGCAACCAGCTGATCGCGTCGGGCCAGTACCGCGCGACCTACGAGAGCGGCTTCGACGCGATCCTGGTGCGCAACGACCCGCCCCCGGCGCCGGGTGTCCCGGCGCCGGCGACGGCCCCGGCCCCGGCGGCTGGCGGGGAGGTGCCGAACCCGTGAACGGATTCGCCCTGACCTGGCTCGCCTTCGGCCTGATGCTGGCGGTCTTCGCCGCCCGCGCCTGGGTGGTGGAGACCAGCCGTGGCCGACTGGTCACCAGCGGGTCCGCGCAACGCGGACTCACCGCGGCCGCCGTCGCCTCGGTGGCGCTGTTGATCGTGATGCTGACCCTCAACGGCGGTGTCGAGCTGGTCGAGCTCGTCTCGGGCGGGCAGGTCGACGTGACCCAGCCCGCCGAGCCGGTGCCCGGGCAGGATGCGGCGGTCCCGATCCAGCCGCAGGCCCCGGCACCCGCGGCACCTGCTGCACCCGCGGCCCCGGCCAACTGACCGGTCCGCGAACCACGAGGGCCCCGGCGCCGTACGGCGCCGGGGCCCTCGGCCGTTCCCGTGATTCAGCCGCTGTAGCCGATGGCCACGTACTTGGTCTCGAGGAACTCGTCGATGCCGATCGCGCCGCCCTCGCGGCCCAGCCCGGACTCCTTCACTCCGCCGAACGGGGCGGCCGGGTTCGACACCAGGCCGGTGTTGAGCCCGATCATGCCGCTCTCGAGGTTCTCGGCGATGTGCAGCGCCCGGTTCAGGTCGCGCGTGTACACGTAGTTGACCAGGCCGAACTCGGTCGCGTTGGCCGCGGCCAGCGCCTCGTCGGCGGTGTCGACGACGGTGATCGGCGCGACCGGGCCGAAGATCTCCTCGTGGTTGAGCCGGGAGTCGACCGGCACGTCGGTGAGCACGGTCGGCGGGTAGAAGTAGCCCGGCCCGTCCTGGGCCTTCCCGCCGAGCGCGACCGAGGCGCCCGCGGCGACGGCGTCGGCGACCAGGTCGGTGACCTTGTCCCGGCCCTTGGCGTCGATCAGCGGGCCGACGTTCACGCCCTCCTCGGTGCCACGGCCGACCTTGAGCGCACCCATCCGCTCGGCGAGCTTGGCGGTGAACGCCTCGGCGACGCCGCGCTGGACGTAGAAGCGGTTCGCCGCAGTGCAGGCCTCGCCCATGTTCCGCATCTTGGCGATCATGGCGCCCTCGACGGCGGCGTCGACGTCGGCGTCGTCGAGCACGATGAACGAGGCGTTGCCACCCAGCTCCAGCGACGAGCGCAGCACCTTGTCCGAGGCCTGGGACAGCAGCAGCTTCCCGACCGGGGTGGATCCGGTGAACGACATCTTCCGGGCGCGGCCGTCGCGGAGGATCGGCTCGATCACCGCGCCGGCGTCGGTGGCGTTGATGACGTTCAGGGCGCCGTCGGGCAGGCCGGCGTCGGCCAGCACCTGCGCGAACGCGAGCATCGTCAGCGGTGTCTGCGGTGCGGGCTTGATCACCGAGGCGCAGCCGGCGGCGACCGCCGGAGCGATCTTGCGGGTGCCCATGGCCAGCGGGAAGTTCCACGGGGTGACGAACACGCAGACCCCGACGGGCTGGCGGATGGTGAGGAAGCGGGTCTGGCCGTTCGGGGCGACCTGGTAGCCGCCGTCGATCCGCACGGCCTCCTCGGAGAACCAGCGGAGGAACTCCGAGGCGTAGGTGACCTCACCCTTGGCCTCGGCGAAGGGCTTGCCCATCTCCAGGGTCATGAGCAGGGCGAGGTCGTCGATCCGCTCGTGGAGCAGGTCGTAGGCGCGGCGCAGGATCTCGCTGCGCTCCCGCGGTGCCATCGCGGCGATCGTGGGCTGCGCGGCGTGCGCGGCGGCGAGAGCGTCCATGCCGTCGGCGGGGGAGGCGTCGGCGACCTCGGTCAGGACCTCTCCGGTGGACGGATCCTCGACCTTCGCGGTCGCACCGTTCTCCGCCTGCCGCCACTGGCCGCCGATGAACAGGCCGGTGGGGACGGCATCCAGCACCCTGCGCTCGTCAGCATTGGTGGTCATGCCCGGAACGTACCCCGGTGAGTCGGCCCATAGACACCGGCGGCGTCGGCGGGGCTGGGTCATGATGAGGCCCGTGGCAGTGACATCGACAGCGGCAGCGACGCTGCCCGAGCTCGTGCCCGACCCGGTCGAGCTCCCCGCCGGGCTGGCGGACCTGCGGGCCGAGGTCCGGTCCTTCCTCGACGAGGAGCGCGACGCCGGCCGCTGGACCCCGCGTGCGGACGTGTGGCTCTCCGGCTGGGACGAGTCGTTCTCGCGGCGGCTGGGGGAGCGCGGCTGGCTCGGTATGACGATCCCCACCGAGTACGGCGGGCACGGCCGCACCGCGCTGGAGCGCTACGTCGTCACCGAGGAGCTGCTCGCGGCGGGCGCCCCGGTGGCGGCGCACTGGATCGCCGACCGCCAGATCGGGCCGTCGCTGCTGCGTCACGGCACCGAGGAGCAGCGTCGCGCGTTCCTGCCCGGCATCGCCCGCGGCGAGGTGTACTTCGGCATCGGCATGTCCGAACCGGACTCCGGCTCCGACCTGGCGTCGGTGCGGACCCGGGCGACCCGCGTCGACGGCGGGTGGCGGCTGTCGGGCACCAAGGTCTGGACCTCCGGGGCCCACCATGCGCACGCGTTCTTCGCGCTGGTGCGCACCGAGCCGCGCGACGACGCCCACCGGCACGCGGGCCTGTCCCAGTTCCTGGTCGAGCTGGACTCGCCCGGGGTGGAGATCCGCCCGATCCCGCTGCTCACCGGGGCGCACCACTTCAACGAGGTCCGCTTCGACGACGTGTTCATCCCGGACTCGCGGGTCTTCGGCGAGATCGGCAACGGCTGGGCCCAGGTCACCGGCGAGCTGGCGTTCGAGCGGTCCGGGCCGGAGCGGTTCCTGTCGACCTATCCGCTGCTGTCGTCGCTGGTCGGGGAGCTGACCGCGGCGGCGGGCGGTGTCGACACCGGCACCCGGCGCCGGGTCGGGTCGCTGGTGTCGCGGCTGTGGACGCTGCGGGCCATGTCGCTGGCCGTCGCCGGGGCACTGGAGTCGGGTGAGGCGCCCGAGCTGGCCGCGGCCCTGGTCAAGGACCTCGGCACCCGCTTCGAGAACGAGATCGTCGACGCCGCCCGGCTGCTGGTCGACATCCCACCGGACCCCGGCGCGGAGTCCGGGTTCGCCCGGCTGCTCGCCGACGCCGTGCTGCACGCGCCCGGGTTCACCCTGCGCGGCGGTACCAACGAGGTCCTGCGCGGCATCGTCGCGCGGGGGATGGGACTGCGCTGATGGCCCGCAACAGCGACCTCGCCGACCTGGCCGCGTCGATCCTGGCCGCCGGGTCCGACGACCGCGAGGGCACCGGCCTGGACACGGCCGCCTGGAAGGTGTGCGCCGGGGCCGGGCTGACCTCGCTGACCGACCCGGAGACCGGCGGCACCCTCGACGACGCCGCCGTGCTGCTGGAGGTCGCCGGAGCGGCGGCGGCCCGGCTGCCGCTGGCCGAGACCGACCTGCTCGCCGGGTGGCTGGCCCGCGCCGCCGGGCTCGCCGTGCCGGACGGGCCGCTGGCCGCGGTCGTCACCGACGCGACCGGCGGGGACCGCCCTGCCGGTGCGGCCGGGGGCGCGCTCACCGGCGGCGGCACTCACGGCGGCATTGGCGGTGGCACCGACGGCGGCTCCGGCGGCGTCACTGGCAGCGGCACCGTGTCGGCGGAGCTGACCCGGGTGCCGTGGGGGCGCTCGTTGGCCGCGGTCGTCGTGCTCGACGGGGCCCGGGTGCTCGTGCTCGACGCGGCCGCGGCGCGGGTCACCGAGGGCGTCAACCTCGCCGAGGAGCCCCGCGACGGTCTGACCCTCGACGCGGTCACCCCGACGGCCACCGGCACCGCCCCGGCCGGCGCGGCCACGGAGCTGACCCTGCGGGCGGCGCTGGCACGATCGCTGCTGCTCGCCGGCGCGGCCCGCGGTGCGCTGGCCGCCTCGGTCGCCTACGCCGGGGAACGCACCCAGTTCGGTCGCCCCATCGGCCGCTTCCAGGCGGTGCAGCAGATGCTCGCCGAGGCCGGGTCGGAGGTCGCCGCCGCCTCGGCCGCCTCCGCCGCGGCGACCTCGACCGCGCAGCGCGCGGGATTCGCCGCCGCGGAGACCGGGTTCGCCGTCGCCGCGGCCAAGGCCCGCTGCTCGGAGGCGGCCACGGCCGTCGCCCGGATCTGCCACCAGGTGCACGGCGCGATCGGGTTCACCCGTGAGCACGCGTTGCGGCTGGTCACGACCCGGCTGTGGGCCTGGCGGGACGAGGACGGCACCGAGGCGTACTGGAACGACCGGGTCGGTGCGGCTGCCCTGGCCGCGGGCGCCGACGGCCTCTGGCCGCTGGTGACCGGGCGGCCCTGACCCGGCCGGAACCCGGTGATCGTCACGGGTGAGCGGATCGGTGCCACATCCGGCACCGATCCCCTCACCCCCGGCGATCACATCTTCCGGAAGTCCCAGCTGGTGATCTTCTCCGGGCGCAGCCGCAGCCAGGCGTGCCGGCCGTCGATCACGACCTGCCCGCCGAAGTAGCGGTCGGCCATCGCCTGCTCGACCCGCTCCAGCTCGGGGTGCGGCTCCCCGGTGCGCGGGACCTCGCCGACGACCTCGACCGAGCCGCGCAGCTCGACCCCGCGCAGCTCGGAGTAGTCGTGCCCGGCGTCGACGACGACGGCGATCCGCGGGTCGCGCTGCAGGTCGGTCCAGCGCTGCGAGCGCGACAGCGAGGTCAGCCAGAGCGCCTCGCCGTCCCACACGTACCAGAGCGGGGTGGCGTGCGGGCCGTTCACGCCGTTGGTGGCGACCCGGCAGGTGCGCTCGGCGTCGAGGAACGCGGTGACCTCCTCCGGGGTCATGGCGATCTTCCGGGCGCGGCGCTGCGGCTTCGGTGCGGTCATGGGTCGAACCTAGATCAGGGGCCCGGCGCCCGGAGCGGTCCGGTCGGGCCGGTCCGTGCCCCGGCGGGTCGTGGCCCCGCAGGTCGTGCCCCGGCGGTGAGGCGCGGCCCGGCCCGGGAGACGATCGCGGTGTGCCCGACACCCTGAGCCCCGGCCTGGAGCGGCTGCTCGCCACCGACCGTCCGACGCCGTACCTGGCGCTGGACCCCGTCGTCGTCGGGGAGCGGTACCGCGCGCTGGCCGCGGCGTTCGGCGACGCCCGGATCCTCTACGCCGTCAAGGCCTGCCCGGAACCCGCGGTGCTGCGCACCCTCGTCGCGGCCGGGGCCGGGTTCGACGTCGCCTCCCAGGCCGAGATCGACCTGTGCCTGGCCGCCGGGGCGGACCCGGCGTCCCTGCAGCACGGCAACCCGGTGCGCGGCCCCGGTGCCGCCGCCCGGGCTGCCCGCGACGGCGTCACCCGGTTCGTCACCGACAGTGCCGAGGACGTCGACGCCCTGGCCTCCGAGGTCCCCGGCGCCCGGGTGCAGGTCCGCCTCTCGGTCGACGACACCGGCTCGGCGACGCCGTTCCACGGCAAGTTCGGCGCGCCGCCCGACGCCGCCGTCGCGCTGCTGGGCCGGGTCGCGGACCGCGGCCTGGTCGCGGCCGGGGTCACCTTCCACGCGGGCTCCCAGCAGACCCGCCCCGCCACCTACGCCGGGGCCGTCGCGCTCGCGCTGCGGGTCGCCGGGCGGGCCGGGCTGCGCCGCCCCGAGCTGGACCTGGGCGGCGGCTGGCCGGTGGCCTACCGCACCGCCGTCGCCCCCGCGCAGGACTACGCCGCGGCCGTGCGCAGCGCGGTGGCCGCGGCCGTCGCCGCCGGGCACGTGGACGACGCGACGCTGCTGCTCGAACCGGGCCGCGCGCTGGTCGCCCCGGCCGGGGTGCTGCGCGCCCGGGTGCTGCGGGTGTCCCGCCGCCCGGGGGTCGACCACCGTCGCTGGGTGTACCTCGACGTCGGCCGCTACCAGGGCCTGGCCGAGACCGAGGGCGAGGCGATCGCCTACCCGCTGCGCGTGCCCGGCCGCTCCGGCCCGTGCGGACCGGTCGTGGTCGCGGGCCCCACCTGTGACGGTGACGACGTCGTCTACCGCCGGACCCCGGTCGCGCTGCCGCTGGACCTGGCCGCGGGCGACGTCGTCGACCTGCTCGGGACCGGCGCCTACACCTCCAGCTACGCCTCGGTCGGGTTCAACGGCTTCGGACCGCTGGACGTGGTCGTCGGCGAGGAGGGGGCGGCGTTCCCACATCGCGGTTAACGTGTCCGGACGTGTCATCTTCCACCTCGCCCACCATGTCCGTGCCCGCCACCGCGGCCGGAGAACTGCATCCGGGCACCGGGCTCGGGACGGGCGCGCCCGCACTGCCCAGCACCTCGTCGCCGGTCGGCAGGCACGTCCTGGCCGAGCTCGGCGGCATCGCCCCCGAGATCCTCGACGACTGCGCCCGCCTGCGCAGCGACCTCACCGCCGCGCTGACCGAGGCCGGAGCCCAGGTCCGTCAGGTGGTCGTCGAACGGTTCGAACCGCAGGGGGCGACCGTCGTCGCGGTCCTGGCCGAGTCGCACGCCTCGATCCACACCTGGCCCGAGCACGGCGGCATGCACGTCGACGTGTTCACCTGCGGTGAGAGCGCCGACCCGGTCGACGCCGTGCGCCGCCTCGCCGACCGCGTCGGCGCGACCGACACCGCGCTGCAGGTCGTCGACCGCGGCGGCGCCCCGCGCACGGTCACCGAACCCCTCTCGCCCGGCCTGACCCGGCGCTGGGACCTCGGCCGGGTCCACCACGTCGCGGACACCGGGTTCCAGCACGTGGTCGTCGCCGACACCGCGCACGGCGTCACCCTCTTCTGCGACGACGAGCGCCAGTCCACCGAGCACACCCAGCTCACCTACCACGAGGCACTGGTGTGGCCGGGTGCCCTGCTCGCCCGCGAGCTGGACCGGGTGCTGATCATCGGTTCCTCGGAGGGCGTCGCGTCGGAGATGGCGGTCGCGGCCGGCGCGAGCCGGGTCGACCACGTCGACATCGACGCCGAGGCCGTCCGGATCTGCGCCGAGCACCTGCCCTACGGCTACACCCCCGAGTCCCTGGCCGCGGCCGAGCGCGGCGAGGGCCCGGTGCACCTGACCTACGGCGACGGGCGGCAGTTCGTCCTGGACGCGCGTGAGCAGTGGGACCTGGTGATCGTCGACCTGCCCGACGAGCGCCCCGACGAGCCCGACGCCCAGATCAATAGGCTCTACGAGGAGGAGTTCGTCCGGGCCTGCGCACAGCGGCTCACCCCCGGCGGGGTCCTGGTGTTCCAGGCGGGCAGCCCGGCCGTGTGGCGGGACGCGACGCTGCGCTCGGCCTGGCAGCGCTTCGCCGCGGTGTTCGGCGAGACCGGCGGTCGCGGGGTCTACATCGGGTGCGAGGAGCACGAGTGGGCCTTCCTCGCCGGCGTCCGCGAGCCGATGGCCGACCCCGGCGCGGTGGCCGCCGAGCGGCTCGCGTCGATGCCGTCGCAGCCGCAGCTGTGGGACGCGACCGCGCTGCGGCACCGCCTGGTCGCGCCGCTGTCGCTGCGCAGGCTCACCGACTGAGCGAGCACCGTCCACGGTGCGTGACGGGTCGGGCGGTCCCGGCCCGTCACGTGCGCCGAACGGGGCGTAACCGGTCCGCGACGATGATCGTTGGTCGGTCAGGACCGGCGTGCCCACGCCGGCGACGTCCGACCGGAGGTCCGAGAACCCGTGCGCCGTCCCCGCCCGTCCCGGTGGCTCGCCGTGGCGACCATGACCCTGCTGAGCTCGGCCGGGATGAGCGCCCTCGCGCCCGCGCAGGCGGAGGCGCCGACCACGTTCGCCGAGACCACGCTGTCCGCGCGCAACCTCGACTCCGCCCCGGTCGGGCGCTTCGTCGCCCTCGGCGACTCCTACGCCGCGGGCCCGCTGGTCCCGGTGCAGCAGGGCACACCGTCGGGCTGCCAGCGCTCGAACCAGAACTACCCCTCGGTGCTCGCCCGCTCCGCCGGCATCGGCCGGTTCACCGACGTGTCCTGCAGCGGTGCGACGACCGAGGACATGACGGCCCCGCAGGAGGTGAAGGCCGGCCCGAACCCGCCGCAGCTCGACGCCCTCGACGGGTCCGAGTCGCTGGTCACGCTGACCATCGGCGGCAACGACATCGGGTTCTCCGGGATCATCGGCGAGTGCGTGCGCCGCTCCTCGGCGAACCTGTTCGGCGCGGCCTGCAAGGACTTCTTCACCGCGGGCGGCACCGACCAGCTCGCCGAGCGGATCGACGGCACCGAGTCGAAGGTCTCCGACGTGCTCGAGAAGATCCGCGAGCGGTCGCCCGCCGCGAGGGTCGCCGTCGTCGGGTACCCGTCGATCCTCCCGGACACCGGTCCCGGCTGCTACCCGGTCATGCCGTTCAGTGCGGGCGACACCGCCTACCTGCGCGAGACCGAGAAGAAGCTCAACGCGATGCTGGCCGGCGCCGCCCGCGACGCCGGTGTGGACTACGTCGACACCTACACCCCGACCATCGGCCACGACGCCTGCACGCTGCCCGGCGTGAAGTGGGTCGAGGGCCTGGTCCCGACCTCGCCTGCCGCCCCGGTGCACCCGAACGCCCAGGGCATGCGCGCGATGGCCGCCGCCGCGGGCGACGTGCTCGGCATCCCGGTCGCCCGGCCGGCCTCGCAGCCGGTCCCGGGGGCGACGAACCCGGTGCCGACCGAGTCGCTGCCGCCGCAGGCCCGCACCGCGGGCTGACCCCCGGACCGGCGGCCGCGGTGCGTGTCAGACTCGCACCGTGACGCGGACGGTCGAGCGCGGACGGCGCATGCCGGTGCCGGCCCGGTGGGGCGAGCTGCGGACGTGGGCGGCCGCGGTCGACCCCGGCCACACCCGGCTGCACCTGGCCTCGGTCGCGACGGCGGCGATGCTGCTCGCCGCGGTGCTGGCGAGCGTGCTGCGCGCGCTGACCGGGCAGCCGGTCACGATCGTGCTGTTCTCCGTGGTGCTGGCGATGATCAGCAACCTGGCGGTGAACGAGAACGACCTGCGACGGCGGCGGGTCACCACCGCCCTGATGGTGCTGCCCGCCGCGGCGTCGGCGACGGTGTCCGCGCTGCTGTCGACGAACCGGGTCGCGGCCGACGTCGTGTTCGTCCTGGTCATGGTCGTCGCCGTCGCGGTCCGGCGGTACGGGCCGCGCGGGGTCGCGCTGGGCATGGCGGCGTTCATGCCGTTCTTCTTCGTGCAGTTCCTGCACGCCGGCCCCGGCGAGCTGCCGTACCTGCTGGCCGGCGTGGTGATCGGCATCGGCAGCACCTTCCTGCTGCGCTGCCTGGTGTTCACCCGCCGCTCCGAGGCCGTGCTGGACGCGCTGTTCCGGGCGTTCGAGGCGCGGCTGCACGCGCTGCTGCTCACCGCCGTCGAGGCGGTGGAGACCACCGGGGGCGAGCCCGACCTCGACCCGCTGGTGCGCGCCCAGGCCCGGCTCAACGAGACCGCGCTGCTGGTGACCGACCGGCTCGACGACACCGTCCCCGACACGGACACCGACACCGACGCCGGGACCACCGGGACCGACACCCCGACCGAGACCGCCGCCACCGCGGGACCCGCCGCCGGCCTGCGGCAGTGGATCATCGACTCCGAGCTGGCCGCCGAACGGGTCGCGATGTCGGTCCGCCGGTCGGTCGAGCACCACGACCCGATCCCCGACGACGACCGCGCCGCCCTGGCCGAGGGACTGCGGGCCCTCGCCGCGGCCACCGCCGTCGGGACACCCGGCGCGATCGCCGCCCGCCTCTACGACGGCGCCCGGTCCGCCGTCGCCGACATCGTGGACCGGCCGTCCGGGGTCGGGCCCGCCGCCCGCGAGCAGCGCATCGGGTTCGCCGTCGTCCGGCTCGCCGACGCGATGCAGACCACCGTCGAGCAGGCCCGGCTGCGGATCGCCGAGCACCACGACACCGACCGGGCGACCGCGGGCGGCGACCCGGTCCCCTCCGGCGACCCCGCCCCGCCCGGCGACACCGTTCCTTCCGGTGCTTCTGCTCCCTCCGGTGAGACCGTTTCCTCCGGTGAGACCGGTGGCGACACCCCGGCGGGCCGGGACCGGTTCGAGGGGCTCGCGCTGCACACCCGCCAGGCGGTGCAGGTCGGCGTCGCCACCAGCCTCGCGATCGTGGTCGGCGAGCTCATCTCACCGGCCCGCTGGTACTGGGCGGTGATCGCCGCGTTCGTGGTGTTCGCCGGCACCGCCAGCCGCGGCGACGTCCTGAGCCGCGGCTGGGCCCGCGCGGTGGGCACCGCGGGCGGCGTCGTGGCCGGGATGCTGCTGGCGCTGCTGGTGGGCGGCAACGTCGTCGCCAGCCTCGCGCTGCTGTTCGTCTGCGTGTTCCTCGCCCTGTACCTGGTGCGGATCTCGCAGGCGATGATGGCGTTCTGGATCACCGCGGTGCTGGCCCTGCTCTACGGCGTGATCGGCCAGTTCAGCGTGCAGACCCTGGTCCTGCGGGTGGAGGAGACCGTCGTCGGTGGCGCGCTGGGCATGCTCGCCGCCTACCTGATCCTGCCCACCCGCTCGCGCACGGCTTTCGCCGAGGCCCTCGACGACGCACTCACCGCGGTCGACGTCTCCCTGCGCACCTCGGTCGACGCGGCACTGGGCCGCCCCGGAGCCGGTGACCCGCTGGAGCGGGCCCGCGCCGTCGACGCCGCGGTGGCCACCGTGCGGACCCGCGCGGTGCCGCTGGAGCACCCCGTCGCCCGCAGGCCGCTGCGCCGCGGGGTGCACCACACCGTCCGCGTCGTCGGGGCCATCGATCACTACACCCGCCAGCTCGCCGCCCAGGCCGCGACGGCGTCGGCGCCCGGCTGGGCCGCGACGCTGGAGCCCGCGGCCGAGCGGGTCCGCGCGGACCTCGACGGCCTGCGCCGCATCCTCGACGACGGCTGGGGCCCCGCCGACCGGCGCGAGCACCCGCCCGGCGCGAGCCCCGCCGACTACGGCGTCGGCTCCGCGGAGGAGCTGCTCGACGCCGCCGAGGCCGACGCCGCGTCGCGCGCGGTGGTCGGCCCCGGGACCGAGCGGACGCGGCGGCTGGCCGCGGCGCGGATGCTGCGCCGGATCGACCAGCTCGCGGTCGGGCTGGCCCGGGAGCTGTGCGGACAGAGCTGGAGCGAGCCCGCGCCCGCCGGGCGCGGCGCCGGTCACGCGGACGGGTCCGGGGCGTCGACCGCGGGTTAGGGTCCGGCCCGTGATCTCCGTGAGCACCCACGACGACGTCGGTCTGATCGAGCTGAACCGCCCCGAGCGCCGCAACGCCCTGGACATCGCGACCTGCCGGCAGCTGGTCGACGCCGCCGCCGAGGTCCGCGCGGCCGGCGCGCGGGCGGTCGTGGTCGCCGGGAACGGGTCGGCGTTCTGCTCCGGCGCCGACTTCGGCGAGGTCTACACCGACGAGTTCCTCGACGCGCTCTACACCGGCCTGCACGCGGTCGCCGACCTTCCGATGCCGACCGTCGCCGCGGTGACCGGGCCCGCGATCGGCGGCGGGCTGCAGCTGGCGCTGGCCTGCGATCTGCGGGTCGCCGCCCCGGAGGCGGTGTTCGGGCTGCCGACCGCGCGGCTCGGGCTGGCCGTGGACCCGTGGACGATCGAGCGGCTGGTGCAGATCGCCGGCGGCGGCACGGCCCGCAGTCTGCTGCTGGCCTGCGCCACGGTCGACGCCGCCACCGCGCACGCCCGCGGCCTCGCCGACACCCTCGGCGACCGCGACGCCGCACTCGCCCTGGCCCGTGACGTCGCGACCATGGCCCCGCTCACGCTGGCCTACAACAAGCGTGCGGTGAACGCGTTCGGCCGTGGCGGGCACACCGACCCGGCCGTCGTCGACGGGCTCGCCGCGGACTTCCGCGGCTGCTGGGCCGCCGAGGACATCGCCGAGGGCCGCGCCGCCCGCACCGAGAAGCGCGTCCCGGTGTTCCGGGGCCGCTGACCGCCGCCACCGACCGTCCGGCGCGCCTCGCGTACCGCCGATCGGGGGTATGCGATGCACCCGTTCAGTCCAAGATCGTGATCAACTACGGTTCGAGGACGACCGGTCGCGCTGTGCATCCGGTCGGTCCGGGCGGGTCGAGCCCGCCGGACCCGACGGAGGAGCGGACGGATGCGGGCACGGGGACGGAGCCGGGTCGTCGGGCTCCTCGTGGCGGGTGTCGCAGTGAGCGGTGCCCTCGCCGGGCTCGTGGTGGGCCCCGCCCTCGCCGAGCCGTCGGAGCAGCCCGACCCCACCGACCGGCAGGTCGCGACCGGCTCGCTCGTCGCCGGGACGCCGTGCACCTCCTCGGCGCGCGCCTGTGTGGACCTCGCGAGCCGCTCCACCTGGCTGATCGAGGCGGGCCAGGTCGTCGCCGGGCCGGTCGCGATGCGCCCGGGCGACCCGGAGGCCCCCACACCGACCGGCACCTTCGCGGTGCAGTGGAAGGCCGAGCAGTGGACCAGCCGGGAGCGGCTGACCCAGATGCCGTGGTCGGTGTTCTTCGCCCAGGGCGGGATCGCCTTCCACCAGGGCGACCTCTCGACCCCGTCGGCCGGGTGCGTCAAGCTCGGTGAGTCCGATGCGCGCCAGTGGTTCGAGAACCTGCAGGTCGGCGACCAGGTGCAGATCCACTGACGACACACCCGGGTGTGAGCCATCTCCCGCGGGGGTTCTACGCGCAGTAGAAAGGTTCGCGTAGGATGACCTACGTGACGAGTCTGGGCGAGTTGGAGCGGGCGGTCATGAACGTCCTCTGGGAGTCGGACCGGGACATGACGGCCCGTGAGGTGCAGGATCAGCTCGCCGACCGCGACCTGGCCACGACGACCGTGCTCACCGTCCTCGGTCGGCTCGAGCGCAAGCAGCTGGTCCGGCGCATCCGCGACGGCCGCGCCCACCACTACCGCCCGGTGGCCAGCCGGGAGGACCACGTGGCCGAGCTGATGACCGACGCGCTCGACGACGCGTCCGACCGCGGCGCCGCCCTCGCGCGGTTCCTCGGTTCGATGTCGGAGGAGGAGCGGTCGCGCCTGCGCGACCTGCTCGGCTGAGCGCCGGACGGTCGAGGATCCTGTCCGGTCGCGGGGGTGATGCGGCGCCGCGGCGCGCCCTCCGCGACGATGTGACGCGATGGAGCTGACCGCGCTCGGACTCGGACTGCTCGGCGTACTGCTCGCCGAGCCGGTCAGCCGTGCCCTGGCCCGGGCGCGCTGGCCCGGCCGCGACCCGGTCGGCGCGCTGCTGCTGTGGCAGGCCGTCGGGCTCGGCGGCGGCATCTCGCTGTTCGGTGCCGGGCTTGCCTACGGGCTCTCGCCGATGGGGGAGAGCCTGCCCTCGGCGGCCGCCGCGCTGGCGTCGTCGCTGTCGGCCGGGGAGTGGCCGGAGCAGATGGACCCGTTGCACGTCGGGGCGCTGCTCATCGCGGTCGGGGTGCTGCTGCGGCTGCTGTCGGTGCTGGTGATCACCACCGTGCGGACTCTGCGGGCCCGTCGCCGCCACCGCGACCTGCTCGACGTGCTCGCGTCGCCCTGGCCCTACGCCTCCGGTACCCGCGTGCTCGACCATCCCGTACCGGTCGCCTACTGCCTGCCCGGGCGCAGCTCCCGGCTGGTGGTGTCGGCGGGGGTGCTGGACGCGCTCGACACCGCCGGGGTCGTCGCGGTGCTCGCGCACGAGCGGGCGCACCTGCGCGAACGCCACGACCTGGTCGTGCTGCCCTTCGTCGCGTGGGGTGCGACGGCGCCGTTCGTGCGCGGCATGGTGCACGCCCAGCTCGCGGTGGCCCGGCTGATCGAGATGCGGGCCGACGACGTCGCCCGCAAGCTCTGCGACCCGACCGAGCTGGCGACCGCGCTCAAGGCCGTCGGCGGGTCCGCGCCGGCGGCGGCGCTGTCGTCGTTCACCGATGCGCTGGAGGCGCGGATCGACCGGATCACCGCGCCGCCGACCCCGCTGCCGCGTGTCGTGCACGGGCTGGTCCGGCTGGTCGCGGTCGCGCTGGTGGCGATCCCGGTGTGGCTGCTGGTGGCCCCGTGAGCGGCCCGGTCCGGGCGTTCCCCGGGGCGGAGGCGCTCGTGCGGGTGCACGCGGCGTCGCTGCCCCAGCCCGACCAGCTGGCCGGGCCGTTCGTCGCCCGGCTGCTCGTCGCCGCGCTCTCGCCGCTGCCCGCACCGACGGTGGCGGCCTTCGCCCACGCGGCGGGCACCCGGGTGCGGCCCGGCGACGACGTGGCGTCGCGGCCACCCGGGGCGCCCGCGGACGCCGACTACCTGCAAGGACTGCCGGTCGCCGCGGACGACGAGCCCTCCGGCACCCCGGTGTCCGGCCTCGGACGCGCGGTCGAGGAGTTCTCCGGCGAGTCGCTCGCGGCGGTCCCGGTGACCGGGGACTGGACCGGCGACCGGCTCGTGGGGCTGCTCGGTGCGGTCACCGGCGACGGCCCGGTCGGGGTGCTCGCGTCGCTCGCGACCGGTGAGCTGGGTGCCGCCGCGACCGCCGTCGCCGACCTCGACGCCGGGGCCCGCCCGGGGCCGGACTGGTCGGTCGCGCACGTCGTCGCGCTGTGGGGGCGCCGGGACGGCCCGGCCGGGCCGCTGCTCGCCGTCGCCGACACCTACCCGCAGCTCGGGTCGCCGGACCTCGGCCCGGGTCTGCACCTGCAGCCCGCGGACCGGGTCGCCGCCGCACTGGGCCACGGCGGAGGCATCGTCCTGGTCGGGCCGGACCGGCGGCGCGCCGCGCTGACCGGGGCCGTTGAGGCCGCCGGGCTGTCGTCGCGCTGGTGGGACGCCCCGGACCGACCTCAGGCGCCGTAGGCCTCGAACAGGGTGGGGCCGTCGTCGGCGAGTAGCGCCCGGGTCGCGGCGATGTTGCGGACCCGCACGGCTTCCAGCGACGCCGGGCTGCGCCGGACCCACCGGCGCTGCAGCGCGACCACCCGGCCCAGGACGGCGACGGCCAGCTCCCACCCGGGGCTGCGCCGCAGACCCAGCCCGGTGGTCACCGCGGCGCCGTGGAAGCGCCGGGCCAGTGCCTGCAACAGGCGCCGGCCGTGGGGCACGGGCAGGCGCAGCGGCTCGACGAGCAGCACGGCGACGGCCCCGATCAGCGCCCCGGCCAGGGCGCGTGACTCGGGGGCGGGCGGTCCGGTGACGGCGCTGACCAGCGCGTCGAGCTCCTCGGCCGCGGCGTGCGAGGTGACGTCGCGGACCAGCTCGGGGTCGATGCCGAGCTGGTGGGCCAGCAGCTGCCAGCAGGCGTAGACCTCGGTGATCTCGGCGGGGGTGAGCCCGAACCCGATCGTCGCCTCGGCCCGCATCGAGACGAGCGTGAAGTCCAGCCAGGTGCGGACCAGGTCGAGCTGGTTGACCGGGGTGCCGTGCACGGCCTCGTCGAGGCCGCGGTCGCGGGCGAGCACGCGCATGTGGGCGTGCAGCACGCGGACCTGCAGGGTGCTGACGTAGCCGGGGCTGCCGGGCCGCATGCCGCCGGGCAGGGTGGCGGCGAGCAGCCAGGCGCCGGTCTCGGTGAGGCGGCGCTCGGCGGACTCCACCAGCCGTCCGGTGGTGCCGAGCAGCACCGCGATCGACGGCGAGCCGTAGGTGCGCAGCAGTGCCCCCGCCGACAGCGACAGGGTGTGCACCGCGGGCGGCGCGGTGAACATCGGTCGGACCCCGGTGTCGAGGATCGCGGGGTCGGTGCCCGCGGGCACCGACTCGGCGGAGCCGAGCAGGGCCGCGATGGCAGGGGAGGGGTCGGTCAGCGAGGCGAGTCCCTCGCGGATGCCGCGCTGCAGCTGGGCGGTGAGCGCCCGGCCGCCGTCGCGGCCCGCGGCGCGGATCTCGGCGACGACGGCGTCGGCGAGCGGGTCGCCGGTGGTCCTGGCGCGCAGCGCGAGGTCGGCGCGTGCGGGGCCGAAGCGGGCGGCGACGGCGTCGCGGTCGGGCGCGCCGGGGGATCGGGTGGCGGTCACGGGAACCGGTCCTCCTGGGTCTCGGGCCGCGGCCGTCGGGTCCGGCGGCGGGTCTCGGGCCGGGGCCCGTGGCGGGTCTCGTCGCGGTCGTCGTCGGTGGGGAGCCCGGCTCCGGCGAGCAGCCGCGCCATCCGGGCCCGCAGCTCGTGCTCCGTCGGCGGTGCGGGGGCGAACACGGCGAGCGCGGACAGCCCGAAGACCCCGGCGAACAGCTCGCGGGCCCGTTCCCGGTTCCCGACGTGGTCCTGGATGAGGTCGATCAGGGCCGCGTCGGGTTCCGGGTCGGGCATCGGATCGGGTTCCGTGCCGTGCGGGCCGGTGGCGCCGCCGTGTCCCCGGGCGACGCGGACGCGCAGCTCCAGCATGGTCAGGAACACCGGGCGGCGGGGGCCGAGCAGGTCGGCCAGGTAGGCGGTGCAGGCGTCGAGCAGGGTCAGCTCGCCGGAGCGGGCCCGGCGCGTGAGCTCGCCCAGCCGTGCGACGGCGTCGCGCTCCAGCTCGACGACGACCGCCTCCAGCAGCGCGTCGACGGTGCCGAAGTGATAGGTCGCCGCCGCGGCGGAGGCGCCCGCACGGTCCGCGACCTGGCGCAGCGTGAGCCGGTCGAAGCCGTGGGCGACGACGACGTCGACGGCGGCCCGCACCAGCGCGCGACGGGTGTCGGCGCCGCGTCGTCGTCGTCCGTCGGGGCGGGCATCGGCCATACCCGACAAACTATCTGTACAGCCAGACAGATTCCAGTCCGGTCCCGCGGAACATCGTTCCGCGACGACGCGCTGCACCCCGGGAGCGGGCGTAGCGTGGAGAGCGTGCCCGTCACACCTGACCTTCCCCGTACCGTCGGCGCACTGCGTGCGTCCGGCCACGTACAGCGCCCTGTGAAGCACGAGATCCGCGACAACCTCCTGGCGGCCCTGCGCGAGGGCCGCGACCCCTGGCCCGGCATCGTCGGCTTCGACGACACCGTCGTCCCGCAGCTGGAGCGGGCCCTGATCGCCGGCCACGACCTGGTGCTGCTCGGTGAGCGTGGCCAGGGCAAGACCCGGCTGCTGCGCTCGCTGGCCGGGCTGCTCGACGAGTGGGCCCCGGTCATCGAGGGCTCCGAGATCGGCGAGCACCCCTACGAGCCGATCGTGCCCGCCTCGATCCGGCGCGCCGCCGAGCTCGGCGACGACCTGCCCGTCGCGTGGGTGCACCGCGACCACCGCTACACCGAGAAGCTCGCCACGCCCGACACCTCGGTCGCCGACCTGATCGGCGACGTCGACCCGGTCAAGGTCGCCGAGGGCCGCTCGCTGGGCGACCCCGAGACGATCCACTTCGGGCTCGTCCCGCGGTCGCACCGCGGGATCGTCGCCATCAACGAGTTGCCCGACCTGGCCGAACGGATCCAGGTCGCGCTGCTCAACGTGATGGAGGAGCGCGACATCCAGGTCCGCGGCTACACGCTGCGGCTGCCGCTGGACGTGCTGCTCGTCGCGAGTGCGAACCCCGAGGACTACACCAACCGCGGGCGGATCATCACCCCGCTCAAGGACCGGTTCGGCGCCGAGGTCCGCACCCACTACCCGCTGGAGCTGGCGCCCGAGGTCGAGCTCGTCGCGCAGGAGGCCGACCTCGTCGCCGAGGTGCCGCGACACCTGCTCGAGGTCGTCGCCCGGTTCACCCGGCACCTTCGCGACTCCTCCGCGGTCGACCAGGGCTCGGGGGTGTCGGCCCGGTTCGCCGTGGCCGCCGCCGAGACGGTCGCCGCGGCGGCGCTGCGTCGTGCCGCGCTGACCGGGGAGGAGACCCCCTACGCCCGCCCGGTCGACCTGGAGTCGGTCCCCGCGGTGCTCCGCGGCAAGATCGAGTTCGCGTCGGGGGAGGAGGGGCGCGAGGACGAGGTGCTGGAGCACCTGCTGCGCCGCGCCACCGCCGACACCGCCCGGTTCGCGCTCCGCGTCGTCGACCTCGACGAGCTCGCCGACGCGGTCTCGACCAGCCCGGTCCGGACCGGCGAGCGGATCCCGGCGAAGGACGTCGTCGCCGCGCTGCCGCAGGTCGACGCGCTCACCGAGATCGCGGCCAAGCTGGGCGCCTCGGGCACCGAGGACCCGGGGCCGATGGCCTCGGCGGCGGAGCTGACGCTGGAGTACCTGTTCCTGACCCGCAAACTGGCCAAGGACGAGAGCGACGACGGAGACACGGTGTCGTATGGCTGATCCCAGGCGTCGTCGCCGCCGTTACGCCTACGGCCCCTACGCCGGCGGGCCCGACCCGCTGGCGCCGCCGTACGACATCCGCGCGGCGATGGACCAGATCGGCCGCGACGTCATGGAGGGCTCCTCGCCGCGGCAGGCGCTGCAGGAGCTGCTCCGCCGCGGTCTCGACGGGCGACGCGGCCTCGACGACCTCACCCGCCGGGTATGGGAGCGGCGCCGCGACCTGCAGCGCGACAACCGGATCGACGGGACGCTGCAGGAGGTCCGCGAGCTCCTGGCGCGGGCGCTGGACGCCGAGCGGGAGTCGCTGGGCAGCGAGGACTCCGACGACGCGCGGTTCCGCGAGATGCAGCTCGACGCCCTGCCCACCGACACCGGCGGCGCGGTGCGCGAGCTGGGTGAGTACGACTGGCGCTCCTCCGACGCCCGCGAGGCCTACCAGGAGATCCGCGACCTGCTCGGCCGGGAGATGCTCGACCAGCGCTTCGAGGGCATGAAGCAGGCGATGCAGAACGCCACCCCCTCCGACGTCGAGCGGATCAACGCCATGCTCGACGACCTCAACGACCTGCTCGACCGCCACGCCCGCGGCGAGGACACCACCGAACGGTTCGCCGAGTTCATGCGCGAGCACGGCGAGCACTTCCCGGAGAACCCGCAGAACACCGAGGAGCTGGTCGACGCGCTCGCCGCCCGGGCCGCCGCGGCCCAGCGGATGATGAACTCGATGTCGGCCGAGCAGCGCGCCGAGCTGGCCGAACTGGCCCAGCAGGCGTTCGGCGACCCGCGGCTGGCGCAGTCGCTGGCCCGGCTCGACGCGCAGCTGCAGGGCCTGCGCCCGGGCGAGGACTGGTCGGGGAAGGGGAACTTCCGCGGCGAGAACCCGATGGGCATGGGCGAGGCGACCCGCGCCCTGGAGGAGCTGGGACAGCTCGACGCGCTGGCCGAACAGCTGGCGCAGAGCTACCCCGGTGCGCGGATGGAGGACATCGACCTCGACGCGCTCACCGAGATGCTCGGCCCGGAGGCCGCCGCCGACGCCCGCACCCTGGCCGAGCTGGAACGCGAGCTGCAGCGCCAGGACCTGTTCCGGCGCGCACCCGACGGCTCGCTGCTGCTCTCGCCGAAGGCGCTGCGCACGCTCGGGCAGTCGGTGCTGCGCGACGTCGCCGACCGGATCTCCGGGCGGTCGGGGCAGCGCGACACCCGGCGTGCCGGGGCGGCGGGCGACGCGACCGGGGCGACCCGGCCGTGGGCCTTCGGGGACACCCAGGCCTGGTCGGTGCCCCGGACCCTGCTCAACGCCCAGCTGCGCCGCGCCGGTGGCGACGACCGGGCACTCGACGTGTCCGACGTCGAGATCGTCGAGACCGAGCAGCGCACCCGGGCCGCCGTCACGCTGCTGGTCGACACGTCGTGGTCGATGGTCGCCGAGGGCCGGTGGGTGCCGATGAAGCGCACTGCGCTGGCCCTGCACCAGCTCATCTCCACCCGGTTCCGCGGCGACGACCTCTCGCTGATCACGTTCGGCCGGCACGCCCAGACCGTCGACCTGGCCGAGCTGATCGGGCTCATCGACTGTTGACAAAGTATCCGGTACTAGCTCATACTGATTTAGATGCGTATAGCGCGAGCTGCCGAGTACATGGGCATGTCGGTGGTGGGTGTTCGGAAGGCTGGAGGGCGTGTACATGCAGGGCACCAACCTGCACCACGCCCTGCTCCTGGCCCGCGAACGGCTGGCCCGCCAGCCCGACGCGACGCCGGTGGTCCTGGTGGTGAGCGACGGCGAGCCGACGGCGCACCTGGAGCGCGACGGCGAGGCGTTCTTCGACTACCCGCCCAGCCCGTACACCCTGCGGGCGACCGTGGACGGGCTGGACAAGCTGATCGGGATGGACGCGGCGTTCACCTTCTTCGTGCTCGGCGACGACCCGGGGCTGCTGTCGTTCGTGAACCGGCTCGCCCGCCGGGCCGGGGGACGGGTGGTGCAGCCCGACCTCGACGGTCTCGGCGCCGAGGTGGTCTCGGACTACCTGCGCCGCCGCACCGGCTGAGCCGCAGCAGCGTCGGCGGCCCGCTGTGGTCAGGCGGGTTCCGGGGCGCGCAGGTGTTCGGCGGCCCAGCTCCGCAGGGTCGTCGGGGTCGTCGAGACCGCGTCGCGGCGCTGCTCGGGCACGTACCCGGGGACGGCGAGCCCCTCCGCCATCCCGGCGACCGCGTCGACCTCGGCCGGGGTCATCCCGGCCCCGGCCAGGATCTCCCGGAACTCCCGGCTCCCGAGGGGCACTGCACGGACCGGGTGGCCGAGGACCTCGGTGAGCACCGCCGCGGCATCGTCGAACGTCAGGTCCGCCGGCCCGTGCACCGCCTGGACCAGCCGCCCCGACCACACCGGACCGAGCAGCCGCACCGCGGCGACGGCGGCGATGTCACCGGGCGCCACCCACGGCAGCGGATGGTCCGGCGGCCACGGCGTCGACAGGGTCCCGCCGGCGAGCTCGTCGGCCGCGTGCAGCAGGTTCGACATGAAGTAGCCGCACCGCAGGTGCAGCACCGGCGCACCGGTCGCGTCGAGGGCCTGTTCGGTCGCGGCGAGGCCGTCGATGTCCCCCACCCCGCGACGCAGCTCCGCCCCGCCGCTGCTCTGGAACACCGTCGCGCTGATCCCGTTGCGTCGCACCGCCTCCGCGACGGCGGCCGCGCAGGCCGCGTGGTGGGCGAGCGGGTCGGTGCCGGGTCGGCCCGGCGGGTTCACCCAGTACAGCCGGTCCGCGCCCAGGGTGGCGCCGACGACGGCGTCGGCGTCGGTCTGGTCCGCGACCACCGGCTCGACCAGACCGGCCAGGTCGGGTGGCAGTCGTGCCGGGTCGCGGAGCAGGGCCACCGGCCGGACCCCGGCCTGCACGAGCAGGCGCAGCACCCGGGAGCCGACGGTGCCGGTCGGTGTCGTCACGACGATGCGCATGCCCGCACCGTCGCACAGGGGTCCGACAGCGGGTGTGGGGTCAGCCGAGCCAGGGGCGGGCGAGGCGGTCCCAGGTGCCGTCGGTGCGGGCGGTGCGCAGCCAGTCGTTGACGCGGGCGGCGAACACCGGATCACCGGGCGGCATCAGGTAGGCCTTCTCCGAGTCGGTGAACGGGGCGTCGGGGTGCACCGCGCAGAGCACCCCGGGGTGCCGGGCGGCCTGCCAGCGGGTCTCGATCGCGTCGGTGACCATCAGGTCGGCGCGGCCGGCCACGATCTCGTCGAAGATCGTGGAGTTGTCCGGGTGGTCGACGATCGTCGCGCGGGTGAAGGTCTCCCGGGCGAAGCGCTCGTTGGTCCCGCCCGGGTTCACCACGACCCGCACGCCGGGCCGGTCGATGTCGGCGACCGTGCCGTAGCGGGCGACGTCGGGGCAGCGCACGATGGGCGTCTTGCCGTCGCGCAGGTAGGGCTCGGTGAACACCGCCCGCGCCGCGCGGTCGGGGGTGACCGAGATGCCGCCGACGGCGATGTCGCAGCGCCCGGCGACGACGTCGTCGAGCAGGGTCGCCCAGGCCGTGCGCACCGGCTCGGCCCGGGCGCCGAGCTCGGCGGCGAGGTCGCGGGCCATGTCGATGTCGATCCCGGACCAGGTGCCGTCCGCGGCCAGCGCGGTCAGCGGCCGGTAGTCACCGGTCGAGCAGACCCGCAGCACCTGCGACGACACGACCCGCTCCAGCGTCGGGGACCCCGGCGCGGCGGGCGCGGCGCACCCGGTGACCAGCAGCAGGAGCAGCAGGACGATCGGCAGGCGGCGCACGGTCCGGGACCCTAGCCGCCGATCGGGGGAGTCCAGGACTCCGGACGGAGGTCGGCCGAGCGGATGCTGCGGACCAGCGCCTCGGCCGGGCCGCTGCGGCGTCGTCCGTGCGCCAGCACCACGTCGACCGGACCCAGGTCGGGCAGCCCGGCGTGGTCGGCGACGACCTCCAGCCCGTCGGGGACCAGCGTCGCGGCGTGCGCGAGCACCCCCAGCCCGGCGAGCGCGGCGGCCCGCAGCCCGGACAGGCTGCCGCTGGTGCAGGCCATCCGCCACGGCCGCCCCACGGCCTCCAGGGCCCCGACGGCGGCGGTGCGCGACAGGCTCGGCGGGGGATAGGCGACGACCGGCACCGGGTCGCCGGGGCCGAGCGGCAGCCCGGGCGCCCCCACCCAGACGAATCGGTCGCGGCGCACGACCAGCCGGCCGTCGTCGGGGCCGGGCAGGCGCTTGGCGAACATGAGGTCCAGCTCCCCGGCGGCGAGGCGGCGTTCGAGGTCGCCGGCGAGGCCGACGGTCAGCTCCAGGTCGACCTCGGGGTGGCGACGGCGGAAGTCCGCCAGCACCGCGGGCAGCCGGGTCAGGACCAGGTCCTCCGACACCCCGAACCGCACCCGGCCGTGCACCCGCGAGGCCCGGAAGTGCGCCATCGCCCGGTCACCCGCGTCGAGGATAGTGGCGGCGAACTCCAGCATCGCCTCGCCGTCGACGGTGAGCGACACCGAGTGGGTGTCGCGTTCGAGCAGCGGGCGCCCGACCGTCGCCTCCAGGCGTCGCACGTGCTGGCTCACGGTGGACTGGCCGACGCCGAGGCGCGCGGCGGCCCGGGTGAAGCTGCGGGCGCGCGCGACGGCGGCGAAGGACCGTAGCTGCACGGGGTCGAGCACCCGGTCATCGTAGTTCGCGGACACAGTCATGGTGATCAGCCGGTTTCCCGATCGGAACCCGGCTTGCAGGATGGAACCATGCGTGTCCGTCCCGACCCCTTCCTGGTGCTGCTCCTCGTGACGGTCGGTGTCGCGTCGCTGGTCCCCGCGCGCGGCGCGGCCGTCGGGGTGGTCGACGTCGCCGTCACCGCGGCGATCGCGCTGCTGTTCTTCCTCTACGGCGCCCGCCTCTCGGCCGCCGAGGCACTGGGCGGGCTGCGGAACTGGCGGCTGCACGGCACCGTCCTGGCGGCCACGTTCGTCCTGTTCCCGCTGCTCGGGCTGTCGGTGCTGCTGCTGCCGGAGTGGCTGCTGCCCGCGCCGCTCGCCGCCGGGGTCGTGTTCCTGTGCTGCCTGCCCTCGACCGTGCAGTCCTCCATCGCCTTCACCGGCGTCGCCCGCGGCAACGTGCCCGCCGCGATCGTCGCGGCGTCGGTGTCGAACGTGCTCGGTGTGGTCCTCACCCCGGTGCTGGCCGCGCTGCTGCTGGCGACCAGCGGCGGCTTCGACGCGTCGAGCTTCGGCGACATCGCGTTGCGCCTGCTGGTGCCCTTCCTCGCCGGGCAGGCCGCACGGCCGCTGATCGGCCGGTTCGTCGCCCGGCACCGGACACGGCTCGCGCTGGTCGACCGCGGATCGATCCTGCTGGTCGTCTACGCCGCGTTCAGCGAGGGCGTCGTGGCGGGGATCTGGGGACGGCTCACCCCGGTCTCGCTGCTCGTGCTGCTCGGGATCTGCCTGGTGCTGCTCGCCCTGGTGCTCGCCGCGACCGCGTACGGGTCCCGCGCGCTCGGGTTCGACGACGCCGACCGCATCGCGATCGTGTTCTGCGGCTCGAAGAAGTCGCTGGCCAGCGGACTGCCGATCGCCGGTGTGCTGTTCGGCGGCCCCGCCGGGGCGCTGGTGGTCCTGCCGCTCATGCTGTTCCACCAGATCCAGCTGATGGCCTGCGCGGTGATCGCCGAGCGGGTCGGCCGGCGTCGCGCGGCCCTCGACACCGAGCAGGTCGCCGGAGCACCATCGCGGGCGTGACGCCGTCCGCCTGCCGCCTCTGCGGCACCCCCGGCCCCGACGACGCCGGGGTCGCCGCCGTCGCGGGCTGGGTGACCGACCGCGACGAACGCGGCCGGGACGGGCGGCTCTGCCCGGCCTGTGCCCGCCGCCACGTCCGCGACATCGAGTCCAAGCTCGACCACCGGTGGTGGTGACCGGCGCCAGGGCCTCGCCGGAATCTGCGACGGGCACCGCGCGTTCGCATGCGTGACCGCTTCCGAGAGCTAGGTAGGTTTGACCGCATGGAGACCTGGGCCCCGACCGACGTCCCGGCACTGGAGGGCAGCGGCCCGCCGCTGCGCCTGCACGACACCGCCACCGGCCGGGTCCGGCCCACGGCGCCCGGCCCGGTCGCGACGATGTACGTCTGCGGGATCACCCCCTACGACGCGACCCACCTCGGCCACGCGGCCACCTACCTGACGTTCGACCTGGTCAACCGCTACTGGCGCGACCTCGGACACGACGTGCACTACGTCCAGAACGTCACCGACATCGACGAGCCGCTGCTGGAGCGCGCCGAGCGCGACCAGGACGACTGGGTCGTGCTGGGCCTGCGCGAGACCGCCCTGTTCCGCGAGGACATGGAGGCCTTGCGGGTGCTGCCGCCGCGGGAGTTCGTCGGCGCGGTCGAGGCGATCCCCGAGATCGCCGAGCTGGTCGAGAAGCTCGTGGCCTCCGGCGCGGCCTACCGGATCGACGACCCGGAGTACCCCGACGTCTACCACGACGTGTCCGCCACCGGGCACTTCGGCTACGAGTCGAACTACGACCTCGACACCATGCTGGCCTTCTCCGCCGAGCGCGGCGGCGACCCGGACCGGCCGGGCAAGCGCAACCGGCTCGACCCGCTGCTGTGGCGCACCGCGCGCCCCGGTGAGCCGGCCTGGGACTCGGGTCTCGGGCGCGGTCGTCCCGGCTGGCACGTGGAGTGCGCCGCGATCTCGCTGAACCGGCTCGGCCCGCAGATCGACCTCAACGGCGGCGGCTCGGACCTGATCTTCCCGCACCACGAGTGCGGTGCCCTGCACGCCGAGTCGCTCACCGGTGAGCACCCGTTCGCCCGGCACTACGTGCACACCGGCATGATCGGTCTCGACGGCGAGAAGATGTCGAAGTCCAAGGGCAACCTGGTCTTCGTCTCCAAGCTGCGCAACGCCCGCGTCGACCCGAACGTCATCCGGGTCGCCCTGCTCGACGGGCACTACCGCACCGACCGGGTCTGGACCGACGAGGTGCACGCGACCGGCGACCGGCGGGTGACCCGCTGGCGCGAGGCCGTGGGCCTCGACGCCGGACCGGACGCGACCGAGCTGGTCGCCAAGGTGCGGACCCACCTCGCCGACGACCTCGACACCCCCGGTGTGCTCGCCGCCGTCGACGCCTGGGCCGAGGAGGCGCTGACCCGCCGCGGCACCGACACCGCGGCCCCGCAGCAGGTGCGCACCGCGCTGGACGCGCTTCTCGGGGTGCAGCTGTAGATCGGCTGTAGACCAGATGAGGACCGCGCGGCCCGCGCCGCACTGAGCGCAGGTGCGGCGCCGCCGGTGGTGCCGGAGGCCACCCACGCCCGCACCTCGGAACGGGTCGCGCTCGGCGACCTGCGGGCGCACGCCGTCGGGCGGGCCTCAGACGCGGCGCGCCCGGTCGACCGCGAGGACGGCCGGCGCGCCCGCCGCGAGCAGCGCCGCCGGCGCGAGGAAGGCCACGAGCGGGTCCGCGTGGTACACCGGCGTCAGCGCGACCGGCGACGCCGCCGTCCCGGCGAAGCGGACCGCCTGGACCACCGACACCGCCCCGCCCCCGCCGCCACCGGCCGGACCGAGGACCAGCGCGTTCACCCCGACCAGGACGAGCTGGCTGCACACCCCGCCGACCGCCCACAGCGCGACGACCACCCCGAGCCACGGGACCAGCCCGATCGGCCGCGACGAGCACGCCGCCGACGACCGACCCGGCCAGCACGCAGCGCCGCGCCCCGAACCGGTCCACCGCCCCGCCGATCACCCGCGCGGTCAGGATCCCGGCGACCCCCAGCGCGGTCAGCACCAGCCCGCGTGGCCCCGACCCGAGCCCGAAGACCTCCTCCAGCCGCAGCGCGAGCAGGAAGTTCAGCCCGGCCAGGCAGCCCCAGCCGATCCCGGCGACCAGCCCGAGCCGCAGCACCGGGCCGGTCCAGGCCGCTCGCAGCCGTGGCCGGGGGTCGCCGTCGGACGGCGACCCGCCGCCGGGGATGCCGATCACCGCCAGCACCAGGGCCACGCCCGCGGCGCCCCAGAACGCCCACCGCCAGTCCACCTCCGCGGCCAGCCCGCCGACCAGCGGCGCCGAGGTCTGCCCGGCCGCCTGCAGCGACCCGAACCAGCCCAGCACCCGGCCGAGGCGGTCCGGCTCCACCGCGGCGGCCAGCGCCGCCAGAAGCAGGGGAGTGGTGAACGCGTTCGCGACGCCCTGCAGTGCCCGCCCCGCCAGGAACAGGGGCCAGGACACCGCCAGCACGCAGACCAGCGAGGCGACGACGTAGAGCGCGTACCCGGCGACGACGGTGCGCCCCCGCCCCCAACGGTCGCCGAGGGTGCCCGAGACGAGCATGACCCCGGCGAACGGCAGCAGGTACGCGGTGATCGAGACCGACGCGGTCGCCGTCGGGACGCCGAACTCGGTGCCCAGCTCGGGCAGCATCGCCGCGGTCATCCCGCCGCCGAACGGGCCGAGGAACGCCCCGGCGAACAGCGCCCCCCGGCGCAGGGCGGTGACCACCGGCCGGGTCAGGAGTTGGGGCCGCGGCGGCGCAGGTAGCGCTCGAAGTCCGCCGCGATCGAGTCCCCGGAGGTCTCGCGCAGCTCGGTGCGGGCCTCCTCGTCGTCGGACTCCGAGGCCTGCTCCTCCAGCTGGCGGACGTACTCGCGGACCTCGTCGTCGGCGTCGGCCATCTCCGAGACCGTCCGCTCCCACTCCTCGGCCTTCTCCGGCAGCACCCCGAGCGGCACCTCGACGTCGAGGGACTCCTCGATCCGGTGCAGCAGCGCGACCGCGGCCTTGGGGACCTGGGCCTGCGAGACGTAGTGCGGCACCTCGGCCCAGTAGGAGACGGCCGGGATGCCGGCCTGCACGCAGGCCTGCTGGAAGACCGCGACGATCCCGGTCGGGCCCTCGTAGTTCGACGGCTCGGTGCCCATCGCCTTCTGCGACTCCGCGTCCCAGGACGTGCCGTTCACCGGCGTCGGCCGGGTGTGCGGGACCTCGGTGAGCAGGGCCCCCAAGGTGATGACCTTCGTCACGCCGAGACGCTCCGCGTGACCCACGAGCTCGGCGCAGAACGTCTTCCAGCGCAGGTTCGGCTCGATCCCGTTGACCAGGACGACATGGCGGTCGGTGCCCGGCAGCGTCGCCCAGGACAGCCGGGTGGTCTGCCACTCGATCCGTCGGGTGACACCGTCGGCGAGCTTGACGTGCGGACGCGTGACCTGGAAGTCGTAGTACTCCTCTGGATCGATCGAGGTCAGAGGCTTCGCGTCCCAGCTGAGCTCGAGGTGCTCCAGCGCGGTGCTCGCGGCCTCACCGGCGTCGTTCCATCCCTCGAACGCGGCGATGAGGACCGGATCGACCAGGTGCGGAGTGCTGTCGCCACCCGTGATGCTCGGCTCTCGGTCGGTCATCTCCCCAGCCTACGACCCCGCGGGCGCGGGGCCTGGTCGCTACCCCTCCAGCAGGTACCCTGGGGGATCGTGTCATCTACGACGGGAGCGGATCACTCGGTGGGCACCTCGGCGCACGACAGCACCCTCCGCCCGGTCGACCCCGAACGGGTCCGGCGGGCTGCGCAGCGTACCGAGCAGCTGACGGAGCTCCTCGGCCGTCGGATCGCTGTGATCGACGGCGCCTGGGGCACCGTCATCCAGGGCCTCGGCCTGACCCCGGAGGACTACTCCGCGGACTGGCTGAAGGGCCACCCCAAGGACACCAACGGCGACCCGGACCTGCTCAATCTCACCCGTCCGGACCTGATCCTCCAGGCGCACCGCAACTACTTCGACGCGGGCGCCGACCTGACGACGACCAACACCTTCACCGCGACCACGATCGGCCAGGCGGACTACGGCCTGGAGTCGAAGGTCGACCAGATGAACGTCGCCGCGGCGCGGCTGGCCCGCGAGGCCGCCGACGAGGCCGAGAAGGCCACCGGCGAGCCGAAGTGGGTGGCCGGCTCGATCGGTCCGCTGAACGTCACGCTGTCGCTGTCGCCGAAGGTCGAGGACCCCGCCTACCGCGCGGTGTCCTACGAGCAAGTCTACGACTCCTACGCCCAGCAGATCGCCGCGCTCGACTCCGGCGGCGTCGACATCCTGCTGATCGAGACCATCTTCGACACGCTGAACTCAAAGGCCGCGCTGCAGGCCGCGCACGACGTCGCCCCGCACCTGCCGGTGTGGATCTCGGTGACCATCGTCGACCGCTCCGGGCGCACGCTGTCCGGGCAGACCGTCGACGCGTTCTGGACCTCCGTGCGTCACGCCGCGCCGCTCGTCGTCGGGCTGAACTGCGCGCTGGGCGCCGACGAGATGCGCCCGCACGCCGTCGCGCTCGCCGAGATCAGCGACGCGTTCGTCGCCACCTACCCCAACGCGGGCCTGCCGAACGCCTTCGGCGGCTACGACGAGACCCCCGAGCAGACCGCGGACTACCTCAAGGAGTTCGCCGAGTCCGGGCTGGTCAACATCGTCGGCGGCTGCTGCGGCACCGGCCCGGAGCACATCCGGCACATCGCCGACCGGGTCAAGGGGCTGCCGCCGCGGGTACCGGCCGAGCCGCCGCAGCGCACCCGCTTCTCCGGTCTGGAGCGCTTCGAGATCGGCCCCGACACCGGCTTCGTGATGATCGGTGAGCGCACCAACGTCACCGGGTCCAAGCGGTTCCGCAGGCTCATCGAGTCCAAGGACTACAACGGCGCGCTGGACGTCGCGCTGGACATGGTCCGCGGCGGCGCGAACATGCTCGACGTCAACATGGACGCCGACCTGCTCGAGTCCGCCGACGAGATGCGCACCTTCCTCAACCTGCTGGCCACCGAGCCCGAGGTCGCCCGGCTGCCGATCATGATCGACAGCTCGCGGTGGTCGGTGATCGAGGCCGGCCTGCAGTGCGTGCAGGGCAAGGGCGTCGTCAACTCGATCAGCCTCAAGGAGGGCGAGGAGCCCTTCCTGGAGCAGGCCCGCAAGGTCAAGGCCTACGGCGCGGGCGTCGTCGTCATGGCCTTCGACGAGGACGGCCAGGCCGACACCGCCGACCGCAAGGTCGAGATCTGCGGACGCGCCTACGACCTGCTCGTCGAGAAGGCCGGGCTCGACCCGCACGACATCATCTTCGACCCGAACATCCTCGCCGTCGCCACCGGCATGGAGGAGCACAACGACTACGCGAAGGCCTTCATCGAGGCCTGCCCCCGGATCAAGGAGCGCTGCCCCGGCGCCCACATCTCCGGTGGCGTCTCGAACCTGTCCTTCGCCTTCCGCGGCAACAACGTCGTCCGCGAGGCCATGGACTCGGCCTTCCTGTTCCACGCCATCAAGGCCGGCCTGGACATGGGCATCGTCAACGCCGGCCAGCTCGCGGTCTACCAGGACATCCCCGCCGACCTGCTCGAGATGGTCGAGGACGTCCTGTTCAACCGCCGGCCCGACGCCACCGACCGGCTCGTGGAGAACGCCGACCGGTTCAAGGGCGAGGGCACCCAGCGCAAGGTCGACCTGACCTGGCGGGAGAACGACGTCCGCGCCCGCCTGGAGCACGCCCTCGTGCACGGCATCGTCGACTTCGTCGAGGCCGACACCGAGGAGGCCAGGGCGCAGGCCGCCCGGCCGCTCGACGTCATCGAGGGCCCGCTGATGGACGGCATGAAGGTCGTCGGCGACCTGTTCGGCGACGGCAAGATGTTCCTGCCCCAGGTCGTGAAGTCCGCCCGCGTGATGAAGCGCGCCGTCGCCTACCTCGAGCCCTTCATGGAGAAGGAGAAGGAGGAGGCCAAGGCCCGCGGTGAGATCGACACCCGCGGCAACGGCAAGGTCGTCATGGCCACGGTCAAGGGCGACGTGCACGACATCGGCAAGAACATCGTCGGCGTCGTCCTGGGCTGCAACAGCTACGAGGTCATCGACCTCGGCGTCATGGTGCCCGCCCAGACCATCCTCGACACCGCCGTCGCCGAGGGTGCCGACGTCGTCGGGCTGTCCGGCCTCATCACCCCCTCGCTCGACGAGATGGTCAACGTCGCCACCGAGATGGAGCGGCGCGGCCTGAAGCTGCCGCTGCTCATCGGCGGTGCCACCACCTCCCGCCAGCACACCGCGGTGAAGATCGCCCCGCAGTACCAGGGCACCGTGCTGCACGTCCTGGACGCCTCCCGGGTCGTCGGGGTCGTGTCCGACCTGCTCGACGACGACCGCGCCGAGGCCCTGTCCGCGCGCAACGACGACGACCAGCAGCGGCTGCGCGAGCAGCACGAGGGACGGCAGGCCAAACCCCTGCTGCCCTTCGCCGACGCCGTCGCCAACCGCGAGGTCGTCGACTTCGGCGAGCTGCCCGTCCCGGAGTTCACCGGGGTCCGGCCCTGCGAGCCGACGATCGCCGAGCTCCGTGAGCTGATCGACTGGCAGTTCCTGTTCCTGGCCTGGGAGCTGAAGGGCAAGTTCCCGCAGATCCTGAACTCGCCGGTCGCGAAGGAGCTCTACGACGACGCCAACGCGATGCTCGACCAGATCATCGCCGAGGACCGGTTCACCGCCCGCGGCGTCTACGGCTTCTGGCCGGCCCACGCCGAGGGCGAGGACATCGTGATCTCGCCCGACGGCGGCGACGTGCGGCTGCCGATGCTGCGCCAGCAGACCGTCAAGCCGGCGGGGCGGGCCAACCGGAGCCTCGTGGACTACGTGGCGCCCGAGGGGGACCACCTCGGCGCGTTCGCGGTGTCCATCCACGGCGCCGAGGACATGGCGGCCGAGTTCGAGGCCGCGCTCGACGACTACAAGGCCATCATGGTGAAGGCGCTGGCCGACCGGCTCGCCGAGGCCTTCGCCGAGTACGCCCACCGGCAGGCCCGTCGCGAGTGGTTCGAGCCCGACGCGAACCAGGCCGTCGAGGACCTGCACGCCGAGCGGTTCCGGGGCATCCGGCCCGCGTTCGGCTACCCGGCCTGCCCGGACCACACGCTCAAGCGGCCGCTGTTCGACCTGCTGGGCGCCGAGGAGACCGGCGTGGGGCTCACCGAGTCCTTCGCCATGACCCCGGCGGCCGCGGTCAGCGGCATGATGTTCGCCCACCCGGAGTCGCGGTACTTCACCGTCGGCCGGATCGGGCCCGACCAGGTCGCCGACTACGCCGGCCGGCTCGGCGTCGACGTCGCCGTCGTCGAGAAGTGGCTGCGCCCGAACCTGGGCTACACCCCCGATGCCTGAGCCGACGACGATCCGGCCCGCGGGCGTGCTGCTGGACATGGACGGCACCCTGATCGACTCGGAGAAGGTGTGGGAGGTCGCCCTCAACGACCTCATGAAGCACCTCGGCGCCCCCGAGCTGAGCCTCGGGGCCCGGCTGGAGTCCGTCGGCGGTTCGCTGGACTCGTCGCTGCGGATCTGCTTCCGGGAGGCCGGACGCGACCCGGACACCGTGCCCGCCGACGAGTACCGCGAGACCGGCGAGTGGCTCTACGACCGCGCCGGTGAGCTGTTCACCCACGGCGTGCCGTGGCGGCCGGGCGCCCGGGAGCTGCTCACCGCGCTGCGCGAGGCCGGCATCCCGGCCGTGCTCGTCACCAACACCATCCGGGTGCTGGTGGAGCGGGCGCTGGAGACTCTGGGCCGGGAGCACTTCGTCGCCGTCGTGCCCGGCGACGAGGTGCGCGAGCCCAAGCCGCAGCCCGAGCCCTACCGGCGCGGTGCCGAGCTGATCGGGGTCGACCCCGGCGACTGCGTCGCGGTGGAGGACTCACCGACGGGTGCGCTCTCGGCGGAGCGGGCCAGCTGCGCGGTGCTGGTGGTGCCCTGCGAGCTCGACGTGCCGGCCGGACCGCGCCGGGTGCTGCGCGAGACCCTCGCCGGGGTCGGCCCGGCCGAGCTCGGGGCGGTCCTCGCGGAGGTCCGGGCCCGCTGAACGGCGCAGGCACCGGCGTGAGCGGGCCGTTCGCGGCGATGAACGGCACCGCACCCGGGGGTTGCTCACTCCGGGTGAACCACCCGGCGCGGTCCGTTGCCCACACGGCTTACCGCCCCGGATGCGCCCGGCATGCGGCGTAGGTCACCGTTCACACTGGTACCCGTGAAGACTTTCGACGACTTGTTCGCCGAGCTGGCGGCCAAGGCCCGGGACCGGCCGGCCGGCTCGGGGACCGTCGCCGCGCTCGACGCCGGGGTGCACGCCCAGGGCAAGAAGGTGCTCGAGGAGGCCGGTGAGGTCTGGATCGCCGCCGAGTACCAGGGTGACGACGAGCTGGCGGAGGAGATCTCGCAGCTGCTGTACCGGCTGCAGGTGATCATGCTTCAGCGGGGGCTCACCCTCGAGGACGTGTACAAGCATCTGTAGGCCGACCCGGCCCACCGACACCACCACCACCGATGACGACCGTCAGGAGAGCGGAAATGCTCCGCGTGGCACTGCCGAACAAGGGCACCCTGGCCGAGCCCGCCGCGACGATGATGCGCGAGGCCGGGTACCGCCAGCGGACCGACTCGCGCGACCTCAGCGTGGTCGACGAGGAGAACGAGATCGAGTTCTTCTACCTGCGGCCCAAGGACATCGCGACCTACGTCGGCAAGGGCGACCTGCACCTGGGCGTCACCGGCTTCGACCTCATGGAGGAGTCGGGCAGCCAGACCCAGGAGATCATCCCGCTCGGCTTCGGCAGGTCGCGGTTCCACTTCGCCGCCCCGGCCGACGCCGACTGGAAGATCGAGGACCTCGACGGCCGCAAGATCGCGACGTCCTACCCCCGCCTGGTCCGCTCCTACCTGTCGGGCAAGCGGATCGGCGCCGAGATAGTGAAGCTCGACGGCGCGGTGGAGATCTCCATCCAGCTCGGTCTGGCCGACGCGATCGCCGACGTCGTGTCCTCCGGCCGCACGCTGCGCCAGCACGGTCTGCAGATCATCGGCGAGGCCATCGCCACCTCGCAGGCCACGCTCATCGAGCGGGAGAAGCGGCACGACCGCGCCGAGGACGCCGAGACCACCCGTCTGAAGAAGGTCTTCGCCGACCGGCTGCAGGGCGTCGTCGTGGCCCGCGAGTACCTGATGATGGACTTCGACTGCCCGGAGGGGCTGCTCGAGGCCGTGGAGAAGGTCGCGCCGGGCCTGCAGGCGCCGACGGTCTCGCCGCTGTCGAAGAAGGGCTGGGTCGCGGTCCGCACGATGGTGCGCACCAAGGACACCAACCGCGTGATGGACAAGCTCGCCGACATCGGCGCCACCGCGATCCTCACCTCGGAGATCCGGTCCTGCCGCGCGATGACGGTCAACGGCCACGGCCACTGAGTACGTCCCCGTCCGACGTCCGTTCCCCCCGCGGCGGCCCGCCCCCGGTGACTCCGGTGGGCGGGCCGCCGTCGTGTCGCCGGGGTCTCCGGCGGGCCGCTAGCGGGCCCGGACGGTCAACGCCTGGGCGCTCCGACCGGTGTGCCCGTCGTGGTCGAACAGGGTGGCCGAGCAGGTGCCCAGCCCGTCCGGCCCGACGACGGTCGCGGCGTCCACGCCGATCCACTCGCCGGCCGGGGCCCGGTGCAGGTGCACCGTCAGCTCGGTGTTGACGAACAGCCAGCGGGCCGCGTCCAGCGGTGCGGCGAGCCCGTTCGCGCAGTCCGCGGCGACCATCAGCCGCTGTGCCGGGCTCGGCTCCTCGCCCTCGACGAGTGGGACCCGCATCCGGATCCAGCCCCGTCCCGGGCCCTCGGTGCCGAGGCGGCCGCCGTCGAGCCAGGCCCACTCGACCGCGTCGAGGAATCCGGGCAGCCAGCCGTCCGGCCGCTCGGTCCGCACGACGGCGGTGTCCCGGCCGGGCAGCGGCGCTGTCTGCCCGACCGCGACGGCGGCGGTGTCGGAGGCGGCGAGCCGCCAGGCCCGCGCCCGGAGCACGTCCCGGTCGCCGGCGCGCATCGTCGCCGACAACAGTTCGATGGTCCGCCCGGGCCGCTCGACGCCCGCGGTCACCGTGAGCGGCCCGGCGGGGACCGCCCCGAGCACCTCGACGGTGACGCGGGCGATCCGCCAGTCGTCCCCGGCGCCGCCGGGCCGGGACGCGGGCAGCCGTTCGAGCGCACGGACCAGCAGCGCCGAGGGCGGGCCCATGTGCTGGGCGTCGGCGAACCAGGGTCCAGTGGTCGACGGGGTCGCCTCGAACGCGGCGTGGGTGACGCCGTCGGCGGAGTGCTCGCCGCGGGGCAGGTAGAACGGGCCGGGCGGGATCGGGGGCGGTGCGCTCACCCGTCGATCATGCCCCGCCGCCCGGCCAGCCGGGGTACGGCGGGGGAGTGCCGCCCCAGGCGGGGCAGCGGGCCTGGTGGTCGCAGGTACGGCAGGCCGGGCCGGGGCGGGGCCGGAAGTCCCCGGTGGGGGCGGCGAGCCGGATGGCCGTCCACAGTGCGTCGAGCAGGCGTCCGAAGCGGGTGAGCTCCTCGGCGTCGGGGCGGTAGGTCAGGGCGGTGCCGTCGGCCAGGTAGAGCAGGCGCAGCTCGTCGGGGACGCGGCCGTGGGTCAGCAGGACCGCCAGCGCGTAGAACTTGAGCTGGAACAGCACGCCGGACTCGTAGCCCTCCCCGGGCGTCGCGCCGGTCTTGTAGTCGACGACCCGCAGGCCGTCGGGGCCGTCGTCGAGCCGGTCCAGGATGCCGCGCAGCGGTACCGGGGCCGCGCCGTCCGTGCCGTCCGCACCGTCGAGGGTCGCCTCGATGCGGGCCTCCACCGCCGTCGCGGTGACTCCGGTCGGGTCCTCCAGCGCGAAGTAGCGGTCCAGCAGTGCCGAGGCCGAGTCCAGCCAGAGCGCGAGCTGCGGGTCCTCCGGGCCGGTGAACAGCGCCGCCACGGCGGGATCGGCCGCGGCGAGGTCGTCCCAGCAGGGGCCGAGCAGCTCCCGGGCCGCGCGTGGGGTCCGGTCGGCCGGCTCCCGGGCGAACAGCTGCTCCAGCACGGCGTGCACCAGGGTGCCGCGGACCTGCGCCCGCGACGGCGGCTCCGGCAGCCGGTCGACCGCGCGGAACCGGTAGAGCAGCGGGCAGCGGCGGAAGTCCGCCGCCCGCGACGGCGACAGCGCGGGCGGGCGCGGTGGTGCCGCGACGGCCGGGGTGACGGCCGGGGTGACGACCTCGGGGCCCGCCTCGGCCGGGAACGGGCCGGACTCGTCGGAGGGGGCTGCGGTCATGGCGGCAGGCTAGCCGCGACCCCCGACGGTTCCGGGCTGCCCGGTGCTGCCCTGTGCCCCGGCGTCGGGGCCGGGGGTGCGCGCGGATAGCGTCGTCGTCCGTGCACGACGCCCCGACGCCCGACGCGCCGACCGAGTCCGCGCCCCTCGACTCCCCTCACACCGAGTCCCACACCGAGGAATCCGTCGACGCGGAGCTCGTCGCCCCCCGGCCCGTCGACGCCGAGCCCGCCGCCGGGCCGGCCACCGACGAGCCCGCCGACGAGTCGGCCACCTGGGTCCCCCCGCGCCGCGGCGGGCCGTTCCGCGAGGGCGACCGGGTGCAGCTCACCGACCCCAAGGGGCGCCACTACACCGTCGTCCTGCAGGCGGGCGGGTCGTACCACACCCACCGCGGCCAGATCGACCACGACGACATCATCGGCTCGCCCGAGGGCGGGCTCGTGCACTCGGCGGCCAACACGCCGTACCTGACCCTGCGGCCCCGCCTGGCCGACTACGTGCTGTCGATGCCGCGTGGCGCCCAGGTGATCTACCCGAAGGACTCGGCACAGATCCTGATGTGGGGCGACGTGTTCCCCGGCGCCCGGGTGCTGGAGGCCGGCGCCGGGTCCGGCGCGCTGACCTGCTCGCTGCTGCAGGCCGTCGGGCCGAGCGGGAAGGTGATCTCCTACGAGGTCCGCGAGGACCACGCCCCGCACGCGGTCACCAACGTCGAGACCTTCTTCGGGCAGCGGCCCCCGCACTGGGAGCTGACCGTCGGCGACGTCCGGGACCACCGCGGCGAGGTCGACCGGGTCGTGCTGGACATGCTCTCCCCGTGGGACGTGCTCGACACCGTCCGCGACTGCCTGGTCCCGGGCGGGATCCTCGTCGGCTACGTGGCGACCACCACCCAGCTGTCCGTGCTCACCGAGGCGCTGCGCGAGATGCAGTGCTGGACCGAGCCCGAGTCGTGGGAGGCGATGGTCCGCCCCTGGCACGTGGTCGGTCTCGCCGTCCGTCCGGAGCACCGGATGATCGCCCACACGGCCTTCCTGCTGACCACCCGGCGGCTCGCCGACGGCGTCACACCGCCCCGGCAGCAGCGGCGGCCGACCGGCCGCTGACCTGGGCGTTGTGTCCGGTTTCGGTCGGATGGTGACCGCGACGCGCCCGAACGCGGAACGAGAACGTTACGAACTACCCTCCGTGTGGACGTGGCGGTGACGCCCGCGAAGCCGCAGAGTGACCACATGGTGCCGACCGGCTGAGGCCCGGATCACCGGTTCGACGCACCGTCGCGGTCACCCGTCACGGGTACCGTGGTGAGACGGAACACGGAGGGAGGCTGCCGTGAACCACCCCTACGACGACGGTCCCGGCAACCAGGGTTTCCAGTCTGACCGCGACCTCAGCCCCGCTGAGGCCGCCGAGCACATCCGTCACCTCGAACACGAGATCTCCACGCTGCGTCAACGGCTGACCGAGACACCCCGGCACGCCCGAGTGCTGGAACAGCGTCTCGCCGAGACCACGAGCCGGCTGTCCGCGCTCAACGCTCGGAACGAGAAGCTGACCGAGACCCTCAAGGAGGCCCGCGGCCAGCTGGTCGCGCTCCGCGAGGAGGTCGACCGGCTCGCGCAGCCGCCGTCCGGCTACGGGGTCTTCCTCGGCCGGTACGACGACGACACGGTCGACGTCTTCACCTCCGGCCGCCGGATGCGGGTTCCCGTGTCCCCGGCGGTCGAGGGCGAGACGCTGCGCAGCGGTCAGTCCGTCCGGCTCAACGAAGCACTCACCGTGGTCGAGGCCATGGGCTTCGAGCAGGTCGGTGACCTCTACTCGCTGCGGGAGATCATCTCCCGTCCGGGGGAGGACGGCTCGGCCGGTCGCGGTCTGGTCGTCGGCCACTCCGACGAGGAGCGCGTCGTCTGGCTGGCGGCGCCGCTGTTCGAGCTCGGGCAGGAGGAGGGCACCAGCCCGCTCAAGTCCGGTGACTCGGTCATGGTCGACTCGCGGGCGGGCTACGCCTACGAACGGGTCGCCAAGGCCGAGGTCGAGGACCTCGTGCTGGAGGAGGTCCCGGACATCGCCTACTCCGACATCGGTGGCCTGACCCGGCAGATCGAGCAGATCCAGGACGCGGTCGAGCTGCCGTTCCTGCACACCGAGCTCTTCACCCAGTACGAGCTGCGTCCGCCCAAGGGCGTGCTGCTCTACGGGCCGCCCGGCTGCGGGAAGACGCTCATCGCGAAGGCCGTCGCGAACTCGCTGGCGAAGAAGATCGCCAAGCAGCGGGGCGACGACCCGGACGAGGGCCGCGCGTTCTTCCTCAACATCAAGGGCCCCGAGCTGCTCAACAAGTTCGTCGGCGAGACCGAGCGGCACATCCGGCTGATCTTCCAGCGCGCGCGGGAGAAGGCGAGTGCCGGCACCCCGGTGATCGTGTTCTTCGACGAGATGGACTCGATCTTCCGGACCCGTGGGTCGGGTGTGTCCTCCGACGTGGAGACGACGATCGTCCCCCAGCTCCTCGCCGAGATCGACGGCGTCGAGGGCCTGGAGAACGTCATCGTCATCGGCGCCTCGAACCGTGAGGACATGATCGACCCGGCCATCCTGCGCCCGGGTCGGCTCGACGTGAAGATCAAGATCGAGCGTCCGGACGCCGAGGGCGCGATCGACATCTTCTCGAAGTACATCACCGACACCCTGCCCATCCACGAGGACGACCTGGCCGAGTTCGGCGGGGACCGGAGCGCCTGCACCTCCGCGATGATCCAGCGGATCGTCGAGCGGATGTACGACGAGTCCGAGGAGAACCGGTTCCTGGAGGTCACCTACGCCAACGGTGACAAGGAGACGCTCTACTTCAAGGACTTCAACTCCGGCGCGATGATCCAGAACATCGTCGACCGCGGGAAGAAGTCCGCGATCAAGGCGGTGCTCGAGTCCGGCCAGCCGGGCCTGCGGGTCCAGCACCTGCTGGATGCGATCGTCGACGAGTTCGCCGAGAACGAGGACCTCCCGAACACGACCAACCCCGACGACTGGGCGCGGATCTCGGGCAAGAAGGGGGAGCGGATCGTCTACATCCGCACCCTGGTCACCGGCAAGAACGACGCCACCGGCCGCGCGATCGACACCGCGTCGAACACCGGCCAGTACCTGTAGACACGCTCTGCTCGCACGGGCCCCGCCGCATCCCGCGGCGGGGCCCGTCGTGCGTTCGGTGGGCGGTGCCCCCGGAGGAGTGAGGGCCGGACGAAACGGGCATCCTGTGCAGGGAGCCGTGCACGTCCGTGTCGCGGCCCGCACCACGGAGGACCACACATGGCCGGCATCATCGGGCGGATCACCGCATTCCTGAAGAGCCCGCAGGGACGTCGTTACACCGACCAGGCCAAGCGGATGGCGAGCGATCCGCGCAACCGGCAGAAGGCGCAGGACATGCTGCGGCGCTTCCGCGGCAAGCGCTGACCCTGTCCGATCCGTTCACGACGCCGGGCCGCCCGCGGCCTAGCGTCGTGGGCATGGACACCTCGATCGGCGCCGAGCTCGACATGATCGGCATCGTGGTCACCGACATGACCCGTTCGCTCGCCTTCTACCGCCTGCTGGGGCTGGAGTTCCCCGAGGGCTCCGACACCGAGGCGCACGTGGAGACCACCCTGCGCGGCGGCCTGCGGCTGGCCCTGGACCTGCAGTCGGCGGTGGAGGGCTTCCACCCGGGGGCCGCACCGGTCGGCAACGGCCGGGTCGCGCTGGCGTTCCGGTTGCCCGGCGCCGCGGCCGTCGACGAGGCCTGGGGCCGGGTCACGGCGGCCGGGCACACCTCGGTGCTGGACCCGTTCGACGCCCCGTGGGGCCAGCGCTACGCGACCGTCGCCGACCCCGACGGGTCGTCGCTGGACCTGTTCGCCTGGGCCTGACCGACCCGGGCGAGCAGGTCACTATGAGCCGGGCGGCAGGGGGAGCTCCAGTGCGAGCAGCCGCGACGAGAGCGACTTGCCGTGCGTGTCGAGCTGGGTCGACACGGTGACCCCGCCGCCGTGGATCCCGGTGCAGACGAACTGCAGACAGCTCACCCGGGGCAGCTCGTAGCGGGTGACCTCGCCGCCGACCCAGCGGCTCAGGCCCGTCCGGACCAGCTGCGGGGTGAGCACGGTGACGAGCAGCGGGTAGGTCGCGTCGTCGTGCGGGACCACCGTCAGCGTCGCCACCGTCCCCTTGTCGCCCGCGCGGCAGTGCGCGATCTCATGCAGCAGCACGGCCGGCCTCCAGGACGGTGACCCGCGGGACGACGGCGTCGCGGGGGACGAGGGTGGACAGCACACCGACGACCTCGTCGAGCCGGGTGCGCACCCCGCCCCCGCCCGCCGGGCCGTTGGTGTAGAGCGCCTCGACCTCGTGGGCGAGGACGTCGAGCAGGCCCGGGTCGCGGTGCAGCGCCGCGACCCGCAGCCGGGCGTCGGTGTCGCCGCCGCGGACCTCGATCCGGGGAGCGACGGCGAGCCCGCGGACCCGCTCGGCGACCACGTCGGCGGCCAGCCGGGCCCGGGCGGCGGCGTTCGGGCCGACGTAGGAGATCCCGGCCTCGACGCGGTGCCCGGCCCGGTAGCCGACGCTGACCTTCAGCTCGTCCGGGCGGGCGCGGCCGGTGGCGCCGGCGACGCGGACCCGGTCCGTGCCGTCGTGGTCCACGGAGACGCCACGCAGGTCCAGAACGACGTCGGGGGTGCGGTACCCGGTGGGGTCGGTCACCTCGTAGAGCAGCTGCTCGCGCACCGTGTGCCGGTCGAGGCGGCCGCCGGTGCCGTCGAGCTTGCCGTAGCGGGCACTCCCGTCCGCGGCGACGTCGGCGAACGGGAACCCGAGCTCGGCCAGCCGGGGGACGTCGAGGTGCCCGGGGTCGGCGGCATAACCGCCGGTCAGCTGCCCCGCGCACTCCAGCAGGTGGCCCACCAGGGTGCCCGCGGCGGCCCGGTCCGGGCGGTCGAGGTCCCAGCCGAGCCGGTGCGCCAGCGGCGCGAGGAACAGCGACGGGTCCGCCACCCGCCCGGTGACGACCACCGCTGCCCCGGTGTCCAGCGCGGGCGCGATCGCGTCGGCGCCGAGATAGGCGTTGGCCGACACCAGCTCCCCGTGCTCGCCCAGCGGGACACCGTCCTCGGCCGCGGGTGCCGCCGGATCGACCACCTCGAGCACGTCGTCGCCGGTCCCGACGGCCACCGGGGCCACCGACCCCAGACCGTCGAGGTGCTCGCGGACGATGCGACCGGCCGCGTGAGGGTTCGCCGCGCCCATGTTGGTGAGCAGCCGGACCCCACCCGCCAGCAGGTCCGGCAACAGCGCCGTCAGCCGCTGTCCGAGCCGTGGGTCGTACCCGGTCGCCGGGTCGGCGAGACGCCGGAGGTGGCCGAGCGCGATGGTGCGCTCGGCCAGGCACTCCAGGACGAGGTCGTCCAGCCCGCCGCGGCGGACCAGGTCGACGGCGGGCTCGATCCGGTCGCCGGCGAAGCCGGCACCGCTGCCGATCCGGGTGGTCGTCCGGGTCATCGGGTCTCCTCAGAGGCTCAGGGCGCCGGTGAGCAGCGCGACGACGGTCATGACGGCGGTGGTGCCGAACGCCCACCCGAACACGAACCGCTGGTGGCGGCCCAGCTCGACGGCGGTGAGCCCCAGCAGGATGAAGGTGGAGGCGGTGAGCGGGCTGAGCGGGAACCCGGTGGTCATCTGGCCCAGGATCGCGGCCCGGGCGACCTGCGCGGGGTCGCCGCCCAGCGCCGCCGAGGTCTCCGCCAGCACCGGCAGGACACCGAAGTAGTAGGCGTCCGGGGTGAACACCAGGCTGAGCGGCATCGAGGTCAGCGCCACCGCCACCGGCAGCGCTCCGCCCGCGCCGTCGGGGACGAGCCCGACCAGCGACTGCGCCATCGCGGTGATCATCCCGGTGCCGCCGAGGACACCGGTGAACACACCCGCCGCGAAGATCATCGCGGTCACCAGCACGACGTTCTGGCCGTGCTTCTCGAACAGCGCGCGCTGGCCGTCCCAGGTGGGCCGGTTGACCAGCAGCGCGACGACGAAGGCGCAGAGGAACACCACCGGCAGGTCGGCCAGCTGCAGGAGCAGGACCACCACCAGGGCCAGGGTCAGCACGACGTTGACCACGAACCTGACCCGGTCGGCCCGCGACCGCACGGCGGGCGTTCCGGCGGCCCCGGGCGCGTCGGCGGGCTCGGGCAGCTCGACGACGCCGAGCCGGGCACGCTCGCGGCGGCCGATGACCCAGGCCGCGAACAGCACCCAGATGATGCCGGCGGCCATGGCGGGCAGCAGCGGCACGAACACGTCGGAGGCGGTGAGGTCGAGGGCGGCCATCGCCCGTGCCGTCGGGCCACCCCAGGGGATCATGTTCATCACCCCGGCGCCGAGGCACACCAGCGCCGCCAGGACGATCCGCCGCATGCCGAGCCGGTCGTAGAGCGGCAGCATGGCGCTCACCATGATCAGGAAGGTGGAGGCGCCGTCGCCGTCGAGGGCGACGAGCACGGTCAGCGCGGCCGTACCGACACAGATCTTCAGCGGGTCCCCGCCCGCCCACCGGACCACTCGGCGGATCGCCGGGTCGAACAGGCCGGTGTCGAGCATCAGGCTGAAGTACAGGATCGCGAAGGTGATCATGATGGCGACCGGCGCGACGGTCTCCAGGCCGGTCGCGACGTACTCGCCCAGCCTGCCGCCCAGCCCGGCGACGACGGCGGCGGCCGCGGGCACGACGGTCAGCGCCAGGAGCACCGACACCCGCCCGGACAGCACGGCCGCCAGGAACACGGCGATGGTCAGGAATCCGATCGCGGCGAGCATCGTCGACCTCCTCGTCGGCGGGGCGGACCAGCGTCGGCCCGGGGGAACGGTGCGCGCGCGGACCTATGATCGTCAAAGACCGAATCCGGATGGACTGATGCGGTGAGCGCATGGATCTGACGTTGCAGCAGCTCAGGGCCGTCGTCGCGGTGCACGAGGCGGGTGGGTTCACCGCGGCCTCGGCCGTGCTGCGGACCGCGCAGCCGTCGTTGAGCCGCACGGTCGCCGACGTGGAGCGGCTCCTCGGGGCGCGGCTGTTCGAGCGGACCACCCGGCGGCTGGAGCCGACGCCGGTGGGGGAGACCGTCGTGGCGGCCGCCCGCCGGGCGCTGGACGGTGTCGCGACCGAGCTGCGCCACGTCGAACGCGTCCTGGACGGGCGGGCGGGCACCGTGCGGATCGCGACGCTGCCCTCGCTGGCCGCGATCCTGCTCCCCGGGGTGGTGTCGGCGTTCCGGCGGGAGCGGCCGGGTGTGCGCCCGGAGATCTCCGACGCCCTGGCCGACGAGGTGACCGCACGGGTGCGTTCGGGGCGTGCCGACCTCGCCGTCACCGTGGTGCACGGCCGTGTCCCCGACGACCTCGTGGTCACCCCGGTGGCCACCGACAGGTTCTGCGCCCTGGTGCCTCCCACCCATCCGCTCGCCGGGCGCAGCACGCTGCGCTGGGCCGAGTTCGACGGCGTCGAGTTCGTCGACTTCGACTCCTCCACGAGCATCCGCCAGCACGTGGACCGCGCCCTGGACGAGTCGGGATGCCGGCCCGGCCGTGGCCTCGCGGCCCGCAACATCGCCGCGGTGGCGGGTCTCGTCGCCGCCGGCCTCGGTGCGACGGCGGTCCCGGGGCTGGTCGTGCCGCTCACCGGTTTCGCCGGGCTGACCGCGGTCCCGCTGACCGACCCGGTCGTGCGACGGCGGATCGCGCTGGTCCTGCCGCGGGGACGGCAGCCGGTCCCTGCCGCCGCCGCCTTCGCCGGGCTGCTCACCGGCTCCGCACCGCGTCCGTCGCTGCCGGCGCACGCCCGGTGGGCGCCACCGGACGGGGCATCCGGCGCGGGCGACGGGAGCTAGCGGACGTCGTCGGCGTCTGCGCTGGGGACGGCCCGCAGCGAGCCCGGCGACACCCCGGCCAGCGCGCGGACCTCGCGGGACAGGTGGGGCTGGTCGGCGTAGCCGGTGCGGGCGGCGACCTCGGCCGGGGCGACTCCGTCGTAGAGCAGGGCGCTCGCGGCCCGGAAGCGCAGCACCCGCCGCGCGACGGCCGGTCCGTAGCCGAGGGTGGCGACGCAGCGCCGGTGCAGCGTGCGGCCGGTGACGCCGAGCCGGTCGGCCAGCTCGGCGGCGGGCACACCCCCGGCCAGGGCGCGCAGCGCGGCGTGGGGCAGCGGAGCGGGCGTCGGACGGTCCACGGCGGCGATACGCAGGGCGAGTGCCAGCCGGGCGAGCCACACGACGTCGCCGCTGCCCGTGTCACCGGGGTCGCCGGTCCCGGGGGCGGCGGGTCGGAGCAGCCGGCGACGTCCGGGGTCGAGGATCTCGGAGAGGGGGACGCGGCGGTCGCGCAGCGCGTCCGCCGGGACGCCCAACAGCGCCGGGAGGGCGCCGGGACGGAACCGCAGGCCGGTGGTCACCCCGCCGGCGGGCGAGGCGGCGAGGTGCGCGGTGGTGTCCGGTCCGGCGACGACGAGGTCACCACCGGACAGGAGGAGGTCCATGCAGCCGTCGGGCAGCACCCGCTGGGTGTGCGGCTCGGCACCCGAGCGCGCCTGCCAGGCCACCTCGACGACGGCGCGCAGCGGTCCGGTCGGGGGCGTCTCGGCGTAGCTGCGCACCGCGCCAGCCTACGGACGCGGCACGGCCCCGGTACCGGCGTCGCCGGTCCGGGGCCGTGGCCGCGTGTGCGGAGCTCAGGAGGCGCGCAGGACCGCCTCGATCTCCAGCTCGACGCTGACCTTGTCGCCGACCACGACGCCGCCGCCGTCCATCGGCATCTCGATGTCGACGCCGAACTCCGAGCGCTTGATGGTGGTGGTCGCGGTGAAGCCGGCGCGGGTGCCGCCGTAGGCGTCCGGGCCGAAGCCGTTGACCTCGAGGGCGAACTCGACGGGGCGGGTGACGCCCTTGATGGTCAGGTCGCCGGCGAGGACGTAGTCGTCGCCGCCCTTCGCGGCGAGGCCGGTGGAGCGGAAGGTCCACTCCGGGTACTTCTCCACGTCGAAGAAGTCGGCGGAGCGGATGTGGCCGTCGCGCTGCTCCTGGCCGGTCGTGATCGAGGTGGCGTCCACGGTCGCGGTCACGCTGGAGTCCTGGAAGCGCTCGGCGGTGACGAGCTCGCCGGTCACGCCGGTGAAGCGGCCCCGGACCTTGCTGACCATCATGTGACGGACGGAGAAGGAGACGTCGGAGTGCGCAGCGTCGATGTCCCAGGTGCCGACGACGTAGCCGGGGATGGCGGTGGCGGTGGTCATGATCTCTCCCGGAGAACTAGTTGAACTCTCACTTGTTGAGAGCGATACTAGAACTAACGGATCGCACGTCAAAATGTTTCGGAGGGTGCTGTGGGTCACACACGCTGGCTCGACGACGAGGAGCAGCGCACCTGGCGCGCCTTCCTGGCCGCGCAGCGGCTGGTCTCGGAGAAGGTCGAGCGACGGCTGCAGTCCGGGGCCGGGATGCCCCAGGCCTACTACGAGATCCTGGTCCGGCTGTCCGAGGCGCCGGAGCGGACCCTGCGGATGAGCGTCCTCGCGGACTCCGCGCTGTCCTCACGCAGCCGGGTGTCGCACGCGGTGGCCCGGATGGAGGAGGCGGGCTGGATCGAACGGCGGTCGTGCCCCACCGACCGGCGTGGCCAGCTGGCCCACCTGACCGACCGCGGCTTCGAGGTCCTGGCCGGCGCCGCACCGGACCACGTCGAGAGCGTCCGCGAGGCGGTGTTCGACGGCCTGACCCCTGCTCAGCAGGCCGGGCTGCGCGAGGCCTGCGAGGCCGTCGTCGCCCACCTGTCCGGTGGCGGGGAGTGGCCGGTGACCCGGGACTCGGGACCGGACGGCCCGAGCCCGGCTCAGGCGTCCTAGGCTGGGCACATGCCTCATTTCGACGTCGTCGTCCTCGGAGCCGGACCCGGTGGATACGTGGCGGCCATCCGTGCCGCCCAGCTCGGCCGCAGTGTGGCGGTGATCGAGGAGAAGTACTGGGGCGGTGTCTGTCTCAACGTGGGCTGCATCCCGTCCAAGGCGCTGCTGCGCAACGCCGAGATCGCCCACATCGTCACCAAGGAGCAGAAGACCTTCGGCCTGTCCGGTGAGGTGTCGCTCGACTTCGGCGCCGCCTTCGACCGCAGCCGTTCGGTCGCGGACGGGCGCGTCAAGGGCGTGCACTTCCTGATGAAGAAGAACAAGATCACCGAGTTCGACGGGTTCGGCCGGTTCACCAAGCCGGGCGAGATCGAGGTCGAGCTGTCGAAGGGCGGCAACGAGACCGTCACCTACGACGACGTGATCATCGCGGCGGGCTCGACGGTCAAGCTGCTGCCGGGCACCGAGCTGTCCGAGCGGGTCGTCACCTACGAGGAGCAGATCCTCACCCGTGAGCTGCCGGAGAGCGTGATCATCGCCGGCGCCGGTGCGATCGGCGTCGAGTTCGCGTTCGTGCTGGCCAACTACGGCGTCGACGTCACCATCGTGGAGTACCTGGACCGGCTGCTCCCGCTCGAGGACGCGGACGTGTCCAAGGAGCTGGCCAAGGCCTACAAGAAGCTCGGCGTCACGGTGCGGACCTCCACCAAGGTCGAGTCCATCACCGACGACGGCAAGGGCGTCACCGTCTCGGTGTCCTCCTCCAAGGGCAGCGAGGAGCTGCGCGCGGACAAGGTCGTGCAGGCCATCGGCTTCGCGCCCCGGGTCGACGGCTACGGCCTGGACAAGCTCGGCGTGAACCTCACCGAGCGCGGCGCGATCGAGATCGACGACTACATGCGCACCAGCGTGGAGCACGTCTACGCGATCGGTGACGTCACCGCGAAGCTCATGCTCGCCCACGTCGCCGAGGCGCAGGGCATCGTCGCCGCCGAGACCCTGGCGGGCGCCGAGACCCAGGAGCTGAACTACAAGATGATGCCGCGCGCGACCTTCTGCAACCCGCAGGTCGCGTCGTTCGGCTACACCGAGGCCGAGGCCCGGCAGCTGGCCGACGAGAAGGGCTGGAAGGTCAACACCGCGACCTTCCCGTTCACCGCGAACGGCAAGGCGCACGGCCTGGCCGAGCCCGCAGGCTTCGTGAAGCTGATCGCCGACGACACCTACGGCGAGCTGCTCGGCGGGCACATCATCGGCGCCGAGGCGACCGAGCTGCTGCCCGAGCTGACCCTGGCCCAGAAGTGGGACCTGACCGTCCACGAGATGGCGCGCAACGTGCACGCGCACCCGACCCTGTCGGAGTGCCTGCAGGAGGCGATCCACGGCCTGGCCGGCCACATGATCAACTTCTGACGACGGCCGCGACGGGCCCGCATCCCCACCCCGGGGTGCGGGCCCGTCGGCGTACCGGGGGTCAGGACCTGCGGGCGTCCGGCTCGCGCCGGGCCGTGTGCTCGCGACGCGTGGTCGAGCTCGCGGCGACGCGCTGCTCGTGCCGCTCGGCGGCCAGTGCCGCCTCCACCGCGGCCTGCACGGCGGCGGTGTTGACATCGGGATCGATCAGCCTGGCGGCGGCGAGGGATCGGGCCGAGACCGAGATGCTGACCATGGTGGCTCCTGGAACTGTCGCGTGGTGGGTGTGGTGGTCCGTCGGGGAGGCCTCACGCTGGGCCCTTCCCGGGGTGGCGTCGCGCGACCCGCTCGGCATGGACCGATTCAGGTACCGGTGTGGGTGACATATGTTACCCATTGGTAAACGCGCTGGCCCGAGGACTTTAACGGACGAGATCTGCCAGGAGGAGGCGGGTGACGTAGAGGCCGTCGGGGACCCAGGGCCGGTCCGGGGTGCCGACCCGGGCCACCAGCTCGTCGAGGGTCCACCAGCCGCCCTCGGCCACCTCCGAGGGCTGGTGGGTCACCGGGCCGTCGGAGAAGGCGCGGTAGACGTGCACGTGGGCCCGCAGCCCGTCCGGGCCGGTGCCGGGCCCGGTGTCGACGCCCAGCGCGGCGGCGTCGAAGGGGACCACGGCGAGCTTCTCCAGCGGCACGCCGGTGACGCCGAGCTCCTCGCCCAGCTCGCGGGCGGCGCCGTCGTCGGGCGTCTCGCCCTCGTCGAGGACCCCGCCGGCCAGGCAGTCCCACATCCCGGCCATGACCAGCTTGGTGTCGGTGCGCCGGTGCACGTAGGCCCGCGTGCCGTCGGCGGAGCGGAGCAGGACCGCGGTCGTGGCGTGCCACAGCGAGCGGGCGTAGACCTCGCCGCGCTCGGCGACGCCGGTGGGCCTGCCCTCGGCGTCGAAGACGGTCAGGCGCTCACGTGCGGGATCGGTCACGCCACGATGATCCCGCCGGGCCGCGGTGCACCCCGGACCGGGGCGGGGACGGTTAGTCTCGTGCAATGCACTCTCGCGCAGGGGGCCGGTCGTGACGGCCCGCCGGATCATGGGCACCGAGGTGGAGTACGGCATCGCCGTGCCGGGTGACCCCACCGCGAACCCCGTCGTCACCTCGACGCAGGTGGTGCTCGCCTACGCCGCCGCGGCGGACGTGCCCCGCAACCGTCGGGCGCGCTGGGACTACGAGGTCGAGTCGCCGCTGCGCGACGCCCGCGGGTTCGACCTGTCGGCGCCGTCGCTGGCGCCGCAGCTCGACACCGACCTCGACGACCTCGGTGCGGCGAACGTCATCCTCACCAACGGTGCTCGGTTCTACGTCGACCACGCCCACCCGGAGTACTCCACACCCGAGGTCCTGTCCCCGCGCGACGTCGTGACCTGGGACAAGGCCGGCGAGCGGATCATGCTGGAGGCGGCGAACCGCGCGACCACCGTGCCGGGCGCGCCGCGGATGCAGCTGTACAAGAACAACGTCGACGGCAAGGGCGCCAGCTACGGCTCCCACGAGAACTACCTGATGGCCCGCTCGACGACGTTCCCGTCGATCGTCACCGGGCTGACCCCGTTCTTCGTGACCCGTCAGGTCGTCTGCGGCGCCGGCCGGGTCGGCCTGGGCCAGCAGGGCGACGAGGCCGGCTACCAGATCGCCCAGCGCTCGGACTACGTCGAGGTCGAGGTCGGCCTGGAGACCACGCTCAAGCGCGGCATCATCAACACCCGCGACGAGCCGCACGCCGCCGCCGACAAGTACCGCCGCCTGCACGTCATCATCGGCGACGCGAACCTGTCCGAGGTCGCGACGCTGCTCAAGGTCGGCACCACCGCCCTGGTCCTCGACATGATCGAGAAGGGGCGCTCGTTCGAGGACCTGCGCCTGGCCGAGCCGGTGAAGTCGGTCTCGCGGATCAGCCACGACCCGACGCTGCAGCGGACCGTCCCGCTGGCCGACGGCCGTCACCTCACCGCACTGCAGATCCAGCAGGAGTACCTGGCCCGCGCGGTCGAGCACCTGGAGCAGACGGTCTCCCCGCGCCGCGAGGAGTGGGACCCCGACACCCGCGAGGTCGTCGAGGAGTGGGAATCGGTGCTGGTCGACCTGGAGCGCGACCCGATGCTGACCGCCGACCGGCTCGACTGGACGGCCAAGCTCAAGCTGCTCGAGGCCTACCGCGAGCGCGACGGCCTGACCTGGGCGTCGGGCCGGCTCGGGATGGTCGACCTGCAGTACTCCGACGTCCGGCTGGCGAAGGGCCTCTACAACCGGCTGGTCACCCGAGGGTCGATGCGCCGGCTGGTCACCGAGGAGCAGGTCGCCGCGGCGATGACCGAGCCGCCCGAGGACACCCGGGCCTACTTCCGCGGCACCTGCATGGGCCGGTTCCCGGTCGAGGTCGCCGCCGCGTCGTGGGACTCGGTGATCTTCGACCTGGGGCGTGAGTCCCTGGTCCGGATCCCGACGCTGGAGCCGCTGCGCGGAACCCGCAAGCACGTGGGGGAGCTGTTCGAGGCGGTGTCGACGGCCGAGGAGCTGGTCGACAAGCTCACCGCCTCCTGAGCCGTCCCGCCGGGAAGCGGATCACACGCCGCCGCGCAACAGGCGATTTTGTCGCCCCCGGTGGGTAGGGTGAGCAGGCAGGCAATTCTCTGCGAGGAGATCTGCAAGGAGGAGCGTCATGTCCCAGGAGCAGACCAAGCGCCAGGGTGGCGGCGACGGAGACGACGAGTCCGGCGAGAACGCGTCCGGATCCGGCCAGGAGCGCCGCGAGAAGCTCGGTGAGGACGTCGACACCATCCTCGACGAGATCGACGACGTGCTGGAGGAGAACGCGGAGGACTTCGTGCGGTCCTACGTGCAGAAGGGCGGTGAGTGAGCTCCACGGGGCCATTCACCGTGCCGCACCCCGGCACCAGCAGTACCGTCCCGGCCGGGTCCGCACCTGCGGGCCCGGCCGTGCCGGAAGGGCCGCCGACCCCCGCCGAGGTGGGGGAGCGGCACCCCCGGCGCACGCAGTTCGAACGAAAGGCACGTCCGAGAGATGGAGTTCCGGCCGTCGGTCACCTCCGGGCTGGTGCCCGGGCACCACACGGGTCAGCTCGGCACCTTCCTGACCGGGTCGCAGTCGTTCTCCGACTTCGTCGGCGGCGCGGCCCCGCACCTGCTCCCCGGCGCGGGCCTGGACCGGACAGCCGGTCCCGGCACCTCCGCCGACGCCCTGGGCGTCCCGCACGGCACCACGATCGTCGCGCTGCTGTTCTCCGGCGGTGTCGTGATCGCCGGTGACCGGCGCGCGACCGCGGGCAACGTGATCGCCCAGCGCGACATCGAGAAGGTGTTCGTCACCGACACCCACTCCGCGGTCGGCATCGCCGGCTCCGCGGGGATCGCGCTGGAGATGGTCCGGATGTTCTCGGTGGAACTCGAGCAGTACGAGAAGCTCGAGGGCGTCCCGCTCTCGCTGGACGGCAAGGCCAACAAGCTCGCCGGGATGGTCCGCCAGAACCTGGGCGCGGCGATGCAGGGCTTCGTCGTCGTCCCGCTGTTCGCGGGCTACGACACCCACGCCGCCGACCCGGCCCAGGCCGGCCGGATCGTCACCTTCGACCCCACCGGCGGGCGGTACGACGAGAACCTCGGCTTCCATGCCGTGGGATCGGGCTCGGTGTTCGCCAAGTCCTCGCTGAAGAAGCTGCACGACCCGGCCGCGGGCCTCGACGGCGCGGTGCGCACCGCGATCGAGGCGCTCTACGACGCCGCGGACGACGACACCGCCACCGGCGGGCCGGACACGGTGCGGCGCATCTACCCGGTGGTCGTCGGCATCACCGCCGAGGGCGCCGTGCGCCGCGACGAGGCCGAGATCGCCGCCGTCGTCGACCAGGTGATCGCCGGGCGCCGGGAGCGCCCGGGCGGACCGTCCCGCTGACCCCCTCCCCGCACGAAGCACGAGCCTGGAGCGCCTCCCCATGACGATGCCGTTCTACTCCTCCGTCGACCAGCTGCTGCGCGACCGTTCCGAGCTGGCCCGCAAGGGCATCTCGCGTGGCCGCAGCGTGGTCGTGCTGACCTACGCCGGTGGCGTGCTGTTCGTCGCGGAGAACCGGTCGACGGCCCTGCACAAGGTCTCCGAGATCTACGACAAGATCGGCTTCGCCGCGGTCGGCCGGTACAACGAGTTCGAGAACCTGCGCACCGGCGGGATCCGGATGGCCGACTTCCGCGGGTTCACCTACGACCGGCGCGACGTGACCGGCCGGATGCTGGCCAACGCCTATGCCCAGGCGCTGGGCACGGCGTTCGTCGAGCAGCAGAAGCCGTTCGAGGTGGAGCTGTGCGTCGCCGAGGTGGGCGTCGAGGCCTCCGGGGACCAGCTGTACCGGATCACCTACGACGGCTCGATCACCGACGAGCCGCGGTTCGTCGTCATGGGCGGGCAGACCGAGCCGATCTCGCAGAAGCTCTCCGAGACCTACGCGCACGGCCTGGAGCTGGGCGCGGCGATCGAGGTCGCGCTCGGCGGGCTGCAGGTGCCCGGGGCGGACCCGGCGTCGGCCGGCAACGGCGCGAACGCGCAGCCGCGGGTCCTGGGCGCCGAGGCGCTCGAGGTCGCGGTGCTCGACCGGACCCGCCCGCGGCGGACCTTCCGTCGTCTCGAGGGGGCGGCGCTGGCGGACCTGCTGCCGGCCGCGAACCGCGGCACCGAGGAGCCGGAGCCCGACGTGGCGGGCGGGGACGACAGCCCGGCCGCCGGCGGGGCGCTGGGTGGGGACGGGGCGTCCTGACCCGCTTCTCCGCGACCACCGCGTCCGAGGCCGTCGTCACGGCCTCGCGTGACGACGTCTGGCGCGTCCTGACCGACCCCGCCGTGCTGCCGACGTTGACGCCGCTGCTCAACCGGATCGAGGCCGACCCCGCGCGGGACGCCGCCGTCGACGGCTACGAGCTGTGGCGCTGGCACATGGTGCGGATCGCGGTGCTCGGGGTGGGCATCAAGCCGGTGTTCACCGAGCGGATGACCTTCGTCGAGGGCAAACGGATCGAGTTCACCCACGCACCGCCCGCCGGAGCCACCGAGTGGGCGGGGGCGGAGGGCTACTACGCGTTGAGCGACGCCGAGCCGGAACCGGACGGCACGCCCGCGACACATCTGGAGATCTCGCTGACCGTCGACGTCGACATGCCGCTGTCGCGGCTCGCCGCGCCGGTGGTGACCCGCACGATGAAGGCGACGATGGACGTGACCGGGGACCGGTTCGGAGCGAACCTGCTGCGTCGCCTGGGGGCCCGCGAGCGCTAGTCCTGTCCGGGGTGGTCGACCAGCACCACCACCCCGCCGTGCGGTGCCTCCGGCCCGTGGAACCCGTGGCATGATTGAGCCATCAACCAAATGGGGGACCGGATGAGCGAGATCATCTTCGGCATGGACACCTTCGGCGACGTCCCGGTGGGCGACGACGGCACGCTGCTGTCGCACCCGCAGGCCATCCGCCAGGTCGTCGACGAGGTGGTGCTCGCCGACGGGGTGGGCGTCGACGTCGTCGCGCTGGGGGAGCACCACCGCCCCGAGTACGCGATCTCCACCCCGGAGACGGTGCTCGCCGGCATCGCGACCCGGACCTCCCGGATCCGGCTGTCCTCCGGCGTCACCGTCCTCAGCTCGGACGACCCGGTGCGGGTGTACCAGCGCTTCGCCACGCTCGACGCGCTGTCCGACGGCCGCGCCGAGGTGATCGTCGGCCGCGGATCGTTCACCGAGTCCTTCCCGCTGTTCGGCTACTCCATGAACGACTACGAGCGGCTGTTCGAGGAGAAGCTCGAGCTGTTCGTGCAGCTCCTCGACGAGAAGCCGGTGACCTGGCCGGGTGGGACCCGCGCCGCGATCGACGGCATCGAGGTCTTCCCGACGACCGGCCGCCGGCTGCCCGTGTGGGTCGGCGTCGGCGGCTCCCCGGAGTCGGTGGTGCGCACCGCCCGCCACGACCTGGGCCTGATGCTGGCCATCATCGGCGGCCCCGCCGGACGGTTCGCGCCCTACGTCGACCTCTACCACCGCGCCGTCGAGCAGTTCGGGCACGCGGCGAAGCCGGTGGGCATGCACTCGCCGGGCTTCGTCGCCGACACCGACGCCGAGGCGAAGGAGATCTTCTTCGCCCCCTACAAGGCGCAGATGGACCGGATCGGCGCCCAGCGCGGCTGGCCCCCGCTGGACCGCGCCCGGTTCGAGTCCGAGGTCGCCGACGGGGCGCTGCACGTCGGGTCCCCGGAGACGGTGGCCCGCCGCATCGCCGACTCGGTGCGCTCGCTGGGCGCCCAGCGCTTCGACCTGATCTACACCGTCGGCCCGCAGCCGATCTCGGCCCGCCTCCGTGCTGTCGAGCTGTACGGCACCCGCGTGATCCCGATGGTCCGCGACATGCTCGCCTGAGCGGATCCACACCCGCTCCCGGGCAGCCACACCCATTGCGACGGGTGTGGCTGGCGGCCAGGGGGTGTGGCTGCGGGCCGGGGCGGTCAGGTGGGGTCAGGTGGGGATGATGCGGGCCGCGGCGGCGCGCAGGCCGTCGACCAGGGCGCGCAGCGCGGGCAGGTCGGCGTCGGACCCGCGGGTGGCCAGCACCAGGGAGCGGCCCGCCGCGGGCCGGCAGGGGAGCAGCCGGACGCCGTCGTCGGCGGTGACCGGGACCGGGCCGGTGCCGCCGGGGACGGCCGACCCCGCCACCGCCATGCCCGGGACCAGCGCGATCGCGAGCCGCGCGCGGACCAGCGCCAGCTGGGTGGCGAAGTCGCCGACCCGGTAGCGGATGTCCGGCTCGAACCCGACACCGCGCAGCAGCTGCAGCAGCGCCGCGTAGGGCTCGGTGCCGACCGGGCCGGAGGTCCACACCCGCCCGGCCAGGGTGCGCAGCGGCACCGGGTCGGGACCGGTGAGCGGGTCGTCGGCGGGGACGGCGAGCATCGCGGGCTCGGTGGCCAGTGCGGTCACCCGGATCCCGGCGGGCAGCCGGGCCGGGGCCTGCGTCCAGCTCTCCATGAGCACCGCGTCCAGGTCGCGGGACTGCAGGGCGGGCAGCAGGTCGACGACCTCGCCGTCGTCGACGGTGGGGACCAGCCGGGGGTGTGCGGCGGCCAGTCCGTCGATGACCTCGGGCAGCAGCGTGCGCAGCGCGCTCGCGACCGAGCCGATCCGCAGCGGTCCTGCGGCGTAGTCGTGCAGCGCGGCGAGGTCGCGCTCGGCACCGGCGACGGTCGCCGCCGCGGCGGCCGCGTGCCCGGCCAGCACGTGTCCGGCGGCGGTGAGCCGGATGCCGCGCCCGTCCGGTTCGACGAGCCGGGTGCCGGTCTCGCGTTCGAGCTTGCGCAGCTGCTGGGTCACCGCCGGCCCGGTGATGTGCAGTGCGGCCGCGGCGGCGCCGACCGAGCCGTGCTCGGCGACGGCGTCGAACACGCGCAGCCGGTCCCAGGAGATCACATAGCAGAGCTTAGCGGTATCGGGTAGGAACAATCATTGGATCTTCGCGGTGCCGAGAGGGATCGTGGATCACGTGAACGCACGCACCGCCCCCGACCCGCACTCCGCCCTGCTCCTGCTCGCCGGCGCCTCCGTCCTGGCCTGGACCGGCATCCTCGTCGCGATGGCGGGTACCGACCCGGCGACGGCGTCGTTCTGGCGGTGCGTGCTCGCCCTGGTCGTGCTGGGTCCGTGGGCACTGGCCGAGTACCGGCGGGTGGGCGGGCTCCCGCTCGCGACGGTCGGCACCTCGCTGCTGTCCGGGGTCTTCCTGGGTGCGGACTTCCTGCTCTGGACCCACGCGGTGCTCGACGCGGGCGCCGGGATCGCGAACGTCGTGCTCAACATCCAGGTGCTGGCGCTGCCGCTGATCGCCTGGATCGTCGCGGGCGAGCGGGTCCCGCGCAGGCTGGTGTACGCCGCGCCGCTGCTGCTGGGCGGCATCGCCCTGGCCGGCGGGGTGCTCGGCGCCGGCGTCGGGGGGCCGGAACCGGTGCGTGGCGCGGTGCTCGGCACCCTCGCCGGGATCGCCTACGCCGGCTTCCTGCACCTGAACCGCTCGGTGTCGCGGCGCCGTCCGCGCCACCTGGTGACCCCGGTCGCGCTGGCGACCGTCGGGGCCGGGCTGACCTGCGGGCTCGTCGGCGTCGCCGGGGGCGGGATCGCGGTCGCACTGTCCGCGACGACATGGGCCTGGCTGATCGTGCTGGCCCTGACCGGGCAGGTGGTCTCCTGGGTGCTGATCGGCCGCGGCTCGGCCGGGCTGGCGCCGGGCACCGCGGGCGCACTGCTGCTGGTGCACCCGGTGCTGTCGGTGGTGCTCGGCATGCTGGTGCTCGGGGAGACCCTCACCGGCTGGCAGGCCGCGGGCTGCGCGTTGGTCGTCGCCACCGTCGCCGCACTGGTCGGCCCGGCCGGGACCGCGGGGCGGCTGCGCCGGGTGGTGGACCGGCACGAGCGGGCCTGGGCCACGCTCACTCCGCGCGTCTGACCACCGCCGGGCGCGGCGGCACTCACAGGTCGATGCGCTCGGCCCCGGTGTAGACGTTGCCGGTGTCGCCGCGCAGGAACCCGACCAGGGTCATCCCCGACTCCTCGGCCAGCTCCACCGCCAGCGACGACGGCGCCGACACGGCCGCGAGCATCGGCACCCCGGCCATCACGGCTTTCTGTACGAGCTCGAACGACGCCCGCCCGGACACCATCAGCACGGTGCCCGCCGCGGGCACCCGGCCGTCCATCACCATCCGGCCCAGCACCTTGTCCACCGCGTTGTGCCGGCCCACGTCCTCACGGGCGGCGAGCAGGCCACCGTCGGCGTCGAACAGGGCGGCGGCGTGCAGCCCACCGGTGGAGCCGAACACCTTCTGGTGCGCGCGCAGCCGGTCGGGCAGCTCCAGCAGCAGCTCCCGGCCGATCCGCAGCGGGTCCGCGGCCGGGGAGTGCCGGGTCTTGAGCTTCACCGCGTCCAGGGAGGCCTTCCCGCACACCCCGCACGACGAGGTCGTGTAGAAGTTGCGCTCCACCGACACGTCCGGCGGGGCGACGCCCTCGGCCAGGTCGACGTCGAGCACGTTGTAGGTGTTGCGGCCCTGCTCGTCGACGGAGTTGCAGTAGCGGGCCCCGGCCAGGTCCAGCCCGGAGCCGATCACACCCTCGGTCAGAAGGAACCCGTGCGCGAGTTCCACGTCGTGGCCGGGGGTGCGCATCGTGACCGTCAGCGCCTTCCCCCCGACGCGCAGCTCCAGCGGCTCCTCGGCGACGAGGGTGTCCGGCCGCGAGCGGGTGCTGCCGTCCGCGTTCAGGTGCAGCACCGGGCGCCGCACGGTGAGCCGTCCCATTCCGATCCCCTCCCGCTGTCGACCCCCAGGGTAGGAGGAGGATCGGCGGCGTGCGCGGGTACGGGGGTCGGCGGCCGGGGGCGGGGATCGTGCCGGCGGGCGGTGCCTCGTCGCGGATGGGGACGGCGAAGGCGTCGCTGGACTGGCACGGGGCGGCGCTGCTGACCCGCACCGTCGCCGTCCTGGGCCGGGCGGTGGACGGGCCGCTGGTCGTGGTCCGCGCCGCCGGGCAGGATCTGCCGGAGCTCCCGCCGGGCACCGAGGTCGTCGACGACCCGGTGCCGGGCCTCGGCCCGCTGCCCGCGATCGGTGCCGGGCTCGCCGCCGTCTCGGGCCGGGCGCAGGTGGCGTTCGTCGCGTCGGTCGACCTGCCGCTGCTGCATCCCGCGTTCGTCGCCCGGGTGCTGGACCTGCGCGGGGACCACGACGTCGCGCTGCCCGAGGCGTTCGGGCACCACCAGCCGCTCGCCGCCGCCTACGCCACCACGCTCGCCCCGGTGATCGACGGGCTGACCGCGGCCGGGCAGGGGCGCCCGCCGTCGCTGTTCGAGCGGGTCTCGGTCCGCCGGATCGGCGAGCAGACCCTGCGCAGCGACCCGGTGCTGGCCCGCCTCGACCCGGACCTGGCGTCGCTGACCAACGTCAACACCCCCGGCGAGCTCGCCGCCGCCCGGGCCCGGCCGCTGCCGGCGGTGCGGCTGCACGAGGGGGACCGGGGCCGCACCGTCCGCGCCCGCACGGCGGGGGAGCTGGGACGTCCGGTGGCGATGTCCGGCGGGACGGAGCCGCTGCCGTCGTGGTTCCCGCTGGTGACCGGCGACGAGCTCGACGGTCTCTGACGCGCCCTGGCTTCCCCGGGGTGCGGGGAGCCGGTGACACGCCCGCCGGTCCGACGGCGCGCTCCGGTGCCGGTCAGGCCGGGCGCAGCACGGTCGTGACGAACGCGGTCAGCTCGCGCCGCACGTACTCGGTCACCGGGAGGGCCGGGTCGAAGCTCCACCACAGCAACGTGCCCTGCCAGTAGGTCGCCAGCACCGCGCCCGCACCCGGCGGGCCCTCCAGACAGGTGTCCAGTATCCGGGCCAGCGCCTCCTTCCACTCGCGGCCGCGTCGGCGGGACTCGGGGTCCAGCAGGTCCTCGCGCAGCACGAGCAGCGCGTCGGCGTAGCTGTCGATGCCCCCGTACTGCGCGGAGAGCCCGACCAGGAAGGCGACGGCCCCCTCCGGCCCGGGCGCGGCGGCCTCGCCGAGCTCGGCGGTCCGCCACTCCAGCTGGTCCCAGGCGTGCATCAGCACCCGGTGCAGGAGCTCGGCCTTCCCGCCGAAGCGCTGCACCAGGGTGGCCGGGGCCAGACCGCTGACCTCGGCGAGCGCCGCGAACGTCAGCGCCTGGGCGCCGCCGGTGTGCAGGACGCCGAGGGCGAGGTCGAGGACGTCCGCGTCGGGGACCTGCTTGCGCCGGGGCATGACGCCAGCTTATATGAACGAACACTCGTTTACATAAGGAGGACCATGGACCTCACCGGACGCATCGCTCTGGTGGCCGGCGCGACCCGCGGCGCGGGCCGCGGCATCGCCGTCGAGCTGGGCGCCGCGGGCGCGGTCGTCTACTGCACCGGGCGCACCACCCGCGACCGTCGGTCCGAGTACGACCGCCCGGAGACGATCGAGGACACCGCCGACCTGGTCACCGCCGCGGGCGGGACCGGCATCGCGGTGCCGACCGACCACCTCGACCCCGCGGCGGTCGCCACGCTGGTGGCGCGCGTCGAGCGCGACCACGGCCGGCTCGACGTGCTGGTCAACGACATCTGGGGCGGCGAGATGATGGTGGAGTGGGACACCCCGGTCTGGGAGCACGACCTGGACAACGGGCTGCGCACCCTGCGCCTGGCGATCGACACCCACCTCGTCACCGCCCACCACGCGCTGCGGCTGCTCTCCCGGACCCCGGGTGGGCTCGTCGTCGAGATCACCGACGGCACCGACGCCTACAACGCCGAGAACTACCGGCTCAACGTCTTCTACGACCTGGCCAAGATCGCACCGATCCGGCTGGCCCGGTCCTGGGCGCACGAGCTGCGCGGGCACGGCGGAACGGCCGTCGCGGTCACCCCGGGCTGGCTGCGCTCGGAGATCATGCTGGAGCACTACGGGGTCACCGCCGACACCTGGCGCGACGCGTGCGCGGCCCAGCCGCACTTCGCGATCTCGGAGACACCGCGGTTCGTCGGCCGTGGCATCGCCGCGCTGGCCGCCGACCCCGACCGGCACCGCTGGAACGGCCGCTCCACCTCCTCGGGGGAGCTCGGCCGGGTCTACGGCGTCGACGACGTCGACGGGTCCCGCCCCGACGCCTGGCGCTACGTCACCGAGGTTCAGGACGCGGGTCTGCCCGCCGACACGACGGGCTACCGGTGACGGCTCACCTCGGGCTCCGGGGGTCACGACGGTCGAGCACCAGCAGCGCCGCCAGCGCCAGCAGCGCGAGCACCGCGACCGCCACACAGAACACGATGCCCGCGGTCCGCAGCCCCCACGCCTGGCTCGCCGCCCCCAGCCCGACCACCGGCAGCGAGATCGCGACGTAGAGCACCACGAAGTACGACGACGTCGTCCCCGCCCGCTGGTGGGCCTCCACCCGCGCGTTCACCGCGGCCAGGCCCTTGGAGAACGTCATCCCCTGACCGACGCCCGCGACCACCGCGCCGACGACCAGCTCCACCATCGAGCCCCGCGCCACCGACACCGCGACGAGCGCCGCCCCGGCCGCCAGCAGCACACAGCCCAGGTGCAGGATCCGCCCGGTCGGCGCGGTGCGGACCGCGAGCTGGGCGAGCACCGAGGCGCCCAGCAGCAGCAGCGACATCGCCCCGGCGACGGCGTGGCTCGGGTTCCCGATCAGCTCGGACACGATCCGCGGGGACAGCGCGGTGAACAGGCCCAGCACCGCGAACCCGGCGACCCCGGCCGTCGCGGCGACCCCGAACACCGCGCGCACCGCAGGCGGGACCTCGGGGCGCTGGGGCCGCAGCACCGGGCGCGCGGGCAGGTCGGTCACGGTCTCCGGTGCGCCCAGCACGAGCAGCCCGCACAGCGCGACGGCGACGGCGTGCACCGCGAAGGACAGGTGCAGCGGCGCCGGCAGGTACTCCACGGCCGCCCCGGCGAGCGCCGCGCCCAGCCCGAGCCCGCCGATGTTCGCGACGGTCGCGACCGCGGCCCCGCGTTCCCGCCAGGACTCCGGCGCGGCCTCGATGACCGCGGCGGTCGCCGCCCCGGCGAAGATGCCGGCGGAGAAGCCGGACAGCAGCCGTCCGACCAGCAGCACCCACACCGGGCCCGCCACCAGGAACACCAGGCTCGACGCGAGCGACAGCGCCACCCCCGCCAGCAGCATCGGCCGCCGTCCCAGCTGGTCCGACCACCGTCCGGTGACCAGCAGCGCGGCGAGCACCCCGACCGCGTAGACGGCGAAGATCACCGTCTGGACGGTGGCGGAGAACCCGAGCTCGCGCTGGTAGAGCGCATACATCGGGGTCGGCATCGTCGCCCCGAGCATGACCACGGCGAACGTCACGGCCAGGCCGGCGAAGGCGGCGGCCCGAGGCAGTCGGAGGATGGCGGAACCCCTTCCGGAGGTCGTTGCGCGGCGCACCGCTGATCATCGCAGCTGGTCGGTGCGACGGCATCCGCAGCGCCCGACACCCCCCGCCGCACGGTCAGGGACGGCGCAGGACGTGCAGGTCCACCCCGTCGGGCAGCGGCCGGGTCGTGACGGTCCAGACCTCCCGGGCCGCGGCGAGCCAGCGCGGCGTCTCGGGACGGCCCGGATCGGCGAGCCACACCTGCCCGTCGGGGGCGGTCACCCGCGGCAGCAGCGCGGCGAGCGCGTCGGCGGCGGCCACGCCGTAGAGCACGTCGGCGGCCAGCACCAGGTCCCAGCGCGCGCCGCCGTCGCCCGCCCGGTCGAACGGGACCGCCGCGGTGCCCACCGCCAGCCCGCACCGGCGGGCCGCCGCCGCGACCCAGGCGACGGCGGCGGCCGACCGGTCGATGGCGAGCACCGTCCCGGCCCCGGCACGGGCCGCGGCCAGCGACGGCAGCCCCAGCCCGCACCCCAGCTCCAGCACCCGACGCCCGGCGAGCCGCTCCGGACCGGCATCGTCGACCGCGTGCGCCAGCGCCCGGCCCGATGGCCAGAGCCGCGCCCAGTGGGGCGGGTGCAGCTCCTCGCTGGCACCGGGCCCCGGCACCGGCTCGAACGCCACGACGTCCGGGTCGGCCGGGCGCAGCACCGTCAACGTTCCGGACGGCAGCGCGACCTCCTCCAGCACCCCCGGCCCGGACGGCCCTGCGACCCGTCGGTGCACCCTCAGACCCCCGAGCGGTGCGTCCAGCGCCCCCCGACCAGCGTCCCGGCCACCGGCATGGCGCGCAGCACCGCCGGCGCGCAGGAGGTGGGGTCGGCCTCGGTGAGCACGAGGTCGGCCCGGGCGCCGACGGTGACCGCCGCGGTCGCGCCGTCGACCACCCCGAACGACGCGCCGAGCGCGGTCGCCCGGTCGATCTCCTGCTCGGGGTGCCAGCGGTCCCGGTCGTCGGCGGTGCGGTGCACGGCCGCGGCGAGCGCAATCCACGGGTCCAGCGGCGCGACCGGGGCGTCCGAGCCGAGCGCGAGGCGGGCTCCGGCGCGGTGCAGCGACGCGACCGCGAACGCCCGGTCGGTGCGGCCCGCCCAGAGCCGGTCGGCGACGTCGCGGTCGTCGAGGGCGTGCTCGGGCTGCACGCTCGCGACCAGGCCGAGACCCGCGAAGCGGGGGACGTCGTCGCCGGTCAGCAGCTGGGCGTGCTCGACCCGCCCGCGGGCCCCGGTCGCGGCGAACGCGTCGAGGACCAGGGTGTTGGCGTGGTCGCCGATGGCGTGCAGGGCCGCGGTGAGCCCGCCCGCGTGCGCCCGGGCCAGCAGCGGGCGCAGCTTCGTCCGGCGGCACCAGCAGCAGCCCGCACGGGTGCTCCAGGGGGTTCTCCGGCGGTGCGGGGTAGGGGTCGTAGCAGTAGGCGGTGCGGGTGTTGAGCGACCCGTCGGTGATCACCTTCAGCGGCCCCGCGGTGAGCAGCCCGCCGGTGCCCTCGACGACGTCGCCGGTGCGCAGCCCGGTGGCCAGGGCGTCGTCGAGGCGGTCGGGCCACACCGATGCCTCGACCCGCAGCCCGGTCGTGCCGCCGGCGATCCGGCGTCGCCAGTCCGGCAGCGACCACGGCGCCTCGAAGTCGACGACGCCGACCACCCCGCGTGCCGAGGCCGCGGACGCGGCGTCGGCGACGAACCCGTCGAGGGCCCCGGTCGGCGCGTCCTGGAGCGCGGGGGAGACGACGGCGAAGAACTCCGACTCCCGGATCCGGCCGGTCGGGTGCCCGTCGTGCCCGAAGCGGGCCAGCGCGGCGCCGTTGAGCCAGCCCTGGTGCAGGTCCCCGGACACGAGCACGACGGGGGTGTCACCGGTGACCGGGTCGAGCAGCGAGCGGTGCGCCTCGTCGGGCCACAGCGCGTCGCGGAACCCGAACCCGACCAGCACCTCACCGGCGGCCGGTGGCGCGGTCGCCAGCCGCCGTGCGACGAGCGCCACGGCGTCGGCGGCCGAGCGGGCGCCGGACACGTCCAGCCTGCGGCGGGCCAGCGCCCACTGGGCCATGTGCACGTAGTGGTCCCACAACCCCGGCAGCAGCGCCCGCCCGTCGCACTCGACGACCTCGGCGCCGCCCGGGTCGAGCCCGGCGCCCACGGCGCGCACCCGGCCCCCGTCCAGGAGCACGTCGACCGGATCGCCCAGGCCGTCGCAGCCGGGCCGCAGCGGGCGGACCGAGCGCAGCAGCACGGGTCTCACCCCTGGAACGGGCGGTCCCGCCCGGTCCAGCGCTCCTCGTCGCGGCGGTAGACCGGGATCGGCTTCTCGGCGAGCCGGAAGGTGTAGCGCCCGGCCTCCTCGACGACCTCGCCGTCGGTGGCCAGCATGCTCGGCTCCAGCAGCTCGACGTCGAGGCTGGGCACCTCCCGCTGGTGGTAGACCCGGCTGTGCCCCAGGGCGCCCAGGATCAGCGCGATCACGACCCGCAGCCGGGAGAACCGCACGTCGGCACGCAGCCAGCGCACGTCGAGCAGGCCCGAGTCCAGCGTCGGCCGCCACGCCGGGACCGCGCCGCGCGGGTAGTACGGGCCGTTCCCGACGAACAGGAACCACACCTTGTACCAGCGGCCCTCGATCTTCACGCTGATCTTCTCCGAGCGCTGCAGCACAGTGATCAGCGCCGCGGCGAACGCCGGCCACTTGCCGTAACGCGGCTGCCACTGCTCCCGCAGCCGCACCAGCTCCGGGTAGGAGCCGATCGAGGCGGTGTTGATGAAGTAGCGGGTGCGGGTGACCGAGATGTCCTCGGGGTCGTCGAGCCGGCCCGGGTGGGCCTCGACCAGCGCCAGGTCGACCGCGACGGCCTCCCCGGCCTGGGCGGCGTCGACGGCCTCCTGGGTGTCGTAGACGCCGACGTCGCGCGCGAAGTGGTTCAACGTCCCGCCCGGCACGACGACCAGCGGCAGCCCGTGCCGGTCCGCGACCGCGGCGGCGGTGGCGACGGTGCCGTCCCCGCCCGCGACACCCACGGCGCGCACCCACTGCCCGCGCTCGGCCAGCGCGTCCTCCAGCATGTCCTCGACCTTCACCCCGTCCCCGACCACCAGGTGGTGCGCCGCGGGCAGCCGCTCCCGGACCTCCTCGGACACGTCGGTGTCGGGCGGCCCGGAGAACGGGTTCGACACGATGACCAGGCCCTCGCCCTGCGGCAACGCCGGCACGGTGTCGATCGGGCGGGCGCGGGCCTCGTCGCTGGGGCGCACCGGCCACCAGCGGTTCGTCAGCTTCGCCACGCCGGTGCCGATCGCCGCGCCGACGAGCACGTCGGAGGTCCAGTGCACCCCCACGTGCACCCGTGACCAGCCCACCAGCGCCGCCAGCGGCACCACGACCGGTGCGGCCCGGCGGTTCTCCATCACCACCGCCGTCGCGAACGCCGCGGCCGAGGCGGCGTGCCCCGACGGGAACGACGACGACGACGGCGGGTCGGCCACCGTCCGGTAGACCGGCAGCTCGGCCGCGGCCGGGCGCCGGCGCGGCAACAACGGCTTGAGCAGCGCGTTCGCGGTGAAGCTGGTCAGCGCGATGGACGCGATCCCGCGCATCGCCGCCTTGCGCCCGGCTCCCCGGCGCACCGACAGCACCGCGGCGATCGCGAACCACAGCACGCTGTGGTCGGCGGTGCGGGTCAGCCGCCGCAGCGAGGTGTCCACCCGGCTCGGTGGACGGCTCGAGATGAACTCGGTGACCGCCCGGTCGGCCCGGGACACCGAGTCCGCCCCGCGGTCCAGTCGACGGGACCTGCGGGCGACGCGTTCGAACCATCCACTCACAGTCGTGACAGTAGAGGGGGTCGGGCGCCTACCCTGAACGGCATGCAGCGTCGGATCTTCGGGGTCGAGACGGAGTTCGGTGTCACGTGCACCTTCCACGGGCAGCGCCGGCTGTCCCCGGACGAGGTGGCGCGCTACCTCTTCCGTCGGGTGGTGTCGTGGGGCCGGTCCTCCAACGTCTTCCTCCGCAACGGTGCCCGTCTCTACCTCGACGTCGGGTCGCACCCCGAGTACGCCACGGCGGAATGCGACTCCCTGACCCAGCTGGTGTCCCACGACAAGGCCGGTGAACGGATCCTCGAGGACCTCCTCGTCGACGCGGAACGACGGCTGGTCGACGAGGGCATCGGCGGCGACATCTACCTGTTCAAGAACAACACCGACTCCGCGGGCAACTCCTACGGCTGCCACGAGAACTACCTCGTCGCGCGGCAGGGCGAGTTCTCCCGGATCGCCGACGTGCTCCTGCCGTTCCTGGTCACCCGCCAGCTCATCTGCGGTGCCGGGAAGGTCCTGCAGACCCCGCGCGGCGCGGTCTACTGCCTGTCCCAGCGCGCCGAGCACATCTGGGAGGGCGTCTCCTCCGCGACGACCCGGTCCCGGCCGATCATCAACACCCGCGACGAGCCGCACGCCGACGCCGAGCGCTACCGGCGGCTGCACGTGATCGTCGGGGACTCGAACATGTCCGAGGTGACGACCCTGCTCAAGGTCGGGTCGGCCACCCTGGTGCTGGAGATGATCGAGGCCGGCGTCCAGTTCCGGGACTTCACCCTGGACAACCCGATCCGCGCGATCCGCGAGATCAGCCACGACCTCACCGGGCGCCGCCCGGTGCGGATGGCCGGTGGCCGGGAGGCCTCGGCGCTGGACATCCAGCGCGAGTACCACGCCCGCGCCGTCGAGTACCTGGAGGCGACCGGGCACCCGGACCCGGCGATGGCGCGCGTCGTCGAGCTGTGGGGGCGCACGCTGGACGCCATCGAGTCCCAGGACCTGTCGAAGATCGACCGCGAGATCGACTGGGCGATCAAGCACCGGCTGGTGGAGCGCTACCGGGCCAAGCACGATCTGGACCTGTCCAGCGCCCGGGTCGCCCAGCTCGACCTGGCCTACCACGACGTCCGCCGCGGCCTGTTCGACATGCTGCAGCGCAAGGCGCTGGTCGACCGGGTCACCGACGACGGCGAGATCGAGGCCGCGAAGGACACCCCGCCGCAGTCGACCCGGGCGAAGCTGCGCGGTGACTTCATCGCCGCGGCCCAGGCCGCCGGGCGGGACTTCACCGTCGACTGGGTGCACCTGAAGCTGAACGACCAGGCCCAGCGCACCGTGCTGTGCAAGGACCCGTTCCGCGCCGTCGACGAGCGGGTGGACCGCCTGATCGCCTCGCTCTGACCGCCGCCCCCGGGGTGGGAGTGCACCCGCCCCGGGGCCACGGCTCAGTCCGGCTGGGCGATCCGGCCGAACCGCGACTCCTGCGGGTCGGCGAACACGTGCAGCCCGAACCGCGACGACAGCTCCCGGTAGACCGCGACCCCGCGCACCGAGTTGCCGTGCCTGTCCAGGCCGGGGGAGTACACGCCGAGCCCGAACCAGCGCGGCAGTACACCCATGATCCCGCCGGACACCCCGCTCTTGGCCGGGATGCCGACGTCGTGCGCCCACTCACCCGCGGCGTCGTACATGCCGCACATGCTCATCACGCTGATCACCGTGCGCAGGTGCTCGCGGGACAGCGCCCGCTCACCGGTCAGCGGGTTGACCCCGCCGTGCGCGAGCGTCGCGCCCATCACCGACAGCTCCGGCGCGGTGACCGTGATCGAGCAGGCGGCGAGGTAGACGTAGAGGGTGTCGTCGATGTCGCCGTGCAGCATCCCCAGGCTCCGCATGAGGTAGCTGAGCCCGAGGTTGCGGTCGTTGGAGACGAGCTGCTCGTCGAGGACGTCCTGGTCGATCTCCAGCGACGGGTTGCCGGTGTAGACGCGGTTGCGCTCCAGCAGCCGCCCGGCCCGCTCCTCCTTCGTCGCTCCCTGCACCATGTTCGCCGCGACCAGCGCCCCGGCGTTGATCATCGGGTTGAACGGGCGGTGGTGCACCTGGTCGAAGGTGATGGAGTTGAACGGGTCCCCGGAGGGCTCCACGCCGATCCGGCGCAGCGTCTCGGCCAGGCCGTTGTCCTCCAGCGCGAGCCCGTAGGTGAAGACCTTCGAGATCGAGTGCAGTGGGAAGCGGACCTCGCAGTCGCCGACCTGCCACTGCGTGCCGTCGACGTTCGTGCCGGCCAGGCCGAACTCCTCGGCCCGGGCCTCCATCTCCGGCGGGTAGTAGCTGACGACCTCCTCGCCGGGCAGCAGGATGCCGCTCCCCGCGGTGCAGGTGCTGCGGAGCTCCTCGAACTGCTGCTGGACCAGTTCACGCTCGGCCTGGGCGACCATCGGTGTCCCTTTCGTCGGGGGTGTCCGGGCGCACCGTACCGACGGCGACGGGCCCGGCCGCGGGCTCAGCTGTCGCGCCGGGTGGACCAGGGGGCCCACCGACGGTCGTTCGGGCCTGCCGCGCCGAGGTCCTCCTCGTCCTCCGTCGCGGCCCACGACTCGCCGGAGGACGACCCGCCCGCGTAGGGGCCGAGGGCGTGGCCGTGCCACATGCGGTCGGCACGGCGGACCCGCCACTCCCGGAAGGCCCCCGCCGGGATCGCCCCCACGGTTTCCGTTCGCCGGGGCGACGGCCCGCGCCCCGGTCAGGGCGCCTCGCCGATCCCGTCGGGCAGCCAGCCGTCGCCGGAGGGGTACATCTCGGTGGTCTCCTCGCGCCGGCCCGGGCGCACGATCCGGCCCAGCCGCGACTCCGACGGGTCGGCGAACACGTGCAGCCCGAACCGGTCGGACAGCTCCCGGCACACCGCGACCCCGCGGACCGAGTTGCCGTGCCGGTCCAGCCCGGGTGAGTAGACACCGACCCCGATCGCGTCCGGGATCGCCGCCAGGATCGCCCCGGAGACGCTGGACTTGGCCGGGATGCCGACCTCGTAGGCCCACTGTCCGGCGGCGTCGTACATGCCGCACATGCTCATCACGCTCAGCACGTCCCGGGTGTAGGTGCGGGGCAGCGCGGGCACCCCGGTGAACGGGTTCGCCCCGCCCCGGGCCAGGGTCGCCGCCATCGTCGACAGCTCGCTCGCGGTGACCGTGACCGAGCAGGCCGCCAGGTAAACGTAGAGGTTGTCCTCGATGTTGCCGTGCAGCATCCCCAGGCTGCGCATCAGGTAGGACAGCGCGACGTTGCGGTCGTTGGAGACCAGCTGCTCGGCGAGGACGTCCTCGTCGACGGCCAGGTCGGGGTTGCCCGCGTAGATCCGCAGCCGGGTCAGCAGCCGCTCGACCTTCTCCTCCCGCGTCGCGCCGTGCACCAGGTTCACCGCGACCAGCGCCCCCGCGTTGATCATCGGGTTGAACGGGCGGTGGTTGACCTCGTCGAAGCTGATCGAGTTGAACGGGTCCCCGGACGGCTCGACCCCGACCCGTAGCAGGACCTCCTCGCGGCCGTTGTCCTCCAGCGCCAGGCCGTAGGTGAACACCTTCGAGATGGAGTGCAGCGGGAAGCGGACCCCGGCGTCGCCGACCTCCCACTGGGTGCCCTCGATGTCGGTGGCGGCCAGCCCGAACAGGTGCGACCGCTCGGCCATCGCCGGCGGGTAGTAGGCGACGACCCGCCCGTCGGGCACCCCACCGGGGCCCCCGATCGCCGCGTGCAGCTCCTCGAGCTGCCGCTGCACGATCGCGCGCTCGGTCTGCTGCTCCATCGGCGCCCCTCCCCGCGGACCGGTCCGTCCGTGCGGAGCGCAAACTAGATCACCGGCGCGCGGTCACTCGATCCCGGGCATGATCCGGCGCCGCAGCTCGGCCAGCTCGTCCTGGACCTCCGGGTCGGCCGGACCCGCCTTCTCCGGTGCCGGTGCGATCCCCATGGACCGCAGCAGCCCGGTCGCGGCCGCGGCCGGGTCCCCGGTCTCCCCGAGCACCGGGCGCAGGCCCTGGTCGGCCAGGTGGTGGAACACCAGGTTCACCACGGTCCACGGGTTGTAGGTCTCCTGCTCGCCGGACATGCGCCACCTCCACGTGCCGGTACGGCCGCGGCGCCGCACCCGGGGACGAGCCTTTGCCGTGCGCGGGCCGTCGTCAACGACCCTGTCGCAGGATGAGACACCGGTCAGCGGTGACCGGTACCCGGCGCGGTCCCGGGTGCCCGCGGCCCGGGGCGCCCGATCCGCCCCGTCCGGCCTGGCTACGATGCCCGTCGTGTCCTCCGCCCGCGCCGAGCGACTAGTCAACCTGGTGCTCTGCCTGATGTCGACGCGCCAGTACCTGTCCGCGGAACGGATCCGGTCCATCGTCCCCGGCTACGCCGACGGCGCCGGCGACGAGGCGTTCTTCCGGATGTTCGAGCGGGACAAGGCCGAGCTGCGCGAGCTGGGCGTGCCCCTGGAGACCGGTCACAACTCGGTGTTCGACACGGTCGAGGGCTACCGGATCGCCCGGGCCGACTACGAGCTCGGCGAGATCCACCTCGACCCGGACGAGGCGACCGTCGTCGCGCTGGCCGGGAACCTCTGGGACTCCCCCGAGCTGGCCGGGGCCGCGCACGGCGCGCTGGTGAAGCTGCGCGCCGCCGGCGTCGAGGTCGCCGAGACCCCGGCCGCGGCGATCCGCCCCGGTGCCGCCGCGGGCGAGCCGGCGCTCGCGCCGCTGTTGGGCGCGGTGCGCACCGGCCGCGTCGTCACCTTCGACCACCGCCGCGGGGGCCCCGCCGGGGAGCTGGTGCGGCGCACCGTCGAGCCCTGGGGTGTGGTGTCGTTCCGGGGCCGCTGGTACCTGGTGGGCCACGACCGGGACCGCGACGACGTGCGCTGCTTCCGGCTCTCCCGCGTCGAGGGCCCGGTCCGGGCGGTCGGGCCGGAGGGAGCGGTCACCGTGCCCGACGGCGTCGACCTGCGGGCGCTGGTGCGCGCCTCGGCGGGCCCGCAGCCGGTGTCGGGCACCGCGCGGGTCTGGGTGGCGGCGGGACGCGCGGCCGGGCTGCGCCGCACCGGCCGCGAGCGCGGGCCGCGCGAGCACGCGGGCCGACCGGGCGTGGAGATCGAGCTGGACCTGCGTGACCGGGGCACCGTCGCGCGCTGGCTGGCCGGGCACGGCCCGGACGTCGCCGTCCTCGACCCGCCGGAGCTGGCCCACGCGGTCCGCGAGCTGTGGGAGGCCGCGCTCGGCGCCGCAGCCCGGGGGGCCCGCACGTGAGCCGTCAGGGCGTCGCCCAGCGCCTGCCCCGGCTGTTGTCGCTGGTGCCCTACCTGCGCGCGCACCCAGGGGTGCCGGTCGCCGAGGCCGCCGAGGACTTCGGCGTCGACGAGCGACAGCTGCGCAAGGACCTGGAGCTGCTGTGGATGTGCGGCCTGCCCGGCTACGGGCCGGGTGACCTGGTCGACCTGTCCTTCGCCGGGGACACCGTCGACGTCGTCTTCGACGCCGGGCTGACCCGGCCGCTGCGCCTGACCACGACCGAGGCGACCGCGTTGCTCGTGGCGCTGCGCATGCTGCACCAGACCGCCGGGGTGGTCGACTCCGACGCCGTCGGGCGGGCCATCGCCAAGGTCGAGGCCGCGGTGGGGGAGGCGGCCGGTCCGGGCGGCCTGGTCACCGTCGAGTCCGGGATCGGCGAGCGCGACACCACCGCCGTCGTGCGCCGGGCCCTGGACCGCGGGCGCGCGCTGCGCATCGTCTACTTCACCGCGGGCCGCGACGTCGACCCGATGCGGCTGGTCGTCAGCGGCGGGCGCGGCTACCTGGAGGCGTGGTGCCGCCGGGCCGAGGACGTGCGGATGTTCCGCCTGGACCGGGTCGAGCAGGCCGAGGAGCTCGACGAACCGGCCCGCGCGCACCCCGAGGCACGGCCCGTCGACGTCTCGCACGGGCTGTTCAGCCCGCGTGCCGAGCACCGGTACGCGGTCCTGGAGCTCGAACCGGACGCCCACTGGGTCGCCGAGTACTACCCGGTCGACGAGGTGCGCACCGCCGCCGGCGAGCTGGTCGAGGGCGACCCGCCGCCCGGCGCGCCGGACCCGGTGCCCCCACCGGCGGGCGGCGACGACCGGCTGCGGGTGCTGCTCCGCTTCGCCGACGACGACTGGCTGGTCCGTCTCGTGCTCGGCCTCGGCGGCGCGGCCCGCATCCTCGAACCGCCCGAGCTGGCCACGGCGGTGCGCGACCGGGCCCGCGAGGCCCTGCGGACCGCCGACGCGTCACCCGGGGTCACCCCGCCGGGCACCGACGCGTGAATGCGACAGGATGACGACGACGGGATGAACACCGAGTGACCGTGGCCACGTCCGACGACGGGGGGACCGGGCGACCGATTCGCCCGTGTCTACACTCGGTCCTGACCCGGCCCGATCGACGCGAGGTGGACCCATGCCCGGTGGCTACGAGTGGCTGATCATCATCGCCGTTCTGCTCCTGCTGTTCGGCGCGAAGAAGCTGCCCGAGATGGCGCGTTCGGTCGGCCAGTCCGCCCGCGTGTTCAAGGGCGAGATGAAGGGCCTCAAGGACGACGACGCCCGCACCCGCCAGGGCGAGGAGCCCAAGCCCGCCCAGGAGCTGCCCGCGGCCGCCCCGGCGCCGCAGCAGACCGCCCCGGCCCCGCAGCAGGCGTCGCAGCAGCAGGCCCCGCAGCAGCCGCAGGCACCCGCGCAGGCCACCGACCGGCCCGCCGGCCCGGCCGCCTGAGGCACCTCCTCCCGTGAAGGCACCGTTCCGTCGGAAGCGCAGGCTCAACCCCGACGGGACCATGACCCTGATCGAGCACCTCTACGAGCTGCGCAACCGGCTCGGCATCTCGCTCGCCGCGATCGTGGTGACGACGGTGTTCGGCTACATCTGGTTCGAGGTCTCGTTCTTCGGCTTCCCCAGCCTGGGGGAGCTGCTCAAGGAGCCCTACTGCTCCCTGCCGCCCTCGGCGCGCGCGTCGCTGACGGCGGACCCGAACGTCTGCACCCTGCTCGGCACCACCCCGTTCGACCAGTTCATGCTGCGCCTGAAGGTCGGGGCGACGGCCGGGGTGATCCTGGCCTGTCCGATCTGGCTCTACCAGCTGTGGGGGTTCATCACCCCTGGCCTGCTGAAGAAGGAGCGCCGCTACGCGCTGAGCTTCGTCTCGGTCGCCGCGGTGCTGTTCGTCGCCGGCGCGGTGCTGGCCTACCTGATCATCCCGCAGGCGCTCGGCTTCCTGCTCACCATCGGTAGCGAGATCCAGACGACGGCGCTGACCGGCACGTCGTACTTCTCCCTGGTCGTCAACCTGATCGTCATCTTCGGGGTCAGCTTCCTGATCCCGCTGCTGGTCGTCGCGCTCAACGCGGCCGGGGTCGTGTCCTACGACCTGCTGCGCCGCTCCCGGCGTGGGCTGATCTTCGGACTGTTCTGCTTCGCCGCGATCGCCACACCCGGCCAGGACCCCATCTCGATGCTGGCGCTGGCGTTCGCGCTGACCCTGCTGTTCGAGGCGGCCATCCAGGTCTGCCGGATCACCGACCGCCGCCGGGCCCGCCGGCGGGCCGCCGAGGGCTGGGACTCCCTGGACCCGGACGAGCCGTCGCCGCTGGACACCACGCCGTCGCCGATCGAGGGCCCGTCCCGGATCGAGCCGCCCGCCCCGGTGTCCGCTCCGGTGTCCGCCACCCCGACGCCTGTCGTTCCCCCGACCGGTGGCGCCACGGGCGCGGCGAACGGCCGCCCCGGTGCCGGGGCGAACGGGACCGCACCCGAGCCGCCCCGCTACGACGACATCACCTGACCGGGCGGCGCCGCAGATCCCCCCGCGGCCCGGTCCGGCACGGCTCCGTAGGCTGGCTCCCCGGATCGGGTCGGGCGGCACTGAGGAGCGGGTCGGGACAGATGAAGTACAACCGGGTGGTCATCAAGCTCAGCGGACAGGCGATGGCCGGTGCCGACGGCTTCGGGTTCTCCGCGCAGGCCCTCGCCCACCTCGCCGACCAGATCCGGCAGATGCGCGCGCTCGGGGTGCAGGTCGCGGTCGTCGTCGGCGGCGGGAACGTGTTCCGCGGCAACCGGTCCGAGACCTGGGGGATCGACCGCGTCGAGGCCGACAACATCGGCATGCTCGGCACCGTGATCAACGGCCTCCTGCTGCGCGGCAAGCTGTCCGCCGGCGGCGAGGAGAACGTCCGCGTCATGACCGCGATCCCGATCAACGCCGTCGCCGAGCCGTTCCTGCGGCTGCGCGCCAAGCGGCACCTGGAGAAGGACGCGATCCTGATCTTCTCCGGCGGCAACGGGCAGCCGTTCATCACCACCGACTACCCGAGCGTGCAGCGCGCCCTGGAGATCGGCGCGGACGCCCTGCTGGTGGCCAAGCACGGCGTCGACGGCGTCTACGACACCGACCCGCGCACCAACCCCGACGCCCGCCGCTACGAGCGCCTGCCCTACGACGAGGTGCTGTCGCGCCGGCTGGCCGTGATGGACCAGACCGCGTTCATCCTGGCCCGCGACCACGGCCTGCCGCTGCACGTGTTCGACATCGAGAAGGACGGCCTGATGGCCGCCATCTGCCGTGGCGAGCACCACGGCACCGAGATCAACCCCGACATCGTCGAGGCGGAGTTCGCCCGGCCGGAGTAGGCCGGCGGTCACACGTGGCCCGGCTCACCCTGTGACGGAGCAGGGTGTCGGTGCCGTGTGACAGCCTGGGGCGGTGAATGGTTCCGCCGACCCGGCCGCCGCGTACGCGGCGGCGAAGGCCCGCGCCGCCTACCCGCGGCTGGCCGAGTTCACCGGTCTGATGCCCTTCGACCTGGACCCGTTCCAGCGCGAGGCGTGCGAGGCACTGGAGGACGGCCACGGTGTCCTGCTGTGTGCGCCCACCGGCGCCGGGAAGACCGTCGCGGGCGAGTTCGCCGTGCACCTGGCCCTGTCCGAGGGCCGCAAGTGCTTCTACACCACGCCGATCAAGGCGCTGTCGAACCAGAAGTACGCCGACCTGGTCGCCCGCTACGGCGCGGACGCGGTCGGCCTGCTCACCGGCGACACCGCGGTGAACGGCGACGCCCAGGTGGTCGTGATGACCACCGAGGTGCTCCGCAACATGATCTACGCCGACTCGGACAAGGCGGCGAACCGGCGGCTGGACCACCTCGGCTACGTGGTGATGGACGAGATCCACTACCTGGCCGACCGGTTCCGCGGCGCGGTCTGGGAGGAGGTCATCCTCCAGCTGCCCGAGCACGTCGCGGTGGTGGGTCTCTCGGCCACGGTCAGCAACGCCGAGGAGTTCGGCGACTGGCTGGTCGAGGTCCGGGGCGACACCCGCGTCGTGGTCGACGAGCACCGCCCGGTGCCGCTGTGGCAGCACATGATGGTCGGCAACCGGCTGTTCGACATGTTCGGCGAGCGACGCACCCCCGGCGGGCCCGGGGAGGTCGTCGTCGACCCGGAGCTGGTCCGCTACACCCGAGAGATGGCGCGGCGGGACTTCACCACCTCCCGCGCCGCGGACCGGGCGGGCGATCGCGGTCCGCGCGGGCGGGGCGGCCCGCAGCGCGGACGCACCCGGGGCGGGAAGACCGACTCCACGGCCGTCGTCGGCAGGGGGCCGCGCGGGGGCGGGCCGTCGCGCGGGGGGTTCCGGCCGCCGTCGCGGGTGCAGGTGATCGACCGGCTCGACCGCGAGGGGCTCCTGCCCGCGATCACGTTCGTCTTCTCCCGGGCCGGTTGCGACGCCGCCGTCGGGCAGTGCGTGCGGGCCGGGGTGCGCCTGACCGTGCCCGAGGAGGTCGACGAGATCCGCCGGATCGTCGAGAAGCACACCGGTGACCTGCCGCAGGCCGACCTGGGGGTGCTCGGGTACTGGGAGTGGCGCGAGGCGCTGGAACGCGGCGTCGCCGCGCACCACGCCGGGCTGCTGCCGGCGTTCAAGGAGACCGTCGAGGAGCTGTTCGTCGCCGGCCTGGTGCGCTGCGTGTTCGCCACCGAGACCCTGGCGCTGGGCATCAACATGCCCGCCCGCACCGTCGTGCTGGAGCGGCTGGTCAAGTACAACGGCGAGGCCCACGTCGACCTCACCCCCGGCGAGTACACCCAGCTCACCGGGCGTGCCGGGCGGCGCGGGATCGACGTCGAGGGCCACGCCGTCGTGCTCTGGACCCCCGGCATGGACCCGGAGCAGGTCGGCGGGCTGGCCTCCACCCGCACCTACCCGCTGCGCAGCTCGTTCCGGCCCGTCTACAACATGTCGGTCAACCTGGTCGGGCGCCTCGGCACCGACGCCGCCCGCGAGCTGCTGGAACGCTCCTTCGGGCAGTTCCAGGCCGACCGGTCGGTGGTCGGGCTGGCCCGGCGGATCGACCGCAACAACGAGGCCCTGGAGGGCTACCGGGAGGCGATGACCTGCCACCTCGGCGACTTCGCCGAGTACGCCGACCTGCGCCGACGCATCTCCGACCGGGAGAAGTCGCTGCGCCGCCAGAACACCGTCGCCGCCCGGGACGAGGCCACGGAGTCGCTGCGCGAGCTGCGCCCCGGCGACGTGATCGCGGTGCCCTCGGGCAGGCGCGCCGGGATCGCCGTGGTGCTCGACCCGGGGATCGGGGCGGTGTCGGCCGCGGGCCGTGACCCCGAGGTCCGGCCGCTGGTGTGCACCGAGGACCGGTGGGCGGGGCGGCTGTCGGCCGCGGACTTCCCGGACGCGGTGGAGGTGCTGGGCCGGATCAAGCTGCCCAAGCGGGTGGAGCACCGCTCCCCGCAGGTCCGCCGGGACCTGGCCGCCTCGTTGCGCGCCTCCCGGCTGGGGGAGGGTCGCGCCGTCGGGCGTCGTCGCCGGCCCGGGGTGCAGGACGACCCGGAGCTGTCGACGCTGCGCCGGGCCCTGCGGGCGCACCCCTGCCACGGCTGCGACGACCGGGAGGCGCACGCCCGCTGGGCCGAGCGGCACGCCCGCCTGGAGCGGGAGACCGAGTCGCTGCGGCAGAAGGTGCGGGCCACGACGCACTCGCTGGCCCGGGCGTTCGACCGGATCCGGGCGCTGCTCGCCGAGCGCGGCTACCTCGTCCCGGCCGGGGAGACCGAGCCCGGCGAGGAGGAGATCACCCCGCACGGCCGGATCCTGGCCCGGCTGTGGGGCGAGTCGGACCTGCTGGCCGCCGAGTGCCTGCGGCACGGCGCGTGGGACGGCCTGGAACCCGAGGAGCTGGCGGCGGTCGTCTCGGCGCTGGTCTACGAGTCCCGCCGCGACGACGCCCCGATGCCGCGGCTGCCCCCCGGCCCGGTGTCCGAGGCGCTGGAGCGCACCGTGCGGCTGTGGGAGGAGCTCGACGCCGACCAGCGCCGGCACAAGGCCGAACGCACCCGGGCACCCGACCTGGCCTTCGCCTGGCCGATGCACCGGTGGGCCCGCGGGGAGTCCCTGGCGCAGGTCCTGGAGGCCGCCGAGCGGAACGGGCACGAGCTGTCCGCGGGCGACTTCGTACGCTGGACCCGGCAGGTCCTCGACCTGCTCGACCAGATCGCCGGGCGGTCGAGCCCGGTCGGGAAGGCGGCCCACCGGGCCTCCGGTGCCGTCCGGCGTGGTGTGGTCGCGGCCGGTATGCAGTAGCGGTCACCGGCACACGGCACCAGCGTACGGCACGAACGGACGGCCACGAACAGCGGCCACGAGCACGGCCACAGGCAGCAGGAACGACGAGAGAGACGGGCGGACGAGTAGGCGATGAACAACCCGCAGGGACCGGACCGGCATCCCGAGGATGCCGCGGAGCGGACCGGGGAGATCCCCGCCTGGGGCACGCCACCGCCCGGCGGGTGGGGCGCGGACCCCGAGACCACAGGAGCCTGGTCCCCCGAGCGCGACGACCGTGACGGCTGGGCCACCCACGGCAGCACCGACGCGGGCTGGGACCCGGCCACGGCCCGCCGGGACGCCACCCACGACGCCGGCGGCGCGCCCGTGCAGGGCACCGGCGGCTGGGACGCCGTCCCGCCCGCCGGCGGGCGTCACAGCGGCGACACCGGCGGCTGGGCCGCCCACGACGGATCGGCCGCCGGCGGCGACACCGGGGACCGGACCCGCGCCGAGCCGCTGTGGGGCGACGAGGCGGGCACCGGCACCGATACCGGCACCGACGGCGGGTGGGCCGTGCCGACCGGGCGCCGCGCCCGTCGCCGGGCCGCCGGAGCCCCCACCGACGCCGTGCCGGCGTCCTCACCCGAGTCGCCCTGGGCCGACGCGCAGTCCACCGCGGCGGTCCCCGCCGACGGCGGGGCCGATGCGGGCGGGTGGCAGAACCCCGGACCCGGCGAGGACGAGCCCTGGGTGTCGCGGGACGCGGTCCGCTCCCCGTCGAGGACCCGGTTGTGGATCCTGGCCGGGATCGGCGCCGTGGTGGTGGCCGCGCTCGTCGTCGGGGCGCTGTTCTGGGCGGGCGTGCTCGGCAGCGACCGGCTCGACCGCACCGCGCTGCAGGCCGGGGTCACCCAGGTCCTCACCCGGGACTACGGCCTGCAGGTCGGTGCGATCGCCTGCCCGGAGGACGTCGAGGTGTCGGCCGGCACACGGTTCACCTGCCAGGCCGTCGTCGACGGCGAGCAGGTCGAGGTCCCCGTGGTCGTGACCAGCGACCAGGGCGACTACCAGGTCGGGCGGGTCTGACCGGGCCGCGGTGACGGCCGGCTAATCGGCTGGCGCGCGGGGCGCGCGGGCGCGAGGCTCGTCGGATGTGAGCACCGATGCCCCGTTCGCCCCGCACCCCGCCCCGCCGACGGCCGCCCCGCACACGGTCCGCACCCTGACCGACCCCGCCGACCGGCGGCGTGCGTTCGACCTGTTCCTGGGCGCCCTGCACCACGGCCCGATCACCGACGACGCGTGGGAGGCCCACGGCCAGGCCGCCGAGGAGCACTGGCTCGGCGTCACCGACCCCTCCGGCGCGATCGTCGGCTCCGCGTACTCCTTCCCGACCCGGCTGACCCTGCCCGGCGGGACCCGGATCCCCGCGGCCGCGGTCAGCGGCGTGGGGGTGCGACCCGACCGGACCCGCGCCGGGCGGCTGACCGCCCTCATGCGCGCCCAGCTGAGGGCGGCCCGCGACCGCGGCGACGTCGCCGCCGTGCTCCGCGCGTCGGAGGCCACCATCTACGGCCGCTACGGCTACGGCGTCGCCTCCCGCGGCGACCACGTCCGCGTCACGACGGGCGCCACGTGGCGCCAGGAGGCCCCGGCCGGGGGCACGGTGCGGATGCTCGACCCCGACGAGGCGACCGCGCTGCTGCCCGACCTGCAGGAACGCCTCGCCGCCTATCGCCCGGGCGGGATGACCCGCTCCGCGCGCTGGTGGCGGCGGGCGCTGCGCCCCGCGGGCCCGTCCGCCGGGGAGTACAAGGGCGTGGCGGTGCACACCGGCACCGACGGCGTCGACGACGGGTTCGTGGTGTGGGGTGTCTCCGAGGGCGACCTGGCCACCGGGGCCACGGACGAGGTCCGGCTGCAGCAGCTCTGGTCCGCAGGGCCCGCCGCGACGGCCGGGCTGTGGCGGTTCCTGACCGGTCTCGACCTGGCCGGTGCGGTGATCGGCTGGGTACGCCCGCTCGACGAGGACCTCGACCTGATGCTGACCGACTCCCGGGCCCACCGGGTCACCGGGCACGGCGACGACCTGTGGCTGCGCCTGCTCGACCCGGGCGCGGCGCTGAGTGCCCGCACCTGGGGGCCGGGCGACCCGGTCGTGCTGCGGGTGCACGACGCGTTCCTCGGCGACGGCGGCACCTGGCGCCTCGCCGGCGGCGCCGCCGAGCCCGCCGCGGACGCCGATCCGGACCTGGAGTGCACCGTCGACGCGCTGTCGGCTGCGTTCCTCGGCGGCCGGTCGCCGTCGTCGCTGGTGGCGGCGGGGCGCTGGAGCGAGCGCACCCCCGGAGCGGCGGTCCGCGCGGACGCGCTGTTCGCGGTGCCCGGCCCGGCCCCGTGGTGTGGCACGTTCTTCTGAGCGCGGCGGGCGACCCGGATCCGGCGGCTCCTGCCCCGCCGGCGACCCGACCCGACCCGACCCGGCGGCACCGGCCCGGCGGCCGGGGCGGGACGGACGGGGCGCTCAAGCCCGGCGGCGGGCGCGCACGACCGCGTCGTGCCCGGTCACCGTGCTCCCGTCGGGCAGCGTCACCGGCCGCGGACGGGTGTCGGCGACCAGCACCTCCCACCGGTCCGGGTCGAGAGCCCCGGCGAGCTCGTGCTCGTCGGGGAACATCTCCGGCTCGGGCGGGCGCGGGATCCCCGCGGCCAGGTCGCTCGGGTGGTGCAGCACCAGCAGCAGGGTCCCGCCGGGCGCGACGGCGTCGGCGAGCGCGGCGTACAGCGGGCGGCGCACGTCCGGGGGCAGGTGCAGGAACTGGGCGGTGACCAGGTCGTAGACGCCCGCGGCGGGCGGGTCGGAGCGCAGGTCGGTCGCGGTGAGGGTGACCGCGTCGGTGACCCCGGCCCGCGCCACGGCGGCCCGGGCCCGCTCCAGGGCGACGGGGGAGACGTCGACGGCGTCCACCCGCCACCCCCGCGCGGCGAGCCAGACCGCGTCGCCGCCCTCCCCGCAGCCGACGTCGAGGGCCCGCCCGGGCGGCAGGTCCGGGGCCTCGGCGACGAGGGCGGCGTTGGCGTCGCCGCTCCACAGCTGCGGGCGGGTGGCGTAGTGGGCGTCCCAGAACGCCGCGGACCAGCGGTCCTCGGTCACGGTGGCTCCTCGTGTGGGTGCAGAAGAGGGAGTGGGTGTGCGGGGTGCAGCGGTGCCGGCGGTGAGCCCGTGCGGGTCGCCGCCGACGAGCGCAGCGACCCGGCGCTCGGAGGCGGCACCGAACGGGTCCGTGGGGGAGGGCGTCATGGCACCAGCGTGCGCGCCACGACGCGGAGCTGGCAAAGCTCGTTGCCGAAGTGGCAAACTATCCGGGTGGACGAGGCGATCGCGGACACCCTGGCCGGCGTCGGCCCCCGGCTGGCCGGGCTGCGCACCGCGCACGGCATGACCCTGGCCGACCTGTCGGAGGCCACCGGCATCTCGGTGAGCACGCTGTCACGGCTCGAGTCCGGCGGGCGTCGCCCGACCCTGGAGTTGCTGCTGCCGATCGCGGCCGCCCACCAGGTGCCGCTCGACGAGCTCGTCGCCGCCCCACCGGTCGGCGACCCGAGGGTCCGGCTGCGGCCGCGCCGGGCCAACGGGATGACCGTCGTGCCGCTGACCGAGCGGCCCGGTGGGCTGCAGGCGTTCAAGATGGTCATCCCGTTCCGCGGCGACGAGCCCGACCCGCGGGTGCACGAGGGCTACGAGTGGCTCTACGTCCTCGACGGCAGGCTGCGCCTGGTCCTGGGCGGGCACGACGTCGTGCTCGGCCCCGGGGAGGCCGCCGAGTTCGACACCCACGTCCCGCACTGGTTCGGCTCGGCCGACCGCGACCGCGCCGTCGAGCTGCTCAGCCTGTTCGGCCCGCAGGGCGAGAAGATCCACACCCGCGCGCCGCCCCGCGACCGCCACCCCGGCACCGGCGGCTGAGTCCCACCCGGGGAGAACGACCTCACTCGAAGAACGCGGGCACGTCCACCGGGCCGCCGGCCTCGGCGAACTCCGCCGCGACCGCCTCGCGCAGTGCCGCATCGTGCAGCAGGTCGGCCACCACGGTCGCCAGCCCGGCGGCTCCGTCGAGGACCGCGCGGTCCCCGGCCGCGCCCGCCGCGGCCTCGGCGAACCCGGTGGTGTGCAGCGCGGTGCCCGGCTCGGCGATCGCGATCATCGGATGGATCGAGGGCACCCGCAGCGAGACGTTGCCCAGGTCGGTCGACCCGGTCTCGGACTCCGGCACCACCCCGCGCGGGTACACCGTCCGCCCCCGCCCGGCCTGGTGCACCGCCCAGCGTGCGGCGAGGGTCCGGTTGTGCCGGATCGGCAGGTACGGCGGGCGCGGGTCCCAGTCCAGGGTGTGACCGCAGCCGGTCATCGCCGCCGCCGCGACCACGATCGCCTCCACCCGGGCGGTCAGGTCCCGCAGCGTCTCCGGGTGCTGCGAGCGCAGGTAGTAGCGCGCCGCCGCCCGCTCCGGGACGACATTGGGTGCCTGCCCGCCGTCGACGACGACACCGTGCACCCGGTCCCCGTCGGGGATGTGCTGGCGCAGCATCGCGATCCCCTGGTACCCCATCACGACGGCGTCCAGGGCGTTGCGGCCGCGGTGCGGCTGGGCCGAGGCGTGCGCGGCCACCCCGTGGTAGGTCACCTCGAGCTGCCGGCGCCCCAGGAACGGGTGGTCGGCGATGTCGTGGGCGAACGGGTGCAGCATCACCGCGGCGTCGACGCCGTCGAAGGCGCCGTCGCGGGCCATCGTCTCCTTCCCGCCGCCGCCCTCCTCGGCGGGTGTGCCGAGCAGCACCACGGTGCCGCCCACCGGGTGCGCCGCGAGCACCCGCGCGAGCGCCAGGAACGCCCCCACCGCGGCCGCGCAGATCACGTTGTGCCCGCAGGCGTGCCCGATGCCGGGCAGCGCGTCGTACTCGGCGAGCACCGCTACCGTCGGGCCCTCTCCGGAGCCGAGGGGCGCCCGCAGCGCCGTGTCCAGCCCGTGCACCCCGACGGCCGCGTCGATCCCGTGCCCGGCCAGCAGCGCGGCCACCGCGGCGACGGAGCGGTGCTCGGAGAACGCGGTCTCGGGGTGGGCGTGCAGGTCGTGCGACAGCGCCAGCAGCTCGTCCCGCAGCCCGTCGACCGCGGACGCCACCGCGTCGCGCACCGCGGCGGGGGCGCCATCGTACGGGGAGGTGATCGGCTCGGCCGCCGCCGCGCGTACCGCGGTCTCCCGGGCCACCGCCTCGTCGTACGCCGACGACGGCGGGACCGGCAGGCAGTGGTCGTGGTCGTCCTGGTCGTGGCGGGTCACGACGCCGCCGCCGCGTCGAGGGCCTTGCGCAGCCGCCCCACCGAGGACTCCAGACCCCACCGCACCGCCAGCTCGTCGAGCCGGTCTGGGTCGGCGAACGCCACCGGGAGCGCGTCGTCGCGGCTGAGGTCCACCTCGGCGTCGGTCCGCACCCGCACCACCGGCTCGACGACGTCGAGGTAGTCCCGCGCCGCGGCCAGCTTCGCCCGCGGCCCGGCGCCGATCCGGGGGTCGCCGTCGCCGACGGCGGCCAGCAGCTCCGCCCACGAACCGAACCGGCCCACCAGCGTCGCCGCGGTCTTCGCGCCGACCCCGGGCACGCCGGGCAGCCCGTCGGAGGGGTCCCCGCGCAGCATCGCCATCTCCGCGTAGGCGGCACCGGCCCGCTCCCGCGGCACCCCGAACTTCGCCGCGACGTCGTCCGGGCCCAGGTTCTCGGCCTTGTTCAGCCCGCGGCCGATGTAGAGCAGCCGCACCGGCGGGGCGTCGCGCACGATCTGCATGAGGTCCCGGTCCCCGGACACCCCCAGCACCGGGTCGACGGCCTCGCGGTGGGCCAGGGTCCCGATCACGTCGTCGGCCTCGCAGCCCGCGGCCCCGCCGGTCGCGATCCCGGCCGCCGCCAGGACCTCCATGATCAGCGGCACCTGCGGGGCGAGCGTGTCCGGCACCTCCTCGGGCACCCCGGCCGGGACCTCGTCCCCGGCCCGGCCCGCCTCCACCCGGTGCGCCTTGTACGACGGCAGCGCCGACACCCGGAACGCCGGCCGCCAGTCCAGGTCCAGGCAGGCCACCAGCCGCGCCGGGCGGTGCTCGGTGACCAGCCGCGCGATCATGTCGGTGAACCCGCGGACGGCGTTCACCGGCGTCCCGTCCGGGGCGGTGACGCTCTCCGGGACGCCGAAGTAGGCACGGAAGTACATGCTCGCGGAGTCCAGCAGCATCAGCGGGCGCTCACTCATGCCGAGAGTCTGGCACCGTCGCCGTACCCGGGTGGGCGTCGGACCCGGCCGGACCGTGCAGAATGTGCTCGTGGAGAACAGCGGAACCACTACGAGCAGCGGACCTGCGGCGGCCGCCGCGGGAGACGAGGACTGGAGCGTCGAGCGCGCCCTCTTCGTGGCCGCCGAGCAGCGCGGCGGGCCCGCCGAGGCCGCCCTCGCCGAGACCGGTCCGCTCGCCCGCGAGTTCACCGCCCTCACCACCGCCCTGCTCGCCTCCGGCTCGGTCGCCGACGTCCTCGCCCGGATCGTCGCGGCGGTCCGCCGGGTCGTGCCCGGCGCGGACATGGTCAGCGTCACCCTCCGCGACGAGGACGGCCGCTTCCACACCCCCGTCGAGACCGACCCCGCCGCCTCGTCGATCGACGAGGCCCAGTACGCCAGTGGCCTCGGACCCTGTGTCGAGGCCGCCCGCGCGGACGGCCCCGCGCTGGCCTTCTCCGACGACCTCACCGCCGAGCCCCGCTGGCCCGACTTCGCCCGTGCCGCCGTCGGGCACGGCTACCACTCGGTGCTGGCGGTCTCGCTCATCCCCAACGCCGAGCCGCCGCGGCTGCCCGGCGCGCTCAACGTCTACGCCACCGAGCGGCACGCGTTCACCCCCGAGGACCGCGACCGCCTCATGCTGCTCGCCACGCACGCGTCGCTGGCCCTGGCCACCTGCGTCGCCGTGTCCAGCTCCGCGCTCCAGGAGACCCAGCTGCGCCAGGCCATCGTCTCGCGCGACGTGATCGGCCAGGCCAAGGGCATCCTGATGGCGCGCCGCGGACTCACCGCCGACGAGGCCTTCGACGTGCTCCGCCGCACCTCCCAGGACCTGAACGTCAAGCTCGTCGAGCTCGCCGGGACCGTCACGGCGCACCCCACCGCCCTCGACACCGACTGACCCGCCGACCGGCTCCGCAGGCGTCCGGTCACGCAGCGCGTCCGGCCGCGCGCCGGCCGCCGCCCGGCCCACGCCGCGGTGCTCCGGGTGGCGGTCGTGTACCCCCCGTGCCCGCCTACGCTCACGGTCATGACCGATGCCGTCCCCACCGAGCTGTTCGCCGACCGGCTGCGCCGTGCCGGCGAGCACGCCGCCGAGCAGGGCTCCGACGTGCTGTTCCTGACCCCGGGAACCGACCTGCGCTACCTGACCGGGTTCGACGGGTCCTCGCACGAGCGCCTCACCTGTCTGATCGTCCCGGCCGCCGGGCACCGGGCGCCGCCCGCGCTCGTCGTCCCGTCGCTGGAGGCGCCGGGGTTCGCCGGTGTGCCGCTGGAGGCCCTCGGCATCGACCTGGTCACCTGGACCGACGGGGAGGACCCGTACCTGCTGGTCAGTGACCTCGCCGGCGGCCCAACCCGGATGTCGGTCGACGACGACATGCCCGCCCGCCACGTCCTCGGCCTGCGTCACGCCTTCCCCGACGTCCCGCAGTACCTCGGCGGCACCGTGCTGCGCGAGCTGCGCATGCGCAAGGACCCGGCCGAGATCGACCGCCTGCGCGAGGCCGGCGCCGCCATCGACCGGGTGCACCGGCGGATGGGCGAGTTCCTGCGCCCCGGCCGCACCGAGGCCGAGGTCGGCGCGGACATCTCCGCCGCGATCGTCGCCGAGGGCCACACCGAGGCCGCGTTCGTCATCGTCGGCTCCGGACCCAACGGCGCCAGCCCGCACCACGACGTCTCCGACCGCGTGATCGAGCCCGGCGACGTCGTCGTCATCGACATCGGTGGTCCGCTCCCCGGCGGCTACAACTCCGACTGCACCCGCACCTACGCCGTCGGCGGCGAGCCCGGCGCGGAGGTCAAGGAGACCTACGCGGTGCTGCAGGAGGCCCAGGAGCGCGCCGTCGCCGCGGTCCGGCCCGGCGCCACCGCGGCCGACATCGACCGCGCCGCCCGCGAGCACATCGCCGCCGCCGGGCACGGTGAGCACTTCATCCACCGCACCGGGCACGGCATCGGGCTCGACGTGCACGAGGAGCCCTACATCGTCGACGGCAACGACCTCGTCCTCGCCGAGGGCATGACCTTCTCCGTCGAGCCCGGCATCTACCAGGCCGGCAGGTGGGGCGCCCGGATCGAGGACATCGTTGTCGTCACCGCCGACGGCGTGGAGCGGCTCAACACCACCGCCCGCGACCTCGTCGTCCTGTAGCGCTGTCCTGTAGCGCCGCCTGCGGGGTCTCCGGGTGCGTTCGGGGTCACCGTCGGGGTGTTCCCCGAGCGCGCCGGGGCCCGGTGGTGCCAAGGTGGGGGAGGTCCGATCCGCACCACCAAGGAGCACCCGTGAACATGCCCGTGTCCCAGCGCCTCGTCCGTCCCCGCAACGGGAAGGTGATCGCCGGGGTGTGCGCCGTGCTGGCCGACCGCTTCGGGTTGGGCCGCAACACCGTGCGGTTCCTGTTCGTGTTGTCCTGCCTGCTGCCCGGCCCGCAGTTCGTCATCTACCTGGCGCTCTGGCTGATCATGCCGAAGAGCACGGTCTGACCAGCGCCGATCGAGGGCTGATCGAGGGCTGATCGAGCGCTGTGAGCGCCGTCGCGGGACCCGGTGTGGACCCGCGACGGCGGCCCTGCCATCATCTCCCGCGTGATCGACCCGACGACCGCCACCGCCGCCGCGCGCCCCGTGCGTGCCGCCGCGTGTCGCTGTCGTCGGGGTCCGTCCCCGCGCGGCTGACACCGCCGTCCCGGCTCACCGTCCGTGGACCGCTCCCGCCGCCCGGGTACCGACCCGCTCCGGACCGACGTCCGTACCGGCCACCCCGGCCCCGCACGCGAAGCGATCACCAGGTGCACACCCTCTCCGGCCAGACCGTCCTGGCCCTCCACGCCCACCCCGACGACGAGTCGATCTTCACCGGCCTGACCCTGCGCCGTCTCGCCGACGCCGGCGCCCGCGTCGTGCTCGTCATGGCCACCGGCGGTGACCTCGGTGGCTCCCGGCTCCCGCTGGAGCCCGGCGAGACCGTCCCCGACCGCCGCCGCCGCGAGCTCGCCGACGCCGCAGCGCTGCTCGGCGTGCACCGGCTGGTGCTGCTCGGGCACCGCGACTCCGGCCTGCCCGGTGGCGAGGGCCTGCGCCACCCGCAGGCACTCGCCGGTGCCGACCCGGTTGCGCTCGGCCGCGCCGTCGCCGAGATCGTCGACGCCGAGGGCGCGGGCACCGTCCTGCACGACGACGACGCCGGCATCTACGGCCACCCCGACCACCGCGCCGCGCACGCCGCGGGCGCCATCGCCTGCTCACTCACCGGCGCCCACGGCTACCGGATGACCGTCGACCGCGAGCACCTGGCGCTGGCCGCGCGCGACCGGCACCTCGTCCACGGCGCCGCGCACGCCGCCGGCGTCGGCTACGGCCGGGTCACCGCCGAGATCGCCGTCGCCGTCGGGGGCGGGCCTACCGAGCTCGCCGTCAAGCGGGCCGCGATGCTCGCCCACGCCAGCCAGATCGCGCCCGACTCGGTCGACGAGGAGAGCTTCGCCGCCACCTACGGCTACGAGTGGTTCCTCCCCGGGGAGAACACCGGCGGCCGGGTCGGCGGCGGCGTCCTGGAGGCGCTGGGCAACGCCCACCTGCTCGCCGGGACCCGCTGACCACCGACCGCGTCCCCGCCCCGGCGCCGACCGCGTCCGGGCCCGGGTGCGATCCCCTGTCCGGTTCCGTGGCAGAAGCCACCGCGTCGGGCGATCGCACCGCTCCACTACGCTGTCCGCACGACCGCGCTCGGCCACAGCACGACGAGCGGTGACCGAACAGGTGCGGTCCGTACGGGTAGGGTCGTCCGGTCGACACCGATCGGGCGGGGGAGAGGACGAGCATGGTCGAACCGCCGGGCCCGGTCCTGGTCGTGGTTCCCACCTACGACGAGCGGGAGAACCTCGGTCCCGCCGTCGCGCGGCTGCACGCCACGCTGCCCGACGCCGACGTCCTCGTCGTCGACGACGCCAGCCCCGACGGCACCGGCGAGCTCGCCGACTCCCTCGCCGCCGCCGACGAGCGGATCAGCGTCCTGCACCGCTCCGGCAAGGACGGCCTCGGCGCCGCCTACCTCGACGGCTTCCGGCACGCGCTGACCGGCGAGCACCAGGTCGTCGTCGAGATGGACGCCGACGGCTCGCACGCCCCGGAGGACCTCCCCGCGCTGCTCGCGGCCCTGGCCGACGCCGACGTCGTCCTCGGTTCCCGCTACGTGCCCGGCGGGCGTGTCGTGAACTGGCCCTGGCACCGCGAGGTCCTCTCCCGCGGCGGCAACCTCTACTCCCGCCTCGCGCTCGGCGTCCCGCTGCGGGACATCACCGGCGGCTACCGGGTCTACCGGCGCACGGTGCTCGAGCAGCTGCAGCTGGACTCGGTCGCCTCGCAGGGCTACTGCTTCCAGGTCGACATGGCCTGGCGGGCGCTGCAGGCCGGGTTCCGGGTCCGCGAGGTCCCGATCACCTTCACCGAGCGTGAGCGCGGCGCCTCCAAGATGACCGGCGGCATCGTCGCCGAGGCGCTGTGGAGGGTCACCTGCTGGGGGCTGTCGCACCGGCTCGGCCGCGACGTCCCCCAGCACCCCGCGGGCCCGGTCACCGAGGGCGCCACACACGGCTGAGCCGCGCGCGGCGCCCCGGTGCGCCGTCAGGCGCGCGCTGCCGGCAGGGCCGCCAGCTCCGGCACCAGGTCGTCGAGCCCCAGGGTGCCCTGCGCGAGCGCGGCGGCGTGCCACGCGGCCAGATCGAACTCCTCGCCGCGCGCGGCGTGCGCGGCCCGGGCCCGCTCCCGCCCGGTCAGCCAGGCCCGCTCACCGAGCTTGTAGCCGATCGCCTGGGCCGGACCGCCGAGGTAGCGCAGCAGCTCCGAGTCGGCCATCGCGTCCCCGCCGCCGACGTGCCGGCCGAAGAACTCCCGCCCCAGCTCCGGGGTCCACCGCAGACCGGGCCCGACCGGGGAGTCGTCGGGGATCGGCAGCGACAGGTGCATCCCCAGGTCGATCACGACGCGCACCGCGCGCAGCATCTGCGCGTTGAGGTAGCCCAGCCGCGAGCCCGGGTCGGTGTGGTGGCCCAGCTCGTCCATCAGCAGCTCGGCGTAGAGCGCCCAGCCCTCGACGTCGGCGCTCACCGCGCCCACCAGCGACGTCTGGAACGTCGACAGCTCCCGGCTGCGCACCGCCCACGACGCCAGCTGCAGGTGGTGACCCGGGACGCCCTCGTGGTACCAGGTGCTGATCAGGTCCCACAGCGGGTAGCGGTCGTCCTCGCTGCGGGGCAGCCAGGTGCGGCCCGGACGGGAGAAGTCCAGCGCCGGCGGTGTGTAGTACGGCGCCGTCGCACTCCCCGCGGGCGCCAGCCGTGACTCGACCTCCCGCAGCCGGCCGGACAGGTCGAAGTGGACGCCGTCGAGCTCCGCGATCGTCTCGTCCATGATCTTCTGCAGGTGCGCCCGGGCGGCCTCCCCGCCGATGACGACCCCGGTCGTGCCCCCGTCGGTCTCCAGGAGCTCCATCGCCTCGCGCACGCTGCCGCCGGGCACGATCCGCTCGGCCTCGACGGCCATCTCCGCGCGGATCCGGTGGAACTCCGACCAGCCCCACTCGTAGGCCTCGGTGGTGTCGATGTCGGCGCCGTTCCAGAACCGGTTCGCGATGCGGTACCGGTCGGGGCCCACGCCGTCCGGGGTCCCCTCCGCGGCGGGCAGGTACTCCGCGGCCAGCCAGTCCCGCAGCTCGCCCAGCGCGGTCGTCGCCTCCTGGGCGCCGCGGTCCAGGTCGGCGCGCACGGCGTCACCGACGGAGGCCTCCGCGGCGAACGCGGCGAACCAGCCGCGGCCGCCCGCGTCGCGGTTCCAGGCGTCGATCTGCTCGGTCACCCGCACGACCTGGCGCGGCGCGGCGAACAGCCCGCGACGGCATCCCTCCGCGAGCGACGCCCGGTACCCGGCGAGTGCCTCGGGGACCCGGGTCATCCGCGCGGCGACGGTGGCCCAGTCCTCGTCGCCGTCGACGGGCATGAGGGTGAACGCGGTCCGCAGGGTCGCCAGCGGGCCGAAGAGCTCCTGCACCGCGCGCAGCGGCTCCCCGGAGGTCAGGTGGTCGAGCTGGGCGCCGAGACGCTCGCCCAGCAGCCGCGCGCAGCGACGCTCGTCGGGGTCGGCCGGCTCCCGTGCGCCCGTGGTGGCGTCCAGCCGGTCCAGGGTCTCCCGGCAGACGGCGACGAGCGCGGCGGTGCCGTCGGGGGACAGGTCGGGCAGCTCGTCCTGCCGCGCGGTACCGCCGAGCTCACCGGCGAGGATCGGGTCGAGCTCGGTGAGACGCCGGACGTGGTCGTCGGCGAGGTCCCGGACCGCCCGGCTGGGGCGTGCGGTGCGGTCGGTCCCGGTCTGCGTGTCGTTCATCGCCGGCCATCATGCCCGGACGCCATGGAGCCCGGACCCCCTGAGGGGTCCGGGCTCCATGATCACCGCGGTCACCGGGCGGTGGTCCGGTATGTGCCTGTGGCGCGGCCGGGATCAGGCGATCTCGGCGCGCCGCTCGCGCAGCAGCTCCAGGCGCTCGTCGAGCAGCTCCTCGAGCTCGGCGATCGACCGGCGCTCGAGCAGCATGTCCCAGTGCGTACGCGGCGGCTTCTGCTTCTTCTGCTCCGGCTCGGTCCCGTCCACCCGACGACCGACGCCGCCCTGCGGGGACTCCCACGTCGCGGGAGCCTCGGCGTCGTTCGCGAACGGCACCTGGAACTCGTAGCCGGACTCGGACACATAACGGACCATCTGCCGCGGCGCCAGGTCGTGGTTGCGGTCCGTCTCGTAGCTGACAGCCCCGAGCCGGCTGCCACGCAGAACGCGGTCGGCCATGCGTCACCCTCCTGTAGCGCGATGTCGAGGGAGCACCTCGACGGTTACGTCTCCGCCACCGGGTGTAACGTGCGTAGAGCTAGGATATTCCGGCGGCAGGGCAGAACGGACCGCTCGAGTTACCTCGCGGTAACCCGCTCTGCGCCCGATTGACCAGTGTTCCCTATCGCCGCCATCTACACACTCTGATGTGACGTGTCAGCCATGTGTGATGGTGCTCACGTCCACGTCGACGAGTGTTCACACGGCGGACCGGACCGGTGCACGGTCGGGGGAGCGCACCGGCAGCAGCGCGACCAGTCCCGCCGCCAGGACCAGCACGATCCCGACCGTCCCGGCCCGGTCGGAGCCGAACGCGTAGGTGAACACCCCGATCAGCGCCGGCGCCAGGAACGACACCGCGCGCCCGGTCGTCGCGTACAGGCCGAACAGCTGGCCCTCCTGCCGCGCCGGGCTGACCCGCAGCAGGTACGACCGCGACGACGCCTGCGCCGGCCCCACGAACAGCCCGAGCACCAGCCCGAAGATCCAGAACATGGTCGGACCGGACACGAACAGCAGGACCACGCCCACCGCGACGCTGCCGGCCAGCGACCCCACGACGACGGCCTTGGGCCCCAGCCGGCCGCCCACCACGCAGCCCAGCGCCGCGACCACGTTGATCGCCACGCCGAAGATCAGCACCTGTCCCGGCTCCAGGCCGTACACGGTGACGGCGAGGACCCCGCCGAAGGCGAACACCGCGTTGAGGCCGTCCCGGTACAGCGCGCTCGCCCCGAGGAAGTACACGGTGTGCGGGCTCGTCCGGTACAGCTCGCGCAGGTCGGCCACGAGCCTGCGGTACGAGCCGACGACGCCCAGCTTCGGCGCGTCCGGCGTCGCCGGCGGTGTCTCGGGCAGCAGGAGGAACATCGGCGCGGCGAACACCGCGAACCACACCGCCGCCACCAGCACCGCGATCCGCACGTCGAGGCCGTCGGTGGTGGGGACGCCGAGCAGTCCGCCGTCGCCGGACAGCAGGAACACGTACACCGCGAGCAGCAGCACGATCCCGCCGATGTAGCCCAGCGACCAACCGAATCCCGACACCCGCCCGACCGTCGCCGGCGTCGACACCTGCGCCATCAGCGCGTAGTAGGACACGTACGCCAGCTCGACGAAGATCGACGCCAGGGCCAGCAGCAGCAGACCCAGCCACAGGTAGGACCAGTCGTCGCGGACGGCGAACATCCCGGCCATGCAGAGCACGACCAGTGCCGTCCACAGCCCGGTCGCACGCACCCGCCGGCCCGTCCGGTCCGCGCTCTGCCCGATCACCGGCGCCATCAGCGCGATTAGCACCCCGGCCGCGGCCGTCGACCAGGCCAGCCAGCTGTTGGCGCTGACCGGGCCGGGCAGGTCCGCCCCGACCGTGTCGGTCAGGTACACCGAGAACACGAAGGTCAGCGCGATGTGCTGGAACCCCGACGAACCCCAGTCCCACAGCCCCCAGGCCCACACCCGGGATCGGCGGGGCGGGGCCGGCTCTGCGGTCGGGACGGTCGAGGCGGTCACGGCGCGAGCGTATCGACGCCCGCGGGACCCGGCCTCCGATCATCTACGCAGACGCCCACCCGGTCAGCCCCCGACGACGTCGAGCAGCCGGTCCGGCCGGTCGGACAGCAGCCCGTCCACCCCGAGGGCCAGCAGCCGTCGCATCTCACCGGGCTCGTCGACCGTCCACACGTGCACCTCGTGCCCGGCCCGGTGCGCCGCCTCGACGAACCGCCGGTCCGAGGCCACCGGGATCGGCCCGAACGCCGGTGGCACCTGCGCGAACACCCCCGCCGGCGACGGCAGCAGCCGGCCGGGGACACCCCACGCTCGGGCCCGCAGCGCGACCACCTCGGCCTGTCCCATCGACGTGCACAGCCGCGCCCCGGCCAGCGTCCGGGCGACGTTCAGCCACCGGGCGGAGAACGAGCCCAGGCACACCCGGTCCCAGGCGTCGGCGGCGTCGAGCACCGCCAGCGTCGGCGCGCCGACCTCGGCCGACTTCAGCTCGATCGTCACCCGCACCCCCGGCAGCGCGGCGAGCACCTCGGCCAGCCGCGGCAGCGGCTCGGTGCGATGTGCCCCGGTGACCCGCACGGTGTCGAGCTCCGCGGCGGGGCGCGCGTCGATCCGGCCGGTGCCGTCGGTGGTGCGGTCCAGCGTCGGGTCGTGGTGCACGAACGGCACCCCGTCGGCACTGGCGTGCACGTCCATCTCGACGTAGCGCAGACCGTGGTCGGCGGCGGCGGTGAACGCGGCGAGGGTGTTCTCGCAACCCGCGAGCTCCCCGACGTGCCAACCGCGGTGGGCGTAGGCGCGTGGGTGCGGACCGTCGAGGTACGGGTGGTGCACGGCGGTCAGCCTGGCACCTGCCCGATCACCCCACCACGGGGGAGCACGAAACCCTGGGTGTCGATCAGGGGACGCATCAGGTCCCCGTGGGTGTCCAGCCGTGCCGGGAGGTCGTCGAGGGTGAACACCAGGTCGGCGGGCTCGCGACAGCCCTCGACCTCGGCCCAGGTGAGCGGGGTCGCCACCGTGGGGCGCTCGCGCCCGCGCAGCGAGTACGAGGCGATCGTGGTCTTGGCGGTGGCGTTCTGGCTCCAGTCGACGAAGATCTTCCCGCGGCGACGCGCGCGGGTCATCACCGCGATCACCTCGCGCCGATGTTCCTCGGCAAGCCGCTCGGCCACCTCACGGGCGAACCCGCTGGTCCGTTCAGGGTCGGTGACCCGCACCGGCAGGTAGAGCTGCATCCCCTTCCCGCCCGACGTCGACGGGTACACCGGCAGACCGTGACCGTCGAGCAGGTCTCGCAGCCAGAGCGCCACCCGGGCGCAGTCCACGATGGTCGTGCCCTCGCCCGGGTCCAGGTCGAACACCACCCGGTCCGGCGGGCGACGCCCGTCGCGCGGGCCGAGCCGCCACTGCGGCACGTGCAGCTCCAGCGCCGCCAGGTTCGCCGCCCAGGCCAGCCCCTCGGCGTCGGAGAGCACCGCGAAGTCGGCGGACTCCGACCGTCCGCCGGGCGTCCCCACGCGGGCGGTGCGCAGCCAGTCCGGGGCGTGCCGGGCCACGTTCTTCTCGAAGAACGACTGCCCCTCCACCCCGTCCGGCCAGCGCTTCAGCGTCGCCGGCCGGGCCTCGATGTGCGGCACCATCGCCTCGGCGACGGCCAGGTAGTGCCCCAGCACGTCGGCCTTGGTCGTGCCGGTGGCGGGGTAGAGCACCTTGTCCGGGTTGGACAGCGCCGCCCGCCCGTACCCCGCGCGCTGTGCAGACCCGCGCTGTGCAGACCCGCGCCGGGCCGCCTTCCGGCTCGCGCCGTCCACCAGGACCTCCCGCCAGTCGTCGCCCGCGCCCTCGGGGTACCCGGAACCGGCCCGGACGGCGACCACCCCGGGCAGCCCCTGGTCCCGCACCGCGTCGAGCAGCCGGGCACCCGCGTTCGGGTACGACGGCACCGCGCGCCGGTGCGGCCCGTCCAGCGGCAGCTCCTCCAGCAGTGCCCTCCGCTGCTCGACCGGCAGGGCCCGGACGTCGCGGCCACCGGTGTGCAGCACGTCGGCGACTCACAGCTCGCCCCGGTCGGTCAGCTCGGCGTCGAGCAGGTGCCCACCGGCGCCCAGCACGGGCCCCAGGCCCCGCAGCGCGCCCGGCGGGTCGAACGCCTCCCCGGGGCGACCCTCGTCGTCCACCGGGCGCAGGGTCAGCCGGCCGCCGTCGGACCGCACCAGCACCCGCCGGCCACCGAACACCGGGCGGACCGTCCAGCCGTCCCCGCTCGGCAGGCGGTCGGCGAACCGGGGGACGGCCAGGACGATGTCGTGGGGGAGCGGGTCGCCGCCGGCGCCCATGCCGTCGGGCTGGTCCCGGGTGCGGCGCAGCAGCCAGCCGTCCTTCCGCCCCCCGGAACTCCGGTGCAGCAGCACGAACCGGCCGCGGGCCCGCTCGCCGTGCAGGACGAACGCGATCTCACGGTCGTCCCACTTCTCGGTGTCGTAGCGACCCTGGTCCCAGATCGCCATCCGGCCGCCGCCGTACTCGCCGCGCGGGATCTCCCCGGAGAACTCCAGGTACTCCAGGGGGTGGTCCTCGGTGCGCACCGCCATCCGGACGGTCTCGGAGTCCTCCGGCAGCCCCTTGGGCACCGCCCACGACGCCAGGACACCGTCACGTTCGAGCCGCAGGTCCCAGTGCAGCGCCGTCGCGTGGTGCTCCTGGACGACGAACCGGTCGCCGACGGCGCCCGGCGGGCCGGAGTCGTGCTCGGGCACCGGCTCCGGCGTGCGCCGCGGGTCGCGCCGGCGGCGGTACTCGTCCAGGGGCACGACGGCAGCGTAGTGACCGGCACCGACACCGGCCGGGTTCCCGTTATGACAGTTCCGGTGACGGCGGGACGGCTCGACGTGCGGGGAGTGGTGGTCGAAGATATGTTCGACACATGACCAACGACCACAGCACCGACGCCATCGACCCCGGTACGGCCGAGAAGGACCCCGCCGACTGGACGACCGGCGACGAGCCGATGACCGGCCCGCAGCGGTCGTACCTGGAGACGCTGCTGCAGCAGGCCGGGCAGGACGCCCCGGACGATCTCGACGGGCTCACCAAGGCCGAGGCGTCGAAGCGGATCGACGAGCTGCAGGACGCCACCGGCCGCGGGAACTGACACCGTCCGCTCAGGGCGCGACGAGCTCCACCTCGAAGCCCTCGGCGTTCTCCAGGAACAGCGCGGTGTGGTCCGGGCCGCCGGCGTGCGGGTAGGTCTCGCCGAACAGCTCGGACCACCCGTGCGCTGCGCAGTCCGCCCGCAGCGCGTCGAGCCGGGCGCGACCGGGCACGGTCAGGGCCAGATGGTTCAGGCCCGGCCGCATGCGGTCGTGCACGCCGTGGACGGCGGGCGACTGCTCCAGGACTACGTACACGCCCGACGGATGGGTCCAGATCCGTCCGTGGTCCCAGTCGTCGCCACGCAGGGTCCAGCCGAGCCCGGTGAGGGGCCAGTGGAACGACGGCGCCGTCCCGGCGAGGTCCCGGGTCCAGAGTTCGAGATGATGGATGGCGGCAGTCACCGGGGCATCTTAGTGCTGAGCCGATAATGCACGTTATGACAGTTCGAGTGCTGCGAGGAGGGTCCGCGATCCACCCCGGCGCCCCGTCGCCCGATCTGCTAGGACTGCCATGGCGCCGGCGAGCGCGCCCCGTTCCGGCAGGCGTTCGTGGGTGGCGTCGGCACGGCCGCCCTGGTGTCCAGCCGGTGCCCGGCGTGCCATGGACCGGGAAGGCGGGCGCGTGATGCTCTCGGAGTGGTGGATCGTCGCCGCGGCAGTGGTCGGCGTCGTTGCCGTGCTGTCGATCGGCGAGTTGATCATTCGCAGGCGGCGACAGGCGCGGGTGGCGGGTCTCCAGGCGAGGGTCGACCGCCTTCGCGAGGAGCTGGCCGAAGCCGTGGAGAAGGTCGAGGACGACGCGCAGCAGCAGGCGCCCGACGCCCGGAAAGCGATGGGCGGCGAGTAGCACGACAGCGGCCCCGCCAGGAGAACCGGCACCGTGGTCGCCCTCAACCAGGACAAGGGCCTGCTCCCGGAGTTCCTGGATCTGCGCTACGTCAACGCCTTCCTGTACGAGCGGGCCGCCTACTCCCGAGGCGAGACCTGCTCCTGCGGCGACGACCGACACCTCACCAACCTTGAGCCTGCTGCGTGTCGGTCATCGCCCGGTGCGAACGTGGTGAGCGCCTCCGCATCGCTGGCGGCGGCACGAACGAAGTAGTCAACCCAGTCCTGCCGGTCGGGGAAGGTCGACTCCCCGACGATCTGGGCGCACGCTGCGTCGACGTCGACGATGGTTCGCCGCATCGAGACTCCTCCGGCGCGCAGTAGCACCCAGTGTCCGCCCGAACGGCCGTATGGCATGCCCACGCTGCCAGGGTTGATCACCTGCCGCCGATCGACCAACCTGACGAACGGCATGTGGGTATGACCGCACACAACTGTCCGGACCGAGTCGGCTAGTCCGGCGAATGCTTCGGCCCACCGCTCGAGGCGAGTGTCAACGAGAACGACCTCGTCGTCGGCGCGCGGTGTTCCGTGGCAGAAGGTCACTGGCCCGAATCCCTCGATCTCCAGCGTGATCGGGTGCGGCAGTCCGGCCAACAGGTCGATGTGCTCGGGCGAGAGCTGCTCGGCAGCCCACGTCGTCACCGCGTCCGGGACATCGAGTTGCTCACCCCGCGCGAGCGCGACCAGCTCACGATCGGCGTTGCCGCGCACGAGAACGACCCGCTCCCCCAGCGCCGAGAGTCGGTCGAGCACGTCGACCGGTTGAGGACCAGAGGCATGGTCGCCGGTGACGACCACGAGGTCGGCAGCCCTCACCTCCGGCTCGGCCAGCACGGCATCGAGCATGGGCAGGACCCCATGGACATCGGACAAGACCGCCACGGTGTTCAACACACCATCGATCCTGGCACTCAGCGCGCCGTTCAGAGTCAGCCTTCAGCGAACGCGACCATGCGGGGCTGAAATCCTGTCCAGGAGCGCCGAACATCGACGATTCGAATACTGTTGGTGCCTCTGCAGAACCTTGCTACTGGAATGTGCGCTTCAGATGAGCAGTCGGGCAGTAGACCGGATCGCGACGGCACACGACGGAGCCCGTATCGGATTCGATGACGCAGGAACAGGGGATCCGGTAGTGCTACTGGCAGGGCAGGCGAACTCTCGCCGATGGTGGGATCCAGTCAGGTCCGACTTCTCCGTTCGGAGGCTTATTCAGGCTCCGTCAGGTAAGTGTGTAGAAGATGAGTCCGATGACTGCCGAGATTGTCGTTTTAAATGTGGCGTAGGGCCGCCGGTAGTCTGTGTGGAGAACTTTCCACGTTTTGATATGGGCGATGACTCGTTCGATGGTGGCGCGTGTGTGGTTGAGGCTCTTGTTGAATGTTTTTTGCCAGTTGAGAAGTTCCCGGCCGGGTGGTTTTTTGAACGGGGTGAGCATGCCGCGCCCGATGTATCCTTTATCGCCGATCGGGGGGTATGTGGCGAGGTGGTCGAGGGCGCCGGATTGGTCGAGGCAATATAGGTCGTGTCGGGAGCCTGGGGTCGGGTCGGAGATCCACGACAGCTGCCCTTCCAGGGTGGCTGCGACCTGGACGACGACGCCGGTGGTGCGATGCTTGCCCGACCACAGACCCGGCACCGCGGCCCATGACCAGCAGGGCAGCAAGGTTCCATCGATGATGTACTGCCGATCGGCACGAAGCTCCTCTGCCGTCGGAACGACACTCCGCAGCGCCTGTGCCAGCAACGGTGTCACCCCCGTGATCGCTCGACTAACCGTCGACTGCGACACCCCATAGGTTTCCGCCAACTCCCACTGCACACGATTCCCGCGCAGATACGCCAACGTGATCACCACCGACCAGAACAACCCCAGAACCGGCGGCCAAGACAAACGTGCCTCCGTCGCGTCCCGCTGATCCTGCTCATACACTATAGCGACAAGATCCTGAATTTCATCACGCCGGAAACCAGTGGTATAGTACATACTGCGGCAGCCCGTTCATCTCGGATTGATTCGGCAAACCAATATTCGCGATGGACGGGCTGTCGCCCAACCCGACACGCCGGGCTAGATCGTTATTTCACGGGGCCTGAATAAGCCTCTCGGTACGCAACGATCGCGGTCGATTATCTAGGGACCGGGAGGAGTGATAGTCCCCGTGCTGCGGAGTGGAGTACCCGTCGGTTCGCCAGGGACGTAGTAGCTGTCCTGGACGAGATCGGTGTACCGCGAGCCCACGTGTACGGGACGTCCATGGGGGGCGTGTCGCACAGTGGTTTGCCGTGGATCTCCCTGACAGAGTTGGTGCCCTCGTCCTGGGCTGCACAACGGCAGGTGGGGCGGGGATGGTCCCGCCGGAGCCAGACGATCTTGGTGTCTTAGGTGGTCACTCCGAGGCCGCTCGTGAGGCGTTGGCGGATCTCATGGTCGCCCCGTGCTGGAAGCAGTCGCATCCAGCCCCTCTGGCGGTGCTCGGTGACCCCAGCATGACGGGCTACGCTCGACGGGCTCACAGGCGGGCCAGCCAGCAGCACAATACGTGGTTGGAGCTGCCTTCGTTGGACGCACCGACACTGGTACTACACGGGACGGCTGACCAGCTCACTCCGGTGGAGAACGGCGTCCGCCTCGCCGGCCGGATTCCCGGTGCCCATCTGACGCTGTTCGACGGCGCCCGGCATGCGTACTTCCTCGAACGCAGGGAAGAAGCGAGCGTTGCAGTAGTGGACTTTCTCGACTCGCACTCAGACGCTCTCGATTGAGTCCTCTCCGGCCCCGTCCCGATCACGACCCAGGTGCGTCGAAGAGGCCCGTTCGCCGGCGGAGGGCGGTGGAGGTGGCTGCGCCGGGCCTCCCGTTCCACTCCCGTGACGACTCCGGAACGCCCCGCTCCCCGGCCCCGATACCCCCGCGCCCACCCGGCGTCCTAGGTTGGACACGTGAAGGTCCTGCTGCTGGAAAACATCCACCCCGGCGCCGCCGAGGCGTTCCGACGCGACGGCTTCGAGGTCGAGACCCGACCCGGGTCACTCAGCGGCGACGAACTGCGCGAGGCGCTCGACGGTGTGCAGCTGCTCGGCATCCGCTCCAACACCACGATCACCGCCGAGGTGCTCGACGCCGCGAAGGATCTGCTCGCCGTCGGCTGCTTCTGCATCGGCACGAACCAGGTCGACCTCGCCGCGGCCGCCGAGCGCGGCATCGCGGTGTTCAACGCGCCGTACTCCAACACGCGCAGCGTCGTCGAGCTGGTCATCGGCGAGATCGTCGTCCTGGCGCGGCGGTTGACCGAGAAGACCCAGCGGATGCACGAGGGCGTCTGGGACAAGTCGGCCAAGGGTGCCCACGAGATCCGCGGCCGCACCCTGGGCATCGTCGGGTACGGCAACATCGGCACCCAGCTGTCCAACATGGCCGAGGCCATCGGCCTGCAGGTCGTGTTCTACGACACCGCCGACCGGCTCGCCCACGGCAACGCCCGGCGGATGCCGAGCCTGGACGCCCTGCTGGCCGAGTCCGACGTCGTCTCCATCCACGTCGACGGCCGCCCCGGCAACGCCGGTCTGTTCGGCGCCGAGCAGTTCGCCCGGATGAAGCCCCGCTCGATGTTCATCAACGCCTCGCGCGGCATGGTCATCGACGAGCTGGCGCTGCGGGAGAACATCCTGTCCGGGCACATCGCGGGTGTCGCCGTCGACGTGTTCCCGGTCGAGCCCAAGGCCCAGGGTGACCGGTTCGACTCGCCGTTGCGCGGCCTGGACAACGTGATCCTCACTCCGCACATCGGCGGATCCACCCAGGAGGCGCAGGAGGGCATCGGGGCGTTCGTCTCGCGCAAGCTGCTCGACTTCGTGCAACTGGGCGCCACTCCCCTGTCGGTCAACCTGCCCAATGTCAGCGCCCCGAACCCGCCCGGGGTGTTCCGGACCGCCTACCTGCACACGAGCACCCCGGGCGTGCTCGCCGACATCAACCGGCTGCTGGCCGACGCCGGCGTCAACATCGTCGGGCAGGCGCTGTCCACGGGTGGCGACCTCGGCTACGTGCTGACCGACACCGACCAGGTCCTGCCCGAGGACGTGCTGTCGGCGCTCCGCCGGGCCGCGCAGACCGTCTGGCTGCGCTCCTTCCGGCTCTGAGGCTCACGCACAGGCGTTCGCGCCGTATGCCTCGACGTCGGAGGGGTGCATCGGCCCGTGCACCCCGTGGAAGACGACGAACTCGACGCCGGTCGGGCGGTGGAACAACCCGCCCGTCCGGCGTCGGTACACCAGCGGAGCGCAGCGGTACCCGAACACGGCCCGTGCCCAGCCTTCGGCCTCGCCGCGCGCCAGCGGCTCCGACCCGGTGACGGCGAGCTCCCAGATCCCCACACCGGCCGCCGGGGAGCTCGTGTCCGGCGCGGTCGAGGCCACCAGCGTCAGCTCGCCGGCCCCCCGCATCGCCGGGACGACGGTCCGCACACTGTGCCAGTCGGGCACCGGCTGCGGGTAGGGGTAGGCCAGCAGTCCCGCGCGCAGCGCGGTGACCGGTCCCCCGTGTCGTTCGTGGATCAGCTGTGCCAGATCCACCGAACGCTTGCGGCGCAGGTCGGCGTTGACCAGACGCGCTTCGACCGTCATTCCCGTGGCCCTCATTCCCGTCCCCGCGCCCCGGGGACGGACCTCCGGCGCTGAGGCGGCGCGGTGGGGCCCGACGCCCGGGTGGGAGGACCCTCGAACGGTCCGGCGTCGGCACCGTGTTCTACGGCTCGTAGAGCATTCTAGATCACATCTCGCAGCCGGGCGAGAGCGGGATCACATGATGGTCCGATCACACCTCGCGCCGGTAATGCGCGCTCAACGGATCGACCGGGTAGTCGGCGAACGGCGGGCAGCGGACGAACCCGAAACGCTCGTAGAGCCGCCGGGCCGGGGCCCAGTACTCCCCCGAGCCCGTCTCCAGGTACACCGCCCGGTGTCCGCGTTCGCGCGCCGCGTCGAGCAGTCGGGTCAGCACCGCGGCGCCCACACCGCGACCGCGGGCGTGCTCGGCCGTCCGCATGGACTTGATCTCCGCGGCCGGGTGCTCGGGCACCGACCCGGCCGCCAACGTGCTCAGCGCGCCGCAGCCGAGCAGGGCGTCGTCGTCGTCGCGGGCGACCCACAGGGTCACCCCGGGCCCGCGGAGCCCGTCGAGGTCCAGGGCGTGTGTGCTCTCCGGCGGCCCCTGGGTGTGCATGTCGGCGACGTGCCCGGCGAGGAACCCCTGGACCTCCGCCCCGGACAGGTCGTCGGTGTCGATCTCCATGTGTACCGTCCCCGTCCTCCCCCGGCCGGCCCTGCTCAAGAATTGCTCAAATACCGCGCCGACCCATTCGACGCGCTCCTATCGTCGGTGCATCGCACTTTCACCGGCGGCGGGTGGCCGCGTACCGACCGGCGAGGAGAACATCGTGAGCGCAGTCGTCGCAGTAGTGCTGGTCATTGTCCTGATCGCCCTCGCCGTCCTGATCGGGACGCTCCGCGAGGTGCGCCCGACCAGGCCGAGCATCGTCCGGTCGCGCGAGGTCCGGCGTTCCGCCCGACCGGGCGCCCACGGTTCCTGAAGCCTCGTCGTTATGCTTCCGGCGACCCCGGGTGAATCCGGGACGGCGAACCGGGAGGAACTGCAGTGGCGAAGGTCGAGACGATCCGGCTGGTCGACGACATCACCGGCGGCGACGCCGCCGAGACCGTCGATTTCGGGCTCGACGGTCGCCGGTTCGAGATCGACCTGACCGCGGACAACGCCGCGGCGCTGCGGGAGGCGCTCGCGCCGTTCCTCGGGGTCGCGCGCGCCGCGGGGTCCCCACGCACCGGACGCAATGCGGGAGTGCCCGCGCAGACCGCCCGACGCAGCGGTGCGAGCGGCTCGGACACCGCGACCCGCGAGCACAACCGAGCCGTGCGCGCCTGGGCCCGGGAGAACGGCTGGACGCTGTCCGAGCGGGGCCGCATCCCGTCCGAGGTCGTCGAGGCCCACCGGCGGGCCCAGGACGGCGGCGCGGCGAGCACCGCCACGCCGGCGCCCGCTGCCGAGGCCGTCCCGGAGGCGACCCCCGAGGCCGAGACCCGGGCCGAGGCGCCCGCGAAGCGCAGGAAGCCCTCCGCGGCACCCGCGGTCGAGTTCAGCGGCTGATCCCGCTCCCCCGGGCCCCCGACGGCCCGGGGGCCCGTCACCGGCTCGGCGACGGGATGCCCGGCGGCGGCGCCGGCAGCGGACCGGAGCTGTAGAGCCCGGAGCGGTCGACGTCGCGACGTTCCAGGGTCGGCGCGACCGCGTTCGGCCGGTACGGCTGGATCGCCTGCACCTTCCCCCAGTCCCGGCCGGGGTCGCCCTCGAGGTAGGTGGGCAGCTCCGTCTGCTTGCCGATCACGGTGATCCAGCCCAGCGGGCCGCCGGCCTGCGGGGACGACCAGCCCTCGCCGTCGCCGCGCATCTGGCTGCCGTCGGCCTGCAACCGGTAGGCCGGGACCTCGGCGATCCCGCCGGAGGTCCGGAACGGGCGCAGGCAGGGGCTGGCCAGCGACACCGGGTACTCCAGGAACATCGGCTGGTTGCCCACGACCTGCGGCAGCGGTGCCAGCTGCGGCGCGCGCAGCGGTGCGACCGCCAGCCACCCGTCCGCCCCGAGCGAGTTGTCCTGCACGACCATCCGGACCTCGGTCGCCGCGCGGGCGGTCTCGGGCAGGTCGAACCGCAGCTCGCGCCACGGCATCTCCTCCACCCGCCCGTCGTCGAGGGTGGTCTGCTCGACCACGCGGACCCGCCCGTCGGACAGCCGCGTCGCGTACTGGATGGTCAGCCGGTTCCCGTTGACCAGGCGCCCGGCCGCGGTCACGACCAACGGCGTGCTGCCGGCGCGCTGTTCGGCGGTGAGCAGCACCCAGGGGGTGCGCAGGGTGCCGGTGTTGCGGTCGCCGTGGGGCAGGTAGCTGCCGAACGCCGGCGCCGCGTCGCTGCCCAGGCCGCCGGACAGCACGTACTCGAACCCGGACGCCCCCGTCCCGCCGCCGGTCGGCGGGATGCCGTTGCGGACGAAGCCGCTGCCCCCGCTGTTCGGGTCGAGCAGCTGGGCGTCGGGGCTGTTCGCCGGGACGACACCCGGCGGCAGCGGCGCCGGGGTCGCGGTCGGCTCCCCCGGCGGGGGCGGCGGGGCGACGGTCGGCAGCAGCCCGGAGCGGGCCGGTGCGGCCATCCCGGTCGGTTCCGGGGCGGGGGGCAGCACACCGTCGACGGGCCGGCGCTCGGCGAACACCTGGCTGGCGAGCCCGCAGGACCCGCCGAACGGGTGCGACAGCGCGTCGGCGCCCATCGTCCAGGTGCCGGAGCGGTCCTGGATCGCCGAGACCATCGACCACACGTTGAACGTGACGAGCAGCCCGCACAGCACCGCCAGCGGCGCGGAGGTGAGCCGCAGGCGCCGGGTCGCCCGCAGCGCCGAGGACGCGTCGCGGCGCCAGTCCCGGGCCCGGACCCAGCGGGCCACCAGCGGAATCCGGCCCAGCGTCCGTTCGACGCCGGCGAGCTGGTCGGGGTGCCGCTGCTCGCGGATGCCGCGCAGGTGCTCGACCCCGGCGCCCGCGGCCAACAGCAGCGCGACGAGCAGCAGGATCGTGGAGAGCTCGTAGCCGGCGACCGTGACCTGCTCACCGGCCCACGGCACGCCCCAGTTGTTGGTGTACCACCACAGGTTCGGCCCGGCCGCGGACAGCGCCGCCACCAGGAACACCGCGGACAGGAACGCGAGCCGGTTGCGCAGCGAGCGCAGGACGTCCGAGCCGGTGGCGATCGCGGCCAGCGCCACCATGCCGGAACCCAGACCGACGAGATCGCCGAAGTGGTGGGTCCACTTCGTCGGGGTCAACGCGAAGATCAGCAGCGCGATCACGGTGCTGCCGATGAGGCGCTGGGCGGGCCCGAGCGCGGCGCCCGGGATGCGGTTGCGCCGGATCAGCACGACCACGCAGGCCAGCAGACACAGGATGACCAGCAGGATCGGGAACCGGCGGGCGATGGAGCCGTCCGCGAGCCCCTCGAACAACGGCGCGTAGCGCTGGGCGATCTCGGTGTACCAGGGCCAGTCCGGCCCGATGTCGGACCGCAGCCGCGTGGAGTCGATCACCGCTGCCCAACTCTGGTCGGCCCAGGCGATCATCAGGATGGCGGTGCTCGAGGCCAGCAGCGGCGCCAGCACCGGTACCGCGCCGACGGTCCGGATCCGGGCCGCGAGCAGGTGCCACAGCGGGCGCACACCGGCGATGAACGGCGCGATCGCGATCAGCCCCGCCGGGTTCGCCCCGACCGCCATCGAGGCAGCGAACAGGCCGAGCGCGATCGGGAGCAGCCGCTGCAGCGCCAGCGCCCGCTCCACGCAGACCAGCGCCAGCAGCGAGCACACGACGACGACCGGCTCGGGACGCAGCCCGGAGTTGTAGGCCATCCAGAACGCCAGGAACACCATCCCCGCGGCCCAGGTGGCGGCGCGGGAGCGGCGGGCCTGACGGCCCAGGCGCGGCAGCAGCCCGCGGGAGACCAGCCACCAGGCCATGATCCCCATCAGCACCGAGGGCAGCCGCAGCCAGAGCAGCGAGTCCGAGACCCGCACCCACAGCGCGTAGAGGTCGTAGAACCAGCCGAACGGCGCCTCCGCGGCGTCGTACCAGCGGTAGTAGTTGCCGACGTAGCCCGAGGTCGGGACGTCGCGCACGATGCCGAGGGTGAACCCGTCGTCGGAGGTCTGGCCCCCGATCGCGGCCCACCCGACCAGCACGACGGTGACGATCAGGTCGATCGGTCGCGGCCGGGCGCGGGACCACCAGCGACGCAGCCGCGGCGGCCACCGGCCGGCGAGACCGCCGATGGCGTCGCGGCCGGCTCGGTGCGGGCTGCGCCCCAGGTGCCGGTCGACCCCGGCCAGCGCGAGCAGCGAGCCCAGCAACGCCACCGCGGCGACCGCGGTGGCGGCGGTCTTCCACACCGAGGGGCTGGTGTCGAAGCGGGTGTCCGGGGTGATCCGGACCGCGGTGCCCGTGGTCGGGTCGAGCTCGGTGTCCAGGTCGGAGTAGATCCCCACGACCTGCGGCCGCAGGTCCCCCTCGAACGTCTGCGCCCCGGCACCCAGGTCGATCGTCGTCGACGTGCCCTCGGAGGTGATCCGGACCTCCGACGGGCCGGCCCGCAGCGGCGCCGTGGCGAGCTGCTGGCCGCGGTCGACCAGCGCGAGCTGGCCGTCGGCGACGGTCAGGACCATCCCGGAGCGTGCGCCCTCCGGCGACTCCGGCGGGACGGTGGACAGCACCGTGGCGGTGCCGTCGGTGCGGTCGTCGAGGCTGCGGATCGTGTCGGCGGGGACGACCACCGACATCGTCTCCGGGCGCAGCGCGACCAGCGGCGAGTTGACGTCGGCGGTGCCGGTGGCGGCCGACGGCCAGACGATCGTGGTCGTGTGCTGCACCACGGGCAGGAAGGGCACCGCGACGGCGAGCACGAACGCCAGGAGGCCGAGCCGGCCCGCCCAGCGCAGGCGTCGACGGTCGCGGAGCGTGTCGACCGGAGCCGGCGCGGCGACCGTCGCTTCGGAGGTGAGCACCGAACGACGGTAGCGGCCTCGCTCCGCGTGATCCGGGGAGCCCCCAGGGGTGATCAGCCCACCGGGACGTGGTGCCGGTCGCGGAACCGACGGCCCTGCAGCCACCACCCCAGAACCCGGGTGATCCAGGGCAGCATCACGTACACCATGATCGGGGTCAGGACGATCGTCGTCACCGCCAGCCGCGGCACGACGGGCCAGTCCGCGATCAGCGCACCGAGGGTCACCGTGGCGAGCAGGTTCATCGGGAAGAAGACGAGCCAGATCGTCGTCGCCTGCTTCCAGCGCGGCGGGGTGATCTGGGGCGGGCCCGCGGTCTCGACCGCGGCGGGCTGGTCGAACCAGCCCTCGATGCCGGTGCGGCGCTCGGCCCGGGTCATCTCGGCCAGGCCCTGGGCGGAGCCGAGCCACCAGCGGCGCTCCGGGCTGGCCTCCCATCGCCCGAGTGACTCCGGGGAGTCGAAGCGGGCCAGCATGTGCCACTCGTCGGAGCCGTCGCGGCTGCGGACCCAGCCGCCGCCGAGGAAGCCGGGGAACCCTTCGGCCATGAGCAGGCCGGCGCGGATCCAGGCCGTCATCTCCGCGGCGTGACCGGGATCGGCGCGACGGGTGAACGAGACCGTGACGGGGTCGCCGCCGGCCGGTGCGGGAGCGGACGCGGCGGCGGGGGTGGTGCCGTCGGCCCGGTCGTGGGTGTCGGTGGACATGCCGGCCATGGTGACCGCTCCCCCGGCGGACGCCCAGTCCGGCCGCACGACATCACTCCGGGACACTCTCCGGGCAGCCTGCTCCCCGCAGGCTGCTCCCCCGTCGTTCCGTGCCGTGTCGTCCTGTGTCGTTCCGTGTCGAGAGGTCCCACCGTGCCCACACCCGTCCTGCGCCGGGCCACGGCCCGTGACGTCCCCGCCGTCGTCGCGCTGCTGGCCGACGACCCGCTCGGCGCCGCTCGCGAGACCCCGGACGACCTGGCTCCCTACCTCGCCGCGTTCGCCGAGGTCGACGGCGACCCCCGGCACCTGCTCCTGGTCGCCGACGACGAGGGCACGGTGGTCGGGACCCTGCAGCTCACGCTGCTCCCGGGGCTGGCCCGCCGGGGCGCGCTGCGGGCCCGGATCGAGGCCGTCCGGGTGGCCGCGTCCCGGCGCGGCGACGGCCTCGGGGCGACCATGGTCCGGTACGCCGTCGACGAGGCCCGCCGTCGTGGCGCGGTGCTCGTCCAGCTCACCTCCGACCGGTCCCGGACCGACGCCCACCGGTTCTACGAGCGGCTCGGGTTCACCCGGACCCACGACGGGTTCAGCCTCTCCCTGATCTGATCGCTGCTCCTCCGGCGAGCGGCGGGCTCGGTGGTCGAGGGGGGTTCTGTGTCGTTGTTTCGCTGACGATGAGAACGCGTCAATGATTCATTGCCTGCAGAGGAGGAGCCCTGGTCCGGTGGACCGAGCCGTAGCCGACAACCGGGACTCGGTCACGTCACGGGACGACAACCGACGTCTGGATGGGCCGGCTCCCCCTCGCGCCCGGCGGACGTTGTGGCGTACCGGTCTGTCCCACGGCGCATCCCGCCGGTAGCGAGGGATGAGAGAGCGCCGCGGGGGCTGCGGCAACGACAAAGCTCCTACCGACCCGGCGGCAACCCGGGGCCCCGTACAGCGCCGTTCAGGGCGTCCTGAACGGCTCCTGGACCGTCCGGCACCACACGGCGGCACTCGGGCCACCGGGCGCGCCGAGCGCACCGCTACGGGCCTCCGGTGCCGGCCCCCGCTCCCCCGCCGACCGGCTCGGGTCCACCCGGCCCCATCACGGGCTCGGTCTCTCCTGGCCCGAGTACCGCCTCCCTGCCCTGGGCGTCGTCCTGGCAGGTCGGTGGTCGTCGTGTGGATGACCATCAGAAGGTGTCAACGCTACATTGACATAGAGAGGCAGAGGCCGAGATCCCGCCGCCGAGCGGGCGGTGGACCGGCTCCGGCGGTGGTCGAGGATCGCGCCGGCTCCTCCGCAGCGGAGGTGTTACGACGATCCGGGACCTCCGTCCTCGGCCGGCCCGGGGGACGTCCGAGGCGGTGCCGCCATCGCCGTACGCAGCTCGGCGGTGGCCTCGGCCATGAGCTCGGCGAGTGTGGCGTCCTCCTCGGCCAGCCAGCGGGAGACGGCTCGCCGGTGGATCGCCAGGACCACATCGACGAGGAAGCGCGCCGTACCGGGGTCGCCACCCCGGCGTTCGAGAGCCGGGGCCAGTGCCTCCGCGATGTCGGCGAGCTTGATCAGATCGCGCTCGGCCAGCGCCGGGTTGGCCGCGATCACCCTCCCGCGGCGCCGGAGGTACCCGCGCGGGCGGAGAAGGCCCTCGGCGCTCCCCAGTGCGGACAGGAGCACGTCGATCGGCGCCAGACCGGGGTCGGCCGCCTCCACCTGCTCGACGAGGTGCGCCTCGATCTCCCCGCCGGCGAAGAGGACCTCCCGCTTGTCGGGGAAGTAGCGGTAGAACGAGCGCTCCTTGAGGCCTGCGGCGTCCGCGATCTGCGCGACCGAGGTGCGGTCGAACCCGTGGGTCTCGAACAGGTCCAGGGCCGCGCGTTCGAGCCGGCCCTGTGCGTCGGATTCCCAGCGCGGCATACCCGCCAGGATACGACAACAGACACTGTCGTCGCCTGCTACCGTTGGCGACAACAGGTGCTGTCATCACTGAGGGGACCGTCATGAGAGCTCTGCAGTTCCACAGGTTCGGCTCCCCGAACGTGATCGTGCTCGCGGAGGTAGCCCGGCCCGAGCCGGGCCCCGGCCGCATCCGGATCTCCGTGCAGGCCTGCGGGCTGACACCGGCCGACTGGCACCTGGCGGACGGTCTGCTCGCCGACGTCCTCCCGGTTCTGCCCCGTGGCCTCGGCCTGGAGGTGGCGGGCACCGTCGATGCGCTCGGCCCGGGAGTCCACGACGTCCGCATCGGAGACCGTGTGTTCGGCCCGGCCTGCTTCGACGGTCCGACGGCCGGCGCCGCCGAGTACGCGCTCATGCCGGCCTGGGCACCCGTTCCCGAGGGGGTCACCGCCGAGCAGGCCGCCGCGCTGCCGGTGGCGGCCGAGACCGCGTGGCGTGCGCTCGACGACCTCGGTGTCCGGCCGGGCGAGCTGCTACTCGTCCACGGCGCGGGCACCACCGTGGGTGAGACGGCCGTGCGCCTCGCACGGCACCGGGGTGTGCGGGTGATCGCCACCGCCGGGCCGACCCGGACTGCCGCCCTGGAACAGGTCGGTGCCCGGGTCACGCCCTACGGGGAGGGAATGGTCGCGCGCGTCCGCCGGCTGGCCCGGGGACCGGTGGACCGCGCGCTGGACGCCACGCCGACCGGGGGGGCGGATAGACCGCGCCGACCGGCCCAGCCCGGCAGGCGGCTCGCTGCCGGCCCTGATCGAGCTGACCGGGGTCGCCGACCGCGTCCTCACCGTGTCGGACTTCGCCGCCGCATCCGAGCTGGGCGTCCGGACCAGTACCACGATGCGCTACGACCGGATGGACGGGATCGCCCGGCTCGCGGGCGAGGGCGTCCTGGCCGTGCCGGTCGCCGGCACCTACACCTTCGACCGCGTCCAGGAGGCGGCCTCGCTCAGCCTGTCCCGCCGAACCGGCGGCAAGCTCGTGCTCGTCCCGTGACCGCCCCGTCCACGCGCTAGGTCGCGACCACCCCGGCCGGCTCGGGCGCTCCGCCCGTGTCCTTCGGCGGGGCGACTCCCCCGCCCGACGCCGTGCACGGAGCCGTACGGGGCACCTCAGGGCGATACAGAACCTCCCCGGCGGCGCCCGCCGGGGACCCGGGTCCGGTGACCCCGGGTGTGGCCTCGCCGTGCCGGCGCCGGTCGTGCCCGCCCCTCCCCTGTCGTCCGGCCCGGACCGTGTCCCGGCGACCCGCCGACCGTGCGGCCGGGCGTGGCCGCGGTTCCCTCCACCACCACGACGGCCGGCCCCGATCCGACGGGGCGGCCGTGTCGCCGTGGCCGTCGGTTCCCCGGCGACACGCCGGGGTCGCCCAACGGTTGACCTCAGGTACGCGTCAATGAACCATTGACTTCATGAGGTACGAGGAAGCGCAGCGCTGGCTGGAACGGGCCGATCCGTCGATCGCGAAACGCCGGGAGTCGATCACCCAGCAGCTGGACGGGATGAAGGAGCGCGCCGCCGACGGCGTCCTCACCCACGACGGGGCCGCCGCCTGGTACGCCCTGGTGCAGGAGATGCGCCGGCTGGCCGACTACTACGAGCGCGACCTGATCCGCACCCTGCGGGCCGGGGGCATGACGTGGAAGGAGGTCGCCGACGCCGTGCAGGCCCAGCTGTCGAGCCGCCAGGCGGCGCAGGCGAAGTGGAAGCGCCTGGTGGATCCGACCCGGCGGACCACCAACGGCAACATGCGCCGCGGCGGACGACCGCGCCAGGACCAGGTCCCCCGGCAGGACACGGCCACAGAGCCGAACGGGCGTGCCGACCCGGATCGGACGGAGTAGCCGCTCCTCCCCCGGACGGCCCTGTCGGGTGACGGTCAGCAACCTCCCCTCGGTGTGGTCGTTGATCCGGTGACGACGGCACCCGAGGAGGCGGCTCGTGACTGGACAGGGCATCGATCGGCGCAGGTGGGCGGCGGTCGTCTCGATCGCGGTGGCGGTCTGCACGGTCGGCCTCGCGCTGGTGCCCCCGGCCCAGGCGGCGCCACAGCCCGCACCGGTCGCCTCGCTGACCGACCTGCTCGACCCGCCCCCGCCCGGGTCGAACGACTGGAACTGCCGGCCGTCAGCGGCGCACCCGAACCCGGTCGTGCTCACGCACGGCCTACTGGCCAACCAGGGCAACAACTGGAGCTACATGGCCCCCCGGTTGGCGGAGCGCGGCTACTGCGTGTTCTCGCTGACCTATGGCCGCAACCCCCTCGCACCGCCGCCGCTGACCCAGGTCGGAGGCCTGGCGCCGATGGAGGACAGCGCCGCCGAGCTCGCCGCGTTCGTCGACCGGGTCCGCAGCGCCACCGGAGCGGCGAAGGTCGACATCGTCGGGCACTCCGAAGGCTCGCTGATGCCGAACTACTACGTCCGGTTCCTCGGCGGTGCCGACAAGGTCGAGCGCTACGTCGGCATGACCCCGCTGTGGGACGGCACGACCGTCGCAGGCCTGGACTTCCTCAACCGCACCGGCCAGCAGCTGGGCCTCGGCCCGGCCGTCGGCCTCGTCCTGGACCCGCTGTGCGTGTCCTGCCGGCAGTTCCTGCGCGGCTCGGACTTCCTGGAGCGGATGAACTCCGACGGCGGGCCGCGCGCCGACGGCGTCGACTACACCATGATCCTCACCCGCTACGACGAGCTGGTCGTCCCCTACACCTCGGGCCTGATGGACGGGGCGCACAACATCGTCCTGCAGGACGGGTGCCCGACCGACCTCGCCGAGCACGGCGCCGTCGCGTTCGACCCGGTCGCTCTCCAGCATGTGTTCAACGCCCTGGATCCGGAGCACCCGCGCCCGGTGCAGTGCCTTCCGGTGGGCCCGGACGCCCCCACCGCACGCTGACCTGCCAGGCTGTCGCCGTGGTGGCGGTGACGACGGAGGCCGAGCTCGTCGCGGCGGCTCGTGCCGGTGGCGAGGTGGACGCGCCGCGCCTGGACGAGGCCGACCTGCGCGAGACCGACCTCGCCGGGCTGGTCCTGCGGGGCGGCTCGCTCGCGGGCGCCGACCTGCGCGGTGTGCGGTTGGACCGGGCACGGATCTCCGGCACCTCGTTGGCGGGCGCCGACCTGCGCGAGGCCGACCTGACCGACGCCGTGCTGAGCGGGGTGGACCTGTCCGGGGCCCGGCTGGCCGGGGCGACCCTCGGCGACACCCGGTTCACCGGCTGCCGGATGATCGGCACGGTCCTGCGCGGTCTGCGGGGGCTGACGGCCTCGTTCGTGCTGGACGACTGCTCGCTGCAGCTGGCGGACGTGCGTGACGTCGCGATGCGCGGGCTGCGGGTCGCCGACTGCGACCTCTCCGAGGCCGACCTGTCGGGCGCCGACCTGCGCGACGTCCGGTTCGAGCGGTGCCGGCTGCGCGGCACGGTGCTGCGTTCGACCCGCCTCGACGGTGCCGACCTACGGAGCTGCGACCTCGGCGAGGTCACCCCGGACACCCCCCGCGAGCTGCGCGGGGCGATCGTCTCCCCCACCCAGGCGAGCGCGATCTGCGCGGCGCTGGGGCTGACGGTGCTCGAGCCGTAGATCCGGGTCAGCCGACGGAACGGTCGACGCCGCCGCGGCGCATCGCGTCGTCGATCTGCCCGGCGATCCACGGGTCGTCGTCGCACTCCGGCCCGGCGGCGGTGAGCTGACCGAGCCGGACGACGTCCGCTGCACGGCAGAGCGGTGAGCTGCCGACGCCGTCGGCGGTGTGGTCGTCGAGGAGCACCGGACGCGACGAATCCGCGAGCCGGTCCTGACGGGCCGCCTCGTCACGGTGGTAGGCGGCGAGCTCGGCGGCCCCGGCGGCGCGGGCCGCCTCGGCCCGCGCCCGTGCCTGGTCACGGAGCTCGGCGGCCACGGTGCTGACCCGGGCCGAGGTCTGTGCGTCGGCTGCGCGGGTGGCGGCGTCGCGGGCACCGCCGACGGCGTCCAGCACGATCTCGCCGCGTCCGGGGACGGCGACCGGCTCGGCCGCATCGGTGGCTCCGCCGTTCGCGCCGTTCGCGCCGTTCGTGACGGCGGCGGTGGGAGTGGGGGTGACGTTCCGGGCCGGGTCCGTGCCGTCGGCGCCGGCGAGGGCGGCGGCCAGGCCGGCGCCGCCGACCAGTGGGACCGTGCCGAACAGGGCCAGGCGGCCGGGCGTGGTGCGTGGACGTCGATGCCGTCCGCTCATCGTGATCGCCTCCTGCCCTGTCGGTAGCCGGAGCCGGAGGGGCTCAAACCTCCCTCGCCCCGTCGGGTGCCAGCGGTGCCGGGTGTCAGCGGGGCACGGTCACGAACCGGACGACACGGCTCACGACGCCTCGGTGCGCGGGGCGCCCCCGGTCGGTGCCGGGGCCGAGGTACCGGTCGGCGCGGGGGCCGCGCTCCCGGACTCGTCGGGCCCGGTGCTGCTCGGCGGGGCCGGGGCGGTGCTCGGGGCAGGCGGGGTCGTGGGGGCCTCGGTCGGCGGCACGGCAGCGCGGCGGCGTGCGTCGGCCTGCTCCCGGGCCCGCTGCTCCTCCGCGCGCCGCTCGGCGGCACGGCGCTCCTGCGCGGCGATCTCCGCGGCCCGGCGCTCGTCGGCGAGCCGCCGTTCCTCGGCGATGCGGGCCGTCGCCGCCCGTACCGCCCCGTCGGCGACGGCGGCCGCGCGCGTCTCGCGGGCCGCGACCGGCACCGTGGTGGGCGTCCCGGTGGGCACCGCGGTGGGCACCGTGGTGGACGTGACCCCGGTGCCGGAGCCGTACCAGCGCGACGGCACGGGGAGCGACGAGGCGTCGTCGGCGGTCGGGCCGGCGGCGAAGGTCGGCACCGGGACGTGGTCGTCGACCCGCTGGTCCGCGGGGGCGACCCCGCCGAGCACCCCGGTACCGAGGAGTCCGGCGACGGTGACCGCGGCGACCAGCACCGCCGGGACGACCCCCGCCAGGGTGACGCGGAGCCGACGGCGGCCCCGCGCCGGCCGGTCCCGGTCCTCGACCGGTCGTGGCGCCTCGCGCGGGTGGGTGGGTGTCGTCGCGCCCCGGGAGCGGGCCGCGGCGTGCGGCCACGCCGCGGGCCCGACCGCGGCCGGGCCCGGGCTCCTCGGGTCGGCCGAGCCGGGGTGCCGGTGCCGGCCGGTCACGGGGTGGAGCCGCTCGCCGTGCGCATGGGGTGATGGTGACCGGCGGACGGAGGAACGGCCATGCACCGAACGGGTGCGTCGCGGGCGGGTGGCGTCCCGGTGGGGTGGTCTTCGCGCCACCCGGACGGACCGGTCGGACTCAGCCGCCGAGCAGCGACAGGGCGGGGCCGGGCACCCGGACGTCGACGGGCGGGGTCTCGGCGATCCGCAGGCGGAGCAGCGCCCCGTCCGCGGTGCCGGTGCCCGGGTCGGCCGGCGTGACCGCGCCCGGGGAGCCGCCGGAGGAACCGCCGCCGGCCGGGTCGTCGCCGTTCGGGTCGTCGCCGCGCGGGGTGGGCGTGACGGTCTGCGGCTGCGGGGGTGTCGGCCGGGTCGGGGCGGAGAACCCGGTGTCGCGGTCCCGTCCGGAGAGGTCGCCGGGTGCGGTGTCGTCGACCGGAGCCGGGTCGTCCGGTCTGGTGTCGCCGGGTCTGGTGTCGCCGGGACGTGTGGTGTCGTCGGACGGGGAGGTGACGTCGGAGGGCGTCGTGCCGGCCGGAGGGACGTCCCGGCCGGGGTTCGGCGTGGTCCCCGCGCCGGGCTCGCCGGCGAGCGGACCGGGCGCGGTGCGGTCACCGGCCGCACCACCGGCCACGCCGCCTGGGGCTGCCGGGCCGGTACCGGCTGCGCCACCGGTCGTGGAGCGCGGCTCGACAGCGCGCTGTGCCCCGCCGCCGCCGGACCGGGTCGGACCGGCCCCACCGGCGGACGTGGTCGACGATCCGGGCCTCCCGGACCATCCCTGCTCCCCGGACAAGCCCGGCTGCGGGGAGGCCTCGGGTGCGGCGGCGGGGTGTGCGGCGGCAGGGTGTGCGGCGGCCGCGGCGTCGGCGGCCGCCCGTGCCGGTGCCTGCGCGAGCGGAGCCGGGTCGGCCGGCCGCGCCGGTGCGCCCCCGCCTTCCGCCGTGGGACCGGCGGCGAGCGGCGCGGCCGGGCCGGGATCGGTCTGCTCCGCCTGCCCCGCGACCGGCTGCTCGGTCGGCGTCACGGTGACGACGACCGCCGCGGCGAGGGCGACCGCGCCGACCGCGGAGACCGTCACGGCCAGGACCCGCCTGACCAGCCCGGCGCCCGCCGTCCTCCGGTGCCTGCCGCTCATCGCTCGGTCCTCTCCCACGTCCGGTACCGCCCCGCGTCACCGAGCGTCGAGTCTGGACCAGACGGAGCCGCAGGGCCAGCCCGAACGGGTGAGCGGTCGCGGTGTCACCGCTCCAGTGCGCTGTGCATCCGCCCGAGCCGGTCCTTCCGCTCGACCCGTAGCGACAGCGCCGTCTCCAGATCGACCGCGACGAACCGGGTGCGGGTGCGCGGCGCCGACTGGGCGACGACGTCGAGGTCCCCGGAGATCACCGTCGCCACCATCATGTAGCCGCCGCCGGACACCGCGTCGCGGTGCAGCACGATCGGCTCGACCCCGCCCGGGACCTGGATGGAGCCGATCGGGTACGGCGAGTCGACGATGTTCGACGGGTCCTGGCCCGCCCCGAACGGCGGCTCCCGGTCGACGGTCTCCAGCTCGCCGCCGGTGTAGCGGAACCCGATCCGGTCCGCGACCGGGGTCAGCGTCCACGTGGTGTCGAGGAAGGTGGCGCGGCCGCGGTCGGTCAGCCGGTGGTCGTAGAGCCCCATCACGACCCGGACCTCGACGTCCTTGGCGAGAGTGGGGCGCAGGTCCTCGGGCACCACGAGCCCCGCGCGGCCGGCTCCGGTCCCGACGGGCAGGACGTCGCCCTCGGCCAGCGGCCGGCCGTCGAGCCCACCCAGGGCGCCGAGGGCGTAGGTGGCGCGGCTGCCGAGCTTCTCGGGCACGTCGATCCCGCCGGACACCGCCAGGTAGGCGCGTGCGCCGGCCTTGAGGTAGTCGAAGGCCAGCACGTCGCCCTCGACGACGTCGAAGGACTCCCACACCGGACGGGCTTCGCCGTTGACCTTCGGGGCGATCGTCGCACCGGCCACCGCGACCGTCGCCGGCCCGGTGAACGCCAGCTCCGGGCCCATGTAGACGATCTCCAGGGCGGCGGCGTCGTCCGGGTTCCCGACGAGGGCGTTGGCGCAGGTCAGCGAGTACTGGTCGAGCGCGCCCGACGGCGGGATGCCCAGGTGGTAGTAGCCGGAGCGGCCACCGTCCTGCACGGTGGTCGACAGACCGGGCTTGCGGACCTCGATGCGTGTCACGCGAGCACCTCCAGCAGGCGCTTGTTGTAGCCGTCGGGGTCGTCGAGGAAGGGCTGCAGGTCGAACGCGACCGGGCGGGCGGTGATCCGGTACTCCCCCGCCTGGGCCTGCGCCTCCAGCTGGTCGTACTCGTCGCGGTCGATCCCGCGGAACTTGACCATGTCCCCGGGCCGCATGAAGACCATGTGCTCGGCGAAGTCCGGCTTGGTCTGAGTCGGGTCGTAGATCGGGGCCGGGGTGATCCCGAACATCTGGTACCCACCGGCCCCCCGCACCGAGTAGATGCAGGAGAAACAGCCGCCGTAGCCGACCGTCTGCTTCGGGGTGTCGGTCCGCGGACGCAGGTACTTCGGCACGATGATCTGCCGCTCCCGGGGCACCATCTGGTACTTGAACGGCAGACCGGCCACGAACCCGACCATCGAGGTGAACCACGGCGAGCCCGAGTGCGCGGCGATGAACTCCTCCACACCCGAGTAGCCGTTGATCCGGGCCGCGTACTCGATGTCGGTGGCCTCCGGGTCCTGGTGACGGTCCCGGAACCGCAGCAGCGTCTCGGTCGTCCACGGGTCCTGGTAGAGCACCGGGATCTCCACGACCCGGCAGTCCAGGGTGACCCCGAGCGCGTCGCCGACCCGGGCCTCCAGTTCCTTCAGCTGGGAGAGCAGCGCGTGCGGGTCGAGCACGTCGGGGTCGTAGCGCACCTGGTAGGAGGCGTTCGCCGGACAGATCTCCAGGATCCCCTCCGGTCGCTCCTCGCGGAGCAGGTTCGTGATCGCGACGGCCTTGAAGTTGGCCTGCAAACTCATGTCCTCGGCCAGCTCGACGAACACGAACTCGTCACCGCCCCAGCTGTAGCGGGCGCTCATGAGGTCCCCTTCCCTTCGGCCAGCCACTGTTCGAGGGTCCCGGTGTGGAAGTCGGCGTCGGCCACCCACGGCTCACCCGCCAGGGTGCGGAGCAGCCCGGCGGTGGTCGGGATCCCGGCGACGGAGAACTCGTCGAGCGCGCGCCGGGACCGGGCCAGCGCCTCGGTCCGGGCGGCTCCCCACACCACGACCTTCGCCAGCAGCGAGTCGTAGTACGGCGGGACGGTCCCGTCGGGCTCCAGCCAGGTGTCGCAGCGCACCCACGGCCCGGACGGCAGCGTGACCCGTCCGACGCCGCCGGGTTGGGGCAGGAAGTCCCGCTCCGGGTCCTCTGCGCAGACCCGGAACTCGATCGCGTGCCCGCGCCGTTCGACGGCGTCCTGGGTGAACCGCAGCGGCTCCCCCGCGGCGACGCGCAGCTGCTCGGCGACCAGGTCGATGCCGGTGACGAGCTCGGTGGTGGGGTGCTCGACCTGGATGCGCGTGTTCATCTCGATGAAGAAGAACTCGCCCGTGCGGTCGTCGACGAGGAACTCCACGGTGCCGGCCGAGGTGTAGCCGACCTCGCGGCACAGGGCGACCGCCGCGGCCGTCATGGCGTCCCGGGTCGCCTCGGTGATGCCCGGCGACACGGCCTCCTCGACGACCTTCTGCCTGCGGCGCTGCAGCGAGCACTCCCGCTCGAACAGGTGGACGGCGTCCCGGCCGTCGCCGAGGACCTGCACCTCGACGTGCCGGGCGCGCTCGACGAACCGCTCCAGGTACATGGTGCCGTCGCCGAACGCCTTCTCCGCCTCGGTCGAGGCCTGCCCGAAGGCGGTGCGCAGCTCCTCGGCGTCGGCGACGACCCGGATGCCCCGGCCCCCGCCGCCGGCGGCGGCCTTGAGCATCACCGGGTAGCCGACCTCCTCGGCGGCGGCGACCGCGGCGTCGGCGTCGTCGACCCCGCCGGGGGTGCCGGGCACGGTCGGGACCCCCGCGGCGCGGGCGACCTCCCGGGCGGCGACCTTGTCACCCATCCGCTCGATCGTCGCCGCGTCCGGGCCGACGAAGGTCAGGCCCGCACCGGCGACGGCGGCGGCGAACGACGCCCGCTCGGACAGGAACCCGTAGCCGGGGTGGACCGCGTCCGCGCCGGTCTCCTTCGCCGCGGCGAGGATCGCGTCGGCCACCAGGTAGGACTTCGACGCGGGCGAGGGCCCGATCGCGACGGCGGTGTCGGCCAGGCGCACGTGCAGGGCGTCGGCGTCGGCCTTGGAGTGCACGGCGACGGTGCCGATGCCCAGGTCCCGGGCTGCCCGGATGATCCGGACGGCGATCTCGCCGCGGTTCGCGACGAGCAGCCTCATGCGGTCTCCACCACCGCCACGGGCTGGCCGGCGTCCACCTCGTCCTCGTCACCGACCAGGAACTCGACGACGGTGCCGGTGGCGCCCGCCGGGATCTGGTGGAAGGACTTCATGACCTCGACCAGGCCGATCGCCTGGTCGTCGGTGACGGCGGCACCGTCCTCGGCGAACGGCGGGCTGCCGGGGTCGGGGCGGCGGTAGAACACGCCGGGGATCGGGGAGACGACCTCGTGTCGGGGCACTGCGGGTACTCCTTCTCAGCTGCTCAGGTGGGGTTTCAACGCGTCGTGCACGGCACGGGCGAGCTCGACGGCGTTCGGGGTGTCGGAGTGCACGCACACCGAGTCCGCGCGCACGGTGAACTCCTTGCCGTTCTCCGAGGTCGCCTTCCCCTCGGTGACCGCGCGCAGGGCGCGTTCCGCGGAACGCACCGGGTCGAACGCCTCGTGCTCCCGGGTGATGATCAGCGAGCCGTCGTCGCGGTAGTCGAGGTCGGCGTAGTACTCGGCGACGAAGCCGGCCGGCCGGTCGCCCCACACCTGCTCGTGCGCGGTGCCGACCATGCCGACGAGCGGGGCGCCGAAGACGTCGGCGGCGTCGGCGATCGCGGCGGCCACCTCCGGGTCACGGGCCGACATGCCGTAGAGCGAGCCGTGCACCTTGACGTGGTTGAGCTCCATGTCGTGGGCACGCAGGAACCCCGCCAACGCACCGATCTGGTACACCACGCCCGCGGTCAGCTCCTCGCGGTCGAGCCTCATCTCACGGCGGCCGAAGCCCTCCCGGTCGGGCAGCGACGGGTGCGCCCCGACCTTCACCCCGTGCCGCTTGGCCAGCGCGACGGTGCGGGTCATGACCCGCGGGTCGGAGGCGTGGAAGCCGCAGGCCACGTTGGCGACGGTCACCCAGGGCATCAGGCCCTCGTCGTCGCCGCAGTGGTAGATCGAGTACGACTCGCCCATGTCGCAGTTGATGTCCACCATGTGCCGGTCTCCCTCCCCTGGTCTCAGGCAGTGTGGCCGGAGGCCTGCGTGATCGCCCGCCAGACGGCCTGTGGTGTCGCGGGCATGTCCACGTGGGTCACCCCGAGGTGGGCGACGGCGTCGATCACCGCGTTCACCACGGCGGGCGAGGACCCGATCGCGCCGGACTCGCCGATCCCCTTGACCCCCATCGGGTTCGTGGGCGACGGGGTGACCAGCTGCTCCAGCTCCAAGTGCGGCAGGTCGGTCGCGGCGGGCACGGCGTAGGACGCCAGGTTGGCCGCCGTCGGGTTGCCGGCGTCGTCGAAGGTGGCGTGCTCGTAGAGGGCCTGCCCGATGCCCTGGGCGATGCCGCCGTGCAGCTGACCCTCGACGATCGTGGGGTTCACCACGACCCCGCAGTCGTCGACGGCGACGTAGCGGCGGATCCGGGTGAACCCGGTCTCGGTGTCGACCTCGGTGACGCAGACGTGGGTCCCGAACGGCCAGGTGAAGTTCGGCGGGTCGAAGGCCGAGTCCGCGGTCAGGTTCGGCTCCATGCCCTCGGGCAGGTCGTTGGCCAGCGACGCGGCGCCCGCGACCTCCTGGATGGTCACCGACGGCCCGGCCGTGCCCGCGACCGAGAACCGGCCCCCGGTGAACTCGAGGTCGGACTCGTCGGCCTCCAGCAGGTGCGCGGCGATCTGCATCGCCTTGTCCAGGACCTTGCCGGCGGCCAGGTGCACCGCGGTGCCGCCGACGGCGAGGCTGCGCGAGCCGTAGGTGTCGCGACCGAACGGGGCGACGAGGGTGTCGCCGTGCAGGACCTCGACGTCATCGGGGTGCACGCCGAGGCGGTCGGCGACGATCTGCGACCAGGCCGTCTCGTGGCCCTGCCCGTGCGGGGAGGTGCCGGTGACGACCTCGACCTTGCCGCTGGTCGTCATCCGGACCGTCGCCTGCTCCCAGCCGCCGGACCGCAGCCGGACCCCGGCCGCGACCTTCGACGGCGACAGCCCGCCGGACTCGGTGAAGTTGCCGAACCCGATCCCGAGCTGCACCGGGTCGCCGGACTCGCGGCGGCGGGCCTGCTCGGCGCGCAGGGCGTCGTAGCCGACCAGCTCCATGGCCCGGCGCATGCAGGTCTCGTAGTCCCCGGAGTCGTACTGCACGCCCGAGGGGACGGTGCGCGGCTCGAGGAACTTCGGGTGCAGGTTGCGCAGCCGCACCTCGGCGGCGTCCATGCCGAGCTCGCGGGCGAGGTCGTCCATGATCCGCTCGTGGCCGTAGGCGGCCTCGGAGCGGCCGGCACCGCGGTAGGCGTCGGTCGGGGTGAGGTTGGTGAACACGCCCTTCGCGGTGAAGGAGTAGTGCCCGAAGTCGTAGAGGCCGCAGAAGGTGAACGCGCCGAACACGGCGATCCCGGGGGTGAGCAGCTGCAGGTAGGCGCCCATGTCGGCGAGCAGCTCGACCTTCATCCCGAGGATCCTGCCGTCGCGGGTGGCGGCGACCGAGACGTCCTGGATCTGGCCGCGGCCGTGCGTGGTGGCCTGGTGGTGCTCCGAGCGGGTCTCGGTCCACTTCACCGGGGCGCGCAGCCGGCGGGCGAGCACGAGGGCGAGGAACTCCTCGGCGTAGACGTTGAGCTTGGCGCCGAAGCCGCCGCCGACGTCCGGGGCGACGACCCGGATGCGGGTGTCGGGGATGCCAGTGACCGCGGCGAGGATGTCGCGGACGAAGTGCGGTACCTGGGTGGCGGTGTAGACGGTGAACCCGGCGCCGACCTGGTCCGGCACGCAGACCACCGCGCGCGGCTCCATCGGCGAGGGGATCACACGCTGCTGCAGGTAGCGCCCGGACACGACGACCTCGGCGTCGGCGAACGCGGCGTCGACGTCGCCGGTGGCCAGCGGCCAGGTGTAGCAGTGGTTGGTGCCCATCTCCTCGTGGACGACGGGGGCGCCGTCGGCGAGGGCCTCGGCCATGTCGACCACGGCGGGCAGCTCGGCGTACTCGACGTCGACGAGGTCGGCTCCGTCGCGGGCGGCCGCGGCGCTGGTGGCGAGCACGACAGCGACGCCGTCGCCGACGTGGTTGACCTCGTCGCGGGCGAGCGGGCGGTGGTCCGGGATGCGGATGTCCTCGGTGACCGGCCAGCCGCACGGGATGCCGGCGAGGAACTCGTCGTCGACGTCGGCGGCGGTGAGCACCGCGCGGACCCCGGGGACGGCGGCCGCGGCGGCGGTGTCGATCGCGACGATCCGGGCGTGCGGCAGCGGGCTGCGCACGACGACCATGTGCAGGGTCCCGGGTGGCGCGATGTCGTCGGTCCAGGTGGCCCGGCCGGTGAGCAGCGCCTGGTCCTCCTTGCGCTGCATGCGGGCCCCCACCCACGGTGCCGCAGCGGTACCCGTCTCCTGCGTGGCGGTCACAGCGCTCCTTCCGACGACGACTGCGGTCCGTGCGGGACATCGTGATCGGGAACACCCGCACGCGGTAGTGTCCGAACCGTCCAGTTCCAGGTCCGCGACACACCGTTCCGGCAGGGATTTCGATGGCGCTGACGCTGCGCACGCTGTGCGCGAGCCGCACTCTCGGACTGCGGCTCGTGTGTCCGTCCGCGGATCAGGATCGGCGGCTCACATGGGTGCATTCGAGCGAACTGTCCGATCCGACGCCCTACCTCGACGGCGACGAGCTGCTGCTGACCACCGGCCTCGGACCCGCCCCCGACCCGGCCGGCTACGTGGCACGGCTCGTCGCGCACGGGCTCGCCGGGCTCGGGTTCGGCTGCGGGTTGGGGCACGACGACCTGCTCCCCGCGCTGCGCGAGGCGTGCGAGCGGGCCGGGCTGGCGCTGCTGGAGGTCCCCGAGCGCACCCCGTTCCTGGCGCTCACGAAGGCCGTCGCCGAGGCGCGCGCCGCCGACCGCTACGCCGAGGTGGTCCGCACCGACGAGGCGCAGCGGGCGCTCACCTCGGCCGCCCTGGGCGAGGACGACCCGGACACCGGCACCGCCCGGGTGCTGGACCGGCTCACCGAACGCCTCGACGCCTGGGCGCTGATCTCCGAGGCCGACGGCCGGGTCCGCCGGTCCGCGCCCGCCGGTGCGGCCCGGCGGGCGGTGCTGCTGCGGTCGGAGATCGACCGGGTGCGCGAGCACCCCGGGCCGTCCAGCGTGACCGTCGCCGCCGGGGACGGGCAGGTCGTGCTCCAGCCGGTACGGCTGATCGGGCCCGCGGTGCTCGTCGTCGGGCGGGACCGGCGTTTCACCCCGGTCGACCGGCAGCTCATCGGGTCGGCGGTGTCGGTGCTGACCCTGGCCCACGCCCGGAGCGCCGCGGCGGGGCGGGCCGAGCGCCGGGTACGGACCGCGGTGCTCCGCGCGCTGGCCACGCTGCCCGGCTGCGGGGCCGAGGACGTGCTCGCCGAGACCTGGGGTCCGCTGCCCGCGGGGGACCTGGTCGCCGTCGCGCTGGGCGGGCGGGCCACCGGTGCGCCGCCGGACGTGCTGCTCGACGCCCTGGAACGCGATCCCGGGGTCGCCTTCCACGCCGAGCTCGACGGACAGGTGGCGGCGGTCGTCGGCGCGGGGTCGGTGCCCGCGGTGCTCGACGTCGCCGGGCGGGTGCGCGGGGTCCGGGCCGGTGTGTCCACCCCGGCCCCGGTCGGTGACCTGGGCCGTGCGCTGCGCGAGGCGGGCCGGGCGCTCGACGCCGCCGAGCGCCGTGACCGGACGGTGCTGCGCTTCGCCGACCTCGCCGGCAGCGGGCTCGCCGCGCTGGTGCGCCCCGAGGACGCGGGCGCCTTCGCGGACGCGGTGCTGGCCCCGCTGGTCCGGCACGACGCCGAGCGGCGCGGCGACCTGGTCGCGTCACTGCGGGAGTGGCTGGCCCAGCACGGGCAGTGGGACCCGGCCGCGTCCCGGCTCGGGGTGCACCGCCACACCTTGCGGGCCCGCATCACCCGGGCCGCGGCCCTGCTGGGGCGCGATCTCGACTCCCCCGGTGTCCGGGCCGAGCTGTGGTTCGCCCTGCACGTCGCCGACACCGCCTGAGCCGCCCGCCGGAGCTGCCGGGTCGCGCCCCGTGGGCGGCGCCGCGGTCTCCCCGATCGGGCCGGGTAGGGCCGCGGCCTACCGGGCCTCGACCGACCCCACCGTGGCCTGCGGCGGCGCCGGGTCGGCGGAGCACACCGGGCCGGGGCGCGGCACGAACCTCCCACCGCTGCCGCCGGGCGGGGTGACCCGCAGCCCGCGCGCCTGCTCCGGGACGCAGTCGGCCTCCGGGTACGAGCCGGTCGCCCGCACCCGCAGCGCCGCCGTCGCGGCGGCGCCCGGAGCCAGCCGTACCCGCGCCCGGGGCCCGTCGATCGCGGCCCGTGGCCCGACCCGGGTCCCTTCGTTGCCCGCCACGAACGCCACCCCCGGGTAGCCGTCGAGCACGCACGCGTCGTCGCCGGTGTTGCGGAACACCAGGTAGGAGACCTCGGCCGGGCCGTCGGTGCGAGGCGCGGTGGCGGACACGTCGAGGGTGTCACCGGTGCACGGCCCGGCCGGGCCGCCGTCGGCCGGGCCGGCCAGGGTGCTCGTCGGGACCGGGGTGGCCGGGGCGGGAGTTGCCGGGGCCGGAGTGACCGGAGCCGCAGCGGCGGGTGACGAGGTGGCCGGGCGCGGGCCGGGGCCGGCGGCGCCGCAGCCCGCGAGCAGGAGCAGCAGGGCGACACCCACCCCGGCCTCGCGCGGACCCACGTCCATCCCCCGTTCCGACGCAGGTCGCTGCGCCGATCGGCGCCATTGTGGCGTGGTCGTGCCCCTCACGGGGCGGCGGGTAGGGTCCTGTGCATCCACAACGAGATGCTCCGCCGGTGACCCCATGACCCCGTGGCAGCTGGTCACACTCCTCGGTGCCGGCGTCGCGGCCGGCCTCATCGGCTCGGTCGCCGGGCTCGCCTCGCTGTTCTCCTACCCCGCGCTGCTCGCCGTCGGGCTGCCCCCGACGACGGCGAACGTCACCAACACCGTCTGCATGCTGTTCCAGGGGGCCGGAGCGGTCGCCGGGTCCCGCCCGGAGCTGCGGGGCGCCGGGCCGCAGCTGCGGCGCTGGCTCGGCCCGGCGGTGCTCGGCGGCGCGGCCGGGGCCGGGCTGCTGCTGCTCACCCCCGCCGGCGGCTTCGAGCGGATCGTGCCGTTCCTCGTCGCGGCCGCGGCCCTGCTCCTCCTGCGCCCGCCCGCGGCGGGCGAGCCCCGTCCGCCCGGGCCGGGCGTCGCGCTGGCGGTGTTCGGGGTCGCCGTCTACGCCGGGTACTTCGGCGCGGCGGCCGGGGTGATGATGCTGGCGCTCACGCTGTCGCTGCCGGGCGCGACCCTGCTGCGGGCCAACGCGCTGAAGAACGTGCTGACCTGGGCCGCGAACACGGTCGCCGCGGTCGGATTCGCGGTGTTCGGCGACGTCGCGTGGGCGGCGGTGCCCCCGCTGGCGCTGGGCCTGCTCGTCGGCGGGCGGCTCGGCCCGGTCGTCGCCCGCAGGCTGCCCGCCCGGTTCGTGCGGATCGCGATCGCGGTCGCCGGACTCGGCCTGGCGGTGCGGCTGTTCGTCCAGGCCTGGCTCTGAGCGGCCCGGCGCGGCCCGAGCGGACGGCGGTCAGCCGCGGCGGTACTCCAGCATCGCGGTGACCGGGCCGTCGGTGCGGTGCCCGTGGCGACGCAGCCAGCCGTCGAGCTTGGCCTGCACCGTGGGCAGGTCCGGACGCCGGTGCGGCTCGGTGCGCATCGCCTGCTTGAGCAGCGTCAGGTGTGCCGTGCGGGTCGGCAGGTGGGTCAGCTTGGCCCCGGCGGCGGCCGCCCGCAGCCCTGCGACGGCGTCGGCGGACTCCCCGCGCGGCGGGTGCCCGCTCAGCGCGAACGACACCGCCGCGGCGAGCTGCCAGGCGTCGGAGGCGGGCGAGGCGGGCTTGCCGGCCGCGGCCTCCGGCGCCAGGTAGTCCGGGGTGCCCAGGACGTAGCCGGTCTGGGTCAGCGTGGAGTCACCCTGCTTGCGCGCGATCCCGAAGTCGATCAGGTGCGGGTGCCCCTGCGGGTCGACGACGATGTTGCCCGGCTTGATGTCGCGGTGCAGCACCCCGGCGCGGTGCGCGGTGTGCAGCGCCCCGGCGATGCCGGTCCAGATGCGGGCCGCGGAGATGTCGTCGACCGGGCCCTGCTCGCCGACGAGCTGGCCCAGGGACATGCCGTCGACGTACTGCATGACGATGACCAGGCCGTCCATGCCCTGCAGGCCCGGGTCGGAGGAGGCGTGCAGCAGGTCGTGGATCTGCACGCAGCAGGGGTGGCGCAGCGCCCCGAGCGCGGCGGCCTCGCGCCGGATGCGTTCCTCGGTCTCGGGGTCCGCGGCGTGCGCGGACTTGACCGCGACGGTGTGGCCGAGCTTCGCGTCGTGGGCCAGCCAGACCCCGCCGAAGCCACCGGCACCGAGGCGGCGCAGCAGCCGGAACCGGGGCGCACGGGGCGGCCCGCCCGGCACCGGCGCGACGAGCGTGGGCCGGCGCGACGGACCCGCCGGGGGCCGTCCCGCACCGGAGACGGGGCCACGGGCCGCTCCTGACACCGGGCCGCGCAGCGGACCCGCCGCCGGGTGGGCGGCCGGGCCGGTGAACGGCGGCGGTCCGGCGGGCGGGCGCCCGGCCGGGCCGGGCGCATAGGCCACGGGGGGCGGTGCGCCGAACCCGGCCGGCGGACGGGGGGCGGCGGCGAACCCGACGTAGGGGGCGGACTGCTCGACCGACGACGGCCCGCGGGCGCCGCCGGTCCCGGGGCTGCCCGGGTTCTCGCGGGCCGAGAAGCGCTGGGCGAGGCGCTCGGCGACGCTGGGCGTCGCGGCGGCGCCGGACTGCGGGGCGAGCCCGTCGCCGCCGCCACGGCCGGCACGGGACGACCCGGTTCCGATGCGGCCCGCCGCGGACGGCTCGGCACGTCGGGCCGGCACGTCGCGCCCGGCGCGGATCCGCTCGATCCTCGCCCGCGACGGCACCGGGAACAGCGGGACGACCAGCACCCCGACCAGGCTGGCGGCGAGGACACCGACCCACAGGTGCTCGGCGGTGCCCGCCGGGACCCCGCCGGTCAGCACGATCAAGGAGAACAGCGGGAGCCAGAAGAACTTGGCGGGCCAGCGCGGCCCGCGCCGCAGTGCGGTGCGCGCCTGGACCGCGACCAGCACCGTCGCGAGCAGCGGCACGACACCGAGCAGGGCGACCGAGGTGACCGAGGTGACGACGTCACCGCCGATGGACCCGGCCACGGTGCCCCGGCCCAGGTAGCTGCTCTGCGTCCCGACGACGCTGCAGGTCTCGACCCGGATCGACGACGTCGCCGACTGGCTCAGGCCGGGCACGGCCGGCACGCCCGCGGTCGCGCGGCTGAAGACCCCGCCCGCTCCGACGAACACGGCCAGCGGGAGCAGACCCGCCGCCAGCACCCCGATCCCGGCCAGCAGCACGGACTCGGCCGAGCCGTAGCCCGAGGAGGACCCGGAGCCGATCCCGCGGCGCAGCAGCGCGACCAGCGCCGCGCCCGCGGTGGGCAGCAGCCCGGTGAGCACGCCGAGCGCGGTGACCGACCAGGCCCAGTCCCCCGGACACACGTCCGGCACGCCGAGCCCGCGGATGCCGTCCAGCACTCCGGCGACGAGCGCCACCAGCGCGTCCACGCCCGTCCTCACCCCCGAAGTCACTCCGGGTGCGGCCACCCGGACTGCCCACTATCGCATCACCCGGGCGGGGCCCGGCGGAGCAGCGGGTGCCCGGGTGCGTCCGGGGCGGGTGGAGCGGGGTCAGCGCACGAAGAGGTCCAGGTCGGTGTTGAACCGGTCGAGCAGCTCGGCGAGGGAGTCGCGGTCGTGGGTCGGCCAGTGCGCGATGACCTCGCGCAGCGGGGCCAGGCGGGCCTCGCGGACCTGCTCGCGGGCCGCAAGCCCGGCCGGGGTGAGGGTGACGCTGACCGAGCGGGGGGCGCGCTCGTGCGGGGAGACGTCGACCAGGCCGGCCCGCGACAGCCGGGACACCTGACGGCTGGCGGTGGGCTTGGAGACCCCCAGCTTGCCGGTGAGCGCGGTCAGCGAGAGGGGGCCCTCGTCGTCGAGGAGCATGAGCACCGGGTAGGTGTAGCGGTCCACGGCGTCGTTCGTGCCGTACCCGTGGGACCACACCGACTCCATGGTGCGGCGGACCAGCAGCGTGATCTGCTTCTCCAGCGAGTGCAGCGGGTCCTGCGTCGCCGTGGCGACGCCGCCGGTCGCCACGGTGGCGTCGTCGTCAATCGGGCCAATCGGACGTTCGGTCATGTTTCGCATGCTACACACGTTGCGGGCCGCAACATTGACGATCGCAATCACGTAAGCGGATCGAAAGGTTCGTGCGCCTTCACGCAACAGTGCTACTCCGAACGGGTGTGATCGGCGACGTGCGTCGCCGAAATCGCGGGACGAACCACCCAGCACCGGACAGAGCCCGCACCGTGTGTTTCGCCCGTGTTGCGTTACGCAATCATTAGCGTTGCAATCGATCCGCCGGACGACGTGGTCCGGGCACGAGATCGAGGAGGCGCTCAACCGTGTGCGGAATCTGCGGCTGGATCGACTACCGACACGACCTGGGGGCGGACGAGCACGCCCGCACCCTCGCGGCGATGAACGACACGATGTCCTGCCGCGGACCGGACCAGCAGGGTGTGTGGGCCCAGGGCCCCGCGGCGCTGTGCCACCGCAGGCTCGCGGTCATCGACATCGAGGGCGGCCGCCAGCCGATGACCCTCGACGAGGGCGGGGCACCCGCCCTGCACATGGTCTACTCCGGGGAGACCTACAACTTCCGTGAGCTGCGCGAGCAGCTCGCCGCGGCGGGGCACCGGTTCCGTACCTCCAGCGACACCGAGGTCGTGCTGCGGGCGCACCGCGAGTGGGGCGCGAAGGACCCGCGTGAGGTCGCCCGGCGGCTCAACGGCATGTTCGCCTACGCCCTGTGGGACTCCGGCACGAGCGAACTGGTGCTGGTGCGCGACCGGCTGGGCATCAAGCCGCTCTACTACTACCCCACCCCGCACGGGGTGCTGTTCGGCTCCGAGCCCAAGGCGATCCTGGCCAACCCCGAGGCCGAGCGGGTGGTCGACGCCGAGGGGCTGCGCCGAGCGCTGGCGTTCGTCTCCGACATGTCCAACGCGGTCTTCCGCGGCATGCGCGAGGTCCCGCCCGACCGCGTCGTCCGGGTCTCCCGCGCCGGCGGGATCCGCGAGGAGCGCTACTGGCAGCTCACCGACACCGGGCACACCGACGACGTCGACACCACCGTGCACCACGTCCGCGAGCTGCTGGAGGACACCGCGCAGCGCCAGCTCTACGCCGACGTGCCGCTCTGCACCCTGCTGTCGGGCGGTCTGGACTCCTCGGCGCTCACCGCGCTGGCCGCGAAGCACGTGGACGGCACCGTCCGGTCGTTCGCGGTGGACTTCGTGGGCTACGCCGACAACTTCGTCGCCGACGACGCCCGCAGCACCCCGGACACCCCCTACGTGCACGAGGTCGCCGAGTACGTCGGCACCTCCCACCGCGACATCGTGCTGCGCACCGAGGACATGATGGACCCCGCCGTGCGCCGGGCCACGGTGCACGCCCGCGACCTGCCGGCCGGCATCGGCGACATGGACTCCTCGCTCTACCTGCTCTTCTCCGCGATCCGCAAGGAGTCCACGGTCGCGCTGTCCGGGGAGTCCGCCGACGAGGTCTTCGGCGGCTATCGCGACTTCCACGACCCGGAGACCGTCGCCGCGGACACCTTCCCGTGGCTCGCCGGGCGGATGATGAACCACGACCCCGCCGACCCCGGCCTGTTCGACGGCGCGCTGTGGGCCAAGCTCGACGTGCCCGGCTACGTCGAGGACCAGTACCGGACGGCACTGTCCGAGGTGCCCGAGCTGACCGGCCCGGCCGCCGACGACCCGCACGAGCGGCGGATGCGCGAGATCTGCTACCTGTACCTGACCCGCTGGCTGCCGGTGCTGCTCGACCGCAAGGACCGGATGAGCATGGCGGTCGGGCTCGAGGTGCGGGTGCCGTTCTGCGACCACCGCCTCGTCGAGTACGTCTTCGGCACCTCGTGGGCGCACAAGACCTTCGACGGCCGCGAGAAGTCGCTGCTGCGCCACGCCACCTCCGACCTGCTGCCGGAGTCGGTGGTGCAGCGGGTCAAGAGCCCGTACCCCTCCACCCAGGACGACGGCTACGAGAAGTCGCTGCGCGAGCAGGTCGCCGAGATCCTCTCGCACGGCGACGACGCCCCCGTCGCGCCGCTGGTGGACCGCGCGGCCGTCCGGCGACGGCTCGACGCCGGCGGCGGGCACGAGGCCAACTCGATGGGCCGCCGGATGCAGCTGGAGCGGATCATCGACCTCAACACCTGGATCGGCGACTACGACGTGCAGCTCTCGCTGTAGCCCGTGGCGGGTTCGCCCCGTGGGTGGTTGTGTGGGTACCGACCCGCACGACCACCCACGAGGTGAGGCCACATGGGACTGACCCGCACCGACGGCCCGCTGTCGTCCTCCGCGCCGACGACGGTGAACTACGCGATCGAGGGCCCGCCGCACAAGCTGCTGATGCACCCGTTCCCGAGGCGGGTGCGGGCGGAGTTCGCCGGGCGCACCGTGCTCGACACCCGTGGCGGGTTCCTGCTGCACGAGTCGAACCTGCTGCCCGTGCTCTACGTCCCCGAGGCCGATCTCGACCAGGACGTGCTGGTCGCGACCGACCACACCACGCACTGCCCGTTCAAGGGCGACGCGTCCTACCGCTCGCTGGTCGTCGGCGACCGCACCGCGGAGAACGCGGTCTGGCACTACCCGGAGCCCGTCGCGGCCGCGCCCTGGCTGCGCGGGCTCGCCGCGCTGTACTGGAACGCCGCCGACGCCTGGTACGACGAGGACGAGCAGGTCTTCGCGCACCTCACCGATCCCTACACCCGGGTCGACGTCCGTCCGACCCACCGCGAGGTCGTCGTCACCCACGTCGCGACCGACGGGGTGGAGACGGTCCTGGCCCGCTCGCGACGCCCGTGGGTACTGTCGGAGACCGGGCTGCCGAACCGCTGGTACCTCCCCGCCGCCGACCTCGCCGTCCCGACCTCGCCGAGCGACCTCCGGACACGCTGCCCCTACAAGGGCGAGGCGCACTACGAGCACGCCGACCTGCCCGGCGGGACCCGGCTGGCCGACGTGTTCTGGCACTACCCCGACCCGCTGCCCGAGTCCTCCCGCGTCGCGGGGCTGCGCGCCGTCGCGGGCGGCAGCCGCGACGACGGCTCCCGGGTCGTGGTCACCGTCGACGGCGCCGAGACCTGACCCCGGCCGGGTCGGTTGTCACCGGCGGTCGCCCCACCGGGGCAGTTCCGGTCGATCGCCGCACCAGGGTGCGGGCCGGTCAGTCGTCGGCGACGAGCAGGGCCTCCAGCGCGGGCAGCGCGGCCTCCAGCGCGGCGCGCTGAGCGGCGTCGAGCCGGTCGAGCCGGCGCGCGACCAGGGCGGTGCGCTGGCTGCGGATCTCGCGCAGCCGGGCCAGCCCGTCGGCGGAGACCGAGACGAGCACGCCGCGGGCGTCTCCCGGGTCCGCGGCACGCTCGACCATGCCCTGCTCGTCCAACGCGGAGAGCACCCGCGACATCGTCGGTGCGGTCACACCCTCACGGCGGGCCAGCTCCGACAGGCGCAGCGGGCCGTGCTGCTCGACGGTAACCAGGGTCGACAGCTGCAACGGCGGCAGCGACTCGGAGCCGTCGATGCGGATCCGGCGGTTCAGCCGTCCCACCGCCAGTCGCAGCCGGGAGGCCACCTCGTCGTCGCTCGTCTCGAAACGGCCGGTCACCACGGTGCCACCGGACTCGCCGCCCGATCCCTCACTCATCGCCCCATTCTGCCAAAGAAGTGCTGAGCAATGGCATCGGCCCTCGGCGGCGGCGGCGCAGCAGGGTCGTGGCAAGGGTCGTGGCAGGGTCGCGGGGATGGAGATCCCCGACCCCGTCGCGCTCGCCGGCTCGCCGATCGCCCTCGACACCCGGGGCGGCGGCGAGCGCGCGGCCGCCGACGCCCTCGCCGGCCTGCTCGACGACGGCGGATTCACCGTGCGGACCGAGCCCGACCCGGCCGACCCGGCGCGGGCGAACCTGGTGGCCCGCCGCGGCGACGGCCGCCCACCCGTCACCCTCACCGGGCACCTCGACACCGTCCCCGCCGACCCGGCCGGCTGGTCGTTCGACCCGCATGCCGGTGACGTCGTCGACGGCCGGCTGCGCGGGCGCGGCAGCACCGACATGAAGGCCGGGGTGGCCGCGCTCGTCGTCGCGGCACTGCGCAGCACCCCGGCGACCCCGCTGCAGCTGGTGTTCACCTTCGGCGAGGAGACCGGCGGCGACGGCGCCCGGCTGCTCACCGGCCTGGAGCCGTCGCCGCTGCTGGTGGTGGCCGAGCCGACCGCGAACCGGGTGCTGCACGGCCACAAGGGCGTGCTGTGGCTGCGGCTGGTGCAGCACGGGGTGAGCGCCCACGGGTCGCGCCCGGAGCTGGGCGACAACGCGCTCGTCGCGCTCGGGCGGGTCGCGGCGGCGCTGCACGACCACACCTGGCCCGTCAGCGCGACGCACGGCGCCGCCACCGCCAACCCCGGGACGCTGCACGCCGGACTGCAGCCCAACCTGGTGCCCGACCGCGCCGAGCTGGAGGTCGACCTGCGTCTGGTACCCGGCCTCGACGCCGCCGCGGCCCGCGACGAGGTGGCCGCGGTCGCCCGCGCCGCGCTCGCCGGGACGCCCCACCGCGGCGTCCCGCACGTCGAGGTGCGCCTGGACCTGCCCGCCGTCGGCACCGATCCGGCCGACCCGCGGGCAAGGGCGGCCGCCACCGCGCTCGGCCACGACGGACCGGCGGCGTTCGCGTCCTACTTCACCGACGCGTCGGTGCTGGTCCCCGCGCTCGGGGACCCGGCGGTGCTGGTGTACGGGCCCGGCGACCCCGAGCTGGCCCACGTCACCGACGAGACCTGCTCCGCGGCCCGGGTCGGCGAGGCGGCCGAGGCCCTCACCACGGCCCTGGTCAGAGCTTGCGCAGCCGCACCCGCGTGACGTCGTGGTTCGGGCCCTTGGTCAGCACCGCGCTGGCCCGCGAGCGGGTGGGCAGCACGTTCTGTTCCAGGTTGGGCTGGTTGATCGTCGCCCAGATGTGCTCGGCCCGTGCCACGGCCGCGTCGTGGTCGAGCTCGGCGTAGCGGCGGAAGAACGACTGCGGGTCCCGGAACGCGGTCTGGCGCAGCCGCAGGAAACGCTCCACGTACCAGCGGCGCACGTCGGCGGTGGCGGCGTCGACGTAGACGGAGAAGTCGATGAAGTCCGACACGGTCAGCGCGCCCGCGACCGCGGGCTGGAGCACGTTGAGCCCCTCGACGATGAGGATGTCGGGGCTGCGGACGACGAGCTGCTCGTCGGGGACGATGTCGTAGACCAGGTGTGAGTAGACCGGGGCGGTGACCTCGGGGCGGCCGCCCTTGATCTCGGAGACGAACCGCAGCAGCTTGCGGCGGTCGTAGGACTCCGGGAAGCCCTTGCGCTCCATCAGCCCGCGGGCCTGCAGCTCGGCGTTGGGGTAGAGGAACCCGTCGGTGGTGACCAGCTGCACGTCGGGGTGCTCCGGGGAGCGGGCGAGCAGCAGGCGCAGCAGCCGCGCGGTGGTCGACTTCCCGACCGCGACCGAACCCGCGATCCCGATCACGAACGGGGTCCGGGCCCCGCCCGAGCCCAGGAAGCGCCGGTAGGCCCGGTAGAGCCGACCGCCCTCCTCGACGTGCAGGTTCAGCAGCCGCGACAGCGGCAGGTAGACCTCGCGGACCTCGTCGAGGTCGACGAAGTCGCCGTAGCTGCGCAGCTGGTCGAGCTCCTGGGCCGACAGCGGCACCGTGGTCGAGGACGCGAGCTGCGACCAGGAGCGGCGGTCGAAGTCGACGAACGGTGAGGCGCTCCCCCGGGCCAGGCCCGAGCTGCGCCGGCCGCCGTACTGCGGGTGCGTCGCGGCCGCGGGGGACGCGCGCTCCGACGGGGGCGTCGGCTGCGGTGCGCTCACCGGTGCGCTGCGGTCGGGGCCCCGCTCACCGGCACCCGACCGCCGTCCGGGGAGCCCGGTGGCGCGGGGGACGGTGCGGAGGGCGACGTCGCCGTGGTCATGGCTGACCAACCTAGACCCCGGTCACGGCCGGGATCACCGTCGGGACGCCGTGACATCACTCGCAGCTGCCCGACTCGCAGCTCCCGTCGCGCGGTCCCGGCGCGGCCGCCGTATCGTCGTGCACCGTTTCTCCCCGATGGAGGCCATGAGCTCCGTGTCCGTCCTGCTCTCCGTCCTCGGGCTGCTCGCGGTCGCCGCGCTCACCCTGGGAACCGCCGTGTCCGTCGCCTCGGAGTTCTCCCTCACCGCGCTCGAACGCAGCCGCATCGACGCCGCCGTCGCCCGCCGGGACGACCGCCGCACCCGCGCGGTGCAGCGGGCGCACGCCGGGCTGTCGTTCCAGCTGTCGGGCTGCCAGCTCGGGATCACCGCCACCACCCTGGCCACCGGCTACATCGCCGAGCCCGCCGTCGCCGAGCTGATCCGGCCGGTCCTGGAGGCCGTCGATCTGCCCGCCGGGATCGCCTCGGGCACCGCGACCGTGCTGTCGCTCGTCCTGGCGACGGTGCTGTCGATGGTCTTCGGCGAGCTGGTCCCGAAGAACCTCGCGATCGCCCACCCGATGGAGGTGGCGCGCTCGGTGGTGTGGCTGCAGGCCGGGTTCGCCTCGGCGTTCCGCTGGCTCATCACCGGCCTGAACAGCGCGGCCAACGCCATCGTGCGCCGGCTCGGCATCGAACCGGCCGAGGAGCTGCGCTCGGCCCGCTCACCCGGCGAGCTGAGCTCGCTGGTGCGGGCCAGCGCCGAGAGCGGCAGCATCGACCCGGGCACCGCGGTGCTGCTGGAGCGCTCGCTGCGCTTCACCGACCGCGTCGCCGAGGACCTGATGACCCCGCGGGTGCGGGTGGAGACCATCGACGCCACCGACACCGTCACCGACCTGGTCGCGCTGGCCCGCCGCTCCGGGTTCTCCCGGTTCCCGGTCGTCGACGGCGACCCGGACGTCCCGCTGGGCCTGGTGCACGTCAAGCAGGCGTTCTCGGTGCCGCCGGCCCGCCGCGCCGACACCGCCGTGCGGGACCTGGCCCGGCCGGTCGAGACGGTGCCGTCGTCGCTGGACGGCGACGAACTGATGACCCGGCTGCGGGCGGCGGGACTGCAGACCGCCGTCGTCGTCGACGAGTACGGCGGCACCGCCGGTCTGGTGACCATGGAGGACCTGGTGGAGGAGATCCTCGGCGACGTCCGCGACGAGCACGACCGCGGCGAGCAGAACCGGGTGCGCCGCCTCGGCGACGGAGTCTGGGCGCTGTCCGGCCTGATGCGCGACGACGAGGTGGACGAGGTGACCGGGTTCCGGATGCCGCCCGGGGGTTACGAGACCCTCGCCGGGCTGGTCGTGGCCCGGCTGGGCCGGATCCCCGACGTCGGCGACACCGTCGAGGTCGACGGGTGGACGCTGGAGGTCCTGCGCCGCGACCGCAACCGGGTCGCCGAGATCCGTGTGCAGCGCAGCCCCGACCGCAGCCCGGACCACGGCGCCGACCGCACCGCCGGGCACGGGACGGTGCCGGCGTGAACGACCTGCTCGCACTGCTCGCCGCCGTCGCCCTGCTCGGGGTGAACGCCTTCTTCGTCGCCGCGGAGTTCGCGCTGATCTCCGGCCGCAAGGACCGCCTGGAGGCCATGGCCGACGCCGGGTCCGCCGGGGCGCAGCGGGTCCTCGACGCCTCGCACGACCTGTCCCGGATGCTCGCGGCCTCCCAGCTGGGCATCACCATCGCGTCGCTGCTGCTCGGCCGGCTCGGCGAGCCGGCCGTGGCGCACCTCATCGACGGGCCGCTCGAGGCGGTCGGGGTGCCGGAGTCGTTCGCCTACCCGGTCGCGTTCGCGGTGTCGCTGATGATCGTCGTCGTCGCGCACATGATGCTCGGCGAGATGGTGCCGAAGAACATCTCGATCGCGGGCCCGGAGCGCGCGGCGATCCTGCTGGTCCCCCCGTTCCTGGTGTGGACCCGGGTCACCCGCCCGTTCATCGACCTGTTCAACGCGATGGCCAACGCCACCCTGCGCCTGGTCGGGGTGACCCCGCGCGACGAGCTGGAGACCGCGTTCACCACCGGCGAGCTCGCCGAGATGCTGGGCGACTCGCGCCGTGAGGGCCTGCTCGACGACTCGGAGAGCTCGCGGATCGAACGGACCCTGTCCTCGGCGGAGGCGACCGTCTCCGACGTCGTCGTCGCGCTGGAGGACCTGGTGTGCCTCGACGCCGGCCCCGGCGGGACGACGACGGTCTCCGCGCTCACCGAGGCCGTCGAACGGACCGGGTACTCACGGTTCCCGATCCGCGGCGCGCAGGGCAGGCTGACCGGGTACCTGCACGTCAAGGACGTGCTGGATCTCGCCGACGCCGAGTCCGCGACGATCCCGCCGCAGCGGGTCCGCAGCGTGCCGTCGGTCCCGGCCTCGGCCCGCCTCGACGAGGCGCTCGCCACGCTGCGGGCCGCCAGGGCACACCTGGCCCGCGCCGTCGACGAGCACGACACCACCGTCGGCGTGGTCACCATGGAGGACCTCACCGAGGCGTTCGTGGGCAGCGTCCGCGACGCCACCCACGCCCCCGGCACCCCGGCCTGACCCGCGCGCGTCGTACCGTCGGACACCGTGCCGCCCCCGTCCGTGCCGACCTCACCCGGGCCGACCCCGCCTGTGTCGACCTCTCCTGTGTCGACCGCGTCCGGGCCGACCCCGCGCGTCTCGGCCCCCGGCGCCACCGTGCCCGTCCTCGACGGCGCGACCTGGCGGGCACGGGCGGCGGCCCACCGCGAGCGGGTCGCGGCCTGGACCGGGCCGCACCGCGAGCGGCGACGGCGCGGCGAGCCGCACCCGGTGTGGGACTTCCTGTTCACCTACTACTCCCACCGCCCCGCCCAGCTGGAGCGCTGGGACCCGGGCCCCGGCGTCGCGCTCGCCGACGCCGCGGAGCTCGCCGACCGCCCCGGCCACGTCACCCGGCCCGACGGCACGGTCCTGTTCGATCCCGCGGCGGCGCCGCAGCGGCTCCGGACGACCGCGACGTTCGTGCACCGGCTGCTGGTCGCGACCCGGTCCCGGCCGCCCCGGCTGGGCTGCTTCGGCCTGCACGAGTGGGCGATGGTCTACCGCACCGACGACGCCCGGCACCGCGACACGGTGCCGCTGCGTCTCGGGCGGGCGGGCACCGACGCCGTCGTCGAGTCGGCGCGGATCAGCTGCACCCACTACGACGCCTACCGGTTCTTCACCGACGCCGCGGCCCCGCGCAACGAGCTCGTGCCCACCCGCGAGCGGCAGGTCGAGATGGAGCAGCCGGGCTGCCTGCACGCGACGATGGACCTCTACAAGTGGGCCTACAAGCTCGCGCCGGCGGTACCGTCGGAGCTTGTCGCCGACTGCTTCGCCCTCGCCGCGGACGTCCGTGAGCTGGACATGCGCGCCTCCCCCTACGACCTGTCCGGCCACGGGTTCGACCCGGTGCGGATCGAGACACCCGCCGGACGCGCCGAGTACGCCCGCGCCCAGGCCGGGTTCAGCGAGCGCGCCGCGCCGCTGCGCGACGCGCTGGCCGACCTCGCGGGCCGGCTCGCCGGGAGCCCCGACCACCCGGCCGAGGGCCCCCTCAACGGCCCGCGCACGGACGACGGGGCCGCCGGGACGGTTCCCGGCGGCCCCGCGACCGCGTAGCGGCTCAGCCCGCGACGAGCTCGTCCAACACGCCGTTGCGCGCCGAGGCGACGAGGTCGGCGAACTGGTCGACGCTCATCTGCACGCGCTGGCCGAAGTCGTCGGTGACCACGATCCGCTTCTCCGGGACGGCCGCGTCGTCGACGAACAGCTCGGGGCATCCGCAGTTGCAGCTGCCGCAGAAGGTGGCGATGTGTCGCACTCGGGTGCTCCTCGTCGTCGGTCCGGGTGTCGCGGGCGGTGTGCCCGCGCCGTCGGGAGAGGTCGCCCGCGGGCTCCCGGCGGTTCCCGATGCCACCCGATGGGGTCAAGCGGTCACCCTCGGGAGCCGCGCGGGGATCACACCGGCAGGGCTCACACCGGCAGGTCGGCCGGGTCGGTGCCCTCGAGGAAGAAGTCGATGTCGTTGTGCTCGGAGTCGCCGTAGGGGTGAGGTCGGTGACGCCGTGCGCGGCGAGCACCTCGTCGTCGATGAAGGTGTGCCCGGTGGGGCGCGCCGGATCGGTCAGGATCGCCAGGGCCGCGTCGGCCATGATCTCGGGGGTGCGGGCACGCCCGGCGACCTGGTCGCCGCCCAGCAGGTTCGTCACGGCCGCGGTCGCGATGGTGGTGCGCGGCCACAGGCAGTTGGCCCGGATGCCGTCGCCGGCGAACTCGTGCGCCCAGCCCAGGGTCAGCAGCGACATGCCGTACTTGGAGAGCATGTAGGGCGGGAACGCGCCGAGCCACTTCGGGTCGAGGTTGATCGGCGGGGACAGGGTGAGGACCTGCGCGTCGTCGGAGGCCTTGAGGTGGTCCAGCGCGGTCCGGGTCAGCAGGTAGGTGCCGCGCGAGTTTATCGACTGCATGAGGTCGTAGCGCTTGGGCGTGACGTCGGCGGTGCCGCTGATGTTCAGGGCGCTGGCGTTGTTGACGACGATGTCGACGCCGCCGAAGGTCTCGGCGGCGGTGGCGACGGCGCGTTCCACGTCCGCCTCGACCCGCACGTCCCCGACGACGGCGACGGCCTTGCCCCCGGCCTGCTCGATCTCGGCGACCGCGGTGTGCACGGTGCCGGGCAGGCGCGGATCGGGCTGGTCGGTCTTGGCCAGGATGACGGCGTTCGCGCCGCGGCGGGCGGCGGCGAGCAGGATCGCGAGGCCGATGCCGCGGCTGCCGCCGGACATGACGATGGTGCGGCCGTTCAGGTCCCGCTGGGCGGTCTCGGTCATGGGGTCCTCCGGTGACGGTGCGTCGGTGCACGTGCTCGGAGGCACTCTAACAGTCAGCCCTGACCGTTTCTGTGGAGGTGCGTCACACGTGCGGGTCGCAACCGGTTCAGCGCGGCCGCGACCTCGTGCCGTCGCGGCACCGCGACGTCCACCGGCGCGCCCCGGGTGATCGCGTCGGTCCCGCCGCGCCGCAGCGCCTCCTCCAGCCGCTCCAACGCCTCGGCGAGGGTGACCCCACGCAGGTCGAGGGCGGCCAGGGCGTACCCGACGCCGGTGGTCTGGCCGGGGTCGGCGAGCTGGGCCAGCGCGGACAGGTCGATGTCGTCGGCGCCGAAGGTGAGACGGCCGCGGCCGCGGGCGGTGATCCTGCGCCGCCCGCGCACCGAGGCGTCCACGCTGCGGGGGTCGAACTCGCGGCGGGCGAACGCCGGGAACGCGGTGTCGGTCGCCTCGTCGGCCAGTCCGGCGATCTCCCGGGCCCGGCCGGTGACCTCGGAGGCGACGTAGTCCTGCAGCAGGATCACGGTGTCGGCGCGGTCGAGGTACTCCCCCGAGCCGCCCATGACGAGCACGGTGGACACCCCGTGCCCGCGGTGCAGCGGCCGGACCCGCTCGGCGAACGGGACCAGCGGCTCGGCCGGGATCAGCGCGCGCATCCGGTCGTCGCGGATCATGGCGTTGGTGGCTGCGGTGTCCTCGTCGATCAGCAGCACGCCGGCGCCGGCCTCCAGCGCCTCCACCGTGGCGGCGGCCTGCGAGGTCGAGCCGGACGCCGACTCCGTGGAGAAGTCGTCGGTGGGGTTCCCGGACGGGAGGCCGGTGACGAAGGCCGACACGTCGACGCGCTGCACCGAGCGCTCGTCCTCGGCGCGCACCGACACCGCGTCGGCGCGGGCGACGACGAGCTCGCGCCCGTCGCCGGGGACGTGGTCGTACACGCCGTTCTCCAGCGCACGCAGCAGCGTGGACTTGCCGTGGTAGCCGCCGCCGACGATCAGCGTGACGCCCTCGGGGACGCCCATGCCGGTCACCGTGCCGCGGTGCGGGACCTCCAGGCTCACGCGCAGCTCCGGCGGGGAGACGAACGGCACCCCGCCCACCAGCGGCCGGTCGTCGACGCCGGAGGCCCGCGGCAGCACCGCGCCGTCGGCGACGAACCCGACCAGGCCGCGACCGGCCAGCGCGTCGCGCAGGGCACCGGCGTCGACGACGGTCTCCACGAACTCCTCGGCGGCGGCGGCGTCGGCGGTCTCCCAGCGCAGCGCCCCCAGCACCGCGCGCGGCAGCGCGACCGTGACCTCCGCGGCCGCTGCCCGGCCGTCGATCCGCCGACCCCGGCCGGGCAACGGCACCGACACCTCGGCGACGACCGTCCCGTCGGGCCGGATGCGGACCGCGCTGCGGTCGAGCACCTCCTGGCCACCCGCGTCGATCCGCACGGTGCTGCGCTCCAGGGCGCGGCGCAGGGCGCGGGCCAGGAACCCGGCGAGGGCACGCGCCCGCACGGGTCCGTCGTACAGGCCGGGCGGCAGCCCGGCGGCCCGGGCGGGCACGGTCACCCGCAGCCGCGACGGCGGCGCGAACGGGTCGGCCTGCACCGTCCGGATCTCGAGGTCGTAGCCGTGCTCCCCCGTCCAGACGCCGGTGAGGTCCTTGTAGGAGCGGTAGGACGCTCCGTCGAGGTCGTGGAGCCGGTGGCCGAGAGCTGCGACGTCGCCGCGTCGTCGGGGCGTGGCCGAGCGCTCGTGCGGGGTCATGCGGGGTCATGCGGGGTCGTCTCCTCCACGTCGTGGCGACCGCCCGTGGCCCCGCGGGGCCCGGTCCGCGGCGGACCGGGCCCGGACGCGGATCAGCGAGCGGTGAACGCCTGGATCACCAGCTGGTCCCCGGGCGGGGTGGCGGCGCAGCCGGTGCCCTCCATCGGGACGAACAGCGAGTCGGTCTCGCCGGGCGGGTAGACGCGCAGTCCGCGCACCGCCGTCGGGCGGCAGGCGGCCTCGTCGAAGTTGCGCACGTTCACCACCCGCAGTGTCGCACCGGCGCTCCCGCCCGGGGCGAGCCGGACCGGGTCGCCGTGCCCACCCTGCATCGCGGCGGCCGGGCCGATCTGGTGGCCGTCGTCGCCGCCGACGTAGGACACGCCCGGGAAGCCGCGCAGGTAGCAGGTGCGGCCACTCTGGTTGCGCAGCGTCAGCGTCACGTACGACGAGCCCGCGGCTCCGCCGCCCGGGTCGGCCGCGACCGAGCCGGCCAGCTCGGAGGTGTGGCAGCGCTCGTCGCCGCCCGCCTCGGTCCCCCCGGTTCCGGTGTGCGCGCCGCCGGCACCGGCACCGCCCCCGGTGTTCCCGGCGTCGGACACCGGGGTGCTCGTGGTCGGTGCGGCGTTGCTCGGCGTTGTGGCGGTGCCGCCGGAGCCGGCGGCGGTCGGCCAGTCGCCGCCGCCGCTCCCGCAGCCGGCCAGCACCGCCCCGCAGGCGGCGATGGTCACGGCCCAGCGGGCGGTGCGGTGCAGGACGTACCCGTCCATGTCAGTCCCCCGATCGTCATGGTGCGTACGTCTCCTCGGACGTATCGGCACGCAACCGGTTGCCCCGATCCTTGGTGATGCGAACGAGAGTTCACCCGTCCGCCACCGTTCGTCGCCCGGTCGGTACCGTCCTGGCCCGTGTTGTCGCGTATGTCCGTTGTTCATCTGGCCCGTGGGGCCGCGATCGGCGTGGTCGAGACCATCCCGGGGGTCAGCGGCGGGACCATGGCGCTGGTCGTCGGGATCTACGAACGCCTGATCGCCCAGGGCGCGCACCTCGTCGGCGCGGCCCGGGCGTTGCTGCCGGGCGCGGCGGGCGGTGACGTGACGCCCCGCGAGGAGCTGCGACGGCTGGACCGGGGCCTGCTGGTGCCCGTGGCGCTGGGCATGGTGCTGGCGGTGCTGGCGGCGTCGCAGGTCCTCCCGGGGCTGATCGAGGACCACCCCGTCGGCGCCCGGGCGGTGTTCCTGGGGATGGTCGCCGCGTCGGTGGTGGTCCCGCTGCGGATCACCGGGCGGCTGCGCGGGCTGCGCGAGTGGGCGCTGGTCGTCGTCGCGTTCGCGGCGACGTTCGCCGTCAGTGGGCTCCCCCCGGTCGTCGGGGACGGCCGCCCGCCGATGCTCCTGGTCGGGCTGGCCGCGGCGGTCGCGGTGTGCGCGCTGGTGCTGCCGGGGTTCTCCGGCTCGTTCCTGCTGCTGGTGTTCGGGCTCTACGAGCCGACCCTGCGTGCGGTGCGCGACCTGGACCTGGCCTACATCGCGGTGTTCGGGCTCGGCGCCGTGGTCGGGCTCGTGAGCTTCGTGTCGGCGCTGACCTGGCTGCTGGAGCACCACCGCCGCACCCTCATGGTGATCATGACCGGCGTGCTGCTGGGGGCGCTGCGGGCGCTGTGGCCCTGGCAGGACGACGCCCGCGGTGTGCTGGCGCCCGACCCGGGCTGGTGGTGGATGCTGCTCCCGGCCGCGGCGGGTGCCGCGCTCGTCCTGACGATCATGGCCGTCGAGCGGCGGGTCGGCGGGCCCCGGCCTCAGCGGGGCAGCCACTCCGGACGCCCGGAGCCGCGCGGGACGAGCACCGTGCGGTACTCCCCCGGCGTCGCGCTCATCGTGACCTGGTCGGTCACCCCCTGGTAGTGCCCGAGCGGGGTCTGCGCGGTGAACGTCTCCGGGGCGGGGTAGGCGTGCCGCTCCCCGGTGCCCGCGACCTCGCGGGCGTAGCCGAGGTCGAGCACCCCGAGCTCCAGCATCCAGAGCGCGGCCCGGGCCAACGACACCTCCACCGCCCAGGACCCGCCCTCCACCGCGCGGCGGCGCAGGGCAGCGGCGATCCCGGCGGCGGTCAGCCAGGACACGATGTAGTCGTTGACGACCAGGATCGGCGAGAGCCGGGGCGTCACCGTCGGGTCGGTGGCCGAGCCGCCCTCCAGGGTCATCATCCCGACCAGGGTGCCCGCGGACTGGTCGAACCCGACGCGGTGCGCCCACGGTCCGACCGGCCCGTGCAGGGTGTTCGTCGCGTGCACGATGCCCGGCCGCACCGCGGCGGCCTCCTCGGCGGACAGCCCGAGCCGGGCCAGGTAGCCGGGGCGGCGGTTGGCGTAGAAGACGTCGGTCTCGGCGAGCAGCCCGCGCAGCAGCGCGGCGCCGTCGGCGGCGTGCGGGTCCACCGTGGCGGACCGGACGCCGACGTTCGCGGTGACGTAGGTGCTGTCGTGCTCGAACTCCGTGGGGCGCCAGATGTTCAGCACGTCCGCGCCGTGCAGGGCCAGCGCCCGCCCGGTCCCGGCACCCGCGATGACGTGGCCCATCCCGAGCGCGCGCAGCCCGTCCAGCGGGAGGTCGGCGCGGCGGCGCTGCGGGAACGGCTCGGGCGGCGCGTCGCCGATGCGGCGCAGGGTGATCGGCGGGGTGCCGGCCAGCGCGGCGTGCTGCTCGGTCGCGAGCCACTCGCCGGGGGTACGGGCCATCGGCATGACGATGCCGACATCGCTCGCGGCCTCCTCCAGCTCGGCGGCGTCCCACCGGGCGATCGCGTCGGCGACGCCGCTCTCCGGGGCCCCGAGGAAGGTCTCGGCCCGGGCCCGCAGCGCGGGGTAGGGATTGAGCGGCATCACCCAGCGGTCGTCGCGGGTGCGGTGGAACGAGAACCCCAGCGCCTGCGAGGTGATCGCCGGGCTGGCGGCCGGGTACCCGTTCACCAGCTCCCAGCGGCGGTCGTAGAACGGGCAGAGGCGGTGCGGGGCGCGCCGGACGTCGACGGTCACGTCCTGACCGTCGCCGCCGCGGTCGCGGTGCACCGCGGCCATCCCGACCGACTTCGCGGCGAGCGCGACGGCCGCACCGCCCCCGAGGCGCAGCGCGCTGGGCACGACCGGGTCGGCACCGACGAACGCGACCCGCCCCCCGGCGTCGGCGCCGCTCATCCCGACGCAGCCCAGCAGCCCGTCGAGCGCGGCGCCGGGGTCGAAGGCGTCGTCGGTCGCGGGGGACGCGACGTTCGCGAGGATGCGCTCGGCAGTGGCGTCACCGGCAGTGGCGTCACCGGCAGTGGCGTCACCGGCAGTGGCAGCGGCGGGGGTGGTCATGCGGTGGGTCCTCCCACGTACTTGGCCCGCAGGTACTCGCCCACGGACTTGCCGATCTGGTCCACGCGCAGGTTGGCCGAGCCGCCCGAGCCGAGCAGCCCGACGAGCACCAGGTGCACCGCGCGCAGGTGCGGGAACTCGTGCCGGACGATGCGGCCCTCGGCCTCGGGGAGCAACGCGGCCGCCCGCTCGGTGGTCAGCGTGGCACGCAGCCAGTCCCAGTGCGCGGGGTCGCGGCACCAGACGCCCACGTTGGCGTTGCCGCCCTTGTCCCCGGCCCGCGCCCAGGTGTACTCGCCCAGCTCGACGGGCGGGCCGGTCGGCGCGGGCAGGTCCGGCTCCGGGTGCACCGGCTGTGCGGTCTCGTCGGGGGTCGCGGTCCGCGAGGCGCGCGGGACCTCGACCCGGCTGCCGTCGTCGAGGACGGCGTGGTGGTCGAGCAGCGCGGACTCCAGCAGCGCCGGCCAGTACTCGATCCGCGGCCACGGCTGCGACGCCCGCGGCGCGTGCCCGTCGTGGTGGAACCCGGGGAAGCCCTGCAGGTACAGCGACCCGACGGCCGGGGAGAACCGGAGCAGCGGCTCCTTCTCGCGGGCGGTCGCGATCACCCGGATCGGGACGGTCGCCGCCCACTGGGTCGGCGGGTCGACCGCCGCGACACCGAGCGGGGTGACCTCCAGGGTGTCGACGTGGCCCTCCAGCGCCGCGCGCAGCTGGTTGCGCAGCAGCTCCACCTTGCCCTCGACGTCGGGAGCGGTGCAGAACAGCATCGTGGAGATCTCGTAGCCGATGGGGGCGAACACCGCGACCTTCGCCGTGGGCGGCGGCGGGGACCCGGTGACCGGACCGATCGCGACCCGGTCCGGTCCCTCCTGGCTCAGCCGCACGGTGTCCAGGTGCACGGTGACGTCCGGGTTCAGGTAGCGCGGGCCCTGGATCTCGTAGAGCAGCTGCGCGGTGACGGTGTCGACGGTGACCGTGCCGCCGTCGCGGGCGTGCTTGGTGATCACCGAGGAGCCGTCGGCGGCGCCCTCGGCGATCGGGAACCCGGGGCGCAGCATGCCGGGCACCGAGCGGAAACCGGAGAAGTTGCCGCCGGTGGCGTGCGCGCCGCACTCGATGACGTGCCCGGCGGTCACCGCCCCGGCCAGCGCGTCGACGTCGTCGGGGCCCCAGCCGTGCCACCAGGCCGCCGGCCCCGCGGTCAGCGAGGCGTCGGTGACCCGCCCGGTCACGACGACGTCGGCGCCGGCGGCCAGCGCGGCGGCGATCCCGAACCCGCCGAGGTAGGCGTTCGCGGTGATCGGGGCGAACCCCCAGTCCTTGAGCGGGGCCCCGGTGTCGAGGTGCTCGAGCCCGTGGCCGTCGGCGTGGAAGTCGGCCAGCCGGTCGAACACCCCGTCCCCGGCGACGTGGGCGACCCGCAGCGACAGCCCGGCCGCCGCGATCCGGTCGCGCAGCTCCTGCGCCATCCCGGCCGGGTCGAACCCGCCGGCGTTGGTGACGACCCGGACCCCGCGGCGGGCGATCTCGGGCAGGTGCGGGGTGAGCTGGTCGAGGGCGTAGGCGACGTAGCCGGGGCCGCCGCGCCCGGCCGCGGCGGCGAGGGCGGCGAGGGTGATCTCGGCGAGGTAGTCGCCCATCAGGACGTCGACCGGGTCCCCGGCCATCGCCTCGTCGACGGCCGTGTACCGGTCGCCGAGGTAGCCGGACACGTTCGCGATACGCACGGGACGGGAGGCCATGCCGGTCACGGTAGGCCGCCGGTCAGGGGCGCGACCAGGACCGATGACCGCACCTGGGCGTGACCTCTAGGGTCACGCCCCGTGGAGCTGTTCCATCTGCGCTACTTCCTCGCCGTCGCCGACGAGCTGAACCTGACGCGGGCGGCGGCCCGGCTGCACCTGGCCGCGTCGCCGTTGTCGCGACGGGTCCGCGACCTGGAGCGGGAGCTCGGCGCGCCGCTGTTCACCCGGTCCGCGCGCGGGATGGCGCTGACCGCGGCCGGGCGGGCACTGCTGCCGCGGGCCCGGGACATCGTCGCCCGGGTCGAGGCGCTGCCCGGCGCGCTCGCCGCCGCCGACGGGCACCCGGTCGTCGTGGTGGGGATGGCCCCGGACGTGACGGCGGCGGTCCGCGACGGCTTCCTGGAGCGTCTGCGGGCCGCGCGCCCGGAGCTGGCGGTGCGGATCCGCCCCGGCACCTCTGCGGAGCTGGCCCGCGCGGTCGCCCGGCGCGAGCTGGACCTGGCCTTCGTCCACGGCGCCGTCGACGACCCCGGGCTGAGCGCACGACGGGTGGAGACCCGGCCGGCCGCCGTCGCCGTCGGGCACGGGCGGGGTTTCGACGACCGGACCGAGGTCGCCCTGGAGGAGCTGGCGGACCTGCCGTACGTGTCCATCCGCTACGACGCCGCCCCGTCGGTCTACCGGGCCACCGGGGAGCTACTGGCCCGCCACGGGGTGCACCGGCGAATCGAACTCGACACCCACAACCCCGGCGACCTGACCCACGTCGTCGCCTCCGGGGAGGCGTTCACACTGGTCGGACTGGGGTCGGGGGCGACGCACAAGGCGTTCGTCGGGGAGCCCGTGCACGTGCTGCCGGTGACCGGGGCGCAGGTGCGCCTGGGCACCGACGCGGTGTGGCGCACCGACCGGGCCGCCGACCCCGGCGACGTCGTCGGACTGCTGGCGGCCGCCGCCGGGACGCCGACGGGGCCCGTGGCGTGACGCCACGGGCCCCGCTGCGGTGCGGTCGGATCAGACGCGGGCCGGGGCCCGGTCTCGGGTCCCGAACCCGGCCTCGATCTCGTCGAGGGTCTGGTGCGCGGTCTCCCGGGCCGACCAGGCCGCCGCCGCCGCGACCAGACAGATGACGCCGCCGAAGACGGCGACCGGCAGCCAGCCGGTGACGCTGTTCTCGGCCAGCGCGGCGGCGATGGTCGGGGCGAAACCGCCGAACGCGAAGCCGATCTGGGTGCCGACGGCCATGCCGGTCAGGCGGACCTTGGCCGGGAACATCTCCCCGTAGAACGAGGGCCAGACACCGTTGGCCGCGCTGTAGACCACCCCGGAGAGCAGGATGCCCGCGCCGAACACGAACAGGTACTCGCCGGTGGACACCGCCCACAGGTAGACGGCGAGCAGGACCGCGCTGCCCAGTGCGCCCGCGACGAACACCGGGCGGCGTCCGACCCGGTCGGACAGCGTGGCGAACAGCGGGATCGCGGCCAGGGCCACGACGTTCGCGCTGACGACGACCCACAGCATCGTCGAGCGCTCCAGGCCCACGGTGTTCACCGCGAAGGACAGCGCGAAGACCGTCATCAGGGTGCTGACCGAGGCGACGGTCGCGGCGAGGCTGACGCGCAGCAGGTTCGGCCAGTGGTCACGGAACAGCGCGGCGATCGGGAGCTGCTCCGCGGCCCGCGGGGACCCCTCGGTGTCGGCCACCTCCGTCGCGAAGACCGGGGTCTCGTGCAGGGTGCGCCGGATCAGCACACCGGCGACCATCACCAGCACGCTCGCCCAGAACGGCACCCGCCAGCCCCAGGACAGCAGCGCCTCCTCCGGGAGCAGCGCGATCGGCAGGAACACCGCGGTCGCGATGATCTGCCCGCCCTGGGTGCCGGACAGGGTGAAGCTGGTGAAGAACGCGCGCCTGTGCTGGGGCGAGTGCTCCAGGGTCATCGAGTTGGCGCCGGCCTGCTCACCGCCCGCGGACAGGCCCTGCAGCAGTCGGCAGGTCACCAGCAGCACCGGCGCGAGCACGCCGACCTGGCCGTAGGTCGGCAGGAAGCCGATCGCCAGCGTCGCGACGCCCATCATCATCAGCGTCGAGACCAGGACCTTCTTGCGGCCGAACCGGTCGCCGATGTGTCCGAACAGCACCGCGCCGAGCGGGCGGGCGACGTAGCCGAAACCGAAGGTCGCCAGCGACAGCAGCGTGCCGGCCACCGGGCTCGAGTCGGGGAAGAACACCTTGTTGAACACCAGCGCCGCAGCGGTGCCGTAGATGAAGAAGTCGTAGTACTCCAGGGCGCTGCCGACCCACGCGGCCAGGGCGGCCCGTTTCGGCTGCGCCTCCGGCGCGCTCGGCGCGGCGGCGGACGGTTGCTGGCTCACGGTGGCTCCCGGCGTGTGCGACGTTGCAGGCACTTGATGACGCGGTCGACGGCCCGGGCGGCGAGCCGCTCGTCTATGTACCGTCTGGTTAGGTACCGAATAGTGAGTTGCGACGCGGGGCGTGTCAAGAGCCGGATGGACGCCGGCGCGGTCACCCCGCCAGGGGTTCTCCGTCGACCCTGCGGTCGGTCCTGCCGGGCACCTGCCACAGGCCCCTGCCACAGGCTCCGCCGTCAGTCCTGCCCGACACGCGCGGTCAGGTACTCCACGACCAGGTCGCCGACCATGCGGCGGTAGTGCCCGCGCCGCTGCGGGTCCAGCAGGTCGCGACCGAAGATGGCCGAGACGGTGTGCCGGTTGGCCACCCGGAACACGCAGAACGAGCTGATCAGCACGTGGACGTCGAAGGCGTCGACGTCGTCGCGGAACAACCCGGCCTCCCGGCCGCGGGCGAGGATGGAATCGAGCACGCCGAGCGCGGGCCCGGCGAGCCCCGCGCGCAGCGGGGAGGAGCGCAGGTGCTCGGCGTGGTGGATGTTCTCGATCGCGACCAGCCGGATGAAGTCCGGGTGCGCCTCGTGGTGGTCGAAGGTGAGCTCCGCGACCGCCCGCACCGCCCGTGCCGGGTTGAGGTCCGACACCGACAGCTGCTGCTCCAGCGCCCGGATCCCGGTGTACGCGCGTTCGAGAACGGCCAGGTAGAGACCCTGCTTCGAGCCGAAGTAGTAGTAGAGCATCCGCTTGGTGGTCCGGGTGCGCGCGGCGATCTCGTCGACCCGCGCCCCGGCGAGGCCCCGGTCGGCGAACTCCGCGGTCGCCTCGTCGAGGATCTCGGTGCGGGTGCGCTCGGCGTCGCGCTGCCGGACGCCCTCCTCTGGTACCGCCGCCACCGCGACCCCCCTCCACCGGTCCGCGCCACCGGGATCCCGGTGGCGCCCCGGACTCTACGGATCGTCGGCCGTTCCCCCTGGCCGACGGACCCACCGTCCAGTATAACTAACCGTACGGTACATAGATCCGAGGAGGGATCCGTGCGGAGCAGCAACGAGACCCGGCGCGAGACCGACGCCGCCGCAACCGGCACACGGGTGCGGACGGGGTTGATCGGCGCCGGCATCGGTCCGTCGCTGTCCCCCGCCCTGCACGAGCGCGAGGGCGCGGCGCACGGCCTGGACCTGACCTACACGCGTTTCGACCTCGATGTCCTCGGGCGCGACCCCGACGCCGTCGGCGACCTGCTCGCCCGGGCCCGCGCGCAGGGCTACGCCGGGGTCAACGTCACCCACCCCTGCAAGCAGCGGGTGATCGGCCACCTCGACGTGCTCGCCCCGGACGCCGCCGCGATCGGCGCGGTCAACACCGTCGTCATCGGTGCGGACGGGGCGCTGACCGGGCACAACACCGACTGGACCGGCTTCCGCGACGGCTGGCGGGCCGGGCTGCCCGGCGCCGCGACCGGGCGCGTCGTGCTGCTGGGCGCCGGGGGTGCCGGTGCCGCGGCCGCCTACGCCATGGCCCGCGAAGGCGTCGGCGTCCTGCAGATCGTCGACGTCGACGGTGCCCGCGCCGCCGCACTCGCCGCGTCGGTGACCCCGCACCTGTCCCCCGGCGCGCACGCCACCGGGCACCCGCTGCCCGCACTGTCCGCGCTGCTCCCGGGGGCCGACGGCCTCGTGCACGCCACCCCGACGGGGATGGCCGAGCACCCCGGACTCCCCCTCGACCCAGCGCTGCTCGCCACCCGTCCGTGGGTCGCCGAGATCGTCTACCGGCCGCTGGACACCGCGCTGCTCGCCGCCGCCCGCGCCGCGGGCTGCCGCACCGTCGACGGCGGTGCGATGGCCGTGCACCAGGCGGCGGAGGCGTTCCGGCTGTTCACCGGCGCCACACCGGATCCGGCGCGGATGCTCGCCCACCTGGCCGAGCTCGTCACCGCCGAGCAGGCGGCGGCCCGTGTCGCCTGAGCCCCGCCCCCCGCACGGGCCCGCGCGTCTGTCGCTGGCCACGGTCTGCCTGTCCGGCACGCTGGAGGACAAGCTCGCCGCCGCCGCGACCGCCGGGTTCGACGGGGTCGAGATCTTCGCGCCGGACCTGCTCGCCGACCCCGAGTCCCCGGCCGGGATCGGCGCCCGCTGCCGCGACCTGGGCCTGTCGGTGGACCTGTACCAGCCGCTGCGCGACATCGACTCGACCGATCCCGCCCGGTTCGCCGCGAACCTGCGCCGCGCGGACGCGACCTTCGAGGTCATGGCCGGCCTCGGCGCCGACACCGTGCTGGTGTGCTCCTCGGTGTCCCCCGACGCCGTCGACCCCGCCACCGACGCCGACCTGCTCACCACCCAGCTGCACACCCTCGCCGACCGGGCCCACGAGCGCGGGCTGCGCGTCGCCTACGAGGCGCTCGCCTGGGGCCGGCACGTCGACACCTGGGACGCCTCCTGGGACGCCGTGCGCGCCGCCGACCACCCCGCGCTCGGGCTGTGCCTGGACTCCTTCCACATCCTCGCCCGCGGCTCGGACCCCGCTCCGATCGCCGACGTCCCCGGCGACAAGCTGTTCTTCCTCCAGCTCGCCGACGCCCGTGAGCTGTCGATGGACGTGTTGTCCTGGAGCCGTCACCACCGGCTGTTCCCCGGCCAGGGCGGGTTCGACCTGCCCGCGTTCCTCGCCCCCGTGCTGAGGGCCGGGTACACCGGACCGCTGTCGCTGGAGGTGTTCAACGACGTCTTCCGCCAGTCCGACCCGGTCCGCACCGCCGTCGACGCCCGCCGCTCGCTGATCGCGCTCGCCGAGGCCACCGCACGGGCCGGCGCCGGGACCGATCCCGTGGGCACCGCGGCGCCGGCCCTGCGCGGGACGGCGTTCGTCGAGCTCACCGCGCGCCCGGAGCTGGGGCGGGTGCTGCGCGCCCTGGGGTTCAGCCGCACCGGGGTGCACCGCACCAAGCAGGTCGAACGCTTCGAACAGGGCGACGCCCGGCTGCTGGTGAACGCGGCGGGCGACGGCACCGGCGCGGTCGCCGCGATCGCCGTCGAGTCCGCGGACCCGGCCGCCGCCGCCCGCCGCGCGGCCCGGCTGTGCGCCGCCCCCGTCCCCCGGGTCACCGGGCCCGGCGAGGCCGAGCTCGCCGGGATCACCGCCCCCGACGGCACCGCGGTGTTCCTGTGCCGCACCGACGGCGACGCCGGACGGGCCTGGCCGCACGACTTCGTCGCCGTCGACGAGCCCCGCTCCCCCGGCACCGGGATCACCGGCATCGACCACATCGGGCTCACCCAGCCCTACGACGCGTTCGACGAGGCGGTCCTGTTCCACCGCGCCGTGCTCGGCCTCGACACCGTCGGCGACGGCGAGTACGCGGCCCCGTTCGGATTGGTCCGCAGCCGCGCGCTGGCCGACCCGGACCGCAGCGTCCGGCTCGCCCTGACCGTGTCGGTGCTGCGCCGCGGCGGGTGGAGCCCGGCCGTCGCCGACCCGCAGTACGTGGCCCTGGCCTGCGACGACGTGCTCGCCACCGCGGCCGCCGCGCGGGCGGCCGGGGTGCCGCTGCTCCCGGTCCCGGCGAACTACCACGACGATCTCGCCGCCCGCCTCGACCTGCCCGCGGCGACCGTCGCGGCCTACCGGGAGCTCGGTGTCCTGCACGACCGCGACGCTGCCGGTGACTACCTGCAGGTGTGCACCGAGCTGCTCGGGGGCCGCCTGTTCCTGGCCCTGGTGCAGCGCACCGGCGGCCACGACGGGCACGGCTGGGCCGACGCCCCGGTGCGGATGGCGGCCCATCGCCGGTCCCGGCTCGCCCGGGCCTGAGCGGCGCCGCTACCGTCCCGGCGTCGGTCGCGGAGGGGAGTTGCAGGTGCGTCGCTGGGGTTGGTTGCTCGTCCTGGTCGTCGGGGTCGCGCTGTTCGAGGCGGTCCGCCGGGTCCTGCTCGTCACGCAGAACCCCAACCTGGTGCCGTCGCTGATCCTGCTCGGCGCCGCGGTCGCCCCGGCCGCGTTCGTGGCCTTCGTGCTCGGGCGGCGGCTGGACTACTCGATCGGCGCGGGCCCGATCGCGCTGGTCGCGTTCCTCGGCGGGGTCGTCGGCGTCGTCGCGGCGGGGCTGCTGGAGTTCGACGCGCTGCGGTCGCTGGGCAGGATGCCGATGCTGGGCGTCGCGCTGATCGAGGAGTCGGCCAAGCTCGTCGCGCCGCTGGTGGTGCTGCTGCTGACCGCCCGCCGCGGGCACCCCGCGGACGGGCTGCTGGTCGGGGTCGCCTCCGGTGCCGGCTTCGCCGCGCTGGAGACGATGGGCTACGGCTTCGTCGTGCTGGTCCGCTCGGGCGGCGACCTGGGCGCCGTCGACGACGTCCTGCTCCTGCGCGGCGTGCTCAGCCCGGCCGCCCACATGGCCTGGACCGGGCTCACCGCGGCCGCGCTGTGGTACGCGGCCCGGCGGCGCACCGGGCGGGCCGCCGGACGGGCGCTGCTGGTGTTCGTCCTGGCCGTCGCCCTGCACACCACCTGGGACAGCATCGGCGGGTTCGTCGCCTACGGCGTGCTCGCGGTGCTGAGCCTCGGCCTGCTCACCGGGTTCGCCCACCGGCTCCCGCACCGCGCCCCCGGCACCGCGCTGCCCGCCTGACCCCCTCAGGTGCTCTGTTCGGCCGTGGGCTGCGCGGCCAGGCGCGCCGAGTAGATCGAGTAGCCGTCGAGCCACCGGGCCACCGCGGTGGCCACCAGCGTCGCGACGACCAGCGGGACGGCGATCGCGAACCCGGTGCCGGTCAGCTCCAGCACCAGCACCAGCCCGGCCAGCGGCGCCTGCATCCCGGCCCCGATCATCGCGGCCGCCCCGACCAGGGCGAACGTGCCGACCGGGGTGCCCGGCCACAGCGCCGACCAGACCCCGCCGAGCGCGGCCCCGAGCAACGCGCCGGTGCACAGGGTCGGGGTGAACAGCCCACCGGACGCGCCGCTGCCCAGGCACATCGCCGTCACCAGCGGCTTCAGCACGGCCAGCAACGCGAACAGCAGCAGCGCCCCGCCACCCAGGAAGGCCTGCTCGGCCAGGTCCGCGCCGTTGCCGTAGAGCTGCGGGAACGCCAGCCCGGCCACGCCGAGCAGCCCGAACGCGGCGACCGGGGCGGCGATCCGCCACCACGTCCGCCGGGGCCCGTGGTGCGACACGAACCCGATCAGCCGGACCCAGCCGGTCGCGAGGACCCCGATCAGCACGCCCGCGGGCACCGCCCACACCAGCAGCGACGGCGTCGTCACCGGGTCCGGCAGGCCGGGGTAGACCGGCCCGGCGGGCAGGTAGAGCCAGGCGACGACGGTGGCGGTCGCGGTGCAGGCCAGTGCGGGCAGCACCACCGGCAGACGGACGGTGCCGACGAGCACCTCGGCGACGAACAGCGCCCCGCCCAGCGGCACGTCGTAGACGCACGCCAGCCCGGCGCCCGCACCGCAGGCGACCAGCAGACGTCGCTGCTCGACCGACAGGCCGCCCCAGCCGGCCAGGACCGCGCCCCACACCCCGCCCATCAGCTTGGGCGCGGCCTCCCGGCCGAGCGAGGCGCCCAGCCCGACGACGACCTCCGACAGCACCGCGGTGCCCGAGCTGCGGCGCACCCCGAGCCGGGCGTCACCGGTCCAGATCGCGTCGTCGACGTCGGTGCGGCCGGGGACGAACCGGCGCAGCAGGTACCCACCGACACCGGCGACGAGCCCGGCCACCAGCAGCGGCCAGATCCGCCCCCAGGCGTCGGCCCGCTCGACCGCCGCGCCGAGCCCTTCTGCCGCCCCGGATCCCCACGCCCACTCCGACACCGCGTGCAGCAGCGCCATCAGCGCGATCCCGGACAGCCCGGCGGCGATCCCGGTCACGACGAGCAGCACCCAGAACCGGGCGGTCAGCGGCGACGCGCCGTCGCCGGTGACGTTGGGCTGGTCGGTCGCGGCCCGCTTCGACCGGACCCGCGTCCGCAGGACGGGGGCGGGGACCCGGAGGCGCTCACTCGGTCGGTGTGACACCCCTCCATGATCCCCGACCTGTCCGGACACCCTCCCGACGGGTGGGCAGAGATCAGGCGAAGGCCTCCGGCGGCGGGCAGGAGCAGACCAGGTTGCGGTCGCCGGGGGCGCCGTCGATCCGGCGTACCGGCGGCCACACCTTCCGGTCGTGCACCCCCGGGGTGACCCCGGTCGGGTACGCGGCCAGCTCCCGCGGGTACGGGTGGTCCCACTTGTCGTCGGCCAGGCAGGCCGCGGTGTGCGGGGCGTTGCGCAGCGGGTTGTCCTCGGCGGGCCACTCCCCCGCGGCGACCCGGTCGATCTCGCCGCGGATCGACACCATCGCGGCGACGAACCGCTCGATCTCGGCCAGGTCCTCGGACTCGGTCGGCTCGACCATCAGCGTCCCGGCCACCGGGAAGGACATGGTCGGGGCGTGGATGCCGTGGTCGATCAGCCGCTTGGCGACGTCGTCGACGGTCACCCCGGTCTCCTTGGTCAGGATCCGCAGGTCGAGGATGCACTCGTGGGCGACCGCGCCGTCGGCGCCCGAGTAGAGCACCGGGAAGTGCTCCCGCAGTCGGGTGGCGACGTAGTTGGCGGCGGCCACCGCGGTGAGCGTGGCGCGGCGCATCCCGTCGGTGCCCATCATCCGCAGGTAGGCCCAGGAGATCGGCAGGACGCCGGGCGAGCCGTACCGGGCGGCCGAGACCGCGCCGACCCCGCCGTCGGACACGGGCGTGCGACCGGGCAGGAACGGCACCAGGTGCTCGGCCACCGCGACCGGGCCGACGCCGGGCCCGCCGCCGCCGTGCGGGATGCAGAAGGTCTTGTGCAGGTTGAGGTGGCTGACGTCGCCGCCGAAGGCACCCGGGCGGGCCACCCCGACCAGGGCGTTCAGGTTGGCGCCGTCGACGTAGACCTGGCCGCCCGCGTCGTGCACCGCGGCGCAGACGTCGCGGACCCCGGCCTCGTAGACACCGTGCGTCGACGGGTAGGTGATCATCAGCGCGGCGAGCCGGTCACCGTGCTCGGCGATCTTGGCGTGCAGGTCGTCGAGGTCGACGTCGCCGCCCGGCGCGGTCCCGACGACGACCACCCGCATCCCGGCCATGACCGCCGAGGCGGCGTTCGTGCCGTGCGCCGAGGCGGGGATCAGGCAGACGTCGCGGTCGGCCGCCCCGCGGCTGCGGTGGTAGGCGGCGATGGCGAGCAGCCCGGCGAGCTCGCCCTGGCTGCCCGCGTTGGGCTGCAGCGACACCGCGGCGTAGCCGGTGAGGTCGGCCAGCCAGGTCTCCAGCTGCTCGATCATCTCCCGGGTGCCGACCGTGTCGGACTCGGGCGCGAGCGGGTGCAGGTCGGCGAACTGGGGCCAGGTCACCGCCTCCATCTCGGCGGCGGCGTTGAGCTTCATGGTGCACGAGCCCAGCGGGATCATCGTGCGGTCCAGCGCGAGGTCGGCGTCGGCGAGGCGACGCAGCCAGCGCATCAGCGCGGTCTCGGACCGGTGGTCGTGGAACGTCGGGTGCGTGAGGTACTCACCGGTGCGACGTAGGCCGGCGGGCAGCGCGTCGGCGGTCTCCCGGTCGAGGGCGTCGGCGTCCACCCCGGCGACCCCGAACGCCGCCCACACCGCGTGCAGGTGCGCCACGGTGGTGATCTCCGAGGTGGCGACGCCGACCTCGTCGTCCGAGGCCCGGCGCAGCGCGATCCCGGCCTCGTGCGCGGCGGCGACCACGGCGTCGGCGCGGCCGGGGACCCGGGCGAGCACCGAGTCGAAGAACGCGTCGTGGACGATCTCCACCCCGCCCGACCGCAGGCCGGCGGCGAGGACCGCGGCCATCCGGTGGGTGCGGGTGGCGATGTCGCGCAGCCCGTCCGGGCCGTGGTAGACGCCGTAGCAGGCGGCCATGACCGCGAGCAGGACCTGTGCCGTGCAGATGTTCGAGGTGGCCTTCTCCCGGCGGATGTGCTGCTCACGGGTCTGCAGCGCCAGGCGCAGGGCGTAGTGGCCGTCGGCGTCGCGGGAGACGCCGACGAGCCGGCCGGGCAGCTGCCGGGCGTGGCGCTGCCCCACCGACAGGTAGCCGGCGTGCGGGCCGCCGAAGCCGAGCGGCACCCCGAAGCGCTGGGTGGAGCCGATCGCGGCGTCGGCGCCGAGCTCCCCGGGCGGGGTGAGCAGGGTCAGGGCCAGCAGGTCCGCCGCGACGGCGACGAGCGCCCCGCGGCCGTGCGCGGCCTCGATGAGGCCCGACGGGTCGGCGACCCGCCCCGAGGCGCCCGGGTACGACAGCAGGACACCGAAGAACTCGCCCTCGGGCAGCACGCCGTCGGCGAGGTCGGCGACGACCAGCTCGATGCCGAGCGGCTCCGCGCGGGTGCGCAGCACGTCCACGGTCTGCGGCAGCGTGTCGGCGTCGACGACGAACCGCGGGCTGGTCGAGCGGTTGGCCCGGCGCAGCAGCGTCATCGCCTCGGCGGCGGCGGTGGCCTCGTCGAGCAGCGACGCGCCGGCGACCGGCAGCCCGGTCAGGTCGGACACCATCGTCTGGAAGGCCAGCAGCGCCTCGAGCCTGCCCTGGCTGATCTCGGGCTGGTACGGCGTGTACGCGGTGTACCAGGCCGGGTTCTCCAGCACGTTCCGGCGGATCACCGACGGGGTGCGGGTCCCGTGGTAGCCGTAGCCGATCATCGGGACGGTCACGGTGTTGCGCCCGGCCATGGCGCGGAGCTCGGCCAGCATCTCGGCCTCGCCGACCGGCGCGGGCAGCGAGGCCCCGACCGGCTCGGCGGCGCGGATGGTGTCGGGCAGCGCGCGGGCGGCGAGCGCGTCGAGCGAGTCGACGCCCAGCACCTCCAGCATCCGGGCCAGGTCGCCGGGGCGGGGCCCGATGTGGCGCTCGGCGAACGGGAGCCCCCGCTCCAGCTCGGCGAGGGTGGGACGGTGCTCGGACGTCGGGCTCACGGCGCCTCCGGAGGTCGTCGGGCGGATTCGGGGCAGGGCAACTCGCCCTCCCCCTCTGTCCGTACCCGGAGACCGGGCGCCTGAGAGATTCACCGGAGGCTTCCGGCTTTCCCCGTCGGCGGACGGCTCCCCGCGTGCGCGGGTGACCCGTCGCTTTCCAGAGGCGTCTCGACCGCGCGGTCCGTGTGCCTGAGAGATTCCGGGAAGGGGTTGCTCCTTCGGCGCCCGGGCTCGTTCCCCGGGGCTCTCCCGCGCGGCGTCGACGACTACCGGGTCAGCCTACCTGCGTAGTTCTGCGGCGTCGCCGCCTGCGCCGTCTCGTCACACTCGTGTCATGTCGAACACCAGCGCTCCGAACACCACCCCGGCCACCACCGCCGCGTTCCACATGCAGGCGATGCTGTCCTTCGGCGTGTCCCTCGCCGCCGTCGTCGTCGGGACCGTCTACCTGCCCGTCGACGGCTGAGTGAAGGCGTTCCTCGCGATCGCCGTGCTGTACGCGATCACCTCGGCGTTCACCCTGGCGAAGTGTGTCCGGGACCGGCAGGAGTCCCTGACCGTGGTCAACCGGGTCGACCAGGCGCGGATGGAGAAGCTGCTCGCCGAGCACGACCCGTTCCGCTCGGTGGCGTGAGCGGATCCGCCTCAGGAGATGGCCTCAGGAGATGGCGCGGCGCGCGCGGCGGCGCGCCAGCTCGTCCTCGGGGGCCTCGTCGACGGTGCCGCCGTCGGCCCGCTCGGCCGGGAAGTCCTTGATCACGCCGGAGATCTCGCGCATCGCCCCGGAGACGGCGATGCCGAACACGCCCTGCCCGCCCTGCAGCAGGTCGACCACCTCCTCCGGGGAGGTGCACTCGTAGACGGTGGTGCCGTCGGAGAACAGGGTGATGCCGGCGAGGTCACGGATCCCGCGCCGACGCAGGTGCTCGACGGCGATCCGGATGTTCTGCAGCGAGACACCGGCGTCGAGCAGCCGCTTCACGATCTTGAGGACGAGGACGTCCTTGAAGGAGTACAGCCGCTGGCTGCCCGACCCGGCGGCACCGCGGATGGACGGCACGACGAGCCCGGTGCGGGCCCAGTAGTCCAGCTGTCGGTAGGTGATGCCGACGACCTGACACGCGGTCGGGCCGCGGAAGCCGACCAGGCGGTCGGTCACCCCGTCGAGCCCCGCACCGACGAGCGGGTCCGGGAACAGCTCTCCCTGACCCGGCCCCTCGGGTGGTGGCGTCTGCACCGCGCGGTCTCCTTCGTTCGGGACCGTGGACCGTCCTCTACCATGTGACTCTGGGTAGTGGGTGAGTTCCACGGATGTCATCAGTCGAGATGACGGTAGGCCCAGCGGCCGGGGTGGTCAACGCGGCTCGCCGACCTGGGCGTACCGGACACCCGGCCGGGTCGCCGGGCACACAGGGCGTACGGCCGCCGAACGGTCGGTGACGTCGGTGAACGGTCGGACCGCGGTCCGTGCGTTCCCACTGCCGGGTGACGGCGGTGGTGACCCGCACGGATCAGCCCGGCTGGGCACCGCGGAAGTCCTCCGGCGACACGGAGTCGAGGAACTCGCGGAACTTCTCGACCTCGTCCTCCTGCTCGTCGGGGATGACCAGTCCCGCCTCGGCGAGGACGCTCTCGTCGGCGTGCACCGGGACACCGATCCGGAGCGCCAGCGCGATCGAGTCGCTCGGCCGTGCGGACACCGTGACACCACCGTCGAAGATCAGCTCCGCGTAGAAGGTGCCCTCCTGCAGGTCGGTCACCCGCACCTGCTCGAGCCGCCGCCCGAGTGCTCCGATCACGTCCTTGAGCAGATCGTGGGTCAACGGCCGCGCGGGCTTGACCCCCTGCTGCTCCAGGGCGATCGCCGTCGCCTCCACCGATCCGATCCAGATCGGGAGGTATCGGTCGCCGTTCGTCTCCCGCAGCAGCAGGATCGGCTGGTTCGCCGGAAGTTCGACCCGGACGCCCACGACGCGCATCTCGCTCATCAGCCCGCCTCCCCGGCCCTGTCGGGCCTGTCGGACCACCCGGGTGGACACGCCACCCCGGCCGCCCTGATCGCCTTGCTCGCCCTGACCCGCGCGGTGGACCCGACGGCTCCGTGTCGTCACCGTGGTGTCGTCACCGTCGTCGTTGCCACCGCACTGCCACCGACACCTGATGACGCTACACGGCGGTCCGCCCGGACGCGCGCCTCCGGACGGGGAGTGACGGGGTCCGTTCGACGATCGTCACACGCCCGTCGCGCACGGCGTGTCGGCTCGACACCCGCTGGTCCCCGTCCACGCCGAAGGCCCGCCGCACCAGGGGGTACCGGAGCACCCCCGGCCGCGACGGGCCGGTCACACGCGGGGCTCCGTGCACGGCGCCCGCGGCACCGCCGTCAGAGACGGCGGCAGAGACGGCGCGGACGGCGCCACCGCACGGGACCCGGGTCAGCCCTGGGCGCCGGGCTCGCGGGGCCCGGTCAGGAACACCAGGCGGAACTTGCCGATCTGCACCTCGTCGCCGTTGGCGAGCACGGCCGTGTCGACCGGCTCACGGTTGACGTAGGTGCCGTTGAGGCTGCCGACGTCGACCACGACGAACTCACCGGCGTCGCGGCGGAACTCCGCGTGCCGCCGGGAGACAGTGACGTCGTCGAGGAAGATGTCGCTGTCGGGGTGCCGGCCGGCGCTGGTGGTCGGCACGTCCAGCAGGAAGCGCGAGCCGGCGTTCGGACCGCGCCGGACGACGAGCAGCGCCGACCCGGCGGGAAGCCCGTCGACACCCGAGACGGCGGGCTCGGCGGCCGGCTGCTCGACGTCGGCGAGGAAGTCCGCCCGGAAGACCGACGTGGTCTCCGGTGCGCGCTCCGGTGGCACGTCGCGCGGGTCGTTCGTGGTCACCTCGGGGACTCCTCCTCGCGGATGCGGTACCCGGACGGCGTCCGGGCGGGCAGGTCTGTTCGGGGCCGGGTGTCCCGGCCCCTTCCGGACGACACGTCCAGGGGATGTGAACCTACCGGTCGGAGCGGCCGGGGCGATACGGAGGTCCGCGTGCCGTGCTGCGTGGTGCGGCGGGCGGCCGGCTCAGTCGCCGTCGGCCAGCTGGCGGTAGGCGTCGGCGGCGAGCAGGCCGTCGGGCGAGGCCCCGTCGGCCAGCCGGATCTCGACGATCCACCCGTCGCCGTAGGGGGCGGAGTTCACCAGCTCCGGGGCGGCGTCGAGCCCGTCGTTCACGGCGACGACCTCACCGCCGACCGGGGCGTAGATGTCCGACACCGACTTGGTCGACTCGACCTCGCCCATGGCGTCGCCCGCGGCGAGGGTGTCACCGACGGTCGGCAGCTGCACGAACACGACGTCCCCGAGCTGCGACTGGGCGTGGTCGGTGATCCCGACCCGGACCACCCCGGCCCCGCTGCGGCGCACCCACTCGTGGGCCTCGGTGTAGGACAGGTCCGACGGAATCTCCGAGCTCACGCCGCGGAGCCTATCCCCCGGCCCGGTCGTGATCGAACCGGGTCGCCGGGGCAGGGACGCCCGGCGCCGGGCGGCGCAGCGCCAGCCGGAACTGGGCCAGGTAGAGCAGCCCCGACCACAGGTAGAGGGCCACGCCCCAGATGGCGAAGGCGTTCGCGACGACACCGACCACGGCCTCGGCGGGTGTCGGGCCGTCGCCGAGCAGGAGCAGCGGAAAGGCGTAGAGCAGCACGAAGGTGGCGGCCTTGCCGAGGTAGACGACCTCGAAGGGGCCGTAGCCGCGGTGGCGCAGCACGAACACGCAGCCTGCGAGGACGACGTCGCGGGCGACCAGGGCGACCACCGCCCACCACGGGACGATGTCGCGCGCGGCCAGCCCGACGAGCGCGGCCAGGATGTAGAGGCGGTCCACGGCCGGGTCGAGCATGGCGCCGAACCGGCTGAACTGGTCCAGGACACGGGCGAGCTTGCCGTCGAGCCAGTCGGTGAACCCGCCGATCGCCAGCACCGCGACGGCCCAGCCGTCGGCCTCCGGGCCGAGCATCAGCCACAGGAACAGCGGCACCCCGGCCAGGCGCAGCATGCTGAGCGCGTTCGGGACGGTCCAGAGCCGGTCGTCGTCGGTGGGCGGGCCCACGGTGTCGTGCACCGAGTCCCGGACCGTGTCGCGCACCGTGTCCCGGACGGTGTCGCGGGCCTCGCGGACCGAGTCGGCGGCCTCGCGGGCGCTGCGGCGCACCGCGGCCGCCCGTCCGGTGTCGCTCTCCCTGCCCACACCGGGCACCCTAGTCGTCGGGTCGGGGTGTGCGGGGCGCCCCGTCGGGGTGAGGATGGGGACATGACCGACACGAACGTCTCCCTCCGTGACATCCAGGCCCCGCTCAAGCAGCAGTACCGCGACGACCCGGAGTCGGCGGTCATCACCCTGAAGGCCGACGGCGAGCTCGGCTCCGGTGTGGCGTGCAAGGTCTCCACCGGCCAGGCGATGGCCGAGGCGGGCCTGCACCCGGCCACCGGCGGCGACGGCACCCAGCTGTGCTCGGGCGACATGCTGCTGGAGGCCCTGGTGGCCTGTGCCGGGGTGACCCTGCGCGCGGTGGCGACCGCGCTGGAGCTCGAGGTGCACGGCGCCGTGCGGGCCGAGGGCGACCTCGACTTCCGCGGCACGCTCGGCGTCGCGAAGGACGCCCCGGTCGGGTTCCGGGACATCCGGCTGTCGTTCGACGTCGACATCCGCGACGGCGACGCGCCCGCGGCGCAGGACAAGGTCGCGACCCTGGTGAAGCTGACCGAGCGGTACTGCGTCGTCCTGCAGACCATCCAGGGCAGCGCGACCACCTCGGTCGCGGTCAACCCGGCCGCCTGACCCCGCCACGCCACCACCGCGCCGCCACGGACGGTGAACCCCCGACGCCGGGAGCCACCGCCGTCCGGCGGACACCGGACAGCGCCGAACGGCCGTACGTCCTGGTCGGACCGGGTCTGCGCACCACCGTCGCCCGCCGGTGACGTTCCGCTCGTCGCGCGTCACCGTCGGTTCGGCGCCTCGCACGCTCCGAGGTCTCGGGCCTCCGCCGAGGGCCTCCGTACGGTTGATCCGTCCAGGAGTTCGTGACGGGGTGTGCCCGGCGCCGCGAGGAGCGGCGGCGGGGCGGGCGCGGCAGGTGAGACGTGATCAAGCTGGCGGACGCGCTGACGTCCGGGGATCACGTGTGCGCGGTCCCGGACAGCACCGAGCACCTCGGGGAGCTCGCCGCCGCCTACGTCGGGCACGGTCTCGACCGGGGCGAGCGCATCCTCTACTTCGACGACGACGGCGCCGCCGACGTCCTGCTCCGCCGTCTCGCCGAGGACGGCGTCGAGGTCGACGACCCGCTGCGCCGCGGCCAGCTGGAGATCCTGCCCGCCGAGCGGACCCGGCAGACCTTCCGCACCCCGCTCGCCGACGTGTACGCCGGGATGGCCGACGAGATCGTCCGCTCCCGTGAGCTCGGCTGGAACGGCACCCGGATGACCGGGCAGATGCACTCCGTGCTCGACGCGGGTGCCGCCGGCACCCTGCCCGAGTACGACGGCCTGCTGGCCCGGCTGGTCCGCGAGAGCGCGGGCGGGCTGACCGCGCTGTGCACCTACGACGACCACTTCCCCGCCGAGCAGGTCGACATCATGCGTGCCCTGCACCGCGACCACGTCCCGTGCTCCACCGCCTACGACGACGGCCTGCTCCGGATCGTCCGGCTCGGCACCGGTCACGCACGGCTGGCCGGCGAGGTCGACCACAGCAACCGCTCGAAGATCACCTCGCTGCTGCACGCGGCGCTGGACTCCGCACTGCGCTCCGCCGACGCCTCCCCCGACATCGGCCTGGACATGGCCTCGGTGCGGTTCATCGACGTCGCCACCGCGGTCGCGCTGGTGCACGCCGCCGAGGGCTTCCCGGCCACCCACCGCCTGGTGCTGCACCGGGTCCGGCCGCGGGTGCTGCGGGTGCTCGAACGCTGCGGTGCCGCGTTCTCCCCCCAGCTCGTGTTCGACGACCGTCCGCCGGCCCGCGAGGTCGTGCATCCGGGAGGACGGGACCGGTGAAGGTCAACGCCGCTCCCCGCCCGCCCGGCTTCCGGCACGCCCTGGTGCACGCCGACGATCCGGTGGAGCTGCTCGCCGCCGTCGTCCCGGGCCGCGGCGCGGGACACCGGTGCCCGGGTCGCGCTCGACCTGCCGGCGCCGCTGGAACAGGCGCTGCACGACGAGCTCGGCGACGAGGTCGAGCTCGGCAGGCTGACGTCGCTGACCAGCTCGGCCCGGGAGTCCGGACAGACCGTCGCCGCCTGGCGGGCCCGGGAGCTGCGTGCGCTGACCTCGTCGGGCCGCCCGGTGCTGGTGGTCTCCGCGCACGACCCGGACCTCGACGGGGTCGACGGCGGGTTCTGGGTCGAGCTGGAGGCCGCGCTCAACATCTCCCTGGCGGGGCTGCCGGTGCTGCAGGTGTGCGCCTACCCACGGCTGCCGCTGCACGGCGCGGTCGGCGAGTCCGCCGAGGTCAACCACCCGCTGCGGCTGCACGCGTCCGGGCTCGCCGCGAACCCGCGGTACCGCCCGCCCGCCGAGGCGGTCGCGGCCCTGCCGATCGCGCCGCCGCACCTGCTCGGGCCGCCGGACGTCACGCTGTCCTACAACACCTTCGAGCTGTCCCGGGTGCGCGACGCCGTGACCGAGGCCGCCCGGGCCTGCCGGTTCGACACCACCCGCGGCGAGGACATGGTGCAGGCGGTCAACGAGATCGCCACCAACGCCGTCGAGCACGGGTCCCCGCAGGCGGAGCTGTCGGTCTGGGCACGCGACGGCGAGCTGGTCTGCGAGGTCCAGGACAGCGGGGTGATCACACTGCCGCTGATCGGGCTCGCGCCGCCGCACCCGTCGCAGGCGCGGGGACGCGGGACCTGGATCGCCCGGCAGCTCTGCGACAGCCTGCACGTGTGGCGGGCGCCGGACGGCACCCACGTCCGGCTGCTCTCCCGGGCCTGAGGCAGATCTCACGATCCGCCCCCACCCGGATCTCACACCGTGGGCACTGCTGGGCTATCCTCGCAAGCGACGACACCACACGGAGACGCCGCCCGCCGTCCGTGTCGGTGCAGTTCCGTCGTGCCCGCTCCGCGATCCGAGGCCTCCCGCCCGGCGCGCCCCGGCTCTGTGCGGAGCCGACCGCGGGCCGAACGCCACGACCGATCCGGGGAAACGGCCATGTCCGACGACGATCACTGTCGATCCAGTGAGCAGATCACTCCCACCTCCGCCCCGCACGTGCGAGTGCTGGGCTCGTTCGGGCTGCGCGCGGACGACCGCGCCGTCCCGCTGCCGGTCGACTCCCGTCGGCTGGTCGCCTACCTCGCCGTGCACCGGCGTCCGCAGCCGACGGCGGCGCTCGCGGCGACGCTGTGGCCCGGGGTCGGCCCGGTCCCCGCGGCCCGGCTGCTGGACGAGGCCGTCGCCGGCGTCGACGTACCGGGGCTGCTCGACGCCGACCACCTCGGGCGGCTGCAGCTCGCCGACGACGTGGTCGTCGACCTCACCGAGGCCATGCTGCTGATCCGCGGGCTGTCCGCGCCCAGCATGCTGCGCACGGTGCGCGAGATCGGCGCCCCGGAGACCACGCTGCTGGAGTCCGACATCCTCCCGTCGTGGACCGCGCCGTGGATCGCCGTGGAACGCGAGCGGTTCCGCCAGCTGCGCCTGTCCGCCCTGGAGGGTCTGGCCGGCACGCTCACCGCCGCCGACCGGCACGACGACGCCGTCGCCGTCGCGCGCCGGGCCGTCGCCACCGCCCCGAGCCGCGAGCGGTCGCGTCGCGCGCTGGTCGAGGCGCTGCTCGCCGGCGGGCACGTCGCCGACGCCCTCGCCGAGTACGAGGAGTTCCAGCGGCTGCTGCGCAACAGCGTCGGCGCCACCCCGGACTCCGAGCTGGACCGCCTGCTCGCCCCGCTGGACGCGGGCTGGCCGCTCGGCCCGGGTCTGCACCGTCCGACGCAGCGCCTCACCGTGGGCATGCCCGGCATCTCCCGCGGCCCGCAGCGGTCGCGCCGGGTCGTCGCGGGGAGCCCGGCCAGCGCGCGCTGAGCGACCGCACCGCGACACGCCAGGGCACACGCAAGGACGTACACGGAGGGGGCGCGACCGGTCGGTCGCGCCCCCTCCGTCGTGTCCGGGTCCGTCCTGGACGAGATGCGCTCAGTGGAACTGCGGGCGACGCTTCTCGCCGAACGCGGCGAGCCCCTCGGCACCCTCCGGGCCCGCGGCGCAGGTCGCGATGGAGTCCGCCTCCGCCGCCAGCTGTTCGGCGAGGCCCCGGTCCCAGCCGTCGGCCAGGAGCCCGCGAATGCGGCCCAGCGCGGCCGTCGGGCCCTGGGCGAGCCGGTGCGCGACCGCGGCGGCCTCGTCGGCGACCCGGTCGTCGTCGACGACCGAGGCGAGCAGTCCCAGCTCGGCCAGCGTCTCCGCGTCCAGGACCTCGTCGGTGAGCAGGACCCGTCGCGCCCGCGCGGCGCCGATCAGCCGCGGCAGCGTCCAGGTCATCCCGCCGTCCGGGGAGAACCCGATGCCCGGGTAGGCCGGGCGCATCCGGGTCGAGGTCCCGCCGACGGCGAGGTCGCACGCCAGCGCGATGCTCATGCCCGCGCCGGCCGCCCAGCCGGCGACCGCGGCGACCGTCGGCACCGGGCTCGCCGCCAGCGGGCGCAGCATCGAGTGGAAGGTGTCGGCGAGGGAGTGCACGTAGGCGTAGCGGTCCTCGGCGCCGGCGAAGGCACGCACGTCACCCCCGGTGCAGAAGTTCTCGCCGTCGCCGTGCACCAGGACCGCACCGGTCTCGGCCGGGTCGAGCGCCAGCAGCGCCTCGGCGACCTCGGCCACCGCGGGGCCGTCGAGGGTGCCGTGGCGGCCGGTGGAGATGCGGCAGCGCAGCACGCGCCCCTCGCGGGTCAGCGCCGGTGCGCTCGTCGCGGCGCTCACGTGAGCGCCCGCAGCTTCGGTGCGACGTCGGTCGTGAACTGTTCCAGGAACCGGCGCTGGTCGTGCCCGGGGCCGTGGACGACGAGGTGGTTCAGGCCCGCGTCGAGGTAGGGCTTGATCTGCGCGACGGCCTCGTCCGGGTCGGAGGCGACGATCCAGCGCTTCACGACCTGCTCGATCGGCAGCTCGTCGGCGAGCCGCTCCATCTCCCGGGAGGAGTCGACGGAGTTCTTCTGCTCCGGGGTGAGCGACAGCGGCGCCCAGAACCGGGTGTTCTCCCGGGCGGCGTCGGGGTCGCGGTCGTAGCTGATCTTGATCTCGATCATGCGGTCGATGCCCGAGGCGTCCCGGTCGGCCTTCTCCGCGCCCTCCTCGACGGCCGGGATCAGCTTGTCGGTGTAGAGCTCCATGCCCTTGCCCGAGGTGCAGATGAACCCGTCGCCGAAGCGGCCGGCGAACCGCGCCACCATCGGACCGCCCGCGGCGACGTAGATCGGCACCGGCTGCTCGGGCCGGTCGTAGATCATCGCGTCGACGAAGGTGTAGTACTCGCCCTCGGTGCTGACCGACTCCTCGGTCCACAGCGCGCGCATCATCTTCACGGCCTCGCGCAGCCGGGCGAAGCGCTCCTTGAACTCCGGCCACTCCCGCCCGGAGACGGCGATCTCGTTGAGCGCCTCACCGGTGCCGACGCCGAGCGCGACCCGGTTGCCGGTGAGCAGCGCCATCGTCGCGAACTCCTGGGCGAGCACCGCGGGGTTGTAGCGGAACGTGGGGGTCAGCACCGAGGTGCCGATCTGCACCCGCTTCGTGCGCTCCCCCACCGCCGCCATCCAGGGCAGCGCGGCCGGGGCGTGGCCGCCCTCGTGCCGCCAGGGCAGGAAGTGGTCCGACGCCCAGACGCTGTCGAGCCCCAGCTCCTCGGCGAGCACCGCGTACTCGACGAGGTCGCGGGGGCCGAACTGCTCGGCCGACGCCTTGTACCCGATCTTCAGATCCACGGGTCCGTCCTTCTCACGTGATCGCCCGGCGTCCGGTCTGCGGGGCGCCGTTGGTCCTGCAGGTCTTGCTACACCCCGGGAGCGCCCGGCGCAGCACCGCGGCGCCCACGACACACGGGCGGTGACCGGGACCACGCGTCGGACGCGGTGCCCGGTGCCGCGACGTGAGTGCCGGGCGGGGCGCGGCGGGCGGGGCTCGTACGATCGACGACGTGTTCGACGCCTCCGCCCCGGACGAGATCCCGCTCCCGCCCGAGCCCGAGGAGGACTACGGGTACGAGCCCCCACCGGAGGACGCCTGGGCCGCCGCACCCGCACCGGCCCGTGAGCTGCCCGTCCCCGAGCGGGTGCACAGCAGCGACCCGCACGAGATCCTGCGCCGGGTCTTCGGCTACGACGCGTTCCGCGGCGAGCAGCAGGCGATCGTGGAGCAGGTCGTCGGCGGCGGCGACGCGCTGGTGCTCATGCCGACCGGTGGCGGCAAGTCGCTGTGCTACCAGGTCCCGGCGCTGGCCCGGCCCGGGACCGGTGTGGTCGTCTCCCCCCTCATCGCGCTGATGCAGGACCAGGTCGACGCGCTGCGCGCGCTGGGGGTGCGGGCCGGGTTCCTGAACTCCACCCAGGACGCCGACGAGCGCCGCCTCACCGAGCAGGAGTTCCTCGCCGGGGAGCTGGACCTGCTCTACCTCGCCCCCGAGCGGCTGCGGGTCGAGTCCACCGTCCGACTGCTGGAGCGCGGCCGCATCGCGCTGTTCGCGATCGACGAGGCACACTGCGTCGCGCAGTGGGGGCACGACTTCCGGCCGGACTACCTGCTGCTCTCCGAGCTGCCGAAGCGCTGGCCGGACGTGCCACGGATCGCGCTGACCGCGACCGCGACCGACGCGACCCGCACCGAGATCGCCCAGCGCCTGGAGCTGACCGATGCGCGCCACTTCGTGGCGAGCTTCGACCGGCCCAACATCCAGTACCGGATCGTCGCGAAGAACGAGCCGCGTCGCCAGCTGCTGGAGCTGCTGCGCGCCGAGCACGCCGGGGACGCGGGCATCGTCTACTGCCTCTCGCGGCGCAAGGTCGAGGAGACCGCGGAGTTCCTCACCGCGCAGGGCATCCGGGCGCTGCCCTACCACGCGGGGCTCGACGCGTCGGTGCGCCGGGAGAACCAGTCCCGGTTCCTGCGCGAGGACGGCCTGGTCATGTGCGCGACGATCGCGTTCGGGATGGGCATCGACAAGCCCGACGTGCGGTTCGTCGCGCACCTGGACCTGCCCAAGTCCGTGGAGGGCTACTACCAGGAGACCGGCCGCGCCGGGCGCGACGGCGAGCCGTCCACGGCGTGGCTGGCCTACGGGCTCGCCGACGTCGTCCAGCAGCGGAAGATGATCGACGACGGCGAGGGCGACGCCGCGCACAAGCGGCGCCTCGCCCAGCACCTCGACGCGATGCTCGCGCTGTGCGAGACCACCGAGTGCCGCCGGGCCCAGCTGCTGCGCTACTTCGGGCAGAAGCCGGAGTCGGAGCGGTGCGGGAACTGCGACACCTGCCTGACACCGGTGTCCTCGTGGGACGGCACGGTCGCGGCGCAGAAGGTGCTCTCGACGGTGTGGCGGCTGAAGAAGGAGCGCAACCAGGAGTTCGGTGCCGGGCAGGTCGTCGACATCCTGCTGGGCAAGCACACCCCGAAGGTCGACCAGCACCGCCACGACGAGCTGTCGGTGTTCGGGATCGGGACCGAGCTGAGCGACGTCGCCTGGCGCAACGTGCTGCGCCAGCTGGTCGCGCGGGGGCTGCTGACCGTCGGCGGGAACTACTCCACCCTGCGGTTCACCGACGAGTCCCCGGCCGCGATGCGCGGTGAGCAGAAGGTCATGCTGCGCACCGAGCCGGAGCGCACCGCGCGGCCGTCGCGGTCGCGGGGCGGCGGGTCGAAGCCGGCCGTGGAGATGCCGGCCGAGGTCGCGCCGGTGTTCGAGCGACTGCGGGCCTGGCGGGCGGCGACGGCGAAGGAGCAGGGCGTCCCCGCCTACGTGATCTTCCACGACGCGACGCTGCGCGAGATCGCGACACGGTCCCCCGCCGACCGGGCCTCGCTCGGCACGATCTCCGGGATCGGCGAGGGCAAGCTCGCCCGCTACGGCGACCAGGTGATCGACGTGCTGCACGGGGCCGGCTCGTGACGCGCCCGCTGATCGGCATCAGCTGCTACAGCGAGCGGGCCGACTACTGGATCATGCGGGACGACGACGTCGTGCTGGTCCCCCGCACCTACGTCGACATGGTGCTGGCCGCGGGCGGGGTCCCGGTGCTGCTCGCGCCGGTGAACGGCGCCGAGGAGGCCGTGGACGCCCTCGACGGGCTGCTCCTCACCGGCGGCCAGGACGTCGACCCGGCCCGCTACGGGCAGGTGGCCGGCGCGCACACCGACACGCCGCGCACCGGGCGCGACGCCGCCGACGTGGCGGCGCTGCACCGGGCGCTCGGCCGCGGGATCCCGGTGCTGGGGGTGTGCCGCGGGCTGCAGCTGCTCAACGTGGCGCTCGGCGGGACGCTGCACCAGCACCTGCCCGACGTGGTCGGTGCACAGGTCGACGGGGCGCACTCGGCCGGTCCGGGGGTGTACGCGCCGGTGCCGGTGCTGACCGAACCGGGGACCCGGGCCGCGGAGATCCTGGGTCCGGGGCCGGTGACCGTGCGCTGTCACCACCACCAGGGGGTGGACCGGGTCGCCCTCGGGCTGCGGGTGTCCGCCCGCGCCGGGGACGTCGTCGAGGCGCTGGAGTGGAGCGACCCGGCCGGCCCCGGCGGCACGGACGCGCCCTGGGTGGTCGGTGTCCAGTCCCATCCCGAGCGCGACGCCGAGGACCTGCGCCTGGCCCGCGCCCTGGTCGCCGCCGCCACCCGGGCCCGCAGCCGCGCCTTCCGCCCGGTCCGCCTCGCCGGCTGAGCCGGATCCACACCCCCTGTCCGGTGTCCACACCCGCCACGACGGGTGTGCCTACCGGACAGGGGGTGTGGACGCGGGCAGCGGGTGTCCGCGATCGGGGCCAGGCTGTGGGGTCATGACGGAGATGGGGACGACGACGGGTGTCGACTGGAACTCCGAGCTGCTCGCTCAGCTGACGTTCCACTGGGAGACCGCACTGCGCCCGCGGCTGGCCGGGCTCACCGACGACGAGTACCACTGGGAGCCGGTACCCGGCTGCTGGGGCGTGCGCCGCCGCGGGGAGTCGGTGACCCCGCCGGGGGCCGGACCGGGCGACTGGGTGATCGACTTCGCCTTCCCGGCGCCGGAGCCGCCCCCGGTCACGACGATCGCCTGGCGGATCGCGCACGTGGTCGTGGGGGTGTTCGCGTTGCGGTCGCACTCCCACTTCGGCGGCCCGGCGGTCGACTTCGACTCCTACGACTATCCCGGCACCGCGGCCGCGGCCCTGGACGCCCTGGACACCGAGTACGCCCGGTGGACCGCCGGGGTCGCCGCGCTCGGCTCCGACGGCCTGGCCCGGCCGTGCGGACCGGCCGAGGGGCCCTACGCCGACGCGCCGCTCGCGACGCTGGTGCTGCACATCCACCGCGAGGTCCTGCACCACGGGGCCGAGATCGCGCTGCTGCGGGACCTCTACCGCGCCCGCGCCTGAGCAGCCCGCCGAGCGGAGCGCCTACTCTGTTGCACAACGACATCCGGCGGTGCGACGGACGACGGGGGGCCCGCAGTGGGACAGGACACGGACACGGGGCGGACGACGGCAGGGCCGGCCACACGGTCGGGTCCTCGACGCGCGGGGGCAGTGCTGTTCGCCGTGCTGCTCGGCCTGCTGGCCGTCCTCGTGCTGGTCTGGACCGTCCTCGCCCAGGCGCTCGCGCTGGCCCCGGTCGGCTGGTGGGGGCCGCTGCTGCAGGACGTGACGTCGCAGGGGCTGGTGCTCGTGCTCGGGTCGCTGCGCGACGGCCTCGGCGTGTGGAACGTCGTCCTCGCCCTGGTCGGCGTGGCGGCCGCCGCCGGGGTGCGGGCGCTGTCGCGGCGTCGCCGGGCCGGCTCGGTGTTGATCGGCCTCTCCGTGGCCGCCACGCTGGTGGCCGCGGGCACCTACACGGCGCTCGTGGTGACCGTCGCCCGCGACGGCGGCGGGCTGCACCCGTTCCTGCCGGTCTCGCCCGTCCCGGTCGCCGCGCCCGGGCCGGACCGCACCGTCGAGTTCGGTGCTCCGGGCGGGACCCCGCTGCTCGCGGACCTCTACCTGCCCCAGCCGGGCGGCGGTCCCGCGCCGGTGCTGGTGCGGGTGCACGGCGGCGGCTTCGTGCAGGGTTCGCGCGGCCCGTCGCCGTACAACCGGTTCCTCGCCGACAACGGGTACGCCGTCGTCGACGTCGACTACCGGCTCGCGACCGAGCAGGTGCACAACTGGGACACCCAGGTCGGCGACGTCGGCTGCGCGCTCACCTGGGTCGGCACCGCCGGCCCGGCGCTCGGGCTGGACACCTCGCGGGTCGGGATCTTCGGCGAGTCGGCGGGCGGCAACCTCGCGGTCAACGCCGCCTACCTCGACCGCGCCGGGACCCTGGCCCCGACCTGCGGTGACCGCGCCACGCTGCCCCGGGTGCGGGCGGTGGCCGGGATGTACCCGGCGGTCGACCTGACCGCCACCGAGCCGTTCTCCGCGATCGGGCGCCAGGTCGGGGCGGCCTACATCGGCGGGTCGCCGGAGCAGTTCCCGCAGCGCTACGCGTTCACCGACTCGATCACCCATGCCCGGCCCGACTCGCCGCCGACGCTGGTCGTGCAGGGTTCGGCGGACCACCTCGTCCCGGCGGCTCCGGTGGCGCGCTTCACCGCCGCGATCGCCGATCTCGGCGTCCCGACCCGCTACCTGCAGCTGCCCGGCCTCGAGCACGGCGCCGGTGACGCGCTCGGCACCGTCACCCCGGGCACCGAGCTGCAGCGCGCGGCGCTGCTGTCCTGGTTCGACCGCTGGGTGCGCTAGGGCCGGCCGATCCGCTTGAGCACCGGCGGCAGCTCCCCGCTGTGCAGCACCCCGAGCCGCTGGGTGGCTCGGGTGATCGCGACGTAGAGGTCGTTGAGCCCGCGCGGGGACTCGTCGAGCATCTCCTGCGGCTCCACCACGACGACGGCGTCGAACTCCAGCCCCTTCGACGCCGCGACCGGGAGCACCACGACCGGCGCGTCCAGCTCGGACTCCCCCTCGGCGGGCTCGGGGGTGGTGAGCCCGGCGGCGTCGAGGACGGCGCGGACCCGGTCCAGGCGGCCCTGCGGCGTGAGAACGGCGATGCGCCCGTCCCCGACCGCGTCGCGCTCGGCGCGCACCCTCTCGACCAGGATCCGGTCCCCGTCGGCCCCGGCGGGCAGCGCCACCGCCCACGGCGGGACCCCGGTCGAGCGCACCGACGACGGCGGCTGCAGCGAGGCGTCGATCTCGGCGAGCACGTCGTCGGCGACGTCGGCGATCTCCGAGGGCGTCCGGTAGTTCACCGTCAGCTGCTCCAGCCGCCACCGCCGCGCCACGAACGGTGACAGCACCTCGTCCCAGGAGCCCGCACCGCCGCGGTCCCCGGTCTGGGCGATGTCCCCGACCAGGGTCATCGACCGGGCGGGGGCGCGGCGCATGACCATCCGCCAGGCCATCGCCGAGAGCTCCTGCGCCTCGTCGACGATGATGTGGCCGTAGGTCCACTCACGGTCCGCGGCAGCCCGCTCGGCGGTGGAGTCGTAGCGGGAGACCTGCATGCGCTCGGCGAGCCGGTCGGCGTCGATGATGTCGGTGGCGCGCAGCAGCTCGGGGTCGGCCGGGGTCCAGCGCAGGTCCGGGGGCACGTCGGGGCCGGGCGCAGGGCGCTCCAGCAGCGCCCGCTCGGGCGCCGGGATCCGGCGGGCCACCGAGTTGAGCCGGCGGCGGTCGGCGAACAGGTCGGTCAGCAGCTGCTCGGGCGACAGCGTCGGCCAGAGCTCCTCCAGCTGCGCCGCCACCTCGGCGGACTCGGCGAGCTCGTCGCGGATGTCGTCGACGTCGCGCCGGTCCAGCAGACCGGACTCGCCGCCGCCGACACGGCGGGCGACCTGCTGGGCGAGCAGCCGGAGCAGCTCCTTGCGGAAGATGCGGCGGGCCTCGTTGTGCGGCTTGCGGGAACGCCGGGCCCGGGTACGGGCCTGGGCGACGGTGTCGCGGTCGAACACCACCCGCTGCTGTTCCACGACGAGCTCGACCGGGCTGCGCGGCAGCTGCTGCCGGTCGCGCACGGCGGCGGCGATCACCGGTGCCATCTCGGCGCGGCCCTTCAGCTCCGCCGTCGCCGGGGACTCGGTGCGGCGCGCGTCCAGGCCGGGGAACAGCTGCGCGACGGTGCCGAGCACGACGCTGGTCTCCCCCAGCGAGGGCAGGACCTGCCCGATGTAGCGCAGGAACGTCGGGTTCGGCCCGACGACGAGCACGCCGCGCCGGGCGAGCCGGTCGCGGTGGGTGTAGAGCAGGTACGCCGCGCGGTGCAGCGCGACCGCCGTCTTGCCGGTGCCGGGCCCTCCCTGCACGACCAGCACGCCGGACGGCTTCGACCGGATGATCCGGTCCTGCTCGCCCTGGATGGTCGCGACGATGTCGCCCATCCGCCCGGTACGGGCCTGCGACACCGCGGCCAGCAGCGCGGCCTCGCTGGTGAGCCCCGACCCGGAGCGGGCCCGCTCCTCCTCGGACATCTCGGCCAGGTTGAGCGGCTCGTCGTCGATCGCCACGACCTGCCGGAGCCGGGTCCGCAGGTGCCTGCGCCGCCGCATCCCCTCGGGGTTCGCGGCGGTGGCGGTGTAGAACGGCCGGGCGGCGGGCGCCCGCCAGTCCATCAGCAGCGGCTCGTACTCGTTGTCCTCGTCGAGCAGGCCGATGCGGCCGACGTAGCGGATCTCGCCGTCGTCGGCGTCGAGCCGACCGAAGGCCAGCCCGTGCTCGGCGGCGCGCAGCCCGGCGAGCCGGTCGGTGAGCATCTCCGCGGCGGCGTCGCGCTGGGTGATGGCCTGCGGGGTGCCGACGGTCTCCTCGCGGAGCGTGTCGGCCAGCCGGCGCGCGGTGTCGCGGCGGCGGTCCTCGAGCTGCTCGTAGAGCATGGCCACGTAGGACTGTTCGTGTGCCAGCTCCGGGTCGACCGGCGCGGCGGGGTCGGCCCCGGCAGCCGGGGAACCGGCAGCGGAAGTGGGTTCGGGCACGGCGCGGGGATCCTCCACCGGGGGGACGTACACGACACGTCCGCGCGGTGGCAGGGCGAGCCTGTCGCCGACGGAGCGACTGACCAGGCTACCAGCGGTGCACGACCGACCGGTACGTGACGGGCCGGGGTCGTCCGGCCACCGTCCGGCTGCCCCACCGTCCGGCGGAGCGGCCGGACGGCGGAGCGCCGGGCGCGGTCAGCCGCGGACCCGCGGGGCCCGCCCGTAGGGCTGCTCCACCGGCTCCACCCACTCCGGGGTGGGGGTCGGCGCGGTGGCCGGGGCCTCGCCGTCGAGCGCGATCGGGTCGCCGTGGTGGCGCAGCCGCATCGGGGCGCCGTCGGTGAGGCGGTACTCGGTCTCCTCGGGGGTGATCGAGACCCGGATCCGGCGCCCCTGCCACTTCAGGCCGAACGAGATCCGCGACAGCGACGTCGGGAGCACCGGCGCGAACGACAGCCCGTCGGCCTCGCAGCGCATCCCGCCGAAGCCCAGCACGACCGCGGTCCAGGTCCCGGCCATCGACGCGATGTGCATGCCGTGGTCGGTGTTGCCCGCGAGGTCCTGCAGATCGACCAGCGCGGCCTCGGCGAGGTACTGGTGGGCCAGCTCCAGGTGCCCGGTGCGGGCGGCCATCACCGACTGGGTGCACGCCGACAGCGACGAGTCCCGCACCGTGATCGCCTCGTAGTAGGCGAAGTTGCGGCGCTTCTGCTCCTCGGTGAACGCCTCCGGGAAGATCTGCATCGCCAGCACGAGGTCGGCCTGCTTGATGACCTGCTTGCGGTAGAGGTCGAAGTAGGGGTAGTTCAGCAGCAGCGGGTACCGGTCGGCCGGGGTTTCCTCGAAGTTCCACCGCTGGTGGTCGGTGAAGCCCTCGGACTGCGGGTGCACGCCGAGCCGGGAGTCGAACGGGATGAACATGGCGCTCGCGGCGTCGCGCCAGGACGCGATCTCCTCCGAGTCCACCCCGAGCCGCGACGCCGACCGCGGGTGCTTCGCGGCGACCTCCGCGGCGTAGCGCAGGTTCTGCTGGGCCATCAGGTTGGTGTAGACGTTGTTGTCCGCGATCGAGGAGTACTCGTCGGGGCCGGTGACACCGTCGATGCGGAAGTTGCCCGCCGAGTCGTGGCTGCCCAGCGAGCGCCACAGCCGCGCCGTCGCGACCAACAGCTCCAGCCCGACCTCCAGCTCGAACGCGGTGTCGCCGGTGGCGTGCACGTGCCGCTTGACCGCGTCGGCGATGTCGGCGTTGATGTGGAACGCCGCGGTGCCCGCGGGCCAGTAGCCGGAGCACTCGTGGCCGCGGATGGTGCGCCACGGGAACGCCGCGCCCTTGAGGCCGAGGGTCTCGGCGCGCTCGAAGGCCAGCGGCAGGATCGACTTGCGCCAGCGCAGCGCGTCCGCCGCCGCCTCCGGGGCGACGAAGGACAGCACCTGCAGGCAGAACGTCTCGGTGTCCCAGAAGGTGTGGCCGTCGTAGCCGTCGGCGGTCAGCCCCTTGGCCGGGATGCAGCGGCGCTCGGCGCGGGCGCCCGCCTGCAGGATGTGGAAGGTCGCGAGCCGCACGGCCTGCTGCAGTTCGGCGTCGCCGTCGATCTCGACGTCGGCGGTGGCCCAGAAGTCGTCGAGGTAGTCGCGCTGCTCGGCGACCAGGCCGTCCCAGCCGGTGTAGCGGGCGGCGGCGATGGCGGCGCGCACCTGGTCGTAGACCGCCGGCAGGCTGCGCCGCGAGGACCAGCCGTAGGCGAGGTACTTGACCACGCGCAGCGACTGGCCGGGCTGCACCCTGGCGATGACGGTGGTGCGGGCGAGGTCCTCGTTGGCGTCGGTGGACACCTGGATCCCGTCCGGGCCGAAGACCTCGTGCTCCATCGCCGCGCCGCAGCGCAGCCCCGACTTGCGGGTGCGGTGCACCAGGGTGGCCCCGGCGTCGCCGGCGCGGGACTGCTCGGGCTCCAGCACGTTGTCCAGCGCGGTGTCCAGGCGCGGGTCGTCGGCGTCGCGGCCGGGCAGCTGCTCGTTCGCGACGAGCTCGGACTGCAGCACCAGCAGCGCCGCGTCACCGGCGGCGCCGCTGCCCTCGTTGCCGTTGCTCACCAGCTCGACCTCGTAGGAGATCGCGGCGACCGCACGCTGGGTCAGCGACACCATGCGGGTGGAGCGGACCCGGACCCGGCGCCCGGCCGGGGACTCCCACTCGACCTCGCGGTTCAGCGTCCCGGCCTGCATGTCCAGCACCCGCTCGTGCCGGTGCAGGGTGCCGTAGCGCAGGTCGAACGGCTCGTCGTCGACCAGCAGCCGGATCAGCTTGCCGTTGGTCGTGTTGATGATCGTCTGCCCGGACTCGGGGTAGCCGTAGCCACCCTCGGCGTACGGCAGCGGGCGCACCTCGTAGAAGGAGTTCAGGTAGGTGCCGGGCAGGACGTGCGGCTCACCCTCGTCGAGGTTGCCGCGCAGCCCGATGTGGCCGTTGGACAGTGCGAAGACCGACTCGGTCTGGCCCATCGCGTCCAGGTCGAGGCGCGGTTCGCGGACCACCCACGGCTCGACGGTGAAGGTGGGCAGGTGGTCGGGCTTCACGAACGCTCCAGCAGGTCGGCGAGATCGGTGACGACGACGTCCGCGCCGTGCTCACGCAGCGCGGCCGCCTGGTCGAGACGGTCGACGCCGACGACGGCGCCGAAGTCCCCCGCGCGGCCGGCCTGCACGCCGGCCAGCGCGTCCTCGAACACGACCGCGGCGGACCGGTCGACCCCGAGGTCGGCCGCGGCGGCGAGGAAGGTGTCGGGGGCGGGCTTGCCGGGCAGGCCGCGCTCGCGGGCGGTGACCCCGTCGACGCGGTGGTCGATGAAGGTCTCCAGCCCGGTGACCCGCAGGATCTGCTCGGCGTTGGCACTGGAGGACACCACCGCGGTGGTGAGGCCGGCGTCCTTCACCGCCTCCAGGTAGCGACGCGACCCCGGGTAGACGTCGACGCCGTCGGTGCGGATGCGCTCCTGCACGAGGTCGTTCTTGCGGGTCGACAGGCCCCACAGGGTCTCGGCGTCCGGGGGGTCGTCCGGCGTCCCCTCGGGCAGCTCGATCCCGCGCGAGGCGAGGAAGCTGCGGGTCCCCTCGAGACGGGGCTTCCCGTCCACGTACGGACCGTAGTCGGTGGTGACGTCGAACGGGGTGTACCCGTCACCGTCACGGGCACGGAGGTACTCGTCGAACATCTGTTTCCACGCCGCAGCGTGGACGCTCGCGGTGTCGGTGAGTACGCCGTCCAGGTCGAACAGGCACGCGCGTGTGCCCTCGGGCAGCCCCAGCATGGCGCGCACGCTATCCGGATCGATGAAGCTCCGTCGCCCCGGGCGGTGCACGCCACTCCCCCGCCGACGGGTGTCACACCACGGGCACGCCCAGCGGCAGGACCAACAGGACGAACGGGGCGCCGGCGGAGGTGTCCGTCGGAGCCGCCGGATGGACCTCCACCCGGGCCGCCGGGCCGTCGGAGGCGTCCGGGTCCAGCCGCACGTGGACCGCGCCGCCCGCGCTGTGCGGCTCGATCTCCTCCTGCACCCCGCGGCGGACCGCGGCGAGCAGCGACAGCGGCGGCACCGCGGACGACGGGTCGACCCCGGCCCCGGACGGGTCGTCGAGCTCGGTGGTCAGGCGTGCCCCGAACCGGGTCCGTTCGATCTGCAGGTAGGCCCGGACGGCGGCGAGCTCCTCGTCGAGCCGGATCGACGCCTCCCCGGCCCGGTCCGCGGCCCGTGACAGGTCGGCGAAGCCGAGCAGCAGCTCCCGGGCCCGCGGCGGGTCGGTGCGCACCAGCGACGCGATGGTGTTGAGGGTGTTGTAGACGAAGTGCTGCTCCAGCCGGCGCGACAGTGGCCCGTGCCAGGGGCCGTCCGGGGCTGCGGTCGGGACGGCCGTCGGCGCCGCCGGGGCCCCGGGCAGCGGCGGGACCGCGTCGCGCACCCGGATGCGGACGGTCTCGTCGGGGGCCGGGGCGCGGTGGGCGCCCGGCCGCGGCGGACGGGCCTCGTCGGGGGGCGCGTCGCGGGCGGCCGGCTCGGCTGCCGGCGCGGCGGCGGAATCCCGGGTGGTCCGCGCGGCCGGGTCGTGGTCCGGCCCGGCTCGGCCGGGGGCCGGGCCCGGGGTGCGGGTGGCGGGGCGCGCGTCGTCGTCGGCGGCCGCGGGCCGGGTGCCCGCGCCGGCGGCCCGTGGCAGCACCACCGTCTCCGGACCCGGGCCGGTCCCGGCCGGGGACGCCCCCGGCCGGCGCAGCGCGACGGTCGGCCGGGACGCCGACGCCGCCCGGCGGGCCGCCTCGATGGCGGCGCCCAGGTCGTCGTCGTGCTCGGCGGGCGGCACCAGCCCGCGCCAGGACGGCAGGGCGAGCCGCCCGGCGGCCGTCCGGCCCCGGTGCTCGACCGCCGCGACCAGGCCGGGGGCCAGCCAGCGGGCGTCGCCGATGCCCTCGGGCACCCCGAGCGGCGGGGTCCCGGTGGCGGGGACGCCCACGACGGTCCGGGCGTCGACGTCGGCGGCGCCGATCCCGACGCGGCCCACGTAGCGGAGCCCGTCGGGTTCGGGCAGCGCCAGCAGCACCGCGCCGATCCGCTCCCGGCCCCCGCCGGGGCCCCCGGCCGGCACCCAGCCGGCGACGAGCACCTGCCGGTGCCGGCGCAGCGGCACCCGCAGCCAGTTCCGGGTGCGCCGCCCGGGCTGGTAGGGCAGGTCGAGCCGCTTGAGGTGCAGTCCGTCGAGGCCGTAGCGCTCCGCGGTCCGCACCACCAGGTCGGCCTCGTCGAGCCCGAACGAGGGCGGGACCAGGATCTTCGGCCCGGCCAGGCCGAGTGCCTCCAGCTCCGCGCGGCGCCGCCGGTAGGGCAGCTCCAGGGTGCGGCGGCCGTCGCAGAACAGCAGGTCGGTGACGACGTAGCCGATGGGCACCTCGGTCCGCAGGGCCGTGTCCGGGGACACCGTCGCGGTGCGGCGCAGCAGCGGCCCGCGCGACGGACGGCCCGCCTCGTCGAGGGCGACGACGGTGCCGTCGAGCACGAGGCCCCCTGGCGGTGCCTGGTCGCCGAGCACGGCCAGCTCGGGGAAGGACCCGGTCACGCTGCGCGCGGTGGACGACAGCAGCCGGACGCGGCCGGGCCGGGCGTAGGCCACGCAGCGGTGGCCCTCCCAGGCGAACTCGACCGCCCAGCGGTCCGGGTCGACCGCGTCGGTCAGCTCCCCGGCGGCGGGCAGCATCGGCGGGACGAGGTCGGGCATGGGCGCGCCAGGTCCCGCGCCGGCGCCCGACTGCCCGGCGCCGCGCGTCGCACCGCCCCCCACCACGGCATCCACGCTATCCCCCGCACGGGCGAGTGCGGGCGCCACCTCGGCGCTGCGGCGCCCGGTGTCGGGGGTGTCTGCGACGATCGGTCCCATCATGACGCTCACCGACCGGCTGCCGCGCTCCTCCGACCCCGCGAACCCCCCGGACCCCGCCGCGCTGGTGGACACCTTCGCCGAGTGGGCGTTCGACGAGCGCGGCCTGTCGCTGTACCCGGCGCAGGAGGAGGCGCTGCTGGAGCTGGTCACCGGCGCCAACGTGATCCTCTCGACGCCGACGGGCTCGGGGAAGTCGCTGGTCGCGATCGGAGCGCACGCCGCCGCGCTGGCCCGCGGGGAGCGCAGCTTCTACACCGCACCGATCAAGGCGCTGGTCAGCGAGAAGTTCTTCGCGCTGTGCGAGGTCTTCGGCGCGGACAAGGTCGGCATGCTCACCGGCGACGCCGCGGTGAACGAGAAGGCGCCGATCATCTGCTGCACCGCGGAGATCCTGGCCAACCTCGCGCTCCGCGAGGGCCCCGGGACCAACGTCGGCACGGTGATCATGGACGAGTTCCACTTCTACGCCGACCCGTCACGCGGCTGGGCCTGGCAGGTGCCGATCGTCGAGCTGCCGCAGGCGCAGTTCCTGCTGATGAGCGCCACGCTGGGCGAGACGTCGTTCTTCGCCGAGGACCTGACCCGGCGCACCGGCCGGGAGACCGCCGAGATCACCTCGGTGGAGCGGCCGGTGCCGCTGCACTTCCGCTACGTCGTCGAGCCGCTGCACGAGACGATCACCGAGCTGCTCTCGACCCGTGAGGCCCCGGTCTACGTCGTGCACTTCACCCAGCAGGCCGCCGTCGAGCGGGCCCAGGCCCTGATGAGCGTGAACGTCACCTCCAAGGAGGACAAGGCCGCGATCGCCGAGACGATCGGGGCGTTCCGGTTCACCTCCGGCTTCGGCCGCACCCTGTCCCGGCTGGTGCGCCACGGGATCGGCGTGCACCACGCCGGGATGCTCCCCCGCTACCGGCGACTGGTGGAGACCCTGGCCCAGGCCGGGCTGCTCAAGGTCATCTGCGGCACCGACACCCTCGGCGTCGGCATCAACGTGCCCATCCGCACGGTGCTGTTCACCGCGCTGTCCAAGTACGACGGGCGCCGGGTGCGCCCGCTCAAGGCCCGCGAGTTCCACCAGATCGCCGGCCGGGCAGGGCGCGCCGGGTACGACACCGTCGGCACCGTCGTCGCACAGGCCCCCGAGCACGACATCGAGAACGCCAAGGCACTGGCCAAGGCGGGCGACGACCCGAAGAAGCGCCGCAAAGTTCAGCGCAAGCAGCCCCCCGAGGGGTTCGTGGGCTGGTCGCAGACCTCGTTCGAGAAGCTGCAGCAGGCCCGCCCCGAGCCGCTGACCAGCCACTTCGAGGTCACCCACGCGATGCTGCTCAACGTCGTCTCGCGCGGCGGGGACACCTACGCGGCGATGGAGCACCTGCTCACCGACAACCACGAGCCCCGCAAGCGGCAGCTCAAGCACATGCTGCGGGCCATCGCGATCTACCGGGCGCTGCGCACCTCCGGCGTCGTCGAGCAGTACACCGTGGAGGGCGCGGCCCGGCCGCGCGCCCGGGTGGTCGACGAGCTGCAGCTGGACTTCGCGCTCAACCAGCCGCTGTCGCCGTTCGCGCTGGCGGTGTTCGAGCTGCTCGACCGGGAGTCGCCGACCTACGCCCTCGACGTGCTCTCGGTGATCGAGTCGACCCTCGACGACCCCCGCCAGATCCTCGCCGCCCAGCAGAACAAGGCCCGCGGCGAGGCGATCGCGGCGATGAAGGCCGACGGCATCGAGTACGAGGAGCGGATGGCCCGGCTGGAGGAGGTGACCCACCCCAAGCCGCTGGAGGAGATGCTGCACGCCGCGCTGGAGACCTACCGCCGCGGCGCGCCGTGGGTCGCCGACGCCGTCCTGTCGCCGAAGTCGGTGGTCCGGGACATGAGCGAGCGGGCGATGACGTTCACCGAGTACGTCTCGCACTACCAGCTCGCCCGTTCCGAGGGCCTGGTGCTGCGCTACCTGGCCGACGCCTACCGGGCGCTGCGCCAGACCGTGCCCGAGCACGCCCGCACCGAGGAGCTCACCGACCTCGTGGAGTGGCTGGGCGAGCTGGTCCGCCAGACCGACTCCTCGCTGCTCGACGAGTGGGAGAAGCTCGCCGCCGGTGCGGGGGCCGACGGGGAGGTGCTGCCGCCGGGGGCCGAGGTCGCCGTCGCCACACCGACCGGGGTCACCGGCAACACCCGCGCGTTCCGGGTCATGGTGCGCAACGCGCTGTTCCGCCGGGTGGAGCTCGCGGCGATGGGCCGTTACGCCGAGCTGGGCGACCTCGACGCCGACGCCGGCTGGACCGCCGACCGCTGGCGGGACGCGCTGGCCCCCTACTTCGCGATCCACGACCGGATCGGCTTCGGGCCCGACGCACGCGGGCCCGAACTGTTCGACCTCACCGAGGAGGCCGACCGCTGGCTGGTGCGCCAGGTGCTCGACGACCCGGCCGGCGACCGGGACTGGGCGATCGTCGCCGAGGTGGACCTCGCCGCCTCCGACGAGGCTGGCGAGGCGGTCGTGTGGGTGACGGACGTGACCGACGGGTCCTCGGTCTGACCCGACCGGCCGGTTGTCCGGCACCGACGTAACCCGGTCGGCCCCACCGGGCGGGTCGGATCGGTTACGGTGTTCACCGATCATCCCGATCATGAGGGAAGTCCCTCCCACCGGAGCGAACGGGGGCGGTGGATGCAGCAGGCCGACGTCGCCGCTGCACGCGCCGACCACGGACGGGCGCTCGTCCGCGCAGCCCTCCCCGACCCCGCCGACCTCGCCGCCCCGTGGACCGAGGAGCTGGCCCGCCGCTCGGTGCTGCCGGTCACCGAGCTGCGCCCGGTCGTCGACCGGGTGACCGGGCAGCTGCGGGCCGCCGCACTGGCCGAGCGCTACGACCCGGACCTCCCGGCCACCGCCGGCGGGGACCTGGTGCGGGCCCGGATCCACCAGCCGGGCTGCCTGGAGGTCGGGATGGAGCTGCTCGGGGCACACCTCGAACCCGCCGCCGACACCGCCGCCCGGGTCCGCCGGATCGCGGCGGTGCTCGCGTCGTTCGCCCGCGGGTTCACCGAGGCCACCCGCCGCCTGGTCCTCGCCGAGCACGAGCAGGTCACCCGCGCCGCGCTGGAGGCCCGCCGCGTCGCCGAGGAGGCCCGCCGCCGCTCGGACCTGCGGCTGCGGACCGTCGTCGACTCCGCGGCCGTCGGGATCGTGATCTTCGACCCGGGCGGCAGGCTCGTCGAGGTCAACGAGACCGCCGCGGTCATGCTCGGCTACACCCCCGCACAGCTGCTGACGATGCGGGTCACCGACTTCGTGCCCCCGGAGTCCGCGCCGGAGGTGTGGGCGGAGCGGCCGCGGCTGCTCGACGGCTCGCTGGACCGGCTCCGGGTGGTCCGCTCGGTCCGGCGGGCCGACGACAGCGACGTGTGGATCGACGCCGTCGTCACCCTGCTCGGACCGGTCGGCGGTGACGAGCGGCTGTTCGTCGCGGTGGTGACCGACGTGACCGACCAGCTCCGGATGCGGGAGAGCCTGGCCCACCAGGCGTCGCACGACCCGCTGACCGGGCTGCCGAACCGGTCGCTGTTCTTCGAGCGGCTGCGCGCCGCGATCGACGCGGGCTCCTCCGGCGCCCGCCCCGGGGTCTGCTACCTGGACCTCGACGGGTTCAAGGTCGTCAACGACACCCTGGGCCACCAAGCCGGGGACCGGCTGCTGCAGGTGCTGGCCGACCGGCTGCGGGACACGCTGGAGCCCGCGGGTCACCTCGTCGCGCGGATGGGCGGGGACGAGTTCGTCGTGCTGGTGCCGTGCACCGCCGACCGGGCCGAGCTGGAGGAGGTCGCGACCCGCGCTCTGGGGACCGTGCGCAGGCCGGTCCGCGTCGACGGCCGCGACATCGTGATCTCGGCGAGCGTCGGGGTGGTGCGCCACGACGGCGAGCTGGACGCCGACGAGCTGATCGCCGCCGCCGACACCACCCTGTACTCGGCCAAGCGCGCCGGCCGCGGGCGCTACGTGCTCTACGACCGCGACCGGCACCGCGACGACGTCGCCCGCCTCGAGCTGTCCTCGCAGATGCCCGAGGCACTGCGCCGCGACGACTTCGTGGTCGTCTACCAGCCGCTGGTCCGCCTCGCCGACGAGCAGACGATCGGGGTGGAGGCGCTGGTGCGCTGGCAGCGGCCCGACGGACAGCTGCTGGGCCCGGACCGGTTCATCCCGCTCGCCGAGGAGCCCGGGCTGGTCGTGCCGCTGGGCCGTCGTGTCCTCGACGAGGCCTGCCGGCAGGGCCGGATCTGGTCCGACGCGTACCCGGGCAGGCCGCTGACCATCAGCGTGAACGTCGCCGCCCGGCAGGTGACCGAGTCCGACCTGGTCGCCGACGTCGCGGCAACCCTGGAGCGCCACGACTGGCCACCCGAGCTGCTGCAGGTCGAGCAGACCGAGTCCGATCTGATGGGGTCGCCCGGCCGGCCGCTCGCGACGCTGCGCGAGCTCGACCGGCTCGGGGTGAAGATCGCCATCGACGACTTCGGGACCGGCTACTCGAACCTCGCCTACCTGCGGCACCTGCCGGTGCACCGGCTCAAGCTGGCCGGGCACTTCCTCGCCGGGACCGCCGAGCGCGACGACGTCATCCTGCGCACGCTGATCTCGCTGGCCTCGGCGCTGGACCTTGAGGTCACCGCCGAGGCGGTGGAGACCCGGGAGCAGGCGGCGCGGCTGCGCGAGTACGGCTGCGCCAACGCCCAGGGCTGGTACTACGCACCGGCGGTCGCCGCCGAACGGGTCCCGGACCTGATCCGGGACCCGTTCCTGCGCGAGCTCTGAACAGCCCGTCAGGCGGCGTTGCGCTCGTCGCGCCAGGCGATCCAGTCCTTCAGCCGGGCCAGGTCGTAGCCGCCCTGGCCGTCCTCGCCGACGGTGAACAGCCGCGCGCCGGCGTCGTACAGGGCGGCTGCGGAGTCCTCCGGGGAGCCCTCGACGCCCACCGAGCGCTCGATCTCGGCCGGGTCGCGGCCGATGTCGCGGCAGTGTCCGTCGAGCACGGCGGACTTGCGGACGAGGGTGTCGACGTCGCCGAAGCCGTGCCAGATGCCGGCGTGCTCGGCGGTGTAGCGCAGTGTCTTCTTCTCGCCGCCGCCTCCGATGAGGATCGGGATGTCGCGGGTGGGGGCCGGGTTGAGCTTCGACCACCGGTCGCGGATCCGGGGCAGGGCGGCGGCCAGGTCGTTCAGCCGGCCGCCCGCCGTGCCGAACTCGTAGCCGTACTCGTCGTAGTCGCGCTGGAACCAGCCGGACCCGATGCCCAGGATGAGCCGGCCGCCGGAGATGTGGTCGACGGTGCGGGCCATGTCGGCGAGCAGCTCGGGGTTGCGGTAGCTGTTGCAGGTCACCAGGGCGCCGATCTCCACCCGGGAGGTCGCCTCGGCCCAGGCGCCGAGCATCGTCCAGCACTCGAAGTGCTTGCCGTCGGGTTCGCCGTAGAGCGGGAAGAAGTGGTCCCAGTTGAAGACGATGTCGACGCCGGCCTCCTCCGCGGCGGCGACGGTGCGGCGGATGTCGGCGTAGTCGGCGTGCTGGGGCTGCAGCTGCAGCCCGATGCGGACGGGACGCGGATCGGTCATGTCCCCATCCTGGCCCCGGCGGGCGGTCCTCGCAGGGCGCCCGCGGGCCGGGGGCAGCGCTGTCGTGCCCGTGGGGGCCTACAGCCTGCGCAGCCCCGCCAGGACCCGGTCCATCAGCGCGACGCTCGGCCCGTCCTCCGCCGAGGACACGCCGTGCACCACCAGTCGCCCCTCGGAGGCGAGGTCGTCGATGAGCACGCGGGCGACACCCAGTGGCACCGCGGCCAGCGCCGCGACCTCCGACACCGACCGGGGCCGGGCGCAGAGCCGCAGCACCGTGGCGCGCTCGACCGACTCGGCCCGCGGGGCGGGGCCGGGGGCGGGCCGCACCGAGACCAGCGTCTCCAGCCGCAGCTCGGCGCGGACCCGGGTACGGCCACCGGTCATGACGTAGGGCCGGACCGGGGCGAACGCCGGGACCTGCGGCGACGCGCCGGCCGCACCGCCGGCCGCGCCGCTGTCCGAGCCGCCGTCCGTGCCGGCGGCAGCACCCGACGGGTGGCCCGGACCCGCGGTGGCGGGGCCGTCCGGCCGGCCCGCGACCATCGGCAGCGGGGCGGTGTCGGCGAGGCCGGCACCGTCGGGGATCTCCGCGGCGGTACCGCCGGGTGCGCCGGCCGCGGCGCCGTCCCGGGCGCCGCGTGCTCCGTCAGCGGGTGTCGCCGTCGCACCGACGTCGGCCCCGGCCCGGGCAGCGGCCCGCCGGGCCGCGCGTTCGCGGCGGCTCAGCCGGGTCCGCTTCGCCGAGTGCCCGCCGAACCGGGCCCCGGTCACCCCGACCAGGCTCTCCGGCTCGGGCTCCTCCCCGACGACGGTCGGCGCCGAATCCGACCCCGAATCCGGCTCCGGTGTCGACTCGGGTGTCGGCTCGGGTGGTCTGCCGTGCGGGTACTCCGGGCCGGGGGCGTGCCGGGACGGGGGCGTCCCGAACCGGGCCCCGGTGCGTCCGATCTCCGACCGTGCCATCCACCCTCCGCGCGTCGCGACCCCGACGGCCCGGGGGCGCCGCGGTCGTCCGTTTCGCCCCACGCTGCGCTCGTCGTCACGATGCGCGACCGGGAGCCACAGGGTGGCGCGGGACGGCTACCGCACCGTATCGCCCATGTCACGTCCGTGTGACGCGACCCCGTCCGTGCAGGTCACGCGTGCGGCGGTTCACCCGATCCGGTGAGCGGCGCGGACGCGTGCCGACCACCGCCGGCACGCCTGCCCGGTGTACCCGACATCCCCGAGGGGTGCGCAGGCAGCATTGTTCTAGTACATTGCGAACAAGTTCAGTTCGTTCGAGGACGGAGGACGTCATGACCACATCCACCACACCCGCCGGCCGTACGAGCCGGCGCCGGCTGCTGGCCGCCGCCCCCGCGGTGGCACTGACCCTGGCCGGGCTCGCCGCCCTGGTGGCGACCCGGCCGGACGGCCGGTTCGCCGTCCCGGTGGTCGTCATCGGGCTGCTCGCGCTCGGGCTGCCGCTGCTGCGGCTGCGTTCCGGGCGGCCCGATGTCGAGCGCCGCGCCGTCGGCACGTCCTGGGCGTTCGCCGTCATCGTGTGGTGGGTGCCGGCCTCCCGGCTGGCCCCGCAGGTCCCCGGTTGGGCCTGGACCGTCGCCGTGCTCGCCGGGGCCGTGGTCGCCTACGGACTGGGGCACGTGCTCGCCGGTCCGGACGCCCCGCACCCGTCGGCGACCGGGGGCGCCCCGGCCGGCGCGGTGCGCACCCCGCTCGCGCCCGGTGAGCGCTACCTGTGGGCGCGCTCCGTGCTCTCCCGTCCGACCCTGGTCCTCGCGGGCGTGCCGTTCCTGGCCGGGGTGGCGCTGCTGCTCGCGGGCGGGGCCGCCCCGCTCGTCGTCGTGCTGATCGCCGCGGCCGTCGTCACGACCGCACTGACCGCCGTCGCCCGGGTCCGGGTCGACGACGGCGGGGTGCACGTCCGCCAGGCCCTGCTCGGCCGCCCGCTGGCCGAGGCACCGCTGGCCGAGGTCCGCGGCGCGCGGTCGGAGCAGCTCGACCCGGAGCACTTCCGCTGGAACGAGTACGGCGTCCTGCGCCGGACGCCGTCGGTGCTCGGCTACCGCGCCCGACGGGCCGGGGAGGCGCTGGTGCTCGACCTCACCGACGACCGCAGGTTCGTCGTCACCGTGCCCGACGCCGCCACCGCGGCCGGGCTGGTCAACGCCGAGCTGGACCGGCGCGCCGGGCAGGGCGCGGCCGGCGCCGCACCGTCGTGCTGATCCGGGTCGACCCGTCGTCGCCGGTGCCGCTCGGGGACCAGGTCGCGGCCTCGGTCCGCCGGGCGGTCGCCGACGGGCGGGCCGCCGCCGGGGACCGGCTGCCACCCGCCCGTGAGGTCGCGGGCGCGCTCGGGATCAACCTGCACACCGTGCTGCGCGGCTACCAGCAGCTGCGCGACGAGGGACTGGTCGACCTGCGCCGCGGCCGCGGGGCCGTGCTCACCGAGCGGGCCACCGGCGGGCGCGCCGAGCTGGAGCGCAAGGCCACCGAGCTCGCCGAGCTCGTCCGGCGCCTCGGGCTCGACGAGTCCGACGCCCTCGGCGCGGTGCGGGCCGCCTTCCGCTGACGCCCCCGGCGTCGCCGTCAGCCGAGCGGGCTGCGCGGGAGCAGCCGGTCGGAGATGATCTTGCGTTGGATCTCGCTCGTGCCCTCGAAGATCGTGGTCAGCCGGGCGTCACGCCAGTGCCGTTCCACCTGGTGCTCGGTGGTGTAGCCGTTGCCGCCGTGCAGCTGGACGCCGTCCGCGGTGACCTCGGCGGCCATCTCGGTGGCCAGCAACTTGACCATCGCCGCCTCCCGCTCGCAGGGCTCGCCGAGGTCGAGCCGGTGCGCCACGTTCTGATAGAAGGCGCGGGCCTGCTCGACCCGGGCGGCCATCGTGGCGAGGGTGAACCGGACGGCCTGGAAGTCGCCGATCGGGTGCTCGAACTGGTGGCGGCGCTGCAGGTAGCGCACGCAGTCCTCGACGGCGGCCCTGGCCAGCCCGACCGCGCGCGCCGCGGTGTGCACCCTGGCGATGTTGAGCCAGGCCTGGGCGTCGGCGAAGCCCTCGCCGCCGGCGCCGAGCTGGTTGCCGACCGGCACCCGCACACCGTCGAACTCCAGGTCCCAGGTGACGAAGCCGTGGTAGCCGATCTTGTCGATGGGCCGGCCGGTGATCCCGGCGGGGAAGGTGTCGCGCTCCTTCTCCACGACGACGGTCGCGAGGCCCGCGGAGCGCTTCTCCCCCGGCGCCGGGTCGTCGGTGCGCACCAGCACCTGGATGAAGTCGGCGGCCTTGGCGTTGCCGGTCCAGCGCTTGTGCCCGGTGATCACGAACTCGTCGCCGTCGCGGACCGCGCGGGTCTCCACCGCGGCCAGGTCGGACCCGGCGTCGGGCTCGGACAGCGCGATCGCGCCGATCCACTGTCCGCGGGCCGACCGGCGCAGCAGCTCCGCGCGGCGCCGCGGGTCGGCGACGGCGGTCCCGGCGCCCTGCGCGCGGGCGATGATCGACCCGACGCTCATCCAGGCCCTGGCCAGCTCCTCGGCCACCATGCAGTACTCGAACGCACCGAGGCCGAGACCGCCGTGCTCGCGGTCGACGGTGATGCCGAAGTAGCCCAGCTCGCCCATCTCGTCGAGCAGGTCGCGGGGGATCTCGCCCTTGCGCGGGTCCAGCTCGTCGGCGACGGGCAGCACCCGGCTCGCGGCGAACTCGCGGGCCTGCTTCTGCAGCGCCTCGCGCTCGGGGGTGTGGTACGGCGCGGGGAGCACCGGGACCGGCGGCTCGAGAAGATCGTCAACGGCCATCCGCGCAGTATCACCCGCGCCGTCGCCCGGCGCCGGGCGGCGCTACCCCCTTCGGACCTGCACCCATCGTCAGGTGCGCACCCGGCCACGAGCTGGGAGGGTCGGGACCGGCGACGTGGCCGGCCCCGATGGGGCGCAGGGGATCCCTCGGTCCACGGAGCCACCGTGCGGTCGTGATCGCGGCCCGCACCCCCGCGCAACGAGGAGCACGTCATGCCCGACAACCGCGTCGTCGTGTACAAGGGGCCCGGCCAGGTCGCCGTCGAGTCGATCGACTACCCGAAGCTGGAGCTGCCGTCCGACGTCGTCGACGGCCTCGGCATCGCGCGCAAGGCCCCGCACGCGGCGATCCTGAAGATCGTCACCACCAACATCTGCGGCTCCGACCAGCACATGGTCCGCGGCCGCACGACCGCACCGGTCGGGCAGTCCCTCGGCCACGAGATCACCGGCGAGATCGTCGAGGTCGGCGACGACGTGCTGTTCGCGAAGGTCGGCGACATCTGTTCGGTGCCGTTCAACATCGCCTGCGGGCGGTGCCGGATGTGCAACGAGGGCAAGACCGGTGTCTGCCTGAACGTCAACCCGGCCCGTCCCGGCGCCGCCTACGGCTACGTCGACATGGGCGGCTGGATCGGCGGCCAGGCCGAGTACGTGATGGTGCCCTTCGCCGACTTCAACCTGCTGCGCTTCCCCGACCGCGACCAGGCGCTGGAGAAGATCCTGGACCTGACGATGCTCTCGGACATCTTCCCGACCGGCTACCACGGCGCGGTGACCGCGGGAGTGACCACCGGGTCGACGGTCTACGTGGCCGGCGCCGGGCCGGTCGGGCTGGCCGCGGCGCACGCCGCACAGCTGCTGGGGGCGGCCGCGGTCGTCGTCGGGGACATGATCCCCGAGCGGCTCGCCCAGGCCCGCAGCTTCGGCTGCGAGACCGTCGACCTGTCCGCCGACGGCACCCTGGCCGAGCAGCTCGAGCAGCTGCTCGGCGAGCCCGAGGTCGACGCCGCCGTCGACGCCGTCGGCTTCGAGGCCCGCGGACACGGCCGCGACGCCGGGGAGGCGCCCGCGACCGTGCTGAACTCGGTGATGGAGGTGACCCGGGTCGGCGGCGCGCTCGGCATCCCGGGGCTCTACGTCACCGGCGACCCCGGTGCCGCCGACGACAAGGCCAAGGAGGGCACCCTGGGCGTGCGGATCGGGCTGGGCTGGGCGAAGTCGCACAGCCTCACCACCGGTCAGTGCCCGGTGAAGAAGTACAACCGGCAGCTGATGCAGGCGATCCTGTCCGACCGGGCGCAGATCGCGAAGGCGGTCAACGCGACCACGATCTCGCTGGACGACGCCCCGCGCGGCTACCAGGAGTTCGACGGCGGCGTGGCTCGCAAGTTCGTGATCGACCCGCACGGCAGCGTCGCGGCGTGAGATCGGCCGGGTCCGGTGCCGCCGAGGCGGTGCCGGGCCCGGCTCAGCCGTCCTGCCCGGCCCCGGCCGCGCGCCGGTAGAGCTCCGCGGCGGCGCGGGAGAAGCCGTCGGGCAGCCCGACGGCGGCGAACGCGTCGGCCGCCTCGTCCATCTCCCCCGCCCAGCGCCACGCCCTGCCCGCCATGCGCTCGCGGGCGTGGGCCAGCGCGGCGGCGTGGTCGACCCCGGCCCGGTCCAGCTCGGCGTGCAGGGCGTGGGTGACGCCGAACGCCGCCGCGGCCTCCTCCAGCGCCACCCACAGCATCGGTGCGGCCTTGCTCTGCAGCGCGAAGCAGGCCTTGAGCCCGCTCGCGGTGCCCAGGTCGGTCCCGGCGGTCCCGAGCACCCGGGCGTCGAACGGGCCGGGCTCGAACAGGGTGGCGGCGGCGTCGGCCCCCGGCCCGGACAGCCACAGCGTCGTGGTGCCCGCCGTCCACGCCGGCGGTCCGATGACGGCGCCGTCGCAGACGGTCGCCCGGTCGCCGCGGTCGCGGCGTGCCGCTACCCGCCGGACGGGGTGCGTAGCTTCGGCCCGGTCCGCCCGTCGTGGCAGGGCCGCGACGTGTTCGCCCCGCCCCGCACGGTGGTGATGGTGGAGACGGTCGCGGCGGTGGCGAACCTGGCCGACATCGTGGCCGTCGACGGGGTGGCGGCGGTGTTCGTCGGGCCGTCGGACCTGGCGCTGGCGCACGGGCTCCCGGTCGCCGCCCAGGACGACGGCGGCCCGGGGTCCGACCGCCACGCCGAGCTGGTCTCCGGGATCACCGCGGTGTGTGCGCGGGCCGGGGTGCCGGTGGGCATCTACTGCGACTCCCCCGCGCACGTGCGGCGCTTCCGGGCGCTGGGGTGCACGTTCACGATGCTCGCCGCGGAGCAGGCGATCCTGCGGGCGGCGCTGGCGGAGAAGCTGGCCGACGCCCGGTCCTGAGCGGTCAGCCCGCAGACCCGTCCCGCACCACGCGACGGTCGTCCGGGGTGGTGCGGGCGGGCTCCCTGGCGTCGATCATCGCGAGCCCGGTGAGGCGTCCGGCCACCCCGCGGTGGCCGGTGCTGCGCCAGAGCCCGACCAGGCCGACGAGCCCCCACACCAGCCCGAGGAGGCCGAGCCCCCCGGACGGACCCGACAGCAGCAGGAACCCGCCGGTGCCGAGCAGTGCCCGGGCAAGGCGGAGTCCGCGGCCGGGGACCCTGCCGTCGGGCAGCGCCGGGCGCAGCCGCACCGCACGCTGGCCGACCGTCCCGCCCCGGCCGAACAGCGGCACGACCAGGAACGCCAGCAACGGCACCCAGAAGCCGACGACGGCGTTGGCGGTGTCGTACCAGTCCGGGAACGGCGCCCGCAGCCCGGCGACGACGGTGACCCCACCGAGCAGCAACGCCCCGAACAGCGCCCCGGTCGCCCACACCGCCATCAGGTCGCACACGGCGCCGAGCAGGCGGCGCCCGCCGGTGACCGGCGCCGGGAGGTCCGGGTCGCCCGTCTCGTCCCACGAGCGGGGCCGCAGCAGCATCGCGGCGAGCCCGCCGAGCAGGGCGCCCGCGGTGTTGGCGATGAGGTCGTCGACGTCGGCGAGCCGGTAGGCGCACGGGAACAGGAACCAGTTGCCGGTGTACTGGGTGGCCTCGACGAGCAGCGAGACCGCGAACCCGGCGGCGACGGTGACCGGCAGCGAGCGGCGGAACACCCCGCGCAGCAGCCAGCCCAGCGGCGCGAACAGCACCACGTTGAGCACGACCTGCTGGACGGCGGCGTTCGCGAGCCAGGCCCGCGCGCCGGTCGCGTCCTGGCGGGTGGCGATCCGGGCGATGTCGCCGACGAAGGCGAACGGCCGGGTCTGCAGCGAGTCCGCCGCGGTGCGCCCGGCGCAGAACGCCGCATCGACCTGGGGCAGCGGGAGCAGGGTGTAGCCGAGGATCGCCAGGCCGTACACCGGGACGGCGACGAGCACGGCCAGCTCCCCGGGCCCGAACCGGCCGCGGCGACGGTAGGTCACCGCGACGACGGGGACGAGCACGGCCAGCACCAGCGCCGACCCGAGCCCGATCGCCAGCATCCCGGGGATGATCCGCTCGTTCACGGTCGCCGACGCTAGTGACCCGCCCCGGTGCGGGCAGGGACCGAAACGGGTGGTTCAGCCCAGGACGTCGAGGATCTGCTGGGCGGCGAGGGTGGGGGTGAGCCCGCCCTCGCGGACCTCGGCGGTGAGCTTCGGGAGCCGCTCGGCCGTCGCCGGGTCGTGCAGCACCCGGTCCATCAGCCGGTCGCGCACCATCTGCCACATCCACTCGACCTGCTGGTCGGCGCGCCGGGTCGCGAGCTCACCGGCGGACTCGAGGGCCTCGCGGTGCGCGGTGACCTTCTCCCACACCGCGTCCAGACCCTTGCCGGTCTGCGCCGAGCAGGACAGCACCGGGGTGCGCCAGTGCGCCGAGGTGGGGGTCATCATGTGCAGCGCGCCGGCGAGCTCACGGGCCGCGGCGCGGGCGTCGCGCTCGTGCGGGCCGTCGGCCTTGTTCACCGCGACGACGTCGGCGAGCTCCAGGATGCCCTTCTTGATCCCCTGCAGCGCGTCGCCGGTGCGGGCGATGGTGAGGAACAGGAAGGTGTCGACCATCCCGGCGACGGCGGTCTCGGACTGGCCGACCCCGACGGTCTCGACGAGCACGACGTCGAACCCGGCGGCCTCCATGACCACCATCGTCTCCCGGGTGCGGCGGGCGACCCCGCCGAGCGTGCCGGCCGAGGGCGAGGGCCGCACGAACGCGTCCGGGTCGACGGCCAGGCGCGGCATCCGGGTCTTGTCCCCCAGGATGGAGCCGCGGGTCCGGGTGGACGACGGGTCGACGGCGAGCACCGCCACCCGGTGGCCCTGCGCGGTGAGCTTGGACCCCATCGCCTCGATGAACGTCGACTTCCCGACACCGGGCACCCCGGAGATGCCGACCCGCACCGCGTGCCCGGCCTTCGGGGTGAGCTCCAGGAGCAGTTCCTGGGCGGCCCGCTGGTGGTCGGGCCTGCTGGACTCGACCAGGGTGATCGCCCGGGCGAGCAGGGTGCGGTCGCCGGCCAGGACCCCGCGGGCGAGCTCCGCGGGGTCGGGGACGCGAGGGGCCATCGGCGGGACTCTCCTTGCGGGTCGGCACCGCGCCCGGTGCGCGGGTGGGCACACCGGGCGCGAGGACGGCGGCACGGTGACAGCGGCACGGTGACAGCGGCACGGTGACGGAGGCACGAGCCCGGGGACACCGTGACGGCGGCACCGTGCCGGCGGGCTCAGTCGGCGTAGACGCTGCCGGCCGGTGCGGACGTGTCCGGGTCGTCGTGACCGAGCGCGGCGGACAGCTTGCCGAGCAGGTCGACGGCGGCCTCGGCGATGACCGTGCCGGGCGGGAACACCGCGGCGGCTCCCATGTCGAGCAGCTCCGGTACGTCCGCGGGCGGGATGACCCCGCCGACGACGACCATGATGTCGTCGCGCCCCAGCTCGGCGAGCTCACGGCGCAGCTCCGGGACCAGCGTGAGGTGTCCTGCGGCCAGCGAGCTGGCGCCGATCACGTGCACGTCGGACTCGGCGGCCTGCTTCGCGACCTCGGCCGGGGTCTGGAACAGCGGCCCGACGTCGACGTCGAAGCCGATGTCGGCGAACGCGGTGGAGATGACCTTCTGGCCGCGGTCGTGGCCGTCCTGGCCCATCTTCGCGACCAGGATGCGGGGCTGGCGGCCCTCGTGGCGGGCGAACTCGGAGACGAGCTCGCGGGCGCGGTCGATCGCCGGGTTCTGCCCGGCCTCGGCGGAGTACACACCGGAGATGATGCGGATCTGACCGGCGTGACGCCCGAAGACCTTCTCGAGTGCGTCGGAGATCTCCCCGACCGTGGCCTGGTCGCGGGCCGCGTTCACGGCCAGCTGGAGCAGGTTCTCGTCGTCGGAGCGCGACGAGCCCTCGGCGATCTTCTCCGCGGCGCCGGTCAGCGCCCGCAGCGCCTCGTCGACGGCGCGGTCGTCGCGCTCGGCGCGCAGCCGCTGCAGCTTCTCGAGCTGCTCGCGTCGCACGTTCTTGTTGTCGACCTTGAGCACGTCGATCTGCTCGTCGGCCTCGACGACGTACTTGTTGACGCCGATCACCGGCTGGCGGCCGGAGTCGATGCGGGCCTGGGTGCGGGCCGCGGCCTCCTCGACACGCATCTTCGGGATGCCGGCGTCGATGGCCTGGGCCATGCCGCCGGCCTTCTCGACCTCGTCGATGTGCGCCCACGCCCGCTTGGCGAGGTCGTAGGTGAGCTTCTCGACGTAGTACGAGCCGCCCCACGGGTCGACGACGTTCGTGGTACCCGACTCCTGCTGCAGCAGCAGCTGGGTGTTGCGGGCGATCCGCGCAGAGAAGTCCGTCGGCAGCGCGAGGGCCTCGTCGAGGGCGTTGGTGTGCAGCGACTGGGTGTGGCCCTGGGTCGCGGCCATCGCCTCGACGCAGGTGCGGACGACGTTGTTGTAGACGTCCTGCGCGGTCAGCGACCAGCCGGAGGTCTGGGAGTGCGTCCGCAGCGACAGCGACTTGGCGTTCTGCGGCTCGAACCGGTTCACGAGCTTCGACCAGAGCAGGCGCGCGGCCCGCATCTTGGCGACCTCCATGAAGAAGTTCATGCCGATCGCCCAGAAGAAGCTCAGCCGCGGGGCGAACTTGTCGATGTCCAGCCCGGCGTCGACACCGGCCCGCAGGTACTCCACGCCGTCGGCCAGGGTGTAGGCGAGCTCCAGGTCGTTGGTCGCACCCGCCTCCTGGATGTGGTACCCGGAGATGGAGATCGAGTTGAACTTCGGCATCTTCCGGCTGGTGAAACCGAAGATGTCGGAGATGATCTGCATCGACGGCTGCGGCGGGTAGATGTAGGTGTTGCGGACCATGAACTCTTTCAGAATGTCGTTCTGAATGGTTCCGGTCAGCTTCTCCGGGCTCACGCCCTGTTCCTCGGCGGCGACGATGTAGAGCGCCAGCACCGGGAGGACGGCGCCGTTCATCGTCATCGACACCGACATCTTGTCCAGCGGGATGCCGTCGAAGAGCTGGCGCATGTCGAGGATCGAGTCGATCGCGACACCGGCCATGCCGACGTCGCCCGCGACGCGGGGGTGGTCGGAGTCGTAGCCGCGGTGGGTGGCGAGGTCGAACGCGATCGACAGGCCCTTCTGCCCGGCGGCGAGGTTGCGCCGGTAGAACGCGTTGGACTCCGCGGCGGTGGAGAACCCGGCGTACTGGCGCACCGTCCACGGCTGGTTGGTGTACATCGTCGGGTACGGCCCGCGCAGGTACGGGGTGATGCCCGGGTAGGTGTGCAGGAAGTCGACGCCGGCGAGGTCGTCGGCGGTGTAGAGCGGCTTGACGCCGATCCCCTCCGGGGCCTCCCAGACCTCGGCGGAGCCGTTCCAGGTGGTCGCGGCGGCGGTGTCGCCCGTGTGGCCCGTGTCGCCGCCCAGGAGCGGCACGGTGGTGAAGTCGGGAATGCTCACTTCGAGCCCTCCAGGTGGGTGTACACGTCGTCCAGGACGGCGAGGGCGTCGCAGCCGGCGAACAGGTGGCCGTCGACGCCGGGCACCGGCTCCCTCGGCTTCCCCGCGAGCAGGATGTGGGTGGCCCCGGCCTCGCGCAGCGCGGCGGCGGTCTCGGCGGCCCGCTCGTCGTAGAGCGTGTCCGAGGAGCAGAGCACCGCGACCGGCGAGCCGCTCTTCCCGAACGCCTCGACGACGTCGGCGGCGGTCTCGGTCGGGCCGGCGTCGACGGTGTCGACACCGCCCGCGGCCAGCAGGTTGCGGGTGAACCCGGCACGGGCGGTGTAGACCGCCAGCGGGCCGAGGGTCGCGAGGAAGGCGGTGGGACGCGAGCCCGTCTCGGCCAGCAGCGCGTCGGAGCGGTCCCGGTGGGCCTCGTAGGCCTCGGCGGGGCGGTAGAGCGGCAGCCCCCCGCGCTCGACGGCCGGCGGCAGCGGGGTGCGTCGTACCGGCTTCTCGTTCAGGTCGGGGAACTCCGAGACGCCGGTGAGCGGGGCCTTCCGCTTCGCGACGTCGGCCTCGCGGCGGGCGCGGACCTCGCCCACCTTCTCCGCGACCAGGCCGGAGTCGAGCGCGGCGACCGCGCCACCCGCGGCCTCGATCTCGACGAAGAACTCCCAGGCCACCCGCGCGAGGTCCTCGGTGAGGTGCTCGACGTACCAGGACCCGCCCGCCGGGTCGATGACCCGCGCCAGGTGCGACTCCTCGACCAGCAGGTTCTGGGTGTTGCGGGCGATGCGGCGGGAGAACGGCTCGGCGACGCCGAGGGCGGCGTCGAACGGCGGCACGGTGACCGCCTCGGCCCCGCCGACGCCCGCGGCGAACCCGGCGACGGTGCCGCGCAGCATGTTCACCCACGGGTCGCGCCGGGTGAACAGCGCGTCGGGGACGGTGGCGTGCTGGGTCTGCGGCACGTCGGTGACGCCGGAGGCCTCCAGCACCCGGACCCACAGCCGCCGGCCCGCCCGCAGGGTCGCGATCGTCGGGAACTGCTCGGGAGTGGCGGCGTAGCGGAACTCGATCAGCCGGGCCGCGTCGGCCACCCCGATCCCCGCGGCGTCCAGGGCGCGCAGGTAGGCGACCCCCGCGGCCAGGGACCACCCCAGCTCCTGGGCGTCGGAGCCGCCGGCCTCGCGGACCACCGTCGCGTCGACGGTGATCGCGGTGACCTTGTCGAAGGTGCCGTGCACGCGACGGGCGACCTCGACGACGGACTCGACGTCCGGACCGGAGCCAGCGCGGGCGCGCAGCCCGATCGGGTCGACGCCCAGCGAGCCGAGCAGCTCGGCGTCCTCGACGCCGTTGCGGGCGGCCAGGTCCAGGTAGGCGTGCGCGGCGGCGACCTGCTCGGTCCCGGCGTCGAGGGCGACCCCGGCCAGGTCCAGGTGCACGCCGTCGAGGGCGCGCGCCAGGTCGGCGACGGCGACGCCGCCCTCGCCCACCCGCAGCCACACCGAGGTGACGCCGCACTCCAGGTCGGCCAGCACGGCCTCCCGGACGGCGGCCGGGTCGGTGCCCGCGTGGCGCTGGCGGATGTCCCAGCCGTCGGGGACGTGGCCGTCGGTGCGGGCGCCGCGGGTGAACGGCCACGACCCCGGCACGCCGGTGGGCGGCAGGTCGGTGGTGTCCTCCTCGGCGTAGAGCGCCGCGACCCGGATCCCGTCGGGTGAGGTGCGGGTCAGGGTCTCGACCCCGGCCCCGAGCTCGGCGTCCTCGCCGATCCGGCCCGACTTGCGCACCACCGCGTCCACGGCGGCGAGCCACTGGTCGCGGGTGACCGGGTCGAAGGCGCCCGCGAGGACCAGCTCCTCCGGCTCCACCGGAGCATCCACGGAAGAGCCCTCCGGACCGGCTGCGCGGCCGACCGCGCTGCGGTCACTGTCCGTCATCCGCTCTGTTCTCCTCACCGGCCCGCGGGGCGGCCTCGTTGCCCGCCGGATGGCGCCGTCGTCGACACCACCGAAGTGCAGCGGAGTCTAGTGAGCCGGTGGCGCCAGGGGCATGCGCTGTGGCGAGGCGCGCACGGCCTGTGATGCACCCGACTGGCGCAACGGGGCCGTCCGGGGGCGTCGCGGCGTACACCCGGCCGTTCCCCGCCGGTAGTCCCCACCGGTAGCCCCTGGCGGCCGGGTGCCGGTGTGACGGGCCGGGGCGGGAACAACCGGGGGCAGGGGTGCATTGTGGTCGGCATGCCCCGCGTGACCCGAGGATTCGTCGGGCGCAGACCGCGTGACCGACGGCTGCCGCCCGGCCAGTACGACGCCGGCGACCAGTGGCCGGTGCTGACCGCCGAACGCGCCCCCGTGCTGGACACCGCCCGCTGGACCTTCCGCATCGACGGTCTCGTGCAGCGCCCGGTCGAGTGGACCTGGGACGAGATCCGCGCCCTGCCCCGCGAGCGGTGGGACGGCGACATCCACTGCGTCACGACCTGGTCGAAGTTCGGGATGCACTGGAGCGGGGTCGCGGTCGACACGCTGCTGGAGGCGGCGGGACCGCTGCCGGAGGCGCGGTTCGCCGTCGCGCACTCGCACTCGGGCTACACCACGAACATGCCGCTGTCGGACCTGACCGGCGGCCGGGCGTGGCTGGCGTTCGAGGCGCAGGGCGCGCCGCTGACCCGCGAGCACGGCGGCCCGGCGCGGCTGCTGGTGCCGCACCTCTACTTCTGGAAGAGCGCGAAGTGGGTCGCCGGGCTGCGCCTGCTCGCCGAGGACGAGCCGGGCTTCTGGGAGCGCAACGGCTACCACGACCGCGGCGACCCGTGGTCCGAGCAGCGGTTCCAGGGGGACTGACGGTGGACACGACCCCACGCCGCACCCTGCGCTGGCAGGCCGCGACCGTGCTGTCGGTGCACGACGAGGCCCCGGGGGTGAAGACCTTCCGGCTCGGGCTGGAGGAACCGGCCACCCACCTGCCCGGCCAGTACTACGTGCTGCGCCTGACCGCCGAGGACGGCTACACCGCGCAGCGCTCGTACTCGGTCGCCTCCGCGCCCGACGGGCGGCCGGAGATCGCCCTGACCGTCGAACATCTCGACGACGGCGAGGTGTCGGGGTTCCTGCACGACGTCGCCGTCGTCGGGGACGTGTTGGAGGTCCGCGGCCCGGTCGGGGGCTGGTTCGCCTGGGACGGCGTCTCCCCCGCGCTGCTGGTCGGCGGCGGGTCCGGGCAGGTCCCGCTGGCCGCGATGCTGCGCCACGCCCGCGCCGTCGGCCGTCCCGACCTGGTGCGGATGCTGGTCTCGGTCCGCACCCCCGACGATCTGTTCTACGGCGAGGAGCTCACCGGTCCGCCGGTCACCGCGGTGTTCACCCGGACCGCCCCTCCCGGCGCGACCCGCCCGGCGGGCCGGCTCACCCTCGCCGACCTCGCCCCGCTGGTCCGCGGCGGGGAGACCGCGTTCGTGTGCGGCTCGCCGGCCTTCTCCGCCGCCGCGGCCGACCTGCTCGCCGCCGCCGGCGTCCCCGACCACGCGATCCGGATCGAGCAGTTCGGCCCGACCGGGGCCTGACCGAGCGGCCGGGCACCGGGGTGCGGCACGATGACCCGGCCCCGAGACTCCGCGTGCTGCCGCGAGCGGCCCGGACCGACTCGATCCGCCCGTGCACCGCAGGAGCCGACGATGACCGTCACCCCCGCCGAGACGTCGTTCCCGAGCGGCGGGCTGCGCTGCGCGGCCTGGCTCCTCACGGCGTCCGGCGACGCGCTCACGAACGACCGCGGCCGGCCCTGCGTCGTCATGGCGCACGGGTTCGGTGCCACCCGCGACTCCGGGCTGCTGCCCTTCGCGCAGCGTTTCGCCGCCGCGGGCCGCGCGGTGCTGGTGTTCGACTACCGCGGGTTCGGCGCCTCCGACGGCACCGGCGACCCGCAGCTCGACCAGGACGTCCACCACGGCCGCCACCGCGCCGACTACCACGCCGCGATCGCGTACGCCCGCACGCTGCCCGGCGTCGACCCGGAGCGGATCGTGCTGTGGGGCAGCTCGTACTCCGGCGGGCACGTGGTCCCGGTCGCCGCCCGCGACGGCCAGGTCGCCGCGGTGATCTCCCAGGGCGCCGCGATGGACGGGGCCGCCGCGCTGCTGGAGATCCTGCGCTACGCCGGGCCCGGGCAGCTGGCCCGCCTCACCGGGCACGGCCTGCGCGACGCCGCCGCCGGGCTGCTCGGGCGCTCGCCGCACCGGATCGCGGTGTTCGGGCCGCCCGGGTCGACCGCGGCGATCACCTCGCACGACGCCGAGAGCGGCTACTCCTCGATCGCCGGACCCGGGTTCCGCAACACCATGCGGGCCCGGGGCGCGCTGCGGATCCCGCTCAACCGCCCGGTGACGGCGGCGCGGCGGCTGCGGGCGCCGATCCTCGTCGTCGTCGCGGCGCGGGACTCGATCGCGCCGCCGGCGTCGGTGCGTGCGGTCGCCGCGCGGGCCGGGGCGGGCTCGGAGGTGCTGGAGCTGCCGTGCGGGCACTTCGACATCTACCTCGGCGAGATGTTCGAACGGTCGGTGGCCGCACAGGTGGACTTCCTGCGGCGCACGCTCGCCGTCGCCTGACCGGGCCGGACGGAGCCCCTCGGACCTGGGGGGCGAGCGCACCCGCGGCGGCCCGCGTGTCCAGCGCCACCGGGCCCGGATCCCCACTGATCTTCTACTTCCGGTAGAACTACTACTGGACGTAGAACTTCGCTCGGGAGGTCCCGATGGACGCGCTCGACCTGGCTCGCTGGCAGTTCGGGATCACCACGATCTACCACTTCCTGTTCGTGCCGCTGACCATCGGGCTGTCGGTGATCGTCGCGTCGCTGCAGACCGCCTGGTTCCGCACGGGCCGGGAGGAGTACCTGCGGGCGACGAAGTTCTTCGGGAAGCTGTTCCTGATCAACTTCGCGATGGGCGTGGTCACCGGGATCGTGCAGGAGTTCCAGTTCGGGATGAACTGGAGCGCCTACTCCACCTTCGTCGGCGACGTGTTCGGCGCGCCGCTGGCGATGGAGGCGCTCATCGCCTTCTTCCTCGAGTCCACCTTCATCGGGCTGTGGATCTTCGGGTGGGACCGGCTGCGCCGGGGCGTGCACCTGGCCTGCATCTGGGCCGCCGCGATCGGATCGAACCTCTCGGCGTACTTCATCCTCGCGGCGAACGCCTGGATGCGGAACCCGGTCGGCTACGAGGTCGACCGCGCCACCGGCCGGGCCCGGCTCACCGACATCGGCGCCGTGCTGACCAACCCGCAGGCCTGGTCGACCTACGCCCACGTCGTCGCCGCGGCGTTCCTGATCGCGGGCCTGTTCGTCGCCGCGGTCAGCGCCTGGAAGCTGATGCGCGAGCGCTGGCGCCGTCCCGGTGACGCGACGCCGCACCCGAGCGAGCACACGCTGTTCCGCAAGACCCTGCGCACCGGGTTCCTCGTCACCCTCGTCGCCGGGGTGCTGGTCATCGCCTCCGGTGACCACCAGGCCAAGCTGGCCGCCACCTACGAGCCGATGAAGCTCGCCTCAGCCGAGGCGCTGTGGCAGACCGAGGAGTCGGCCGGGTTCTCGCTGTTCGCCGTCGGCGACGTCCAGGGCAGCCGCAACCACATCAACGTGCAGATCCCCGGCGTCCTGAGCTTCCTGGCCACCGGGAGCCCGTGGGGCCCGGTGCAGGGCATCGAGAACGTGCAGGCACAGTACGAGGCGCTCTACGGCCCCGGGGACTACCGGCCCAACATCGCCGTCCTCTACTGGGCGTTCCGACTGATGATGGGCCTCGGCCTGGCCGGGGTCGCGGTCGCGACGGCCGGGCTCTGGCTCACCCGCGGCGGACGGCTGCCCGGCTTTACCCGCGACGGGGCACCGGCTCCGGCCGGGCGGCTCCGGCGGTGGGCCTACCGGGGCGTGATCGCCGCCCTGCCCGCGGCGCTGGCCGGGAACATCGCCGGCTGGGTGCTGACCGAGATGGGCCGCCAGCCCTGGACGGTGCACGGCGAGCTGCTCACCGCCCAGAGCGTCTCCCCCGGGGTGAGCCTGGGCCAGGTCGCGTTCTCCCTGGCCACGTTCACCGCGCTCTACGGGGTGCTCGCCGTCGTCGAGGTGCGGCTGCTGTTCCGCTACGTGCAGGCCGGTCCCGGCGCCGCACTCCCCTACACCGACGATCCCGACGGCCCCGACGGCCGTCCCGACGACGGCGCCGCCGTCGGCACCGACGACGAGCGCCGCCCCGCGGCGTTCAGCTACTGACCTGCGGAGGGACGACGATGGACCTGCCCACGATCTGGTTCCTGGCCGTGGCCGTGCTGTGGACCGGCTACCTGGTGCTCGAGGGGTTCGACTTCGGCGTCGGGATGCTGGTCCGCGTCCTGGGCCGCGACGAGGAGGCCGACCGCGAGGCGGCGCTCGGCGCGATCGGCCCGGTGTGGGACGGCAACGAGGTGTGGCTGATCGCCGCCGTCGGCGCGATGTTCGCCGCCTTCCCCGCCTGGTACGCCGCGACGCTGTCGGGCCTCTACCTGCCGGTGCTGCTCGTCCTGTTGGGCCTGATCGTGCGCGGGGTCGGGCTGGAGTACCGGCACAAGCGCTCCGACGCGTCCTGGAAGGCCCGCTGGGACCTCATGATCGGTCTCGGGTCGCTGGTCCCGGCCTTCGTGTGGGGCGTGGTGCTCGCCAACCTGGTCCGCGGCCTGCCGACCGTGCTGAGTGCCCCGGGCAGTGGGCAGAACACCGTGGTCACGGCCTCGCTCGCGGACCTGCTGAACGGCTACGCCCTGCTCGGCGGCGTCGTCACCACTGCGCTGTTCCTCCTGCACGGCGCGGTGTTCCTGGCGCTCAAGACCGACGGGCCGGTGCGGTACCGGGCACGCCGGTTCGCCCTGCGGGCGGTGGTCCCGGTCCTGCTGGTCACCGTCGCCTTCCTGGCCGCGACGCTCGCGCTGCGTGAGCCGTCCTGGACCGGCACGGTCGCCTGGGTCAGCGGGCTGGCCCTCGCCGCGGCCGGGGTGGCGCTGCTGCTCGGCCGCGAGGGATGGGCGTTCACCGCCACCGCGCTGTCGATCGGCGGGCTGTCGGTCGTGCTGTTCGGGCAGCTGTACCCGTCGCTGCTGCCCTCGACCACCGACCCCGCCCACACCCTGACCGTCGCGAACGCCACGTCCGCGCCCTACACGCTCACGGTCATGAGCTGGGTCGCGGCCGTGTTCCTGCCGCTGGTCCTCGCCTACCAGTCCTGGAGCTACTGGGTGTTCCGCAAGCGCCTCGGCGGGGCGCGGGTCGCACCGGAGGGGCCCTCCGGCCCTCGTGGCACCGCGGTACCGGCGCCACGATGACGACCGTGTCGCGCCCGTCCACCCCGTCGGCTCCGCCGGTCCCGTCGGGCACCGCCGGGGCGCCGCCCGCGGGCGGCCCGCCCGTCGACCCGCGGCTGCTGCGCACCGCGAGCGCGGTCCGGGTGCACCTGGCCGTCGCCGCGGGCTGCGGGGTCGCCGCGACCGGGCTGATCCTGGCCCAGGCCTGGCTCGTGTCGCGGGTGGTGGCCGGGGCGACGCCGTCGTTCGCCACCGACGGCACGCCCACCGGTCCGGGCGCCGGGCTCGACACCCTGGCCTGGCTGGTCGGGGGCGTCGCCGTCGTCGCGGTGGCGCGGGCGCTGCTGTCCTACGGCGCGGAGTCCGCGGCACTGCGCAGCGCCGCCCGCGCCAAGTCCCAGCTGCGGATGCAGCTCGTGCGCCGGCTCGCGCTCGCCGCGCCGGACCCGCGGCGGTCCTCCGGCGAGGTCGTCACCCTCGCCACCCGCGGGCTCGACGCCCTCGACGACTACTTCGCCCGCTACCTGCCCCAGCTGGTGCTCGCCGTCCTGGTCCCGGTCGCGGTGCTGATCGTCGTCGCGGACGCCGACTGGATCTCCGCGGTCGTCATCGGGGTGACGCTGCCGCTGATCCCGCTGTTCATGGTCCTGGTCGGGATGCACACCCGGGCCAGGACCGACCGCCAGTGGCGGCTGCTGTCGCGCCTCGGCGGGCACTTCCTCGACGTCGTGCAGGGGCTGCCGACCCTCGCGCTGTTCCGCCGTGCGCAGGTCGTCGCGGGAAAGGTCCGGGAGACCACCGACGCCCACCGGCACGCCATGACCGGCACCCTGCGGGTCGCGTTCCTGTCCGCGTTCGTGCTGGAGGTCCTCGCGACGCTCGCCGTCGCCCTGGTCGCCGTCGAGGTCGGACTGCGGCTGCTCTACGGGAACCTCGACTACGCCACCGCGCTGTTCGTGCTGGTCCTGGCCCCGGAGGCGTACCTGCCGCTGCGCGAGGTCGGTGCCCGGTTCCACGCCAGCATGGAGGGGGTCGCCGCCGCCCGGCAGGTGTTCGCCGAGCTCGACCGCCCCGTCGGCGGCGCCACCGGCGGGACCGCTCCGGTGCCGCCCGCCGACCCGGCCGGGCGCGGCCTGACCGTCGACGGGCTGCGGGTGCGCTACCCCGGCGCGGACACCGACGCCGTCGCCGGGCTGTCGCTGACCCTCGCCCCCGGTGAGACGGTGCTGCTGCGCGGCCCGTCCGGGGCCGGGAAGTCCACCCTGCTCGGCGTGCTGCTCGGCACCGTCGTCCCGACCGGCGGCACCGTGATCGTGCACGGCCGGGACGGAACCGGCGCCGAGCTCGCGGAGGTGGACCTCGACGCCTGGCGGCGCGGGGTGGCCTGGGTCCCGCAGCAGCCGCACCTGTTCGCCGACACCGTCGCCGCCAACGTCCGGCTCGGCGCCGGACGGGACCACGTCACCGACGACGCCGTCCGCGCGGCCGCACGCCGGGCCGGGCTCGACACCGTCGTCGCCCGGCTGCCCCGGGGCTGGGACACCGTGCTCGGTGAGGGCGGCACGCAGCTGTCCTCCGGAGAGCGCCAGCGGGTCGCGCTGGCCAGGGCGTTCCTGCGCGACGCGCCGCTGGTCCTGCTCGACGAGCCGACCGCGCACCTCGACCCCGACTCCGCCGCCGCGGTCCGCACCGCGGCCACCGAGCTGCTGCGCGGGCGCACCGCGGTCGTCGTCGCCCACGACGCGGGCTGGGCCGAGCACACCGACCGCACGGTCACGATCACCCCCGCCACGATCACCCCGGCCGGGGGTCCCCGATGAGCCCCTGGTCGCTGGCCCGCAGCGTGCTGGCGCCCCGGCTGCGCGGCGTCGTCGGCGGCGCGCTGCTCGGCGCGCTCGCCACCGCCTGCGGTGCCGGGCTGCTGTCGCTGGCCGCCTGGCTGCTCGCCACCGCCGCCCAGCACCCGTCGGTGACGGCGCTGTCGGTCGCCGTCGTGCTCACCCGTGCCCTCGGCGTCGGACGCGGGGTGGCCCGCTACGCCGAGCGGCTGGTCGGGCACGACGCCGCCCTGCGCGCGCTGTCGGACATGCGCGGCCGCGTCTACGCCCGGCTCGCCGCCACCGAGCCGGTCCACCGGTTCCGGTCCGGCGAGCTCGTCGCCCGGCTGGTCGGCGACACCGACTCCGTGCAGGACCTGGTCGTGCGCGGGATGCTGCCGGTCGTCGCGGCCGCGGTCGCCGGGTCCGGTGCGGTGCTGCTCGCCACCGCGCTCCACCTCCCCGGCGGCGCGCTGCTCGCGGGCGGGCTGCTGCTCGCCGGGGTCGCGGTGCCCGCCCTCGCCGCGGCGCTGTCGCGGCGGCCCGCCGAGCGCGCGGGCGTCGCGCGGGACCGGCTGGCGACCGCCCTGGTCGACCTGCTCGACGGCGGCCCCGAGCTGCTGGCCCACGGCGCGACCGGCCACGCCGTCGACGCGGTCGCCCGGGCCGATGCCGAGCTGACCCGCACCGCCCGCCGGGACGCCGCGCTGCTCGGCCTCGGCGCGGGCTCCGGTGCCCTGGTCGCCGGGCTCACCCTGGCCGGGACGCTGCTGCTGGGTGTCGCCGCCGTCGACGCCGGTGCCCTCGGCGCGGTCCCGCTGGCCGTGCTGGTGCTGACGGCGCTGGCCGCGTTCGAGATCGTCGCGCCGCTGCCCGCCGCCGCGGCCCGGCTCGCCGCGGTCCGCGCCGGGCTGGCCCGGCTGGTGCCGGTGCTCGACGCCGCCCCCGCCGTCGCGCACCGCGAACCGGGCTCCCCACCGCTGCCCCGTCGCGGCGACCTGGCGATCCGCGGTCTCACCGCGGCCTGGCCGGGACCGGGACCGGACGGTCGCGGCCGCACCGTCCTGCAGGGGGTGGACCTCGATGTCGGGCGCGGGGAGGTCGTGGCGCTGGTCGGCCCGAGCGGGTCGGGCAAGTCGACGCTGGCCGCGGTGCTGTTCCGGTTCCTCGACCCGCGCGCGGGCACCGTCCGGCTCGACGGGCACGACCTGGCGGTGCGGGCACCCGAGGAGGTCCGCGCGGTGGTCTCCGGGGTGCCGGCCGACCCGCACGTGTTCGACTCGACGGTCCGGGAGAACCTGCGCCTGGCCGCCCCCGACGCCGACGACGCCGTCCTGCACGACGTCCTGCGCCGGGTCGGTCTCACCGGGCTGGCGCTCGACGACGAGGTCGGCGCACACGGCGCCCGGCTGTCCGGTGGGATGCGCCGGCGGCTCGCGCTGGCCCGCGCGCTGCTCGTCGACCCGGCGGTGCTGGTGCTCGACGAGCCCACCGCCCACCTCGACCCGGACACCCGCGACGCCGTCCTCGACGACCTGCTCGCCGCCGCGGCGGGGCGCGCGGTGCTGCTCATCACCCACGACCCGGCGGTACTGCCGCGGGCCGACCGCGTGTACACGCTGCGCGACAAGAAGGTCCACCTGCGTGACGGGGCTGCGTGCAGCCCTCGCGAACCGCGGCCCTACCCTGCTCCGAACGTCCGATAGCGGGCTCGCGCCGGCTCCGGGCGCGCCCGGGGTTCTCTCAGTCAGGTCACAGGAGGCCCCTGACACGCTGGGAGCACCTCGCCGGGACACCGTCCCGCGCAGGAGTGCAGGAGTCAGTACGAGCCCGCGCGCGCCACGGCATCCGCCCGGCGCCGCGTCCGGTCAGAACGTGAGGTCACCACCCCGTGCGAGCGTCACGCCGTCCCTCCCCGACGACGTCAGGACCGAGGTCCGCGTCGCGGACCCCCCGGTTCCGGTCCGGCCTGCGCCGGGCCCCGGCCCTGGCCCTGGTGCTCTCGGGGGTCCTGGCCCTCGCCGCCTGCACCTCGGGGGTCGGCGGTGACGACACCGCCGGCGACACCGCGCCGTCGTCGGCCCTGGAGGCCTCCGCGAAGGCCGTCGACCTGGGCAGCTGGCGGTGGGACAAGCAGCCGGGACCGATGGAGATCGGGGTGACCCACACCCAGGACAGCCTCGACGACACCGAGCCCGCACAGGCCCGCCAGCGCGGGGTCGACATCCTGTCGAGCCTCGGCCAGGAGTACCAGAACCACCACATCATGGGCTTCGGCACGCTCAACCCCGAGCCGCGGCCCGGTGAGTTCGACTGGGGCTCGCTGGACCGCCGGATGCAGCTCACCGAGGAGACCGGCGGCAAGGCGATGCTGACGCTGTGCTGCTCCCCGGACTGGATGAAGGGCGCACCGCGCGACAGCGGCGACACCCGCTGGGACCGGCTCGAGAAGGCCCCGCTGCCCGAGCACTTCGCCGACTTCGCCAACCTCGCCCGCGAGGCCGTGCAGCGGTACCCGCAGGTCGACCGCGTCCTGGTGTGGAACGAGCTGAAGGGCTTCTACAACCAGGCCGAGAACCGCTGGGACTACGAGGGCTACACGAACTTCTACAACCAGGTCTACCAGGCCGTGAAGTCCGTCCGGCCCGACGTGCAGGTCGGCGGCCCCTACGTCGTCATGAGCAGCGTCCCGGTCGACTCGCACGACGCCTCGAACATCCGCGGCCCCTGGGGGGCGCTCGACCAGCGCCCGCTCGACGTCCTGGACTACTGGCTGAAGAACAACGTCGGTGCGGACTTCATCGTCGTCGACGGCTCGACCACCAACCGCGGACAGCAGGACGCGATCTCCCCGGTCGACGTCGGCGCGGAGAAGTTCTCGGTGATCGACCGCTGGATCCAGGAGCGGACGCAGCTGCCCATCTGGTGGGCCGAGTTCTACGCGAACGTCCCCGCCGACGCCCAGGCCGGCTTCGACTCCCCCGCCAGCGCGGTCTCGACGATCGCCGCACTGCAGGCGATGGCCCGCTCCGGCACCCAGGGCGCGCTGCTGTGGGGTCCCGAGGGCAGCAGCTCGCTCGAGTACTCCTCGCTGTGGACCCCGGCCACCGAGGAGAACGGCGGCCAGGCGACCCCGCTGACCGAGGCGTGGCGCTGGCTGGTGCCCCGGCTCCGGGAGGGCACCGTCGAGCTGGGCCGGGCCACCGACGGCTCCTCGCTGGGCGGTTTCCGCGCGGCCGACGGCTCGATGCTGCTGGTCAACTTCTCCGCCGACGCGGTGCCGGTGTCCGGCCAGGAGGACATCCCCGGCTGGGCGATCGTGCCGATGACCACCAGGTCCTGACACCCCGCGACGGCAGAACGGGCCGGCACCGCAGCTGCGGTGCCGGCCCGTTCGTCGTGGGGCGGGTCAGGCCTTCGGGCCACCGGCCACGTAGATGACCTGGCCGCTCACGAACGACGAGCGCTCGTCGACGAAGAACGACACGGTCTGGGCGATGTCCTCGGGCGCGCCGGGGCGCTGCACCGGGATCTCCTTGGCCCGGGCGGCCTTGAAGTCCTCCCAGTCCACGCCGATCCGCTCGGCGGTCGCCTTGGTCATCTCCGAGGCGATGAAGCCGGGGGCGATGCAGTTCGCGGTGACGCCGAACTTGCCGAGCTCGATCGCCAGGGTCTTGGTGAAGCCCTGCATGCCGGCCTTCGCCGCGGAGTAGTTCGCCTGGCCGCGGTTGCCCAGCGCGGAGGTCGAGGACAGGTTCACGACCCGGCCCCAGGCGGCGTCGACCATGTGCTTCTGCACCGCGCGGGTCATCAGGAAGGCCCCGCGCAGGTGCACACCCATGACCGCGTCCCAGTCGTCGACGGTCATCTTGAACAGCAGGTTGTCCTTGGTGATGCCGGCGTTGTTGATCAGCACGGTGGGTGCGCCGAGGCGCTCGGTGACCGCGTCGACGGCGGCGGCGACGGCCTGCTCGTCGGCGACGTTCGCACCGAACGCGGCCGCGGTCCCGCCCGCGGACTCGATGGCCTCGACGGTCGCCTTCGCGGCCGACTCCTCCAGGTCCAGCACCGCGACCTTGTGTCCGTCGGCGGCGAGCCGGATCGCGGTGGCGGCCCCGATGCCGCGCGCCCCACCGGTGACGATCGCGGTCCTCTGCTGCTGGGTCATGTCTCTCCTCGCTGATCGACGGTGATCTCCGGGTGTCTCCCGCTGCCGATCGTGTCACCCCCTACCGCCGCGTCACATCGCGGTCCGTGCGACGTCGCTCACCCCCGATCGGATGCCTCGGGTGCACTAGCGTCGAGGTGTCCGTTCCCGACCAGGAAGGATTTTCATGGCCGTCGAGCGTTCCGAACCGTCCTACCGGCTTGCTCTGCCGGAGCCCACGACCTCGTTCGAGCAGGACGCGGAGTACTGCGTCATCGACCTCGGACACGGGTGGACCGAGTACCGCTTCCACGACTACGACGAGCTGTTCAAGATCCCCGGCCTCTACGAGAAGCTGTTCTACGACATCCTGCAGTGCCAGTCCCCGGCCGTGGTCGCGGGCGCCCTGGCCGAGCAGCTCGACGCCGTGGGTGTCGACCCGTCCGGGCTGCGCGTGCTCGACGTCGGCGCCGGCAACGGCATCGTCGCCGAGGAGCTGCGCGCCCGCGGAGTCGGGAAGGTGGTGGGGATCGACATCCTCCCCGAGGCCCGCGACGCCGCCGAACGCGACCGCCCCGGGGTCTACGACGACTACCACGTCGTCGACCTCACCGCCCTCGACGACGAGACCGTCGAGAACATCTCCTCGGGCGGCTTCGACGCCCTGACCTGCGTCGCCGCGCTCGGCTTCGGTGACATCCCACCCGCTGCGTTCCGCACCGCGTTCGACATGGTCGCCGACGACGGCTTCGTCGCGATCACCCTGCGGGACGACTTCCTGACCGACGGCGACACCTCCGGGTTCGCCGGCCTCATCTCGTCGCTGCTGGCCTCCGGCGAGCTCGAGGAGCTCGGCGCGACCGTCTACCGGCACCGGCTCGCGACCAGCCGTGACCCGTTGCTGTACCGGGCCGTCGTGGCCCGCAAGCGCCGCCCGCGCGACTGACCCGGCGCGTTCGCACCGGTCCGCGCCGCGTCGACCGGTGCGAACGCGCGGCCGCGAGACCTTCCGGACATCCCGGGTTAGGTAAGCCTCGGCTATTGTCCCGGCGTGCTCCGACGACTGATCATCCTGCTGGCCCTCGCGGGCCTGCTCACCGCCTGCGCCTCCGATCCGGGCCCGGCCGCCGCGCCGTCCGGCTCCGACGGCGCGTTCCCCGTCCGCATCGACAACGCCTTCGGCACCGCGGAGATCCCCGCCCGCCCGCAGCGCGTGGTGGCCCTCGGCGTCACCGACGCCGACCCCGTCCTCGCCCTCGGCGTCACCCCGGTCGCGCTGGCCGGCTACGCCTTCTACGAGGAGACCGGAGGGCTCGGGCCGTGGGCTCGCGGCCTGGTGCGGGGTGAGGCACCGCAGCTCCTCACCGAGACCGAGCCGAACCTGGAGCGCATCGCCGCGCTGCGCCCGGACGTCATCATCGCGCTGTCCTCGAGCATCGACCAGGCCGCCTACGACCAGCTGACCGCGATCGCGCCGGTCGTCGCGCGGCCCGCCGGCACGATCGCGTTCGGGGTGAGCCGCACCGACCAGATGCGCGCCGTCGCCACCGCGCTGGGTGAGACCGCGCGCGGCGAGGAGCTGATCCGCACCGCCGACGCCGCGTTCTCCGACGCCGTCGCTGCGCACCCGGAGTTCCGCGGCAAGGTCGGCGCCACGGTGCTGCCCTTCGACGGCAAGTACGGCGCCTTCACCGCCGCCGACGCACGCGGGCAGTTCATGACCGGCCTCGGCTTCGCGCAGCCGCCGGCGATCGCCGAGCGCGACGACCGGAAGAGCTTCTACGTCGAGGTCTCCTCCGAGCAGGCCGGCCTGCTCGACGGCGACGTGCTGGTGATGCTGGCCGACGAGGGCGCCACGAAGCAGCAGGTCGACTCCGACCCGGTCCTGCGGCAGGTCCCGGTCGTCGCCCGTGGCGACATGGTCGTGCCCGACGCCGACACCCGGGGCGCGATGACCTACAACAGCGTGCTCTCGGCCCCGTTCGCCCTGGAGCGGCTCGTCCCCCAGCTCGCCGAGAGGCTCCGCGACTGATCCGGGTTAGGGTCCCTGCGTGACTGTGATGGAGCGGTTCCGACTGGACGGCCGGGTCGCCGTCGTCACCGGTGCGTCGTCCGGCCTCGGTGTGGCCTTCGCGAAGGGCCTCGCCGAGGCCGGCGCGGACCTCGTGCTGGGCGCGCGACGGGTCGACAAGCTGGCCGACACGGTGGCACTGGTCGAGGCGACGGGTAGGCGCGCGGTCGCCGTCGCCACCGACGTGGCGAAGCCCGAGGACTGCCGGGCGCTGGCGCAGGCCGCCGTCGACGAGTTCGGTCGGCTCGACGTGCTGGTGAACAACGCCGGGATCGGCACCGCCGTCCCGGCCCTGAAGGAGACCCCCGACCAGTTCACCTCGGTCATCGACGTCAACCTCAACGGCTCCTACTGGATGGCGCAGGCCTGCGCGGCGCACATGGCGCCGGGGTCGAGCATCGTCAACATCTCCTCGATCCTGGGCCTGACCACGGCGTCGCTGCCGCAGGCGGCCTACTCCGCGTCCAAGGCGGCGATCGTCGGCCTGACCCGCGACCTGGCCCAGCAGTGGACCGGGCGGCGCGGGATCCGGGTCAACGCGGTCGCCCCCGGCTTCTTCGCCTCGGAGATGACCGAGCAGTACCCGGACGGCTACCTGGAGCGGATGACCGAGCGGATCCCGGTGGGCCGCAAGGGCGACCCGGAGGAGCTGACGGCGGCCGTGCTGTTCCTCGCCTCGGCGGCCGGTGGCTACGTCACTGGTCAGACCTGGGCCGTCGACGGCGGCATGACGATCACCTGACCCGACCGGCCCGGATCGGATCGGAGGTCCCGGGGGCGCCGCGCGGCACCCCCGGGACCTGCGCACTCAGCTGCGGGGCACGTCGTCGGACGCCGGGGTCAGGCCGGAGGCGGGCACCAGGTTCCAGCGCTCCAGCGCCGCCCGCACCTGCTCGGCGGCGTCGACGTTGAGCGGACCCGAGGTCCACAGGGCGTAGGGCAGGTTCAGGAAGCGGTTCTCCCGGACCGCGGGCAGGTCGCGGGTGTCGGGGCGGCTCTTGAGCACCGCGACCTTCTCGGCGAAGGTCTGCGGCGGATAGTCGACGAACAGGAACGCGGCGGGCTGCGCCGTCGCGACCCGCTCCCACGAGACCTGGGTCCAGGTGTCGTCGACGTCGGACAGCGCGTTGCGCGCCCCGGCCGCTTCCATGATCGCCTGCGGGGCGCCGAAGCGGCCGCTGGAGTACGGCGACTCGGTGCCGCTGTCGAACAGGAACACCGTCGGCGGGGTCGCGGCCTTCGGTGCCCTCCCCAGAGCGGCGAGCCGGTCGTCGAGGTCGGCGACGACGCGGTCGGCGTCGGCGGTGTGCCCGGTGATCGTGCCGAGGTTGTGCAGGTCCTCGCGCAGCGCCGTCCAGGGGTCGACGATGCCGCGGGCGCGCTGCCCGTCGGCCTGACGGCAGGACTCGGTCAGCACGTACGGGGCGATGCCCTGCTCGCGCAGCCGGGCCGGGGTGAGGTTCTTCTCCTCGCTGTAGCCGTAGTTCCAGCCGGCGACCATCACGTCGGGGTCGCGGGCCAGGACCGTCTCCAGGGTCGGGTACTGCGGCGCCGCCTGGGCCAGGCCGTCGACGGCGGCGCCGTAGTGGCGGCGCAGCGTCTCGGCGTCGCGCTGCATGCTCGACACCGCGGCGACCCGGTCCTGGGCGCCGAGCGCCAGGACCATCGAGATCATGTTGCCGTCGTTGACGAACATGCGCTGCGCCGGGGACGGGAACGACGCCGGGGTCCCGCAGTTCGTCACGGTGACCGTGCCGGCCGGGGCATCGGCGGCGGGCGGTGCCGGGGCCGGGGCCGAGCAGGCTGCGAGGGCGACCGCCGCCGCGGCGAGGACGGCGGACAGCCGCAGTGGACGGGTGGGCACGAGCGTCACGGAGTCTCCCCGGGTAGGTCGAGCAGGAGGCGGGACCGCCCGGTCACCGGGTGCGTGACGCGGGCGGCGGCGACCCCGAAGACCCGTGAGACGGTGTCGGGGTCGAGGTCGGGCACGGCCGGGAGGGCCCGGCCGTCGTGCAGCACGACGAGGCGGTCGCACCAGCGGTCCGCGAGGTCGAGGTCGTGCAGGCTCACCACGACGGTCCGGCCGAGTGAGCGCACCAGCTCCAGCAGGCCCAGCGCGTGCCGGACGTCGAGGTGGTTGGTGGGCTCGTCGAGCAGCAGGACCCCGGCGTCCTGGGCGAGCCCGCGGGCGAGCAGCACCCGGCGCCGTTCCCCGCCGGAGAGCCGGTCGACCGGCCGGTCGGCCAGGCCGTCGAGCTGGACCGCGGCCAGCGCGGCGGTGACCGCTGCCCGCTCGGCCGCGTCGCCACCCGACCACGGCGGCCGGTGCGGGACCAGGCCGAGCGCGACGACCTCCCCGACGCACAGGTCCGCGGGGAGGTCCTCCTCCTGGCCGACGAAGGCGATCCGCCGAGCCCGCTGCCGGGCCCGCATTGCGGTCAGCGGGGTGCCGTCGAGCAGCAAGCGGCCCGCGGCGGGTCGGCGGATCCCGGCGAGGGCGCGCAGCAGGGTGGACTTGCCGCTGCCGTTGGGCCCGACGACGCCGAGCACCTCGCCGGGCTCGACCGCGAGGTCGACCCCGGCCAGCACGGTGCGCCCGCCGAGCACGCAGGACAGGGTCTCGGCACGCAGGCTCATGCCGTGCTCCCGGCGGTCCGGTAGCGGCGACGCCCCATCAGGACCAGGAACACCGGGGCGCCGATCAGCCCGGTGACCACGCTCAGCGGCATCTCGGTGGGCCGCACCGCGATCCGGGCGGCGACGTCGACGACGACCAGGAACAGCGCCCCGGCCAGCGCGGACACCGGGACCAGCACCCGGTGCCGGGAGCCGACGAGCAGCCGGGCCAGGTGCGGCACGACCAGCCCGACGAAGCCCACCGCGCCCGAGACCGCGACCAGCACCCCGACCGCGGTCGCGCAGACCGCGAACAGCGCCGCCCGAGCGGCGGTGACCGGCACGCCGAGCGCCGCCGCGGTGTCGGGTCCGGCGTTCAGTGCGTCGAGCCAGCCGCTGGAGGCCAGGAACAGGACGAGCACCAGCCCGACGGTCACCGCGGGCACCGCGACCCGGTCCCACTGCGCCCCGGACAGGCTCCCCAGCAGCCAGAACAGCACGGACTGGGCGGCCGCCGGGTCGCCGGCGCGGAACACGAGGAAGCTCGCCGTCGCCGAGAACGCCGAGCCGAGCACGGTGCCGGTGAGGATCAGCCGGATCGGGGTGATCCCGCCCTGCGCGACGGCGATCGCCCCGACCAGAGCCCCGGCCACGAGGGCTCCGAGCAGCGCCCCGGTGAACAGCGCCCAGGTGCCGAGCGCACCCAGCACCCCGGTGGTGATGACGGCCGTGGCGCCGACGCTCGCGCCGGAGGACACCCCGAGCAGGTAGGGGTCGGCGAGCGGGTTGCGCACCAGGGTCTGCACCCCGGTGCCGGCGAGCGCGAGGCCCGCACCGACGATCGCGGCGAGCAGCGAGCGCGGCATCCGCAGGTCCCACACGATCGTCGAGACCGGGCCGGGACGGTCCTGCAGCACCGCGTCGACGACCCTCGCGACGGGGAGGACCTCGGCGCCGAAGGCGAGCGAGCCCAGGAGCGCGACCGCCAGCAGCGCGGCCAGGGCCACCGTCACCGTCGCGGAGCGCACCGACCGTCGTTCCCACACCTGCACAGTTCATCATGTGGCGGCAGCTCGGTGGCTGCGGGGAAGATCACCGAGCGGGACGCAGGTGCACCCGTAGCCCGGCGAGCCGCGGTCCGCCGGACCCGCCGGGGTGCACCTCGACGAGGCCGGTGGCCGGAAGGGTGGGCCGGGCGTCGGGGAAGTCGTCGCGCAGCACCTCCAGCATCGTGCGCAGCTCCAGCCGGGCCAGGTGCGCACCGGCGCAGAAGTGCGGGCCGTGCCCGAACGTCAGCGGATGTCCCTGGGTCGGGCGGGCGTCGATCCCCCGGATGTCGACGAGCACCGGAGCCCCGGCGGGCAGCGCCCGTCCGGCGAGGTCGAGAGCGGTGCGGGCGAAGCGCCACAGCGAGTAGGGGGCGGGCGGGTGGACCCGCAGCACCTCGGTGACCAGCGCGTCGAGCTCGTCGGCGGTGCGGCCGGCGAGCCCGGAGTCCAAGGCGTGGGCGACGACGTAGCCGAGCGCGGCGTCGGTGGTGAGCTGACCGCCGAACACCAGGCCGAACACGAGGTAGCCGACCTGGGCGTCGTCGAGGTCGGGCAGGGCCGCACGCAGGCCGGCCGCGACGCCGTCGCCGGTCCCGTCGGTGACCGCGGCCGTGCCGATGGCCTGCAGCCGTCCGAAGGCGGCGCCGGCCACGGCCGGGTCGGGGCTCCACATCGCGCGACAGGCGTCGACGGCGTCGTCGAGGAGCCCCGGCGGGGCACCGACGACCTCGAGCACGACGGCCAGCGGGTACCGGATGGTGACGTCCTCGGTGAGGTCGACCTCGCCGGGGCCGAGGCCGTCGAGCAGGCCGGCGGCGAGGGACCGGATCCGTCCGGCGTACGGAGCGAGCGCGCGGGCCGACAGCAGCGGGGCGTGCGCGCGGCGCAGCCGGGCGTGCCCGGCGCCGTCGGCGGTGGTGAGCGACAGCCGCTCGGCGGCCGGGGGTTCGAGGTCGGTGACGCCGGGCGGGGCGAGCGCGGGGTCCTTGGCGAACCGCGGGTCGGTGAGCACCCGGCGGGCGAGCGCCTCCTCGGTGACCACCCACACGGTGGGCCCGTCGGGGAGCGTCGTGCGCACGACCGGACCTGCGGTCGGCGCGGGGTCCGGTTCGGACAGCGAGCGGGTACGGGCGGTGAACGGGCACGTCATGGCTCGATCGTGCCCGCGGACGCGGACACCTCCGGTCCTCAGTCGAGCAGCACCGTGCGCAGGTCGAGGCGGCGCAGCACCCGGTCGACGGCGTGCGGGTCGACACCGGGCTCGCGCCGCGCGGCCAGCACCTCGGTCCGGGCGGCCGCCAGCGCTGAGGCCTGCGCCTCGGCGAACGCCCGGCGGGCCTTCTTCACTGCCGCGATCCGGGACCGTTCCTCCTCCGACGGCGTCTGCCCCGACAGCACCCGCTCCAGCCGTTCGACGCGCTCCCGCATGGCGGTGCCGACCTCCTCGGGCAGGCCGCGGACCGTGCGTTCGAACTCCAGGGTGGCGACGGCGGCCCGGCGCGCCCGCAGCACGATCTCGCGTTCGGCCCGCTCCTCGGCGTCGGCCTCGTCGTCGATGTCGAGGGCGCGGACCAGCATGCCCAGGGTGAAGCCGGGCACGAGCAGCGTCACGAACAGCACCGACACCGCGATGAGGACGAGCTCGTCGCGGGCGGGGAACGGCGCCCCGGTCGCGGTCTGCAGCGGCAGCGACAGCGCGAGGGCGAGCGTCGCGAGGCCCCGCATGCCGCACCAGGACAGGAGCACGGCCTCGCGTCCGGTGAGCGGGGCGGCGCCGGCCGCGGCGGCCCCGTCGGCGTCGCGGGCCAGCACCCGCCAGGCGACGACCATCCAGAGCACCCGCACCGCGACGACGACCACGCACACGACCGCCGCGTGCGCGAGCATCGTCGGCAGCTCGTCGCCCGCGGCGAGCACGACCTGGCGCAGGTCGAGCCCGATCAGGCCGAACGCGAGCCCGGTCACCAGCAGCTCGACGACGTTCCACAGCGAGGACTGGGTGAGCCGCTCGGCCGCCTCGTCGGCGTCCGCCCCGGCCCGCAGCTGCAATGCCAGCACGACGACCGCGATGACCCCGGACGCGCCGAGCTCCTCGGCCGCCAGGTAGGTGGCGAAGGGCAGGACCAGGGTGAGCGCGCTGCGTCCGGTGGCGTCGGTGACCCGGCCGAGCACCCGTCGGGCCAGCCAGGCGACCCCGAGACCGATGAGCACCGCCCCGGCCGCGCCGAGGACGAACCGCAGCCCCAGCCCCAGCGGGCTCAGCTCGCCGCCGGAGACGGTGGCGAGCACCGCGGCCTGGAACACGACCAGGGCTGTCGCGTCGTTGAACAGCCCCTCGCTCTGCAGCACGGCCACCACCCGGCGCGGGATCGGGACCTGCCCGGCGACGGCCTCGACCGCCACCGGGTCCGGCGGGGCCACCATCGCGCCCAGCGCGATCGCCGCGGTCACCGCGATCCCCGGGACCAGCAGCCACACCGTGCCCGCCACGACCGTCGCGGTGACCAGCACCAGCGCGACGGCGAGCAGCGCGATGGACCGCCACCGGGCCCGGAACACCGCCCACGACGTGCGCTGCGCGGTGGCGAACAGCAGCGGCGGCAGGAACAGCGGCAGGATCAGCTCGGGGTCGATGACGAACGCGTCGGGCAGGCCGGGCAGCAGCGCGACGACCACGCCGAGCACCACCATCAGCGCGGGCCAGGGCAGCCGCAGCCGGTCCCCCACCCCGACCAGGACGACCGCGGCCACCATCATCCCGACGAGCACGAGCAGCATCTCCACGGACCGACACCCTGCCCTCCTCGCCGCCGGACGGCAGCCGACGCGCCGTGCCAGGATCACGGCGAGACACCCGCCACCGACCCGAGGAGGTCCATCCCGTGCCCCGCAACCCCTACGACGAGCTGCCCCAGGTCCCGTCGTTCACCCTGACCAGCACCGACCTGGCCGACGGCACCGCGCTCGCCACCCCCCAGCTGTCCGGGATCTTCGGCGCGGGCGGCGAGGACGTCTCGCCGCAGCTGTCCTGGTCCGGCGCGCCGGAGGGGACCCGGTCCTACGCCGTGACCTGCTACGACCCGGACGCCCCGACCGTCGCCGGGTTCTGGCACTGGGCGGTGTTCAACCTGCCGGCGTCGGTGACGTCGCTGCCGTCCGGCGCCGGTGACGACACCGGGTCCGGCCTCCCCGAGGGCGCGGTCCAGCTGCGCAACGACGCGAGCCTGGCCCGCTACCTGGGCGCCGCCCCGCCGCCCGGGCACGGCCCGCACCGGTACTTCTTCGTGGTGCACGCCGTCGACGTGCCCACGCTGGACGTGCCCGCCACCGCGACGCCCACGTTCCTCGCCTTCACCCTGTTCAGCCACACCGTCGGCCGTGCCGTCCTGGTCGGGACGCACGCGAACCTGAGCTGAGGCCCGCCGGCGTGGACGCGGACGCGGAGCTGGACCTGCTCTACCGGGTCCCGCCGGAGGACTTCGTCGCCGCGCGCGCCGCCGCCGTCGCCCGGGCCCGCGCCGAGGCCGACACCGACTCCGCCCGGGCGATCGCCGCCGCCCGGCGGCCGACCCGGGCCGCGTGGCTGGCGAACCTGCTGGTCGACGACGCCCGCGACGAGGTCGAGGGGCTCCTGGCGCTGGCCCCGGTGCTCGCCGACGCCCAGCGCTCGCTCGACGGCGCGGCCCTGCGGGAGGTGTCGGCGCAGCGCACCCGGCTGGTCGGTGCGCTGGCCCGGCGGGCCGCGGCCCTCGGCCGCGCCGCGGGGGCCCGGGTGGACCCCGGCCTGGAACGCGACGTGCGGTGGGTCCTGGAGTCGGCGCTGGCCGACCCGGAGCTGGCCGACCGCGTGCGGTCGGGACGGCTGGAGCGCTACGAGCGACACAGCGGCTTCGGCCCGCTCGCGGAGCCGGACTCCGGGCCACCTGCGCCGCGGACCTCGCCGCCGCACACCTCGTCACCGCCCACCTCGACGGACCGCGACGCCGAGCCTGCACCAGGCACCGGGGCTCCCCCGGACACCGGCGCATCCCGACCGGACGGCGACGGGGAGCTGTCCCGGCGCCGGCGCGAGGCCCGGCGCCGGGAGGCCGAGCGCCGGGCCGCCGAGGAGCAGGAGCGGCGCGCGGCGCAACGGCACGCGCGGGCGGTCGCCGAGGCCGAGAAGGCCGTCGAGACCGCCCGGCTGGCCGCCCACGACGCCGACCGGGAACGCGAGGACACCCGCGACCGCGCCGCGCTGGCCGCGGGGCGCCGCGACGACGCGCACCGCCGCGTCGCGGAGCTGACCGCCGAGCTGGCCCGCGCCCGGTCCGCCGCCGAGGACGCCGACCGCGCCCGGGACGAGGCCGAGCGCGCCGCCCGGGACGCGGCGGCCCGGGCCGACCGGGCCGGGGAGGACCTGGCCCGCGCCGAGGAGATCCTGGACGGGCTGCGGTCGGACTGAGGAGGACCCGTCCCTGCCCGGCCGCCACCGGGCACGGCGGCGAGCGGTGCCGCCACCCGTCCGCGGACCCGTGGCATCCTGGCCCGGATCCGACAACGAGGAGCTCCCGTGTCCGACGATCCCCGCCGTCACATCCGTGCCCCCCAGCAGATCAAGGACCACAACGACGACCTGCTCGCCCGGCGCGACCGCGGCGACCTGCCGTTCGAGCTGCCCGTCCTGACCGTCCCCGGCCGGCGCAGCGGCCGGCCGCGGCACACCCCGCTGACGGTGTACGCGACCGGCGGGGAGCGGTTCGTCGTCGGCGGGTTCCCGGGCGCGGACTGGATCGTCAACGTCCGGGCCGCGGGCGGGCACGCCACGCTGAGCACCGGGCACGACGCCGAGCCGGAGCCCGTCGTGCTGGTGGAAGTGCCGCCGGAACAGGCGCGCACCGTCCTCGAGGCGTGGCCGGAGGTCACCCCGGACGGCGTCGCGATCATGATGGAGAACGGGATCGTCACCGAGCCGACGCCCGAGGCGCTCGGTGCGCTGACCGGCATCTGCCCGGTGTTCCGCATCGACCCGGCCCGGTAGTCCTACGACGCCGGCGGCCGCGCGTGGCACGGTGACCGGTATGGACATCGGCATCGTCTTCCGGCCCGAGCTGCCCCCCGAGGAGCTGCCGGGCGCCGCCCGTGACGTCGAGGCCGCGGGGCTGGACCAGCTGTGGCTGTGGGAGGACTGCTTCCTGCACGGCGGGACCGCCACCGCCGCCGTCGCGCTGGCCCGCACCGAGGCCCTGACCGTCGGCGTCGGGCTGTTCCCGGTGCCGCTGCGGAACCCGGCGGTCGTCGCCATGGAGATCGCCTCGCTCGCCCGGCTGTTCCCCGGCCGGTACCTGCCGGTCCTCGGGCACGGCGTGCTCGACTGGATGGGCCAGGTCGGCAATCGGGTCACCTCGCCGCTGACCCTGCTCGCCGAGCACACGACCGCGGTGCGGGACCTGCTCGCCGGGCGCGAGGTCACCCGCTCCGGGCGCTACGTCCGTCTGGACCGGGTCCGGCTGGACCACCCGCCGACGACCGCGGCGCCGGTCCTGGTCGGCGGGCGCGGGCCGCGCACCCTGCGGCTGGCCGGGGACCTCGCCGACGGGGTCCTGCTCGACTCGGGTCTGACCCCCGAGGAGGTCCGGTCCTCGCTCGGGTCGTGCGGGCCGGGCGGCGCGGCGGACGGCTTCCGGCGCATCGGCTACGTCGCGCTGCCGGAGGGTCCCGCACTCCCGGAGCGGCGGCGGGCGGTCGAGACGATCGTCACGACCTACGCCGCGGCCGGGCTGGACACCGTCGTCCTGGTCCCGCCGACCGACGCCCCGGACCCGCGACCCTGGCTGGACGCCGCGTCCGCGGCCCGCAGGACCCTCACCTCGGAGCGGTGAAGCCCGCCCGCAGCTCGCGCTTGCGGATCTTCCCCGTCGCGGTCCTGGGCAGCGGCTCGTCGGTCCACCGCACGTGCGCGGGCGCGGCGAACTCCCCCACCCGCGCGGCGACGGCGGCGCGGACGGCGTCGTCGTTGCGAGCCGCCCCAGGGCGGGCCCGGACCAGCGCGGCGACCTCCTCGCCCAGCCGCGGGTGCGGCATCCCGAGCACCGCCACCTCCAGCACCCCGTCGACGGTGTGGATCGCCGCCTCCACCTGCGCGGAGTACACGTTCTCCCCACCGCGCAGCACGACGTCCTTGCACCGGTCCACGACGTACACCCAGCCGTCGGTCACGTGCCCCAGGTCGCCGGTGCGGAACCAGCCGTCGACGAACGCCTCGGCATCGGCGTCGGGCCGGTTCCAGTAGCCGCGGACCACGTTCGGGCCGCGGAACCACAGCTCGACGACCTCGCCGTCGCCCAGCGCCTCCCCGGCCGGGCCCACGACCCGCAGCTCGGCCCCCGGCGCGGGCCGGCCGACCGAGTCGGGGCGGGCCCGGTACTCGGGCCCGGTGTTCGCGCAGATCGCCGAGGTCGTCTCGGTCAGGCCGTAGCCGTTCGCCGCACCGGCGCCGAGGTCGCGTCCGATCCGGGCGACGAGCTCCGGCGGCACGGGTGCCCCGCCCATGCCGACCGTCCGCAGCGAGGCGAGGTCGGCGGGGTCGGCGCCGTCGAGCAGCTCCGCCGTCGTCGACGGGACACCGTTGGAGCGGGTCAGCCGCTCGGCCCGGACGACCGCCCGCGCCGCGGCAGGGTCCCAGCGGTGCAGGGTCGCGAGCTTCGCCCCGCCGAGCACGGCGCCGACGAGGCCGTTGATCCCGGCGATGTGGAACATCGGGTACATGAGCAGCGTCCCCTGCTGCCCCGGCGGCGGTTCCGTCCCGGCGTCGAGCGCGGTCGCCCGGGCGGTCAGCGCGACGTTGAGCAGGTTCGTCACGTGGTTGCGGTGGGTGCCGACCGCGCCCTTCGGGCGGCCGGTGGTGCCGGAGGTGTAGAGGATCGTCGCGTCGTCGTCGGGGCCGGGCGCGCTGTGGCCGACCGGGTCACCGGGACCGTCGGTGCGCAGCCCGAGGTCCTCCCACTCGACCACCGGGCCGGGCGCGGGCGCCCCGCCACCGCGGACCCGCACGACGGGCACCCCGAGGCCGCGAGCGCTGCCATCGGTGCCGCTGCCGCACAGGGCGGCGCACCGCTCCGGGTCGGCCACGACCACCCGGGCACCGGAGTCGGCCACCGCCCATGCCAGCTCGGGCGCGCTCCACCAGGCGTTCAGCGGCACGACGACCAGGCCCGCGACCTGCGCGGCGAAGAAGACCACCGGCCACTCCGGCAGGTTGCGCATCGCGATCGCGACCCGGTCACCGGGGCGCAGCCCGAACCGCCCGGTGAGTACGCCGGCCAGGTCGGCGACCAGGCTCCGGTGCTCGCCGTAGGTGCGCCGCTCACCCTGGTACACGGTGAAGGTGCGCTCCGGCCAGGCCGCCGTCGCCGCCCACACCTCGGCCAGGGTGTGCGGGCCACGCCGGTAGACCCGCATCGCGACGCCCCGCACCTCGGCGTCGACCAGCTCGAACTCCCCGCCGGGTGCGGTCAGCGCCGCGATCACCGGGCCGAGTCCCGTCGTCGCCGCTCGGGTGTCGTTCCTCGGGGTGTCTCCCATCGGCGCACCTCCTCGTGCCCGTCCGTCCTACCCCGGCGGCCGCTCCGACGGAAGCGGTGATCGTTCGCTCACGACAACGATCGTGTCCGGACTCACCGCGCCCCAGTACGTCCGTACCATTTAGGCTCGGGTCGTGATCCCACGGTGAGTTCCCGCCCGTCGCTGTCCGGATGGTGGCGCTGGCCGTTGCTCGCCGCCCTCACCGTGCTGGTGACCGCCGGGCTCGCCACGGTCGACGTGCCGTCTCCCGCCCTGTTCGCCGGGCTGCTGGTCGCGACCGTGCTCGCGCTGTCCGGGCTCGGCCCCACCCGGGTCGCCCGCCCGGCGACGTCAGCCGCCCAGGCGGTGATCGGTGTCGTCATCGGCCTGCTCGCCCGACCGGACACCCTGGCAGCGGTGGCCGCGGAATGGCTGCCGGTGCTGCTGATCAGCCTCGCGACGCTGCTGCTCAGCATGGGGTCCGGGCTGCTCATGGGGCTGCAGCGCGGGGTCACCCCGCTCACCGGGATGCTCGCGCAGACCGCGGGCGGTGCGTCCGGGCTGGTCGCGATCAGCCGCGAGCTCGGCGGCGACGAGCGCACCGTCGCCGTCATCCAGTACCTGCGGGTCGGTCTGGTCACCGCGACGATGCCGGTGGTCGCCGCGTTCGTCTACGGCGCCTCGCCCGGTGCCCCGGCCGCCGCGGGCACGGGCCCCGGCGCGCCGTGGTGGGTCGGGCTCGCGGTGACCGCGGTGTGCGTGGGCGTCGGCGTCCCGCTGGGGAAGGTCGCGCGGGTCCCTGCCGGGGCGCTGCTCGGGCCGATGGTGGTGGCGCTGGTGATCAGCCTGGCCGGGTTCTCCCTCGACGCGTCGGTGCCGCTCCCGATCGTCGACGTCGCCTACGCCGTCATCGGCTGGCAGGCCGGGCTGCGCTTCACCCGGGCCGCGCTCGGCACCGTCGCGCGGGTGCTGCCGCTGGCGACCGCCCTGATCCTGGGCGTCGTCGCGCTGTGCGCCCTGCTGGGGCTGCTGCTGTCGCACCTCACCGGCATGACCCCGCTGGAGGGATACCTCGCGACCACCCCCGGCGGGATCTACGCGGTGCTGGCGACGGCGATCTCGTCCGGCGTGGACGTCACCTCGGTGGTCGCGGTGCAGGTGCTGCGGGTGATCCTGATGCTGCTCGTCGCACCGTGGACCGCGCGGATGGTCGGGCGGCGCCTGGGCCCCGGCACCGGGGAGTGAGGCCCGCTCAGCGGACCCGCGCGACCCGTCCCGGCGGCGGCGCCGGGACCGCACCGGGGTGCAGCACGGCCGCGACCGCCTCCACCCCGTCGACCAGGCGCGGACCGGCCCGCACGACGTAGGACGCCGAGTCGATCGCGTGCACCGGGACCCCGGCGGGAAGCCACGGCAGCGCCGCGCGGGCCTGGGCGAGCGCGTCGTCGAGCCCGAACCCGCAGGGCGCGACCAGCACGGCGTCGCACGGGGGCAGGTCGGCCCGGTCGACCGCGGTGCTGCGCCCACCCGGGGCGGCGGCCACCGGGACACCGCCCGCCGCGGTGACCAGGTCGGGCACCCAGTGCCCCGGCAGGAACGGCGGGTCGGTCCACTCCAGCACCAGCACCCGCGGCGCCGGGCGGCCCCGCACCGCGGCGGCCACCGCGTCCAGGCGCGCCGACAGGCCCGCGACCAGCTCGCCGGCCCGGTCCGGCACCCCGGCCGCGGTGCCGACCGCGGTCACCACGTCGAGCACGTCGGCCAGCCGGTGCGGGTCCAGCGACAGCACCCGGGCCCGGGTACCCAGCTCGGCCTGCACCTGCGCGACGGTCGAGCCGGGCAGCGCGCACACCGCGCACAGGTCCTGGGTGAGGATCAGCTCCGGGTCGGCGGCGGCGAGGCGGGCGCGGTCCACCTCGTACAGCGGCAGCCCGGCCACGGCCCGCTCGCGGACGACGGCGTCGATCTCCCCCGGCGACGCGGCGGGCGGCAGCGCGGTGTCCACGACCACCGGCACCCGGTCCCGCACCCCCGCCGGGTCGTCGCACTCGAAGGTGACGCCGACCAGGTCGGCGGCCAGGCCGAGCCGCCCGGCGATCTCGGTGCCGGCCGGGAGCAGCGACGCGATCCGCACACCGCGCAACGGTAGGCGGTGGCGTGCGCCGCGACGAGAGGGAAGGATCGCCGCATGACCGTGCACGAGCGCGCCGGGACCCCGGCCCGCCCCGAGGACCTCGTCGACGTCGACGCGCTGCTGGCCGCGTACGCCACGACCCACCCCGACCCGTCGGTCGACGTGCAGCGGGTCGCGTTCGGCACGTCCGGGCACCGCGGGTCGGCGTTCACCGCGACCTTCAACGACGACCACATCGCCGCCACCAGTCAGGCGATCGTCGAGTACCGGGCCGCCCAGGGCACCGACGGCCCGCTGTTCCTCGGCCGCGACAGCCACGCGCTGTCCGAGCCGGCCTGGCGCACCGCGGCCGAGGTGTTCGCGGCCAACGACGTCGACGTCGTCGTCGACTCCCGGGACGGGCTGACCCCGACCCCCGCGATCTCGCACGCGATCCTGGTCACCAATGCCGGGCGCGACGGCCGGCACCTGGCCGACGGCGTCGTCGTCACGCCCTCGCACAACCCGCCCGCCGACGGCGGCTTCAAGTACAACCCGCCCGACGGCGGCCCCGCGGGCACCGAGGCGACGACCTGGATCGCCGACCGGGCCAACCAACTGCTGGAGAACGGCCTGAAGGAGGTGCGCCGCGCCGCCCGGTTCGACGCCGCGGCCGCGCACCGCTACGACTACCTCGGCACCTACGTCGACCAGCTCGACCAGGTCCTCGACATGGCCGCGATCCGCGACGCCGGGGTCACCATCGGCGCCGACCCGCTCGGCGGCGCCTCGGTCGACTACTGGGGCGCGATCGCGCAGCGCTGGGGCCTGGACCTGACCGTGGTCAACCCGGCCGTCGACCCGACGTTCGGGTTCATGACCCTGGACTGGGACGGGAAGATCCGGATGGACTGCAGCTCGCCGTACGCGATGGCGTCGCTGCGGGCCCGGATGGAATCCGATCCGGCTCCCTTCACCATCGCCACCGGCAACGACGCCGACGCCGACCGGCACGGCATCGTCACCGCCGACGGCGGCCTGATGAACCCCAACCACTACCTCGCCGTGGCCATCGGCTACCTGTTCGCCCACCGCCCCGGCTGGCCCGCCGCCGCCGGGATCGGCAAGACCGCGGTCAGCTCGTCGATGATCGACCGGGTCGCCGGTGACCTCGGCCGGACGCTGGTCGAGGTGCCCGTCGGGTTCAAGTGGTTCGTGCCCGGCCTGCGCTCGGGCGAGATCGGCTTCGGCGGCGAGGAGAGCGCGGGCGCGTCGTTCCTGCGCCGGGACGGCTCGCCCTGGAGCACCGACAAGGACGGCCTGCTGCTCGCCCTGCTCGCCTCGGAGATCACCGCGGTCACCGGCTCGACCCCCAGCGAGCACTACGCCCGGCTGACCGAGCGGTTCGGCGCCCCCGCCTACGCCCGCACCGACGTCGCCTGCTCGCGGGAGGACAAGGCGGCGCTGTCGAAGCTGGACGCCGGCGCCGTCACCGCCACCGAGCTCGCCGGGGACGCGATCACCGCGAAGCTCACCCGCGCCCCGGGCAACGACGCCGCGATCGGCGGGCTGAAGGTCCTCACCGACACCGGCTGGTTCGCCGCCCGCCCCTCGGGCACCGAGGACGTCTACAAGGTCTACGCCGAGAGCTTCCGCGGGCCGGAGCACCTGGCACGCATCCAGGACGAGGCGCGCGGCGTCGTCTCGGCGGCCCTGGCAGGATCGGGCGCGTGAGCAGCAAGCACGCACTCGGGTTCGGCATCGACATCGGCGGCTCCGGCATCAAGGGCGCCCCGGTGGACCTGCACAAGGGCCGGCTGGCCGCGGAGCGGGCGCGGATCCCGACGCCGCAGCCGTCGACACCGGAGGCGGTCGCGGAGACCGTCACGCAGATCCTCGACGAGTTCGACTGGCGTCACTCCTTCGGCTGCACGTTCCCGGCGGTCGTCACGCACGGGGTGACCCGCACCGCGGCCAACGTGGACCGGGCCTGGGTCGACTGCGACGCGGCCGCGGTGCTGCGCCGGGTCACCGGCCGGCACGCGGTGCTGGTCAACGACGCCGACGCCGCGGGCGTCGCCGAGGCCGAGTTCGGCGCGGCCGCCGACCACCACCACGGGCTGGTGCTCGTCGTGACCCTCGGGACCGGCATCGGGTCGGCGCTGGTCAACCACGGGAAGCTGGTGCCCAACACCGAACTCGGGCACCTGGAGCTCGACGGGTTCGACGCCGAGTCGCGCGCCGCCGACTCCGCCCGCGAGCGCGAGGACCTGGACTGGGAGCAGTGGGGCGGGCGGCTGCAGCGCTACTTCACCCACGTCGAGAACCTGCTGTGGCCGGACCTGATCGTCGTCGGCGGCGGGGTCAGCAAGAAGTTCGAGAAGTGGTCGCCCTACGTGCGGACCCGCACCAAGCTCGTCCCGGCCGGGCTGCTCAACGAGGCCGGGATCATCGGGGCAGCGCTGCTGGCGCACGGCTGACCCTCGTCCGGTGCCGGATCTCGTCGTGCAGTAGTTTGCGGTGCTCACGATCCTGCGAGCACACTGCAGTGACTGCACGACTGCACTCCCCGCTCGGGTCGAGGGTGCGAGCCGCGCGCCGGGACCAGCGGGAGAGGCGGGACGGGCATGATCGGCGACATGCTGACCGACCAGGAGGCACGCTGCCACGGGCTGCGGGAGCGCAAGAAGGTGCGGACCCGCCAGGCGCTGCGCGCCGCGGCACTGGAACGCGCCCGCACCCAGGGCCCGGACGCGTTCACCGTGGAGGAGATCTGCGCCGACGTCGACGTCGCGCCGCGCACGTTCTTCAACCACTTCCCGTCGAAGGACGCGGTGCTGTTCGACTGGGACGCCGCCTCCCTCGCCGAGCTCGCCACCGAGGTCCGCGCCCGGCCCGAGTCGTCCCCGCTCGGGGCCGCGACGGCGGTGCTCGCCGAGGTCGCCGAGGCGCTGACGACCAGCCCGACCTGGCACGGCCAGATGGAGCTGCTGCGCACCCACCCCGAGCTGCGCCCACGGATCGCCCACGTCGGACGGACCGTGGAGCAGACCGTCGCCGACGCGCTCGCCGAGCGCGACGGCACCGACACCCCCACCACGGCCCACCGGCTCGCCGCGGCCGCCGCGATGGCGATCATGCAGGTCGCCGTCGCCGGCTGGCTGGCCGCCCCGGAGGGTCCGGCGGCCCGCCAGGTCTACGGCGACGTGCTGGCGGCCGCCCGGGAGTCCTTCGCGGCGCTGCCGGACTGAACGCGCCCCCGGCTCAGGCCGCCGGCGGCCCGTAGGTCAGCCGGACCACGCCGTTCTCGTAGCCCTCCGACTCGCGCAGCCGCAACGGCACCCGGACGCCCTCGGCGAACAGCCGCAGCCCGGCCCCGAGCGACACCGGGTAGACGAACAGGTTGAGCGTGTCGACCAGGCCGTCGGCGAGCAGCGCACGGACCAGGGTGACGCTGCCGGAGACGTAGATGCCGCCGTCGGTCGCGTCCTTGAGCTGCTGGATCCGCACCGGGTCGTACGGGCCGAGCACCCGTGAGTTCTCCCACTCCAGCGGGTCGGCCAGGGTCGAGGTGACGACGTGCTTGGGCGCGCCGTTGAAGAACGCCCCGCCGGACTCGACGTCGTGGCCGCGGGCCGACCAGGACGGGTGGAACATCTCGTAGGTGGTGCGGCCGAGCAGGATCGCCGCGTCGGTCAGCCGGCCGATCGCCTCCCCCATCGCGTCGGGGAAGCCGTACTCGGCCGTCCACGACGGGTCGGACACGACCCCGTCGAGGCTGATGAACTCGTGCACGTCGATGGTGCCCACCGTGGTCTCCCGAGGTCCGGTACGGAGGTGACGGAGGTAGGACCGCGGCCCGGCCCGGATCTCATCGGCTCGGCTCAGGCCAGGTCCGCGACGGTGGACGCCGCGCCGCGTGACCACAGCGACTCCAGCGCGGTCCGGAACGCGCCCGCGAACCGCTCGTCGGAGCCGAGGCCGCCGAACACCCCGCGGTGGGACAGGAACGACCCCGGGGTCTCCCGTTCGGCGCGGGCCAGCGCGGTCATCTCCTCGGCGAGACGGTCCTGCTGGGGGATCTCGCGGCCCTGCTCGTCGGTGCCCTCGGCGTAGCGGCACCACCCGGCGACGACGGCCGCCGCCCGCGCGACCGGCCCGCCCGCGGCCAGCTGCTCGCGCACCACCGGCAACAGGAAGATCGAGATCCGGTCGGAGCTGCCGTAGTTGATCCGCATCAGCGTGTCGGCGACACCCGGGTTCGCGAAGCGTTCCAGCAGGGTGTCCTTGTAGGCGTCGAGGTCGATGCCGGGCACCGGGCGTAGCGTCGGGGTGGCCTCGTCGTCCATGTAGGACCGCAGGAACGCCGCGAACGTCGGGTCCTGGGCGACCTCGTGCACGTAGCGGTGCCCGGCGAGGTAGCCGAGGTAGCCGAGCGCCTGGTGGGTGGCGTTGAGCAGGCGCAGCTTCATGAACTCGTAGGGGACGACGTCGTCGACGAGCTGGACCCCGACCCGCTCGAACTCCGGGCGGCCCGCGGCGAAGTGGTCCTCGAGCACCCACTGGGTGAACGGCTCACACACGACCGGCCAGCCGTCGCGCAGCCCGAAGCGCTCGGCGAGGGCCTCGCGGTCGGTGTCGGCGGTGGCCGGGGTGATCCGGTCGACCATCGAGTTCGGGAAGGTGACCGACTCCGCGACCCAGGCGCCCAGCCCGGCGTCGCGGAGCTGCGCGACACCGGTGAACACCCGGCGGGCGACGTCGCCGTTGCCCTGCATGTTGTCGCAGCTCATGACCGTGAGCGGGCCGGTGCCGCGCTCCCGGCGACGCGCCAGCGCCTCGACGACCAGCCCGAACGCCCCGGTCGGGGCGGAGCCGGCGGCCATCGCGTCCAGGTCGGCGCGGATGCCGGGGAAGTCCGGGTCGAACTCGCCGGTCTTCTGGTCGATCGCGTAGCCGCCCTCGGTGATCGTCAGCGAGACGATCCGGGTGTCGGGGTGGGCGATCCGCTCGATGACGGCCTCGGGGTCGTCGGGGGCGTAGAGGTAGTCGACCAGCGACCCGACCACCCGGGGCGTCAGCGTCCCGTCGGCCTCCTTCAGCACGAGCGTGTACAGCCCGTCCTGGGCGGCCAGCACGTCACGCATCCGGTCGTCGGCGGCGAGCACGCCGACCCCGCAGATCCCCCACTCCGGCGCCCCGCCGGACGCGAGCAACGCGTCGACGTACATCGCGAGGTGCGCGCGGTGGAACCCACCGACGCCGATGTGGACGATCCCGCGCCCCACGGCGGCCCGGTCGTAGCCGGGGACCTCCACGCCCTCGATCCCGTCGGCCCAGATCCCGGTCTCGTCCAGCGAACGCATGGTCCCCCTTGCCACGTCCCCCGCGCCCCACGGCGCCGTCGGGTGAGACGCCGACCCTACCGCTCGCACCGTGCCGCGCAAGCGCTTCCGCGAGAAGCCCCGCGAACTGGTCCTACAACCGGTAACGCCTACGAAACAACGTCGTACGCTGCGACGATCAGAGATCAGTACTTGCGCATATCGCAAGTCAGGGCCTACGGTCGCCCGGTGACCGCCCCCCGTGCCACCCGGACCGCCGAGGACGCGGTGGCCGGACGGGTGCGCGCCCTGCTGGAGCGCGACGGCTGGACCCAGCGCCGGTTCGCGGCCGCGATCGGGCTGGAGGAGACCAAGCTGTCGAAGTCCCTCGCCGGGCGTCGCCGCTTCGCCGCCGACGAGCTCGTCCGCATCGCCGAGGTCACCGGTGAGACGGTCGCGCGGCTGCTGCACGGCCGCGACGGCGCCCGGGCCAGGACCGCGGTCCCCACCGGTGCCGCCGCCGCGGCGGCCGAGCCCGACACCGGACGCGAGCCCGGCGGGGCCCACGGCACCCGTGGCCGGATCCTCGACGCGGCCTGGGAGCTGATCGCCGACCACGGCTACCACCGGGTCCGCACCGCCGACGTCGCGCGGGCGGCGGGGACCAGCCCGGCGGCGATCCACTACCACTTCCCCACCCGCTCGGAGCTGCTCGACTCCGCGCTGCGGCACAACGTGCGCCTCGCCTTCGACCGCCAGGTCGCCGAGCTCGACACGATCGCCCACCCGCACGAGCGGCTGCTGCGGCTGATCGACCTGCAGCTCCCCGACGGCGCCCTGCTGCGCCGCGAGTGGTCGATCTGGATCCAGGTGTGGGCGGAGTCGGCGATCGACCCGGCCCGGCGCGCGCTGTACTGGGACGCCTACGACCGCTGGTACCGCAGCATCGCCATGACGATCGCCGAGGGCGCCGCGGCCGGGGTGTTCGTGTCCGGCCGCACCGAGGCCCTGGCCGACCAGCTCACCGCGCTGATCGACGGGCTCGGCATCCAGGTGCTGGCGATGACCCCGCGGGCCGGGACCGACCGGATGCGCGCCCTGCTGCACGACTTCATCGACCGGGCCGTGCTCGCGGCGCCGGCAGGCACGGAACGAACGGAGATCGGATGAACCATGACGTCATCATCACCTGCGCGGTGACCGGGGCCGGCGACACGGTGGGCCGCAGCCCGCACGTGCCCGTCACCCCGGCCGCGATCGCCGCGGACGCGATCGCCGCGGCCCGGGCCGGGGCCGCCGTGGTGCACATCCACGTGCGCGACCCGGAGACCGGGAGCCCGTCGCGGGCGGTGGAGCTCTACCGCGAGACAGTGACCCGCATCCGGGACTCCGGCGTCGACGTCGTGCTGAACCTGACCGCAGGCATGGGCGGCGACCTGGTGATCGACGCCGACGACCCGCTCAAGCCGATCGACGGCACGGACCTCGTCAACGCCCTGGAGCGGCTCCCGCACGTCGAGGAGCTGCTGCCCGACATCTGCACGCTGGACTGCGGCTCGCTGAACTTCGGGGAGGGCAACCAGCTCTACGTCTCCACCCCGGACATGCTGCGCACCGGGGCCAGGCGGGTGCAGGAGCTCGGGGTGAAGCCCGAGCTGGAGATCTTCGACACCGGACAGCTGTGGTTCGCCACCGTCCTGGTCGATGAGGGTCTGATCGACGCCCCGGCGCTGTTCCAGCTGTGCATGGGCATCCCCTACGGCGCCCCGGCCGACCCGGGTGTGCTGGCGGCGGAGGTGAACCTGCTGCCCGAGGGCGCCAACTTCGCGTCGTTCGCGATCGGGCGCGACCAGCTGCCGTGGGTGGCGCAGTCGGTGCTGGCCGGCGGGCACGCCCGCGTCGGGCTGGAGGACAACCTCTACCTCTCCCGCGGGGTGAAGGCGACCAACGAGCAGCTGACCGAGCGCGCGGTGGAGATCGTGCAGAACCTCGGCGCGAGCGTCGCGACGCCGGACCGCGCCCGCGCGATCCTCGGCCTGAAGGAGCGCGCCGGTGTCTGAGCCCGAGACCGAGTCCGTGTCCATCACCGAGTCCGAGCCCGACCTCCGGCCCGTCTCCGCGATCCGGACCGTCGCCTGCATCGGCGCCGGGGTGATCGGCGCGGGCTGGGCGGCGTACTTCCTGGCCCGCGGGCTGCGGGTCCGGGCCTGGGACCCCGCCCCGGACGCCGAGGAGACGCTGCGCCGCGTGGTCGACGCCGCCTGGCCGGCGCTCACCGAGCTGGGGCTGGCCGAGGGCGCCGACCAGGACGCGCTGACGATGTTCCCGACCGCGGCCGAGGCCGTCGCGGGCGCGGACTTCGTGCAGGAGAGCGCCCCGGAGGACCTGACGCTCAAGCGCTCCCTGCTGGCCGAGCTGGCCGACGCCGCGGTGGCGGCCGGTCCGGACGTGGTGGTGGCGTCGTCGACCTCGGGGTTCCCGATGACCGACATGGCGACGACCGCGGCGCACCCGGACCGGCTCGTCGTCGGGCACCCGTTCAACCCGCCCTACCTGATCCCGCTGGTCGAGGTCGTCGGCGGGGAGCGGACCGCGGCCTGGGCGGCGTCGCGGGCCGCGGACTTCTACCGGCACATCGGCAAGTCGGTGATCGAGATGGAACGGGAGCTGCCCGGCTTCATCGCGAACCGCCTGCAGGAGGCGATCTGGCGCGAGGCGCTGCACATGGTCGCCGCGGGCGAGGCCACCCCCGAGGAGATCGACCGCTCGATCACCGACGGCCCGGGGCTGCGCTGGCCGGTGCACGGGCCCTGCCTGACCTTCCACCTGGCCGGGGGCCGGGGCGGGATGGCGCACATGCTGGACCACTTCAGACCGTCGCTGAAGGCGCCGTGGACACGCCTGGAGGCCCCGGAGCTCACCCGGGAGCTGCGCGACGACATGGTCGCCGGCGCCGAGGTCTCCGCGGGTGGGCGACCGATGGCCGAGCTCGTCGCCGAGCGCGACCGCGCGGTCATCGCCGTCCGGCGCGCGGTGGCCGCGGCCCGCGCCGCCGGAGGAGCCGGTGCCTGAGCAGCTGCGCCACACCGACACCGTCCGTCCGGAGTGGATCGACTACAACGGCCACCTGCCCGAGCCGTACTACGTGCTCGTGTTCGGTGACGCGACGACCGCACTGATGGACCGGACCGGCATGGACTCCGGGTACCGCGAGGCCACCGGCTGCTCGCTGTACACGGTCGAGGGGCACGTCCGGTACCTGCGCGAGATCGGCCCGGACGCCGCGCTGGAGGTCCGCACCCGAGTGCTGGGCCGGGACGCGAAGCGGCTGCGGCTGTGGCACGAGCTGCACGTGGACGGGCGACTGCGGGCGACCGAGGAGCTGATGTGCCTGCACGTCGGCCCCGGCGGGACCGCACCGTTCCCCGACGACGTCGCGGCCGCTCTCGACTCGCTCGTCACACCCGGCGAGCCGGAGCACGCGGGCCGGTCGATCGCGGCCATCGGCCGGGAGGAGGTGCACCGCCCCTCGACGTGATGGGCCCGAGACCGCGGCCCCGGCGCGACCGGGGCCCTCTGCGAGGAGACACGTTCATGACCAGCCCCACAGTGGCGCGCGGCGGGTTCACCCGGCGCCGCCTGCTGGGCGGAGCGGCAGGCCTGGCCGCGGCGGCCTTCCTGGCCGGCTGCGGCGGGTCGGCGACGGCCCGTGAGGCCGGAGCCCCCCGGCGCGGCGGCGTCCTGCGGGTGGGGGTGACCGGCGGAGGCTCGTCGGACTCCCTCGACCCGCACAGCCCCTCCACCAACCCGGACATCGCCCGCGTCATCAGCCTCTACGAGCCCCTGGTGCGCTGGGACGACGACTACACGCTCCAGCCCGCCGTGGCCGAGTCCGTCCTGCCCGACCCCGGGGCCCGCAGCTGGACCGCGAAGATCCGGCCCGGCATCACCTTCCACGACGGGCGCCCGGTGACCCCCGACGACGTCGTCGCGACGTTCCGGCGGATCACCGACCCGGACGACCCGAAGTCCGGCGCGGCCCAGCTGGAGACGCTGCGGGAGGTCGTCGTCGGTGACGACCGGGTGCGGTTCGTGCTCAGCGAGCCCGGACCGGTGTTCGACCAGTACCTGGCCGAGTACAGCTGCGGGATCGTGCCCGCGGACTTCTCGCTCGACCGTCCGGTCGGCACCGGTGCGTTCCGGTTCGGGTCCTTCTCCCCCGGTCAGCAGAGCGTCTTCGTCCGCCACGACGGGTACTGGCGTCCGGACCAGCCATGGGTCGACCGGCTCGAGCTGATCAACTTCAGCGAGGAGGACGCCCGGATCAACGCGCTGCTGTCCGGGCAGGTCGACGCGATCGACCAGGTGCCGCTCTCGCTCACCGAGGTGGTCGGCGCCTACGACTCGATCACGCTGCTCACCGCCGAGACCGGGAGCTGGCTCCCGTTCACCATGCGGGTCGACGTCGAGCCGTTCGACGACGTCCGGGTCCGGCAGGCGCTGCGGCTGGCCACCGGCCGCGGCGAGATGGTCGGTCAGGTGCTGTCCGGGCAGGGCGTACCGGCGGGCGACCTCTACGGCCGCTTCGATCCCGACTTCCTGGCCCCCCGCCGGGAGCAGGACCTGGAGCGGGCGCGCGACCTGCTCGCCGCCGCCGGGAAGCCGAACCTGTCGCTGGAGCTGGTGACCTCGCCGATCCAGGCCGGATCGGTCGAGTCCGCGCAGGTCCTGGTCACCCAGGCCCGCGCGGCCGGGATCGACATCGGGTTGCGCCGGGTGGACACCTCCACCTTCTTCTCCGACCAGTACCTGCAGTGGGAGTTCGCGCAGAGCTTCTGGAACACCCGCAACTACCTGCCGCAGGCTGGGTCGTCGTCGCTGCCGGACTCGCCGTTCAACGAGACGCACTGGAACGACGCCGAGTACATCCGGATCGTCCGCCGGGCCCGGGCCGAGGTGGACGCGACCCGGCGCGGCGAGCTGGTTCGTGCCGCCCAGCGCATCGAGTACGACCGCGGTGGCTATCTCATCTGGGGCTTCCCGAACCGGGTGGACGCCCACCAGGCCTACGTCGGCGGGCTCACGCCCAGCCGGACCGGGCTCTCGCTGTCCGGCTACGAGTTCCGGAAGGCGTGGGTGGGCGCGTGAACCTCCTGACGAAGATGATCCTCAGGCGGCTGCTGGTCAGCGTCCTGGTGCTGTTCGTGGTGTCGCTGCTGGTCTTCGCGGCGACCCTGCTGCTGCCCGGTGACCCGGCCCGCGCCATCCTCGGGCAGCAGGCCACCCCCGAGCGCGTCGCGGCCCTGACCGCGCAGCTCGGCCTCGACCAACCGGTCTGGGAGCGCTACCTCGCCTGGCTGGGCGGGGTGCTCACCGGCGACCTCGGCTACTCCGCAGCCACCCAGGGCCCGGTGACCGAGCTGCTCGGCGGCCGGATCGCCGCGTCCGCGGTGCTGCTGGTCCTCACCGCGGTCGTCGCGACCCCGGTCGCGCTGGCGCTGGGCGCGTGGGCTGCGGTCCGCCGCGGCACGCGCACCGACTCGGTGCTGTCGGGTACCAGCCTGGTGCTCGCCGCCCTGCCCGAGTTCGTCATCGGCGTCCTGCGGTCGTGCTGTTCGCGACCTCGGTCCTGCAGGTCCTGCCGTCGGTCACGATCGCCCGGCCCGGTGAGCCGGTGTGGACCCGGCCCGAGCAGCTCGTGCTGCCGGTGCTGACCCTGGCGCTGGTCGTGATCCCCTACGTCGTCCGGATGACCAGGGCCACGCTGTCGGAGACCTTCGACACCGGGTTCGTCGAGATGGCGCGGCTGAAGGGTCTGCCCGAACGCACGGTGCTGCTGCGCCACGCCGTCCCGCACACCGTCGGGCCGGTCGCGCAGGTGCTGGCGTTGCAGCTCGCCTGGCTGGCCGGCGGGGTCGTCGTGGTCGAGTTCCTGTTCCGCTACCCGGGCATCGGGCAGGCCCTGATCGACGCGGTCAACAACCGCGACGTCCAGGTGGTCCAGGCGATCTCGATGCTGATCGCCGCGTTCTACGTCGTGGTCAACCTGGCCGCCGACGTGGCCGGGATCCTCGCCGACCCGCGGATCCGCAACTCCGGAGGTGCCCGATGAGCGTCGTGAACCCCCCTGTCGCCGCGGACCCCGCCCCGGCCGGGCTGATCCGGCGCACGTTCCGGCGCCGGCAGGCCCGGATCGGGGCCGGGCTGACCCTGCTGGTGGTGGCCGTCGCGGTGCTCGGTCCCGTGCTCGGGCCGTTGCTGACCGGGTTCGGCGTCGACGACTTCGCCGGGCGCCCGTTCGGCCACGACGGCGTCGCCGGTACCGACGACCTCGGCCGCGACGTGCTCACCCGCTTCCTGGCCGGCGGTGGGCCGGTCCTGCTCTACGCCCTCGCCGCGACCGCGGTGGGGCTGGTCGGCGGGGCCGCCGCCGGGATGCTCGCCGGGTACTCCGGCGGCCGGCTCGACACTCTGATCATGCGCGGCGGCGACGTGCTGCTGTCGTTCCCGCAGCTGGTGCTGGCGCTGCTCGCGGTCGCCGTGCTCGGCTCGTCCGGCTGGCTGCTGGTGCTGGTCATCGGGATCTCGCACATCCCCCGGGTGGCCCGGGTCGCCCGGCAGGCCACGCTCTCGGTCGCCGGTCAGGACTACGTGCTGGCCGCCCGGATGTACGGCGTCCCGCGCCGGCGCATCCTCGGTACCGAGATCCTGCCGAACATCACCGGCCCGCTGATGGTGGAGCTGGGCCTGCGGCTGACCTACTCGATCGGCTACATCGCCTCACTGTCGTTCCTCGGCCTCGGTGTGCAGCCCCCGGCCGCCGACTGGGGACTGCAGATCAACGAGAACCGGATCGCGCTGATCGTCGCCCCGTGGGGCGTGCTGCTGCCGGTGCTGGCCATCGCGGTCCTCACCGTCGGCACCAACATGATCACCGACGCCCTGGCCAAGGAGTCGGCGGACACCACCGGGGAGGGCGCATGACCGCCACCGATTCACCCACCGAGTCGCCCACCATCGGCTGCATCGACCTGCGCGTGTCCACCACGGGCGGGCGGGAGGTGCTGCACGGCGTCGACTACGCCGTCGCCCCGGGTGAGATCCTCGCGCTGGTCGGCGAGTCCGGCTCCGGGAAGACTACAGCGGCGCTGGCCGCGCTCGGTCACTTCCGGACCGGCCTCGTGCACACCGGCGGGACGATGGCGTTCCACGGGCACACCGAGACCCACGACGACCTGCTCACCCTCGACCCGGTCACGCTGCGCGGGGTCCGTGGCCGGCTGGTCAGCTACGTCCCGCAGGACCCGGCGCTGTCGCTGAACCCGCTGCTGCGGATCGACACCCAGGTCGCGGAGGTGCTGGAGGCGCACTCCTGGGACGGCGACGTCACCGCACGGGTCCGCGAGGTCCTCATCGAGGTCGGCCTCCCGGCCGACGACACGTTCCTGGCCCGGTACCCGCACCAGCTCTCCGGCGGCCAGCAGCAGCGGGTCGGGATCGCCGCGGCCTTCGCGAACCGGCCCGACGTCGTCGTGCTCGACGAGCCGACCACGGGCCTCGACGTCACCACCCAGGATCTCGTGCTGGACACCGTGCGTGAGCTGGTGACCCGCTCGCGGACCGCGGCGCTCTACATCACCCACGACCTGGCCGTCGTCGCCGGGCTGGCCGACCGGGTGGCGGTCATGCAGTCCGGCGAGGTCGTCGAGACCGGGCCGGTGGCCCGGGTCCTCACCGCACCCGAGCACCCCTACACCCGGGGCCTGATCGCCGCCGTGCCCGACCTGGACCGGCGGGTCGAGCGGGAGCCGGTGCCGTCCGGGGCCGGCGCGGGCGAGCCGGTACTGCGCGTGTCCGGCGCCGGGAAGCGCTACGGCGCGACGACCGTCCTCGACGGGGTCGACCTGGAGCTCTGGCCCGGCGAGTGCCTGATGCTGCTCGGCGAGTCCGGCTCCGGGAAGACGACGCTGGCCCGCGGGCTGTCCGGCCTGCTCACCCTGGACTCCGGCACGCTGACCCTGAAGGGCGAGGAGCTGACGACCCCGCGATCCTACGCCCAGCTGCGCAGCGTCCAGTACGTGTTCCAGAGCCCGTTCGCCTCGCTCAACCCGCGCCGCACACTGGCCGGGTCGCTGGACGTGCCGCTGCGTCACCTGACCGACTCCGACGCCGGGACCCGCCGGGCGCGGGTGCTCGACATGCTGCGCCAGGTCCGGCTGGACGAGAGCTTCGCCGGGCGCTACCCGGGGTCGCTGTCCGGCGGCGAGCGCCAGCGTGCGGCGATCGCCCGTGCCCTGGTCACCGCACCCGACGTGCTGGTGTGCGACGAGGTGACCTCGGCGCTGGACGTGTCGGTGCAGGCCGCGATCCTCGACCTGCTGGCGACGGTCCGCCGCGAGCTCGGCACCGCGATGGTGTTCGTGACCCACAACATCGCGCTGGCCCGCGAGGTCGCGGACCGGATCGCGGTGCTGCAGGGCGGGCGGATCGTCGAGCAGGGCACCGTCGAGGAGATCCTGGCGAACCCGTCGCACGACTACACCCGCGAGCTGCTGGCGCACACGCCGTCGATGGCGGCGGTCCGATGAGCGGGGCGCGGATGCGGGGCACGGTCGCACCCGGGTACGCGGCGGTCGCGGACGCGTTCGCCGCGGTGCTCACCGGGACACACGGGGGCGTCGCGTTCTCGGTGGTCCGCGACGGCGAACCGCTGGTCGAGCTGTACGGCGGCCTCGCCGACCCCGCCACCGGACGGCCGTGGGCGGCGGACACGGTCGCGGTGCTGTTCTCCGGCACCAAGGGGCTGACCGCGTCCGCCTGCGCCGCGGTCGCCGACCGGCTGGACCCGGACGCCCCGGTGGCCCGGTACTGGCCGGAGTTCGCCGCGGGCGGCAAAGGGGACGTCACCGTCGGCCAGGTGCTCTCGCACACCGTCGGGCTGCCCTACACCGACCCCGAGCCGGCACCGGCCGACCGGCTCGACGACCGGGTCTGCGCCGCGGCGCTGGCCCGGCAGGAGCCGATCTGGGAACCCGGCACCCGGGTCGCCTACCACCCGACGACCTACGGGGCGATGGCTGCCGAGCTGCTGACCCGGGTCACCGGGCGCGACCCCCGTGCGGTCGTGCGCGACACCGTCGCGCAGGTACCCGGCGCCCGGGTGTTCCTGGGCGGCGACCCGCCCGGGCCGGCGCGGATCGTGCGCGATCCCGAGTACCGGATCTCGACGTTCCTCACCGACCCGGAGCGACGTCGTCTCGTCGACCGGATGTACCGGATGCTCGTCGCCGAGCCGGACCTGCCGAACAGCCCGGCCTACCACCACAGCGGCGCACTGTCCGGGGCCGGCCTGGCGAGCGCGCCCTCGATGGCGCGCTTCTACGCGGCGCTGTGCGCCCCGGGCACCTCGCCGGTACCGGCCGCGGCACTGGCCCGGGCCACGACGACCTGGTCGGAGGGCACCGACGCGATCAACGACCGGCCGTTGCGGTTCGGGCTGGGCTTCGAGCTCGCCGACCCGATCGGCACCTACGGACCGGAACCGGTCGCGTTCGGACACAGCGGCGCGGGCGGCGGACGGCACGGTGCCTGGCCCGGCCGGGGGATCGGCTTCTCGTTCCTCACCAACGAGATGCGCGCCGAGGACGTCGACGACCGGGCGCCGAGCCTGCTGGCGGCGTTGCACACCTGCGGGTGAGGGCGTGCCGCGGCCGCCCGGCGTGCTTCCTCAGGCGAAGTCGAGGACCTGCTCGGCCGCGAGCCGCGGCAGCCGCGGGTGCCAGGCGTCCGGGCCGGGGTGGCCCAGGTTGACCACGAGCAGCGCGCGGTGCCGGCCGCCGGGGAAGAACTCCTCGGTGACGGCGTCGGCGTCGAAGCCGGCCATCGGGCCGGTCGCGAGACCGTGGGCGCGGGCCGCGAGCAGGAGGTAGCCGATCTGCAGCGACGCGTTGAACCGGGCCATCGGCTCGCGACCCTCGCGCCCCTGGGACTCCAGCCCCTCGCGGAAGCCGGGCTTCACCGGGAACGTGGTGTCCGAGTGCTCGTGGAAGTCCAGGTCTGCGGCCAGGATCGCCACGACCGGGGCGGCCTGGGACTTGGCCCGGTTGCCCTCGGCGAGCAGCGGCACCAGACGGGCCTTGCCCTCGTCGCTGCGGACGAACGTCACGCGCAGCGGCTGAGTGTTGGCCGCGGTCGGCGGCCACTGCGCCAGGTCCCACACCGCACGGAGCGTCTCGTCGTTGACGGGCTCGTCGGTGAAGGTGTTGGCGGTGCGGGCCTCGGTGAACAGCGCGGCGCGGCCGGCCTCGTCGAGACGGGGCAGGAGCACCGGGGAAGCGGTCTCAGCAGTCACGAAACGTAGAGCGTTCAACGACTTCGCCCGCATTCCCCGTTGCGCCGTGACACGAGTCACGTGCTGCGGTCACCCGGTGGCGTGGACGCCCCAGCGCAGCACCTGCGTCTCGCCAGGGACCAGCTCGATCAGGTCGGTGCCCGAGTTCAGCGCGTCCGGCGGGCAGGTCATCGGCTCGACCGCGATCGCCCGCGACGGCGTGACGACCCCGTCCGGGCCCTGGCGCGGGAAGTCCGACGGGGTGAAGACCTGCACCCAGCCGAACGCCGCGTCGGCCCACAACTCGGTGCCCCCGCCGTCGCGGGCCCCGACGCGGTGCCGGACCCGGCCGTCGGCTCCGCCGTCCGGGCCGTCGCCGGGCGTGCAGCCGCCGAACGCGCCGTCCAGGACGAGGCCGGCGAGCTTGGTGCGGGAGATCGGGGCGGGCAGCGGCGCCGGCGGGCCGTCGGGCAGCTGCTCGCGCAGCGGCAGCTCGGTCCGCGCGGACAGGGTGAGCTCCAGCTCGTCGGTCGGGACGTCACCGACCCGCAGGTACGGGTGGAACCCCAGGCCGAACGGGACGGGCGCGTCCCCGAGGTTCTCCACCTCGGTGGTGACGGTGAGCCCGTCGCGGCCGACGGCGTAGGTCACCGTGAGCCGCACCGGCTGCGGCCAGCCGGGCTGCACCGGCGCGACGGCGGTGAGCGTGATCCGGTCCCCCGCCCGCTCCACCGGTGTCCACGGCACGTGCCGCAGCAGGCCGTGGATGGCGTTACCGGCGTCGGGCTCGGTCAGCGCCAGCCGGTGGCGGGTCCCGCGGTGGGTCCAGACACCGCCGCGGACCCGGTTCGGCCAGGGCGCGAGCACCGCCCCGGAGCCCTTCGGCGGGCGTGCCGTGGGCGGGTGCGGCTCGATCCGGACCCGGCCCCCCTGGGAGAACCCGGCCAGCGCCGCCCCGACCTCGTCGACCTCGGCCCGGGAGTCGCCGCTCACGATCACGAACCGTTCACCGCACGCGTCCACGTCGGTGAGTCTCCGTGATCGCTCCGCTCAGCCGGCCAGCGGGGTGGCGCGGGCGGCGTCGGGGTCGCCGACGACCTCGACCGGGGCGGGCGGCCCCAGCTCGGCCACGGTGAACGCGACGCCCGCGTCCCGGGCGAGGCCGACGACGTGCTCGTGGTGGGTGAACAGCAGCACCTGCGCGGTGGCGGCCAGCTCCCCCAGCACGGCGACGGCGGCGGCGCCGCGCTCGTCGTCGAAGGTCATCAGGACGTCGTCGAACACGACCGGCACCGTCGGCAGCCCGGCGGCGACCCGATCGGCCTGCAGCTGCTCGATCCCGGCCAGGCGCAGCGCGAGGTGCACCTGGTCCGCGGTGCCCTCCGAGAGCCGGGTCGGCGCGAGCTCCTCGCCGTCGGCCCGCACCGCGACCAGGCTGCGTCCGGTGCCGCCCGCCTCGGCCGGGGGCCGCAGCGCGACGAACCGGCCGCCGGTGAGGCGTTCGAGCACCACCCCGGCGCGGACCAGCAGCGGGGAGGCGTGGCTGCGTTCGTAGGCCTCCAGCTCACGGCGCAGGATCTCGCGCTGCAGGTGCAGCACCAGGTAGCGCTCCGCGGCGTCGGCGACGCCCGCCAGCTCGGACTGGGCGCGGGCGTGCAGCTCGGCGGCGCCCTCGGCCTCCTCCAGCTCACGGCGCCGGGCCCGCAGCCCGCCCAGCTGCTCACGGACCTCGTCCTGCTCGGCCCCGAGTTCGCGCTCGTGGGCCTGCGCCCGGTCGAGCGCCTCGGTCAGCGCACCGGGCTCGGTGTCCGGGGCGGCGGCGACCAGCTCGTCCGCGTCGAGGTCGGGCGCCGCGGCGGCCAGCAGCCGCTCCTGCTCGGCGATGCGGGTGTCGAGCACGGCGACGTGCGCGCCGCGCTGCGCCGCGGCCTCCAACCCACCCGGCTCCGGGGCCTCGGTCAGCGCCAGCTCGACGGCGAGCCGGTCCAGCACCGCGGTGGCCGCGGCCGCGCTGCGGGCGGCGCGGGTGGCGTCGTCCTCGGCGGCGGCGATGCCGTCGTCGAGGTGGCCCGCCGAGACCGCGGCCTTGGTGACCTCACGGACCCGGTCGGCGAGCTCACCGAGCCGGTCCACGGCGGCGGTACCGGTCGGCGCGGGCTCCAGGTGCCGCTCCACCAGCGCGACGACCGCCCGCCCGTGTGCGGCGACGGCGCGCTCCAGGCGGCGGGCCTCCTCGTCGTCCTGGCGGGCGAGTGCCCCCGCGGTCCGGGCGTCGGCGACGGTGTCGCGGCGGGTGTCCCAGCCCGCGGGCTCCAGGTCGGTGGGCAGTCCGGCGCCGCGCAGCGCGAACCGCCAGCGCTGGGCGGCCAGCTCGCGCTCGTGCCGGGCGGCGTCGGCCGCTCCCCCGGCGCGTTCGGCCTCGCTGCGCAGCCGGGCCAGCAGCACCCGCCGGTCGCGGGCGTGCTCGGCCTCGGTGGCGAGGTCCGCGGCGGCGACGAGCAGCACGTCCAGCGGGGCGCCGTCGCGCGGGCGCCCGGCCGCGGCGAGCGCGGAAGCCAGCGCCCGCTCCTGCACCTCGGCCTGGTCGCGCAGCCGGGCGAGACGCTCGTCGGCGCGGGCGGCGTCGTCCTCGGCGCGGGCGGCCTCGGTCAGCGCGGCGACGACGGCGTCGGCGTCGTCCGGGTCCGGGACGGCGACGCCGTGCGCCCGCCACAGCGTCGCCCAGGCCGCGGCCGCGGCGGCGGTGCGCTCCGCGGCCGCGGTGGCGGCGGCCGCGGTGCGGGCGGCCTCGGCGGCGGCGGTGTCGAGCTCGGCGTCGCGGTGCGCCAGCTCGGCGACCCGGTCCGCGGAGGCGATCATGTCGTCGGCGACCCGGTCGGCCCCGGCGAGGGCGGCCGAGAGCCTGCCCGCGGCCGCGGCGGCGCCGTCCGGCCCGGCGGCGAGCAGCTGTTCCAGCGCGGCGTCGCGGGCGGCCCGGGCGGCGGCGAGCGCGTCCGCGCCGACCGGGCGGCCGTCGGCGGCCACCCCGTCGCGGGCGGCCCGGGCCCGGTGCACGCGGTCCGCGGCGTCCGCGGCGGCCCGCTCGGCCCCCCGCTGGTCGGACTCCGCGGCGCGCAGGGCGGCCCGCAGCTCCCGGACCTCACGGCGCGGCGGGGCCAGCACGCCGGGACCGACCACCCCTGTGCCGTCCACCGCGGGGCCGTCCACCGCGGGGCCGTGCCCTGTGGGGCCGTCGGGGGTGCCGCGGTACCCGGCCGCGACGAGCGCCTCGGCACGGCGGCCACGGGCGGCGTCGCGCTCGGCGACGGCGGCCCGGCACAGCGCGGCGGCCGAGCCCTCGGCCTCGATCGCGCGCCGGACCTCGGCGACCCGGCCGACCCGGTCGGCGTCGAGACCGCCCGGGACGTCGGCCACCTCGCGGACCTCGGCGAGCGCGTCGGCGTGCAGCCGCTCCGCCCTGGCCTGCTCGGCGATCGCCTCGGTGAGGCGTCGGGCGTGCTCGTCGAGATCACGGGCACGGTCGGCCGGCAGGTGGACGGCGGCGAGCCGGTCGGCGGAGCTGCGCCCGTCCTCGGCGACCAGTCCGGCCAGCGCGGTCTCGGCGCGACGGTGGGCCTCGGCGGCCTCGGCGCGCAGCCGGGCCGCCCGCTCGGCGTCGGCGCGCCGGGCCTGGGCGGCGGACTCCAGCTCGCGGACCCGGGTGGCGTCGGCGAGCAGGTCCTCGTCGAGGTCGAGCTCGGCGCGCCGGGCCCGCAGCGCGTCGGCGGTGGCGCGGTGCTCGTCGCGGGCGGTCTCGGCGTCGGCCAGCGCGGCGGTGGCGCGGGTGTACTCCTCCAGGGAGGCCGCGTCCAGGGCGGCGCCGGTCGCACACAGCGCGGCGCGCTCGGCCCGCAGCGCGGCCAGCTCCCGGGCCGGCTCCTGACCGCGGACGGCCTGCCGGGCCTTCTCCGCCGCCACCGCCGCCCCGCGACGGGTGCGGGTCAGCTCCGCGGCGCGGCGCTCCAGCCGGGCGATCTCCTCGGCGAGCGCCGTGACCTCACCGGCCCGCGAGACCCGCTCCTCCACGGCCTTCTCGGTCGCGGTGAACCGGGCGAACGCCGCCCGCACCTCGACCGACCGGTTGCCCCGGTGCTCCTTGAACAGGGCGTCGGCCTCGGTGTCCAGCGCGGCGATCAGGGCTCGGGCATCGCGGCCGCTGCGCGCGGTGAACACCAGCTCGGCGAGGTCCCCCTCACCCGCGCACAGGGCCCGGCCGCCCTCGCGCAGGTCCTCGTGGCCGAGCCCGAAGCCCTCCCGCCAGCGGCGCCGGGCGTCGGCACCGGACTCGCCCCAGGGCGGGTCGGCGACGGCGCCGGTGTCGTCGTGCAGGCCGCGGGTGGTGCGGCGCAGCACGGTCTCCCCGTCCGCGTCGGTGACCCGGGCCGAGACGGCCAGCCGCGACGGGCCGACGGCGTAGGCGTGACGCACCGGGCGGGGCATCCCCCACAGCAGGTCGGACAGGGCGTCGAGCAGGGTGGTCTTGCCCGCCTCGTTGGGGCCGGACACGATGGTCAGCCCCTCGCCGAGGGTCAGCTCGCGGCCCTCGTAGGCGCCGTAGCGCTCCAGGACCAGGGTGCGCAGCCGTGCGGTCGGGCTCACGACCCGGCCATCCGGGCCAGCAGCTGCTGCTCGGCCTGGCGGGCGAGCGCGGCGAGTCGCTCGTCGTCGCGCAGGTCCAGCAGGCCCGCCTCGCGCAGCCGGCGGCCGACCTCCCGTTCCAGCGGGGCGGCGAGTTCGCGGATGCGGTCCGGCTCGGCGGCCAGGCCGGCCGCGGCCGCGGACACCGCCGCCGTCAGCTCCGGGTCGACGGCGAGCGCCCCGGCGGGCGGCCGGGTGCGGTTGCGGACCTTCTCCAGGACCGCTCCGCAGCGCTCGGCGAGCAGCTCCAGCTCGGTGCGGACCCCGTCCGCGGAGGTGAGGTCCGCGGCGGCCGGGCCCGCGCCGTACAGCGTGACCTGGGCGACGACGGTCCGCGTCGCGGCCACCACGCAGCGCTCGCGCAGCGCGACCTCGACGGCGTCGTAGACGTCGTCGGCGCCGCCCAGGCCGGTGATGTCGACCTCGACGAGCTCCCAGCGGGCGACGTCGAGGACGAGCGGGGTGACCGTCGCCGCTGCGCCGGGGGCCGCGTCGACGAGCAGGGCGCCCTTCGCACCGCGCTCCTGCGGGTGGCGGCCCTGCAGGTTCCCGGAGAACCAGGCCGGGTGCGGGCCCTCGCAGACCGCGCGCTGCTCGTGCACGTGGCCGAGGGCGAAGTACTCGTACCCGCAGCCGGACAGGTCCTCGGGGCGGCAGGGGGCGTAGGTGTCGTGCCGGTCGTCGCCCTGCACCGAGGTGTGCAGCATGCCGACGTTGACCAGGCCGGGGATCCGGTCGGGGTAGGCGGGCACGAGGTTCTCCAGGACCGCGCGGCGGGCGAAGCCCTGGCCGTGCACGGCCAGGCCGAGGTCGTCGTCGACGACGGTCTCGGGGGCGTCCACCGAGAGCCGGCGGGTGGTCGGCGGGAGCCGCAGCGACCGGGTGATCTCGGACTCGGCGTCGTGGTTGCCGCTGATGAGGAACACCGGGATGCCCTCGTCGTGCAGCCGCGACAGCTGCCGGACGAAGAACGCGCCGGTCGCGTAGTCCTTCCAGTCGCCGTCGTAGACGTCGCCGGCCAGCACCAGCGCCTCGGCCCGGGAGTCGACGACCGCGTCGACGAGGTTCTCGCAGGCCCGCCGGGTCGCCGCGCGCAGCGTCGCGGCGAGCTCGGAGTCCCCGAGCCGCGACAGGCCGCGCAGCGGACTGTCGAGGTGCAGGTCGGCGGCGTGCACGAAGCGCACGGAGGAACTCCCGGAACGGTCGGGTACGGGGGAACCGCCGAGTCTAGGACGGGGCCCGCGCCGATCCCCGCCGCGACACCGCCCGCCGGGTCACCGATGACGGCGCCGCAGGTCAGGTGGGGCGCACCACACAGCGGCGCCGGTCACGTTCCGGTGTCCGGATGATGGCCGGTAGGTGGATCCTGGCCGTCCGATCCCGAGAGAGAGCCGCGAGGTCGAGCCCGATGATCCAGCTCTGCGAACGCTGCTTCGCCCCCGTCGACGCCGAGACCGAGCGCGTCTACCGGTTGTCCCACATCGAGTCGGCCGATGCGGCGGGCGAGGTGACCTGGCGCGAGGCCGTCGTGCACGTCGAGGCGTGCGTCCCCGCGGGCACCGTGGTCCCGGCCGGTCGGTGGGCTGCGTGATCCGGGACGCGCTCTGCGAGCGCTGCCTCAACCCGATCGACCCGACGACCGAGCCGCTGCGGATGCGCACCCACGGCGGGACGACGCCCGACGGCGGGCCCGTGCGCAGCTTCGTGCACGCCCTGCCCTGCGCGCGCCCGGACACCGGGGACTGGGACCACGGGCGGCGCGGCCTGTCCCCGGCCGCGGTGCAGCACGCCGCGGCCCGCGCCGACCACCGCTGACCGGCCCTCAGCCGTCCGGGCTGGTCCGGTCCTCCTGCTGGTACACGTCCGGGACGCCGTCCCGGTCGTCGTCGCGGGTCTCGATGTCCCGGATCCGCCGGTAGTGGGCGTTGCGGACACGCAGCACCACGGTCGCGAGCAGCGCCGCGAGCAGCGACCCGCCGAGCACACCGATCTTCGCGTGGTCGTCCTGCGGGGTCCCGGTGCCGAAGGCCAGCTCCCCCACGAGCAGCGACACGGTGAACCCGATCCCGGCGAGCTGCGCGAGGCCGAGCAGGTCCCACCAGGACAGGTCGTCGGACAGCTCGGCCCGGGTGCACCGCTGCACCAGCCAGGTCGCGCCGAGCACGCCCACGGTCTTGCCGACCACCAGCCCCGCGACGACCCCGAGGGTGACGGTGTCGGCCAGGGCGGCACCGATGCCCCCGCCCCCGCCGTCGCCGTTGCCGTTGCCGTTGCCGTTGCCGTTGCCGTTGCCGTTGCCGCCGACGACGGTGACCCCGGCGGCGAAGAAGGCGAACACCGGCACCGCGAACCCGGCCGACAGCGGGCGCCACCGGTGCTCGAAGTGCTCCGACAGCGACACCCCGTGCACCCGGCGCCGACCGAGGACCGGCACCGCGAAGCCGAGCAGCACCCCGGCGACGGTGGCGTGCACCCCCGATGCGTGGACGAGCACCCAGGTCAGGGCGGCGAGCGGTAGCAGCACCCACCAGGACCGGACCCCGCGCTGCACCGCGAGGGTGAACAGCGCGAGCGGGACGAGCGCCCCGAGCAGCGCGGCCACCGACAGCCGGTCGGTGTAGAACACGGCGATCACGGTGATGGCCAGCAGGTCGTCGACGACGGCGAGGGTCAGCAGGAAGGTCCGCAACGCGGTCGGCAGGTGGGTCCCGATCACGGCGAGCACCGCGAGGGCGAAGGCGATGTCGGTGGCGGTCGGGATGGCCCAGCCGACCAGGGCGTCGGGGTTCGCGAGGTTGATCGCGACGTAGATCAGGGCGGGCACCGCCATGCCGCCGACGGCCGCGGCGACCGGGAGCAGCGCCGTGCGCGGGTCGCGCAGGTCCCCGGCCAGGAACTCGCGCTTGAGCTCCAGCCCGACGACGAAGAAGAAGACCGCCAGCAGCCCGTCGGCGGCCCAGGTCGCGAGCGACAGGTCCAGGTGCAGCGCGGCGGGGCCGACGGTGAACCCGGCGAGCGCGGTGTAGGTGTCGCGCCAGGGCGAGTTGGCGAACAGCAGCGCCGCCGCGGCCGCGCTCACGAGCAGGACACCGCCGACGGTCTCGGTGCGCAGCACGTCGGCGACCCGGCGGGCGCGCGGCCAGGACCCGTGGGGGAACAGGCGTCGGCGGGTGGGGGTGGTGGGCACGGGACCGGTGTTCACGGGGCTCCGGGGAGGTCGGGCGGGCAGCGGGCAGCGCTCGCCGACCAGACTTCCCGGCACACCGGTACGGGATCCTAACGGCCGCCGGCGTCGGCGTCAGCCCGTTCGAGGCGCGCACCACCGGCGGCCCGACGCCCCGGCGCGGCCCCCTCGTGCCGTCCCCGGGCGTCAGGATCGCGTCCGGATCCCACCCGCCCGTGCCGCAGCGGCGCCACCATGGCGCGGTGAGCGACATCGCCGGAGCAATCCTGGTCCTCGGCTACGTGCTGCTGGCCGTGCTGGCGGCCCGGGCCGTGCTGCGTTCGCCGAACCGTCAGCCGAGCGCCGCGGCGGCCGCGGCGAGCCCGCGGATCCGCTCGAAGTCCCCCGCCGCGACGGCGTCGGCCGGGGTCAGCCAGGACCCCCCGACGCAGGAGACGGTGGGCAACGCGAGGTAGTCCGGCGCGGAGTCGACGGTGATCCCGCCGGTCGGGCAGAACCGCAGGTCCGGCAGCGGCCCGGCGACGGCCTTCAGGAACGGGCGCCCGCCCGCCGCCTCGGCCGGGAAGAACTTGCACGCGGTGTGTCCGCGCTCGGCGACGGCCATCATCTCCGAGATCGTCGCGGGCCCGGGGAGGAAGTCCAGCCCGGAGTCCTCCATCGCGTCGAGCAGCCGTGGCGTCGCGCCGGGGCTGACCAGGAAGCGGGCGCCCGCCTCGACCGAGGCGCGCACGTCGTCGGGGGTGCGGACGGTTCCGGTGCCGACGACGGCGTCGGGCACCTCGGCCGCGATCCGGCGGACGCCCTCGAGCGCGGCCGGGGTCCGCAGGGTCACCTCGATGACCGGCAGCCCGCCGTCGACCAGGGCGCGGGCGAGCGGGACGGCCGTCGCCGCGTCGTGCAGCACGACGACGGGGACGACGGGGGCCAGCTCCAGCAGCTTCTCGCTCACGGGCGGGGTCCTCTCGGTAGGGCAGGGCGGCTCAGTAGGGCAGGGCGACGGTCGCGCCGGCGTCGGCGGGTCCGACGGCCGCCCGGAACGCGCCGAACAGCTCCCGCCCGGTTCCGGTCGTCGGACCGGAGGGGCGGGTGGGTCGGGCGGGCTCGCGGGCGTCGAACTCGTCGGCGTCGACCAGCAGGGACAGCGTGCCGTTCAGGGTGTCCAGACGTACCAGGTCGCCGTCGCGGACGCTGCGCAGCGGTCCGCCCTGTGCGGCCTCCGGGGTGACGTGCAGTGCGGCCGGGACCTTGCCCGAGGCGCCGGACATGCGGCCGTCGGTGACGATCGCGACCTGGTGGCCGCGGTCCTGCAGCAGCCCCAGCGCGGGGGTCAGCTTGTGCAGCTCGGGCATGCCGTTGGCACGCGGGCCCTGGTAGCGGACGACGGCGACCAGGTCGCGCCCGTCGAGCTCACCCGCGGCGAACGCCGCCAGCAGGTCGTCCTGGTCGTCGAAGACCACGGCCGGTGCCTCGACGACGCGGTGGTCGGGCTCGACGGCGGAGGTCTTGACCACCGACCGGCCGAGGTTGCCGTGCAGCACGCGCAGCCCGCCGTCCGGGGAGAACGGGTCGGCGACCGAGCGGAGCACCGACTTGTCCAGGCTCTCCGTGGGTCCCTCGCGCCAGACGAGAACGCCGGTGTCGCTGCCGATGCCGCTGCCGCTTCCGGTGTCGAGGAACGGCTCGCGGGTGTACCGGCGCAGGCCGGGGCCGTCGACGGTGCGGACGTCGTCGTGGGCGAGGCCGTGGTCGAGCAGCTCGCGGACCAGCAGCGCCGTGCCGCCCGCGGCGTGGAAGTGGTTCACGTCCGCGGAGCCGTTGGGGTAGATCCGGGCCAGCAGCGGCACCACCGCGGACAGGTCCGAGAAGTCGTCCCAGGTGATCTGCACGCCCGCGGCGGCGGCCATCGCGACCAGGTGCATCGTGTGGTTGGTGGAGCCGCCGGTGGCCAGCAGCGCGACGATCCCGTTGACCACGGCCTTCTCGTCGACGACGGCGCCCATCGCCCGGTCCGGGTCCCCCGCGGCGTCGAGTGCGCGGCGGGCGACCTCGTCGATCAGGGCGTCGCGCAGCGCGGTGCCGGGGTTGACGAACGACGACCCCGGCAGGTGCAGGCCCATGACCTCCATCAGCAGCTGGTTGGAGTTCGCGGTGCCGAAGAAGGTGCAGGTCCCGGGGCCGTGGTAGCTGGCCGACTCGGCCCGGAGCAGCTCGGCGCGGTCGGCCTCGCCCGCGGCGAACGCCTGCCGGACGCGGGCCTTGTCCTTGTTCGGCAGGCCGGAGGTCATCGGGCCGGCCGGGGCGAGCAGCACCGGCAGGTGACCGAAGGACAGCGCCCCCATCACCAGCCCGGGGACGATCTTGTCGCAGACCCCGAGCAGGACGGCGGCGTCGAACATGTCGTGGCTCAGCGCGATCGCGGTGGACATCGCGATGACGTCGCGGGAGAACAGCGACAGCTCCATGCCGGCGCGGCCCTGGGTGATCCCGTCGCACATGGCGGGGACCCCGCCGGCGACCTGGGCGACCCCGCCCGCGGCGCGGGCCGCGGCCTTGATCCGCGCGGGGTAGGTCTCGAACGGCTGATGCGCCGAGAGCATGTCGTTGTAGGCGGTGACGATGCCGATGTTGCGGGCGGGCGACGCGGTGAGCGTCAGCTTGTCCGGGCCGCACGCGGCGACGGCGTGGGCGAGGTTGGCGCATCCGAGGTCGGCGCGGCCGGGACCGGCTGCGGGCCCCGCGGCGGCGGCCGCACGGATGCGCTCGAGGTAGGCGGATCGGGTGGTGGCCGAGCGGGCGACGACCCGCCGGGTGACGGCGTCGACGACGGGGTGCAGCGGGACGGAAGCGGTCACGGTACGTCGATCTCCAGAGGGTGGGGGGCCTGGCGAACCGTTCGATAAGCACTCTATCGACTGACTTATGTACTCACAAGACGTTAGTGCGACGGCATCAGCGTTTCACCAGGTGGAAGCCCTGTGGTTCACTGGACGAATGCGAGGACGCACCCCGACCAGCGCGCCCGCCACGGCGGGCGAGATCTTCCGGCTGGTCCGGGACGGCGTGGCCGGGACCCGGACCGAGATCGGTCGCGAGACCGGCCTGTCCCGGACCGCGGTCGCCGCACGCGTCGACCGGCTGCTCGCCGACGGCCTGGTCACCGAGGTGGTCGGCGCCGCCGCGACCGGCGGGCGCCCCGCCGCGCGCCTGGAGTTCAACGCCGCCGGCGGCACCGTGCTGGCGCTGTCGGTCGGGGTCAGCCGGTCCAAGGCTGCCGTGTGCGACCTGTCCGGCACCGTGCTCGCCGAGGAGGTCGTGGACATCCCCGCCTCCGCCGGTCCGGAGCACCTGCTCTCCGAGGCGGTCATCCGGCTGGAGAAGCTGCTGCTCACCGCCGGTGTGGACGACGCGACGATCCGCGGCATCGGGTTGTCGATCCCGGGCACCGTGGACGGCGAGCGGGGCTGGTCGGTGGGTGTCCCCGCGCTGCCCGGCTGGGAGCGGATCGCGCTGCCGCCGCTGCTCACCGCGCGCTTCCCGGCCCCGGTGCTGGTCGACAACGACGTGAACGTCATGGCCCTGGCCGAGCACGACGCGCATCCCGACGTCGACGACCTGTTGATGGTCAAGATCGGGTCCGGGGTCGGCGCCGGGCTCGTCTGCGGCGGCGTGCTGCAGCGTGGCGCCTGGGGCGCGGCGGGCGAGATCGGGCACACCCCGGTCCACGACGGGCCGGGCATCGGCTGCGGCTGCGGGAACATCGACTGCCTGGAGGTGCTGGCCTCGGGCCGCGCCCTGGTGCGCGACCTCGCCGAGTGCGGGCAGCCGGTCACCGCGATCGCCGACGTCGTCGCGCTGGTCAAGCAGGGCGACCCGGACGCGGTGCGGCTGGTGCGCATCGCCGGGCGCCGGCTCGGCGAGGTCCTCGCCGCCGCGGTGAACCTGGTCAACCCCGCGCTGGTCGCGATCGGCGGGGACCTGGTCGGGGCATTCGACCCGATCGTCGCGGGCGTGCGGGAGGCGATCTACCGGCGCTCGATGGCCGCGGCCACCCAGAACCTGCGCATCGAGCCGGGCCTGCTCAGCGGGCGCTCCGGCGTGATGGGCTGCGCGATCCTGGTGCTCGACGAGGTGCTCTCCCCCGGCTCCGTCGACGCCGCCCTGTCGGCCTGAGCCGCTCAGCGGTGCGGCACGCGCAGCAGGTCGAACCGCATCGCGCGGGCCAGCGTGAACCCCATCGCCTCGTAGAGCCGGATCGCGCCGTGGTTGTCGGCGGCCGTGTGCAGCACGGGGCGCTCGCCGCGGGCGACGATCCCGGCTGCGACGGCGTCGACCAGGCGGCGGGCCAGACCGCGGCCGCGGTACTGCGGGTCGGTGCAGACCGCGCTGATCTCGGTCGCCCCGGCGGCACCCTCGCCGCCGAGGCGCATCCGCTCCCCCGCCATCGCGACCAGCCGGCCGTCGTGGCGGACGCCGAGGTAGCGGCCCAGCTCGGCGGTGCGCGCCAGCCACGGCCCCGGCCGGGTGCGCGCGGTGAGATCCGCCATCTCCGGCCGGTCCGCCGGGCCCAGCTCGACGACGTCGTCGGCGGCCGCGCCCGGCACCGCGGAGCCGTCCATCTGCACCCCGGGGATCGCACGGAGCAGCTCCCAGCCCGCCGGGACCCGGGGTGGCCCGTCGGCGGAGCGCACGACGACCACCTCCTCGCCCGGCCCGCACAGCGCCGCGAGGTCGGCCCAGTCACCGGCGCTGCCGTGGCCGTCCCGGTCGAGCGGGAGCGCCCCGAACGGCGACACCTCCGGGTCGAAGCGCACCGCGCCACCGCGGGTCGCGCCGAAGGCGCCGAGCCGCCCGCGCAGGGTGGCGGTCACCGGGTCGTTCAGGACGGACTCGAGGCGATCGGACACGTCGGGCACGGAGGTCATCGTGCCCCGGCTCCCCGGCCCCGCGGCGCGGGGGTCGGCTACCGTGCCCGCGCCCCCGGACCAGCCACCGAGTCCGCCACAGAGTCCGCGACCGTGCCCACCACCGAGCCCGCCAGCGATCACGCACCAGTACGACCGGAGCTGCCATGTCCATCGTCTCCGACGCCTTCACCACCCGTCACGGGGCGGCCCCGACCGGGGTCTGGTTCGCCCCGGGGCGGGTCAACCTGATCGGCGAGCACACCGACTACAACGACGGGTTCGTGCTGCCCTTCGCGCTGCCGCACCGGGCCGTCGTCGCCGCCGCGCCCGCGACCGGTGGCCGCAGCCGCGTCCGGTCGGTGCAGGAGCCCGGCGGGGCGGTGGAGTTCTCCGCGGCGTCGGTGGTGCCGGGCCAGGTCCCGGGGTGGGCCGCCTACGTGGCCGGGACCTGCTGGGCGTTCCGCGAGGCCGGGTACCCGGTGGGCGAGGTCGAGCTGGAGCTGGACTCCGACGTGCCGGTCGGGGCGGGGCTGTCGTCGTCGGCCGCGGTGGAGTGCGCGGTCGGCGTCGCGCTCGCCGGGCTGGCCGGGATCGACGTCGACCCCACGACGCTGGCCCGGATCGCGCGGCGCGCGGAGAACGAGTTCGTCGGCGCCCCCACCGGCGGGATGGACCAGATGGCCTCGATGCACGGCCGCGCCGGTCGGCTGGTGTTCCTCGACACCCGCGACGACACCGTCGAGCTCGTCCCCTTCGACCTGCCGGCGCACGGCCTGGAGCTGCTGGTCGTCGACACCCGTGCGCCGCACGCACACGCCTCGGGCGAGTATGGGGCTCGGCGCGCCGACTGCGAGGCCGCGGCCGCCGCGCTCGGCGTCGCGGCCCTGCGCGACGCGGGCCCGGACGACCTGCCCCGCATCGCCGACGAGCGGATCCGCCGCCGGGCCCGGCACATCGTGACCGAGAACGACCGGGTCGTCGAGACCGTGCGCCTGCTCACCGGCGGCGCGGACCCGCGGGCGATCGGGCCGCTGCTCGACGCCTCGCACGCCTCGATGCGCGACGACTTCGAGATCACCGTCCCGCACGTCGACGTGGCGGTCGAGGCGGCCCGCGCCGGCGGCGCGACCGGCGCCCGGATGACCGGCGGCGGTTTCGGCGGCTGCGTGATCGCGCTGGTCGAGGCCGACGCCGCGGCCGCGGTCGCGGCGTCGGTGCGCGAGGCCTACGCACAGCGCGGCTGAACCGAGCCGGTCGTGTTCACCGGAACGCCGTCGGACGGGGCGGGCCGGCTGGCCTGACCGCATACCCCTTACGCCTTTCGCGGGCGGAACGGAATCGGTACAGTACGGAAGTGCCCGTCATGCGGGCCCTGGCACCGCTCGACCCGCACCCGTTCGCTTACCGAGGAGACGGCTCGTGCCGCACCCCCTTCCCGTCATGGCCCCCGCCGACGTCGTCGTGTTCGGCGGCACCGGCGATCTCGCGATGCGCAAGCTGCTGCCCGCGCTCTACCTCCGCGACCGCGACGGCCAGCTCGCCGACGACACCCGCATCGTCGCCGTGTCCCGCTCCGGAGTCGACGACCCCGGCTACCGCGACAAGGTCGACTCCGAGCTGCGGCGCACCGCGCCGCGCTGGGCCGGCCCCGACGCCTGCGCCGACGACGCGCAGCACCGCCGCTTCCTGGACCGGCTGCACCACGTGACCCTCGACGTCGCCGACGACGACTGGTCGCTGCTGTCGGACCTGATCGGGGCGCCCTCGCCGGGCCGCACCCGGGTGCTCTACCTCGCCTCCGCCCCGCAGCTGTTCGGCCGGATCTGCGTCGGCAGCGCGGCCGCCGGCATCGTCGACGAGCACACCCGCGTCGTGCTGGAGAAGCCGCTGGGCACCGACCTGGCGTCGGCGCAGGCGATCAACGACGAGGTCGGCTCGGTGTTCTCCGAGGAGCAGATCTACCGGATCGACCACTACCTCGGTAAGGAGACGGTGCAGAACCTGCTGGTCCTGCGCTTCGGCAACTCCCTGTTCGAGCCGCTGTGGAACGCCTCGCAGATCGACCACGTGCAGATCACCGTCGCCGAGTCGATCGGTGTCGGGAACCGCGCGGACTACTACGACGGTTCCGGCGCGCTGCGCGACATGGTGCAGAACCACCTGCTGCAGCTGCTGTGCCTGGTCGCGATGGAGCCGCCCGCCAAGATCGACGGCGAGGGCGTGCGCGACGAGAAGCTGAAGGTCCTGCAGTCGCTGCGGCCGCTCGACGGTCCGGACGTGGTGCGCGACACCGTGCGCGGGCAGTACGTCGAGGGGCTCGTCGACGGCACCGCGGTGCCCGGCTACGCCACCGAGCTGGCCGAGTCCCGCGCCGGGACCCCGCGGGAGCGGGAGCGCTCCTCCACCGAGACCTTCGTCGCGCTGCGCGCCGAGGTCGCCAACTGGCGCTGGGCCGGGGTGCCGTTCTACCTGCGCACCGGCAAGCGGCTCGCGACCCACGCGTCGGAGATCGTCGTGCAGTTCAAGCCGGTCCCGCACTCGATCTTCCCCGCGTTCGGCGAGGAGATCCCGGCCAACCGGCTCGTCCTGCGGCTGCAGCCCGACGAGGGCGTGCGGCTGCACATGACGGCCAAGCAGCCCGGCCCCGGCGGGATCCGCCCGATCCCGGCGCCGCTGGACCTGAGCTTCGCCCGCACCTTCGGCGACCGGCTGCCCGACGCCTACGAGCGGCTGCTCATGGACGTGCTGCGCGGCAACCCGACCCTGTTCATGCGCCGCGACGAGATCGAGGCCGCGTGGCGGTGGGCCGAGCCGATCCTGCGGACCTGGGAGGCGACCGACCAGCGGCCGCGCCCCTACAGCGCGGGCAGCCACGGCCCGGCCTCGGCCACCGCGCTGATCGAGCGCGACGGCCGGGCCTGGCACGAGGACTACTGAGCCGGGCTCAGCCGCCGATCCGCTGCACGGCGAACGTCGTGGCGGCGGTCCGGTCGCTCGCGTAGCGGTAGTGCCCCGAGCCGGTCGCCCCGCGCTGGCAGAAGTTGTCGGTGGCGTTGCAGTAGGAGCGGATCGAGGACGCGTAGGCCGACAGCGTGCCGCGCGAGCGGGCGAACACGCCGTTGCGGGCCGCGGAGTAGCTGCCGGTGTTGTAGCTCTCGCGGCCGTTGAACGTCGGGTCGCCGAAGAGCAGCACGGCCGGGATGCGGTCGGCGCCGGGTACGCCGCCCGCGGCCAGGGTGTCCCCGATGACCTGGGCGCCCTGCGAGTAGCCGATCAGGACGAACCGGGTGGACGGACACTGCGCGGAGGTCGCCGCCAGCCTGCTGCGCAGCGCGGACACCCCCTGGCGCACGCTGCTCGCGTAGTTGCCGAGCGAGGCCGGGTAGACCAGGTCGTGGGTCCGGACGGTCTGCGCGGACCGTGACTGGATCGACGACGCCTGCGGGCCCGCGATGCTGCCGCCGCCCTGGGCCTCGGTGCTGCCGCGTACGGCGATCGTCTCGATCTGCGGGCACCCGGTCGGCGGGGCGGGTGCCGCGCCCGCCGTGGGGGCGGCGACGACGCCTGCCAATGCGATGCCGACCGCGGCCGCGATCCCGGTGACGACGCTCCTGATCTGCACGGCTGGTTCCTCCCACCGACCGACGCCGATCCTCCGATCGGGTGCGTCCAGTGGGCCACGTGCGCGTTCGATCGATGATCGTCGCGCGCCCGGATGCCACCGTCGGGCGGCGAACGGACGACGAGCGGTCGCCGCGTCGTCAGCTCCGGCAGCGGTCCGCGCTGTAGAGGTGCGAGTCCGGGAAGTGCCGGGCCGCGAGCGCCTCGCCGACGATGATCACGGCGGTGCGCTGGATGCCTGCCTCGTCGACGGCCTTGGGCATCTGCTCCAGGGTCCCCCGCAGCGCGATCTCGTGTGCGCGCGACGCGTGCGCCACCACCGCGGCCGGGCAGTCGCCGCCGTAGGACGGGGCGAGCGCGTCGACGACCTCGGCGATGCGGTGCACGGCCAGGTGCAGCACGACGGTGCCGCCGGCGTTGCCCAGCTTGTCGAGACCCTCGTTCTCCGGCATCGGGGTCGCGCGCGCCGCGATCCGGGTCAGGGTGACCGTCTGGGCGACCGTGGGGACGGTGAGCTCGCGGCCCAGCGCCGCGGCCGCCGCCGCGTAGGCCGGGACGCCGGGGCACACGTCGTAGGGCACGCCGGCCGCCTCCAGCCGGCGCATCTGCTCGGCCATCGCGGAGAACACCGACGGGTCACCGGAGGCGAGCCGGGCGACGTCGAGCCCGTGCCGGTGCGCGCGCACCATCTCGTCCAGGATCTCGTCGAGCGTCATCAGCGCCGTGTCGACGGTGCGGGCCCCGGGCGGGCAGATCTCCAGCATCTCCAGCGGCACCAGGCTGCCCGCGTAGAGGCAGACCGGGGAGGCCGCGATCAGGTCGCGGGCCCGCAGGGTCAGCAGGTCGACGGCACCGGGTCCGGCCCCGATGAAGTGCACCGTCACGGTTCGGTCCTCACGAGGGGTTCCTCCAGCTCCACAGGGTCACGGGCATGGCGGGGCGCCATCCGTGGAAGCCGCCGACGGGGACGGCGCGGGCGACCTGCACCCGCACGAGGTCCCCGCCGTGTGCGGCGTGGGCGGCGGCCAGGGCCGCCTCGGTCTGCACCGTGACCGCGTTGGCGACCAGGCGGCCGCCCGGTCCCAGCGCGGCCAGGCAGGCGTCGAGGACGCCCTCGCGGGTCAGCCCGCCGCCGACGAACACGACGTCGGGGCGTTCCAGCCCGGCCAGCACGTCCGGCGCGGGGCCGGTCACCACCCGCAGGCCGGGGACGCCGAGGGCCGCGGCGTTGGCGGCGACCCGGTCGGCGCGCTCGGGGCGGCTCTCGACGGCGATCGCGCGGCACCGCGGGTGCGCCCGCATCCACTCGATGCCGATCGAGCCGGACCCGGCGCCGACGTCCCACAGCAGCTCCCCCGCGCGCGGCGCGAGGTGGGCGAGGGTGACGGCGCGGACCTCGCGCTTGGTGAGCTGTCCGTCGTGGTCGTAGGCGTCGTCGGGGAGACCGGGCGTCTCCCCCGGCGGGACCAGCCCGGCGTCGGGCACGCACTCGACCGCGACGACGTTCAACGCGTCCGCCTCGCCCCGCCAGGCCGCGGCGGTGGCGGACACCCGGCGCTCGTCGGGCGCGCCGAGCCGCTCCAGGACCGTCATCCGCGACCCACCCCACCCGGCGCCGGTGAGCAGCCCGGCGATCTCGGTGGGCGACCCGGCTCCGGCCGAGAGCACGACCAGCCGGGCGTCCGGGGCCAGTGCCCGGCGCAGCGCGTCGAGTGGGCGGCCGACGACGCTGAGCACCGCGACGTGCTCCGAGCCCCAGCCCAGGCGGGCGCACGCGAGCGCCACCGACGACGGGTGGGTCAGCACCCGCAGCCGGTCCGGCCCGGCGACGCGGGCGAGCGTGGCGCCGATCCCGAAGAACATCGGGTCGCCGGAGGCGAGCACCGCGACGCGGCGGCCGGACAGCTCGTCGAGGATCCCGGGCAGCGCCGGGACCAGCGGCGACGGCCACGCCCGCCGCTCCCCGGCGACGTCGGCGGGCAGCAGGTCGAGCTGGCGGGGCCCGCCGAGCAGCACCTCGGCGTCGCGCAGGGCGTCGCGGTGGGTCTCCGGCAGCCCGGCCCACCCGTCGGCGCCGACCCCGACGACGGTGAGCGGGTCACCCACCGGTCTTGTCCGTGACCCCGGCGGCGTCGAAGGTGGCGACGTCGGCCATCGCCCGCGCCGCGCCCTGCAGCACCGGCAGCGCGAGCAGCGCGCCGGTGCCCTCGCCGAGGCGCATGTCGAGCTCCAGCAGCGGCGCCAGGCCGAGGTGGTCCAGGGCGAGCGCACCGCCTGGCTCGGCGGACCGGTGCCCACCCAGGCAGTAGCCGGCGACCTCCGGGGCGAACGCGGCGGCGACGAGCGCGGCGGAGCCGGCGATGATGCCGTCGAGCACCACGGGGGTGCGCAGCGCGGCGGCGCCCAGGACGAACCCGGCCAGCCCCGCGTGCTCCAGCCCGCCGACGGCGGCCAGCACCCCGAGCGGGTCGGCCGGATCGGGCCGGTGCCGCTCCAGGGCACGACGCACGACGTCGGTCTTGCGGGCCAGGGTCTCGTCCTCGACGCCGGTGCCGCGCCCGGTCGCGACGGCCGGGTCGGCCCCGGTGAACGCACACACCAGCGCGGCCGCGGCGGTGGTGTTGGCGATGCCCATGTCCCCGGTGAGCAGGCAGCGGTTCCCGGCGGCGACCAGGTCTCGGGCGACCTCGATGCCGTGCTCCAGTGCCGCGCGGGCCTGCTCGCGGGTCATCGCGGGCCCGGCGGTCATGTCCGCGGTGCCGGACGCGACCTTGCGCGGGAGCAGCCCCGGGACGGTATCCAGATCGGCGGCCACCCCGACGTCGACGACGAGCACCTCCGCCCCGAGCTGACGGGCGAACGCGTTCACCACGGCACCGCCCGCGGTGAAGTTCGCGACCATCTGCGCGGTGACCTCCTGCGGCCACGGGGTGACGCCCTGGGCGTGCACGCCGTGGTCGCCGGCGAAGATCGCGACCGCAGCCGGGGACGGCACCGGCGGCACCTCGGCGCCGGCGATCCCGGCCAGCGCGACGGCGACGTCCTCCACCCGGCCGAGCGCGCCACGCGGCTTGGTCATGCGGTCGAGCCGGTCGCGAGCCGCGGCCCGGGCGGCCTCGTCGACCGGTGCGACGGCCTCCACGGTGGACTCCAGCAGCGCGGTGGGTGCGGCGCCGGGCAGCCCGCGGGCACCCCAGGTGTCCTGGTGCACCGCCCAGTCCAGCGGGCGGCGCCGGGCCCAGCCGTGCCGCTCCAGCTCGGGCCGGTCGGGGAAGGCGTCCACGTGGCCGACGCACAGGTAGGCGACGACCTCGACGTGTGCGGGCAGCCCGAGCAGCGCGCCGAGCTCGGTGAGCCCCTCGTCACCGAAGAACGACACCCAGCCGACGCCGAGGCCCTCGGCCCGGGCGGCCAGCCACAGGTTCTGCACCGCGAGGGCGGCGGAGTAGGGGCCCATCTCGGGCCGTTCGTGCCGGCCGAGGGTGTGGCGGCCGCCGCGGGTGGCGTCGGCGGTCACGACGACGTTCAGCGGGGTCTCCCGGATCGCCTCCACCCGGATCGCGCGCAGCGCCTCGGCGCGGGCGGCGGGCAGCGACGCGGCGTAGCGGTCGCGCTGGGCGGAGACCAGGGCGTGCACGCGCTCGCGGACGGCCGCGTCGCGGACCAGCACGAAGTCCCAGGGCTGGGAGAACCCGACGCTCGGAGCGGCGTGCGCGGCCGCCAGGACGCGGGTGAGGACGTCGTCGTCGACCGGGTCGGGCCGGAAGCCGGTACGGACGTCACGGCGGGAGTGCAGGACGTCGTAGAAGTCCGTCACGTCGGCATTCCTCCTGCGGTACACGGCACGGCGACGGATGAGACGACCACACGTCCGTCGAGGTGGTCAACTGTCCCGTCGGGTCGGTCGGGCACCTCACATGCGGGGTGGGGCATGCTCGACGACCGTGCTCTGCCCCTGCGGTACCGGCCGCCCCGAGGACACCTGCTGCGCCCCCGTGCTCGCCGGGCGCCCCGCCGCCACGGCGGAGGCCCTGATGCGCAGCCGTTACACCGCCTTCGTGCGAGGCGACCGCGCGTACCTGCTGGCGTCGTGGCACCCGTCGACGCGACCGCGGCGGCTGCGGCTGGAGCCGGGGTCGGTATGGACGGGACTGGAGATCGTCGCGCGTTCGGGCGGGACGATGTTCGAGACCGAGGGGACCGTCGAGTTCCGGGCCCACCGGACGGACGGGGTGCTGGCCGAGCGCAGCCGGTTCGTCCGGGAGGACGGGCGGTGGTTCTACGTCGACGGTGACGTCGGGTAGGTAACGCCCCGTGCCCCTCTGGCGACTCCGCGTGGACGGAGGGGTGGGGACGGTTGGCACGGCACGACAAGCGGGGCCCGGACGGCCGGTTCGTCAAGGCCGGAACCGGGGTGGGCGCGCTCCTGCTGGCGCTGTGGCTCGCCGTGTCCGGTGGAGGCCTCGGCAGCGGTGCGGCCGGCGGCGCGGCCGGAGCGGGGGCCGCGGCGTCGAGCGGGGCATCAGGATCCGCGGCAGCGAGCTCTCGCAGCGTCCGCGCGAAGGATCGGAACCAGTACGGCGCGGCTCGCCGGCTGGCCGGTGCAGGCCGTGAGGTCCGTCGTCTCGACGGCGACGTCCGCACCGACTGTGCCTCGGTCTCCTACGGCCGGGTGCGTGAGTTCTTCGCCGGTTCCCCGTGCGTCGCGGTCGGGCGGGCGTCGTTCGAGGTGCGCGAGCGCGGGGCCCGAGTGGTGGTTGCCGTCGCCGTCGTAGAGATGCCCGACATCACCGGCGCGGTCGAATTGAAGCGGCTCGTCGACACCTACGGCACCGGCAACGTCCGGGAGCTGCGGACACCTGAGGGGATTCGCTGGACGGGTCGCCATTATGCGTCGGGGCGTGACGAGGCGACGGTCGTGAACGCGCAGGCCGAGCCGGTCGGTGCCTCCGCGGTGGCCGCGCGGCTTGCCGAGGCAGTGGCCCGCGACGCCGCTCGGAACTGACGGCCCGGCACCCCGGGGAACGGGCGCCCGCACAGCGCGTTCGGGTGCGCGACGAGTGGCCTCCTGCCTGCGACGAAAGGCGTTCGATCGAACATATGGTCGAGTACCATGGTGAGGTGACCGCGACCCAGGAACCACCCGCCCACGCCACCGGCGTGGGCTCCGGCAGGTTCCGCTCCGGTGACCTCGCCCTGATCCAGCTCCTGATCGACCAAGCGATCGGCGACGACACCACCCTGTTCTCCGAGGCCGACCTGATCGACCAGGTCCAGCAGATCGAGTCCGTCCAGGCCTCCCTCGCCGCACTCCAGTCCACCCGCATCCGGGCGTTCGCCCGAGCCCACGTCGAGAACCGGCTCACCGACGACCGGACCGCCGGGAGCGACCGCGCCCGGACCGACCTCGAGCGGCTCCCCCGCAGTGTCGTCGCCCAGATCCAGCTCGCCTGCCGGGTCTCCACCACCGAGGCCCGCACCCGCCTCGCCAACGCCCGCGACCTGCACACCGGACTCGACCACATCCGCGGCCTCCACACCGCCGGCGAGCTCAGCGCCGCCAAGGTCACCGCCATCGCCGTCGAATGCCGCGACCTCGACCCACACCAGCGCAGACAGGTCGACACCCGCCTCGCCACACACGACCTCACCCGCCACGGCATCGGCCGACTCCGCGCCCTCACCCGCCACGGCATCGGCCGACTCCGCGCCCTCACCCGCCGACTCGTCGCCGAAATCGCCCCCGAACACTTCCGAGCCCGCGTCCACGCCGCCGCAGCCGAACGCCGGGTCACCCTGCGCCCGGCACCGGACGCGATGAGCTACCTCACCTCACCGCCTACCTCCCCGTCGCACAAGGCGCCGCCTGCCTCGCCGCACTGCAGAAAGCCTTCGTCCAAGCCCAGATCGACCCGGCACCCCTGACTCGCAGCCGCGGGCAGATCTTGGCCGACACCCTGGTCGAACGCGTCACCGGACAGACCACCGCCACCGCGGTCAACCTGGAAGTGCAGGTCACCGTCCCGGTCCAGGCGCTGCTCGACCCCACCTCCCCGCTCCCCGCGGAGATCCCCGGGCTCGGACCCGTCCCGGTCGAGCTGCTCGCCACCAGCGAGGGAACCTCATCCCTACGGCGGCTGCTCACCGACCAGGGCCTGGTCATCGGCGGCGACTCACGCCAACGCACCTTCACCGGACTCCTCGCCACCCTCGTCAAAGCCCGCGCGAACAACCGGTGCACCGAGCCCTACTGCGACGCACCCCTCCGCCACATCGACCACATCCACCGCCACACCGACGGCGGACACACCGAACTCGACAACGGACGCGGAGTGTGCGAGTTCCACAACCACATCCGCGAACAACTCGGCTGGCACGTGGCCCGCGGTCCGGACGGGGTCACGACCACGACACCCACCGGACACACCTACCTCGCACCCGACCCACCGTGAGCGGCCGGGCGTCGTCGCGGCTAGCGTGCCGGGACGTGGACCACTCCCCGTTCGGCGACGACCCCACCGGCGGACCGCTGGACGGCGTGCTGGTGGCCGACTTCTCCCGCGTGCTCGCCGGGCCCTACGCCACGATGATGCTGGCCGACCTCGGCGCGACGGTGATCAAGGTCGAGGGCCCGGGCGGCGACGACACACGCACCTGGAAGCCCCCGGTGGTCAGCGACCCCGAGCAGGGCGAGATCTCCACCTACTACCTGTCGATCAACCGGAACAAGCGGTCGGTCGTGCTCGACCTGACCGACCCGGGCGACCTCGCGGCGGCACGGGAGCTGGCGCGGCGGGCCGACGTCGTCGTCGAGAACTTCCGGCCGGGTGGTGCGGCGCGGTTCGGGCTGGACCACGACAGCGTCGCCCGTGACAACCCCGGGGTCGTGTACTGCTCGATCACCGGGTTCGGGGCCCGCGGCGGCGCCCACCTGGCCGGCTACGACCTGCTGGTCCAGGCGGTGTCCGGGCTGATGAGCCTGACCGGCGACGCCGACGGCCCCCCGTTCCGCGCGGGGGTCGCGGTCTTCGACGTCCTGACCGGGCTGCACGCGGCACTCGCCGTCAGCGCGGCGCTGCGGCACCGCGACCGGACCGGGCAGGGCCAGCTGCTGGAGACCAACCTGCTGTCGGTCGCGATGTCCACCCTGGTCAACCAGAGCGAGGCCTACGTCGCCGCCGGCGCGGTCGGCCGCCGGATGGGCAACGCCCACCCCAGCGTGTTCCCGTACCAGCCGATGCCCACCGCGGACGGCGACCTCATCGTCATCGCCGGCAACGACGGCCAGTTCCGCAAGCTCGCGACCGTCCTCGGCGACCCGGCCATGGCGCAGGACCCGCGCTTCGCGACCATGTCCGACCGGATCGGCCACCGCGAGGAGATCGAGCAGCGGCTGCGCGCCCGCCTCGCCACCCGCACCGCCCAGGAGTGGTACGACGCGATCACCGCCGCCGGTGTGCCCTGCGGCCCGATCAACACCGTCGACGGCGGTGTCGCCCTCGCCGAGGAGCTCGGACTCGACCCGGTCGTCCGGGCCGACGACGCCGCCGCCATCCCGACCGTCCGCAACCCGGTCGGCTGGTCGGCCACCCCGCCGTCCTACCGCCGCTCTCCCCCGCCGCTCGGGGCCGACTCCGCCGAGGTCCGGGCCTGGCTCGACCGCGACGGATGACCCCGCTATCGGATAGTGTCAGTATCCACAGCCCGCCGCACGAGGGAGTGGACCGATGGCGCCCTACACCCGCACGACCAACCAGCCGACCGAGGACCAGGTCGTCGTGTTCCTGATCGGGATGCGCTTCAACAAGCCCTGGAAGGTCCGGGCGTGGCTCCCGGTCGTGACCGCGATGGCCGGGATGCTGCGCGAGCTGGAACGCGAGCCCGCCCACGGGCTGCTCGGGACCCGCTCGGGGATCGGCCCCGGCGGTCCGCTGCTCGTCCAGTACTGGCGCGACCGCGAGTCCCTCTACGCCTACGCGAGCGACACCACGGCGACGCACCGGCCGGCCTGGGCCGCGTTCAACCGGCGGGCCCGCCGCTACCCCGGGGCCGTCGGCATCTGGCACGAGACCTTCGTCGCCGGGGAGTTCGAGACCGTCTACGGGGACATGCCGGCATCGGGGCTGGCGAAGGCGCTGGGGGTCCGGGAGGTCGACGCCGCGACCGACGACGGACGCCGCAGGCTGGACGCCTCCCGGCACGCCACCTGACCCTCCTGTTGCGGCCCGCAACACCCCGCCGGAGGATCAGCGGATGAGTTCGGGGGCAGGGACGGCGAAGCGGCCGTCGCAGTGGGCGATCTGGTTCTTCGGGGCACTCGGCGGGATCCTGTGGGGGTACGACACGGGCGTCATCTCCGGGGCGATCCTGTTCATCCCCGACGACATCCCGCTGTCCTCACTGGAGCAGGGCACCGTGGTGTCCGGGCTGCTCGTCGGCGCGATGCTCGGGGCGGGTGTCTCCGGCAAGCTCGCCGACACCCTCGGCCGACGGCCGCTGATCCTGCTCGGCGGCATCGTGTTCGTCGTCGGCACGCTCGGCGCGGCCCTCGGGGTGAACGTCGCGATGCTCGTCGGGTTCCGGTTCGTGATGGGCGTCGGCGTCGGGATCGTGTCGGTGGTCGTGCCGATGTACCTGTCCGAGCTGGCCCCGGCCCGGATCCGCGGGCGGCTCACCTCGCTCATGCAGCTGCTGGTGACGGTCGGGATCTTCCTCGCCTACGTCGTCGACTACGCCTTCGCCGACGCCCGGGACTGGCGCTGGATGATCGGGCTCGGCGTGATCCCCGCGGTCGTGCTCGCGATCGGCATCTACACCCAGCCGGAGAGCCCCCGCTGGCTGGTCGCACACGGACCCGGCGGTGACGAGGACGGTGTCACCACGGCCCGGGCCGTCCTGGAGCGGCTGCGCGGCACCCCGGAGGCGGCCGAGGCCGAGCTGTCGGAGATCCGGGAGAGCGTGCGCGTCGAGCGCGAGCACACCGAGAAGGTCGCGATCGGCACGCTGTTCTCCCCGCGGCTGCGGCGGCTGACCCTGATCGGGATGCTCCTGGTGTTCTTCCAGAACTTCGTCGGCATCAACACGATCATCTACTACGCGCCGACCCTGCTCACCGACGTCGGCTACGGGGCGACCGACGCGATCGGCGCCAACGTCGCCATCGGTGCGGTGAACATGCTGATGACGCTGCCCGGGATGTGGCTGATCGACCGCGCCGGGCGACGCCCGCTGCTGCGGTGGGGCGCGGTCGGCATGTGCCTGGCGATGATCGTCCTGGCGGTCACGAACCTGATCGGCCTGGAGCAGGGACCGCTGCTGCTCGGCCTGACGCTGGCCGGGATCGTCGTCTACATCGCCTCGTTCTCGATCTCCTGGGGCCCGGTGCAGTGGGTGCTGCTGCCGGAGCTGTTCCCGCTGCGGGTACGCGCCGGCGCGGTCGCGTTCTGCGTGACGTTCAACTGGCTGTTCAACATGACCGTCGCGCTGCTGTTCCCGTCGCTGCTCGAGGCGTTCGGGGCGGGCTGGAACTTCCTGTTCTTCGCGGTGACGACGGCCGCCGCCTACCTGTACGCGACGAGGCTCCTGCCGGAGACCAAGGGCCGCAGCCTCGAGGAGATCGAGAAGGACCTGGCGGGCCCGGTCACCGCATGACCGGCGGGACGTGCGCGGTGACCTGCGGGGCGTCGTGGCGGTACCGCTCGACGGCGACCGCGCACAGCTGACCGCTGCAGCCCTGCGCGAAGCTCGACGTCCCGCGGTCGCGGGTCACGGCGTTCGGGTTGCCGTGCACGCAGAGGCCGTCGTCGCCGAACTCGGGACGGTCCGGGTCGGGGCGCGGGTCCCACCACGCCCCGGTCGGCAGCTGCAGCACGCCGGGCCGGATGTCGTCGGTGACCCGCGCCGCGGCCAGACAGGCACCGCGGTCGTTGTGGATGCGGACGACGTCGCCGTCGCCGATCCCGAGCCGGGCGGCGTCGTCGGGGTGGATGCGCACGACCTCGCGCCCGGAGCGTTTCGCCCCGGCCGAGTGGGCGCCGAAGTCGAGCTGGGAGTGCAGCCGGGTCGCCGGCTGGTTGGAGACCAGCCAGAACGGGTGCCGGTCGTCGGGGACCTCGGTCGGCTCGATCCACGCGGGGTGGCCGGGGTGGTCGGGCAGCCCGAGCGCGGCGATCGGGCCGGACCCGAGCTGGACGCGGCCGGACGCCGTCGGCAACGGGTGCCGGGCGGGGTCGGCGCGGAAGCGGCCGAGCACCCCGCCGTCGTCGGGACGCTGGGGCAGCTCCAGCTCGCCGCGCTCCCAGAACTCCTCGAACGACGGCGCGTCGAGTCCCCGGTCGGCCAGGCCCTTGCGGGTGCGGTCGTACATGTCGACCAGCCACTCGTGCGACGTCCGGCCCTCGGTGAAGGCCTCGCCGTGCCCGAGCCGCGCGGCCAGGTCGGCGAGCACGTCGTAGTCGTCGCGGGCCTCGCCGTGCCGGGGCACGAGCTGCTTCATCGCGACGACGAGCGGGTCGGAGCTGGTGGCGCCGATGTCGTCGCGTTCCAGGGTCGTCGTCGACGGCAGCACGACGTCGGCGTGCCGCGCCGTCGCCGTCCACATCGGGTCGTGCACGACGAACGTGTCGAGCTCGGCGACCGCACGCCGCAGCCGGCGCAGGTCCTGGTGGTGGTGGAACGGGTTGCCCCCGGCCCACCAGGCCATCCGCACGTGCGGGTAGGTGTGGTCGACGCCCTGGTAGGAGTAGGTCTCCCCGGGGCGCAGCAGCATGTCCGCGACCCGCGCGACCGGGATGAACGAGGTCACCGGGTTGGGCGCCCGGGAGAACGTGGGCACCGGCACCGCGTTGCGCGGGCGCCCGTAGTGCCCGAGCGACCCGAGGCCGTAGTTGAAGCCGCCCCCGGACAGGCCGATCTGGCCGAGCACCGCGGCGAGCGCCGTCCCGCCCCACACCGGCTGCTCGCCGTGCTCGGCGCGCTGCAGCGACTGCGCGACGGTGACCAGGGTGCGGCCGTGCGCCATCCGCCAGGCCAGCTCCCGGATCGTCGCGGCCGGGATGCCGGTGATGTCCTCGGCCCACCCGGCGTCGCGCGCCGGGGCGGCGAACAGGTACTCGCGCAGCCGGTCCCAGCCGTCGCAGTGCGAGGCGAGGAAGTCGGTGTCGGCCCGCCCCGCCTCGACGATCGTGTGCATGAGCGCCAGCATCAGGGCGACGTCGGTGCCCGGCCGGATCGGCAGCCAGGTGGCGTCGAGGGCCTCCGGCAGATCCGGGCGCAGCGGGCTGACCAGCACGAACACCGCGCCCCGTTCACGCGCGGCACGCATCGCCCCGCGCTCGACGTGCCGGCTGACCCCGCCCGCGGCGATCGCGGAGTTCTTCAGCGCCATCCCGCCGAACGCGACGACGGTGTCGGTGTGCGCCGCGACCTGGTCCCAGGTCACCGCGTAGCGGGTCACCGCGTCGAAGGTGCCCAGCACGTGCGGCAGGACCACCTCGGCGGCACCGCCGGAGTAGGTGTTGACCGAGCGGGTGTAGCCCCCGGTCAGCGCCAGGAACCGGTGCAGCTGGCTCTGCGCGTGGTGGAACCGCCCGGCCGACGCCCAGCCGTAGGAGCCGCCGTAGACGGCCTCGTCGCCGTGGGTGGAACGGACCCGGTGGGTCTCCTCGGCGAGCCGGTCGAGCACGGCGTCCCAGGACACCGTGCGATAGCCGTCGCGCCCGCGGCCGGGGTCACGGCCGGGGCCCCGGTCCCACCAGCCGCGGCGCACCGCCGGTGCGGCGACCCGGGCGGCGTGCCCGACGGCCGCGGGGACGTTGTCCAGCACCGGCGACGGGTCCGGGTCGCCGGGGTGCGGGCGGACCCGCAGCCTGCTGCCGTCCCAGCGGGCGTGGAACACGCCCCAGTGCGCGCTGTGGGTCCTCACGTTCTCGGTCACCACGGCCCACCGTAACCCGCACGAACCCGCATGCGGAGGCCTGCATACGGGAACGCCTGCCGCATGACGACGACCGCGGAACTGCTGACCGACCACGTCGGCCGGATCGACGAGCTCGTGCGCGAGGTGGTCGACGGCCTGTCCGAGGCCGACCTCGCCCGCCGCCCGGAGGGTGCGGACGGCCCCGGCAACCCGATCGGCTGGCTGGCGTGGCACCTGCTGCGGGTGCAGGACGACCACGTCGCCGAGGCCTTCGACGCCGAGCAGGTCTGGACCGGCGAGGGCTGGGCCGAGCGGTTCGGCCTCGACCTCGACCCCGCCGACACCGGGTTCGGGCACACCTCGGCGCAGGTCGACGCCGTGCGGACGACCGCCGACCTGCTGACCGGCTACGGCGCGGCGGTGCACGAACGCACCGTCGGGCACCTCGCGGGCCTCGCCGACGAGGACCTGTCGCGTGTCCTGCCGCCCACCTGGGGGGAGAACGTGACCCTCGGCGAACGCCTGGTCAGTGTGGTCGGCGACGACCTCCAGCACGCCGGTCAGGCGGCCTATCTGCGCGGGCTGCTGGGAGTGTGACCCCGCCCGCCACCTAGGCTGGCTCCGATGGCCACCGCACCTGCACGCGTCCCCGACCTGACCGCTCTCGCCCTGCTCCGTGACATCGCCTGCTCCGGGAGCATGGCCACCGCGGCCGAGGGGCTCGGGCTGACGGTGCAGGCCGCGTCGGCGCGGATCCGGGCCGCCGAACAGCAGGCCGGCGGGCCGGTGCTCGAACGCGGCCGGCGGGGGCGCCGGTCGAGCAGCCTCACCACCCGCGGTGTCCTGCTCGTGGAGTGGGCGGGCCCGCTGCTGGCCGCCGCGGCCGACCTGGACGTCGCGGTCGCGGCCCTGCGCGACGAGCCGGCCGGGGAGGACGCGGTCGTCCTGGCGGCGAACCCGGTGGTCGCGGAGTGTCTGCTGCAGGGCTGGCTGGTCGAGCTGCGCGACGGTCCGGGCGGGCGGGTCGTGCTGCGCGACACCGCGGACCCCGCCGCGGCGGTCCGGTCCGGTGACGCGGCCGTCGGTGTGGTGTCCACGCCCGGCCCCCTGGAGGACCTGCACGCGGCGACGGTGGCGTCGGACCCGCTGGTGCTCGTCGTCGCCCCCGGGCACCCGTGGTCCGCGGTCGACGGTGTCGACGCCGCGGAGCTGGCGGGTACCCCGCTGCTCACCCGGCCGCCCGGTGCCGGGGCCCGGCCCGCGCTGGAGGCCGCGCTCGACGCCGCCGGTGCCGGTGAGCTCGCTGCGCCGCGTCGCGAGTACGCCGCGGACGCCGCCCTGCGTGCCGCCGTCCGCGCGGGTGCGGGCCCCGCGGTGCTGGGGCGTGCGGTGGTCGCCGCCGACGTCGCGGCCGGGTCCCTGGTCGTCGTCGACGTCCGCGGCCTCGACCTGACCCGGGAGTTCCGTGCCGTCTGGCGGGAGGGCACCTCCCCCCGCGGCACCGCCCGTGACCTGCTGCGCATCGCCACCGGCGGCCGCATCCGCTGACCCGGCCGCCGTCTCCCGGCGCGGCTCAGCCGGCCACGGCGGTGAGCAGCGCGTGCCCGGCCAGCGCCGCCGCGACACCGACGACGGCGCTGGCCGCCGCGTAGCCCACGGCGAGCGCGGTGCGACCCCGTTCGAGCAGCGACAGCGTCTCCCAGCCGAAGGTGCTGTAGGTGGTGAACGCCCCGCAGAACCCGGTGCCGAGCAGCGCGGCGAACCCCGGCCCGGCCGACGGGGTCAGCGCCACCACCGCACCCAGCACGAACGACCCCACCACGTTGATCACCCAGGTGCCCCACGGGAACGCCGACGGCGTCCGCGCCTTCACCGCGGTGTCGACCAGGTAGCGCAGCGGCGCCCCGACGGCCGCACCGAGGGCGACGAGCAGCGCCGTCATCGGGGGCTGCCCCCGGCGAGCGCGCGGGTCAGGCTCGCGCCGAGCGCCGTCGCGGCGACGGCGAGCACCGGGGTGCCGACCATCAGCGCGAGCGACCCCGGTGACCCGAACGCCGGCGCGGCGACGTCGACGGCGTAGGTGGAGAACGTCGTGTACCCGCCGAGCACCCCGACCCCGAGGGCCGGTCGGACCAGCGGGTGGGCGGAGAACCGCTCGGTGACCAGCACCATCAGCATCCCCATGAGCAGGCAGCCGGTGACGTTGATGATCAGCGTCGTCCACGGTGCCGGCGGGCCGACGAGCCCCAGCAGCCAGCGCACCTCGGCGCCCACCACCCCGCCGGCGGCGACGGCCGTGAGCACCGCCGGCCGGCCGGGCGCGCTCACGACGCGGCCTCCGCCCGGGCGGCGCGGCGCGCCGTGGGGAGGCCGATCGCGGCCGCGACCAGGCAGGCCACCGCCCCCAGCGCGAGCCCGCCGCGACCACCCCACTGCTCGCTGACCCAGCCGGCGATCGGGCCGCCGATCGGGGTGGAGCCGAGGAAGGCCACCGACCACAGCGCCATCACCCGCCCCCGCATGTGCGGGGCCGAGGCCAGCTGCAGCGTCGAGTTGCCGCCCGCCATGAACGCGACGCTGGCCATCCCGACCAGCCCCATCGCGACCAGCGCGACCCACAGCGACGGCGCGATCGCGGCGAGCCCCATGACCAGGCCGAACAGCAGCGCGGTGCGCACCAGCATCGGCACCCCGGTGCGCCCGTTCCCGGCGACGACGAGCCCCCCGACGACCGCGCCGACACCCATCGCGCCGGTCAGCCAGCCGTAGGTGCTCGCGTCGCCGCCGAAGGTCTGCGAGGCCACCACCGGCAACACCACCGGGAACTCGTAGGCCAGGCAGCCGATCAACGCCATCATCACCAGCGGGACCCGCAGCTCGGGGTTGTCCCGCACGTGCGCGAGTCCCTCGCGCAGCTGCCCGGGCGCCCGCGGCGCCGGCGCTGTGGGCACGAGCGCGGAGGTGTCCAGGCGCAGCAGCGAGGTCACGACGGCGACGAAGCTGACCGCGTTGACCGCGAAGCAGATCCCGGTCCCACCCGCGACGATGACCAGCCCGGCGACCGCGGGACCGACCGCGCGCGCGGCGTTGACCAGGACCGAGTTGAGGGTGACGGCGTTGCGGAGGTCGTCGGGGCCGACGAGCTCGTGCACGAAGGTCTGCCGGGCCGGGTTCTCGACGGCCTTGTTCAGCCCGAGCACCGCGGCCAGCACGTAGACGTGCCAGAGCGCGACGGTGCCGGTGAGGGTGAGCACGGCGAGCGCGGCGGCCTGCAGGCCCATCATCGTCTGCAGGCCGATCATCAGCCGTCGCCGGTCGAGCCGGTCCACCCACACCCCGGCGTAGGGCCCGAGGAGCAGCGTGGGCACGGTCTGGACGGCGACGACGGTGCCGAGCACGGCCGCGGACCCGGTCAGCTCGTAGACCAGCCAGGACTGGGCGATCGACTGCATCCAGGTGCCGACCAGGGAGATCGACTGACCGCCGACCCAGAGCCGGTAGTTGTGGCCGGACAGCGACGCGAAGGTCCGGGCGAGCGCCCGCCGGGGTGCCTGGTCCGGGCCGGCGGTCACCGTGCGTCCCGCAGGGCCGCGGCGAGCGCGTCGAGCGCGGGCAGCGCGGCCCGCAGCCGTGCGGTGTGGTCGGGGGTCAGGGCGTCGACGTGTGCGCCGAGCAGACGGGTGCGTTCCTCGCGCCGTCGGCGGTGCTCGGCCGCGCCCGCCTCGGTGACCGCGACGCGCACGGCGCGGCCGTCGTCGGGGTCGGTGTCGCGGACGAGCAGTCCCGCGGCCTCCAGCCTGCCGGCCAGACGCGACAGCATCGTGGGGTTGACCCCCTCGACGGTGGCGAGCTCCCCCATCCCGATGGGGCCGCGGACGGCGACGGTGCCGAGCACCGACAGGGCGCTGCGGGTGAGGTCGGAGCCGCGGGTGGCCCGGTCCAGGCCACGGGCGATCCGGGCCAGGTCCGTGCGCAGCCGCGCCAGCTCGTCGGGGTCGAGGCCGCTCATGCACACTCCATATGATTGCCTGTCGGCAAGCATATACCCGTGCAACGATCCGCGCCGCGTCGCGGACGCGTGGTGCGGCCCCGGTCAGGCCGAGGCGGCCCCGGCCTCCGACGCCCGGAGGCGGGAGGCGAGCCGCTGCAGGTCGTCCCGGAGGCGGAACAGCTCGTCCGTCGACATGCCGGTGGCCTTGATGACCTCGTCCTGCGCGGCGGCGGCCTGGTCCCGCAGCGCCTTGCCCTTCTCGGTGAGCGACACCTGCACGGTGCGCTCGTCGTCCGGGCGACGGGCGCGGGTGACCAGCCCGCGGCCCTCCAGCCGGGTCAGCATCGGCGACAACGTGCCGCTGTCGAGGAACATGCGCTCCCCGAGCTCCCGCTGGGGCACCGTCTCCTCGGCCCACAGCACGAGCAGGACCGCGTACTGGCTGTAGGTCAGCCCGATGGCGTCGAGGATCGGGCGGTAGCACCCGGTCATCGCGCGGGACGCCGAGTGGAGCGCGAAACAGAGCTGCTCGTCGAGCGCCAGCGGCGCCACGGTTCCGGGCTCGGTCATTCCCACAGGGTATGCGTTCGGCGTCGGGAGTACATCCGAGCCCGCGGGATCCGGCGTGCCGCGACGGCCCGCCGGGGTGGCCGCGACGAGGAACGGGTCCGGGGTGCGACCACCCCCGAAGCGGTCGCACCCCGGACCCGGGGCCCACGGACCGGAAGGCTCCCCAGCGCCCGGTCCGTGCAGGAGTTCGTGTCGTGCATTCGTGGCCCCAGGATTCCCCGGCCGTGCGCGGCTCAATCGCAAACAGGTCCGGTTCACCCGCACCGCCCAGTGCCGGCGCGCACCGTGGCCCGGTCGTCGGCACCGCGCTACGACAACGGGGTGACAGCGGGGTGACGGCGGACCGCTACGACGGTGGTACGGCGACCACCGGTGCCGGGAACGTCTGCACGGTCCGGGCGAGGATGCCCAGGGTCGCCCTGAGCGACGACGCGGAGATCACCGGGAACAGGTCGGAGTCGCGGTACTGCGGGTGGATGTCGGACCAGTCGCACCACGAGACGACCCGGGTGCCGCCGCCGTCGGCCTGGTCGACCGGCTCCAGCCGGTAGCCGTACACGTGGCCGACCGGCGGGCGCATGACGCCGACGATGGTCCAGGAGATCTCGCGGTCCGGCACGTAGCTCGCGATGTGCACGGTGACGTCGTAGCGCCCCATCGGACGGTCGCCGAGCGATTCGCGGTCCATGTGCACGACGAAGGTGTCCCCGGCCGCCGAGACCGGTTCGCCCTCGGCCGACATCAGCATGCCGGAGCTGTCGATGGCCACGTGCCCACGCGGGTCACGGAGCACGGCGAAGATCTCGGCCGGGCTCGCGTCGACGATGCGGGAGGTCTCGATCCGCTGGTCGCTCATGGAACCGATCATGCCCCGTCCCGGCCGGTCCGGCCCGGGACGGAGCACGACGATCGCGGGCTCAGGCGGCGGGACCGACCGGGAAGCGCAGGACGGCGCCGACACCGTCGGTGAGCGAGACCTCGTCGCCCGGGTGGACCAGCACGACGGCGGCATCGGTCGCGGCGGCCGCCCGGACGAGCACGTTCGCGGCCGGTCCGGACAGAACCGGGGTGTCACCGACGAGCTCGTCGGCCTTCTCCCCCACTGCCGCCGGGTCGGTCCCGGCGACCAGCTCGGTCCCGGGCACCGCGGACGGGTCGACCAGCAGCGTCTCGACGGCGTGCGCACGGGTGGCCCCGACGACGTCGCCGAGCCCGGTGACGGCGAGCCCGTCGTCGCGGCCGGAGGCGGTCGCGAAGCTCGAGACGGCCTCGCCGCGGCGGGCCTCGCGGACCTCGTCGGCCGCGGCGCGGACGGTGTCGTCGACCTGCTCGGGCGCCGTGCCGCCGGTGTTCTCGATCTCGGCCATGATCCCGGCCGAGGCCGGCGGGAGCTCGTCGCGCAGGCGGGCCCGGGACTCCGCGTCCCCGGCGACGACGAGCAGGTCCGCGTTGCCGCCGCGGACGATCGTGTCGACCCGCTCGGCGACGGCCCGGGCGTTGCGCTTCCAGGTCTCCTCGACCCGGGCGTCCGCGGAGCCCTCGCCGGGGCCTGCGACGTTCGCCTTGTGGACCGGGCCGCCGGAGTCGGTCGACACCTCCTCGACGGTGCCGTCGACACCGCGGATCCGACCGCCGGTCCGGTCGAGCGCGACGACGACGGTCGCCACGTCCTCCCCCACCGCGCCGAGCACGCCCAGCAGGTCCGGGACCGCACCCCAGGTCGCGGTCCCGCGCTCGGGCGGGACCTCGGTGTGCCGGTCGAGCAGCACCCGCGTCGCGTCGGCGACCAGTACCCGCCCGGCCGTGCCGTCGGGGGCGTCGGCGGCGGTCACGGCCTCGTCGAGGACGGCGAGCGCCGAGGAGTCGGCGCCGGAGTCGGCGAGGCGCTCACGCAGGTCGCGCCAGCGCAGGCGGTACTGCTCGGTCGCGTCGGCGGTGTCGTGCGTGGCGTCGAGCACGACGGTCGCGAAAGGGCCGTCGCTGTCGTTCAGGGGTCGGATCCAGTCGGTACGCATCGACCGTCGCCTTCCCGGCACACCGGTCGGCAAACGTCGCGCGGCTCAGGTCGACCACGCGTCCGCGGCGTCGGCGAGTGCGTCGGCGACCCCGCGGGGCAGCGGTCCCGACCCACGGTCGGCGGCCGAGAGCGCCCCCGTGACGCGGCCGTCGTGGCGGAGTGCGACCGCGACGGCGACCGCCCCGGGCAACAGGGCTCCGCTGGCGCCGCGTTCGAACCCGTCGGTGCGGATCCGTGCGCAGGTGTCGAGCAGCGCGGCGGCGGCGCCGGGGTCGCCGTCGTGCGCGGCCAGCGCCACCCGCTTGCGCTCGGCCGGGGCGAGGTGGGCGAGCAGGACCCGGCCGGCAGCGGTGTCGGGCAGCGGCGCGCGGACCCGGGCGGACAACGCCACGTCGAAGCTCTCGTCGGCGCCCGCCCAGTCGAGGTAGACGGCGTCGTCGCCGATCCGGGCGGCGAGGAGCACGGGCAGGCCGGTGTGCCGGGCCAGCTGGTCGAGTGCCTCGTGCGGGATCGCCGGGACGGGTGGTTCTCCCGCTCTCGCCGCGAGCATCCACGGCGCGGGCCCCAGGGTGTAGCGACGGTCGCGTTCGTCGAGGTAGCCGGTGGCGACGAGACCGTCGACGAGCTTCTGCACCGAGGACACCGGGGCACCGACGCGCCGGGCCAGCGCGGAGAGGGTGCTGCCGTCGGGGCGGCGCGCGGCGGCTTCGAGCAGACCAGCCACCCGGTCCACCGTCCGGTGGTGCTTACGCATATGGGTAAGGGTAGCTCGCAGGAGCGAGAGAAGTTAGCCATGCTCATGGAGAACGTGATCGCGGACCGACCGGAGGGAGCACGACATGGGTGGCGCACTGGACGGGCTGCGGGTGATCGACCTGGCCTCGGTGGTCATGGGCCCCTACGCCTGCCAGATCCTGGGTGACCTGGGCGCGGAGGTGATCAAGATCGAGCCGCCCGCCGGGGACATGACCCGCCGGACGCTGCCCCAGCGCCACCCCGGCATGGGTGCGCTCGCGCTGAACGTGAACCGCAACAAGCGCTCGGTCGCCCTCGACCTCAAGACCGACGCCGGGCGGGCCGTGCTCGACGACCTGCTCGACACCGCCGACGTGCTCGTCACGAACATGCGCCCCGGTGCGCTGGAGCGGCTCGGGCTCGATCCCGGGCGGGTCGCCGAACGCTTCCCGCGTCTGGTTCAGGTGCGGGCGCAGGGCTTCCGCAGCGACTCCGAGCTGGCCGACCGGGCCGCCTACGACGAGATCGTCCAGGCGTCCTCGGGGATGGTGGACCTGATGCGGCGGGCGACCGGCACCCCGTCGTACGCGCCGACGATCCTCGCGGACAAGGTGTGCGCGCTGACCATCGCCTACTCCACGCTGGCCGCGGTGATCCACCAGCGGGCCACCGGTGAGGGGCAGCTGGTCGAGGTCCCGATGACCGACACGCTGCTCGCGTTCAACCTGGTGGAGCACCTGTCCGGGCACACCTTCGTGCCCGCGGAGGGCCCGACCGGGTTCAACCGGTCGATGGCGGCCGGGCACGAGGCCGTCGCGACGAAGGACGGCTGGGCGTGCATCCTGCCCTACACCCCGCGCAACATCGCGGACTTCTTCGCCGCGGCCGGCCGTGAGGACCTGGCCGCCGACGAGCGGTTCGCCACCTCGCCGGCGATGGCGGCGCACCAGCCCGAGCTGTACGCGCTGATCGGCGAGCTCGCCCCGCAGCGCACCACCGACGAGTGGGCGGCGCTGTGCGCCGAGCACTCGATCCCGTTCGCGCCGGTGCTCGCCGTCGACGACGCCGAGACCGACCCGTACGTCACCTCCGGCGGTCTGCTGACCGAGGCCGAGCACCCCACCGAGGGCCGCTACCGCTCGATCGGCTTCCCGGTCCGGCTCTCGGCCACCCCGGCCGGGATGCGCACCCCCGCCCCCGCACTCGGTGCCGACGGCGCCGCGGTGCTGCGCGAGCTGGGGCGCACCGAGGACGAGATCGACGCGCTCGTCGCCGAGGGGGTGCTGGTCCGATGAGGGCCGCCGACGTCCTCGCCGCCGGGACCACCCCGCTCACCGCGCCGGCGTTCCCGCCCGGGGCGCACCGGTTCACCGACCGCGAGTACCTCAACGTCGTCTACCGCACCGACCCCGACGCGTTCCGCCACGCCCTGCCCGAGCCGCTGGTGGCCGGTGACCCGCTGGTCCGGTTCGAGGTCATGCACATGGGCGACGTCGACGGGTTCGGCCCCTACACCGAGTCCGGTCAGGCGCTGGCCTGTTCCTTCGACGGCGAGCAGGGCGAGTACCTGCACGGGATGTGGCTGGACAACTCGCCGGCCACCTTCGCCGGTCGCGAGCAGAGCGCCTATCCCAAGGCGTTCGGCACCCCGCGGCTGACCGTGGAGGACGGCGCGCTGGTCGGGACCCTGCACAAGGGGTCGCTGCCGGTCGCCGTCGCCACGATGGCCTACCAGCACGCCCCGCTCGATCCGGCCGAGGCCGCCGCGCAGATCGGCGTCCCGACGTTCATGGTCAAGCTCGTCCCCGGCCGCTCCGGCCCGGTCGACGCCCGCCTGGTCCGCACCCGGATCACCGACCTGACCGTGAAGCGCGCCTTCACCGGCCCGGCGCGGCTGCAGCTGTTCCACCACGTCCTCGCACCGCTGGCGGACCTGCCGGTGCGCGAGGTCGTCTCCGCATCGCACGTGCTCACCGACCTCACCCTGGCGCCGGTCGAGACCGTGCACGACTACCTGGAGCGCTGACATGAGGATCACCGAGATCGGCGCCGGCACGATCGGCGTCTCCTGGACGGTGCTGCTGGCCGCGGCCGGGCACGACGTCGTCGTCACCGACCCGCGGCCGGACCTGGCCGACGTCGTCGAGACCGAGGTGGCGCGCTTCGGCTCGCCGGACCTGCTCGACCGGGTCGTGTGCGAGCCCGACCTCGCCGTCGCCGTCGCAGGCGCCGACGTCGTCCAGGAGCAGGGCCCGGAGGACCTGGCGGTCAAGCGGGAGATCTGGGCGACGGTGGCGGCGCACGCCACCACCGGGGCGCTGCTGCTCAGCTCCACCTCCGGGATCCTGCCCAGCGACATCGCCGCCGAGCTGCCCGACGACGCCGCCGCGCGGCTGCTGGTGGCGCACCCGTTCAATCCGCCGCACGTGCTGCCGCTCGTCGAGCTCGTCGCCGGGCGGCGGACCGGGCGGGACGCCGTCGAGCGCGCCGCGGCGTTCCTGCGCGGCGTCGGCAAGGACCCGGTCGAGATCCACAAGGAGGTGTACGGCTTCGTCGGGAACCGGCTCCAGTCCGCGCTGTTCCGCGAAGCCGTGTCCCTGGTCCGCGACGGCGTGGTCTCCCCCGCCGAGCTCGACCGGGTGGTCACCGGGGCGCTCGGCCCGCGCTGGGCGACCGGCGGGCCGTTCCTGTCCTTCCACCTCGGCGGCGGTGACGGCGGCCTGCGCCACCTGCTCGAGCACCTCGGCCCGGGCATGGCGCGCCGCTGGGCCGACCTGGGGAACCCCGCCCTCGACGCCGACACCGTCGAGGCGATCAGCAGCGCCACCGAGGACGCCTACGGCCCCAGCCGCGAGGCGCTGACCACCGCACGCGACCGCGCCGAGACCGCCGTGCTCGCCGCCCGCGACGACATTCTGGAGCAGTCATGACCAGCCCCCTGCCCGCCGACCTCTACGGCTACCTGGACCTGCTGGGCGAGCAGGAGAAGAAGTTCCTCGCCCGGGTCCGCGAGTTCGCCGAGACCCGGATCGCCCCGATCGCCGACGACTACTGGGACCGCGCCGAGTTCCCGCACGAGCTCATCCCCGGCTTCGCCGAGCTCGACGTCGTCGGCCTGGCCCGGGAGTGGCCGGACCGGCCCGCGTACTCGCGGCTGCTCACGTCGTTCGTGTCGATGGAGCTGTCCCGCGTCGACCCCTCGATGGCGACCTTCTTCGGCGTGCACGCCGGGCTCGCGCTCACCTCGATCGACCTGTGCGGCTCGGAGGAGCAGAAGCAGCGCTGGCTCCCCGCCATGCGGCGGATGGAGCTGATCGGGGCGTTCGCGCTGTCCGAGCCGCACGGCGGTTCCGACGTCGCGGGCGGGCTGGAGACCACCGCGCGGCGCGAGGGGGACGGCGCGGACGCGGTGTGGGTGATCGACGGTGCGAAGCGCTGGATCGGCAACGGCACCTTCGCCGACCTGGTGGTCGTGTGGGCGCGCGACGTGACCGACGACACCACCGGCGGCCCGGTGAAGGGCTTCGTCGTCGAGAAGGACATGCCCGGTTTCACCGCGACGAAGATGGAGGGCAAGCTCGCACTGCGCTCGGTGCAGAACGCCGACCTCACCTTCGACGGCGTGCGGGTGCCCGAGGCGAACCGGCTGCCGGGTGCGGAGTCCTTCCGCGACACCAACCGGGTGCTGCGGGTGACCCGCGGCGGGGTCGCCTGGAACGCGGTCGGCGCGATGGCCGGGGTGTACGAGCTGGCCCGCGACTACGCCGTCGAGCGCGTCCAGTTCGGGCAGCCGATCGCGTCGTTCCAGCTGGTGCAGGACCATCTCGTGTCGATCCTGGGCGACGTCGTGGCCTCGCTCGGGATGGCGGTCAAGGTCGCGCAGATGCAGGACGACGGCACCTTCCGCGACGAGCAGGCGGCCCTGGCCAAGCGGCAGGCGACGATCATGCTGCGCGACGCCGTCGCGCGGGCCCGGGAGGTGTTCGGCGGCAACGGCATCCTGCTGGAGAACAAGGTCGGCCGCTTCTTCAACGACGCCGAGGCCCTCTACTCCTACGAGGGCACCAAGGAGATCAACACTCTGGTCGTGGGGCGTGCGGTCACGGGGATCGGGGCGTTCGTGGGGCGGAAGCCGGCGAAGCACTGAGCCGGCCCCTCGGCACGGCCCGTGGAGCACCGACCAGCGCCACGGCGTCGCGCAGGGCCCGCAGCCCGGCGACGACGGGGTCGGCATCGGGCAGCGCCGCGAGGTGGGCGTCGACGCACTCCCGGTAGAGCCCCGCCAGGTGGTCGGTCAGCAGCGACCAGGCGGCGACCCGGTCGCCGAGCGTCCCGCCGCGCCACCGCAGGGCCGCGGTCGCCAGAGCGCCGTGCTCGCCGTCGTAGGACGCGACGGCGTCGTCGTTGCGGCCGATCTCCCCGGTCGTGAGGGTGTGCAGGAACCGGACGGGGAACAGCACCGTCTTGGTGACCGCCCGCGGCCCGCGGGCCAGCAGTGTCGCCGGGTCGGCGATCCCGGCGAGCCAGGCGTCGTCGACCCGCTCGACGAGGAACTCCGCCGAGCCGCGGACCAGCTCGTCGTGGGTGGGCCGCACGGCGCCGTCGCGCACGTCGGTGCCGTGGCGCAGCACCCCGGAGTCGAGCAGGTCGAGCCGGTCGACGGCGGGCAGCCGGGCCGGCCGGTCACCGGGGCCGTGGCGGACGGTGTGCGGGTCGGCCCAGAACACCGAGAGCCGCTCGGCCAGCCCGTCGGTGCCCGCGGCGGCGTCCCGGGCCGCGGCGACGACGTCGTGCACCCGCGCCGCCGTACTGCCGCCGGTCTCCGACAGCACCAGGGCCAGGTCGACGTCGCTGACGGCGGGGGCGAACCCGCCGTGCGCGAGGCTGCCGAGGGTGTAGGCCGCCACCAGGTCGTCACCGAACTCCCGGCGTGCCGCGTCGGTCGCCGCGCCCAGCACCGCCTCGCCCCGAGCGTCGTCCGTCACCGGTCCAGCCTGCCACGCGGGACCGGTCGCCGACCGCCGGGCGAACCGGGGCGCCCGCCCGGCCCCCCGGCGTTGCGCACGTCCGGCTCCCGGGGAGGATCACCGACGTGCTCTACATCGGACCGGTGGAGATCCCCGGGTCGGACGACCACGAGGGTTTCGTCAGCGCGGACACCGCCGACGGTCGCGCGACGGGGATCTGGGCCGACGCGCGTCGCGCACCGGCCGTCGCCTACCGCGCGGCCTGCGAGTGCGGCTGGCGTGACGACGTGGCGTACGTGCCGGGCCCGTGCGGCCACTCCGCGGCGCTGCGCGCGTTCGTGGACCACCACTTCGTGCCGGTCACCGGCGTCCGGGCGCTCGACCCGGCGCGGCACTTCCTCCCGGCGTGGTCGGCCGTCGTGGGCGTGCGGGCACTCGCACCTGCGATGGCGTGAACGCCCGGTTCGTACACCTGCGGCCGGTTCGGCAGACTGGAAGAATGACCGTCCCACACCGCCACGCCGCACCCGACGCCGTCCGCTCCACGCCCGTCCTGGCCCTGCGGGTGCTCGCGACCGCCTCGGTCGTGGTCCTGGCCTGGCAGTTCGTGACAGCCGCCGGCCTGTTCACCGGCGGCGACGTCGGTCCGCACGGCGCCGGGGCGATCGTGCTGCACGTCGTCACCGGGCTCGCCGCGGCGGCCGCGGTGTGGCTGCGGGTCGTCACGGCCGGGTCGTGGTGGCCGTCCGTGCTCGCCGTCGCGGTCTTCGCGTTCACCTTCGTCCAGGCGTGGTTCGGGAGCATCCCGGGCCTGGTCGTGCACGTGCCCGGGGCGATGGCGCTGGTCGCCGGATCGGTGTGGCTGGCCGCGTGGTCGTTCCTCCGCGCCGGCTGACCGGCCCGGGTCGGTGACGGGGGTCACCCGAACCATGCGGACGCGTCCGTCCGAACACGACCGGGGTGGTCCGTCCGGTTCGGCGCGCGCGATGACGGCACCCCCCATACCCTCGACAGGACCCGGCCCGGCGGCGCCCTCGGCTCCCGACCGGGTCCGGACGCCGACGTCCGGCCGCCCACCACCCCAGGCGACCCGACGGGAGGCCGCGTGACGTCCGTGAAGAGCACGTCGGTGACGACCACGTCCGTGCAGACCAGCTCTGTGAAGACCGGCTCCGCGCAGACCACACAGCCCCGGCGCCCCGAGCTCGTCCCCACCCATCCGGGCTGGGCGGAGGAGATCCGCGACCGGGTCCGTGAGCAGGTCGCGGAGACGGTGCGCCGTCGCTGCGCCGAGCACGTCCACTCGATGCGCGGGGCGGACGTCGTGACCGGGGTGCTGAGCGACTTCGTCGGTCGCGGCAAGTACCTGCGCTCGATGTTCGGCTACCTGGGCTGGCGGGCCGCCGCCCCGGACTCCCCCGCCGCGCTGGCCGCGGTGTCCGGGCTGGAGCTGCTGCACGCGTTCGCGCTGCTGCAGGACGACGTCATGGACCGCTCGCAGCTGCGTCGCGGCCGGCCGACGGTGCACGTCCAGCTCGCCTCCTGGCATCGCGGCCAGGGCATGTCCGGCTCCGCGGAGCGGTTCGGCGAGTCCGGCGCGGTCCTGCTGGGCGACCTGTGCCTGGTCTGGGCCGAGCAGGCGATGCGCGAGAGCGGGCTGCCGCGCGCCGCGCTGGACCGCGGCTGGCCACGCTACGACGAGATGCGCTCCGAGCTGGCCGTCGGCCAGTTCGCCGACCTGCTCAACGAGGCACGCCGCGTCCCCACCCTCGACGAGGTGATGGACGTGCTGCGTCGCAAGTCCGGCAACTACACCGTGCGCCGCCCGCTGGAGCTCGGTGCCGCGATGGCGGGCGCCGGGCCGGAGCTGCTCACCGCCCTCGGCGACTACGGGACGATGGTCGGCGAGGCCTTCCAGATGCGCGACGACGTGCTGGGCGTGTTCGGCACCGACGCCACCGGCAAGACCGCGGGCGACGACCTGGCCGAGCGCAAGGCCACCAGCCTGGTCGTGCTGGCCCGCGAGGTCGCCGGGCCGGCCACCCGGGACACCCTCGACGCGCTGCTGCACGGCTCCGACGAGACCGACGGTCCGGTCGACGTCGCCGCGGCGCGGGTCGCGATCGAGTCCACCGGCGCCCGCCGCCGCATCGAGGAGCTGATCGCCACCCGGGTGCAGGGCGCGCTGCGGCTGGTGGACGGTGCGGTCGACGGCGGCTTGCTCGGCGACGACGTCGCCGCGGTGCTGCGGGCGATGGCCGTGCGCTGCGCCGACCGGGTCTCCTGACCGGGCCCGCCCCGCGAACGGCTGCGGTGCACCAGGATGCGACCCGACGCGCCGGGCGCCGTGGGCGGTCCTAGGCTCGCGGACATGGCCGACCGTTCCCCGTCCCGCCCCGCCCGCCCCGGAACCCTCGGCCGCGCGGGTCTGCCGCGCGAGCAGGTGCCGTCGCACTTCGACGACGGCGCGGCCGACTACGACCGGCTGGTCGGGATGAACCCCGGCTACCACGACCACCTGCGCGCCTCCGCGGCCCGGATGCGGCTGCCCCGGGACGGCGCCGGGCTGCGGCTGCTCGACGCGGGCTGCGGCACCGGGGCCTCCACCGCGGCGCTGCTCGGGGTCGCCCCGCGCGCCGAGATCGTCGCCGTCGACGCCTCGGCCGGGATGCTGGAGCGCGCCCGCACCAAGCCGTGGCCGGCGTCGGTGCGGTTCGTGCACTCCACCGCCGAGGCCCTCGCCGAGAACGGGGTCGAGGGCCCGTTCGACGGGATCCTCGCCGCCTACCTGCTGCGCAACCTGGACGACCCGGACGCCCAGCTGCGCCGCTTCCGCGACCTGCTGCGCCCCGGTGGGGTGCTCGCGCTGCACGAGTACTCGGTGGCCGACTCGCCCCGCGCCCGGCTGTCCTGGCACGCGGTCTGCTGGGGGATCATCGTGCCGCTCGGCCGGATGACCACCGGTGGGACCGCGCTGTACCGGCACCTGTGGCGCAGCGTGAACACCTTCGACGGCATCGGCCGCCTGCGCGACCGGGTGCGCGGCGCCGGGTTCGACGCCGTGCACTCCGAGACCATGACCGGCTGGCAGAACGGCGTCGTGCACACCGTGCTCGGGACGCGGTCGTGACCGCCCGCCCGACCGACCCGCGCCGGGTCCGCCACGAGCCCGCCGGCGGCCTCGGCGACGCCGGGCAACTGGGGCGGCGACCGCGGGTCGTCGTCGTCGGCGGCGGGATCGCCGGGCTGGCCGCGGCGACCGGGCTCGCCGAGCGCGGGGTCGTCGTCGAGCTACTGGAGCGCGAGCCCTACCTGGGCGGGCGGGTCGGCGGCTGGTCGGAGCCGCTGCCCGACGGCACCCCGGTGTCGATGAGCCGCGGCTTCCACGCGTTCTTCCGCCAGTACTACAACCTGCGCGCGCTGCTGCGCCGGGGCGACCCCGAGCTGGAGCGGCTGGTGCCCCTGGAGGACTACCCGCTCGTCGACGCCGACGGGCGCCGGGACACCTTCCGCGGGCTGCCGCGCACCCCGCCGTGGAACGCGGTGCTGTTCGCCCTGCGCAGCCCCACCTTCCGCCCGTCGGACCTGCTGCGCCTCGACGCCCGCGCCGCCGCGCCGCTGGCCGCGGTCAGCGTGCCCGGCATCTACGAGGCGATCGACCACGTCGACGCGCAGAGCTTCGTCGAGTCGATCAACTTCCCGCCCGCGGCCCGGCACCTGGCGTTCGAGGTGTTCTCCCGCAGCTTCTTCGCACCGCCCTCGACCATGTCGGCCGCCGAGCTCGCGACGATGTTCCACATCTACTTCCTCGGCTCCTCCGAGGGCCTGATGTTCGACGTGCCCGACGCGGGCTTCGACACCGCGCTGTGGGAGCCGCTGCGCCACTACCTGACCACCCGCGGCGTCACGTTCCGGACCGGGGTCACGGTCTCCTCGGTCGAACGATCCCCGGCAGAACGGTCCCCGGCCGACGGTGTCGGCAGTGGACGGTTCCACGTGAATCATCACGACGGCGGCGGCACCGGCGGCAGCAGCGAGGCGGACGCGGTCGTGCTGGCCCCGGACGTACGCGGGTTGCGCGACATCGTCGCCGCCTCCCCCGGTCTGGGCGACCCCGTCTCGGCCGTCGACGGGCCGGACGCGCTCGCCCGCTGGCGCGCCGACGTCGCCGCGCTGGGCAGCGCCCCGCCGTTCCTCGTGCAACGGCTGTGGCTCGACCGGCCCGTCGACGCCGCCCGCCCGCCGTTCCTCGGCACCGGCGGGCTCGACCCGCTCGACAACATCTCCGTGCTGGACCGCTACGAGCGCGACGCCGCGGGCTGGGCGGCCCACCACGGCGGGTCCGTCGTGGAGCTCCACGCCTACTCCGCGGCGCCGCCGCCGGGCACGGGCGACGACGCCTGGACCGCCGAGCTGCGCCGTCGCACGGTCGCCCGGCTGCACGAGCTCTACCCCGAGACCGCGGATGCCGGGGTGGTCGGCGAACTGGTGCAGTGGCGGGCGGACTGCCCGATGTTCGGCGTCGGCGACTTCGCGCGGCGGCCCACGGTCGCCACCCCCGTCGACGGCCTGGTGCTGGCCGGCGACGGCATCCGGATCGACCTGCCCGTCGCGCTCATGGAGCGGGCCGCGAGCACCGGCTGGCAGGCGGCGAACCGGCTGCTCGCCGGCTGGGGTCTGGCCGGCCACCCCCTCGAGACCGTCCCCACCAGCGGCCGCCTCGGTCCGCTGCGGCGCGCCGCCGAGTACGCGATGCGCACCTGACCCCCGAAGGACACCACGCCATGACCCTGCTCTCCCGGATCACCGAGAACTGGCCGTCCCACTGGCCGCTGCAGCCGCTTCCGTCGCAGCGGTGGGCGGCGCAGAAGCCGACCTACGCCGGCGCGGACCCGAAGCTGATCTCGGCCTCGCTGGAGCGGGCACAGGCACGTCCGTCGGGGAACTGGTTCGTCGTCGCCGCGAGCCGCGAGATCCGCCGCGACCGGCCGCACGGCGTCCGGGTCGGCGGGACCGAGCTCGTCGCGTGGCGGGAGCAGGACGGCACGGTCCGGGTGGGTCCCGGCGCCTGCCCGCACCTCGGTGCACCGATGGCGCTGGCCGCCGTCGACTGCGGCGAGCTGGTGTGCCGCTGGCACGGGCTGCGCCTGGGCGCCCGGTCCGGCCCGGGCTGGGCGGTGCTGCCCGTCCACGACGACGGGGTCCTGGTCTGGGTGCGGCTCGACGACCTCGGCGGCGAGGAGCCGACCGACGCCCCCGTCGTCCCGGCCCGACCGGCCGGCGCGGTGCTCGACGCCGTCACCACGCTGACCGGGGTGTGCGAGCCGGAGGACATCGTCGCCAACCGGCTCGACCCGTGGCACGGCGCCTGGTTCCACCCGTACTCGTTCCAGCGGCTGACGGTGGACTCCGCGCCCGCCGTCACCGACGTCGCCCCCGACGACGACCGGTTCCTCGTGAGCGTCACCTTCAAGGTCGGACCGGGGCTGGGTGTGCCGGTGCGGGCGGAGTTCGTGTGCCCGGAGCCGCGCACCGTGGTCATGCGGATCGTGGAGGGCGAGGGTGTCGGGTCGGTCGTCGAGACCCACGCGACCCCGCTCGGCCCCGGCCCCGACGGGCGGCCGCGCACCGCGGTGATCGAGGCCGTCGTCGCCGGGTCGGACCGGCCCGGTTTCGCGGTGGCGACCCGGCTCGCCCCGGCGATCCGCCCGGCGATGGCCGCGGCCGCCACGAAGCTGTGGCGCGACGACCTCGACTACGCCGAGCGCCGCTACGCGCTGCGGGCGCGCTAGGTCCGGTCGAACCGCCACCGCCCGTCGAACCCGGCGTCGCGGCGCTCGACGAACGCGGCGATCCCCTCGGGGGCGTCGGTGACGAAGTTGATCGCCTGCGAGATGGCCTCGGCGTCGAGTGCCTCGGCGAACGACGACCGGGTCGCGGCGTGCAGCATCGCTTTGTCCCTGGCCAGCGCGACCGGCGGTCCGTCCGCGAGCCGGCCGGCGATGTCGGCGACGAAGGCGGGCAGCTCGTCGCCGTCGACGACCCAGGTGACCAGGCCGAGCGCGTGCGCCTCCTCGGCGCCGATCGTCTCGGCGAGCAGCGCTAGCCGCTTGGCCTGCTGCATCCCCACCAGCCGGGGCAGCAGCCAGGTCCCGCCGAAGTCCACCGACAGGCCCCGGCGGGCGAAGATCTGGGAGAACCGCGCCGCGGGGGTGGCGACGACGAGGTCGCAGCCCAGCGCGAGGTTCCACCCGGCACCGACGGCGACACCGTCGACGACCGCGACGGACGGCACCGGCAGCTCGTGCAGCGCCAGCGCGACGTCGTTGATCCGCCGCATCAGCCGGGTCGGGTGCTCGGCGTCCGCCCCGCGGGCAGCCGGGTCGAGGTCGGCGCCGCCGCAGAAGGCACCACCGGCGCCGGTGACGACGACCGCGCGGACCTCCTCGTCGACGGTGGCCCGGTGCAGCGCCTCGCCGAGGGCGTCCCACAGCGCCCGGTCGATCGCGTTGCGCCGGTGCGGGCGGTTCAGGGTGAGGGTGAGCACCGGGCCGTCGAGCCGGGTGAGCAGCACCGCGTCGGACACTCGTACCCCCTTCGTCGGGCCCATCGTCGGGCGACCGTGGTGAGCACCCTGCCACCCCCGCGGATGATGGTCATCCGTGGGCGGCCGGCACCGGGGGCGCCGGCAGCCCGCCCGGGCCGGCCCGGCGCAGGGCGCGGGGCGACTCGCCGAACCAGCGCCGCGCCGCCCGCGACAGCGCGGACTGCTCGGCCAGCCCCACCATGGCCGCGACCTGGGTGAACGGCAGGTCGGTCCGCAGGATGAGCCGCTCGGCGGTGTCCCGACGCGCCTCGTCGACGACGGTCTCGAAGGTCGTGCCCTCGGCCGCGAGGTGGCGTTGCAGGGTCCGTGGGTGCACCCGCAGCAGCCGGGCCACCGAGCCGATGCGCACCGGCCCGGTGCCCAGCGACCGGTCGACCGCGGCTCGCACCCGGTCGGTGACGGTGCGGCCGGGGCGCGCGAAATGGGTCTCCAGGTACTCGATCGCGATGGCCCGGACGGTCTCGTCCCCGCCGGCCACCGGCCTTCGCAGCAGGTCGCCGGGCACCCGCAGGACCGCGGCCGGCCGGTCGAAGCGGACCTCGGCCCCGAAGAACTCGCGGAACCGCTCCGGGGCAGGCGGTGCCTCGTGCGGCAGGTGCACCGAGCGCAGGCCGTAGGGCCCGCCGGCCAGCAGGCTCACGATCCGGTGCAGCACCCCCGTGCCGAGGTCGGCGACCTGCGGCGGGAGCGGCTCGGTGCTGCCGTACGCCACGCCGGTCACCCCCGGCACGCCCTCCGGGTCGGGCACCGCGCCGACGGTCAGCACCGGGCTGTGCACGTAGAGGTAGCGCGAGGCGCAGTCCAGGGCGGCCCCCAGCGTCGGGGACGCCTCGACGGCGACGGCCAGCGGGCCGAGGATCTCCGGGCCCTGCCGCTGCGCGAGGCGCAGCCCGAGGTCGCCGCAGCCCAGCTCGGCTGCCGCGGTCTCCAGCACCCTGGCGACCGAGCGCGTCGGGACCAGCGCGTCCGGGTCGTTGCCCTCGACGGCGTCGATCGGGATCCGGAACCGGGCGAAGAGCTCGGCGCCGTCGCCGCCCAGCTCCCCGACCAGCGCGACGAACCCACGCAACGCCCTCGCCCGGGTGAGTGATCCGGTTCCCATGTCGTCCGAGGGTAAGTTGTTGTCGCGCCAGGTCAAGTTACTCCGGGTAGGTTTGGGGCACACTGGCCCCCGGTCGACAGAGGTAGTCAGCGCGGACGCGCCCGATGAGGAGGACCACATGACCCAGGCCGGTACGACACCCGCTCCGGACGGCACCGCCGTCGAGCACCGCGACGTGATCATCGTGGGGGCCGGGCTCTCCGGTATCGGTGCGGCGGCCCGGCTGCACCAGGAGCTGCCCGGCAAGGACTACGTGATCCTGGAGGGCCGCGAGAACATCGGCGGCACCTGGGACCTGTTCCGCTACCCGGGCATCCGCTCGGACTCGGACATGTTCACCCTGGCCTACCCGTTCCGGCCGTGGCGCGAGCCGAAGTCGATCGCCGACGGCGCCGACATCCGCCGCTACATCACCGAGACCGCCCGCGAGTACGGCGTGACCGAGCGGATCCGGTTCGGCACGAAGGTCGTCGACGCCTCCTGGGACTCCACCACCGCGCGGTGGACCGTCGAGACCACCACTGCCGACGGCCCGAAGCGCTACACCTGCTCGTTCCTGTTCATGTGCTCGGGCTACTACGACTACGACCGGGGCTTCCAGCCCGAGTTCCCGGGCCGGGAGGACTTCGCCGGCACCTGGGTGCACCCGCAGTTCTGGCCGGAGGACCTGGACTACACCGGCAAGAAGGTCGTCGTCATCGGCTCCGGCGCCACCGCCGTCACCCTGATCCCGTCGCTGGCCGCCCGGGCCGGGCACGTCACCATGCTGCAGCGCTCACCGTCGTACCTGACGGTGCTGCCCAGCAAGGACCCGGTCGCCGACCAGCTCCGCCGCTTCCTGCCCGCGAAGCTCGCGCACGCCATCCTGCGCCTGCAGTACGTGACGCTGACCCAGGCGTTCTACCAGCTCGCCCGGCGCCGCCCGGAGCGGGTGAAGAAGGTCCTGCGCGGGCTCGCCCTGAAGTTCCTCAAGGACGAGGCCTACGTCGACCAGCACTTCACCCCGAGCTACGACCCGTGGGACCAGCGCCTGTGCGTCATCCCGGAGGGCGACTTCTACAAGTCGATCAACCGTGGGGACGCCTCGGTCGTCACCGACCACATCGACCGGATCACCGCCAACGGCATCCGGCTGCGCTCCGGCGAGGAGCTGGAGGCCGACGTGATCGTGTCGGCGACCGGGCTGTCGCTGAGCCCGCTGGGCGGCATCACGATCCACGTCGACGGCGAGCAGGTGGACATCGGCAAGACCGTCACCTACCGCGGCCTGATGCTCTCGGGCATCCCGAACCTGGCGTTCTGCATCGGCTACATCAACGCGTCCTGGACGCTGCGCGCCGACCTCGTCGCCCGCTACGTGCCGAAGCTGCTGGCGCTGATGGACCGCGAGCGGATCGCGATCGCCACCCCGGCCCCGACCGTCTCGCCGGACCGCCCGCTGCTCGACATCGAGTCGAACTACGTGAAGCGCTCCGAGCACCTGTTCCCCCGCCAGGGCCGCAAGGACCCGTGGCGGCTGCACCAGAACTTCTTCCTCGACGCCGTCGGGCTCGGACGGGCCGACCTCAAGCGGGACATGATCCTCACCCCTGCCTCGGCGCTGGGCGCCCGCGACGCCCGCGTCCCCACCCCGACCGCGGCCGGCATCGCCGCCGACGCCACGACCGGCACCGGATCCGGCACCGCCGCCCCGGCGGCCGCACAGCAGGAGGTGGCTTCCTGATGGCCCGCTCACCGTTCCGTTTCGCCGAGGGCACCGCCGTCGTCACCGGCGCCGCCGGTGGCATGGGCGAGCACGTCGCGAAGCTCCTGGGCGAACGCGGCAGCGACCTCGTGCTCGTCGACCGCGACGGCGACCGGCTCGACACCGTCGCCGCCGCGATCCGCGCGAAGCACCCCGGCCTGTCGGTGACCACCGAGACCGTCGACCTGGCCGACCGCGAGGCCGTCGACGCGCTGGCGGCCCGGATCCTGGCCGGTCACCCGGAGATCAGGCTGCTGGTCAACAACGCCGGCGTCGCGCTCGGCGGGGACTTCGCCCGGCTGACCCTCGACGAGTTCGACTGGGTCATGGACGTCAACTTCCGCGCCCCGGTGCGGCTGACCCACGCCCTGCTGCCCGCGCTGACCGCGCGCCCCGGCGCGCACGTGGTCAACGTGTCCAGCCTGTTCGGGCTGATCGCCCCGCCGGGGCAGTCGGCGTACTCGTCGTCGAAGTTCGCGATCCGCGGGTTCTCCGAGGCGCTGCGCGCCGAGCTCGCCCAGGTCGGCGCGAGCGTCACCACGGTGCACCCGGGCGGCATCCGGACCAGGATCGCCGCGAGCGCCCGGGTCGGGGTGAACATCCCGGCCGAGGAGGCCGAGCGGGGGAAGAAGGACTTCGAGAAGCTGCTGACCTTCCCCGCCGAGAAGGCCGCCGAGCTGATCGTCGACGCCATCGAGAAGCGCCGCCCGCGGCTGCTCATCGGGATCAGCGCCAAGGTCCCGGACCTGCTGGCCCGGCTCGCCCCGGCGAACAGCATCCGGATCTTCGCGAAGATCGTCGGTGCCTCGGGGAACGCGAAGTCGGCGAAGTCGGCGCGATCGGCGGGGGCGCGATGACCGTCCCGCAGCCCCGCTTCGTCGACGTCGGGGGCACCCGGATCCGGGTCCGCGAGTCCGGTGACCCGGCCGGTGAACCGGTCCTGCTGCTGCACGGCATCGGCCGGAGCCTCGAGGACTGGGACCCGCAGCACGAGTTCCTGTCCCGGTACCGGGTGGTCGCGGTCGACCTGGCCGGGTTCGGTCACTCCGACCGGGTGCCCGGCCCGGCGACGCTGGAGAAGCTCGCCGACACCGCGCTGGTCACCCTCGACGCGCTCGGGGAGACCCGGCCGGCGCACGTCATGGGCAACTCGCTCGGCGGCGCCGTCGCGCTGCTGATCTCCACCCGGCACCCGGAGCGCGTCGTCTCGCTGGTGCTGGCCGACCCGGCCGGGTTCGGGGCCGAGGTGACGCCCGCGCTGCGGGTCATCGGGGTGCCGCTGCTCGGCCGGTTCCTGCTGGGCCACCTCGACGCCGCGGCCGCCCGACGCTCGGAGCGGTCCCTGTTCGTCGACGGCTCCCTGGTCACCGACGAGCGGGTCGCCCGCGCCGTGGAGATCGCGCGGCGGCCGGAGTTCGCGCAGACCTTCGCCGAGGTCGCGGCCGAGCTGGGCACCGTCCGCGGCGTCCGCCCGGGCTGGCGGCGGGCGCTGCTCGACGCGTTCGCCCGCGCGCCGAAGCCGACGCTGGCCGTGTGGGGCGAGCGGGACCTGATCCTGCCCGCGGCCCAGCTGCGGGCGGCGAGCCGGCTGCCGCAGGTCACGACGCACGTGTTCGGCCGGGTGGGGCACATGCCCCAGATCGAGGTGCCCGCCGCGTTCGCGACGCTGGCCCTGGACCACCTCGCCCGGGCGGGACAGCAGGCCGGCATCCCCGGCGACACCCGCGCCGGCACCCGGTAGCCCGGGCCCGGGCCGGTCTGGCCCGGGCCCGGTCGGCCGGGTCCGGGCTCGTCCGGCGGCCGCGCGCCCCGCCGCGCGACGGACCGGTTCCGGCCGTAGCGTCGGGTTCATGCGGATCGCCCCCTGGCTGGCCGCCCTGGTCACGCTGCACCTGCTCGCCGCCTGCGACACCGGCCCCAACCCGGTGACCAACGCGTTGTCCGGCGCCGAGGCCCCGGTCGCCGCGGCGGGTGCGGGCCTGGTGCCGGTCCCGGTGTCGGTGCCGCCCGGGGCCGCGACCGCCCCGTTCGACGAACCCCGCGACGCACTCGTCCCGGCCGGCTGGACGATGTCGGTGTTCGCCCGCGTCCCGAACGCCCGGCTGGCCGTGTGGAGCCCCGACGGTGAGCTGCTCGTCTCGGTGCCCGACGACGGCAGGGTGCTGGCGCTGTCGCGCACCGGTGCGCAACGGCCGCTGCTGACCGGGCTCACCCAGCCGCACGGGCTGGCGTTCTCCCCGGACGGCACGGCCCTCTACGTCGCCGAGTCGAACCAGGTGTCCGCCTTCACCTGGGCGCGCGGCGTGGCGACCCGGCAGCGGGTCGTCGTGCCCGGCCTGCCCGATGCCAACTCCCCCGACCTGCGCGGCGCCTACGGCCACGAGCTGAAGTCGGTGACCGTCGGCCCGGACGGCGCGGTCTACGTCTCGGTCGGCTCGACCGGCAACATCTCGGTCGCCGACCGGGACGCCACTCCGCCGCGCGCGTCGATCCTGCGGATGCCGCCCACCGGCGGGCCCGCCGCGCCGTTCGCGACCGGCGTCCGCAACGGCACCGGGCTGGCCACCGCCCCCGACGGCTCGGTCTGGACCGCGGTCAACGGCCGCGACAACGTGCCCTACCCCTACGACCGGCCCTACGGCGACGACACCGGCTCGTCGTTCGGGAAGGTCGTCGACGGCTACGTGACCGACCACCCGGCCGAGCCGCTGGCCCGGCTCACCCCGGGCCGCGAGCTGGGCTGGCCGTTCTGCAACCCGGATCCGGACACCGACCCGGGCGTCACGGGGTCCGCGCAGGACTTCGCCGACGTCGCACTGGTGGCCGACGCCGAGCTCAACCCCGGCGGGCGCGCGATGGACTGTGCGGCGCTGGCCCCGATGGAGCAGTCGTTCCCGGCGCACTCGGCGCCGCTGGGGCTGTCGTTCACCGAGGGTGTGCTGCCCGCGCCGTACGCGGCCGGAGCGCTGGCCGGGGTGCACGGCTCCTGGAACGCGGACCCGCCGCGGGCACCGGAGGTGTCGTTCTTCCCGTGGCGGGACGGTGCCCTGGGCGCGCAGCAGACCCTGGTCGGCGGGTTCCAGGACCCGTCGGGAGCGCGCTGGGGCCGGCCGGTCGCGGCCGTCGTCGGGCCGGACGGAGCGGTCTACGTGACCGACGACGACGCCGGTGCCGTCTACCGGGTGGCCCCGCCCGGGCGGTGAGTGCCCGCCGTGACCGGGGCCGCAGTCGGCCCCGGTCGTCTCCGGCACCGCGATAGGTTCTGCCGGGCACCCGAGGGCGGATGCCCGGGAGGGTGCGGGCGGATGCGGATCGTGGACTGGGCCGGCGACGACGAGGGCGGCCCGGCGGTGGTCCTGCTGGACCAGCGCGCGCTGCCCGCCGCAACCCGGCACCTGTACCTGCGCACCGTCGACGAGCTGATCGAGGCGATCCGGTCGCTGGCCGTGCGCGGCGCCCCGAGCCTGGGCATCACCGGCGCCTACGGGGTCGCGCTGGCCGCGCACCTGCACGGCACCGCGACGCCGGTCGCCGTCGCCGCGGTGCGGGCCGCGGCCGAGCGGATCGCGGTCGCCCGGCCCACCGCCGTCCCGCTGGGGCTGGGGGTCGCGAGTGCCCTGGAGGCGCTCGACGGCGGTCCGGCCGCGGTGCTGGCACGGGCACGGGCGGTGGCCGCGGAGGCCGCCCGGGTCAACGCCGCGGCGACCGGCCGGGCCGCTGACCTGGCGCAGGAGCTGTGCCCGGACCGTCCGCTGCGGGCGCTGACCGTGTGCAACACCGGCCCGCTGGCCACCGGCGACGGCGGCACCGCGCTGGGGGCGATCCTGCGGCTGCACGAGCGCGGCGCGCTGGCCGAGGTGCTGGCCTGCGAGACGCGCCCGCTGCTGCAGGGTGCGCGGCTGACCGTGTGGGAGCTGGCGGCGGCCGGGGCGCCGCACCGGCTGTGCGTCGACTCGGCGGGCCCCGCGGCGATCGCCTCGGGACTGGTCGACGCGGTGTTCGTCGGGGCCGACCGGATCGCGGCCAACGGCGACGTCGCGAACAAGATCGGGACCTACATGCTGGCCTGCGCCGCGGCCCGGTCCGGGGTCCCGTTCGTGGTGGTCGCGCCGGAGGAGACGATCGACCCGCACACCCCGACCGGCGCGGACATCGTCGTCGAGCAGCGGGGGGCCGACGAGGTCCGCGAGCACGGCGGCACCCTGCTCACCCTGCCGGGGACCCCGGTCTACAACCCGGCGTTCGACGTGACGCCGTTCGACCTGGTGACCGCGATCGTCACCGAGGAGCGGGCGTGGGGGCCGGGGTCGTCGCCCGCACCCTCGCCCGCTGGGCGGCGAACCGCCGGCGCACCGCGCTGATCTCGGCGTCGGGCAGCAGCCGCGGCTCGCCGACGGCGCGGGCGCGCAGCCAGACGTCGCAGAGCCACTCCAGCTGGCGGGCGCCGTCGTAGGCGGCACCGAGGGTGTCGCCGAGCACCAGCGTGCCGTGGTTGCCGAGGACGACGGCGGTGGACTCCCCCAGCGCTGCGAGTGCGTTCTCGACCAGCTCGGGGCTGCCGAACGGCGCGTACTCCGACACCCGCACGCCCTCGCCGAACATCGCGAGCTGGTAGTGCACGGCCGGGACGTGGTCGGACAGCGTCGACAGGGCGACCGCCGCCGGGGAGTGGGTGTGGACGACGGCGCCCGTCCCCGGCCGGGCCTGCGCGGCCACGTGCAGCCCCAGCTCGCTGGTCGGCTCCCGGGTGCCCGCGACGACCGTGCCCGCCCCGTCGACGAGCACGACGTCCGCCGCCGTCATCGTCTCGTAGTCCACTCCGGACGGGGTGACCGCGATCAGGTCGCCGGTGCGCAGCGACAGGTTCCCCGAGGTGCCGACGACCAGGCCGTCGCGGACCATCCGGCGGGACCACGTGCACAGCAGCTCGCGGGCGGGGGTGTGGTCGTGGGGCACCCCGCCACGATCCCACGCCCACCCCGACCGAGGGTCACACCTCCGGGTCGATCCGCTCCCGTCGGGGCGCGCCGGGTGGCCGCGGGGCCGCACGATCGTCGCACCGCGGACACCGGCCGGGCCGGGACGCCACGCGGAGGGCGGTAGGACCCCGACCGCGCCGGTTCCCGGCGCAGGAAGCGAGCACATCGTGAGGACCGCCCTGCGTGCCGCCACCACCGCGGCAGGCGCCGTCGCCGCCGCACTCGCACTGGCCGCCGTGACCGCCGGGACCGCGTCGGCGCAGCCCGCCCCGCCCACCGAGCCGCCGCTGACCCCGGCCGACCAGGCCGCGCAGCTGGTCTGTCTGCAGAAGTACCTGGACTTCGGGGCACTGCCGGCGCAGTCGCTGGCGGACCCGGTGGCGTTCTCGGCCCTGGTCACCAAGGCAGCCCAGGAGTGCGACGCCGTCCGCGCACCGGCCACACCGGCCGCGCCCACCGCCCCTGTGGCGGGGGCCTGACCGCGGGTCAGAGCAGGTCGCTGCGGCTGAGCACCCCGACCAGCACGTCGTCGGCATCGACGACCGGGACGACCCGGAACCCGCGCCGGGACAGCAGGTCCTCGGCGTCGGTGAGCGGGTCCGTCCGGCTGCACCGTCTCGACGTCGCGGGTCATCACCTCCGACACGGTGCGGGCCCGCAGCCGCCGGCCTCCGTCCAGGGAGCCGTGCATGAGGTCGGCCTCGGAGACGATGCCCAGCAGGTGGTCCCGGTCGTCGACGACCGGGACGGCGGTGAACCGGTAGGACAGCAGCACCTCGGCGGTCTCGTCGAGGGCCAGCTCCGGCGGGATCGCGACCAGCCCGCCGTCGGTCATCACGTCCGAGACCCGCAGCGACGACGTCGGCCGGCCGCCGACCCGGCCGGCCCCGCGCGGGGCCATCGCCTCGGGCAGCGGTGCGACCGGGAGGACACCGCCGATCCGGCGGGCGGTTCGCCGCAGCCGTCCCCCGGAGTGCCGGTGCCGCAGCAGGTCGCTGCGGGTGATCACGCCGACCAGGATGCCCTTGTCGACGACCGGGACGAGCCGCAGCTCGCCGTAGACGCGCATCCGGTGCGCGACGATCGAGACGTTCGTCGTCGGGAGCACCGACACGACCTGCTCGGTCATCGCGTCGCCGACGACGGCGTGCGGGTCGTCGCGGTGCCGCAGCACGTCCACCAGCGAGATCACCCCGACCAGGGAGAACCGGCGGTCGACGACGGGCAGGGCCGAGAACCGGGACTCGGCCATCCGCTCCTGCGCCCGCGCCAGCGGTGCGTCCGCCCAGATCGTGACGACGCGTTCGGTCATGACATCACGAGCACTCACCACCATGGACGCACCGTAACCACGGCGGCGTCGCGTCCGCCATCGTTCACCGTTCGAGGTGGCCGAACCGGTGCCGGGTGCGACTGACCGCCTGCTCGCGCAGCACGGTGAGCATCTCCCGGCGGCCGTCGAGCACCACCGGGGTGTCCACGACGGAGGCGCCCACATCGGCGGCGGCCGCCCGCAGACCCTCGGGCACGGTGCCCAGGGCCCGGATCCGCTCGCCCGCGACGGGGACGAGGTCGTCGCCGCCGTGCACCCCGCCGGGGACCTCGCCCGGCGGGATCCCCGGCCCGTGCAGCCGTACCGGCACCCCCGCCGTGGCCGCGGCGAGCAGCACCCGCAGGACGTCGGCGCGGGCGGTGCCGGTGCCGCACCACAGCGTCGCCGACGGGGCGGGCCGGTAGCGGAACACGTTGGACTCCGCGGCCAGCCCGGTCGGGTCGTGCTCGACCCCGAACTCGGTGTCCCACGCGCGGGCGTCGGAGGCGGCGGCGCGGGCGAGACGGTCGCGGGCGGCCGGGTCCAGGTCGGCCGCGGCGGCCAGCACGCGGTCGGCGGCCGGGCCGGAGGTCGGGCCCGGTGCGGGGAGGTCGCCATCGTGCCAGGTGCCGAACTGGGCGACGTAGTTCGGTCCGCCGGGCTTGGCGCCCGGGCCCAGCACCGAGCCCTTCCAGCCGCCGAAGGACTGGCGCTGCACGATCGCGCCGGTGATGTGCCGGTTGACGTAGGCGTTGCCGACCTCGACGCGGTCGAGCCAGTGCGCGATCTCGTCGTCGTCGAGGGAGTGGATGCCGCCGGTGAGGCCGAAGCCGGTGTCGTTCTGCCAGGCGATCGCCTCGTCGAGGTCGCGGGCGGCCATCAGGCCGAGCACCGGGCCGAAGCACTCGGTGCGGTGGAACCAGCTGCCCGGCGAGACCCAGGCCCGCACGCCCGGCGTCCACGCCGTCTCGGAGATCCGGCGTGGACGCACCAGCCACCGCTCCCCCGGCTCCAGCGTGGTGAGCGCGCGGTGCAGCTTCGCCGAGGGCGCCTCGATCAGCGGGCCCATGGTCGTCGCGAGGTCGGTGCCGGGGCCGACGCGCAGGGTGCTGACGGCGTCGACGAGCTGACGGCGCAGCCGCCTCCCGACGGCCGAGCCGGTCGCGGCCGGACCGACCAGGATGGCCAGCGACGCCGCGGAGCACTTCTGCCCGGCGTGGCCGAACGCCGAGCGCACGAGGTCGGCGACGGCGAGGTCCGGGTCGGCGGCGGGGGTGATGACCAGCGCGTTCTTGCCGCTGGTCTCCGCGAGGAGGTTCAGGTCGGGCCGCCAGGAGCGGAACAGCGCGGCGGTCTCCGAGGAGCCGGTCAGCACGACCCGGTCGATCGCGGGGTGGGTGACGAGCCGGCGTCCGGCGTCGGCCTCGTCGGTGGGCAGCAGCTGCAGCGCGTCGCGCGGGATCCCGCCGCGGTGCAGCGCGGCCACCCCCGCCTCGGCGCACGCGCGGACCTGCGGGGCGGGCTTGAGCAGCACAGGGGCGCCGGCGGCGAGCGCGGCCAGGCAGCCGCCGAGCGGGATCGCGACCGGGAAGTTCCAGGGCGGGGTCACCGCCACGACCCGGTCCGGGGTGAACACGGCGCCGTCGAGCTCGGCGGCGCGCTCGGCGTAGTAGGCGGCGAAGTCGACGGCCTCGGAGATCTCGGGATCGGCCTCGGCGACGGTCTTGCCCGCCTCGTGCAGCATCACCGACAGCAGCGTCCCGCGGGCGGCGGCCAGTGCGCGGGCGGCGCGGCGCAGCGTCGCGGCCCGCTCCGCGGCGGGGACCTCGCGCCAGCCGCAGGTGCGGGCACGCTCGACCGCGGCGTCGACCGCGGCCGGGTCGGTGACGACCGGGACCTCCGAGCGCGCGACGACGGTCGTCGCGGCGCGGCGGGCCCACTCGCGGTTCGCGGGCAGCGACGGGTCGGTGTCGGGCTCGGCGCGGAACCCGGGCGGCACGGGGTCCCCCGGCAGCGGGCCGTCGGTACCGACCGGCGCGGACACGGTGCGGTCCTGGGTGCGGCGCGGGGTGGCGGCGACGGCGTCGCGGTCGCGTACCGAGGCGAGGAACCGCTCCTGGTAGCTCGCCGGGCCGCCGGAGTCGGGGGCGAACAGTGTGTACAGGTACCCCTCCGGCGAGGCGTTCTCCTCCAGCCGTCGGACCAGGTAGGACACCGCGGTGTCGAAGTCACCGCGGTGCACGACGGGGGTGTAGAGCACCAGCTGCGAGCCCGGTCCGGACTCGGGCAGGTCGCCCGCGACGGCGTCGGCGAACGCGGGTGCCATGCCCTGCAGCATCTCCAGGTCCAGCTGGGGCCGGGCACCGCGGGCCTCGGCCAGTTCCAGGGCGAGCGCGACGTGGTGGAGGTGGTGCGACGCGATGCCCAGGCGCATCCCGTCGGCGTGCGGACCACCGATGCCGCGGTCGAGGAGCCGGACGTAGTTGGCGTCGACCTCGGCCTTGGTGGCGTAGGGGGCCTGCGGCCAGTCGTGCAGCTCGGCGTCGACCCGTTCCATGGCCAGGTTCGCGCCCTTCACCAGACGCACCTTGATCGGGGCTCCGCCCGCGGCGGCGCGGCGGGTGGCGAACTCCCCGAGCTCGTCGAGCGCGGCGACGGAGTCGGGCAGGTAGGCCTGCAGGACGATGCCGGCGGGCAGGTCGTGGAACTCCGGGCGTGCCAGCAGCGTCGTGAACAGCGCGATGGTCAGGTGGAGGTCCTTGTACTCCTCCATGTCGAGGTTCACGAACACGCTGTGCTCGCGGGCGGCCCGGTAGAGCGGCAGCAGCCGGTCCACGAGCAGGTCCCGGCTGCCCTCGAGGTCCCACGGCACGAGCTGAGCGACGACCGAGGACGCCTTCACCGAGACGTGGTCGACGCCCGGCCGGCGCACCAGCGCGATCGTGCGGGCGAGGCGACGGTCGGCCTCGTCGCGGCCGAGGACCGCCTCGCCGAGCAGGTTCAGGTTCAGCCGGTGTCCGTCGCGGCGGGCCGCGGCGAGCCGCCGGTCCAGGCCCCGCCCGCCGGCGTCGACGATCAGGTGCCCGACCAGGCTGCGCAGCCGCGACCGCGCCGCGGGCACGACGACGTGCGGCAGCGCCGCCACCAGCCGGCCGCCGGCCCGCAGCAGCAGCCGGTCGGTACCGGCGACGAACGCCGGCAGTGCGGCGCCCGCCCCGGCGAGCCGGGCCAGCTCGCGGGCCGCGACCCGGTCGTCGGCGGGACGGGCCACGCGGTCGACGAAGCGGAGGGTGAAGTCGACCCCGGCGGGGTCGTGCATCAACGCGGCCAGCCGCTGCGTCGGGTCGGTACCGCGGCCGGGGCCGGTGGACGGGGAGGTGCCGGTGCGCTCGGTCCAGCGGCGCACACGGTCGACGGCGCGCGCGGTCAGCGCGTCGTCGAGGGCGGGGACGGGGTGGGTGGGGTGCACGCTCACCGGCCCAGTCTGGACCCACTGTCAGGACCGTGTCACGTCGACGGTACTGACCGGCGCTGACCGGTGCCGGCCGGTGCCGGCCCCTTCGGTGACGACCGCGGTCAGGACTCGGTGAGGTCGGTGTCGGGCAACGGCCCGAGCAGGGCGAACGCATCCAGGTACGGCTCGACGTCACCGCGCTCGGTCCAGGCCCGCAGCTGCGCCGCCGACCGGCGGGTCATCAGGGCCCTGGCCAGCTCGAAGTCGGGGGCCCGCACGACGACCGCGGCCCCCGCCTCGTCGCCGGCAGACACCCAGCGGCGGCCGTCGCCGATCAGCGCGATCGGTGCCCGGTCGCCGAGCGCGGCGGCGAACCGGCCCAGGAACCGGTCCATGACCGCGTAGAGGCCGGGGGTGTGCTGCCCGCCGGGCTCGCGCAGCGCACCGCGCAGGTCCTGCTCGTGGATGATCACGTCGCCGAGCGGGCGGGTGGTGTTCGCCGCCATCCAGTCGCGCAGCGGGCCGGTCAGCGACTCCCACTCCGCGACGAGTGCGGCCATGTCGTGGTCGCGCCGCTCCCGCACCTGCCGGCTCGTCCACTCCTCGTTGTGGTCGTCGGGCTCGTCGCCGCGCACCACGTCGGCACCCAGACCGACCATGTGCGAGAACAGGTCGCGCACCGTCCAGTCCGGGCAGGCCGGGACGGCCAGCTCCGTGCGCTCGGGTGGCAGGTCCCGCACCAGGTCGACGACCCGGCGCTGCGCCCGGGCCCACTCCTCGATCTCGTCGATGCCGCTCACGGGCACCGATCCCATCACGACCGGGGTCTCCGCGCCGCTCCCCTGGGTGTTTTGCCTGGACCGGACACGGGCACCTGGGGATCATCGAACCGGACACGACGGCGAGGACGGTCACGGCGACTCCGCCGGACGACACCGCCGGCATCGGGGACCACCCGGTGCGTCGGTGAGGAGAGGACGAGCGTGAGCAGCCCACCCCCGTACCCGGGTCAGCCCGGGGACCCGCAGGACCCGAACAACCTGGACCAGCCGACCCGGCAGAACCAGCCCTACGACGGGCAGCCCCACGGCGAGCACCCCGGCGCCCAGCCCTACGGCGGACAGCAGCAGGGTCAGCAGCAGTACGGCCAGCAGCCGTACGGGCAACAGCCCTACGGCCAGCAGCAGTACGGTGACCAGCAGTACGGCCAGCAGCCCTACGGCGCGCAGGGCCACGAGCAGGCCGCCTACCCGGACCGACCGGCCGCCGGGCCCCCGGGGTGGCCGCAGGGCGGGGCGCCGGCGACCCCACCGCGCAACGGCGTCGGGATCGCCGCGCTGGTGCTCGGCATCCTGGCCGTGCTGCTCGGGTTCTTCCTGATCGGCGCCCTGTTCGGTGTCGTCGCCGTCGCGCTGGGCATCCTCGGGATCAGCCGGGCGTCCAAGGGCGCCGCCACCAACCGCGGTGTCGCGATCGCCGGGCTCGTCCTCGGCGTCGTCGGCATCGTCATCGCGATCGCCGTCGTCGCGTTCGGCGTGAGCGTGTTCAACCAGGTCGGCGGCAGCGAGTACGTCAGCTGTGTGCAGCAGGCCGGCGACGACCAGTCCGCGATCGCGCAGTGCCAGCAGGACTTCGAGGGCCGCCTCGAGGGGCAGTTGGACCAGGACGGCAACTGAGCCCGTTCCCGCGGGCCCCCCGGCCGGTCACCGGTCAGGCGGGGCCCGCGGTTCGCGGTGTGGAACGCGCCGCCGCGTGGAACGCACCCCCCGCACCGAACGCCAGCCGGGCGAACCGCTCCCCCATCCGCACGTGCGCCTCCGGACACGGGTGCAGCCGGTCGGGCAGCGGCAGCTCGGCCGCGTCGTCCTCGCCGTAGAGCTCCCGGCCGTCGAGGGCGGCCAGTGCCGGGTCCTCCGGGGTGCGGTCGGCCACGATCCGGGCCAGCTCCTCGCGGATCACCGACAGCGTCAGCTGCCCCGCCGCGACCCCGGCCGGGTCGCCGGTCGCGCGGAACAGCAGCCGCCCGTCGACGACCTCCGGCGCCCCCGGGCCCGGGGTGTGCTCGTGGATCGGGCACAGCACCGGCGACACCACCAGCAGCGGGGTGTCCGGGTGCCCGTCGCGGATCGTGTCGAGGAACCCGTGCACGGCGGGGGCGAAGGCGCGCCGGCGCATGAGGTCGGCGTTGACGATGTTGATCCCGATCTTGACGCTGATCATCGCGGCCGGGGTGTCGCGCAGCGCGCGGGCGACGAACGGGTCCAGCATCGCGCTGCCGGAGAACCCCAGGTTGACCAGCTCGACGCCGGCGGTGCGGGCGGCGAGCGCCGGCCAGGTGGTGCTGGGGCCCGCGGCGTTGCTGCCCTGGCTGATCGAGCTCCCGTGGTGCAGCCACACCGGGCGCCCACCGGGCGGGACGACGGCGACCGGCGCGTCGGTGCGCAGCGCGACGACCTCGGTGATCTCGTTGTGCGGCAGCCAGATCTCGACGAGCGTGTCGTGGCCGGGCAGGGTGAACCGCACCGGGCCGGGCGCGCCGCCGGTGACCGTGACCTGTCCGGTCGCCGGGTCGGTCATGAGGAGCTTCCCGCCGGAGGTCGTGGCACTGCCCATCGGCCGGCCGTCGACGAGCAGGTCGTAGGCGCCGTCGGGCCGTAGCGGGGCTCCGACGAGCCCGACCCGGGTGCGCAGGGTCTCCAGCTCGACCGTCCGCGCGGCGGTGCGGAACACGACACGGACCCCGGACGGCTGGCTCTGCGCCCCGGCCAGCTGCGGGTCGCCGTTGCGGGCGCGGGCGGGGGCGGGGAGCCGCTGCGGGAGCAGGCCCCGCTCGCCGTCGACGGCGTCGAGGACGCCGTGCAGCAGCTCGGGCCCGATCGGGGTGGTGATCACTCCGGCAGCCTGGCACGCACGCGGCCGACGTTCATCCCGGAATCGGACGGCGCCCGTGGAGGGGTCCTGCCGGTGACCGCCCCGGGCGCGTGACCCAGGATGACCGGGTGACTGCGACCGAGGACGAGCGCACGGCGGCCGACGACCGCGCGCACACGGGGGTGGAGCGCGTGCTGGTGATCGCCGCGCACCCCGACGACATCGACTTCTCCTGCAGCGGCACCGTCGCGGTGTGGACCGCGGCCGGCGTCGCGGTGACCTACTGCCTGGTGACCGACGGCGACGCGGGCGGGTTCGACCCCGCCGTGCCGCGCAGCGACATCGCGGGCATCCGCCGGGCCGAGCAGACCGCCGCGGCCGCCGTGGTGGGCGTCTCCGACCTGGTGTTCCTCGGCCACCCCGACGGGCGGCTGACCGTCACCCTGGAGCTGCGCCGCGACCTGGCGCGGGTGATCCGGCAGGTCCGCCCGGACCGGGTCCTCGTGCCGCAGCCGGTGCGCGACCTGCGCAGCATGTACGGCAGCCACCCCGACCACACCGCGACCGGCGAGGCCGCCCTGTGCGCGGTCTACCCCGACGCGCGCAATCCCTACGCCTTCCCCGAGCTGGCCGAGGCCGGGTACGAGGCGCACACGGTCGGCGAGGTGTGGATCATGGGCCCGGCCCCGGCCGACGACCCGGAGGGGGCGCGGCACGTCGACATCACCGACACCATCGACGTGAAGATCGCGGCGCTGCGCGCGCACGAGAGCCAGACCGCCCACATGACCGACCTGGAGGACATGATCGGGCAGTGGTCCGCGTCGCTGGCGAAGCGGGCCGGGTTCCCGCCCGGGCGGCTCGTGGAGTCCTTCCACGCACTCGACACGCGCTGAGGCCACCGGATCCCGGGGCCCGGGCCGGTCGGTCAGATCGCGGCCGCGGTGTCGGCGCCGGGCGTGGACCGGTCCGCTCGCTGGGCCGCGCCCGCCGCGAGGTCCAGCGCCTCGGCGGGGCGCAGGGCGTGCCGCTCGCGGATGCTCATCTCCAGCTGCGGGGCGAACCCCGCACCGCAGCGTTCGAGGAGCCGGGCCACGCCGGGGCGGAGGTTCACCAGCTGCAGCCGCACACTGGCCGGGAGCTCGTCGGCGGCGTGCACGAGGCTGACCGCACCGGCGACGTCGACGAACCGCAGCGCGGACAGGTCCGCGGTCAGCGTGCCCTCCCCGACGTCGCCGCGCACGACCTGGTCGATCAGTCCGGCCAGCACGCGGCGGACCTGGGGGCGGTTGGCGTGGTCGACCTCGCCGGCCAGCCGGATCCGGGCCGGCCCGGTCTCGGTGACGCGCAGCAGGCTGTCGTCGTGGAGCGGGGTGGCGGTCAGCTCGGCGGGGTGCCGGGCGCGCATCGTCGCGATGAGATCGTCGGGGTAGCGCAGGTGGTCGTAGACGCACAGCACGCGCAGCGGCTGGTCGCGGACGGCGTCGTCGAGCCTGCGGTCGTACTCGTCGAGCACCTGCCCGCCGGGCCGGCGCAGGCCGTGGTCGGTCTGGCCGCTGACCCGCAGCCCCGCCCAGCCGTCGTCCAGGGCGGAGGTGAGGTGGTGCGCCACCAGCCCGGTCAGCTCCTCGAGCGGGCCGCGCAGGGCGGCGCGGGTGACCTCGCCCGGGACGAGCCGGAACTGCCCGGAACGCAGCGGGCCGGTGACGTCGACGCCGTCGTCGGTCAGGCGGGAGAGGACCAGACCTGCGGTGTCGTCGTCGAGGTAGACGACCCGCTCCCCCGCCGCGAGCCCCTCGGCCAGGAACGCGGCGACGTCCTCGGCGAGCTGCTCATCGCTGACCGGCACGGTCAGCACGTGTCGGTGCGGGACCCGTACCGGTGCGGTCACACATCACCCCCGTCATGGCGTCCCCTCGGTCCCCCGGCGGGCGTGACGCTGCGTGCACGATAGGTGATCACCGATCCCGTGGCGACCCGACGCTGTTGTTCAGGCGCGCCGAGGCGTAGAGTTAGCCGGACCGAACTCCAGGGTTCGGGGCGTACTGTGCGAGTCGGTGGCACGGGCGCCGACCAGGAGGTGGACGCCATGTTCCGAGCCGCTCCGCAGTCGCGGACGACCGAGGTGCGCGCGGTCGTGCTCGCCGGGGTGCTGATGGTCCTGCTGGCCGTCGCCACGATCGTCTCGGTGTCGCTGGCCCCCACCTCCGTCACCCTGGTCCTGGCCGCCGCCGCGCTGGCCGTCCGGCCGCTGGTCGTCGCCCACCTGCGCCGCAGTGCCCACGACGAGCGGGTCGCCGCGCGCCGCTGAGGCGACCTACGGTGGGGTTCCGCGACCCGAGGAGCCCCATGACGACCGTCGGTGAAGCCGGCTGGCAGGTGCTGACCGCCCACGGCATCGACACCGTGTTCGGCAACCCCGGCTCCAATGAGCTGCCCTTCCTGGCGGCGATGCCCGACGGGGTGCGCTACGTGCTGGGTCTGCACGAGGGCGCGGTGCTGGGCATGGCCGACGGCTACGCCCTGGCCTCCGGCGGCCCGGCCCTGGTCAACCTGCACGCGGCGTCCGGGTCGGGCAACGCGATGGGCGCGCTCACCAACGCCGTCTACTCCCACTCCCCGCTCGTGCTCACCGCGGGCCAGCAGGTGCGGTCCACCGTCGGCCAGGAGGTCATGCTGACCAATGTGGACGCGGCCGCCCTGCCGCGTCCGCTGGTCAAGTACTCCGCCGAGCCCGCGTCGGCCCAGGACGTCCCGCGGGCGCTGTCCCAGGCGGTGCACACCGCGCTGCTGGCGCCACGGGGCCCGGTCTACCTCTCGATCCCCTACGACGACTGGTCCCGCGAGGCCGGCCCGGACGCCGCGCACCTGCCGTCGCGACGCACGACCACCGCCGCCCAGCTGGGTGAACGGGCGGTCGCCGAGCTGGCCGGGGCACTGGCCGGGGCGGCGAACCCGGTCCTGGTGCTGGGTCCGCAGGTCGACGCGGACCGGGCGAACGGCCACGCCGTCGCCCTGGCCGAGCGGCTCGCCTGCCCGGTGTGGATCGCGCCGTCGGCGTCGCGGTGTCCGTTCCCGACCCGGCACCCGGCGTTCCGCGGGATCCTCCCGGCGTCGGTGCGCGACGTGTCCGACCGGCTGGCCGGGCACGACGTCGTGCTCGTCGCGGGTGCGCCGGTGTTCCGCTACCACCAGTGGGTCCCCGGTGACCTGCTGCCGGCGGGCTCCCGGCTGCTGCACCTGACCGCTGATCCGGCCGAGGCCGCGCGGGCCCCGATGGGCGAGGCCTGGGTCGGCCCGGTCGGTCCGGCGCTGGCCGCGCTCGCCGGGCGGGTGCCCGCCTCGGGGCGGGCGCCGCTGCCGCCCCGGCCCGCACCGCCCGCCCCGCAGGGCGCCGCGGACCACGTCCCGCCGCAGCAGCTGTTCGCGCTGGTCCGCGACGCGGCGCCGGCCGGGACCGTGCACGTGTGCGAGTCCACCTCGACGATCGACGACTTCGTCACCCAGGCCGACCTGACCGAGCCGGGCAGCTACCTGTTCCCCGCGTCCGGCGGTCTCGGGTTCGGGCTGCCCGCCGCCGTCGGCGCGCAGCTGGCGCACGGCGACGCGCGACGGGTGGTCGCACTCGTCGGCGACGGGTCCGCCAACTACGGCATCACCGCGCTCTGGACGGCGGCGCAGTACCGGGTGCCGGTGGTCGTCGTGATCCTGCGCAACGGGACCTACGGTGCGTTGCGCGGCTTCGCCGAGCTGCTGGGCACCGGGGAGACACCGGGCCTGGACGTCCCCGGGATCGACTTCGTGCGGATCTCCGAGGGCTACGGCGTGCCCGCGGTGTCGGTGCGGGACGCCGCCTCCGCCGCGGCGGCGCTGAAGGAGGCCTTCGCCGACGACGGCCCCCGGCTCATCGAGGTCGTGACGGCGCCGGGCGTGGCGTAGGCCGGCGCCGTCCCTCACACCGCGGCGAGCGCGGCGTAGCGGCCCGCGTCGGCGAGCAGCTCGTCATGGCTGCCGGACTCGACGATCCGGCCGTGGTCGACGACGGCGATCCGGTCGGCGTCGCGCACGGTCGTGAGCCGATGCGCGATGGTGATCGTCGTGCGGCCGTGGGCCAGCGCGTCGAACGCGGCCTGCACCGCCCGCTCGGTACGGGTGTCCAGCGCACTGGTGGCCTCGTCGAGGACCAGCACCTTCGGGTCGCGCAGCAGCGTGCGGGCGATCGCGATCCGCTGCTTCTCCCCGCCGGAGAACCGGTGCCCGCGTGAGCCGACGACGGTGTCGTAGCCCTCGGGCAGCGAGACGATCAGGTCGTGGACCTGCGCGGCGCGGGCGGCGGCCTCGATCTCGGCGTCGGTGGCGTCCGGGCGGGCGTGGCGCAGGTTCTCCCGCACGGTGGCGTGCAACAGGTAGGTGTCCTGCCCGACGACGCCGACGATCCGGGTCAGGTCGGCCGCGGCCATGTCGCGCAGGTCGATCCCGTCGATGGTCACCCGGCCCGCGGTCGGGTCGTGCAGCCGGGACACGAGCCCGGCCAGGGTGGTCTTGCCCGACCCGGTCTCCCCGACCAGGGCCAGCGTGGTGCCGGCGGGGACGTCGAGGTCGATGCCGGCGACGGCGGCGGCGTCGCTGCCCGGGTAGACGAAGGTGACGCCCTCGATCCGCACGTGCCCGCGGACGCGGTCGTGGTCGACGGCGACGGGGTGCTCGGGCTCGGGCACGTCGGTGGTCAGGTCGAGGTAGGAGAAGATCCGCTCGAACAGCGCCAGCGAGGCGACGATCTGCACGCCGCCGCTCAGCATGCCCATGACCGGGCGGAACAGCCCGCCCTGCAGCGCGGTGAACGCCACCAGGGTGCCGATGCTCATCGTCCCGGCGGCGAACGGCAGCCCGGCGGCGAGGTAGATGGCGGCCGGGACGGCGGCGAACACGACCTGGGTGACGGCCATCGTCCAGCGTCCGGCGAGCTGGGAGCGCAGCTCCAGCCCGATCAGCCGGGACGAGGACTCGGCGAACCGGCGGCTCAGCTCCGGGCCACTGCCCAGGGTCTTGGACAGGGCGATCCCGTCGACGGACAGGTTCTCCTCGACCGCGACGCTCAGGTCGGCGAGCTCGCGCTGCTGGGCCGCGGTGATCGCGCGGCGGGTGCGGGCGACCCGCCGGGTCAGCAGGATCGCCGGGGGCAGCACGACCAGGGACACCAGGGTGAGCTGCCAGGACAACGCGGTCATCGCGACCAGGGTGGCGACGGTGGTGGTCAGGTTCGACGCGACCGAGGTGGCGGTGCTGGTGACCACCGACTGCATGCCGCCGATGTCGTTGGTGATCCGCGACTGCACCTCCCCGGTGCGGGTGCGGGTGAAGAACGCCAGGCTCTGGCGCTGCAGGTGGGCGAAGACGCCGGTGCGCAGGCCGTGCATGACCTCCTGCCCGATGCGGGTGGAGATCCAGGTCTGGGCGACGCCGAGGGCGGCGGTGACCGCGGCGACCGCGACCATGCCCGCGGCCAGCCAGGCGAGCAGGGTGACGTCGCGCTCGGGCAGGGCGACGTCGATGACCTCGCGGAGCAGGAACGGCGAGGCCATTCCCACGATCGAGGACGCCACGATCGTCACGACGACGACCGTGAGCGGGCCCCGGTGCGGGGCGAACAGTGCGCCGATGCGGCGCAGCGAGACCGCGCGCGCCTGCTCCCGTTCCTCGGGGGTGGCGGTGCGGGTGTCCGGCCGTCCGGGCCGGTTCGGGGGTCGGGTGTCCAAGGGGTCTCCTCCGGGCCAATTACTGTGGTTGCCTCACTATGAGGCAGCAACAGCGTCCTGCGCTAGTCTGTTCCCGTGCCGGACCGGGAACCACCCAGCCAGTCGCGCGGCGACCTCGTCGACGCGTTCTGGTCGGTGGCGCGCTCGCTGCGCCACGCCTCGGCCGAGCGGCTGGCGGCCTGGGGTCTGACGCCGTCGCAGGCGCGGGCGCTGGGCACGCTGGTCCGGCACGGCGAGATGCGCCCGGGCACGCTGGCCGGGCACCTGCGGATCACGCCGCGGTCGGCGACCGAGGTCGTCGACGCGCTGGCCGGACTCGGGCTCGTCGAACGGGCGACCGACCCGGCGGACCGGCGGGCGGTGCTGGTGCGGGTCACGGACGCGGGCGCGGCGACCGCGCGCGACGTGCGGGCCGCACGGGCCGACGGGGCCGAGGCGTTGTTCGCGCGGCTGTCCGACGACGACCGCGCCGAGCTGGCCCGCATCCTCGCCGTCCTGCGCGACGGCGCCGACGAGCACCGCCGCTGCTGAGCCCGGCCGCCCACGACCGGAGCAGCCTCCGTCGGGGCCGGGCCCTGCCGGGGCCGGGCCGGGGCGGGCGGGGGAACGGTCGCGGCGGACCGAGCGGGCCCGGGGCCACCGCGGGCGGGGCGTCCGCGGCTCAGCGTCCGACGGGATCCGTCCGGTCGTCGCCGGTGGAGGTGCCGCCACGGCGGACCCGCACGGCCCGTACGAGCGCCCGCACCGTCGTCCCGGCCGCCAGGACCACGGCCCCGGCCAGCACCGACACCGGCGGCAGCAGCGTCGCGAGCACCACGCAGCCGAGCAGCCCGAACCCCGACAGGGCGCGGCGCCACGGCCGGTCGCGGTGCAGGGTGAGCGCTGCGGCGTTGGCGACGGCGTAGTACAGCAGCACCGCGAACCCGGACAGGCCGATCGCGGTGACCGGAGCGGCCGTGACCACCAGCAGCAGCACGACCGCGCCGACGGCGAGCTCGGCGCGGTGCGGCACCGCAAACCGCGGGTGGACCGCGGCGAGTGCGCCCGGCAGCTCCCGGTCCCGGGCCATGGCCAGCACGGTGCGCCCCACCCCGGCGACCAGCGCGAGCAGCACCCCGGCCGACGCGACGGCGCCCCCGATGCGCACCAGGGGTGCCGTCCCGTCCCCGGCCGCGGTGGCCAGCGGGGCCGCGGACGCCGCGAGCGCGTCGGGCCCGGCGGCCCGCAGCGCGGCGACGGCGACCACCGCATAGACCACCAGCACCAGGCCGAGCGCGAGCGGGATCGCCCGTGGGATGGTGCGTGCGGGGTCGCGGACCTCCTCGCCGAGCGTCGCGATCCGGGCGTACCCGGCGAAGGCGAAGAACAGCAGCCCGGCGGCCTGCAGCACCGCGAGCGGACCGGCGTCGGCCCAGCCCTGCAGCGGCGCGGCGACGGCGGGGCGGGAGAACGCGGCGACGACCACCGCCGTCAGCGCCGCGAGGGTGCACCCGACCAGGACCCGGGTGGCGAGCGCGGTGCGGGTGACGCCACGCAGGTTCACCGCGACCATCGCGACCACCGCCGCCGCCGCGACCGCGCGGGCGTTGTCCGGCCAGGCGTAGGAGCCCAGGGTGAGGGCCATCGCGGCGCACGACGCGGTCTTGCCGGTGACGAACGCCCACCCGGCGAGGAACCCCCACGTCTCCCCCAGCCGGCGGCGGCCGTAGACGTAGGCCCCACCGGACTCGGGGTGGCGGGCGGCGAGCCACGCCGAGGACATCGCGTTGGCGACCGCGACCGCGCCGGCCACGGCGAGCGCGGGCAGCAGGGCGGTCCCGGCGACGGCCGCGGCGGGCCCGAAGACCGCGAACACCCCGGCGCCCAGCATGGACCCGATCCCGAGGACGACGGCGTCGCCGGTGCCGATCCGGCGTTGGGGCGTCGTGTGCACGTGCTCACCCTTCCCGGCGTGCGGACGGCCGGTCGAGGGGGTACCCACCACGGCATGGGACCGACCCCGCACGACCGACCGCTGACGTTCACCATCGGGCACGAGGAGCTCGTCGTCCGGAAGCGCTACGAGGTGCTCAGCATCGTCAACGACATCCTGGTGGCGCTGTGGTTCGTGATCGGCAGCGTGCTGTTCTTCTCCGAGGCCACCAGCTACGCGGGGACCTGGCTGTTCCTCCTCGGCTCGATCGAGCTGATGATCCGACCGGTGATCCGGCTCGCCCGCCGGGTGCACCTGCAGCGGATCACCGGGGCACCGCCGGAGGCGAGCCACGACTTCTGACCCGGACGACGTCGCCCGCCACCGTTCACCGCACGCACCGTCCTTCCCACGGCGGGGTCCGGCGGCGCGGTTCGCGGGCACCGGGCGGGGGTAGGCCGCTGGGGCACCGCACGAACGACCCGGAGGCACCCCGATGTCCGACAGCACGCTCAGCAAGGATCCGACCGCGGACCCGGCGGAGCACGATGCGTACTTCCCGTCGCCGTACTCGCTGGACGCCTACACCGCGCCGAGGACGGACTTCGACGGTCTCGCCACCGAGCGGCGCGCCTGGTCCGGCGGCCGCTGGAAGGTGCTCGTCCTGGCCACCGACGAGCGCTACCTGCGCATGGGCAACGGCACCTTCTTCTCCACCGGCAACCACCCGGTGGAGACCCTGCTCCCCCTGCACCACGTGCTGGAGGCCGGGTTCGGCGTCGAGATCGCGACGCTCACCGGCAACCCGGCGAAGTTCGAGTGGTGGGCCTACCCCGGCGAGGACGAGGCGGTCGCCAGCGCCCGCGAGAAGCTGCTCGCGCAGTGGCGGGCCCCGAAGTCGCTGGCCGAGGTCGTCGACCGCGAGCTGGGCGAGGACTCGGACTACCTGGCGGTGTTCGTCCCGGGAGGGCACGGTGCGCTGTCCGGGCTGCCGTTCTCCACCGACGTCCGCGACACCCTGGAGTGGGCCATGCGCACCGACCGGCTCGTGGTGTCGCTGTGCCACGGGCCCGCGGCGTTCCTCTCCACCCGCATCGGCCGCGGCCGGTCGGTCTTCGAGGGCTACGAGATGTGCGTGTTCCCCGACGCACTGGACGCCGGCGCCAACATCGACATCGGCTACCTGCCCGGCGAGATGCCGTGGCTGCTCGGCAAGGCACGCCAGGACGAGGGCGTCCGCGTGGTCAACGACGACATGACCGGCCGCTGCACCACCGACCGCAACGTCATCACCGGTGACAGCCCCCTGGCCGCGAACGAGCTGGGCAGGCGCACCGCGACCGCGCTGCTGGAGCACGCCCGCCGCCGCGGCTGACCACGCAGCTCACGGCGCCGTGCCACCGGTCGCCAGCCGCCACACCCGGTCGCGGCTGAACGGCTGGTGGTACGGCCGCACCCCCAGCGCCCGGCGGATCGCGTTCGCGACCGCGGGCGCCACCGGGTTGTAGGGCGCCTCGCTCATCGACTTCGCGCCGTAGGTGCCCAGCGCGTCGTGGGTCCGGGCGTAGCGCACCTCGGTGACCGGGACGTCGGCCATCTGCGGCACCCGGTACGTGCGGAACACCGGGTTGAGGATCTCCCCGGACTCCCCGACGTACACCTCCTCGTAGAGCGCGCTGCCCAGCCCCATCGCGGCACCGCCCTCCACCTGCCCGCGCAGCTGCTCGGGGTTCAGGACGGTGCCGGCGTCGACGGCCTGCACCGAGCGCAGCACCCGGACCTCGCCGGTGGCGGTGTCCACCGCGACCCGCACGCCGTGGCAGTTCGCGGTGATCGCCCGCGCGGTGCCGGGCTCCTCCCCCGTCGCGGGCAGTCCCCCCGGCGACGACGCGGCGGCCAGCACCTCGTCGAGGGACCACTCGCCGTCGGGGGTCGTGACGCCGTCGGCGTGCAGCTCTCCGCCGCCGGTCACCGCGAGGATGCGGGCCCGCAGCGCGGTGGCCGCGGCGTGCAGGGCCTTGCCCGCGACGGTGGTGCCCGCCGAGGCGAACGCCCCGGTGTCGTAGCCGCAGGCGTCGGTGTCGCCGTGGTGGGCGTCGACCCGGTCCGCGGTCGTCCCCAGCACGGTCGCGACGACCTGGCGATGGGTGGTCGTGGTGCCGTTGCCGAACTCGACGGTGCCGGCACCGAGCCGGTAGCGCCCGCCGGGCAGCAGGGTCACCGTGGTGGTGGCGGCGTGCCCGAACGGGGCCATCGTCGTCATCATGCCCAGGGCGGTGCCCTCGCCGACGCGCCACGTCGGGCCCTCCGGCACGGGGTCGCCGCTGCCGTCGGCCAGTGCGTCCTGCACGAGGTCGAGGCACTGGTCCATGCCGTAGCTGGTCCAGTGCAGGTCGTGCTCGGGATCGCCGTGGTGGGCGACGTGCAGCGGGTCCCCGGCGCGGACCATGTTGCGCCGCCGCAGGTCGAACGGGTCGAGGCCGGTGACGATCGCCAGCTCGTCCATCGCGGACTCGACGGCGAACATCACCTGGCCCAGGCCGTAGCCGCGGAACGCGCCGCTGGGGACGTTGTTCGTGTAGACGACCTCGGCGTCGAGGTGCTTCACGGGGCAGTTGTAGACGCTGACCGACTCGGCGACGCCATGGAACAGCACCCCGCGGGAGTGGTTGCCGTAGGCGCCGGTGTCGGACAGGACGTCGAGCTTCATCGCGGTGAGCCGGCCGTCGTCGTCGGCGCCGAGGGTGACCGCGACCCGCATCGGGTGGCGCAGTGCGGTGCGGGTGAACTCCTCGGTCCGGGTGAACTCGTGGACGACGGTGCGCCCGGTCCGCAGCACCGCGAGCCCGACGAGGTCCTCGGCGAACATCTCCTGCTTGCCGCCGAACCCGCCGCCGACCCGCGCGGTGTGCACCCGGACCCGGTCGGGGTCGAGGTCGAGCACGCGGGCGAGCTCGGCGCGGGTGAGGAACGGGACCTGGGTCCCCGCGCGGACGACGAGCCGCCCGTCGCCGTCGAGGGAGCCGATGGCCCCGTGGCACTCGAGCTGGGCGTGGGAGACGCGGCTGGTGCGCCAGGTGCCGGTGACGGTGTGCGCGGACCCGGCGAGCGCGGCGTCGACGTCACCGCCGTGTCCGCCGTGCAGGGCCAGCACGACGTTGCGGGACGCCTCGTCGACGCGGTCGGCCGGGGTCCGGTCCGGGTGCACCAGCGGCGCGCCGGGCAGGCGGGCCGCCTCCGGGTCCAGCACGGCGGGCAGCACCTCGTAGTCGACGGCGATCAGGGCGCAGGCGGCCTCCGCCTGCGCCGGGGTCTCGGCGACGACGGCCGCGACCCGCTGCCCGACGTGCCGGACGACGTCGTCGAGCATCCGGGTGTCGTCGGGGTCGTCGGTGCGGTGCTCGTGCCGGGCGGTGGAGTACCGCAGGTCCGGCACGTCGTGGTGGGTCAGCACCAGCGCGACGCCCGGCGCGGCCCGTGCGGCGGTGGCGTCGATCGACCGGATCCGGGCGTGGGCGTGCGGGGAGCCGAGGATCCGCAGGTGCAGGGCACCGGTGAGGTCGACGTCGAAGGTGAACGGCTCGGCACCGGTGACGATGCGCTCGGCCGCCGGGGGCCGGGCCGAGCAGCCGACCGTGCCCTCCGCGGCGCGGGGACCGTCGACGGCGCACCCACGACGGACGCCGGTCTCGATCGCCTCCCGGATGCTGCGGTAGCCGGTGCAGCGGCACAGGTTGCCCTTCATCCGCCGCGGCAGGTCGTCGAGGTCCTCGGCGGTCAGGGCGGACGCGGTGACGATCTGCCCGGCCGTGCAGAACCCGCACTGGTAGCCGAACTTCTCCACGAACGCCTGCTGCACCGGGTGCAGCTCCCCGTCCGGCCCGGCCAGCCCGGCGACGGTGGTGACCCGCGCGCCGTCGAGACGCTGGGCGGGGATCAGGCAGGAGTGCACGGGCCGGTCGTCGAGCAGGACGGTGCAGGCACCGCAGTCCCCGGCGTCGCAGCCCTTGCGCACCTCCAGGTGCCCGTGCTCGCGCAGGAACGTGCGGGTGCACTGCCCCGGGGCGGGCTCGGCCTCCAGCTCGGTGTCGTTGATGTGCAGCTTCACGACAGCTCCTCCCGGATCTGCTCCAGCAGCACCGCACTGACCCCGTGGCGCCAGTCCGCGGAACCGAGCGGGTCGGTGTACCAGCCGTCGACGGCGTCGACGTCGGCGCGCAGCCGGTCCGGGTCGGGCACACCGGCCGGGTAGCGCAGGACGGTGGGTGCCTCGGTCGCGGCGGTGATCACGAACGTGGCCGCGCCGCCGTCGCGCGCGGTGTCGACCCGCCCGGTGAGCACGGCGCCGGAGCGGCCGAGCTCGGCGAGTGCGATCTTGCGGAAGGCGGTGCGGGCGCGCAGTGCGGCACCGGGCAGCTCGACCGCGCGCAGGACCTCGCCGGGGCGCAGCGCGGTGGTGCCGTTCCCGGTGACGAGCGTCGCGACCGGGACCCGGTGCTCGTCGCCGTCGGGGGTCCAGACGACGGCGACGCCGTCGAGCGTCGCGGCGAGCGCGACCATCCCGGCGGCGGCGTAGGCACGGCACACGTTCCCGCCGACGGTCGCGGTGTGCCAGATCTTCCACGACGCCAGCAGGGCGTGCGCGCACTGGGCGAACAGCGGGGCCCCGGTGCGCTCCCCGTACCCGGCGAGGTCGGCGATCGGGCAGGTCGCCGCCACCGACAGGCCGCCGTCGGGCAGCGGCTCCAGGGGCTCCCAGCCCATCGTGGTCAGGTCGACCAGGCCGGTGACGCCGGGCTGCGGCTCGGAGAACAGCCAGGTCCCGCCGGCGAGGATCCGTTCCCCCGGCGCCAGCGCCAGGTCGGCGCGCTCGCGGGCGCGCCGGAACCCGGTGACGGTGTGCAGATCCATCCGCTCACCCGGCCCGCGAGACGAGGTCGCGGTGCACCGCGGCGCACTCGGCGGCGACGGCGTCGGTGTCGACGGTGAGGACCGTGTCCTTCTCCACGACCGGGCGGCCGTGCACCAGCAGCAGCTCCAGCGGCGGCGGGGTGCCCAGGACGAGGGCGGCGACCGGGTCGGCGACGTCGCGGTGCCGGAACCCGTCGAGGCGCCACAGCGCGAGGTCGGCGAGCTTCCCGGTCTCGATCGACCCGATCTCGTCCTCGCGACCGAGCACCCGGGCGCCGCCGAGCGTGCCGAGCTCCAGGGCCTCGCGCACCGACAGGGCGCGGGGGCCGCCCGCGGCGCGGGCGAACAGGACGGCGTGCTTGACGTCCTCCAGCAGGTGGGTGCCCTCGTTGGAGGCGGCGCCGTCCACGCCGATCCCGACCCGGGCGCTGGCGTCGACGAGATCGCGGACCCGCGCGATGCCGGCGCCGAGACGGCCGTTGGAGGTGGGGCAGTGCGCGACGCCGGTGCCGGTGGCGCCGATGGACTTCACCGCCTCGTCGTCGAGGTGCACGGTGTGGGCGAACCACACGTCGGGCCCGGTCCAGCCCAGGTCGGCGACGTACTCGGTGGGCGTGGCACCGAAGCGCTCCCGGCAGTACGCCTCCTCGTCGTCGGTCTCGGCGAGGTGGGTGTGCAGCCGCACGCCGAGCTCGCGGGCCAGCGTCGCGGACTCCCGCATCAGCTCCGGTGTCACCGAGAACGGCGAGCAGGGGGCCAGCGCGATCCGCAGCATCGACCCCGGTGACGGGTCGTGCCAGCGGGCGACGGCGTCGGCGGAGGCGGCGAGGATCTCGTCGCGGTCGGAGACGACGTGGTCCGGCGGCAGCCCGCCCGCGCTGCGCCCCAGGTCCATCGACCCGCGGGTCGGGTGGAACCGCAGGCCCACCTGCTGGGCGGCCCGGATCTCGGCGCCGAGCACGTCGCCGCCCTCCCGGGGGAAGACGTAGTGGTGGTCGGTGGTGGTCGTGCATCCCGACAACGCGAGCGCCGACAGCGCCCCGGTGGCGCCGGTGTGCACGGCGTGCTCGTCGATGCCGGCCCACACCGGGTAGAGCGTGGTCAGCCACTCGAACAGCGTGTGGTCGACGGCGAGTCCACGGGTCACCCACTGGTAGAGGTGGTGGTGGGTGTTGACCAGCCCCGGAGTGAGCAGGCAGCCGCGGGCGTCCACCCTGCGGTCGTAGGACCCCGCCGGGGCGGGGCCGGGCCCGACGGCGGCGATCCGTTCCCCCTCGACGACGACGTGCCCGCCGGGGATCTCCTCCCCGCTGACGGTGACGACGTGGGCACCCTCGATGGCGATCCGGCTGGCGACCCGGCTGGCGGCCCGCCCGGCGTTCGGCTGCTGCATGGACCCCAGTGCACCGTGTGACGGTCACCAGGAGAAGGCACCACTGTGACGAATCGGGGTCCCAGCGGGTGCACCGAGTTGTAGGTTCCTCCCATGCTGCTCTCGGAGCTGGTCGCGCGACCGGAGCTGCGGCTGCGGGTCCTGCACGGCTCGGCGGCCGATCTGGACCGGTCCGTGCGCTGGGTGTACCCGACCGACCTGCCCGACCCGTCGCGTTACCTGGGCGGCGGCGAGCTGGTGGTGTCCGGGCTGGTGTGGCGACGGACACCCGCGGACTCGGAGCGGTTCGTCGCGGCCGTCGCCCGGTCCGGGGCGGCGGCGCTGGTGGCCGGCGAGGCCGTGTTCGGCGACATCCCGGCCGACGTCGTCGACGCCTGCCGCCGCCACGACCTCGTCCTCATCGCGGTCCCGGTGGACGTGTCGTTCGGCGCCGTGACCGAGGTGGTGATCGGGGCGCTGTCCGCGGCCCGCGGGGACCGGCTCGCCCACACCCTGGGCCGGCACCGGCGGCTGCTCGCCGCGTTCGCCGGCGGCGCGGAGCTGGCCGAGCTGGCCGGGTCGGTCTCGGCGGGCACCGGCCTGGTCTGCCGGGTGCTCACCGCCGCGGGCGGCCTCCTGGCCGGGCCGGCCCTGCCCGACGCCGAGCGCGACGCCGTCGTCGCCGGGTTCCTCACCGCGGGCCGGCTGCCGGTGACCGTCCCGGCCGGTCGGGAGGATGCCGCGCACCTGGTGGTCCCCGCGGCACCGGGAACGGCACGGGCCACCGGCTGGCTGGTCGCCGCGCAGCTGCCGCCGGGCACCGCACAGGCGGGCACCGAGGCCGTCGACGCCGTCGGGGAGCTGGCCGCCATCGCCGCGCTGGACCGGTCCCGGCGCCGCGAGGGCGCGGCGGTGGCTCGCCCGATCGCCGACGACGCACTGGCCCGGATCGCCGCCGACACCGGCGACCGGCCGGAGACCCGGGTGCGGCTGCGCCAGGCCGGGGTGGAACCGGACGGGACCCTCGCCGTGGTCGTGCTGCGTGCCTCGGGCGTCGCGGACCCGGCCGACACCGCGCACACCGTGCTGCTCGACGCGCTGGTCGGCACCGGCCCGGCCGCGGTCGGGGTGCTGGGTGGCGACGCGGTCGCCGTCGTCGCGGTGCCCGGGCGTGCGGACACCCCGGACCCGGTCGAGGTGGTGCTGGGCGCGGTGCACCGGCTCGGCCCCGGTCTGGCGGGCGGACGGCTGTCGGCCGGGGTGTCGCGGCCGTCGACGGCGGAGGCGCTGTCGGGTGCGCTCGCCGAGGCCGGGCACGCCGCGGGACTGGCGGCGTCCCGGGTCGGCCCGGTGACCTCGGTGCGGGCCGGGGAGATCACCTCGCACGTGGCGCTGCTGGCCGGGGTCCCCGACGACGTCCGGCGCGGCTTCGCCGCCCAGGTCCTCGGCGCCCGGTGCTCGACCACGACGCGCGGTCGGGCACCGGGCTGGTGGAGACCCTGGAGGTGTTCCTCGACGAGTCCGGGTCCTGGAACCGGACCGCGGCCCGGCTGCACCTGCACGTCAACACCGTCCGGTACCGGATCGGCCGGGTGGCGGAGCTGACCGGGCGGGACCCGTCCTCGTTCACCGACCGCGTCGACCTCTACCTGGCGCTGCGCTCTCGGTGACGGCGGCCCGGCGGCGGGCGCCGGCGGCGCGGCGGCGCACCGGCTTGGCGCCCGGCCGTGGCGCCCGGCTGCGTTCCGGCGCCGGCGGGGCGACGACGACCGGTGGCCTGCGGTCGAGCAGCCGGGTGAGCACGAGCTGCTGGACCAGGGTCGCGACGCTGCCGGTCATCCAGTAGAGCAGCAGCGCGACCGGCGCCGGGTAGAGCAGCCCACCGGCGAGGACACCGACCGGCGCGATCCAGGGCAGGGCCGCGAGGATCCGGGTTGTGCCCTGCGGCACGGCACCCGGGTCGACCCGGGCGTAGCGCATGCTGAGGTGGGTGCAGACCGCGGCGAGCACGGCCAGCACCACCACGACGGCGGCGACCGCCGCCCCGTCGACGGGGGTCCCGCCGAACGCGGCGAGCTGCTCGGCGGGCATCCGCAGCCACGCCGACAGCGGCGCCCCGAACAGCCGGGCCTGCAGGAACGAGGCGACCTGGTCGGGCGGGAAGGCGTAGTTGGCGAGCGCGGCGTTCTGTTCGAAGGTCAGGCCGGGCCGGTTGAACGAGCGCAGCACGTGCAGCAGCGCGACGAACACCGGGATCTGCAGGAACACCACCCCGAGCCCGGCGACCGGCGACGAGCCGTGCGTGCGGTGCAGCGCGGCGGTCGCCTCGGCCAGTGCCCGGGCGTCGCCGCGGTGGCGTTCGCGGAGCCGGGCGACCTGCGGGGCCAGTGCGCGACCGATCCGGGCGGCGCGCATCCGGGTCCAGGCCGAGCGCACCAGCAGCGCCCGGACGGTGAGCACGAGGAACACCACCGACAGCGCCCAGGACAGGCCGGTGGCCGGTCCGAACAGGGCGCCGAACAGCTCGTGCCACAGGCGCATGACGAAGGAGACGGGGTAGTACAGGAAGTCGAGCACTTCTCACTCCGGGGACGTCCGAGGGGCAGGACGGGTCCCGGAGCAGGGACGACGACGGGCCGGTGCGCACACCGCACCGGCGCGCGGCGCGGCGCGTCAGGCGGCCGCGACGACGCCGGGAACCTGCTCCGGGTGGAGCGGTCCCGGAGCGCGCGGCCGGGGACGGCCCGCCGCGTCGGGATCGGTCTGGCGGACGATCCCGGCCCGGTGCCGGACCCGGCGGGCCTCACGGACCGGGGTGGTCGCGGCAGTGGCGACGAGGTGGATCGCGCCGAGCTCGCGGTGCCCGGCCCACACGAGGACGGCGAGCGCGACCACGGCGCCGACGAGCCCGGTCTCGACCTCGGCGGGCAGCAGGACCGGCACGAGCAGGAGCAGCGACGCGACCAGCAGGGCCGCCCCCGCCCGCGCGCGCCGTCCGATCCCGAGGTCCACGCCGCCCACCGTACCGGCCCCGGACACCCGCAGCGGCCGGCGCGGACCTCCCGCGCCGGCCGCCGGGCCCTGCGCCCGTCACCGGGTCAGCCGGACACCAGGTCGTCGAACCGGCGCCCCGCGACCTTGGCGATCTCCACCAGGGCCGTCGCGTGCTCCTGCGCGGGCGGGTGCTCCAGCCTCCGCCGCGCGGTGGCGAGCAACGTGCGGGTGTCCCCCGCGTCGCGCAGACAGACGATCAGCGGGAACCCGAAGCGCTCCCGGTAGGCCGCCGCCACGGCGCAGAGCTCGGCGCGGTCGTCGTTGCCGAGCAGGGCCAGCCCGGCCCGGTCACGCAGCGCCGCCGCGGCGGTGCCACCGACGGGGCCACCGACCGGGCCGACGCCGTCGGGGCGGCGGGGAGCCGGGGCGCCGGAGCCGCCCGCGCCGGCGAGCCCTCCGAGGTCGGGGTAGTGGCCCATCAGCGCCCGCTGCTCCTCGGGCGGCGCGGCGAACAGCTCGTCCTGCACCGCGGCGCGCAGCGCGGTGGCGTCGGCGAAGGGGCCGCGGGCGTGCACCCGGGCGGGCACCGCGGTCGGGCCCTCGAACAGCCGCCCGAGCACCGCGGAGAACTCGCCGGCGTCGGCCGAGGCGAGCCGGTCGAAGGTCACCGTGTCCCCGCCGGGCGTCGCGGGTGCGATGTCGCGGCGGCGCCCGGTGTGGAAGAAGAGCAGGTTGAGCCCGATCGCGACCACGCTGCCCGCGGTGATCCCGGAGCCGAGCACGATGCCCGCCCACTCCGGCAGGGCCTGCGCCACGTCCGGCTGCACGGTCACGAACAGCGCGACCCCGAGCCCGGACCCGACCACGACGACGTTGCGGTGGTCGCGGAAGTCGACCCGCGACAGCGTCTGGATCCCGACGACGGCGACGGTCGCGAACATCGCCAGCGCCGCACCGCCCAGCACCGGGTGCGGCACGGCCGCGACCAGCGCCCCGGCCTTCGGCACCAGCCCGATGAGGATCATGAAACCGCCCGCGGCGGCCACCACCCAGCGGCTGGAGACCCGGGTGAGACGGACGAGGCCGACGTTCTCGGCGAAGCAGGTGTAGGGGAAGGAGTTGAGGACACCGCCCAGGGTGGTGGCGGCGCCGTCGGCGCGCAGGGCGCGGGCGACGTCGTCCGGCCCGACCTTCTTGTCCACGATCTCGCCGGTGGCGATCACGTCACCGGTCGTCTCGACCGCGGTGATCATCATGACGACGATCATCGACAGGATCGCGGCGATCGAGAACTGCGGCCAGCCGAAGTGGAACGGCGTGGTGACCCCGACCCAGTCCGACTCCCCCACCGCGGACAGGTCGACCAGACCGAACGGCACCGCGGCGAGCGTGCCGAGCACGAGCCCGGCCAGCACGGCGACCGTCGCGAGGAACCCACGGAACAGCCGCTGGATCAGCACGATCACCGCCAGCGTCCCGAGGGCGAGCCCGAGGTAGAGCGGGTTGCCGGGGTCGGGGGCGTTCGAGCCGCCGACCGCGTCGGTCGCGGCGACCGGCAGCAGCGCCAGCCCGATCACGGTGATCACCGTGCCGGTGACGACCGGTGGGAAGAAGCGCAGCAGCCGCGCGAAGTAGGGCGCGGCGAAGAAGGTGACCAGCCCGGCGACGATCACCGCGCCGTAGATGGTGGTCAGCCCCTGCGTCCCGCCCCCCGCGGCGAGCCCGATCGCGATCATCGGGGAGACCGCGGTGAACGTGACGCCCTGCAGCAGCGGCAGCCGCACCCCGATCCGGCCGATCCCGACCGACTGCAGGATCGAGGCGATGCCGCAGGTGAACAGGTCGGCGTTGATCAGGTGGATGAGCTGGCGCTCGTCGAGCCCGATGGCGTTGGCGAGCAGGATCGGCACGACGACGGCGCCGGCGTAGAACGCCAACACGTGCTGCATGCCGTAGACGGCGAGCCGTCCGGCGGGCGGCACCCGGTCGACCGGGTGGACGGGACGGGCGGGATCGGCGGTGGCGCTGGTGGATCGGCGCAGGCGCATCGGTGACCTCGATGAGAGCCGGAGGGGGATGACGGGGCAGGGCGCGCAGAGGGGCCGGATTGCGACCTGCATCACCATGCGCCCGGGCCGGGACCCCCCGGCACCGCCGTCCCCGACGAACCCCGGGCCGCTCGCCGCTGGGCTTTCGTAGGTTCCGACAGTCGACCCGGACATCGGGACACCGGCGGGACACCGTTCGGAACCTCCCGGACATCCCGTCGAAACCCGGGACCGGACACAATGCGGGCATGCACCTCAGTCCGAGCGAGCGCGACAAGCTCCTCGTCCACGTCGCCGCCGACGTCGCCCGCAGGCGACGCGAGCGGGGTCTGCGGATGAACTACCCGGAGTCGGTCGCCCTGATCACCGAGCACGTCCTGGAGGGCGCCCGCGACGGCCGCACCGTCAGCGAGCTGATGAGCAGCGGCCGGGAGGTCCTGACCCGCGACGACGTCCTCGACGGCGTCCCGGAGATGCTCGACTCGGTCCAGGTGGAGGCCACCTTCCCGGACGGCACGAAGCTCGTCACCGTGCACGGGCCGATCGCGTGACCCCCGGCGAGATCCTCGTCGGCGAGGAGCCGGTCGAGCTGCACCCCGGCCGCCCCCGACTGACCCTGACCGTGGTCAACGCCGCGGACCGCCCGGTGCAGGTCGGCTCGCACTACCACTTCGCCGCCGCGAACCCCGGCCTGTCCTTCGACCGCGACGCCGCCTGGGGACACCGGCTCGACGTCCCCGCCGGGACCTCGGTGCGGTTCGAGCCCGGGGTGGAGCGCGAGGTGACACTGGTGCCGATCGCCGGGGCACGCAGGGTCCCCGGTCTGCGCCCCGAACGGGCCGGCGCCCTCGACGAGCGGAGCTACGAGCAGTGAGCATCGACCGAGCGCGCTACGCCGACCTGTACGGCCCGACCGTCGGCGACCGGATCCGGCTCGCGGACACGAACCTGCTGATCGAGGTCACCGAGGACCGCTCCCGCGGCCCGGCGTCCGGCGACGAGGTGCTGTTCGGCGGCGGCAAGGTGATCCGGGAGTCGATGGGCCAGGCCGCCGTCCTCGCCGCGGACTGCCCGGACCTCGTGATCACCGGTGCCGTCGTGCTGGACCACTGGGGTGTGGTGAAGGCCGACGTCGGCGTGAAGGACGGCCGGATCGTCGCCATCGGCAAGGCCGGCAACCCCGACACCATGGACGGCGTCGACCCCGCCCTGGTCATCGGGCCCGGCACCGAGGTGCTGGCCGGCAACGGCCGCATCCTCACCGCGGGCGCGGTCGACGCGCACGTCCACTTCATCTGCCCGCAGCTGGTCGAGACCGCACTCGCCTCCGGCGTCACGACGCTGTTCGGTGGCGGCACCGGGCCAGTGGACGGCTCGAAGGCCACCACCGTCACCCCCGGCCCCTGGAACATCGGCCGGATGCTGGCGGCCATGGACCACCAGCCGGTGAACCTGCTCCTGATGGGCAAGGGCAACACCACGTCGCACGAGGCACTGCACGAGCAGCTGCGGGCCGGAGCGGGCGGGTTCAAACTGCACGAGGACTGGGGCACCACCCCGTCGGCGATCGACGCCTGCCTGCGGGTGTGCGAGGAGACCGGCGTGCAGGCCGCGATCCACACCGACACCCTCAACGAGGCCGGGTTCCTGCAGTCCACGCTGGCCGCGATCGACGGCCGCTCGATCAACGCCTTCCACACCGAGGGCGCGGGCAGCGGGCACGCCCCGGACATCATCGAGGTCGTCGGCACGGGGCACGTCCTGCCGTCGTCGACGAACCCGACCCGGCCGCACACCGTCAACACCCTCGACGAGCACCTCGACATGCTCATGGTGTGCCACCACCTCAACCCGTCGGTGCCCGAGGACCTGGCGTTCGCCGAGTCCCGGATCCGCCCGACGACGATCGCCGCCGAGGACGTGCTGCACGACCTGGGCGCGATCTCGATGATGAGCTCGGACTCCCAGGCGATGGGCCGCATCGGCGAGGTCGTCATCCGGACCTGGCAGACCGCGCACGTCATGAAGGCCGCCCGCGGGCCGCTGCCCGGCGACTCCGACCGCGCCGACAACCTGCGTGCCCGGCGCTACGTCGCGAAGTACACGATCAACCCGGCGCTGGCGCACGGCGCCGCCGAGCACATCGGGTCGGTCGAGGTCGGCAAGCTCGCCGACCTGGTGCTGTGGGAGCCGAAGTTCTTCGGGGTGCGCCCCGAGGTCGTGCTCAAGGGCGGGTTCGCCGTGTGGGCGCAGATGGGCGACGCGAACGCCTCCATCCCGACCCCGGGCCCGGTGTACGGCCGGCCGATGTTCGGCTACGCCCACACCCCCGCGGCGCTGGGGTCGCTGACGTTCATGGCCCCATCGGCCCTCGACGAGGGCGTCCCCGACCGGCTCGGTCTGGCGACCCCCGCGGTGCCGGTGGCCGACACGCGCTCGGTGCGCAAGGCCGGGATGCTCCTCAACGACGCGACCCCGGACGTGCGGGTCGACCCGGACTCGTTCACCGTGACGATCGACGGCGACGTCGTCGAGCCCGCCCCGGTCGCCGAGCTGCCGATGGCGCAGCGGTACTTCCTGTTCTGATGCTCGCCTCGCTCGTCCTGTCCGACGCCCGGTTCCCCGGCGGCGGGCACGTGCACTCCGGAGGTCTGGAGGAGGCCGCCGACCGCGGCCTGGTCACCGACGTCGCGTCGCTGCACGCCTTCCTCCGGGGGCGGCTGCGCACCGCGGGCCGGGTCGCCGCCTGCGCCGCCGCGGCCGCCGCCGACCTCGCCGCCGGCCCCGCTGCCGACCTCGCTGCGGGGAGCGGCGCCGGGTGGGCGGAGCTCGACGCCGCACTCGACGCGCGCACCCCCTCGGCGGCCCAGCGGGAGGCGTCCCGGTCCCAGGGCCGGGCGTCGCTGCGCGCGGTCCGCTCGGCGTGGCCGTCGGCCGCCCTCGACGCCCTGGTCGCGGTCCACCGGCGGCCGCACCACCCGCTGCTCGTCGGGGTCGTCGTCGGCGCGGCCGGGGAGCCGCCGGCCGCGGCGGCCCGCTGCGTCGGCTACCTCGCCGTGTCCGGGCCCGCGTCGGCGGCGGTGCGGCTGCTCGGGCTGGACCCGTTCGCCGTCAACACCGCCGTCGTCGCCCTCGGCGACGAGCTGGAGGCCCTGGCCGCCGAGGCCGCGGCCCTGGCCGGGGGCGACCCCGCCGATCTCCCGGCGCCCGGGGCGCCGCTGCTCGACCTCCTGGCCGAGTCCCACGTCCACCACCACCGCGAGAGGGTGCGTCTCTTTGCCTCCTGAGTCCGCAACGACCGGCCACGGTCACGGCCACGTGATCAGCTTCGACCCGACGGTCACCGACCACGACCACCACGCCCCGGCCCCCGCCGGCGGTCGCGCGGTGCGCATCGGCATCGGCGGCCCGGTCGGCTCCGGCAAGACCGCGCTGGTCGCGGCGCTGGCCCGCAGCCTCGCCGGGCGGGTCCGTCTCGCCGTGGTCACCAACGACATCTACACCACCGAGGACGCCGACTTCCTGCGCCGCAACGCCGTCCTCGCGCCGGAGCGGGTCGAGGCCGTGCAGACCGGCTGCTGCCCGCACACCGCCATCCGCGACGACATCACCGCCAACCTCGACGCGGTCGAGCTGCTGGAGGAGCGTTTCGCCGACGTCGACGGCGGGCTCGAGCTCGTGCTGGTCGAGTCCGGCGGGGACAACCTGACCGCGGTGTTCTCCCGCGGGCTGGTGGACCGGCAGATCTTCGTCGTCGACGTCGCCGGTGGGGACAAGGTGCCGCGCAAGGGCGGCCCGGGTGTCACCACCGCCGACCTGCTGGTGATCAACAAGACCGACCTGGCGCCGCTGGTGGGCGCCGACCTCGGGGTCATGACCGGCGACGCCGCGCGGATCCGCGGGGAGCTTCCGGTGATCGCGCAGTCGCTGGTGGAGGACCCGGGCGCGACCGAGGTCGGGGCGTGGGTGTGCGAGCAGGTCGCCGCCGTCCGCGCCACGGTCTGAGGTGCGGGCACGCGCCGAGCTGGTCGTCGACGAGCACGACGGCCGGACCGTCGTCCGGCGCCTGCGGGCGCAGTCCCCGCTCGCGCTGATCCCCCGCCGGGGCGCCGCCGGGGCCGGGGCCGACGGTGCGGTGGTGCACCTGGTCGGATCGGCGTCGACCCCGCTGGCCGGTGACGACGTCGAGCTCGTCGTCACCGTCGGGCCGAGCGCGCACCTGACGCTGTGCGGCGTCGCCGCCGCCGTCGCGCTGCCGGGCGGCGGCCCCGGCCGACCGAGCCGGACGGTGCTGCGCTGCACCGTCGGCGAGGGCGGCTCGCTGACCCACCTGCCCGAGCCGACGGTGGTCACCGCACGCGCCCACCACGAGACCGTCCTGGACGTGGAGCTGGCCGCGACCGCGTCGCTGCACGCCCGTGACGTCCTGGTCGCCGGCCGCACCGGCGAGCGACCCGGCCGCTACCGCGGCACCGTGCGGATCACCCAGGACGGCCGGCCGCTGCTGGTGCAGACCCAGGAGATCGGCGACCCGTTGCTCGACGGCTCCCCTGCCCATCTCGGCGGGCACCGGGTGCTGGGCACCGAGGTGCTCGTCGACGCTCCGGGCCCGGTGGCCGCGGCCGCCGGGCCGGGCTGGAGCCTGTCCCCGCTGGCGGTGCGCGGCGTGCTCGCGACCGCCGTCGGGCACGACGCCGTCACCGCGGGCCGCCGGCTCGCCGCCGCCGTGGCGGCCGCGGGTCCGGTCCCCGCGCCGGTGTGACCGTGCCCGGCCGCGGCCGGGAGCCCGGCCGCGGACCTCAGGGCTGCGCGGGCAGCACGTGCTCCTTGGCACGGTCGGTCGCCAGGCACAGCGAGCAGACGTGCCCACCCGCCGCGCTCGCCGTCATGTCCGGGCGCTCCAGGTCCTGTCCGCACGAGCGACAGTTCAGGACGGCGGCGGAGGGGTTGCCGTGCTCGTCGAACATCGGCTCGTCGATGCCGTCGTCGGTGCGTCGCAGGTAGTAGCGGCCTCGGGTCGCCACCGCGAGCACCGGCGGCAGGACGAACCCGAGGACGATCGCCACCACCGGCGAGAACGGCTGGACCGCGCTGCCGAGCGCGCCAAAGAACGTCGCGATGGACAGCCCGCCCGCCACGACGACCGACCCGAAGCCGACCGGGTTCACCGCGTAGAGCATGCCGCGGCGGAACTCCGGGACCTTCGGCGAGATCTTGAGCAGGTACTTGTTGACGACGATGTCGGTCGCGACGACCACGATCCAGGCGATGCCCATGTTGGCGTAGAAGCCGAGGATGGTGTTGAGGAAGTCGAACATGTTCGCCTCCATCAGCACCAGCGCGATCAGCAGGTTGACCCCGAGGAACACCAGCCGACCCGGGTAGTGCCCGGTGATGCGGGTGAAGGAGTTCGTCCACGCCAGCGAGCCCGAGTAGGCGTTCGTGACGTTGATCTTGATCTGGCTGATGACGACCAGCACGACGGCCAGGGTGATGGCCAGCCAGCCCGGCATGAGGTCCTGGTAGATGAGCAGGAACTGCTGCACGGGCTCGTTCGCGACCTCGGCACCGCCGGCGACGTTGGCGATGAAGTAGACCGCCAGGAACAGCCCGACGACCTGCTTCGCCGCGCCGAACAGCACCCAGCCCGGCCCGGCGAGCAGCGTCGCGGTCCACCAGCGGCGCGCGTTCTCCGGGGTCTTCGGGGGCATGAACCGCAGGTAGTCGATCTGCTCGGCGATCTGGGCGATCAGCGACAGGCAGACCCCGGCGGCGAGCATGACCGAACCGAGACTCGGCGTGCCCATCCCGTCCTCGCCCTGGTAGGCCAGGAAGGTCGACACCGAGTCGGGGTGGGCGAACAGCAGGTAGCCGAAGGGCAGCACCATCAGGACCAGCCACAACGGGGTCGTCCACAGCTGCAGCTTCGACAGCAGCGACATCCCGTAGACGACCAGCGGGAAGATCACCACGGTGGACAGCGCGTAGCCGAGCCAGACCGGGATGCCCAGTCCGAGCTCGAGGCCCTGGGCCATGATCGAGCCCTCGAGGGCGAAGAAGATGAAGGTGAACGTCGCGAAGATGACGTTGGTGAGGATCGAGCCGTAGTAGCCGAAGCCGCTGCCGCGGGTGATGAGGTCGAGGTCGAGGTTGTAGCGCGCGGCGTAGTAGGCCACCGGCGTGCCGGTCGCGATCACCACCAGGGCGAAGACGAGGATCCCCCACAACGCGTTCGTCGTGCCGTAGGCGATGCCGATGTTGGCCCCGATCGCGAAGTCGGCGAGGTAGGCGATCCCGCCGAGCGCGGTCACCCCGACCACCCCGGGCGACCAACGCCGGTAGCTGCGCGGCGCGAACCGCAGCGTGTAGTCCTCGAGCGTCTCGCGCGCCGCGCCGACGGCGGTCGGCGCGCCGTCGGTCGTCGCCGGCGAGCTCATCTCCTGGGTCATCTCCGCTCCTTCGGCAGCCGGGTCGGGGGCCGCCGGGGACGAATGCTCCGTCGCGCACCCGTCGCGCACGGTTGCCCGGATGTGACGACTGTGTGACGGCGCAGCCCGATGAACCGGATGTTCCGGACATCACGTGACGAGAGATCACCGGCGGTGACGACTGCGTGACGTTCGGGGCGGGGCGGGTGCGCCACGCCGCCGGCACGGACCACCGTGGAGGCCCGGAGCCCCCCTGCGCCCCACCGGGATCCGACGACACCCGGTGCCGGGACCGGCACATCGGGACCTCCACCGTGTCCGGACACCGCACGGTGAGCCTTGACACCGCGTCTTCCCGACACCAACACTGACATCGTTCGGAATCACGATTCCGCATCATGGAATGTGCGGAACCGCACGGAAGCAGGGCCCATGTCGGACGCACTGTCCCTCGATCATCTCAACACCGCGCCGCCGGACGAGCTGCGCCCCGTCCTGCGGGCCTGCGTCACCTCGTCCGCCTGGGCCGACCGGTTCCTCGCCGGCCGGCCCTACGCCCGCGTCGACGACGCCGTCGCCGCGGCGGAGAAGGCGGTGCTCGCCCTCGACACCGCGCAGATCGACGCCGCCCTCGCCGGGCACCCCCGGATCGGCGAGCGCCCCGGTGGCGCGCACGCCGACGGTGCCGCTTTCTCCCGCTCCGAGCAGTCCGGTGTGGACTCCGGGGCGGACACCGCGGCCCGGCTCGCCGCGGGCAACGCCGCCTACGAGCAGCGGTTCGGCCACGTCTTCCTGATCCGCGCCGCGGGCCGCGACGCGGACCAGATCCTGGCCGAGCTGGAGCGCAGGCTGGGCAACGACCCGGCCACCGAGCGCGCCGAGGCCGCCGGGCAGCTGGCCGAGATCACCGCGCTGCGGATGCGGCAGGTGCTGGCATGAGCAGCTTCTCCACCCACGTCCTCGACGCCGCGGCGGGCCGCCCGGCCACCGGCGTCCCGGTGACCCTGGCCAGCGCCGACGGGACCGTCCTGGCCTCGGGCACCACCGACGACGACGGGCGCTGGCGCGCCCCGGACTCCGCCGCGCTCACCGCGGGGGTGCTGCACCGGATCACGTTCACGACGCCGAGCCCGTTCTTCCCGGAGGTGTCGATCGCGTTCCGGCCGGAGCGCACCGACCGCCACCACCACGTCCCGCTGCTGCTGTCGCCCTACTCCTACTCCACCTACCTCGGGAGCTGACATGTCCGTCTCGGTCCACCTCGGCGACAACAAGTACGGCAAGGCGGAGGTCCGCGTGGTGCGGGTCGTGCGCGACACCGCCCGGCACGAGATCACCGATCTCAACGTCACCAGCCAGCTGCGCGGCGCGGAGCTGGAGAGCAGCTACCTGGCCGGGGACAACTCCAAGGTCGTCGCCACCGACACCCAGAAGAACGTCGTCTACGCCTTCGCCGCCGAGCACGGGATCACCTCCCCCGAGGAGTTCCTGATGCTGCTCGGGGACCACTTCACCGGCGAGTTCGAGTGGATCACCGGCGGGCTGTGGCAGGCCGAGCTCTACGAGTGGGAGCGGATCGTCGTCGACGGCGCGGGGCACGACCACTCCTTCGTCCGCAAGGGCCGCGCCACCCGGCTCGCCACCGTGCAGAAGGTCGGTGGGGCCACCCACGTCACCGCAGGGCTGAAGGACCTCACCGTGCTGAAGTCCACCGGCAGCGAGTTCCACGGCTTCCCCCGGGACCGCTACACGACCCTGGTCGAGACCGACGACCGCATCCTGGCCACCTCGGTCACCGCGCGCTGGCGCTACCTGTCCGAGGCCGTCGCCGCCGGGATCGACTACAACGCCGCCTACGACACGATCGGCGCGGCGATGCTGTCCGCGTTCGCCACCACCCACTCGCTCGCACTGCAGCAGTCGCTCTACGAGATGGGCCGCGCCGGCATCGAGGCGTGCGACGGCGTCGCCGAGATCCGGTTCGCGATGCCCAACAAGCACCACTTCCTGTCCGACCTCTCCCCGTTCGGCCTCAAGAACCCGAACGAGGTGTTCTACGCCGCGGACCGCCCCTACGGCCTGATCGAGGGCACCGTCGTCCGCGACGGCGTGACCCCGGCGCCGGAGGCGTGGACCGACGTCCCGTCGTCGGTCTGACCCATCCCACCACCTCCGCACCGAGGGGACGCCCATGAGCACCGACGACGCGGACGCGCCGGCGACGACCGGCCGACGCACGACCGCCACGACAGGCCCCCGCCCCGAGGACGACCGGCTCGGCCTCGGACCCACGGTGGGCTACGGCGTGCAGCACGTTCTCGCGATGTTCGGCGGCGTCATCGCCGTCCCGATCATCATCGGCGGCGCGGCCGGGCTCGACCCCGCGCAGAGCGCCGTCCTGGTGGCCAGCGGGCTGTTCGTGAGCGGGCTCGCGACGCTCCTGCAGACGCTCGGGCTGCCGTTCTTCGGCTCCCAGCTGCCGCTGGTGCAGGGCACCTCGTTCGCCTCGGTGTCGACGATGATCGCGATCATCGGCGACGACGGCACCGACGGCCTGCGCGTCGTCTTCGGCGCGGTGATCGTGGCCGCGCTGGTCGGGCTGCTCATCTCGCCGTTCTTCGCGAAGGTGGTGCGGCTGTTCCCGCCGGTGGTCACCGGGTCGATCATCACCGTCATCGGGCTGTCGCTGATGCCGGTGGCGACCGGGTGGATCACCGGCCGGGAGACGGTCACGGTCGCCGGCGCGACGGTGCCCAACCCCGCGTTCGCCTCGCTGCCGAACATCGCGCTGGCCGCGTTCACCTTCCTGGTCGTGATCGTCGCCAGCAAGATCCGGGTCGTCTCCCGGCTCTCGGTGCTGCTCGGCCTGCTGGTGGGCACCGTCGTCGCCCTGGTGCTGGGGCTGAGCAGCTTCGCGAAGGTGGGCGAGGCGAGCGTGGCCGCCATCCCGACGCCGTTCGCGTTCGGCGGGCCGCTGTTCGAGATCGGCGCGATCGTCTCGATGGTCATCGTCATCCTGGTGGTCATGGTGGAGACGACCGCGGACATCCTCGCGGTCGGCGAGGTCGTCGGGGCCGAGGTGGACTCCCGCCGGGTCGGGGACGGCCTGCGCGCGGACATGGCGGCCTCGGCGCTCGCGCCGGTGTTCAACTCCTTCCCCGCGACGGCGTTCGCCCAGAACGTCGGCCTGGTCGCGCTGACCGGGATCCGGAGCCGGTTCGCCGTCGCCGCGGGCGGGCTGCTCCTGCTGGTGCTGGGGCTCTCGCCGATGGCCTCGGCGGTGTTCTCGGCGATCCCGCAGCCGGTGCTCGGCGGGGCCGGGATCGTGCTGTTCGGCACGGTCGCCGCCAGCGGCATCCGGACGCTCGCCTCGGTCGAGTACCGCAACACCAACAACATGGTGATCGTCGCGGCGGCGGTGGCGTTCGGTCTGATCCCGGTGGTGTCGCCGGACTTCTGGGCGAACTTCCCGGAGTGGTTCGCGACGATCTTCCACTCCGGCATCAGCTCGGCGGCGATCGTCGCGGTGCTGCTCAACCTGTTCTTCAACGTGCTCGCCCCCGGGCGGCCGTCGGCACCGTCCATCGTCGCCGCGGGGCCGCCGGTGCTCGTGCAGACCGGGGAGATCCGGATCCTGTCCTCCGGTGAGGTGCTGGGCCCGGACTCCTACGAGCCGGTCACTGCCAAGCCGGGGACCCAGGTCCGCGACGAGTGATCGTCTCCTCCGAGGGGTCCGGTGCCGGATCCGGCACCGGACCCCTCAGGCGGCGCGATCACCGACGGCCCGCCGGATCCGCCCCACCGTCTCGCCCGGCCGGTCGTGCACGTCCGACCAGGTGAACCGCAGCACCGTCCACCCGGCCGCGACCAGCGCGTTCTGCTTGCGCCGGTCGGCCCGGAACCGCTCCGGGTCGCTGTGCCAGGCCCAGCCGTCGACCTCGACCGCCACCCGTGCCGCGGGGAAGGCGAGGTCGACCGTCCAGGGCCCGAACGGCATCGCCCGCACGAGCCCGGGGAGCCGGGCCTCGCGCAGCAGCCGCAGCAGCCGTCGTTCCAGGGCGGAGTCGGCCCGGTCCCCCGCCGCGACGAGCAACCGCGCGGCGGCCGCGATCCCCGGTGTACCCGCCACCCGGCAGTACGCCGCGTGCAGCTCGTCGTGGGACACCCACCGTTGCAGCGCCCGGTCCAGGAACGCGGGCCCGTCGGTGCCACCGAGCGCCGCGGCCGTCTCCAGCACGGTCAGCGGCGTCGCGGTCACGACGATGCCCCGGTGGACGACCCGGTCGGCCGGGTCCAGGGTGCGGCGACGCAGACGCACCCCCGGCCGCCGGGCCCGCTGCACCGTCGACGGGACGGCGAGCAGCACCTCGGCCGGGGCACCGGGACGCATCCCCAGCCAGTACGCGGCCGCGGGCCCGGTCACGACGCAGCGGGCGCCGCCCCAGAGCCACGCCGCCCGGACCCGGGTCTCGTCGGTGACCCGATGACCGGCGACCAGGTAGACCCCGGGGTGCCGCGCCCGCCAGGCCCCGGAGGACACCCGTCGCGCGACGGTGCGGGCAGGAACGCCGTAGGCGATCGCCTGGGTCCGGGTGACCAGGCCGCCCTGCCGGACCAGCAGCCGTTCCAGATCGGTCGGATCGGTCAGATCAGCCATCGGGGCAGGGTGGTGGACCGGCCCGGCTCCCGGAGGCGAACGGCGGCCCCGGTTCGCGGGTGCGAACGGCGAGCCCCGGGGCGGGACACCTGGTGATCGCGACGGGCGAGGGGTCCGGTGCCGGATGTGGCACGGAATCCCTCGCTCGTCGCGATCATGCCGGGGCGCCCGGGGCAGGCCGAGCCGTCGCGCCCGGTCGCGATCATGCCGGGGCGGCCGGAGCAGGCCGGGCAGGCGCGCCCGGTCGCGGCCATGCCTGCTCGGCGCAGCATGCCGGGCGGGCGCCCGGGATGTGCGGCGCCTGGGCGTCGGCACCGGGTGGGTCAGACCCCGGCCGCGTCCTGCCGGGCCAGCTCGGCCACCAGCGCGGCGGCGACGGCCTGCAGCTTCGGCACCGCGGAGTCGAGCAGCGCGTCGGTCATCCGGGTCGTCGGCCCGGAGATGGACACCGCGGCGGGCAGCGGCCCGTCGAGCGCGACGGCCACGCACCGCACCCCGAGCTCTTGTTCACCCTCGTCGACGGCGTACCCGGCGGCGCGGACCTTGTCGAGCTCGGCGAAGTACTCCTCGGGCGAGGTGATGGTGTTGTCGGTGTGCCGCACGAACTCGGTGTGCCGCAGGATCTCCCGCGCCCGCTCGACCGGCATCCGGGACAGCAGCGCCTTCCCGACGGCGGTGCAGTGCGGCGACACCCGTCGGCCGACCTCGGTGAACATCCGCATCGAGTGCCGGCCGGGCTCCTGGGCCACGTAGACGACCTGGTTGCCCTCCAGCAGCGCGAGGTTCGCGCTCTCCCCCAGGTCGTCGACCAGGGCGGCGAGCCGGGGCCGGGCCCACATGCCCACCAGACGTCCCGCGGTGTCGCCGAGCCGCACCAGGCGGGGGCCGAGGGCGTACTCGCGCGAGGACTGCTGGCGGACGTAGCCGCGCCCGGCCAGGGTCCTGACGAGCCGGTGGATGGTCGGCAGGGGAAGCCCGGAGGTGGCCGCGAGGTGGGACAGGCTGACCGTCCCGCCCGCGTCGGCCATCGCCTCCAGCAGGTCCACGGCCCGCTCCACGGACTGCACGCTCCCCGAGCGGGCCGGTGCGGCCGCGGCGACGTCCGCGGCGGCACCGACGCGACTGTCGGGATCGTTCTTCCGCATGACGGAAGTCTAGCCCTGCTCGGGCGGTGCGGCCGGGACCTCGGAGGCCTCCGGGGCGCCGGGGGCCTCCGGGGCGCCGGGGGCACCGGTCACCCGCTCCACCGAGCCACGGCGCAGCAGCCGTCCGTGCGGCTCGCCGGCCACGTCGACGTCGCGGCCGCCCAGGACGGTGCGCCGGACCACGCCGGACAGCGACCGTCCGGCGTAGGCGCTGACCTTGTTCTTGTGGTGCAGCCGCTCCGGGTCCACCACGTACGCGGCGTCGGGGGCGAAGACGACGAGGTCGGCGTCGTACCCCAGCGCGATCCGGCCCTTCGAGCGCAGCCCGACCAGGTCGGCCGGCTTCGAGGCCATCCACTGCACGACCTGCGCCAGCCCGATGCCGCGCCGGCGGGCCTCGCTCCACACCAGAGACAGTCCCAGCTGCAGCGACGACACCCCGCCCCAGGCGAGCCCGAAGTCCCCGGAGTCGAGCAGCTTCAGCTCGGCGGTACTCGGCGAGTGGTCGCTGACGATGCAGTCGATCGTCCCGTCGAGCAGCCCCTCCCAGAGCAGCTCCCGGTTGGACGCCTCGCGGATCGGCGGGCAGCACTTGTGGGTGGTGGCGCCGTCGGGGATCTCCTCGGCGAACAGCGTCAGGTAGTGCGGGCAGGTCTCGGCGGTGATCCGGACGCCGTCGCGGCGCGCGGTCGCGATCATCGGCAGCGCGTCGGAGGACGACACGTGCAGCACGTGCGCACGCGCCCCGGTCCAGCGGGCCCGCTCGATGACCTCGGCGATCGCCAGGTTCTCCGCGCCGCGCGGGCGCGAGCGCAGGAAGGTGTCGTACTTCGCGCCGTGCGGGGTGGGGGCCTTCTCGATGGCCCGGGAGTCCTCGGCGTGCACGATCATGACGGCGTCGAACGTGGCCAGCTCGGCCATGTCGCGTTCCATCTCGTCGGCGTCGAGCGGCGGGAACTCGTCGACCCCGGAGTGCAGCAGGAAGCACTTGAAGCCGAAGACTCCCTCGTCGTGCAGGCCGCGCAGGTCGCCCAGGTTGCCCGGCACCGCCCCGCCCCAGAACCCGACGTCGACGAACGCCTGGTGCTCGGCGACCTTGCGCTTCACCTCGAGTGCGGCGACGTCGACGGTCGGCGGGATCGAGTTGAGCGGCATGTCGACGATCGTGGTGACCCCGCCCGCCGCGGCGGCCCGGGTCGCCGAGGCGAAGCCCTCCCACTCGGTGCGGCCGGGCTCGTTGACGTGGACGTGGGTGTCGACGAGCCCGGGGAGCAGCACCTCGTCCTCGGCGAGGTCGATCACCCGGGCACCGTCGAGGCCGTTGCCGAGCGGCTCGATGGCGACGATCCGCCCGCCGGTCACACCGATCTCGCGGGGCTGCTCGCCCGCCGTGGTCATGATCCGCTGCCCGCGGACCACCAGGTCGTAGCTGGTCATGGCATCTCCAGGGGGAATCCGGTGATCTTCTTGGTTCGGGGGGCCGCGTAGGTGCGGGCCTTCGAGGTGCTCAGGCGCAGGCGCACCAGCGACTCGGCGACGGTCACCGCGGCCTGCACCCCGTCGACGACGGGCACCCCGGTCTCCGCGCGCACCTTCTCCTCCAGGCCCGCCATGCCGCCGCAGCCCAGGCAGATCACCTCGGCGTGGTCGTGCTCGACGGCCAGCCGGGCCTCCTCGACGATCGCGGCGACCGCCCGGTCCGGGTCCTGCTCCAGCTCCAGCACCGCGAGCCCGGAGGCGCGCACCGAGGCGCAGCGCCGCTCCAGCCCGGCCAGCAGCAGCCGGTCGGAGATCAGCGGCACGGTGCGGTCCAGCGTGGTCACCACCGAGTAGCGGTGGCCGAGGTACATCGCGGTGGTCGCGGCGGCCTCGGTGATGTCGACGACGGGCACGTCGAGCATCTCCTGCAGGCCCTCCCGGCCGTGCTCGCCGTAGCCGGCCTGGATCACCGCGTCGAACGACTCGCCGGCGGCGTACCGCGCGACGGCGTCGGCGACCCCGACCGCGGCCAGGTAGCTCTCCAGGTTGCCCTCGACCGACTCGGCGCCGAACCGCGGCGTGAGCCCGACGATCTCGGTGCCGGGCGCGGCGACCGAGCGCGCCGAGGCGGCGATGGCCTCGGTGACCGAGGCCGTGGTGTTGACATTGACGACGACGATGCGCACTAGTGCCCCCCGGTGGGTGCGACGGCCAGGGACTCCCCGGACACCGCGCGGTAGGTCCGTCCGCGCGGGGCGACGAGCACGGTCAGCAGTGCGGCGAGCCCGGCGCCGAGGAACCAGCTGAACGGGGCGACCGGCTCCAGCGCGGGCACGAACCCGACGGCGACGGCGACCAGCGCGGACGGCACGAACACCGCGACCGCGCGCCGGTTGATCCCGCCCCGGTAGTGGTAGGCGGCCCCGCTCGCCTCGGAGTACAGCGCGGGGACGTCGATCCGGCCGCGCCGCACCAGCCAGTAGTCGGCCATCACGATCCCGAACAGCGGCCCGAGCAGCGCGCCGAGCACACCCAGGAAGTAGGTGATCACCAGCGGGGAGTCGTAGAGGTTCCAGGGCAGGATGACGAGCCCGATCAGCGCGCTGACGACCCCGGCCCGGCGGAAGTCGAGGACCTTCGGGAACAGGTTGGACAGGGCGTAGCAGGGGGCCACGAAGTTCGCCATCAGGTTGACCGCGATCGTCAGGATCAGCAGCGCCGCCGAGGCGAGCAGCAACAGCGGGGTGTTGGGGATGGTGTTGACGACGTCGGCCGGGCTGGAGATGACCTGCCCGCCGATCCGCAGCTGCCCGCCCGCGAGCACCACGACGACGACGCCGAAGAACAGGGTGTTCGGCAGGATCCCCCAGAAGCTGCCGCGCCGGACCGCGCCGGTGGACACCGCGCCGCGGGTGAAGTCGCAGAAGTTGAGGACGAAGGTGCCGTAGATCGCCGTCCACAACGACGCACCGGCCAGGATCTGCACCCACATCGCGCCGCCGGTCAGCGGGTCGGGCACCGACCAGGCGATCTCCCCGCCGGTCTGCCACAGCACCCATCCGGAGAGCACGGCGAGGGTCACCAGCACGATCGGCCCGGCCACCGCCTCGTAGCGGCGGATGCCGTCCATGCCGCGCAGCAGGATCGCCACCTGCACGACCCACAGCACGAGGAAGCAGATCCAGCCCAGCACCGACAGACCGAGGAACGACACCTGCTCCAGCCCACCGGCCGACGGCGCCACGGCCAGGACCATCACGACGAGCACCTGGGTGGCCAGGTAGGTCTGGATGCCGAACCACGCGATCGCGACCGCACCCCGGACCAGGGCCGGGAGCTGCGCGCCACGGACGCCGAAGGAGATCCGGCTCATGACCGGGAACGGCAGGCCGGTCCGGTAGCCCATGTACCCGGCGACGGTGAGCAGCACGAACAGCACCAGCGCACCGATGCCGAGCGAGACCAGGATCTGCCAGGCGCCGAGACCGAGGGCGAACAGGCCGAGGGCGAAGCCGTAGTTGCCCAGGCTGTGCACGTCGACGGCCCACAGGGTGAAGATGTTGTAGGCCTTCCACGACCGCCCCTCGACGGTGGTCGGCGCGAGGTCGCGGTTGTAGAGCCGTGGGCTCGGTGCGTCCGCGCCGCCCGGCGCGACGGGCACGGCGGTCACCTGGTCGTCGGTCGGGGCTGCTGCGGACCGGTCGCTCGTTCCGGGTCCCGTCATCGGGGCCACCTCGGTTCCCACGTCGTGGCGCGTCGGATGTGACGCGCTGGTTTCCGCGATGTGAAACGGATCTCTTGCGGTGCGGAATCACGCTATGGCGCCTGTCACGCAAGCGTCAAGGGGTCACCGACGACAGCGATGCTTGACACCCCCGGATGCCGTGGTCCGATTCATGCCGCACAACGGAATCACTATTCCGCATTGCGGAAGGATCGGAGGCTCCGGTGACTGCCCTCTTCTGTTCCGGTGACGCGATGCGCGGCGGCCGGCTCCACCACAACGTGTCCGCCCACCCGTTCCTCGGACAGGTCCGGACCGCTCCGCACTACCGCATGTACTCGGTGCGCGACGAGTTCCCGGCCCTGCTGGAGGACCCCGCCGGCGGCGTACCGCTGGCCGGGGAGATCTACGACGTCCCGCTCCGGGCGATCCGCACCGACTTCCTGCCCGACGAGCCGCCGGAGCTCGAGCTCACCGTGATCGAGCTCGACGACGGACGCGACGTCCTCGCCGTCGGGCTGCGCCCCGGCGTGCTGGAGCGCCAGCGCGACGAGCTCACCGACATCACCACCCACGGCGGCTGGCGTGCCTACAAGGGACTGCCCGAGCCCGCCTGAGAACCGCACCGCCCGTCCTCAACGAGGAGGCCCCTTCGTGCGCTACACCGTCAACTGCTCCATCGTCCTCGGTGACCTGCCGCTGCTGCAGCGTCCCGCGGCCGCCGCGGCGGCCGGCTTCGACGCCGTCGAGTTCTGGTGGCCCTTCGCCGCCTCCGTGCCCGGCGACCGCGAGGTCGACGCCTTCGTCACCGCCGTCGCCGACGCCGGCGTCACCCTCACCGGGCTCAACTTCTCCGCGGGCGACATGCCCGCCGGGGAGCGCGGCATCCTGTCCGACCCCGCCCGCGCGGGGGAGTTCGCCGACAACGTCGCCGTCGCGGTCGGCATCGGCGAGCGGCTCGGCACGCTGGGCTTCAACGCCCTCTACGGCAACCGTCGCGACGACCTGGACCCGCGCGTCCAGGACGAGACGGCGCGGGGCAACCTCGCGCTCGCCGCCGACGCGGCCGCCCGGATCGGCGCGGTCGCGCTGCTCGAGCCGGTCAGCGGCGTCGACGCCTACCCGCTGCGGACCGCCGACGACGCCGTCGCCGTGCTCGACCGGGTCGGGTCGCCGCACCTGCGGCTGCTGCTCGACGTCTACCACCTGGCCGTGAACGGCGACGACCCGGCGGCCGCGATCGACCGCCACGCCGACCGGATCGGCCACGTCCAGATCGCCGACTCCCCCGGCCGCGGCGAGCCCGGCACCGGGGACCTGCCGATCACCGACCTGCTCGCCCGGGTCGTCGCCGCCGGCTACGACGGGCCGGTCGGCCTCGAGTACAAGCCCGTCACCGCCGACCCGTTCGGCTGGCTGGTCGGACAGGGAGCGTCCGCATGAGCAGCACCGACACCCGCACCGTCGCGTTCATCGGTCTCGGCATCATGGGTGGCCCGATGGCCCGCCACCTCGTGCGCGCCGGGCACGACGTCGTCGGGTTCAACCGCAGCCCGGGCAAGGCCGAGGCGCTGGCCGCGGACGGCGGCCGCGCCGCGGCGACGGTCGCCGAGGCGGTGGCCAAGGCCGAGGTCGTGGCGCTGATGCTGCCCGACTCCCCCGACGTCGTCGACGTCTGCACCCGCGACGGCGGGGTGTTCGACACCGCCGAGCCCGGCACCCTGGTCGTCGACTTCTCGACGATCCGGCCCGACGTCGCCCGGGACCTGGCCGCCCGTGCCGCCGAGCGCGGCCTGCGGATGCTCGACGCCCCGGTCTCCGGCGGCCAGGCGGGCGCCGAGAACGCCGCACTGTCGGTCATGGTCGGCGGCGACGGGGCGGACGTGGCCGCGGCCCGGCCGCTGCTCGACGTCGTCGGGAAGACCGTCGTGCACGTCGGCCCGTCCGGGGCCGGACAGACGGTCAAGGCCGCGAACCAGCTCATCGTCGCCGGGAACATCGCCCTGCTCGGTGAGGCACTGGTGTTCCTGCAGGCGCACGGCGCCGACCTCGACGCGGCCGTCGAGGTGCTCGGTGGCGGGCTCGCCGGCTCGAAGGTCCTCGACCAGAAGGCGCAGAAGATGCTCACCGGGGACTACTCCCCCGGCTTCCGGATCGACCTGCACCACAAGGACATGGGCATCGTCGCCGACTCCGCCCGGGAGGCCGGTGTGGTCGCCCCGGTGGCCGCGCTCGTCGCCCAGCTCGTCGCCGCGACCCGTGCCGCCGGCGACGGCGGGCTCGACCACTCCGCCCTGCACCGCACCGTCCGCCGCCTGAACGGGGACCTGTCATGACCCGGATGACCGCGGCCGAGGCCGCCGTCCGCATCCTGGAGGCCGAGGGCGCCACGCAGGCGTTCGGCGTCCCGGGCGCGGCGATCAACCCCTTCTACGCGGCGATGCGCGCCCGCGGCACGATCGGCCACGTCCTGGCCCGCCACGTCGAGGGCGCCTCGCACATGGCCGAGGGCTTCACCCGGTCCGGTCCGGGCAACATCGGCGTCTGCATCGGCACGTCCGGCCCGGCGGGCACCGACATGGTCACCGGGCTGTACTCGGCGTCGGCGGACTCGATCCCGATCCTGGCGATCACCGGACAGGCGCCGGTCGCGCGGCTGCACAAGGAGGACTTCCAGGCCGTCGACATCGCGGCCATCGCCGCACCGGTCACCAAGATGGCGATGACCGTGCGCGAGGCCGCGCAGGTGCCGGGCGCGTTCGCCCAGGCGTTCCACCTCATGCGGTCCGGCCGTCCAGGGCCCGTGCTGATCGACCTGCCGATCGACGTGCAGCAGACCGTCATCGACTTCGACCCCGACACCTACGCCCCGCTGCCGGTGCACCGCCCGGCGATGACCGGCCCGCAGGCGTCGCGGGTGCTGGACCTGCTCGCCGAAGGCGAGCGACCGCTGATCGTCGCGGGCGGCGGGATCGTCAACGCCGACGCCTCGGCCGAGCTCGTCGAGCTGGCCGAGATCCTCGGCGTCCCGGTGGTCCCGACCCTGATGGGCTGGGGCACGATCCCCGACGACCACCCGCTCGCCGCCGGGATGGTCGGCCTGCAGACCGCGCACCGCTACGGCAACGCCACGTTCCTGGACTCCGACGTCGTCGTCGGGATCGGCAACCGGTGGGCCAACCGGCACACCGGCGGGCTCGACACCTACCGGCGCGGGCGTCGGTTCGTCCACGTCGACATCGAGCCGACGCAGATCGGGCGGGTCTTCGCCCCCGACTACGGCGTGGTCTCCGACGCCGGGGCCGCGCTGCGCGCCCTCCTGACCGAGGCCCGCCGCCGTCGCGACGCGGGGACCCTGCCGGACCGCAGCGCCTGGGCCGAGTCCTGCCGCGAGCGGAAGGCGACGCTGCTGCGGCGCACCGACTTCCCGCACGTGCCGATCAAGCCGCAGCGGGTCTACCAGGAGATGAACCGGGTGTTCGGCCCGGAGACCCGCTACGTGACGACGATCGGGCTGTCCCAGATCGCGGCCGGTCAGTTCCTGCACGTCTACCGGCCCCGGCACTGGGTCAACTGCGGCCAGGCCGGACCGCTGGGCTGGACCATCCCGGCGGCGCTGGGCGCCGTCGTCGCCGACCCGTCGACCCCGGTCGTCGCGCTCTCGGGCGACTACGACTTCCAGTTCATGCTGGAGGAGCTCGCCGTCGGCGCCCAGTTCGGGCTGCCCTACGTGCACGTCGTGGTCAACAACTCCTACCTGGGGCTGATCCGGCAGGCACAGCGCGCGTTCGACATGGACTTCGAGGTCTCGCTGGCCTTCGACAACATGCACGCCGACGAGGAACTCACCGGACTGCCGAAGGGCTACGGCGTCGACCACGTCCGCGTCGCGGAGGGTCTGGGCTGTGTGGGGCTGCGGGTCACCGACCCCGACGAGCTCGCCACGACCCTGCGCCGGGCGTCGCAGCTGGCCCGTGAGCACAAGGTGCCGGTCGTCGTCGAGGTGGTGCTGGAGCGGGTCACGAACATCGCGATGGGCACCGAGATCGACGCCGTCACCGAGTTCGAGGACCTCGCGCAGACCCCCGCCGACGCCCCGACCGCGCTGGCCCACCTCAGGTGAGCGCGATCCTGCTGGCCCCGGACAAGTTCAAGGGCTCGCTGGACGCCGCCGCCGTCGCCGACGCGCTGGCGGCCGGGATCGCCGACGCCGACCCGGGCCGCCCGGTGCGTCGCTGCCCGGTCGCCGACGGCGGGGAGGGCACGGTCGCCGCGGCACTGGCCGCCGGCTGGGAGCCGGTCGCGACCGTCGCGACCGGACCCACCGGGGCTCCGCTGACGGCCGTCTGGGCCCGGTCCGGGGCGTCCGCGCTGGTGGAGCTGGCGTCGACGGCCGGGCTCGCGGTCCTGCCCGGCGGGGTGCGCGACCCGGGCGGCGCGGGCACCGAGGGGCTGGGGACCGTGCTGGCCGCGGTGCTCGACGCCGGGGGCACCGACGTCGTCGTCGGGCTCGGGGGCAGCGCCACCACCGACGGCGGCGCCGGGCTGCTGCGCGGGCTCGGCGCCCGCGTGCTCGACGCCGACGGCGCCGACGTCGGGCGGGGTGGCGCGGCGCTGGCCCGGGCCGACCGGCTCGACCTGTCCGGGCTGCACCCGCGGCTACGGGACCCGGCCGTCCGGGTCCGGCTCGCCGCCGACGTCGACAACCCGCTGCTCGGCCCGCACGGCGCCGCGGCCGTCTACGGTCCGCAGAAGGGCGCCGACGCCGGCGGGGTCGCCGCGCTCGACGCCGCGCTGGCCCGCTGGGTGCGGGTGCTCGCCGCCGCCACCGGCGGGGACCCGGCCACCCTGGCCGCCGCGCCGGGGGCGGGTGCCGCCGGGGGCGCCGGGCTCGCGCTGACCGCGGTCTGCGGTGCGCGGGTCGTCCCCGGCGTCGGTACCGTCCTGGAGCTGACCGGCTTCGACGACGAGCTGGCCGGTGCCGGTCTCGTCGTCACCGGGGAGGGCAGGCTGGACACCCAGACCCTGCACGGCAAGGCCCCGGCCGGGGTGGCCGCGGCCGCGCGGGTGGCCGGGGTCCCGGTCGTCGCCGTCGCCGGCCAGGTCACGCTGGACGCGGCCGCGCTGCGGACCGCGGGGTTCGCCGGGGCCTACGCCCTGGCCGACACCGCGCGCGACCAGCACGACGCCGTCGACCGCGCCGCCGAGCTCCTGCGCCTGCTCGGCGCCCGGATCGCCGCCGACCACCCGTCCCCCACCCGTCCGATGATCAGGAGCAGACCGTGACCGACCCCTCGCTCATCGACCTGGCCTCCCGCGCGCTCGGCGGCTCGGTCGTCGCCGCGAACGACGAGTTCTTCGCCCAGCGCGAGAACCTCATCACCGCCGCGCCGCCCCGCTTCGACCCCGACGAGTTCGGCCTCAAGGGCAAGGTCTACGACGGCTGGGAGACCCGCCGTCGCCGCGAGCCCGGCCACGACTGGGCGCTGGTCCGCCTGGGCGCGCCGGGTGTGGTGGACCACGTCGTCGTCGACACGTCCTGGTTCAAGGGCAACTACCCGCCGGAGATCGCGGTGGAGGCGACCGCCGTCGACGGGCACCCCTCGCCCGACGAGCTGGAGAAGGCACCCTGGCACGAGATCGTGCCGCGATCGGCCTGCGCGGGGCACACCGCGAACGTCTACCCGGTGACCGACACCCGCCGGGCCACCCACCTGCGCCTGATCATGCACCCCGACGGGGGGATCGCCCGGTTCCGGGTGCTCGGCCGGGTGCTGCCCGACCCGCGGTTCCTGGAGGGCACCGTGGACCTGCTCGCGGCGGAGAACGGCGGGCACGTCACGGGCTGCTCCGACGAGTTCTACTCCTCCCCCGGCAACCTGCTGCTGCCCGGGAAGGCGCGGCACATGGGCGAGGGCTGGGAGAACGCCCGGCGCCGCGACGGCGGCAACGACTGGGTCGAGTTCGCCCTCGCCGCGGGCGGAGTGCCGCGGCACGTGGAGGTCGACACGACCTGGTTCGTCGGGAACGCGCCGGGCTGGGTCTCGATCAGCACCCGCGACGAGCGCACCGGCGGGTCGTGGACGGTGCTGCGGGACCGCGAGCGGGTGCAGCCCGACACCCGGCACCGGTTCCTGCTGCCCGGCGCCACCGCGGCCACCCACCTGCGCCTGGACGTGTTCCCCGACGGCGGGCTGTCCCGGCTGCGTTGCTGGGGCGAGCTCGACGACGACGGCGCGGCCGCCGTGCGCCGCGCCCACGACGCGGCGGGCTGAGGGCCCCGGGCCGACCCCGGGCCGGTCGCGGTCAGGTGGCGGAGGAGACCGGCCGGTCGTCCGTGCGGTCCCTGCGGTCCCCCGTGCGGTCGTCGCCGGCCCGGCGCGGTCCGGGCACGCTCCCGCCCTCGCCAGCGGCACCGGGGCGGGCCGCGGTCAGTGCCCGGACGGCGACCTCGGCGGAGGGGAAGGCGCTGCACCGCTGCAGGACCTGGCGGGCACGCAGCGGCAGCAGCTCCGCCCGGCCGCCGCACCCGGCCAGGTGCAGCCGCACGCCGTCGGCACGCGAGCGGGCGACGACCGCACCGAGCAGCTCCGTGGCGGGCCCGTCGAAGGCGTTGACCCCGGAGAGGTCGACGACGAGGTGGCCCGGGATTCGGCCGCACCGCGTCTGGGCGTCGAGCATCCGGGCCAGTGCCTCCACGCCCGGACGGTCCAGCCACCCGGACACCCGGACCAGCCGCACCCCCGGCCCCGCCGTCTCGACCGCCAGCCCGATCGCCGTCTGCCCCGCCACGTCCGCCTCCTCGCTCGTGCCGAGCCCACCGCGGGACCGGCACCAGCGACCTTCCCGGTGATCCACGGGCTACACGCGCACCGCCGGCTGGATCGATACCGTCGCCCGGTTCGGGGAAAGCGGACCAACCGGGCCGCCCCACGTGATATACATCACCTCGCGTGGCCGGTCGGTCGACACCGGCAGCCTCAGCCCCGTCGCGGGCCACGCAGCCCGAGGACCCACCACCCGTCGCTGGGGAGCGGACGGGTGGTCGCCCCGGCCGGGGCCGGCGGATTCGGGACCGCCGACCCCGGCCGACACGGCCGTACGGACGGGGCGATCGCACCGCCCCGTCGGGACTCAGGCCGGGCGGTGCCCGGTGCCGGGTGCGGACCCGCCCACGGCGCGCCGCAGGTGCCGCGGGACACCGGCCGACCCCAGGGCCGACTCCCTGGCCGACTCCAGGGGGTGCAGCCGGTCGGCGCCGACCGCGGGCCGGACCGGCGCCGGGCGCAGCCGGTCGTGCGCCGCGGCCGTGAGCAGCTCGACCACGGCCTCGAACGACGGGTACCGCCCGTCCGGCAGCGGGACGAGCTGCTCGCGGACCAGGCCGCTCACCCCCCACGCCTCGACCTCGGCGAGGATCTGCCAGCGGTGGGCGGGCCAGCGCAGACCGGCCAGCACGCGTCGGAGGTTCTCGCGCAGCCGTTCCAGGGCGGCCGACGACACCGGAAGCGGGTCGGCCGGCGGGAGCACGGTCCGGGCGGGCGGCGCGGTTCGGACATGCGGTGCGGGCCGGCCGGGCGGCACGGTCCGGGCGCGCGCGACCGGCGCGGGGACCGGGCGCAGCGTGCGTCCCGGCACGGGGAGCGCGCTCATGCGACCCACCTCGTCTCCAGCTCGGGCTGCTGCGCCCCGCTGCACGCCGGGTCACCGTCGAGGTGACGGTAGGAGAAGGTGGGCCTCTCCAGCGGAGCGGTGGGGTCGGAGTGCCGGAAGATCCGACAGACCGAGCCGTCCGCGACCGACGACCAGCATCGTTCGCAGATGCGGAGCCGGGGAGTGTTCTGCTGCACGATCCACCGCCCCCTGGGGCGATTCCGGGACCCTGCCGGCCCGCCCCGTTCCGGTCGACGTCCGCAGGTCGGCAAGGTCATCTGCGCCAAGTGTGGTGGACGACATATCGACCCGCCACTCGTGACCGTGTAGTGCCAATCTCCCCGCGGAGGAATGTGGACGGCGGGCGGCGGCCGGGAACCGGTCAGCCGCCGTCGGCGCGGTAGCGCTGCTCGAGCTCGCGGACCTCCCCGAGCCCGGCGAGCTCGGCGAACGCATCGAGACCGCCGAGCCGGTCGATCAGCGTCGCCGGTGTGCCCTCCGCACGCAGCCGCTCGAGCAGCTCCCGCATCCCGGCCGTCGCCGCGAGCAGGGTGCCCACCGGGAACAGGACCAGGGCGAATCCGAGCTCGGCGAGCCGGTCGCGCGACAGCGGCGGGGTGCGGCCGCCCTCGGCCCGCACCGCTTGGGCATGACCTGATCCTCCAGGAGCAGCGCGGCGACCCCGGCCCGTTCGTAGTCGCGGACGGTCCGGATGACGTTGAGCGGGTTGCCGTAGCCAGTGTCCGCGTCGGCGATCACCGGGAGGTCGACGGCGTCGGCCAGCCTGCCCGCGTGCGCGGCCATCTCCGCACCCCCGAGCAGCCCGACGTCGGGGCGGCCGAGCACCCCGGCCGTCGTCCCGAACCCGGTCATGTAGACGACGTCGAACCCGGCCTGCTCGACCAGCCGCGCGGACAGCGCGTCGTAGGCGCCGGGGGCGAGCACCGGGGTGCCGGCGTCGAGCAGGGCACGCAGCCGGGCCCGCCGGTTCCCGGGTCGGCCGAGGAGGTCCGCCACGGCGAGGTCCCTTCGTCGAGCTCCGATGGTGTCCTGCGCCGGCCCCACGGCCAGACCTGAGAAGTCCTCACTCAGGTTACGTGAGGGGGGTTGTCCCCACTGTCCGTTCTGGTGCGAGCCGGAACCATCGTGGGCGTGACCGACACCCGGCCCGCGCCGCGCTCGGACTTCTCCGACCGGCTCCGCCATCCCGTACCGCACCTGTTCGTCTACGCGTTCGCGATCGTCCCGGCGGTCGCGCTTGTCGCCGCCGTCCCGCTCGCCTGGGGCTGGGGGCTGACCTGGCTCGACGCCGGCCTCGCGCTCGGCCTGTACGTCGTGTCGATGCTGGGGGTGACCGTCGGTTTCCACCGGTACTTCACCCACGGCTCGTTCACCGCGAACCGGCCCCTGCGGATCGCGCTCGCCGTCGCGGGCAGCCTCGCCGTGCAGGGGCCGGTCCGACACTGGGTGGCCGACCACCGCCGTCACCACGCCTACGCCGACGCCGAGGGCGATCCGCACTCGCCGTGGCGCTACGGCACCTCCCCCGCCGCACTGGTCCGCGGCTTCTGGCACGCCCACATGGGCTGGATCTTCGACCGGTCGCTGACCGACCAGCGCCGCTTCGCCCCGGACCTGCTCGCCGATCCCGACATCGACCGGGTGCACCGCGGCTTCACGGTCCTGACGATCCTGTCCGTGTTCGGGCCCGGCGTCGTCGGCGGCCTGGTGACCTGGTCCTGGTGGGGAGCGTTCACCGCGTTCTTCTGGGCCGGGCTGGTCCGAGTCGCGGTGTCGCACCACGTCGCGTGGTCGACCAACTCGATCTGCCACCTCGTCGGCGAGCGGCCGTACAAGGCACGGGACCGTTCCACCAACGTCTGGCTGCTCGCCATCCCCAGCATGGGCGAGTCCTGGCACAACCTGCACCACGCCGATCCCACCTCGGCCCGGCACGGTGTCGGCCGCGGCGAGATCGACATCTCGGCCGGCACGATCCGGCTGTTCGAGAAGCTGGGCTGGGCGTGGAACGTCCGCTGGCCGACCGAGAAGCGCCTGGCCAAGCTGGCCGTCCGGCCGGACGAGCCCGCCACCGCCTGAGTCCGTCCCCGCCCGGGTCCGCCCCCGGCGCGGGGGCTCCCGGCGTGGAGCTCACGCGGCGGCAGGGACGGCTCGGGCCGCCCGGGCCGCATCGGTGCAGAGTGTGCGCCGACGCACGATCGGCAAACTTGCACAGTCTGCATCTTTGCGTCAGAATCGTTGCGTGACGTCAACTACCCGCCCCGCGCGCACCCCCGAGGAGGCCGCGGCCCACCGCCGCGACGTACTGCTCCCCCTGACCGGCCTCCTGATGGCGCTGTTCGTCGGCGTGCTGTCCAGCACGATCGTGTCGAACGCGCTGCCCCGGATCCTGGGCGACCTCGGCGGGACGCAGGCCGAGTACACGTGGGTGGTCTCGGCGTCACTGCTGGCGATGACGGCCTCGACCCCGATCTGGGGCAAGCTCACCGACCTCTACTCCAAGAAGCTGCTGGTCCAGGCCGCGATCGGGATCTTCCTGGTCGGCTCGCTGCTCTGCGGGCTGGCGGTCTCCACCGGTCAGCTCATCGGCTTCCGGGTCCTGCAGGGCCTGGGCATGGGCGGTCTGCAGGCGCTGACCCAGGTCGTGATCGCGGCGATCATCACCCCGCGCGAGCGCGGCCGCTACATGGGCTACCTCTCCGGGATCATGTCGATCGCCGTCGTCGGCGGGCCACTGCTCGGCGGCATCATCGTCGACTCGCCGCTGGGCTGGCGCTGGTGCTTCTTCGTCGGCGTCCCGCTCGCCGCGCTGTCGCTGCTCGTGCTGCAGCGCACCCTGAACGTGCCCACCCCCGTCCGTGCCGACGGCGAGCGCGTCAGCATCGACTACCTGGGTGCCACCCTCATCGCCGCCGCGGTGTCGGCGCTGCTGCTGTGGACCTCGTTGGCCGGCAAGCAGTTCGCGTGGGCCTCGCCCACCTCGTTCGGCCTGATCGGCGCCGGCCTGGTGCTGCTGGTGGCCGCGGTCGTCGTCGAGCGACGGGCGAAGGACCCGGTCGTGCCGCCGTTCCTGTTCCGCGACCGCACCGTCGTGCTCGCCACCGTCGCGAGCCTCTTCGTCGGCGTCGCGATGTTCGGCTCCACGATCTTCCTGTCGCAGTACTTCCAGCTCGCCCGGGGCGCCACGGCCACCGAGGCCGGGCTGCTCACGCTGCCGATGATCGTCGGCATGTTCGGCGCGTCGAACATCGCGGGCCAGCTCATCAGCCGCACCGGCGTCTGGAAGCGCTACCTCGTCGGCGGTGCGGTCTCGCTGACCGCGGGCCTGTCGCTCGGTGCCGCGGTGATCTCCTCGACCGCGCCGTACTGGCTGGTCGCGGTCGCGATGGCGCTGGTCGGCATCGGCGTCGGCAGCACCCAGCAGAACCTCGTGCTCGCCGTGCAGAACACCGTCGCGCTGCGGAACATGGGCGCCGCGAGCTCCACGGTGACCTTCTTCCGCTCGCTGGGCGGTTCGGCCGGTGTCGCCGGGCTGGGCGCGCTGCTCGCCTCCGTGGTCGGCTCCCGGACCGCGGCCGGGCTGGCCGAGGCCGGCGTCGACGGCGGGGCGGCGGTCGGCGGCGGCCAGGTTCCGCACCTGGGCGACCTGCCCGAGCCGGTGCGCTCGATCGTCATGGAGGCCTACGGGCACGCCACCTCGATGATCTTCCTGGTGGCCGCGCCGCTCGCCGCACTGGCGCTGGTGGCGATCCTGGCCCTGCGCGAGGTGCCGCTGCGCGACACCCTCGACATCGAGAAGCCGGCCGACCCCGCTGCCGGGGCCACCGTCACCCCGGTCCCGCCGACCGGTCCGTCCGGTCCGGTGCTGCACGGGTTCGTGCGGGCCGACGGAGCCCCGGCGGGCGGTGCCGTGCTGACCGTCCTCGACCCCACCGGCGACGAGCTCGGCCGGACCCGCGCAGACGCCGACGGGCACTACCGCATCTGCGTCGCCACCGGGATCGTGTCCACCGTGTACCGCTGGGAGAGCCGCCCCGCCGCGCGCCGGGTCACCGTCGGTTCGGACGGGCTCCGCCTCGACGTCGACCTGCCGACCGGCACACCCGTCGACGGCCCCACCGACGGCATGGCAGGGACCGGCGGGCAACCGGGCCGCCACGAGCTCGTCTCGGTCATCGAGGCGCCCGAGCGCGAGCGGACCGGAGCCGACCGTGGCTGAGCAGACCGCCCCCGGGCGTCGCGAGCGCAAGAAGGCCGCCACCCGCGCCGCGCTCGCCGGTGCCGCGCTGCGGCTGTGCAGCGCCCGCGGGCTGGACGCGGTGACCGTCGAGCAGATCGCCGACGCCGCCGACGTCGCGCCCCGTACCTTCTTCAACTACTTCACCTCCAAGGAGGAGGCGGTCGTGGCGGCCAACGAGTCGGCGGCCGACACCCTGCTGACCGCGTTCACCGCCCGCCCCGACGACGAGCCGGTCACCGAGTCGCTGCGGCACGCACTGCGCGCCGTGGTCACCGACCCCGGCTACCTCGACCGGGTGCAGGCGCTGCGGGCGCTGCGCGGGCACCCGACGATCGTGGCGCACCAGCTGGCCGTGTTCGCCGCCCAGGAGCGGGCGCTGGCCGAGGCCGTCGTCACCCGGACCGGGTCCGACCCGGCCCGCGACCTCTACCCGACCCTGGCCGCGGCCGCCGCGGTGACCGGGCTGCGCGTCGCGGTGCAGCACTGGCTGGGCGACCACGGCGTGGACCCGCGCTCGCCGACGCTGCCCCAGCTGGTGGACGAGATCATGGCCGTGTTCGACGCCGGCCTGCGCACGCTGGCGGGGGTCCCGGCCTGACCCCGCGGGCGGCCGGGAGAGGATCACCGGCGTGCCCGTCACCATCGTCCTGGACCGTCCGGCCCCGGCCCCGCTGGAGCTGACCCTGCACCCGGTGCCCGACCCCGGTGCGCCCGTGCTGCTGGTCGTGCCCGCGATGGGGCTGCGGGCGTCGTTCTACGCCCCGCTGATGACCGCGCTGACCGACGCCGGTGTCGCCGCCGCGGTCACCGAGCTGCGCGGGCACCAGGCCCGCCCCGCTCCCCCGCCGGGACGCCGCAACGACTTCGGCTACGAGGACCTCGTCGGTGACCTCGCCGCCGCCGTGGAGGCGGTGCGGACCGCGCGGCCGGGCGCGCCGGTGTTCGTCGTCGGACACAGCCTCGGCGGGCACCTCGCCGCCGCCCATGCCGCACGGCACCCCGACCGCATCGACGGTGTCGCCCTGGTCGCGTCGGGCAGCGTCGCCTGGCGGGTCTGGGGGCTCGCGCACCTGCTGCGCACCCAGGCCGTCGTGGCCGCGTCGACGCTGATCGGGCACTTCCCCGGCGACCGGATCGGCTTCGCCGGGCGGGAGGCCCGCGGGCAGATGTGCGACTGGGGCCGGTGGGCCCGCACCGGGCGGCTCGCGTTCGGCACGCCGCGGGTCGACCACACCCCGTCGATCGCCGCGGTGCACCTGCCGGTTCTCGGGATCGGGTTCGACCGCGACGGGTTCGCCCCGCCCGCCTCGGTCGACGCGCTGCTGGCCATGTTCGGCGCGGCGACCCGGAGCCGCCACCACCTCGACGTCCCCGGGGCGCGCCCGCACATCGGGTGGGCACGCGAGCCGCAGGCACTCGCCGTCGTCGTGCCGGTGCTGACCGACTGGGCCCGCGGCGCCGCCGGGGCATGACCCCGGCGGCGCCGCCGTGCTCGGCAGCCGTGCTCGGGTCGCCGTGCCGCCGCGGCCGGTCAGACCCCGGTGTTCACCGACTCGTGCCACGGGATGACCAGGCGCTTCGCAGTCGTCACCATCATGTAGAGCAGCGACCCCAGCACCGCGAGCAGCACGATCACCGCGAACAGCCGTGGCGCGTCCAGGGCGTTGAGGCTCGACACCACGAGGTAGCCGAGCCCGGCGCTGCCGCCGAGGTACTCACCGACGATCGCGCCGATCACCGAGAACACGATCGCGACCTCGGCGCCGGCGAACACGTACGGCAGGGTCGCGGGCAGCTCCAGGTTCCGGAACGTCGCCCAGCGCGAGGCGCCCAGCCCGGTCATGACGTCGCGGTGCCCGCGCTCGACCGAGCGCACCCCCAGCATCACGTTGAGCATGATCGGGAAGAACGCGAGCAGCCCGGCCATGATGATCTTCGAGGTGGGGCCGAAGCCGAACCAGATCACGAAGATCGGCACGAACGCGACCTTGGGCACGACCTGCAGCGCGACCAGGGCGGGCTGCACCGCGCGGCGCAGCCACTCGATGCGCCCGAGCACCGCGCCGACGCAGACGCCCGCGACGAGCGCGGCGCCGAACCCGACGAGGACCTCCAGCAGCGTCACGCCGATGTGGCCCCAGATCTCCGGGTCGGCCAGCAGCTCCCCCAGCGCCCCGACGACGGCGGCCGGCGCGGGCAGGATGAACTCCGAGACCCCGACCACCGAGACGGTGAACTGCCAGACCCCCACGAGCAGCAGCAGGAGCACCGGTCCGGAGATCCACGGCAGGCGCCGCAACCACGGCGACTCCTTCTCCGGGCCGCCCGGGTCGGTCACGGGGGTGGCGGGGTCGGTCGCCGCGGCGGGCCGTTCGGTCGTGGTCATCGGCTCAGTCCTCCCGGTCCAGCTCGGTGCGCAGCCCGGCGACCAGCGCGCCGAACTCCGGTGTCGTCTCGGTCGCCGCGGACCGCGGGCGGGGCAGGTCGATCGCGGTGACCGACCGGATCCGTCCCGGGCGCGGGGTCAGCAGCACGACGCGGTCGGCCAGGAACACGGCCTCGGGGATCGAGTGGGTCACGAACACGACGGTGGCGCCGGAGACGGCGTGGATCTGCTGCAGCTCCAGGTTCATCCGGTCGCGGGTCAGGGCGTCCAGCGCACCGAACGGTTCGTCCATCAGCAGTACCGACGGGTCACAGGCCAGCGCGCGGGCGATCGCCGCCCGCTGGCGCATCCCGCCGGACAGCTCGCGCGGGTAGGAGTCCTCGAACCCGCCGAGGCCGACGGTGGCGCACAGCTCTGCGGCCCGGGCCCGCCGCTCGGCGCGCGGCACGCCACGCAGCTTGAGCGGCAGCGCGACGTTGTCGGTGATCGTGAACCACGGGAACAGGTTCGCCTCCTGGAACACCAGCCCGAACTCGGCGAAGACCGCGTCGTCGCGACGGCCGGCGGCCCAGGCGGGCCGGCCGCCGGCCTCGACGAGCCCCGCGGACGGGGCGAGCAGACCGGACAGGATCCGCAGCAACGTCGTCTTGCCGCAGCCCGAGCGCCCGACCAGCGAGACGAACTCGCCGCGGGCGACCTCCAGGTCGATCCCCGACAACGCGCGCACCTCGCCGCGCCGGGTCGGGTACACCTTGTCCACGCCGGACACCCGCAGGCCGACCGCGCCCCCGGTCGGGGCCGCCTGTGCGGTGGAGCGGATCGCCGTCTCCTGGGTCATGCTCGTCTCCTGCTCCGGTGCCGGGGACCGTCGTCGTGTCGTCGGGGTGCTCATCGGGTGCCCTCCGTGCCGTTGAGGCCGGCGTCGAGCCACTGCGCCGGGTCCTGGCCGGCGGGGACCTGACCGACCGAGGAGACCTCGTCGTAGGTGGCCTGCCAGCGCTGCGGGTCGATGCCGGTCGGGCCCCGGCCCGCGGCGTAGCCGTCGACGTAGGCGGCGAGCGCGGCGCGGGCGACCTCGGGCCGGTCCAGCGTCGAGACCTGGTACTTCGAGCCGATGAGCTGCATCGTCTCGGTGAAGCCGGCTGCCTCGTCGGCGGCGATGAAGGCGGTGGCGTCGGCGATCGCGGCCAGGTAGCGGCGCAGCTTGTCCTGCTCGGCCGGGTCGGCCGCGGTGGCCTTCGAGGTGGCGTAGATCTGCGACCCGGCGGAGATCGCGTCGTTGGGGTCGTAGACGACGGCCTCGGGCCGGGTCGCCTGCAGCAGCATCGCCGTGTCGAGCGAGACGATGAACGCGTCGACGCGGCCGGTGTTCACCAGGTCGAACACGCCCGGGCTGAGCCCGACGACCTGACGCCGCAGCTCGGCGGGGGCGATCCCGGCCGACCCGGCGATCAGGTCGAGGGTGATGGAGCTGGTGCCACCCTCCGAGGGCGTCCCGACGAACTTGCCGCGCAGCTGCGCGGCGTCGGTGATCGGCGCCCGCCGGGAGGAGACCAGGCGCAGCGGCCCGTCGTGCACCACCCCGCCGATCGCGACCAGCGGTGCGCCGCGCTCCCCCGCGGCGACCATCGTCTCGATGTCGCCGATCCGGGAGATCTCCGCGGACCCGGCGAGCAGGGTCTGGATGGCCGGCGCGGAGCCCTGCGTGGCCTCGAAGGTCACGTCGAGACCGTGGGCGGCGAAGAAGCCCTTGGTGTCGGCAACCATCTCGGCGGCGTAGCCGAGCGACTCCATCGGCAGGATGTTGAGGAAGGTGATCCGGTCGCGGCCGTCCTGGCCGCCGCCGCCCGACCCGCATCCGGCGAGGACGAGGCAGGCGGCGAGCAGGACCGCGGCGAGCCGGGTCGTCGTGCGGGTCATCGGGGGACCTCCGGTACGTGGTGGGTCGACGCGAAGGACGGCGACGGTGTGGCGGCGGTGTCCGGGCCGCGGTGCCACGCGGTGTCGGCGCCGCGGTACCACGCGGTGTCGCTGCCGCGGTACCACGCGGTGTCACTGCCGCGGTACCACGCGGTGGCGTTGCCGTGGCGGACCGCGGCCCGGGCGGCCGGGCCGCCCCGTCGCCGTGGCGGTGCGGGTGGTCACCGGCGTGGAGCAGGATCTCGGCGGCGCCGAGGACGTCCAGGGCGTCGCGCAGCTCGCCGGGGTCGCGTGGCAGATGGACCGGCGCGGTGGTGAACCGGACCTGCTCGCGGACGTACTGCGACGGCATCCGGTCCACCCACGGCACCTCGCGGCGGATGCCGCGCCACTCCTTGTCCAGCCGCCACAGCAGCGGCGGCAGCCAGGACGACCCGCACTCGGCGACGGTCACCCGCAGTCCGGGCAGCGCCCCGAGGGCGCCCTCGGCGACCAGCGACACCAGCTGGGACTGCGCGACCTGCCCGTGGGACAGGTAGTCCTGCAGGTAGGTGTGGGTGAACCCGGTCGTGGTCGGGGCGCTGCCGACCCGGCCCCAGGCGTGCAGGGTGACGACCAGCCCGGCCGCGGCGGCCGCGGCGAGGACCGGCCGGAACACCGGGTGACCCCAGCGCAGGTCGTGGCCGCGCACCGGGAGCAGCACCTGCACGAAGCGCGGGTCGTCCGCCCAGTGCTCGATCTCGGCGACGGCCGCCGCCGGGTCACCGAGCGGCACGGCGACCGACCCGCGGGCGCGGGGCTCGTGGTCGAGGAACCGCTGCGCGACCCAGGTGTTCACCGCCCGGCACAGGGCGGCCTCGAACGCGTGGTTGCGGCTGACGTCGAACGCGGTGGTGCAGGTCAGGATCGCCGTGGTGACCCGTCCGCCACCGGGGGCCGGGGGGTCGAGGACGGCGGCGCGCAGGGTCGCCACGTCGTGTGGAGCGGGGCCCTCGACCATCGCGGGCGGGTAGGCACCGGCCTGGACGGGGTCCACGCGCAGCGCGGCCCCCAGGGCGTAGTCGCGCCAGTAGGGGCTCAGCAGCGGCGAGAGGTCGGCGATCGAGGCCGGTGCGACGTGGGTGTCGGCGTCGAAGAACTCCTCGGCCGGCTCGGCGCTCATTCCTCGCTCCCGGTCAGGGTCAGGCCGTAGAGGCGGGCGGCGTTGGCGGCCGCCATCGGCCGGCGAAGCGCCGCGGGCAGCACCCGCAGCGCGGTGATCGGGTCGTCGAAGTCCCAGTGCGGGTAGTCGGAGGAGAACAGGATCCGGTCGGTCATCCCGGTCTGCTCCCAGGTCGTCGCCAGGTGCGCGGGCACCGGCGGCTCGTCGATCGGCTGGGTGGTGAACCAGACCCGCTCGCGCACGATCTCCGACGGGGGACGGGTCAGCCACGGCACGTCGTCGCGGCACAGCTCCCAGGCGTCGTCGAGGCCCCAGAGCAGCGACGGCAGCCAGGACACCCCGCCCTCGACGAGCACGAACTGCAGGTCCGGTACCGCGTCGAGGACGCCGCCGGCGACCAGCCCGGTCAGCGCGACCGCGACCGCGTTGCCGTACCAGGCGTGCTGCTCCAGGTAGAACGACGGCCAGCCGTCGCCGCGGTGGCCCTCGGTGCCGCCGAGGTGGATCGCGACCGGCAGGCCGTGCGCGGCGGCCGCGGCGTGGATCGGCCGGTACTTGGGGTCCGACCATGGCAGGAACGTGCCGCTGGGGAACAGGACCTGCACGAACCGCGGGTCGTCGGCGCGGCGCTCGATCTCGGCGACGGCCTCGGCCGGCGACTCGTGCGGGATGCAGATGCTGGCCCGCAGCCGCGGCTCGGGGTCGAGCCAGTCGGTGACGAGCACATCGTTGTACGCCCGGCACAGCGCCGCGGCGAACGCGGGCTCCTCGGCGCCCGCGGTGTGCCCCTGCATCGGGATCAGCACCCCGGCGACGACGTCGTAGGGGTCGAGCAGCTGGCTGCGCATCAGATCGAGGTCGCTGCCGGGCGGCCGGGCGGGGCCGCCGGCCGCGTCGGGGTGGGCGTCGCGGCGCATGCCGCCGTGCCGGACCCGGGGGTAGACCGCGGGCGGCGGCGCGCCGCGCAGCCCGAACCGGTGCAGACGGCGCCGCCAGGGCTCGGGCAGCGCGGCCGCGAGCCGGTCGGCGGTGACGACCGGGTGGATGTCGGCGTCGACGATCGGGGTCCGGGCGCGGCGCCGGGCCGGGGCCCGGGTGGTGGCCGTGGCGGAGTCGGTGGTGGTCATGACGTCTCCTCGGTGGCGGGGCGACGGCCGGTGTCGATGACCACCCAGCGGTCCTCGACGGTGACCTCGAAGGTCTCGGCGGTGTAGGGGCCGGGTGTCATCCCCGGCGGGCCCGGCTCGACCGACGCCGGGAGGCTGCGGGCGGGGGCGTCGCCGGGCTGGTAGGAGCGGCCGGTGCGCACGTCGTACTCCCAGCCGTGCCAGGGGCAGGCGACGAGCACGTGGTCGTCGTCGAGCCGCACGTCGGCCGGGCCGGTCGCCACAGGGGCCCCGGCGACGGAGCCGCGGCACAGCGGGCCGCCCTGGTGCGGGCAGTGGTCGGCGAGGGCGTAGTAGTCGTCGCCGACCCGGAAGACGCCGATCGAGCGGGTGCCCACCCGCACCACGCGGTGCTCCCCGGGGGCGAGCTCGTCGGCGGGGAGCACGGCGAGCCTCATGTCCCCTCCCCCGCCCGGTGCCCGTCCGCCCGCGCGAGGAGCTCGACGGTGCCCGCGGTGGCGTCGAGCCGGATGCGGTCACCGGTGCGCAGGACCCGCACCGGGTCGACGTCGAGGTCGGCCAGTGCGGGGACGCGGGTGACGACGGCGCCGAGCGCGGCCTTCGTCGTGGTGACCGTGAAGATCATCCCGAGTGGGGCGGTGCCGAGCAGCCGGGTGCTCTGGAAGAACGCCGACCAGCCCGAGGAGCCCTTGGCGCCGGGGAACACCAGGATCCGCCCGGTGAAGCAGACACCCTGCAGCGGGTGCCGGGCCTCGACGATCGTCCCGCTCGCCGGGTCGATGCCGCCCCACCCCGAGATCGTCTCCGGCGAGACCAGCGCCTCGCCGGTGACCACACCGGGGACCACGGTGCGGCCCCGCAGGACGGTGCCGACCGTCGCGGTCATCGCAGCTCACCCGACCAGCGACCGGTGACCGCGGCGTGCACGCAGTCCTCGGTGGTGCCGAACCACGCCTCGATCCCGAGGATCGCGGGCAGGTAGTGGGCCTGCTTGGCGGAGTCGGTGGCGAACACCCGCGTGCCCGGCGGGGCGAGGCGGGACATGGCCGGGCACGAGTCGGTGAGCACCTTCGCCCCGGCCGCCTCGATGACGGCGGTGTAGCCGCTGCGCTCGGCGACCGCGGCCAGCGCCCGCGGCGCCATGATCCACAGCGAGGTGCCGTCGTGCAGGCGGCGGCCGTCGAGGAGCCGGGCGACGTCACGGATCTGGTCGAGCGAGGCGTGCGGGCAGCCGAGCAGGACGAAGTCGACGGACCCGCTGGTGCCCTGGTCGTTGAGCCGGGCGTAGGTGGCGGCCCGCTCGGCGGCGCCGTAGACGACGGCGTCGACCGGGACGCTGCCGCCGAAGGCGGCCTCGACCGTCGGGGCCTCCGGGGTGACCCCGGGGACGTGGTACATCTCGACCCCGCCGGAGGAGGCGGCCGCGGCGCCGAAGTGCTTGAGGTCGGTGAGGTCGGGCAGGGCGAGGTCGCCGGTGACGACCGGGCGGGCCTCCTGCACGACCTCGCCGGTGAAGTAGCCGAGCAGCCCCCAGTCGAGGAACCCGCCGACCGGGGTGTCGACCCGGACCAGGTGGGTGCCACGGCGGTGGGCGTCGTGGTGGTTGCCCCAGCACGGGACGCGTCCGGTGAGGCTCGCCGCGCCGGTGGACGCGGTGCCCTCGCAGTTGGTGCGGGCGCCGAGCACGGAGTTGGCGTAGACGACCGCGGAGGACTCCATCCAGGCGCAGTGCTCGCCGCGGACCGGGAGGTTGCCGACCTGGTACGGCGTGCAGGTGGCGAGGATGGAGACGCCGCGACGGCCGTAGAAGGTCTCGGCGTCGGCCTGCAGCTCCACGAACTCCGCGGGGTAGGGCGCGACGGCGGCCGCATCGGCGCCGAAGCCCTGCTGGAGCTGGCAGGTGGGCACCGCCATCGGCGGGATCTCGTGCGTGGTGTCGCTGTCGAGGTTGATGACGGAGAAGGCGCGGTCCCAGCCGCCCTCGGCGACCAGCCGGGCCTTGAGCGGCGAGGGCTGGGTGGCGGTCCCGGCCACGTTGCGGACCGAGCAGAGCCGCTCCGCGTCCAGCGCCTCGGCGTAGCGGGTGAGCAGGTCCATCGCGGCGGCGACGGCGGGGCCCTCGGCCCCGTCGAGCATCCTGCGGTCGTCGTCGGTGAGTATCACGGAGCGCCTCCGGGCATCGTTGCCTGTCTCCTCGTGGTGGTGGCGGCGGGGCCGGGTCAGCCGTCGACGTTCTCCCGGATCCGGTCGGTGAGGGCACCGGCGGGCACGTCGTGCAGGCTGCCCGCCGGTCCGGCGAGGTCGAGGGCGTGTGCGGCGGCGTGGCCCATCGCCGCGCACGGGCCCATGACGCGCACGCTGGACAGGGCGGCGGCGTCGCCGTCGATGCAGCGGCCCGCGGCGACCAGGTTGGACGCGCCGGGCGGCAGCATCGAGCGCAGCGGCACGTAGTGCAGGTGGTCGGCGTCGAAGGTCTCCCAGACGTAGCCGTCGGGGCTGTCGTGCAGCTCGATCGGCCACGCGGTGCGGGCCACGGCGTCGTCGAAGCGGACCCCGGCGCGCACCTCCTCGACGGTCAGCTGGTGGACGGCGGCGATCCAGCGGGTCTGGCGACGGCCGGGCAGCCCGTAGGAGCGCACCGCGGCCTTGCCGAACACCTCGGGGAACTCCGCGCGCAGGAACTCGACGACCCGGTCGGCCTGCGCCTTCCCCTCCAGCTGGGCCTCGGCGGCGGCGAACGGGTCCAGCGGCGCCTCGATGTGGGTCATGTTGAGCACGGCGGTGTCGCGCCCCGGGAAGTAGAACGCCAGGCCGTCGCGGCGGAGCAGGCCGTAGTCGCCCGCCTTGGCCGCGACCCGCTCGGCGAGCTCGGCCGGCTCGGGGGCGGCACTGGCGTCGAGATGCTCGACGACGAGCTGCTGGCTGCCGTAGATCTCCCGGTCGGGCAGCCGGCACTCCAGGCCCGCGGCCCAGGCGAGCGCGGCGTCGCCGCTGGCGTCGACGAATCCGGACGCGGTGACGTCGACGGCGCCGTAGCGGGTGGCGAGGCGGGCTCCGAGGACACGGTCGCCGTCGCGCTCGACGCCGGTGAGGGTGGCGTTGGTGAGGACCCTGATGCCGTGGGCGCGGACGGTGTCCTCGACCCAGCGGCCCAGGCGCACCTCGTCGTAGCCGACGGTGAGGGTGTGGCCGGAGCGGCGGAACAGGTCGCCGCTCGCCTCGAGGTCGGGGAACAGGGAGTCGAACAGCCCGTGGGTCAGCTGCCGGAACTCCGGACCGTTGCCGTAGACCCCGCAGAACAGCCCGATCAGCGAGTTCACCATCTGCCCGCCGAGGACGGGGGCGGCGTCGACGAGGACGACGTCGCGGCCGAGGCGGGCGGACTCGACGGCGGCGGACAGGCCGGCGATGCCGGAGCCGACGACGCAGACGTCGGCGGTCACCGCGTGCTCGGCCGCGTCGTCGGCGCGCAGTGGGGCGTCCCGGGTCACGGTGTGGACCGGCAGGGGCGTCAGCGGGTGAGGCATGGCTCACACACTAGGAACGGCGCGCACCGTCCCGGAAATAGAACGTTCGCCTGCCGGACCATCGACCGGACGAATAGTGGCAGCTCTACAGGGTGGCCGACAGCTCGACGAGGAGCTCGCGCAACCACTGGTGGGCCGGGTCCGGGTCGAGGTCGGTGTGCCACCAGAGGCGCTCGCGGATCGGTCCGGGGTCCCCGGGGCAGGGCAGCACGACCAGCCCGAGGCCGTCGGCGACCTGGCGGGCGAGCCGCTCCTGCAGCAGCGCGACGCGGTTGGTGCCGACGACCATGTACGGCACCGACAGGTAGCTCTCGACCCGCACCCGGATGTCGGGCTCGACGCCGAGGCGGGCGAGCTGGCGGGTCATCGGCGCCGCCGCCGACATGCCCCGGTCCGGGGCGAACGGGACCACCCAGGGCATCGCGGCGAGCTCGTCGAGGTCCAGGGTCGGGTCCGGCCCGGCGGCGACCGGGTTGGCGGCGTCGACGACGCAGACCCAGCGGTCGTCGAACAGGGCGGTGGAGCGCAGCTCGGGTCGTTCGAAGCGGGCGGCGGGCGGGGCGATGAGCCCGTCGATGAGCCGGATGGTCTCGCCGATGTCGGCGGAGAACGACTCGCGGACCAGCCGTAGCCGCAGCTCGACGCCGGGGGCGCGCCGGGCCGCCGCCGCGGACAGCGCGGGCCCGAGGACGGCGACGGTGTAGTCGGCGACGAGCAGGGTGAACCCGCGCCGGGCCGTCGACGGGTCGAAGCCGTGGCCGGTGCCGAACAGCCGCTCGGCGGCCGAGCAGACGCCCTCCACCTGGTCGACGAGCTGCGCGGCGAGCGGGGTGAGCACGTAGCCGCCGGGATGGCGGGACAGCAGCTCGTCGTCGAAGTGACGGCGCAGCCGGGACAGGGCCGCGCTGGCGGGCGGCTGGGAGATGCCGATCCGGGCGGCGGCCCGGGTGACGTTGCGTTCACGCAGCAGCTCGCGCAGCGAGACGAGCAGGTTGAGGTCGAGGTTCGCCAGCCGGACCGACGGTGGGTGCGGCGGGACCGTCACGACCGGCCGCTGACAGCGACGACGACGGCGGTCACACCGGAGGTGCGGCCGAGGGCGCGGTGCAGGACGGCGACGGTGGTCACGGCGCTGCAGGCTAGCCGCTCACCCCGTCCGGAGCATCCGCCCGCTCGCCGGGCCGCCCACCTCGCGACCCGCCCCGGCGGAACGCGCTGGGGGTGACGCCGCGGACCCGGGTGAACGCCGCGCTGAAGCCGAACGGGTCGGCGTACCCGACACGGCGCGCGATGCCGGCCAGCGTCGCGTCGGGCTCGGCGAGCAGCAGGTCCGCGGCCAGGGTCATCCGCCAGCCGGTGAGGTAGGTCAGCGGCGGCTCGCCGACCCGGTCGGTGAACCGCTTGGCCAGCGTCGCCCGGGACACCCCGGTGGCGGCGGCGAGCCCGGCGACGGTCCAGGCCGCGGCGGGGTCGGCGTGCAGCAGCCGCAGCGCCCGCCCGACCACCGGGTCGTGCTGGGCGGCCCACCAGCGCGGGCGGCTGCCGTCGGCCCGGTCGAACCACTCGCGCAGGGTGCAGACCAGCAGCCAGTCCAGGAGCCGGTCGAGCACGACCTGCTGCCCCGGCGCGTCGACGGCGACCTCGGCGGCCACGTGGTCGAGCACCGTGTCCCCGCTGCCCCCGGCGCCGACCCGCAGGACCGGCGGGAGCGCGTCGAGCAGCCGGGCGCCGACCTCGCCCCCGGCCACGGAGGCCGCGGTGATCAGAGTGCTCGCGTCGCTGTCCGGTGCCGGCGCCGGGTCGCGCCAGCCGAGCCGGTGGCGGGTGCCGCCCTGCTCGGGCGTCGCGCAGTCCACACCGCAGACGATCGGCTCGGCCGGGGTGGCGACCTCGTCGACCACGTGGAACCCGGCGGGCCCGCGTACGACGGCGGTCTCCCCCGCGGTGAGCCGCACCGGGTCGGCGCCGGGCACGACGATCCACCCCGCGCCGGTGAGCAGCGCGCACAGGGTCAGCGGTGCGCCGTCGACGAAGTGCAGCGACCAGGGCGGGGTCAGGGTGGTGCTGCCGAACAGCGAGCCGTGCGAGCGCAGCCCGCGGACGAGGTCGCCGAAGGGGTCCACCGCACCGAGGTTAGACGATCGGACAGGAGATCCGGTGTCTCACCCATGTCGTCGTCCGCGTCGTGCTGGTGTCGTGGACGCCATGCCCACCACCGACATCCGCACGGCACTGACCGACGACGACCGCGCCTTCCTCGCCCGCCCCTTGCACGGCTTCCTCAGTGTCGCGGGCGGCCCGGTACCGCCGCAGCCCCGGCCGGTCTGGTTCGAGGCGACCGACGACGGCACGGTGCAGCTGTTCACCGGACCGGAGTCGCTGCACATCCGGCGCAGGCGGAAGGACCCGCGGGCCTCGCTCGTCGTCGCCGCTCCGGTCGGGGAGCGGGAGCGTTGGATCGCGGTCGAGGGCGGCACGACCGTCGAGACCGACGGGGCGCACGCGCTGGCGCAGCGTCTGGCGCAGCGCTACTGGGACCTCGACGACCCCACGCGGGCCGCGGACCTCGCGGCGATCCTCGCCGAGGACCAGGTGCGGCTGGTGATCCACCCCGAGCGGGTACGGCGGCTGATGTTCTGACGCGTCGCCCGGCTCAGGGGGTGCGGCGGCCCGACCACTCGGGCTCGACGGCGGCCCAGTCCTCCGCCCAGGCGCGGGCGAACGTGCGCCCGTTCCAGGCGAAGGCCAGCCGCCCGAGCACCAGTACCCCGCCGGCCCACCCGGCGGCGGTGAGGAACCCGGCCGCGACGGCGACCGTGACGGCGTCGGCCGGGGTCGACGGCGGCGGCGCCAGCCTGCCGTCGGCACCGACCCAGGCCGACACCCGGTCGCCGACGTCGTAGATGCCGGGCAGCGAGCTGCCCCCGGAGTGCGCCACGCCGTCCGGCCCGGTCCAGCTCAGCGTGAGCGACTGCTGCCCGGTCTGCAGGTCCCCGACCGCGTTCGCCCGCGCGGTGACCGTCGCCTCGACCGGCACGCGCTGCCGGGCCTCGACAGCCCCGCGTTCGAGCACCGTCCCGTGGGCCGCGGCACCGGCGAGCCACGCCACGGCGAGCCCGCAGGCGGCGAGCAGCCCGCACAGCACCGCGAGCAGGTCCTCGCGACGGGACGCCCGACGACGGAGCCGGTCGGCAGGTCCCGGCTCGGAGCCCGGACGGTCGGCTGCGCGCATCGTTCCTCCTGGGGTCGGTCACGACGGGGGCGTCCCCACCACCGCGGGTGAGGAGGCGATCACCGAGACCTACCCCCGTTATCGCGCCGTGACATCCCGTCGGGACGGAGATCACGCCCCCGGACGCCGGACGGTCCGCTCCCGTACCCCGGCGGTCGACCGGCCATCGGTCCGCCGCCGGGCCCGCCGCCCACCCGTTCGCCGTGCACCGCTGCCCACTCGCCGCCGCGGGACGCTCCCGCGCAACCGCGACATCCGGACGGGCGTCTGCCCTGTTGTCACCCGGGTGGGTGATCTGTGGCGTGGGAGGTGGGCATGTCCCGGACCGAGCGGCTCCGTCGCCGTCGCGGTGTGCTGGTGATCGGTCTCGTGCTCGTGGCCGGGGTGGGGCTGGGTGGGACCGCGATCGCCACCGCCGACCCGGAGCAGAGCCGGGTCGCGCAGCAGGCGCACGCCGAACCCGCGGCCCCGGGTACACCGTGCTCGGCGTCGGTGCGCGCCTGCGTGGACCTCGAGACGCGGCAGGCGTGGCTGGTCCGCGACGGCAGGGTCACCGGCGGCCCGTTCCCGGTCACCACCGGCGGCGAGGGGAAGGCCACCCCGGTCGGGCACTCGTTCCGGGTGTACCGCAAGGAGGCCGACCACCGCAGCGGCGAGTACCCGGGCCCGGACGGCCGTCCGGCGCGGATGCCGTGGTCGGTGTTCTTCGCCGACGGCGGGATCGCCTTCCACGGCGGGGACCTCAGCCGCGAGTCCGCGGGCTGCGTGAAGCTCCGCACCCGCGACGCCCGGCGGTTCTTCGAGACCCTGCAGGTCGGGGACAAGGTGCAGGTCGTGAACGGGTCGGTGGAGCGCCGGCACCGCGCCGAGGCCCGCAGCCACCTCTGAGCGACCAGAGCGAGGCCGCCCGGCGCACACGGGACCGGCCCGCGATGCGTGGTCGCGGGCCGGTCCGTACGTGCTGGGAACGGAGGGCCTCAGCCCGTGCTGGCCGTCCGCCGCGGCAGCACCCAGTTCGGGCGCGGGAAGTGGCAGGTGTAGCCGTAGGGGAACTTCTGCAGGTAGTCCTGGTGCTCCGGTTCGGCCTCCCAGAAGTCGCCGGCCGGCTCCACGTCGGTGGTCGCGCGGCCCGGCCAGAGCCCGGACGCGTCGACGTCGGCGATCGTGTCCAGGGCGACGGCCCGCTGCTCCTCCGTGGTGTAGAAGATCGCGGAGCGGTAGCTGCGGCCGATGTCGTTGCCCTGGCGGTCCTTCGTCGACGGGTCGTGGATCTGGAAGAAGAACTCCAGGATCTCGCGGTAGGAGATCCGCTCCGGGTCGAAGACGATCTCGACGGCCTCGGCGTGGTCACCGTGGCGCCGGTAGGTGGCGTTCGGGGTGTTCGGATCGCCGGAGTAGCCGACCCGGGTGGAGACGACGCCCGGACGCGCGCGCAGCAGCTCCTGGACGCCCCAGAAGCAGCCACCGGCGAGGATCGCGGTCTCGGTCATGGGGATGAACCTCCCTGTGTCGGGTCTCGGAACCTACAACGGTCCCACCGCCGCGGATGTTCCGTCGCACACGACCGGTCACCCCGGCGCGCGGGGTCCCCGGTCGATGACCGATGCTCGGTCGCATGGACGGGCAGAGCGCCGGGTCGGACACGGGGTTGAGCACCGAGGAGCGGGCGGTCGTGGAGACGGTGCGCGACTTCGTCGACCGGGACGTCCGCCCGGTGGTGCGGGAGCTGGAGCACGCGAACACCTATCCCGAGGGGCTCATCGAGCAGATGAAGGAGCTCGGGATCTTCGGGCTCGCGGTCCCCGAGCCGTGGGGCGAGGCGCCGGTCTCGATGCCCTGCTACGCCCTGGTCACGGCCGAGCTGGCCCGCGGCTGGATGAGCCTGGCCAGCGCGATGGGCGGGCACACCGTCGTCGCGAAGCTGCTGGTCGCCTTCGGCACCCGGGAGCAGCAGGACCGGTACCTGCCGCGGATGGCCACCGGTGAGCTGCGCGCGACGATGGCGCTGACCGAGCCCGGTGGCGGCTCGGACCTGCAGGCGATGACGACCCACGCCCGTCGCACGGACGACGGGTGGGTGGTGAACGGCGCCAAGACCTGGATCACCAACTCGCGGCGCTCGGGACTGATCGCGCTGCTGTGCAAGACCGACCCGACCGCCGAACCGCGCCACCGCGGCATCTCGGTGCTGCTCGTCGAGCACGGCCCCGGCCTGACCGTGTCCCGGGACCTGCCCAAGCTCGGCTACAAGGGGGTCGAGTCCTGCGAGCTGTCCTTCACCGACATGGCCGTCCCCGCCGACGCGGTGCTCGGCGGAGAGCCGGGACACGGCTTCGCCCAGATGATGAAGGGCCTGGAGACCGGCCGGATCCAGGTCGCCGCGCGCGCACTCGGCGTCGCCGACGCCGATCTGGCCGACTCCCTGGCCTACGCCCAGGAGCGGGAGTCGTTCGGCAAGCCGATCTGGCAGCACCAGTCGGTCGGCAACCACCTCGCCGACATGGCCACGAAGATCACCGCTGCGCGGACCCTGATCCTGCACGCCGCCCGGAAGTACGAGTCCGGGCAGCGGTGCGACATGGAGGCCGGCATGGCGAAGCTGTTCGCCTCCGAGACCGCCATGGAGGTCGCCCTCGACGCGGTGCGCATCCACGGCGGCTACGGCTACTCCACCGAGTTCGACGTCGAGCGGTACTTCCGCGACGCCCCGCTGATGATCGTCGGGGAGGGCACCAACGAGATCCAGCGCAACGTGATCGCCGCCCAGCTCGTCAAGCGCGGGGGTCTGCAGCGCTGGTGAGCGCTCAGCTCGCGCACAGCCGGCACACATCCCGGCCTGCCACGATCGCCGCACGGGGATCGACGGCGGAGAGGGGACGGTGTGACGACCGGGACCGTCCAGACGGCGCCCGACGACGGGCTGACCGCGGCGCAGGTCGCGGCGGCGCGCCGCGCGGGTAGGACGAACGCGCCGGTGAGCGCCGGGACACGCGGCTACGGGCGGATCCTGCGCACCAACGTCTTCTCCTTCTACAACACGATCCTGTTCGCGATCGGGCTGGCCCTGTTGGTGCTGGGTCGCTACGGCGACGCCCTGACCAGCGTGGGGCTCGGCCTGGTCAACGCCGTCGTCGGGGCGGTGCAGGAGATGCGCGCCAAGCGGAAGCTGGACCGGCTGCAGCTGCTCGACGCCGCGGAGGTCACCGTCGTGCGCGACGGTGTCGAGCAGCGGGTCCCGGCCGCCGACGTCGTCGTCGGGGACGTGCTGGTGGTGCGGGCGGGCGAGCAGGTCGTCGTCGACGGGCCGGTGCTGACCGGGCGGGCCGAGGCCGACGAGTCGCTGCTCACCGGCGAGTCCGACCCGGTCGTCAAGGATCCCGGCGACCTGCTGCGCTCGGGCAGCCACTGCGTCGCCGGGACCGCTCGCCAGCGCGCGACCGCCGTCGGCGTCGACAGTTACGCCGGCCGGCTGACGCTGCAGGCCCGCGCGGACACCACCGAGGCGACACCGCTGCAGCGGCGCATCGACTTCGTCGTACGGCTGACGATGGTGCTGGTCGTCCTGATGAGCGGCGCGATCCTGGCCCAGGCGTTCCTGGAGGGGTTCTCGCTGCTGCGGGTCGTGCAGATCACCGCGGTGCTGTCCGGGCTGGTCCCCTACGGCCTGTTCTTCCTCATCGCCGTCGCCTACACCCGGGGTGCGGCCCGGCTCGCCGGGCGCGGCGCCCTGGTCCAGCGGGTCAACGCGGTGGAGGCGGTCACCCACGTCGACGTCGTCTGCACCGACAAGACCGGCACCCTGACCACCGGCGCGCTGCGCCTGGACCGTGTCGACCCGCTCGACGGGACCGAGCCGGGCCCCGTGCTCGCCCGCTTCGCGGCCTCGGTGACCGACCCGAACCCCACCACCGCCGCACTCGCCGCCGCGCTGCCCGGCGCCCCGTCCGAGCTGCGCGACGAGGTCCCGTTCACCTCGTCGCTGCGCTGGTCCGGGCAGGTCACCACCGACGGCGAGGCGTTCGTGCTCGGCGCCCCGGACGTGCTCGCCCCGCACCTGGGCGACCCGGACGCCGTCGCCGACCGGGTGGCGGCACGCGCCGCCGCCGGGCTGCGGGTGCTGCTGCTGGCCCGGTCCGCGCGGCCGGCTGCCGGGCTGCGCGGCGACGACGGCCGTCCCGCCCTGCCCGACCTGGTCCCGGTGGCGCTGGTGGCGCTGTCGGACGAGCTGCGTCCCGGCGTCGCCGACGCCCTGGAGCGGTTCGCCGCGGACGGGGTCGCGGTGAAGGTGCTGTCCGGCGACGACCCGCGCACCGTCGCCACGCTCGCGGCGCAGGCCGGGCTCGACGTCGGCGAGCCGGTCGACGGGTCGGCGGTCGCGGAGCTCGCTGACTTAACCGAGTCCAGCGACTCCGCCGACAACACTGCCGACTCCGCCGACTCCGCCGACAACACTGCCGACCGCCGGGCCGCGCTCGACGCGCTCGTCGCCCGGACCACGGTCTTCGGGCGGGTCGCCCCGGAGCAGAAGGAGCGGATCGTCGCGAGCCTGCGCCGGGGCGGTGCGCACGTCGCGATGCTCGGCGACGGCGTGAACGACGCGCGGGCACTCAAACGGGCCCACGTCGGCGTCGCGATGCGCAGCGGTTCGGCGGTGACCCGCGACGTCGCCGACATCGTGCTCGTCGACGACTCGTTCGCCGCGCTGCTGCCGGCCCGCACCGAGGGACGCCGGATCGTCGACGGCATCGCGGTGTCGATGTACGTGTTCCTCACCCGGGTCGCCACCCAGGGCCTGGTGATCATGGCCGTGACCATGCTCGGGCTCGGGTTCCCCTACTCCCCCACCCAGGTCGGGCTGACGTTGCTGACCGTCGGCGTGCCGACGCTGTTCCTGACGCTGTGGGCGACGCCGTTCGAGCCGGACCCGGACCTGCTGGGCAACCTCGCCCGCTTCGTGGTGCCGGCCTCGGTGGTGACCGCGGGCGCGGGGACGGTCGTCTACACGCTGCTCTACCAGGGCATCCTGCAGGGCTTCACCAGCGGGCGGACCCCGGAGCAGGTGATCGCACAGTTCCAGAGCTACACCGGGCTGACCTACGGCACCGACGCCGACTTCGCCGAGGCGGCCGCGACGCTCGGCGCGCAGACCGGGCTGTCGACGTTCGTGGGGCTGGCGTCGTTCGTCCTGATCCTGTTCCTGCTGCCACCGCACCGGTTCCTCGCGGCGTGGACGGCGCCGGTGCCCGACCGTCGCCCGGCCTGGCTGGTACTGGGCCTGACCCTGGTGTTCGCGGGCGTGGTCGGGACCCCGGCGCTGTCGTCGTACGTCGGGCTCACCGGCGCGGAGCCGCCGGTGGTCCTGGTCGTGCTGCCGACCCTGGTCTGCTGGTTCGCCGTGATGTGGGTGGTGCTCCGGTTCCGGGTGATGGACCGGCTGCTGGGGACCGACCGGCTGCCCGGGCGAGTCGGTCAGCCGCCGTCCTGACGAGCCGAGTCCGGCGGCGCGGGCACGGAACCGTCCCCGGGGCCGCTCCCGGCGCCCTCCGTCTCCCGGTCCGGGTCTCCCGCCGTGGAGGTGTCGGCGGGTGCCGCGTCGTGGGCGGCGGCGACCGGCGGGCCCGCGGCGGCGATGTCGTCGACGCGAGAGAAGCGGCGGTCCCGCAGGTCGATCTGCTCGCCGAGGTAGCGCAGCAGCACCGCGACGACGGCCGCGACCGGCACCGCGAGGAACGCGCCGGCGATCCCGGCGAGCGAGCCGCCCGCCGTCACCGCCAGCAGCACGACCGCGCCGTGCAGCTTGAGGCTCTGGCCCTGCAGAAAGGGCTGCAACACGTTGCCCTCGATCTGCTGCACCGCCACGACCAGCACCACCACCGCGACCGCGGTGCCGAAACCCTGCGTGACCAGCGCGATGAGGACCGCCAGCGAGCCCGCGACGACCGCACCGACGATCGGGATGAACCCACCGATGAAGGTCAGCACGGCCAGCGGCAGCGCCAGCGGGATCCCCAGCAGCACCAGGCCGATGCCGATGAACACGGCGTCGATGAGGCTCACCAGTGCCTGGACGCGGATGAACCCGCCGAGGACGTCCCACATCCGGCGCAGCACCTCGGCGATGTGCCCGCCCGCGCTGCGCCCGGTGATCGAAGTCAGCCACGGCAGGAACCGCGGCCCGTCCTTGACGAAGAAGAACGTCAGCACCAGGGCCAGCACCAGCGAGACCAGTCCGGACGCGACGGTGGACACCCCGGTCAGGACGCCGCCGGCGATGGAGGTCGCGCTCTGCTGCAGCTGCTGGGTGACCTGGGTGATGATGTCGCCGATCTGGCTCTCACCGAGGTTCAGCGGCGGACCGGAGATCCACTGCTGGATCTGGCCGAGCGCCGCGATCACGCCGGAGGTGATCTGCTGGGTCTGCCCGGCGATCGACGGCGCGATGCCCACGAACAGGCCGGTCACCGCGGCGATGCCGACGAGCAGCACCACCGCCGAGGCGGCCGCGGGTGGGAAGCGCCACCGGATGAGCAGCGCCGCGGGCGGACGCAGGACGGTGGCCAGCAGGATCGCGAGCACCACCGGCCAGACGACGACCCACAGCATGCCGGTGACGTAGCCGAGGATGACCAGCCCCAGGGAGATCAGCGCGACCCGCAGGCTCCACGCCGCCACCCAGGTGAGCCCGTTGCCGATGACGGTGCCGCGGCTCGCGGCCCCGGCCGTCGGCGACGGGTTCAGCAGTCCGCCCTCCGCCGGGTCCCGCCGCGCCCCACCGTCCTCGGCACGCGCGGCCGGTTGCGCCCCCGAATCCATGACCCACTCCGTTCGTCCCGGTTGACCTGCGGCGGGAACCCTAGCGGCGCAGGGGCTCCGATGCCCGCCGCAACGACACGCCACGCCCGTGCGTCGCGGACGGAGGGGCTCTCGGAGGTCGTGGAGCACTGTCCACAAGGGGCCCGCGAAGCCGATGGAGGGTCGCGGCGGCGCGGACGCACCGGGCGCGGAGTGCCCGCCGGTCAGCCGCCGGACAGCAGCGTGAGCCGGTCGGCGACCGCGCCCAGCTGCGAGCTCATCCCGTTCAGCTCCCGGGCCGCGTCGCCGAGCAGTCCGGGGTCGCCCAGTGACGCCCCCGCGATGCAGTGCCGGGCGGCATCGGCGCCCGCGGCGAGCCCGCCTTGCCAGTACGTCTGGGCGACGGCGTCGGGGATCGCCGGGTACGCCTGGGCGGAGGCGACCTCGTCGCGCAGGCCGCGGCAGGCCTCGACCAGGGCCGGGATCCCGCCGTCCGACCCTGCCCGGGCGATGTCGCGCAGGGCCCCGGTGATCGCGGTGACGTGCACCTGGCCGCCCTCGGCGCGCCAGTCGCCGACCGCGGCCGTCGCCGTGGCGGCGTCCTCGATCCCGCGACCCGCCGCCCCCGCGGCGCCGACGACCACCGCGAACACGACGAGCATCCCCGCGATCGCGCCGGCCAGGCCCGCACCGACCGCCAGCGGACGACGGCGGCGCGGCAGCAGCGCGGTCGGGAACCCGGGCAGTCTCCCGTCGGTGCCGGGCCCGGCCGCGGGCTCGACGACGACCGGGACCGGGGTGAACCAGGGCCGCTCGGGCGCCGGGGCGGGCGGCGCAGGGTGCGCGGTGCCGTCCCGGGGCGCCGGGACCGTCGTCCACCACGGACCCGCGCTGTGCGGCTCGTCGGTGTCCGGCCGGGTCACGGAGTCCGGCCGGGTCACGGCCTCGGCCCGCGGGGCGCCCCGCTGCGCCGGGACGGCGATCGTGGGCGGGGTCTCACGCAGGGCGTGCCGCGGGCGGTACGGCGTGCCGTCCATGACGTCCCCCTCTCCGACGTGCGGGCGCTTCACGCAGTCCATCGCGCCGGCGCCGAGATCGTGACCGACTCGGCGACAGTTTCACCAGAAATGGCGACCTACGCATTCGCTGGGCGCCATGTGGTGTTCACGCGACGCCCGTATGATCACTCTCCGTCATGCCCGACCCCGTCCGCCCGCTGCGCACCGGCGCGGCCGCACCGTCCGTGCACGTCGCACCGGAGTGGACCACGGTGCCGCGTTACGCCGGTCCGGCCGAACGCGGCGGGTCACCGCACCTGGTCGTCGTCTGCGGCTCCGCGCCCGCTCCCGACCTCGGGCCCGCCGACCGCCTGGTCCGGCTCCCTGCCGGCGCGGACGCCGCGACGCTGCTCGACCGGGAGCTCGCGACGCTGGTCACCGGCACCCGGATCCTGGTCACCGGGCCCGAGGCGCTCGTGCAGGCCGTGCGCGCCGCAGCGCTGCACCGTGGAGCCCTCGACGAGGAGCTCGTCCTGGTCCCGACCGACGTCGCCCACGCCACCCGGGAACGGACGGTGCACTGCGCACACTGCCACCAGCACGTCGTCGTGCACGCCGCCGTCGGGGACGCCGTGGCCTGTCCCGGCTGCCGGGTCGTGCTGCACGTCGCCGGGCACCACTCGCGCCGGCTCGGGGCGTTCCTCGGCGCACCCACCCCGCAGCGGGCGCCGTGACCCGGCCCGGGGTGCACCTGCGGGTCGTCGCGGTCACCGACGCTGCACCCGACGTCCGTTCCCTGGAGTTCGCCGCCGCGCCGGGGACCGGACCACTGCCCGCGGCGCCGCCCGGCGGCCACATCGGCATCGAGTGGGCGCCGGGCCGCTGGAACTCCTACTCGCTGACCGCGCCGTCCCCCGCACCCGACCGCTGGCACGTCTCGGTCGCGCGGCGCCCGGACTCCCGTGGCGGCTCGGTGTGGGCGCACGGTCTCGCCCCGGGTGACGCGGTCGTGGCGACGACGCCGCGCAGCTCGTTCCCGCCGGTCGACACCGCGCGCCACCACCTGCTCGTCGCGGGCGGGATCGGGGTGACCGCGGTCCTGTCCCACGCCCGCTGGCACGCGTTCTGGGGGAACCCGTACACCGTGCTCACGGTGCAGCGGCCCGGTCCCGCCCCGCACCGCGACGCGCTGCGCGCACTCTGCGGGGACCGGCTCGTCGAGGCGACCGGCCGCGTCGAGGCCCGGGCCGCGCTGGAGCGGCTGCTGGGCACGGCACCGTTCGGCAGCCACGTCTATACCTGCGGCCCGCCCGGCCTGATCGCCGCGACCGCCCGGACCGCCCGCGCCGCGCACTGGGTCGAGGCCCGCATCCACGCCGAGGCGTTCGTCGGCGAGCCCGAGCCCGGCACCCCGTTCCGCGCGGTGCTGCGCCGCAGCGGCCGCACGGTCGAGGTCGGTGCCCACGAGACCCTGCTCGACGCCGTGCAGCGAGCCGGGGTCACTGCGCCCGCGATGTGCCGGCGCGGGGTCTGCGGGGAGTGCGTGACCCCCGTCGTCGACGGCGGGGTCGAGCACCGCGACACGGTCCTGACCGCCGACGAGCGCGCCGACCGGATGGCGCTCTGTGTGTCCCGCGCCGCCGGGGCGACACTGGAGCTGGATCTGTGACCGGCGTCGACGACTACCCGTTCCCGCTGCCGCACCCGACCTACCGGATCCGCGCGAACGTCGAACCGGCCGGCGTGGAGCGCCGCACCGAGGCCGGCTCCTGGGGCGCGCGGATCCTGCACGACGGCCCGGACCGGCCCGCCGTCGCCGCCGAGCGCGCGTCGATCCTGGACCGCGAGTCCGCCCGGTTCGTCGCCGCGCCGCACGCCCGCGCGTCCTGCTGGGACGCCTGTCTGTACCTGCTCGGTCGGCTCGCCGCCGAGCAACCCGGCACCTGCACCCTGACCCGCACCCCCGGCAGGGCCGGCGGGTGGCGGTTCCGTGATACGGCGACCGGCACCGACCGGGAGTTCGTGTTCGGCGACGACGCCACCCTCCCCGAACACCCGTTGCGCTGGGTGTCCCGGCTCGTCGCGGAGGACGTGGTCGTGCTCGGTGCCCGCGACGACGCGCTGTGGCTCGACGCCGGTGCCGTCGCGTTCGCCTCCGTGTGGTCGATCGGGTTCGACGCCGGCATGAGCTTCCGGGAGCTGCACGGACCGGTCCCCGGGAACGGACCCGGCGGCGTGTTCGAGCGCGCCGAACGCTTCCTGCTGCGGCTGCACCCCGGCGAGGCCTACCGCCGCCTGAACTGGGGTTTGCAGCCCGACGACCACCGCGACCTGTCCCTCGACGCCGCCCCGCACTGGCAGCCCGCCCGGACCCGGCTCGATCTCACCGACCCCGGCCGACAGATACATCTGCGCACCGAGGTGCAGCACCTGGTGCGGCTCCCGCTGACCGGGGCGGTGCTGTTCCTGATCGGGATCCGCCTGCTTCCGCTCGACGGGGTCGCGCAGGTCCCGGCCTGGCGCAGCCGTCTCGCGTCGGTCCTGGAGACGCTGCCGCCGGAGGTCGCGGAGTACAAGGAGCTCGAGCCGCTGGCCTCGATCGCCGCGGGGTGGCTGCGCGCCCAGTCCTGACCAGGGCCGCCCCCGCCCGGGGTCGCCCCGCCCGAGATCGCCTCCTGCCCGGGATCGCCTTCCTGATCGGGATCGCCTCCTGACCGCGCCTCATGACCGGGGGCGCCTGCGGTGGTCGCGGTGGGCGTCCGCGCGCGTTCCGCGGAACGCACCCCGCAGACCCGGCCCCACCACGGGTCGATCCGAACTGTCGGACCCCTCGGCCACACTCGTGCGAACACACGTTCGACGAAGGAGCCGTCGTGGAACCGTCCGCCGAGCCGACCATCCCCGCAGCGGACCCGGGCCCGCCGCCACTCGACCTGCACGAGCTCGAGTCCGAGCTCCTCGGTCTCGCCGGCCACATCGCCGCCGCCGAGTGCCGCTTCCTGCGCCTGCTCGCCGAGTTCGACGACCGCGGCGGCTGGTGCGGGGTCGGCGTCCGGTCCTGCGCGCACTGGCTCACCTGGCGAGCAGGGATGAGCCTGCGCACCGCGACCGAGCACCTGCGCGTCGCGCATGCGCTGACCCGACTGCCGCGGATCACCGAGGCGTTCGCGGCCGGCCGGATCTCCTACTCCAAGGTCCGGGCGATCACCCGCCTCGCCGGCGCCGAGGACTCCGTCCTCGCCCGCCTCACTCCCACTCCCACACCGGCCGTCATGCCGCACACTCCTGCCCCCTGCCCCACAACGGCGTCGCCCCACCTCGACGCCGCCTCCCGCACCGACCCTCGCCCCGGCGACGACACCACCACCTGCGGCGCCGGCGACGACCCCGGGACCAGCCCGCACCAGGGCCTCCTGTCCTCGTCAGCAGCCGGTCGCGCCGACGACACCGACCCGGCCGTGCACGGCACCGACGGCACCCCAGCCGCGCCCGGACGCCCGACCGGCGCACCCGTCCCCGGTGCGCACGGCCCGTCGCCGGCATCCGCGCCTCCGCCCGCGGAGCAGGTCCTGCTCGACCTCGCCCTGACCGGCACCGCGAGCCACGTCGAGAGCGTGGTCCGCGCCGCGCGCCGCCGCCTCGCACCGCCCGCGAACACCGCAGCCCTGCGTGGCGTGAGCTGGTACCACGACAGCGACGGCTCGCTCGTCCTGCGCGCCCGCCTCACCCCCGACGACGGCGCGGCCCTGGTCGCTGCGATCGAGTCACACGTCGTCGCCCCCTCGACCGCGGCGCCGTCAACCGAGCCCGATCCGCGGGTCGGCCCTCACGAACGGGCCCGCGAGGCCGCCGAGCACGCCCCGGGCGCCGTCGTCGACACCCTGGCCGCGCGGCGCGCCGACGCCCTGCTGCACCTCGTCACGCGTGAGGGTGACGCCGACGGCGGGCCGGTCGTGTCCCGCCCCGGGACGCGGGTCACGGTGGTCGTCGACGCCACCACCGGTACCGCCCGCCTCGACGGCGGACCCGAGATCCCCGCGCCGACGGCCGAGCGGCTCGCCTGCGACGCGCGTGCCCGCGTCCTGCTCACCGACCGCCACGCGAACCACCTCTACCTGGGCCGGTCCCGCCGACTCGCCGGTCCCTCCCAGATCGCCGCACTGAGCGCCGCGGGCGCTGCCGAGGGTCGGCCCGGGTGCCGGTTCCCCGGCTGCGCGCACACCCGGCACCTGCATGCCCACCACGTCCGGCACTGGCTGCACGGAGGCCCCACCGACATCGACAACCTGGTGCTGCTGTGCAGCTTCCACCACCGGCTCGTGCACGACCACGGCTACGTGATCCTCCGCCCGCCCGGTGGGACGTGGACCGTCCACCGCCCCGACGGCACCGTCGTCCGACCGACCGGAGCCCCGCTCGACGGCAGCGCCGAGACACTCCTAGAGATCAACACCCGAGCCCGTCTCCGCATCGACCGCGACACCCTGACACCCGATTGGTACGGCGACCGCCTCGATCCGGGCCCCATCCTGGACGCACTCCTGCCTCCCGATACGGCATCGGCGGCCGCGGCCTGACCCGACGCGCCGGTGCCGCCGTCCACGTTCCGCGGAACGCGACGGCACGGCACCCGGCCCAGGGCAGGCGTCCCTGCTCTCCTGCGCTGGTCTCCTGAGCGGCTGGGCCCGTCCCCGGGCTCCGGCACGGTCCTGCCACCGCCACCCATCTCGGTCCGCCACACGACCACACGGCCACACAACGTGCGACCGCACGATGGTCCGCCACCCGGCGGAACGCTCACCCGCCATCCGCCCCGCTGTCCACAGGCTCGCGGTCCACCGGTCCCGCCGGCGGGCCCGCCTCCGACGTCGTGCCGCCACGGTCAGTGGGCACTAGCCTCACGCCCCGTGACCGACGCGACCCGCACCACCGTGCTCGACCTCGTCGCCGACCCCGGGTTGCCGACCGAGCTCGCCCACCGGCTCGTCCGCGACCTGCCGGCCGCGCTCGGCGCGCACGACGACGCCCGCTGGGAGGTCCGCGTCGCCGACGAGCCGATCGTGCTGGACGAGCGCGGCGCGCTGCCCGCTCTCGACATCGGCGACCGGGTGCGCGAGCGGGACGGTGCCGACGCCGTCGTGCTGCTCACCGACCTGCCGCGCCGCTCCGGGGCGGACCCGGTCGTGGCCGACGGCGGGACCGGGCACCGGGTGGGCCTGGTGTCGCTGCCCGCGCTGGGCGCGATCAACCAGTACCGGCGGTGCCGCGACACGGTGGTCCGTCTGGTGACCGGGCACCTGATGCCCGCCGACCCCGCGCACGCCGGAGAGGCAGGAGCGCCGGGCGCCGGCCATGCGGGTCCCCTGACCCGGATCGATCCGGGGTCGGGAGCCAGGTCCGACGACGACCGCCGGGGCCGGGACCAGGACCGGGGGCAGGCAGACGCGGACGGGGACGACTCCGGCGCCGGCAGCGGCGGGGTCGAGGACGACATCGACGTCCGGCTGGCCCTCACCGGGCTCCGCGGCCGTGTCCGGCTGCTGGCCGGGCTGGTCCGCGCGAACCGTCCGTGGCGGCTGGTGCCGAGCCTGTCCCCCGCCATCGCCGCGGCGGCGGCCGGGGCCGCGTTCGGGATCTTCTACTCCAACATCTGGGAGCTGGCGACGGCGCTCGGGACCGCCCGGCAGGTGACGGTCATGCTGATCGCCCTGGTCGGGATGACCGCGTGGCTGATCCTCGACAACCGGCTCTGGGAGTCGCGGCGACACCGCTCACTGCGCGAGGAGATGCTCCTGTCGAACCTGTCCACGGTGATCACGGTGGCCTGCGGGGTGCTCGCGATGTTCGCCCTGCTGTTCGTGCTCGCACTGGTGGCGGCGTTCCTCGTGATCCCGCCGGACTACCTCTCCTCGAAACTCATGCGCGAGTCCGGGCCGGACGACTGGATCATGATCGCCTGGCTGTCGACCTCCATGGGGACCGTCGCCGGGGCGCTGGGTTCCGGGTTCGCGGACGACGGCGCGGTCCGTCAGGCCGCGTACAGCCGCCGGGAGCAGGAGCGGCGGGCACGGCTGGACCGGGCCGACGACCGCGACGGTGCCCGCGCCAGTGGCCGCGACCGCGGCGGCGACAGCGACCGTGGCGGCGACGGCGACGGCAACGGCGACCGTGGCGGTGGCGGCGACACCCGGGCCTGACCCGCACCGGTCGCGTCCCCGGCTCCGCGACCGCCCTGGATCCGGCAACGGACAGCGCCAACGGCCAGGACCCGGGCGGGTCAGCCCCGGACGAGTGCGTTCCGCAGAACGCGCAGCGCCGCGGCGTCCCTCGGCGCTCCGTCCGCGGCGGCGTCGAGCCGGGCGACCAGGTCGGCCGGCAGGTCGAGCACGATCCGGACCGGTGCCGCGTCCGGTGCCACCTCCGGCGCAGCACCCGGGGTGCCGGTGCCGTCGTCCTCGGCAGTGGCCCCAGAGGAGGTGGTCCCAGAGGAGGCGGCCCCGGTGGAGGTGGTTCCGGTGGAGGAAGGCCTGTGCTCCCGTCGGCCGCGCAGGACCAGGGCCAGCACCGGCAGGGCGATGGTGCCGAGTGCGTCGACGATCCCGGCGACACCGAACCAGCGCCAGTACCACTCGCCGCCGCCGACCGCGCCGGCGGTGATCACCGGCAGCGCCAGCATCGTCGCGACGACGGCGATCGCGGCCAGGGTCAGCACCAGGCCCGTGCGGATCACGGTCCGCCGTCGCTCGGCGAGCAGCAGGAGCAGGTTCGCGTGCGCGAGGCTGATCGCGACGATCGTCGCCACCAGCAGGGTCTTCAGCACCGAGCCGTCGCCGTCGCCCTCGAACAGCTCGTCGCCGCTCCAGACCAGCCACAGGGCCGCCCCCGCGGCGACGACGCTCGCCGCCAGGCCGGCGAACCCGAGGAGCCGCACGGCACGGGTGACGACGGCGAGATGGCAGAGCGCCGAGGTGCCGAACGCGGCGACGATCAGGGTGGTGGCGACGATCCGCGCCTGCAGGTCACCGAAGCCGCCACCGAGCAGGGCGACGATCCCGCAGAGCGAGGCGACGAGCAGCGACGCGACCACCGCGACGATCATCGCGCGGCGGGCCCCGCGGACCGGGGAGGCAGCTGGTGCGGTCATGCCGGCGAGGCTAGGGCCCTGCGGGGCGGTCGGGCCTCCGTAGGGCTACGGCATCCCGGGCAGCGTCCCTGGCGGCGTCCGGGGCAGCGTCCCTGGCAGCAGGGTGGCGACACCCTCCCGGTGCTGGGCGACGGCGGCGTCGACCCGCCCGCGCCGGGCCCGGCCCGCCGCCCGGGTGGAGACGAGTGCGGCGAGGGTCCGTCGGTCGGGTCCGGCGATCTCGACGCGGCCGAGGTCGTGGCCGGTGAGCAGGCCCATCGCGCGGGCCAGCGCGTCGGGCGGGAGCGGCGCGTTGACGTGCAGCCGGGCCCGGGCGCGGCGGAGCCGGTCGGGGCTCCACGGGCCGGGGTCGGCGACCCCGCGGTAGAGCTCGTCGAGCCGTGGGTCGCCGCCGGGCAGCCGCACCCGCACGTCCCGGTGGGTCTGGTTGAGCACCGCGTCGACGATCTCCACCAGCTCCCACCCGCGCGCGTCGGCGTCGACGGTGGCGAGGACGTCGGGGACCGCGCCGGGCAGCGGTGCGCCGCGCACGCCCGGGTCGGGGACGAGCGCGGCGATCCGGATCCGTTCGCCGTCCTTGCCGCCACCCACCGCGTCGTGGTCCGCCGGGCGGCCACCCCAGTCGGGGCCGTCGTGCCAGGCCACCGCGGCCGGTTCGTGGACCAGCAGCGCCCCGTTGTTCCAGACCCGGTAGGCCAGGTCCCAGTCCTCGCCGCCGTAGCCGACGTAGCGCTCGTCGAAGCCGCCGAGGTCGTCGAACAGGCCGCGGTGCAGGGCGAGCACGGCACTGATGACCAGCTGCCAGTCCGTGCCCGAGGCGTCGAGCAGGTCGCGGGTGCGCCGGTAGCCGTCGGCGAGCCAAGCCGGGTCGGGCAGCTGAGGTGCGGCGGCCGGGTCGTCGCCCGGTGCGGTGCCGGACAGGTCGGCGTGCCGACGACGGCCGACGGCGAGCACGTCCGGGCAGGCCGCGATCCGTGCGGTGATCGCGGCGAGGAACCCGGGCCCGGGGACGGTGTCGGCGTCGAGGAACACCAGGATCTCGCCGTCGGCCCGTGCGGCACCGCGGTTGCGCGCGGCGGCGGCGCGGAAGCCGCGGTCGTCCTGGGTCACCACCCGCACCGGCACCGGTCCGGCGAGCGCGGCCGGGTCCGGCGGCTCCGGCGACCCGTCGTCGGCGACGACCACCGACACCGGCGGGAGCGTCTGGCCCTGCAGCGCGGCGACGGTGCGGGCCAGCTGCGCGGGCTGGCGGTAGTGGCACACCACCACCCCCACCGACGGCGGCGGCCCGGTGTGCGGGCGGAGCAGGTCCCAGCGGTTTCCCGGCACGCTCACCGGGCGAGCAGCCCGCGGTAGAGGGCGGCGTGCCCGGCCCCGGCGTCCGGCCAGTCCGGGACCGGGCCGCGGGTGGCGGTGGGCCGGGTCAGGGCGTCGGCGACGAGGGCGTCGCGGCGGTCCTCGTCGTCGTAGAGCGCCACCGAGCCCGGGGCGGCGACGGCGACCTCGCGGGCGTAGGCGCCCGCCGCCGCCAGCGGGTAGCGGCCGTGGGCCAGCCACGCCAGCAGCGAACCGCTGGCGCTGACGGTGCGGCCCGGCGCCACCGGGACGGTGACCGCCGCGGCGGCCGCGGCGAGCGCCGCCGGTTCCAGGTGCCCGGTCAGGATCCACTCCACCCCGCGGGAGCGGGCGCGCCCGGCGAGGGACCGGGCGAGGTCGTCGTGTCCGTCGGAGACTGCCCCCGCGGCGACGACCGCGGGCCGGTCCGGGTGCGCCGCGGCCGCGTCGATGACGGCCTCGTGCCCCTTGCCGGGGTAGACGAACCCGAGCACGCCGAGCGTGCGGAGCCCCGCCCAGCCCGGCGCCTGCTCCGCGGGCACGACGACCGGCAGCGGCAGCGCCACGGTCACCGGGTCGACCGCGCCGAGCGCGCGAGCCTTGTCGACCTCGTGCCCCGCGGACACGACGACCGCGTCGGCGGCGGCGACCACACGCCGGTACCCGGCGCAGCGGCGGGCGTCGCGGGCCGGGTCGGGGTCGGCGCCGGGCAGGTCGTGCAGGGTCACGACGAGCGGCCGGGGCAGGACCCGCGCCTGCTCGACGAAGGCGTCGGCGGCCGCGGCGACGTCGGCGCCCCAGAGCGCGTCGGTGAACTGGGCGTGGGAGAGGTCGGCCTGGCCGGAGCCGACCGGGACGAGGCCCTCGGCAGCCACCGCGGCGGCGACGGCGGCGGCGTGCCGGACCACGCCGTGCCCGGACGCGCCGGGCGCGACGACCCGCACGGTGACGGTCACCGCGCCACCCCGGCCAGGACCCGGCGGTACTCGCGGGCGTGGGCGTCGGCGACCTCGGCGCGGCGCCGCTCCCGGTCGTCGGGGTCGGCCCGCCAGGCCGGACGGGTCCGGTGCGCCAGCGCGACGGCGGCGCCGAGCGAGGCGCGGTCGGGGCCGTCCTCGGTGAGGGCGTAGGTCAGACAGGGCGCCTGCTCGCGGAAGTGCCCGACCTCGGGCACCAGCGCGGTCGTGCCGAGGTCGTGGCAGGCCTCCAGCCAGCCGGAATGGGTCCCCCACCGGTACGGGAGCACCGACACGTCGAGCTCCTGGAGGTAGGAGTGGAAGGCGTCGTCGTCGAACGGGGGGTGCACCCGCAGCTCCAGGCGGGGCTCGTCGCGCAGGGCGTGGGCCACGGCGCGGCCGCGCGCGTCGTCGTGCGCGTCGACCCGCAGCGCGACCTCGGGCGGGGCGGTCGCGGCGAGCGCGCGGGCCACCCCGACCGGGTCGGCGTTGGTGCGGTGGCTCTTGGCGTGCAGGCCCACGACGAACCCGTCGGCGCGGCGGGGCCGGGGGCGGCGCAGCCAGTCCGGCCCGACGACGGCCGGGTGCCCCAGCACCAGCGCGTCGCGTCCCCAGCGCTCCCGGATCCGCGCGGCGGCCCCCGGGGTCAGCGTGACCAGCCCGGCGGCGGCCGGCACCAGCACGTCGAGGGCCGCGGCGTGCGGCGCCGGGTCGGCGTGGTGCGGGTTGCGCAGGTCGTGCACGGTCAGCACCAGCGGGACACCGGTCTCCCCCAGTGCCGCGACGAGTGCGTGCAGCTGGTCGGGGGTGCGGTCGTCGAAGCCGAAGTGGACGTGCAGCACGTCCACCTCCGCGGCGTGCGCGCGCAGGTGCTCGGCGTCGAGCCAGGGCGAGGGCCACCACACCCCCGGACGGGCACCCGGGACCGGCGGGTCCGGGAGCCGGACCACCTCGGGGTGGTGCAGCGACGCCACGTAGGGATGGGCGGTGGGCACGGATGCCACGCGCACGCGACGGCTCCTCTCCTCGGATCCACCGGGATGCCCGTCCGGGCGCGGATCAACCGCGCGGGCCACGATGACCGGGTGACCGATCCGCGCCGCCGCCACTACGGCGTCCTCTACGGCCTCGAGGCCCCGCCGCCGGGACCGCTCGCCCTGGTGTGGGGCAACTGCCAGGCCGAGTCGGTCCGGGTGCTGCTCGCCACCGTCGCCGACCTGCCGGTCACCCCGGTCCGCATCCCGCCGGTGCACGAGCTCACCGCCGACGACCTGCCGCACCTGCGCCGGCTGCTGCCCCGGACCCGGCTGCTCGCGTCCCAGCCGGTCCGCGACGACTACCGCGACCTGCCCCTGGGCACCGCCCAGGTCGCCGCCGGGCTCGCGCCGGGGGCGGTCGTCGTGCGCTGGCCGGTGATCCGCCATCCCGCGCTGCACCCGTGGTCGGCGATCGTGCGCCACGCGTCCGACCCGGCCGCCGTCCCGCCCGGGGTGCCCTACCACGACCTGCGGGCCCTCGCGGCCGCCGCCGGACGCCCGGCAGGGCCGACGCCGACGCCGGACGCGCTGCGCGAGGTGGGCCGGCGCGGGATCGCCGAGCTCGCCCGGCGGGAGGCCCGCGACACCGACGTCGGGGTGTCCGACGCGATCGCGGGCTTCGGCGCGGCGGCCGCGCACACCCTCAACCACCCCGGCAACGAGGTGCTGACGCTGCTCGCCGGACGGGTCCTCGACGCCGCAGGGATGCCGGGCGTCGTCGGTGATCCCGGACGCACCCTGCTGGGCGGGATCCGGGCCCCGCTGCGCGCCGACGTCGTCGACGCCCTCGGGCTGGACGTGCCGCCGCGCCCGCACTGGTGCGTCTCCGGCCGGCCGGTCGCCGAGGACGAGGTCGCCGCGGCGCAGCGGGCCTGGTACGCCACGCACCCCGGATGGGTGGACGCCGGACTGGCCCGACACGCCGACACGCTGGAGGTTCTGGGGCTGTAGCCGGGTCCCGGCGACCATGGTCGAGTTGTGGGGGGCTCCGGGGAGCCGCATGATCGGTGGAACGTCCGGGTTCAGCCGCCAGCTCGCACGGTTCCGTCCTTCGAGCCTCGGAGCGTGTCGACCCATGACCCCGTCCGCCTTCCGCCGGTGACCTCCCGGATCGCGCTCATCGCCTCGGCCCGCTACCCGATCCGTGAACCGTTCCCGGGTGGGCTGGAGGCCCACACCGCCGGGCTCGCGTCCCGGCTGCGACGCCGTGGTCACGACGTGACCGTGTTCGGCGCGCCCGGTTCCGACCCGGGGCTGCGGGTCCGGGAGATGGCGGTGCTGCCGCCGATCTCGCCTGCCGCGCGCAGCGACGTCGGCATGCCGGCGGAGTGGTTCCTCGCCGAGCACCACTCCTACCTCAGGGCCCCGGCAAAGTCGCTAGATGATCTTGTAGGTGGTCAGTGGTCGATGGGGGTCGCGGGCGTGGTGGCGGAGTGCTGCGGCGATGTTGCTGACGCCGTGCAGGCGTAGCGCGGTGATCGCGAGGTTCCGCAACGCCGACATGACCTGCGGGGCGTGACCGGTGTGGGCGGTGGCGCGGTCTTCGTCGAAGCAGACATCACGGACCCAGTGCAGGCGATTCTCGATCGACCAGTGCCCACGGATCCAGCGGGCGAGCAGTCCTGGATCGGCGTCGGTGCTGGTCAGGCTGGTGATCGCGTAGGCGGTCTCGGTTCTCCACTTCCCGCCAGGCCGCAGTGGGCGACGCCGGCGCACCAGCTTGATCGCCTGGGATGCGTGGGGGAAGAACTCTGCGCCCAGGTCGGGACAGGGGTGCAGGCTGACCACGCTGATCGTGCGGGTCTCGACGCGGCCGTGCCCACGCCCGCGTTGACGATCAGCGACGCCGATCTGGGTCCAGGGCAGCGCCCGTACCCGTGCCAGCAGCGTGGGCTGGTTCGCTTTGATCGTCATCAGGTAGTGCCCGCCGCGGCGGTGTAGGTAGTCGGCGTGGGCTCGCTGGGTGTGCAGAGCGTCCGCGGTGACCAGTACATCGTCGAGGTCGAGGGGGTCGAGCAGCGCGGTGAACGCGGTGATCTCGCTGCCCTTCTCTGCGACCTGAACCTGGCCGAGCACGCCACCGCTGGTCTGGTCGAGCACCGACACCAGATGCGGGAGCCAGACCCTGCCGTCGGCGGCACGGACGCGGGCGCCGCGCAGGGTCTTGCCGTCCAAGGCCAGCACGCGACGCTGTTCTCGCCGGGGTGTGCCCTCCGCCGCCGGCTGGGCGCTGAGCTGGGGCAACACCCAGGACTGCAACGCCGCCTCCAGCGCCGAGGCGTCGACCCGTTGCAGGACCCGGCGGATGGTCGACTCGTGCGGAGCGACCGCGCCCACCCCGAGCACGTCCAGCACGGCGCGGCCGACGTCATGGGCGTACTCGGCGATCGCGGTGAACGACCGGGCCCCCGCCAACACCGCGCACGCCCCCAGTAGCAACACCGCGAGGACACCGTGGCGGACACCGCGTGGTTTCCGCGGGTCCGGCACTCGCGACAGGGCCTCCACCAGCGACAACCCCGCCGCCTCACCGACCGGCGCGGCTCTCCCCGCGTCAGGACCGACCTCCAGGCCTTCCAGAGCAGCAACGATCGGAGACACTGACACTGCGGACACAGGCTTCCTGACGTGAGCAAGGATTCGACACCCTCATGATCACGCCAAGCCTGTGTCCGCACCCACCCCCACCCCCCACATCACCGCAGCTCAGGACCCACCCATCACGACTTTGCCGGGGCCCTGACTCCTACCTGGAGCTGCTGCTGGCGCTCTCCCGCGAGCGCGGACGCTTCGACGTGGTGCACAACAACTCCCTGCACTACCTGCCGCTCGCGCTGGCCGACACCCTCGACGCGCCCGTCCTGACCACGCTGCACACGCCGCCGACCCCGTGGATGGAGTCCGCCGTGCGGCTCGGCGACCCACGCCGTCTGCGGTTCGCCGCGGTCAGTGCGCACACCGCCCGTTCGTGGGCGCCGACCGGAGCCCGCGCGACGGTCGTCCGCAACGGCGTCGACATCGCGGCCTGGGAGTACGGGCCGGGCGGCGGGGTCCCGGTGTGGTCGGGCCGGGTCGTGCCGGAGAAGGGCCCGGTGGAGGCGATCCACGCGGCGCGGCTGGCCGGGACCGGGCTGCGGCTGGCCGGGCCGTGCCCGGACCGGGCGTTCTTCGATTCCTGCGTCGCCCCGCTGCTCGGCGACGGCGTCGACTACGTCGGCCATCTCGACCACCGCGCGCTGGCCCGCCTGGTCGGGGACGCGACCGTCGCCGTCGTGTCGCCGTGCTGGGACGAGCCCTACGGTCTGGTCGTCGCCGAGGCGCTGGCCTGCGGGACCCCGATCGCCGGGTTCGCCAGGGGCGCACTGCCCGAGATCGTCGACCCGCTCAGCGGGGTGCTGGCCGAGCCCGGCGACGTCGAGGGTCTGGCCGAGGCGATCCGCGCGGCGTCGCTGTTGTCGCGCACCGACGCCCGCCGGCACGCCGAGGCGACCTGCTCGGCCGAGGTGATGGTCGAGGGCTACGAGCGCATCTACCGTGCCCTGGCCGCCGCATGACCGGCGGCACGATCGTCTACTACGTGCACCACCACGGCAGCGGGCACGCCCACCGCGCCGCCGCGATCGCCGCGCACTGCCGCACCCCGGTCGTCGGGGTGGGGAGCAGGCCCGCCCCGCCCGGCTGGCCCGGCGCCTGGCACGAGCTGCCCCCGGACACCGGCGGCAGCGACACCTGCGCCAGTACCGATGCCGTCACCGATACCGATACCGCCGATGTGACCGCGGGCGGGACGCTGCACTGGGTGCCCCGCCGGCACGACGGTCTGTGTGCTCGCACCGCCGCGGTCTCGGCGCTGCTCGCCGCGGGACCGGCCCGGCTGCTCGTGGCCGACGTGTCCGTGGAGATCGCCCTGCTGGCGCGGCTGCACGGGGTTCCGGTCGCCGTCGTCGCGCAGCCCGGGGAGCGGCTCGACCGGCCGCACCGCACCGCCTACGACCTGGCCGAGGTGCTCCTCGCGCCGTGGCCCGCGGACCCGCCGCGGCCGTGGCGCCCGGAGCTGACCGGCCGGACGGTGCACCTGGGCGGCCTGTCCCGCTACGACGACCGCACCGCCGGCCCGAGCCCGGGCCGGCGTCGGGTGCTGGTCCTGACCGGCAGCGGCGACGGCGGCGCCGACCCGGCCGCGCTCGCCGCCGCGGCCGCCGCGACCCCGGACTGGACCTGGCGGGTCGCCGGCGGCCTCACCGGCGCGCTGGCCGGCGCCCCGCCGAACCTCACCTGCGCCGGCTGGACGGGCGAGGTGTGGGCGGAGCTGGCCGACGCCGACGTCGTCGTCGGCCACGCCGGCCAGAACGTCGTCGCCGAGATCGCCGCCGCGCGCCGGGCCGCCGTCGTCGTCCCGGCCGAGCGCCCGTACGGCGAGCAGACCGCGACCGGTGCGGTGCTGCGGGCGGCGGGCCTCGCCACGGTCCGCGACCGCTGGCCCGCCCCGGCCGACTGGCCGGGGGTGCTCGACGAGGCGCTGTCCCGCGGCGGGGCGGGCTGGTCGCGCTGGTCCGACGGCCGGGCCGCGCAGCGCGCGGCCGCGGTCCTCGAACGGATCGCCGCGTGAGGGCGCCCGCGACGCGGGTCGCCGTGGTCACCGTGGTGCGCGGCCGCGCCGACCACCTCACCCGCCAGCGACGTGTGCTCGCCGCGGGCCCGCCGGTGAGCCACGTCGTCGTCGGGATGGGCGAGGACCCCGTGACCGACGGTGCGGGCCCCCCGACCCGGGTCCTGACCGTCCCCGCACCGGGCCCGTTGCCGCTCGCCGCGGCACGCAACGCCGGGGCGGTCGCCGCGCTCGCCGACGGCGCGACGCTCCTGGTGTTCCTCGACGTCGACTGCCTGCCCGGCGACGACCTGGTCGACGGCTACCGCCGCGCCGCGGCACGGCGCCCGGACGCGCTGCTGTGCGGGCCGGTCACCTACCTGCCGGCGGAGGTGCTGCCGGAGCGGGACCTGCACCGGCACACCGATCCGCACCCGGCGCGCCCGGCCCCGGCCGACGGAACCCTGGTGGCCGAACCGCGTCGCGAGCTGTTCTGGTCGCTGTCGTTCGCCGTCACCGCCGACGCGTGGCGGGCCGGCGGCGGGTTCTGCGAGGACTACGCCGGCTACGGCGGCGAGGACACCGACTTCGCGCTGTCCTGCGGGCTGGACCTGGTGTGGGTGGGCGGGGCGCACGCCTACCACCAGCATCATCCGCCGGCCCGTACCGACCCGGCCCGGATCGCCGAGATCGTCGGCAACGCCCGGCTGTTCCACGCCCGGTGGGGCTGGTGGCCGATGGCGGGCTGGCTGAGCGAGCTGCACGCGGCGGGCGCAGTGGAGTTCGACCCGCGGCGCGACGTGCTGCGGGTCGGATGAGACCGGTCGGGAACTAGCAGGCGGTGCGGGGCGGGCAGGCGCAGAACTGCACCGGCCGCATGCACGAGTAGCACAGGTCCGACGCCCGGCCCGGCCGCGCACGGCGGGCCAGGGCCCGGTGTGCGTACGCGAGGATCGACATGACCAGGATCTTTCCCGGCGACACCGCGTTCACACGCCACCGGTCCGGATATGGGACGGACGGCGGCGCGGCTGCGACGGACGGCCCCGGCCGGCGCGACGTCCGGTCGAGCGGTTGCCGCCGTCCGTCTCAGCGCGGTCTCACTCCGGGCCCTGCGAGCGCAGCTCCTCCACCCGTCCCATCGCCTCGCGCAGCTCGGTCAGCCACTCGTCGGCGTGCCGGCCGACCAGGCGCACCGACCAGGCCAGCGCGTCCGACCGGGACCGGGCCACCCCGGCGTCGACGAGGGTGTCGAGCACCGCCCGCTCGGGCTGGCGCAGCCGGGTCATCACCGGCACCGAGATCGTCGTGAACAGCTCGCGGGTCCCGCCGATCCGCGCGCCCCAGGCGACCTTGCGCCGGTAGCGGCTCTCGGCCTGGCGGGCGATCTCGATCCGCCGGTCCCGGGTCTCCTCCCGGAACCGCGAGATCCGCCCGGCCTCGGCGGCCGCGGCGTCGGCGCGCCCCTCGTCGGTGTCGGGGTGGTCGGCGTCGAGCGGGGGCAGCTCCCCCACCACGACGATCTCGTCCCGGTCGACCGTCACCTCCGGCGCCCCGGTGAACCACCCGTCGGGCAGCCGTCCGGAGAACCACGCCGCGGCGTCGTCGGCCGGGGGGAGGTCGGCCTGCTGCCAGCCGCCCCGCCCGCGTCCTCGTCCTGTCATCGCGCACCTCCCGCATCGATGCTTACATAATTACACCGTTGCGAGCTGGGATGCCAGCAGCACGGCGCCGAGGGTCACCATCGCGGCACCCGCGACCCGGGACACCACGCGCGCCGCGGCGGGCCGGGCGGCCAGGACGGCGCGGGCGCCGACACCCACGCCGGTGTAGACGAGCGCGCAGCCGAGGACGTGCACGAGGCCGAGCAGGAGGATCTGACCGCCGACGGGGACCGGCGCGGCCGGGTCGGTGAACTGCGGCAGCAGCGCCAGGAACAGCAGCAGCGCCTTCGGGTTGAGCCCGCTGACCCCGGCGCCACGGACCAGGTCGCCGAGCCCGGACCCCCCGCCGTCGACGGCCGCCACGGCGGGACCGGCCGGGCGGAGCAGTGTCGTCGCACCGAGCACCAGCAGGTAGACCGCGCCGACGGCGGTGAGCACGGTGAGGACCTCCGGCCGGCGCGCGACGACCGCGGCGATCCCGGCAGCGACCAGGCCGGTGAGCGCCAGGTGCCCGCCGAGCAGCCCCGCCAGCGACGGCAGCACGGTCCGTCCGCGCAGCCCCGCGCGGATCATGTACGCCCAGTCCGCGCCGGGCGTCAGGACCAGCAGCAACGACAGGCCGGAGAACCCCAGCACACTTCCGATCGGCATGCCACGACGCTAGGCACGAGGCGCCGACAGGTGTTCCCGTTGTTCCCACCGAGCACCCGGCATGGTGCAAGATTCTTCTCCGTGGACACGATCGACCGGAAGATTCTTGCCGAGCTGCAGGCCGACGGCCGCCTGACCGTCACCGAGCTGGCCGAGCGGGTGCGGCTGTCGGTGTCGCCGTGCCACCGCAGGCTGCGTGCTCTGGAGTCCTCCGGGGCGATCGCGGGCTACCGCGCCCACCTCGACGCGCACCGGCTCGGCCTGGGGTTCGACGCGCTGGTGTTCGTGACCATGCACGAGGCAGTGCAGGACACGGTGCAGGCGTTCGAGTCGGCCGTCGACGACATCGAGCAGGTCGTCGCGGCGCAGCGGCTGTTCGGCGACCCGGACTACCTGCTGCGGATCATCACCCGGGACCTGCCCGCGTTCCAGCGGCTCTACGACGAGCGCCTCACCACGCTGCCCGGCGTGCAGCGGCTGTCCTCGACGCTGGTGATGAAGGACGTCGTCGCCGACCGGGGGCTGCCGCTGGAGCACGGGCTCGACACCGGACGACGAGGATCATGACGAGCTCAGGGGGTGAACAGCACCTTCACCGCGCCGTCGCTCTTGTCCTGGAACATCGAGTAGGCCTGGGCCGCCTCCTCCAGCGGGACCCGGTGGGTGGCGAAGTGGTCGACGCCGAGCGGGTCGTCGTCGCCGAGCAGCGGCAGGAGGTCCGGGACCCAGCGCCACACGTTGGCCTGGCCCATCCGCATCTGCACCTGCTTGTCGAACAGGGTGAGCAGCGGCAGCGGGGTGGCGCTGCCGCCGTAGACGCCCGACAGTGAGATCGTGCCGCCCCGGCGCACCGCGCCGATCGCCAGCTCCAGCGCCGCGGTCCGGTCACTACCGGCCGTCTCCATGACCGTGCGGCCCAGCCCGAAGGGCATCGCGGCCACGAGCTTCTGGGCCGCGGCCGCGGCCGCGACCGGGGACCCGTGCGCCTCCATGCCGACCGCGTCGATGACGGCGTCGGCGCCACGGCCCCGGGTCATCGACCGGATCGCGCCGAGCACCTCGTCGTCGCCGTGGCCCAGGTCCAGCGCGGTCACCCCGCGCGCCTCGACCCGGGCCAGGCGCTCCGGCACGACGTCCACGCCGACCACCCGCCGGACCCCCAGGTGCGCGGCGATCCGGGTGCACATGTCGCCGATCGGCCCGAGCCCCAGCACCACCAGCGTCCCGTCGGCGGGCGTCGCGGCGTACTGCACGGCCTGGTAGGCGGTCGGCAGCACGTCGGACAGGAACAGGAACCGGTCGTCCGGCGGACCCTCGGGGACCCGGATGGGCAGCGAGTTGCCGAACGGCACCCGCAGGTACTCGGCCTGTCCGCCGGGCACCTGCCCGTAGAGCTGGGTGTAGCCGAAGAGGGAGGCGCCGGTCCCCTGCTCACGGTTCTGGGTGGTCTCGCACTGCGACTGCAGGCCGCGCTCGCACATCCAGCAGTGCCCGCAGCTGACGTTGAACGGGATCACGACGCGGTCACCGACCGAGAGCTCGGTGACGGCCGATCCCACCTCCGCCACGACACCCATCGGCTCGTGGCCGAGGATGTCGCCGGGGGTCAGGAACGGGGTGAGCACCTCGTAAAGGTGCAGGTCGGAGCCGCACAGGCCGGAGCTGGTGATCTGGACGACCACGTCGTCGGGCTGCTCGATGACCGGGTCGGGAACGGTGTCTACCCGGACGTCGCGGCGGCCGTGCCAGGTCAGGGCACGCATGGGGTCTCCTCGGGGTCGCCGGTGGTGTGGGCGCCCGGCTACCCGGGCGCACCCCGGCGAAACCGGCACGGGCGTCCGGCCGGCAACCAGCATCCGGCGGTCCGTCCCACCGCGGCCCGCCGCGTGGCCGTGGGAGTGGTGCCGGGCCGGGTCGGCATACTCGGCCGGGTCCGTGGCACCGGTCGGTCGACGTGCCGGCGCGGCCACCCGCGCACCGGCGGGCTGCCCGTCGTGACCGGCATGACGTCCGTGAGCCCGGGTACCGCGGATGCACGCGGGCCCGCGGGCCGTGGCACGGGAGGGGGACCGCGTGGCAGAACGGGTGGCAGAACGGGTCGACGCCGTCGTCGTCGGGGCCGGGCACAACGGTCTCGTCGCGGCGAACCTGCTCGCCGACGCCGGCTGGGACGTCCTGGTCTGCGAGGCCGCCCAGGCGCCGGGCGGCGCCGTGCGCTCGGCCGAGATCACCGCGCCCGGCTTCGTCAGCGACCTCGCCAGCGCCTTCCACCCCCTCGGCGCCGCGTCCCCGGTGCTGCGCGAGCTCGACCTCGGCGCGCACGGGCTGGTGTGGCGCCACGCCCCCGCCGTGCTCGCCCACCCCACCCCCGACGGCCGGTGCGCGGTGCTGCACCGCCGCCTCGACGACACCGCCGACGCGCTCGACGACGACCACCCCGGCGACGGCGCCGCGTGGCGCGCACTCGTCGCGCAGTGGGACCGGATCGGCGACGACGTCCTCGCGGCCGCGCTGCGCCCGTTCCCACCGGTCCGCCCGGCGACCCGGCTGCTGCGCACGCTCGGCACCGGCGACGCCCTGCGGCTGGCCCGGATGCTGGTACAGCCGGTCGCCCGGATGGCCCAGGAGCACTTCGGGGGCCGGGCCGCCCCGCTGCTGCTCGCGGGCAACGCCCTGCACACCGACCTCGGGCCGGACTCCGCGGCGGGCGCCGCCTACGGCTGGCTGCTGGCGATGCTCGGGCAGCGTGTCGGCTTCCCCGTCCCGGAGGGCGGTGCCGGTGCCCTGACCGGTGCGCTCGTCGCCCGGCTCACGGCACGGGGCGGTCGGCTCGACTGCGGACGACCGGTCCGGACCGTGCTGGTCGGACCGTCCGGGCGGGCCGGCGGTGTCGTGGACGCGGCCGGGCAGCGCGTCCTCGCCCGCCGGGCGGTGCTCGCCGACGTCGACGCGCCCCGCCTCTACCGCGACCTCGTCGGCGAGGAGCACCTGCCGGCCCGCTTCGTCGCCGACCTCGACCGGTTCCAGTGGGACCACTCGACGGTGAAGCTCGACTGGGCGCTCGACGGGCCGGTCCCCTGGACCGCGCCGGGCGCCCGGTCGGCGGGCACCGTGCACCTGGGCGCCGACCTCGACGGCCTGCGCCGCTACGCCGCCGACCTCACCGCGGGACGGCTGCCCGGTGACCCGTTCCTGCTGTTCGGGCAGATGACCACGGCCGACCCGACCCGCTCCCCGCCCGGCACCGAGTCGGCGTGGGCCTACACCCACGTGCCGCGCGGGCTCGGCTGGGGCCGCGACGAGGTGCTGCGCTGGGCCGACCGGATGCAGCAGGTGGTGGAGGACCACGCCCCCGGGTTCGGGTCACTGGTCCGGGCCCGCGCCGTCGCCGGGCCCGCGGACCTGCAGCGCCGCGACGGCAACCTCGTCGACGGGGCGATCACCGCGGGCACCTCCGCGGTGCACCAGCAGCTGGTGTTCCGTCCGGTGCCGGGTCTGGGCCGCGCCGACACCCCGGTGCCGGGCCTGTTCCTGGCCGGGGCGTCGGCGCACCCCGGCGGGGCGGTGCACGGCGGGCCCGGCGCCAACGCGGCGCGGGCCGCGCTGGCCGCGGCGGGGGCGACCGGTGCGCTCTACCGGGGTGCGGTCCGGTTCGCCCACCGGCGGCTGTACGGCTGAGCCCGACCACCCTCCGGTCGGGTTTGGACCCGCGGGAGACGGACATACGGTCATCCGTGACCATCGATCACCGACCCGCCGTCACCGGCACCGGCGTCCTGGACCCGGTGCCCGCGCCGACCGGCCCCACCGAGCCGTTCCCGGCCGCACCCGGGGCGACGCTCACGGCCGTCGTGGCCGCCGGTGAGCTGGACCTCCCGCTGCCCGGCGCCGGGGCGACCGCGACCCGGTGGGCCCGGCTGGCCCGCATCGCACGACGGGACCTGCCGGTCGCGCGGCTCGCCGAGGGGCACGCCGACGCCGTCGCGATCCTCGCCGACCTCCACCGCTCCCCCGCCCCGGGCGCCAGTTACGGGGTCTGGGCGCCGCGGTCCGGCGGCGGGGCCCGGCTCGACGGCGGCCGCGACGGGCTGCGCCTCACGGGCACCGTGCGGTTCTGCTCGGGCACCCACCTGCTCGACCGGGCCCTGGTCGTCGCCGGGGCGCAGGACGGCACCCGACTCGTGGACCTGGACCTGCGCGCCCCGCAGGTGGAACGGGTGACCGCCTGGCGGGCGTCCGGGATGGCCGCCAGCGACACCCACGACGTCGTGCTGCACGACGTGCCCGTACCGGCCGAGGCCGTCGTCGGCGGCCCGGACGCCTACACCGCGCGCCCCGGCTTCGCCCACGGCGGAGCCGGGGTGGCCGCGGTGTGGCTGGGTGCCGCCGCCGCGGTCGTCGACCACGTCGCGGAACCCCTGCGCACCACCGACCCGGACCCGCACCGGCTCGCCGCGCTGGGGGCGGTGCACGCGGCCGTCGCGGCCGCCGACGCCCTGCTCGCCGTCACCGCCGCCCGGATCGACGCCGACCCCACGAGCCCCCACCACGACGCGGTCGCCACCGTGCGGGCCGCGGTGGAGCGGGCGTGCCGCACCGTCCTCGACGCCGCCCCGGAGATCGCCGGGGTGGCCGTGCTGGCCGGGTCGCCGCTGCTCACCGAACGTCTCGCGGACCTGCAGATCTACCTCCGCCAGCACCACGGCGGACGCGACCTCGCCGCCCTCGGGCGCGCCCTGGTCGCCCCGGCGACCTGATGGAGCCCGTACAGGCCGCGCACGTCTGGGAGGACGCGGCCGTGACCCTCGCCCGGCGCGAGCTGGACCCGTCGGCGTTCGGCCGCCTGGTCGTGGTCTGCGCCCACCCCGACGACGAGACCCTCGGCGCGGCCGGGCTCATGCGCAGCGTCGTCGCCGCGGGCGGCACCGTCGAGATCGTCCTGGCCAGCGACGGGGAGGCCGCCCTGCCCGAGGTCGGGTCGATCGACCGGGCCGAGCTGGCCCGCACCCGCCTCGCCGAGCTCGACACGGCGCTGGCCGAGCTGGGCGTCCCCGCGACGGTCCACCGGCTCGGGCTGCCCGACTCGGCGCTGCACGAGGACCAGCTCGTCGGGCCGCTGACCGGGCTGCTCGCCGGCGCCGACGCCTGGGCGAGCCCGTGGCGCGGCGACCCCCACCCCGACCACGCCGCGGTCGGCCGGGCCTGCCCCCGGGCCGCCCCGGTGACCGCCCACGGCTTCGGGTTCCCGATCTGGGCGCGCACCCGGATCCCACCGACCGACCCCGGCGTGCCATGGGAGCGCGCCCACCGGCTGACCCTGTCGCCCGAGGACCGCGACGCCCGGCGGCGCGCGATCGCCGCGCACGCCTCGCAGTCCGCGGTGCCGCCCGGCGGGACCCGGGCGGTGCTGTCCGCGGCGACGCTCGCGCACTTCGACGGCGACCACGAGGTCCACTTCCGGGAGCCGTCCCCCTCGGGGGCGCCGCCGGAGCTGTTCGCCGGGCTCTACCGCGACGGCGCCGACCCCTGGGACGTGCGCGGCTCTTTCTACGAGCGGCGCAAGCGCGACGTCCTGCTGGCCTGCCTGCCCCGGGAGCACTACGCCCTCGCCGCCGAACCGGCGTGCGGGCTCGGCGAGCTGACCCGCGCGCTGGCGGCCCGCTGCGACCGGCTGGTGGCCTCCGACGTCGTCGACGAGGCCGTCGCCGCCACCACCGAGGCCGTCCGCGAGACCCCGGGCGTCGAGATCCTCCGGGCCGACGTCGACGACGACCGGGCCGTCCCCGGCGGCGTCGACCTCGTGGTGCTCGCGGAGTTCCTCTACTACCTGCCCGCCACGCGGGTCGACGCCGTGCTCGACCGCATCGCGGGTGCGCTGGTGCCGGGCGGCGACCTGGTGCTGGTGCACTGGCGACAGTGGCCCGCCGAGGCACCCGCCGACGCCGCGGCCGTGCACGCACGCGTGCTGGCCGACGACCGCTTCGACACCTTGGTCGAGCACACCGACGAGCAGTTCCTGCTGCACGTGGTCCGGCGCCGGTGAGCCGGCCCGTACGGACCCGTGGCGCACCGTCCGCCGTCGGGGTGCTCGTCCCCGCCCACGACGAGGCGGCCACCGTCGCCGCGTGCGTCCGCTCCGTGCTGACCGCCCTCGACCACACGCCAGGGCTCACCGCGCGGGCGCTGTGCGTGGTCGCCGACCGCTGCTCCGACGCCACCGCCGCGCTCGCCAGGGCCGCAGCCGCGACGCACCCGGCCGCGGCCCGGGTGCGGGTGACGGTGCTCGAACCCACCGCCGGGGTGGCCCCGCTGCCCGGCGGCCGGCCCGTGCAGCGGCCGCACGGGGTCGCCGGACCGGTCACGATCGGCGCGGTCCGCGAGCTCGCCGCCCGCACCCTGGCCACGCTGCTCGCCGCCGACGGCGCCACCCCCGCCACGACCTGGCTGCTCGGCACCGACGCCGACGGCACCGTGACCCCCGGCTGGGTGGCCGCGCACCTGACACTGGCCGCGGCCGTCGCCGACGCCGGCGCCGGTGGGGTGGTGCTCGACCTGCCCGGGCTGCCGCGCCCGCCCGGGGAGCCGGCGCCGCCCGAGCACCCGGTGTACGGGGCCAACCTGGGCGTGCGCGCCGACGCGTGGGCCGCGGTGGGCGGGTTCCCGCCGCTGGCCTGCGGCGAGGACCACGGGCTCGTCGCCCGGCTGCGGGCCGGTGGCTATCGCGTCGTCCCGGGTGCGCCCGGGACGGTCCGGACCAGCGCCCGCACCCGGGGCCGGGCCCGCGGCGGGCTGGCCGACCTGCTGCGCGACGCCGGTCCGGCCCTCCCGCAGCCCCGGCCGGGTGTCGGCGCGGGCGGGGCGGGCATGCCTGTCGCGTGAGCCCGGCGGGCGCCGCGGTCAGCGCGCGACGGCGTGCAGCAGCAGGCCGGTGACGGTGCCGTCGGCGATCAGCCGCCCGATCCGCTCGGACTGCTCGCGGGCCGCGGCGTGGCGCGGATCGTGCCCGTGGTCGCGGTCCAGGACCGCGTCCACCCGGGCCGTGCTGTCCCGCCAGTCCTGCGGGGACGGGGGAAAGGCGGTGAGCGCCGCCTCGTCGGTGAGCGCGAACCCGGCGTCGTGCAGCAGGGCGCGCAGCTCCGGCGCCGACGGGAACCGGTTGCCCTCCGGGGACCCTGCCGGGCGTTCGGTGTCGGCCAGGAACACCAGCAGCCCGAGCGACCCGCCCGGGCGGAGCACCCGGTGCAGCTCGGCCAGCACGGCGGCCTTGTCCTCGACCGTGCAGAGCACGCCGAGGCACCAGCAGGCCGGGAACGCACCGTCGGCGAGCGGGACGGCGTCCCCGGCCCCGACCAGCGTCGGCAGCCCGAACAGGGCGGCCGCGGTCCGGCAGGCCTCCGGCATCGGGTCGACCACGACGGGGTCGGCCCCGGCGCGTCGCCGGGCCCACGCCGCGGGGCCTCCGGTACCGCCCCCGATGTCGGCGAGCCGGGTGCCCGGCCCCAGCCCGCACGCCGTGACCAGCCAGTCCAGCCCGGCCGGGCTCGCGCTGCCCCGGCACGCCGCGGGCAGGGCGTGGTCGGGACCCAGCTCCGCGACCGCGGCGCGGGTCCACTCGGCGACGGTGTCGAACTCCTGTGCCATCCGCTCCGGGACGAGGTCGGCCATGGGCGCGCCTACCCCGTCGTCGCCAGCTCACGCCGGATCCGCCGGCCGATCTCGGCCTTGATCTCCGCCGCGGCGTCGTCGCCCGCGGAGGTGCCGCGCCCGGACAGGTTGACCCCGTCCACCCCGTCGACGGCGAGCAGCTCCAGCGCCTCGGCGGTCGCGGCGGCGATCCCGGCCTCCACCGGGTCCGGCGCGCCCAGCACCGCCTCGACCGCGGCGGCGTCGAGGCCGAGCCCGGGGAACGCCGCCAGGGTGCGCGCGCCCTGCTCGTCGGTGAACACCGCCACCCCGGCGACGACCGGCAGGCTCGCGCCGTACGCCCGGGCGGCGGCGGTGAACTCCGCGACCCGCCGCGGGGACGCCGCATGGTTGAGCACGGCGGCCCCGGCACCGGCGCGCTGCTTCTGGGCGAGCCGCGCCGGGCGCAGCGCCACCGGTGCGGCGTCCGGTGCCTCCGGGACGACGGCGGCCATCCCGGCGGCGGCCGCCAGCGCCGCGAGCCGGGTCCCGTCGAGGTCGAACACCTGGGTGACCTCGGGACGCACCCCGGGCCCGCGGGCGTCGCCGGTCACGCAGAACACCGCGTCCGCGCCGGCGGCGCCGAGCCCGGCGACGTCCTGCTCCAGCACGACCCGGTTGCGGTCCCGGCAGGTCAGTGTCACCCACGGACGGGCACCGGCCTCCCGCACGAGTGCCGCCAGCATGGTCGGCGGGAAGTCGGGGGCGTCGTGGTGCTGGCCGACGAGCACGGCGTCGCAGCCCGCGGCGGTGGTCGCCACGATCCGGCGCAGCGCCACCGGGTCGTAGGGCGGGCTGGTCAGGTCGGTCAGCACGAGCGGTCCGCCGCCGTCGAACGCCGAGGGCAGCACCGGGCGACCGGCGGGCCCGGTCCAGGGGACCAGCGGCGCCGAGGCGAACGGGCAGGGGCCGGTGCCGAGCTCGCAGCCGTGGTCGGGGCGGACCCCACCGCACGGGCCGAACTGCATCCGCTTGGGGCAGGCGTGCACCCGGCCGACCCTAGGTGCGGCACCGCGGCCCGGCAGGCCGGTCGCTCCACCCGGCGGCACCGCAGGGCGCAGATCACCGGGCGGACCCGGACTGGACCGGCGGCGCGCGGGTACCCCGCGCGGATGACGACCCCGGACACCGCGGTGATCGACGTCGACGGCACGCTCGTCGACACGAACTACCACCACGCCCTCGCCTGGTCCCGCGCCCTGCGCCGGTTCGACGTCACGGTGCCGCTGTGGCGGCTGCACCGCGCCGTCGGGATGGGCGGCGACCAGCTGGTACCCGCCGTGGCGGGGCAGGAGTTCGAGGACGCCCACGGCGACGACGCCCGCGCGGCCTGGAAGGAGGAGTTCGACCCGCTGCTCGGCGAGGTCGTCGCGTTGCCGCAGGCCGCGGAGCTGCTCGCCGACCTGCGCGACGGCTTCGGGATGAAGGTCGTGCTGGCCAGCTCCGGCGACCCGGAGCACGTCGAGGCCTACCTCGACCTGTTCGGCGGGCGCGAGCTGGCCGACGCCTGCCTCACCCGGGAGGACGCGCGCCGCACCAAGCCCGACCCGGACCTGGTCAGGACCGCGGTGCGCCGGGTCGCCGGGTCGACCGCGTTCGTGCTGGGCGACTCGGAGTGGGACGTGCGCGCCGCGGCGGCCGCCGGGCACCCGGCCTACGCGGTGCGCACCGGCGGCGCCGGTGTCGACGAGCTGACCGCGGCCGGCGCCGTCGAGGTCCTCACCGACCTCGCGGCGGTGCGGCAGGCAATCCCGCGGATCCTGCGCGGCTGAGGCGGGCACTCGATTTCGCTGCACACCGTGCAGCGAGTTGGTAGCGTCGGCGGCGCCCCACCACGCACCGACCCACCGCAGGGAGCCCCATGTCGAGCCCCATGTCGACCGACGCCGCCGCGCCAGGGACGACGGACACGACCGGCTCGCCGGTCGGGTTGCGCAGCATCGTGCCCCAGGACCTGCTCGAACGGCCTCCCGGCTGCCCGTTCGACCCCGCCCCCGGCCTGGCCGCCCGCCGCGGTGGCGGCGCCGTGCAGACCGTCGAGCTGCGCAACGGGGCACGCGCGTTCCTCGTCCTCGGTTTCGAGGAGGCCCGCGCGGTGCTGGCTGACACCCGGTTCAGCTCGGACCGCGTCCGCTACAAGGACGCCACCGCACTGCAGCCGCACGAGGTGGCCGAGCTCGCCGCCGCGGCCGATCGGGGCGAGCCGCTCCGGCCTGCCGACGTCGAGCGGACCGACGGCATGTTCGTCTTCATGGACCCGCCCGAGCACACCCGGATCCGCCGCCTCCTGCAGGGCCAGTTCACGGTGCGCCGGATGCGGGCGCTGACCGAGCGGATGCGGGCGATCGCCGACGAGCACATCGACGCGATGCTCGCCACGGGCCCCGGCGCGGACCTGGTGGCCGCCTATGCGCTCCCCCTGCCGTCGCAGATGATCTGCGAGCTGCTGGGCGTCGACTACACCGACCGGGCCCGGTTCCAGGAGAACACCGCGGTCGGGCTCAGCTCCACCTCGTCCGACGCCGACCGGGCCCGCGCCCTGGGCGAGCTGTACACCTTCCTGGCCGGGCTGGTGGCGCACAAGAAGGAGAACCCGGCCGACGACCTGCTGTCCGGGCTCGTGCACGACACCGACCCGCCGCTGCCCGACAACCAGCTCGTCGACATCGCCCTCGTGCTGCTCGGGGCCGGCCACGAGACAACGGCGAACATGCTCGGCCTGGGAGCGTTCGCCCTGCTGCGTGACCCCGGGCAGCTGGCCTTCCTGCGCGAGCACCCCGACCGGATCGACGACGCCGTCGAGGAGCTGCTGCGCCACCTCAGCATCATCCAGCTCGGCGTGAGCCGGGTCGCCACCGAGAACCTGGAGGTCGGCGGGGTGACCGTCCCGGCAGGGTCGACCGTCGTCGTCGCCCTGCCGGAGGTCAACCGCGACCCGCGCACCGTCGACGCCGGTGACGAGCTCGACCTGTCCCGCCGGCGCGTCCCGCACCTCGCGTTCGGGCACGGGGTGCACCAGTGCATCGGCTCCCAGCTGGCCCGGGTGGAGATGCAGGTCGCCTTCGAGCGTCTGTTCACCCGCATCCCCGGGCTCCGCCTGGCCGTCGAGGCCGAGCAGGTGCCGCTGCGCAACGAGATGCTGATCTTCGGGGTGCACGCGCTGCCGGTGACCTGGGGCTGACCTGGGGCCGACCTGGGACTGAGGCCCCGCCGGCCGGAGGGCAGGATGCCGGGGTGGACACCTCCGACCGGACCAGGCCGCCGTCGCCCGGTGTGCGCGCGCGGCGCAAGCTCGCCACCCGCGAGGGGGTGCGCTCCGCCGCGGTCCGGCTGTCGGAACGGCACGGCCTCGACGGCGTCACCGTCGAGATGATCGCGCACGAGGCCGGGGTGTCGGTGCGGACGTTCTTCAACCACTTCCCCAGCAAGGAGGACGCGGTCCTCGCTGTCGTGCGTGACCGCGCCGCGGACCTGGTCGAGGCGTTCCGCGCCCGCCCCACCGACGAGCCGGTGCTCGACGCGGTGCGCGAGGCCGCGCTGGGCGTGCTCACCGGCGACGACGGGGACCCGGACACCCGGGCCGCACTCCACCTGGCCCACCACGACCCGGCGTTGCAGGCCCGGCAGATGGCCGTGCTGCTGGAGCAGGAGGCCGCCCTGGCCGAGGCGATCGCCGACCGGGCGCCCGACAGGGACGCACAGGTCCTCGCCGCGGTCGCGCTCGCCGCGCTGCGGGTGGCCCAGGCCCGTGGCCTGGCCTCCGGCGGACGCGACCACGCGGCCCGGCTCGCCGTGGAGATCGACTCCGCACTGCGGCTGCTGCGCGTCGACCAGCCCGGCGGCACCGGGCGCTGAGACCCCGCCGTCCCCACGATGGCAGCATCGTCCTCGGCCCCGTGATCGCGCGGCCGGTCCTCCGACAGCCGCGGGAGCACCCATGTCGATCATCGCCGTCGAGGAGCACTGGACCTCGCCCGTGCTGGACGCGGCGCTGGCCGCCCTGCCGGCGGACCGGCGGGACCCGAGCACCGCGCTGAACGACATCGGCGACCACCTCGCGCAGCTGCACGACCTCGGCGCGGGCCGGATCGCCGCGATGGACGCCCAGGGCGTCGACCTGCAGGTGCTCTCGGTCGCCCCGCCCTCGACCGGGCCGCTGGACCCGGCGGACGCGGTCGCGCTGTGCCGCGAGCTCAACGACACCGCCGCCGCGGCCGTCGCCGACCGTCCGCGACGCCTGCGGGCGATGGCGACCCTGCCCACCGCGGCGCCGTCGGCGGTCGCGGCCGAGCTGGAACGCGCCGCCGACCTGGGCATGGTCGGGGCGATGGTCTACGGCCGAAGCGGCGAGCTCCTGCTCGACGACCCGCGCCTCGACGACCTGTTCGCCGTGGCCGCGGCGCGTGCGCTGCCGGTGTTCGTGCACCCGCAGGTCCCGCCGCCCGCCGTGCGCGACGCGTCGTACTCCGGGTTCGGCACCACCACCGACCTGGCGCTGGCGACGTTCGGGTGGGGCTGGCACGTGGAGGCCGCCGTCGCGGTGCTGCGCCTGATCGCCCGCGGCACCTTCGACCGGCACCCCGGTCTGACCGTCGTGCTCGGCCACTGGGGGGAGCTGCTGCCCTACTGGGCCGACCGGGCGAACGGCGTCGCCCGGGTCGCGGGGCTGGAACGCTCGGTGCCCGAGTACGTGCGCGAGAACATCGTGCTCACCTGCTCGGGCATGCTCGACCCCGCGCACCTGCGGCACGCGCTGGCGGTGACGACCCCCGACCGGCTGCTGTTCTCGACCGACCACCCCTTCCAGCACCCGTCGCGGGTGGAGGTCGAGACGTTCCTCGACGAGTTCGACGCCACCGACCGCGCCCTGTTCACCGAGGGCAACGCCCGCCGGCTGTTCCGGATCGAGGGACCGGTCGGCCCGGACCGGTGACGGCAGTGCTGTCGGCAGGGGTGTCGGCAGTGGTGTCGACCGCCACCGGTGTGTCACGCGCCGACCGGGCCCGCGCGGGGTAGGGTGGGACCCGGATCAGATCTGCCGCCCGTCCCGGGCGTTCCACGGCCGGGGCGGAGAGCGGGTCCCGGACACCGTCGACGGCCTGTGGCGCTTCCCGCAGCCGGACCGCCGACCTCCGTGACTGCGATCCCCCACCGGCCGGTTCGTGGTGCGGAGGGGCCATCAGGCCCTTCGTCACGTCGAGCACGTCCGGCCGCGGCCCCCGACGGGACGCGGCCACGGACCGGCGCCGCAGGACGTCGACAGGAGCAGTACGTGGCGCGAGGAGGCAGGCCCCGGACCGGGGCTCGCCAGGGCACCCCCCAGCGACGTCGCCGCCCGCGCGGCAACGACGTGATGTCGGTGCTGACCGGGGCCGCACGCGAGGTGCGGACGGCTCTGCGGAGCGGCCGGGTCACCCCGGCCACCCGCACCAAGTTCCAGACGGTGGCGCTGCTGCTGCGTGACGAACGGGCCCGGGTCCGCGACCGGCACGACGACGCGAAGCGCGCCGAGACCCTGCAGCGCCTCGACGAGATCGCGAAGGCGCTGGCGATGGACGCGGTACGCGACGCCGGCCTGCTGGCCCTGCTCGCCGACGACGCCGTCGTCTCCGACTCGGCGCGCGCGCTGAAGCGGGAGATGCTGCGTTCGGCCGGTATCGAGGTCGACGAGCCGGAGCCGGAACCGGAGCCCGTCGACGTCCCGCAGGTCCCGGCGAAGCCGCAGGTCGTGCCGCAGTCCGTGGTGGCCCGGCAGATGGCCAACCCGTTCCTGGCGCCCGACTTCTCCGCCGCCCCGCCGAGCGGCCCGCGCCCGACCCCGCTGACCGGCTGGGAGCTGCTCGGCCCGCTGCTGCGTTCCTTCGAGCGCGCCGGGGCCGGTGCACCGGCCTGCATGGAGCTGCCCGAGCCGTCGACCCGCCCGATCCCGGGTGGCCGGGAGCTGATGCCGCACCAGGCGAAGCTCGTCGCCGCCGCCGAGAACGGGCACCGCACCTTCCTGCTCGCCGACGAGCCCGGCCTGGGCAAGACCGCGCAGGCGCTGCGCGCGGCGGAGGCGGCGAACGCCTACCCGCTGCTGGTCGTCGTGCCGAACGTGGTGAAGACCAACTGGGTGCGCGAGGCCGCGCTGTGGGCGCCGCGCCGGTCCGCGACCGCCATCCAGGGCAACGGCGACTCCGTCGACGGCTTCGCCGACATCGTCGTCGTCAACTACGAGGTGCTCGACCGGCACATCGGCTGGCTGGGCGACTTCGGGTTCCGCGGCATGGTCGTCGACGAGGCGCACTTCATCAAGAACCGCACCTCGCAGCGGTCCAAGCATGTCCTGGAGATCGCCGAGAAGATCCGGGCCTTCATCCCGCGACCGCTGCTCATGGCGCTGACCGGCACCCCTCTGATCAACGACGTCGAGGACTTCCTCGCCATCTGGCAGTTCCTCGGCTGGATCGACGCGACCAAGCCGCGCGCCGAGCTGCTCGACGCGCTGACCGCGACCGGGATGACCCCGGCCGACGGGCTGTTCGAGCGCGCCGCCCGCCAGTGCGTCGTCGACATGGGCATCGTGCGTCGTCGCAAGATCGACGTCGCCGCGGACATCCCGGCCCGGCGCATCGCCGACCTGCCCGTCGAGATCGACGGCCCGACCGGCCGGTCGATCCGGGCGGCGGAGAAGGCGCTGGCCCGGCGGATGGTGGCCCGCTACACCGCGGCGCTGGCGGCCCGCCGGTCCGGCCCGGGCGTCGAGGGCATCGACCACGGCCTGGTCCGCGACGTCGCGGGCTGGGAGCAGAAGGACGCGGCGGAGGCGGGCTCCGGGGACAACGTGTTCACGATGATGCGCCGCCTCGGCCGGGCCAAGGCCGGGCTGGCGGCGGACTACGCGGTGCAGATCGCGCGCAGCGCGGGCAAGGTCGTGTTCTTCGCCAAGCACGTCGACGTCATGGACGCCGCCGAGCAGACCTTCGCCAAGCAGGGCGTGCGGTACTCCTCGATCCGCGGCGACCAGACGCCGACGGTGCGCCAGCGCAACATCGACGCGTTCGTGAACGACCCGGGCGTCGCGGTGGCGGTGTGCTCGCTGACCGCGGCGGGGGTCGGGCTGAACCTGCAGGTCGCATCGAACATCGTGCTCGCGGAGCTGTCCTGGACCGCCGCCGAGCAGACCCAGGCGATCGACCGCAGCCACCGGATCGGCCAGTCCGAACCGGTGACCGCGTGGCGGATCCTCGCCGCGCAGACGATCGACGCCCGGATCGCGGACCTGATCGACGCCAAGGCCGGCCTCGCGGCGGCGGCGCTCGACGGCGCCGACGACGTGTCCGGCTCGTCGGCCGACGTGCAGCGCGAGGCGCTGGTCGCGCTGCTCACCGAGGCGCTGGAGGCCGATCTGGCGGCCGCGTGAGCGGCGGTCGTCGGCGCGGCCGGGACCGACCCGCGCGTCCACCGTCGGGCGCACGCCTCACCGCGGGACCCGCTCCAGGAAGCGCCGTAGCTGCCCGGCGACGACGTCGAGGTGGCTCTCTCGAGCAGGAAGTGGCCGCCGTCCACCAGGTGCACCTCGACGTCGCCGGCGTCCCGGGCGAACGCCCGTGCCCCGTCCGGTCCGAAGATCTCGTCGTTGCGCCCCCACACCGCGAGCACCGGGACCCCCGAGGTCCGCAGGAACTCGTGCAGACGCGGGTACAACGGTCGGTTGGTGCGGTAGTCGCGGAACAGCGCGAGCTGGACCGCGTCGTTGCCCTCGCGCGAGACGAGCGCGTGGTCGTGGTGCCAGGTGTCCGGGTCCACCGTGCCCGGGTCGGGCACCCCGTGCAGGTACTGCCACCGGATCGCGTCGAGGCCGAGGGCGGCACGGACGGGGGGCTCGGTCTCCGGGCCGGGCGCGTCCCCGTAGGCCCAGACGTCGGTCCAGAACGACTCGACGAACCCGTCCTCGTAGCCGTTGCCGTTCTGGGTGACGATCGCGGTGATCCGCTCCGGGTGGGCGAGGGCGAGCCGCCAGCCGATCGGTGCGCCGTAGTCCTGGACGTAGAGCGCGTAGCGGTCGACCCCCAGCAGCTCGAGCAGCCCGTCGGTGACGTCCGCGAGCGCGTCGAAGGTGTAGTCGAACTCGGCCGCCGTCGGGGCGGCGGAGTGCCCGAAGCCGAGGTGGTCCGGTGCGATCACGTGGTGGTCGCCGGCCAGCAGCGGGATCAGGTGCCGGAACATCGACGAGCTGGTCGGGTAGCCGTGCAGGAGGACGATCGTGGGTGCGTCCGCGGGACCGGCCTCCCGGTAGAAGACCTCGTGTCCGTCGACGGTCGCGGTCCGATGGTGGACGAGCGGCATGACTAACTCCTTCACGTGCTCGATGTGGTTAGACACCGTCACGGAAGCACGCTCGCATGTAACCTGTCAAAGAAGTCGATGTGGTTAGGAGGCGACGTGGACCTGCTACTGGACCTGCTCAACAGCAGACCCCTGGTCGACGGCACGGAGCGCGACGCCCTCCGCGACCCCGCCGCGGCACACAGCTGGGCACGGGCGCACGGCGGCGACGGCGACCCGGAGGAGCTGGCGGCACTGCGCCGCGTGCGGGATGCACTCACCCGGGTCGCACGGGGGGACACCGACCCGAGTGTCGCGCTGACCCCGCTCCTCGACGGCGTGCACCGGACACCGGAGTTCACCGACGGCCGGCTGACATGGCGGACCGTCACGCCCCCGCACGCCCGGCTCGCCGTCGAGGCCGTACTCGCCTGGGCCGCCGTCGAGGAGCAGCTGCCCGGGCGGCTGCGCCCCTGCGCCAACGACGCGTGCCGACTGTTCCTGCTCGACCGCAGCCGTGCGAACCGCGCCCGGTGGTGCTCGATGGCGGTCTGCGGGAACCGCGCCAAGGCGCGCCGGCACTACGAGCGGACCCGCTGAGCCGGCCTCAGCCGGCCGACCCCACCAGGGCGGTCACCCGGATCTCGATCCGCATGGTGGCGAGCCCGAGCACGGTGACCCCGGTCTGGGTCCAGACCGGCGCGCGCCCGCCGAGCCGGTTGCGGAACTCCCGGACCATGACCCGGTTGTGCTCGTCGCCGATGGCCTCGGCCCCGGGCTCGACCTTGTGGTAGGAGTTCATGTGGACGACGTCGGCCCAGGTCGCACCCGCTTCGGCGAGCGTGCGCCCGACGTTGTCGAACGCCTGCACGATCTCCTGTTCCAGGTCCTCGGCGACGACCAGGTCGTCGTTCCAGCCACCCTGGCCCGAAGTCTCCACCCGGTCGCCGATCCGGACCGCCTGGCTGTAGCCGAGCAGGTCGCGGGCCGTGACGCCGTAGCCCGGCGTGACGTGGAACGTGGGGGTCGCGTGGTCAATGACTTCACTCATGAATTCAAGCTACGACTCATGGCTTCACCTGTAAAGTACGAGCTCGGAACCAGGGACGGGGGCGACGGGTGACGACGGAGCGGGCGACGCCGGAGGTCGGTGGTGACGAGCCGACGTGGCTGGACGGCGAGGAGAAGGCGGCGTGGACCAGTGTGATCTCGCTGATCATGCTGCTGCCCGGCCGGCTGGAGGCCCCGCTGCAGCAGGCGCACGGCATCACCCTGTTCGAGTACCTGACGCTCAGCCATCTGTCCGAGGCGCCGGGACGCAGGCTGCGGATGAGCGAGCTCGCCTTCCTGACGAACGGCTCGCTGTCGCGGTTGTCCAACGTGGTGAAGCGGTTGGAGGGCCGCGGCTGGATGCACCGCTCCCCCGATCCCGACGACGGCCGCTACACCCTCGCCGCCCTCACCGACGCCGGGTTCGACGTCGTGCACGCCGCGGCACCGACCCACCTGCGTGCGGTCCGGGACGTCGTGCTCGACCGGCTCGACGCGCAGGACCGGGCGGCGCTGGGCCGGATCGGCGTCGCGCTCAGGGTGCAGGACTTCCCGCCGCGCGCGGGGTCGCAACATTCCCGATCCGGAACCCGCGGGACGGAAGAGGACGGGCCTCCGGTTCGTTGACCGAGAGGTCACCGTGTCGATCCGTGAGGTGCTGTCATGCCGCTACCGCTGCCGTTGTCGATCCTGGACCTGGCCACCGTCGCCCGGGGTGAGACCGTCGCCCAGGGCCTGGAGGCCAGCACCAGGCTGGCGCAGCGCGCCGAGGACTGGGGGTTCCGGCGGATCTGGTACGCCGAGCACCACAACATGGGCTCGATCGCGTCGGCGGCGACGAGCGTGCTCATCGCCCACGTCGCCGCGCACACCGAGCGCATCACGCTCGGCTCCGGCGGGGTGATGCTGCCGAACCACTCGCCGCTGCAGATCGCCGAGCAGTTCGGCACCCTCGCCGAGCTCCACCCCGGCCGCATCGAGCTGGGGCTCGGCCGCGCGCCCGGCACCGACCAGGCGACCGTCGCGGCCCTGCGGCGGGATCCGCGCGCGTCGGAGACCTTCCCGCAGGACGTGCAGGAGCTGCAGGCCTTCCTCGGGACGACCAGCCTGGTCCCGGGCGTCGAGGCCCACCCGGGCCGCGGCACCGGGGTCCCGCTGACGATCCTCGGGTCCTCGCTCTACGGCGCGCAGGTCGCTGCCGCGCTGGGGCTGCCCTACGGCTTCGCCTCGCACTTCGCGCCGGACGCCCTGGAGAAGGCCGTGGCGCTCTACCGCCGCGAGTTCCGACCCTCGGAGCAGCTGTCCGCCCCGCACGTCCTGGCCGGGGTGAACGTGATCGCCGCGGACTCCGAGGACGAGGCGCAGCAGATCCAGCGCGAGGTGCAGCGGTCCCGGGTGCGGCTGTTCACCGGCCGGCGGGGGGCCTCGCTGACCGACGCCGAGGCCGACGCGGTCCTCGACAGCGCCTCGGGCGAGCAGATCCGGTCGATGACCCGTTACACCGCGGTCGGGACACCGGAGACCGTCAGCGCGTACCTGGAGGAGTTCGCCGCCCGCGCCGACGCCGACGAGCTGATCGTCACCGGTCCGGCGCCGCGCCGGGAGAGCTGGTGGCGCAGCTGGGAGCTGCTCGTGACGAAGGTGCAGACCACCGACTGACGGCGGCCGTCAGCGGGGCGGCGGGCCGACGCTGTCGCGGGACACCAGCACCGGGGCGATCCTCCGGTGCACCGCCTGCGGCGCGTCCGGACCGTCGCCGTGGTTCAGCAGCAGGTCCAGCGCCTCCCGGGCGACGGCCTCGAAGTCCGCGCGCAGACTCGTCAGCGGCGGGATCAGGTGCGCCGAGACAGGCACGTCGTCGAACCCGACGACGCTGACGTCGCCCGGGACCCGCCGGCCGCGGTCGTGGAAGGCGTGCAGCAGGCCGGTGGCCAGCGCGTCGTTCGCGGCGAACACCGCGGTCACCTCGGGCATCCGGGCCATCAGCTCCCCCGCCCGGTACCCGGCGTCGGCGCTCCAGTCCGCGGCCATCACCGGGGGCACCTCGGCCCCGGCCGCACGCAGTGCCGCGGCCCAGCCGGCCGCGCGGCCCGCCGCGTCGAACCAGTCGGTGGGGCCTGCGACGTGCCAGACGGTCGCGTGCCCCGCGGCCAGCAGGTGCTCGGTGGCGATCCGGCCGCCCTCGACCTGGTCGACCGTCGCCATTGGCAGCTGCTGCTCGGGGTCGCCGTCGACGGTCACGAGCGGGACGTCGCCCGGGACGGAGTCGAGCGCCTCGGCCACCGACGCGACCGGCGCGATCACGACGATCCCGGCGACCTGCCCGTCGAGGTGACGCTGGACGGCCTCGCGCACCGACCCGCCGTCGATCTCGCGGACCCGGACGACACTGACCCCGAATCCGGCACCGACCGCCTGCTCCTCGAACGCGGCGAGCAGCGACACCGGGCCGAACAGGGTGGACCGGGGGGCGACGATCCCGAGCACCCGGTCACGGCCGGTCACCAGGGTGCGGGCGGCACGGTTCGGCCGGTAGCCGAGCTCCTCGATCGCGGTCCGGACCCGCACCCGGGTGCTCTCCCGGACGTTGGGGTGCGCGTTCAGCACCCGGGACACCGTCTGGTGGGAGACCCCGGCACGGCGGGCCACGTCGAACATGGACGGTGCCCGCCCCGGCCTCGGCCCAGGCTCCATCGCGATCCCCACGCCCACCCCCTCCGATCCGTGCAGCGTAGCCGTCCGTGACCGTGTCACCCACGGAGGGCGTTCGCCGGTCGCGACACGACCGGGACCTCCCCGGCACCCCGCAGAAGCGTCCCCCGAACAGCCGGGAGACCGGCCCGCCTACGGGTCGCGCGGAGCGGATCGATCGATTGTTAACCTTCACATCCACGATGTCCAGCACGGCGACGGACACTCGCAAGGTTCGCCGATCGATCGCCCGGCGGCTCGAATGGAGCCTTGACCGGGCTTCGTGTTCGCGTTAACAATCTCTCCTCACCGAGACCGTCGGCGCCGGGACCGCGAGGTCCCGCTCCGGCCCTCACCGCAGGCCGCGCACCGCAGCGCACCACCCGGAGGATTCCGATGTCGACGACGACACCCACCCCGACGGCGTCCACCGGGCGCCGCGTCTTCCACAGGCTGGCCGGCGCCGCCGCGGCCATCGCCCTCACCGCCGGGATCGCGGCCTGCGGCTCCGGCGGCTCCGGCGGCACGGCCCAGGACACGCTCACCCTCGGCTTCGCCCAGGTCGGCGCGGAGTCCGGCTGGCGCACCGCGAACACCGCCTCGATCCAGGAGTCGGCGAAGCAGGCCGGGATCGAGCTGCAGTTCTCCGACGGCCAGCAGAAGCAGGAGAACCAGATCAAGGCGATCCGGTCCTTCATCCAGCAGCGGGTCGACGTGATCGCGTTCAGCCCGGTCGTCGAGACCGGCTGGGACACCGTGCTGCAGGAGGCCAAGCGGGCACAGATCCCGGTGATCCTCACCGACCGCTCGATCGACTCCGCCGACCCGACCCTGGTGAAGTCCTTCATCGGCTCCGACTTCGTCAAGGAGGGCGAGAAGGCAGGCGAGTGGCTGGTGAAGGACTCGGCGGGCAAGCCGGAGGTGAACGTCGTCGAGCTGCAGGGCACGACCGGCGCCGCCCCCGCGATCGACCGCACCGCGGGCTTCCAGAAGGCCGTTGCCGGCACGCCGTCGATCAAGGTAGTCGCCTCGCAGACCGGTGACTTCACCCGGTCCGGCGGCAAGCAGGTGATGGAGGCGTTCCTGAAGTCCCAGCCGAAGATCGACGTCGTGTACGCCCAGAACGACGACATGGCGCTCGGCGCCATCGAGGCCATCACCGCGGCGGGCAAGGTGCCGGGCCGCGACATCCGGATCATCTCGGTGGACGCCACCAGGGACGGGATGAAGGCGACCGCCGACGGGAAGATCAACTACATGGTCGAGTGCAACCCACTGCTCGGCGGCCAGCTGATGGACATGGTGAAGAAGGTCGCCGCCGGCGAGCAGGTGCCGGCCCGCGTCGAGGTCACCGAGACCACCTTCGACCAGGCACAGGCCGCGGCCGCCCTGGCCGAGCGCAAGTACTGATCCCGCACCGTCCGCCCGGTGCCGGTGGAGCGCGATCCACCGGCACCGGGCGGCTCCACTCCCGGGAGCCGCGCCCGACCGCGCCCGGGACGCCCACCGGAGACGACCCCCGGAGACGACGATGACCGAGACCGGACCGCCACCGGCCGCCACGACCGATCCCGTGGTGGCACTGCACGGCATCGAGATCGGGTTCCCCGGGGTGAAGGCCCTCGACGGGGTCTCCCTGCGGCTGTTCCCCGGCGAGGTGCACGCCCTCATGGGCGAGAACGGCGCCGGCAAGTCCACCCTGATCAAGGCGCTGACCGGCGTCCACCGCATCGACGCGGGCACCATCACCGTCCGCGGCGGGCTCCGGGAGTTCACCGGCCCCGGGCACGCCCAGGAGGCCGGCATCGCCACGGTCTACCAGGAGGTCAACCTCTGCCCGAACCTCTCCGTCGAGGAGAACATCATGTTGGGCCGCGAGCCGCGGGCCCCGTGGTGGGGCGGCCGGCGCATCGACCGGGCCGCGGTGCGGCGCACCGCCGTCGCGGTGCTCGGGCGGCTCGGGCTCGATCTCGCCCCGGCCTCGCTCGTCGGTGACCATCCACTCGCCGTGCAGCAGCTCGTCGCGATCGCCCGCGCCGTCGCCACCGACCTGTCGGTGCTGATCCTCGACGAACCCACCTCCAGCCTCGACGCCGGCGAGGTCCGCGAGCTGTTCCGCGTCCTGCGCGAGCTGCGCGACGCCGGGGTGGCGATCCTGTTCGTCTCGCACTTCCTCGACCAGGTCTACGAGATCGCCGACCGGACCACGATCCTGCGCAACGGCCGTCTGGTCGGCGAGTACGCGATCGCCGACCTCCCGCGTCTGGAGATGGTGTCGAAGATGGTCGGCCACGCCCTGGAGGAGCTGGCGGACCTCGACCGCCAGCCCGCGGGCCCGGGCGCGGGCCACGCCGGCACGCCCTTCCTCGACGCCCGGGGGATCGGCCGGGCAGGCGGGGTCGCGCCCACCGACCTCGCGGTGCACCCCGGCGAGGTCGTCGGCGTCGCCGGGCTGCTGGGATCGGGTCGCACCGAGCTGGTGCGCCTGCTCTTCGGTGCCGACCGTGCCGAGACCGGGTCGATCCGGGTCGACGGCCGGGAGGTCACCCTCGGCGGCCCGACCACGGCGATCGCCGAACGCATCGCGTTCTGCTCCGAGGACCGCAAGGGCGAGGGCGTCATCGCCGACCTGTCGGTGCGCGAGAACATCGTGCTCGCCCTGCAGGCGCGGCGCGGGTGGGCCCGGCGGATCCCGCGGAGCACCGCCGACGAGCTCGTCGGGAGGTGGATCACGGCGCTGGACGTCCGCCCGGCGGACCCGGACGCACTCGTCGGCACCCTGTCCGGCGGCAACCAGCAGAAGGTGCTGCTCGCCCGCTGGCTGATCACCGACCCCAGGCTGCTGATCCTCGACGAGCCGACCCGCGGCATCGACATCGGGGCCAAGACCCAGATCCAGAAGCTGGTCGCGGACCTGGCGGGCGACGGGATGGCCGTCGTGTTCGTCTCCGCCGAGCTGGAGGAGGTCGTGCGGCTCTCCGACCGGATCGCGGTGCTGCGCGACCGGCACAAGGTCGGCGAGCTGACCCGCTCCGAGGCCTCCACCGCCGCCGTCATGGAGATCGTCGCCGAGGGAGGCACCCAGCGTGGCACGCCTGCTGCCTGACACCGGTCCCGTCCGGGCCGCCACCGACGCCCCGGACGGGCCGGCGGCCGACCCCACGACGGCGCCGGACGCGCCGGCCGCTCCCCCGCCGCCGACGGGCACGACGCCGGGGCGGCGGCCCTGGTCACGGATCACCGGCTCGTCGCTGTTCTGGCCGGTCCTGGCCCTGGCGGCGCTGCTGCTGGCCAACCTGGTGTGGACCCCGGGGTTCTTCGCGATCACCGTCCAGAACGGCGCCCTCTACGGCAGCCTGGTCGACATCGCCAAGAACGGCGCCCCCACCGCACTGATCGCGCTCGGGATGACCCTCGTCGTCGCGACCCGCGGGATCGACCTGTCCGTCGGTGCCACGGTCGCGATCTCCGGTGCGGTGGCCTGCACCTGGATCGCCTCCGCACCGGACCCGGCCTCCCCCGGCGCGGCGCTGTCCGGGATCGGCCTCGCCCTGGGCCTGGCGCTGGTGCTCGGCGTCTGGAACGGCGCGATCGTCTCGGTGCTCGGGATCCAGCCGATCATCGCGACACTGGTCCTCATGACGGCCGGGCGCGGCATCGCCATGCTGGTCACCGACGGGCAGATCGTCACCGTCGCCAACCCGACCTACGCTGCGCTCGGCAGCGGGTTCTGGTTCGGCGTCCCGGTCGCGGTGGTGCTCACCGCGCTGGTCTACCTCGCCGTCGCCCTGCTCACCCGGCGCACCGCGCTGGGGATGCTGCTGGAGTCGGTGGGCATCAACCCCGTCGCGAGCCGGCTCGCCGGGGTGCGGGCCCGGGGGATCGTCTGGTCGGTCTACCTGTTCGTCGCGCTCTGCGCCGGCGTCGCCGGGCTGCTGATCAGCTCGAACGTCACCGCGGCCGACGCCAACAACGCCGGGCTGTGGATCGAGCTCGACGCGATCCTCGCCGTCGTCATCGGCGGCACGCTGCTGTCCGGCGGCCGGTACTCCATCGGCGGCACGCTGGTGGGCGCGCTGATCCTGCAGACGCTCACCACCACCGTCTACACCGCGGGCATCGCGCCCGAGGTGACGCTGGTGTTCAAGGCCGTCGTGATCATCGCGGTCTGCCTGCTCCAGTCCCCGAAGGCCCGGTCCGCCCTCGCCCGCAGGCGGCGACGGAGGCCCACCGGTGCCCCGACCACCTCCCAGGCGGTGTCCCGATGACGACCACGACGCCCCGGCCCACCCGGCGGGTCTCCGCCGGATCGTTGCTGTCCCGCCTGCCGCGGCCCTCGACGCAGGTGCTGCCGGTCCTCGCGACGTTCGTGCTGTTCGTGCTCCTGTTCGGAGCGGGCTCGGTCCGCTACGACAACTTCCTGTCCCCGCAGGTCTTCCTGAACCTGTTCGTCGACAACGCCTACCTGATCGTCCTCGCCGTCGGCATGACCTTCGTGATCCTCACCGGCGGCATCGACCTGTCGGTCGGGTCGGTGGTCGCGCTGTCCGGGGTGCTGGCCGCGACGCTGCTCGCGGACGGCTGGCCCGCGCTGCCGGTGATGGCGGCGGTGCTGGTCGTCGGCGTGGCGCTGGGGACGGCGATGGGACTGGTGATCCACCACTTGGAGATCCAGCCGTTCGTCGTGACGCTCGCCGGGATGTTCCTCGCCCGCGGGCTCTGCTACGTGATCAGCGTCGAGTCCGTCCCGGTGACCGACCCGACGTTCACCGCGATCGCGCAGGCCGCCATCCCGCTGGGCGGCCGGTCCTTCGTCAGCCCGTCGGTGGTCGTGGCGCTGGTCGTCGTCGCCGTCGCCGCGTGGGTGCTGCACCGGACCCGGTTCGGCCGGACCGTCTACGCCGTCGGCGGCAACCGGCACTCGGCGATGCTGATGGGCCTCGCGGTCGGGCGCACCCGGGTCGCGGTCTACGCGATCAGCGGGTTCTGCTCGGCGCTGGCCGGGCTGCTGTTCACCTTCTACTCGCTGTCCGGGTACAGCCTGGCGGCCGTCGGCACCGAGCTCGACGCCATCGCCGCCACCGTCATCGGCGGAACGCTGCTGTCCGGCGGCGTCGGCCTGGTCGTGGGGTCGCTGCTCGGAGTGCTCGTCCTGGGCCTGATCCAGACCTTCATCTCCTTCGAGGGCACCCTCAGCTCGTGGTGGACCAGGATCGTGGTCGGCGCGCTGCTGCTGGTCTTCGTGCTGCTGCAGCGGGCGTTCGCCCGCCGCGGCGCGGGTGGGTCGTGATCGATCTGGGCGTGCCCGGCGGGCCGATCGCGGTGGCGGTCGACCCGCACGGTGCCCGGCTCGCCGGGCTGCGCACCCCCGACCGCGACGGCGTCGTCGGCGAGGTGCTGCTCGGCTGCGCCGACCCGCGCACCGACCCGGCCTTCCGCGGCGCGACGGTCGGCCGCTTCGCCAACCGCATCGACGGCGGGCGGTTCGTCCTCGACGGCACCGAGCACGTCCTGACCTGCAACGAGCCCGGCGTCTCGCTGCACGGCGGGACGGCCGGGTTCTCGACCACGCCGACTTCGTCGCCGGGCCCGTCGAGCAGGTGCCCGGCGGGCGCCGCGTCACGCTGACCCACCGCAGCCCCGGCGGCGACGGCGGTTACCCCGGCACCCTGGACGTCGCCGTCGTCTACACCGTGACCGGCTCCGACGTGGGCATCGAGCTGACCGCCCGGACCGACGCCCCGACGGTGGTGAACCTGACCAACCACGCCTACTTCACCCTCGGCGGGGCCGGGGTCGCCGGGTGCGAGATCACCGTCCGGGCCGACCGCTACCTGCCCGTCGACGACCGTCTCGTCCCGCTCCGCGGCGCCCCGGCCCCGGTCGAGGGCACCCCGTTCGACCTGCGCGTGCCGGTCCGGGTCGGCGATCTGCTCGATCGGGAGCACCCGCAGCTGGCGGTGGCGGGCGGGTTCGACCACACCTTCGTCCTCACCGACGGCGGCCCGGTCGCCGACGGGCTGCGCGGCGCGGCCCGGGTGGTCGAGCCGGTCACCGGCCGCACGCTGACCGTGTTCACCGACCGGCCGGGCGTGCAGTTCTACTCGGGCACGATGCTCGACGGCTCGAACACCTTCCCCGACGGACGGCCCGCCCGGCGCGGCGACGCCTTCTGCCTGGAGCCGCAGGACTTCCCGGACGCGCCGAACCGTCCCGACTACCCGTCGACGGTGCTGCGGCCCGGCGGGACCTACCGCAGCCGCATCCTGCTGCGCTGCGGCGTCGACACGGCCTGACCGGCCCCACGCACGACACGGCCCACGCACGGCGACGGCGGCCGGTCGCGGATCCCGCGGCCGGCCGCCGTCGGGCGGAGCCGTGCTCAGCCGTCGCCGCGGGCGCGGCGCTTGTTCCACACGTCGAACGCGACGGCGAACAGCAGCACGAGTCCCTTCACGACCGACTGCACGGACTGGTCGACGCCCATGAGCTGCATGCCGTTGCTCATCACGGCCATGATCAGGCCGCCGACCAGCGCGCCGACCACGGTGCCGACTCCGCCGGTCACCGCGGCGCCGCCGATGAACGCGGCGGCGATCGCGTCGAGCTCGAACATGTTCCCCGCTGCGGGCTGGGCGCCGTTGGACCGGGCCGAGTAGATGACCCCGGCCACGCCGGCCAGGAAGCCCATGTTCACGAAGATCCAGAACGTGACGGCCCGGACCCGCACCCCGGACAGCCGGGCCGCGGCCGCGTTGCCGCCGAGGGCGTAGACGTGGCGGCCGAACACGGTGCGCCGGGTGAGCAGGCCGTAGGCGAGCACCAGCACCGACAGGACGACCAGCACCACGGGCAGCCCGCGGGAGGACGCCAGCTGCCAGGCGAACGCCATGACGACCAGCCCGACGAGTGCGATCCGGCAGGCGAACAGCGGGAACGACTCGACCTGCTGCAGGTCGAGGACCTTCGCGACCCGGCTCCGGTAGGCGAGCACCGCGTACCCGGCGACGCCGAGCGCGGCGATCAGGACGGTGAACGCGTCGTAGCCCTGGCCGCCGATGAGCCCGTTGAGGAAGCCGCCCGCGATCTGCTGGTACTCCGCGGGGAACGGCGAGAGCGAGATGTTGCCCAGCACCTGCAGGGTCAGTCCGCGGAACAGCAGCATCCCGGCGAGGGTCACGATGAAGGCGGGGATGCCGACGTAGGCGACCCAGAAGCCGTGCCAGACGCCGACCAGCACGCCGACGCCGACGGCCGCGACGACACCGACCCACCAGGGCAGGCCGCCGCCGATCACGAGCACCGCGGCGACCGCGCCGGTCAGCGCGACCACCGACCCCACCGACAGGTCGATGTGCCCGCCGACGATGACGATCACCATCCCGATCGCGAGGACCAGGATGTAGGAGTACTGCAGGACGATGTTGGTGATGTTGCCCGGGCTCAGCGAGACGCCGCCGGTGAGGACCGCGAACAGCGCGACGATCGCCACGAACGCGATCACGATGCCGCTCTGGCGGACGTTGCCGGCCAGCAGCCGTCGCAGGTCGCTCGTGCCGGAGTGCAGGGCCGCCGCGCCGGCGCCGGGGCGCTCGTCGGAGGAGGGGTCCTTCTTCGGGAGGGTGCTGGTCATGCGGAGCTCTCCGCCTCCTGGGTCATGAGGGCCATCAGGCCCTCCTGGGTGGCCTCGGCGACCGGCACCTCGCCGGTGATCCGTCCGGCCGACAGGGTGTAGACGCGGTCGCAGATCCCCAGGAGCTCGGGCAGCTCGGAGGAGATGACCAGGACCGCCTTGCCGGCCTCCACCAGCCGGTTGATGATCACGTAGATCTCGTAGCGGGCGCCGACGTCGATCCCGCGGGTCGGCTCGTCGAGGATGAGCACGTCCGGCTCGGTGAACAGCCACTTGGCCAGGACGACCTTCTGCTGGTTGCCGCCGGACAGGGTGCCGACCCCGACACTCGTGCTCGCCGCCCGGATGCCGAGATCCCGCCGGTAGGACTCGGCGACGCGCAGCTCGGCGTCGGCGTCGACCCAGCCGTGGCGGGCGAGCCGGTGCAGGCCCGCGCCGGAGACGTTGCGCCGGATGTCGTCGACCAGGTTGAGGCCGAGGTGCTTGCGGTCCTCGGTGACGTAGGCGAGCCCGGCCTCGATCGCGTCGGACACCGAGCGGGCGCGGACCTCGCGACCCCCGATCCGCAGGGTGCCGCTGACGTCGCGGCCCCAGGACCGCCCGAACACGCTCATCTCGAGCTCGGTGCGGCCCGCGCCCATCAGCCCGGCGATGCCGACGACCTCCCCGGCCCGCACCGACAGCGACGCGGCGTCGACGACCTTGCGGTCCTGGGTCGGGTGCCAGACCGTCCAGTCGGTGATCCGCAGCAGCTCCTCCCCCGGGCTGCTCGCCCGCTCCGGGTAGAAGGAGGTGAGGTCACGGCCGACCATTCCGCGGATGATCCGGTTCCGCGGGGCGGGCTCGTCGGCGACGGTGAAGGTCTCGACGGTGCGGCCGTCGCGGATGACGGTCGTGCGGTCGGCGATCGAGACGATCTCGTCGAGCTTGTGCGAGATGATGATCGAGGTGATGCCGTTGTCGCGGAAGCGCCGGATCAGCTCCAGCAGGTGCGCGGAGTCGGTGTCGTTGAGCGCGGCGGTGGGCTCGTCGAGGATGAGCAGCCGGACGTCCTTGGTCATCGCCTTGACGATCTCGACGAGCTGCTGCTTGCCGACGCCGAGCCGCCCGACCGGCGTCGCGGGGTTCTCGGTGAGACCCACCTCGGCGAGCAGGCGGGCGGCCTCGGCGTGGGTCCGTCGCCAGTCGACCAGCCCCAGCCTGCCGCGCCGCTCGTTGCCGAGGAACACGTTCTCGGCGATCGACAGGTGCGGCACCAGCGCGAGCTCCTGGTGGATGATCACGATGCCGTCGGCCTCGGAGTCGCGGATCCCGGCGAACCGGGCCGGTCGCCCGTCGAGGACGATCTCGCCGTCGTAGGTGCCCGCCGGGTGCACCCCGGAGAGCACCTTCATCAGCGTCGACTTGCCGGCGCCGTTCTCGCCGCAGATCGCGTGGATCTCGCCCCGGCGCACGGCGAGCGAGACCTCCGACAGCGCGGTCACCCCCGGGAAGGTCTTGGTGATGGCGCGCATCTCGAGGATGGTGTCCGGCAGGTCGCCGCCGGGGTCGTGGTCGGTCACGTCGTCCTCCGTCACGGAAGGTGGGGTGCGGCCGGTCGCGGGGCTCAGCCCTGGCGGCCGCGGGCGACGTCCTGCGCCGTGTAGTAGCCGGAGTCGACGAGGACGGGCCGGATGTCGGCCTTGAACACCGTCCGGACCGGCAGCAGGTAGGACGGCACGACCTTCACCCCGTTGTCGTAGGTGGTGGTGTCGTTGGCCTGCGGGGTGCCGCCGGAGAGGAACGCCTTCGCGGCGACGACGGCCTGCTCGGCGAGCTTGCGGGTGTCCTTGAAGACCGTGGAGCTCTGCACCCCGTCGTCGATCAGCTTGACCGAGGCGATCTCGGCGTCCTGCCCGGTGACGGTCGGCATCGGCTTGGCCGGGGTGCCGAAGCCCGCGTTCTGCAGGGCGGTGATGACGCCGCGGGAGATGCCGTCGAAGGGCGACAGGATGCCGTCGGGCCGGCTGCCGTCGTTGTAGGTGGAGGTGAGCAGGTCCTCCATCCGCTTCTGGGCGGTCTCCTGGCCCCAGCGCAGCGTGGCGGTCTGCTCGATGGTCGTCTGGCCGCTCTTGACCCGGATCGTGCCGTTGTCGATCAGCGGCTTCAGCACCGACATGGCGCCGTCGAAGAAGTAGAAGGCGTTGTTGTCGTCGAGGGAGCCCGCGAACAGTTCGACGACGACCGGGCCCTTCTTCGGACCGGGTGACCCGTCGGCGTTCTGCAGGCCCATGCCGCGCAGCAGCGCCTTCGCCTGGGCGACGCCGACCTGGAAGTTGTCGAACGTGACGTAGAAGTCGACGTTCGGGCTCTGCCGGATCAGCCGGTCGTAGGCGATCACGGGGATGCCGGCGTCCTTGGCGGCCTGCAGCTGCCCGGACAGGGCGGTCCCGTCGATGGCCGCGACGATCAGCAGGTCCGCGCCGCTGGTGACCATCTGGTCGATCTGCTGGGACTGGGTGGGGATGTCGTCGCCCCCGTACTGCAGGTCGACCTTGTAGCCGGCGGCGGTGAGCTGGTCGCGGACGGCGTTGCCGTCGGCGATCCACCGCTCGGAGGTCTGGGTCGGCATCGAGACGCCGACCGTCAGGTCGCCGGGTGCCGCACCGGCTCCGGCCCCGCCACCTCCCCCGGCTCCCTGGCCACCACAGGCGGCCAGCCCCAGCACCAGCAGGGCACCGACGGCGACGGTGCGCATCCTCGTGAACACAGGCGATCTCCTCGTCGAGACGGCGGCGGGTGGGTCCCGCCCGACCGGACCGGCGCACCCAGGAATGTGAACGCTAACTACAGACGCACCGACACGGAAGGCGCCGTTACCGCTCCGTTATCCGGCCGGTCGGTCCGTCTCGGTCAGCGACCTCATGATCGACGTGAACGTGTCGTACGACCAGCCGTCGCCCACGGAGCATCCGCACCGGACCGTTGAGTTCGACTTCTGTTAGCGATAACATTCGCTCGCCGTCCGATCGCTCGGCCGGCCGTGTTCGTGACCCGAGGAAGTGCTCATGATCCGACCACCGATCGACCTCGCCGACGCCCTCGTGGTGGGCGTCGACTTCGGGACGCTGTCCGGACGGGCGGTCGTCGTCCGTGCGGCCGACGGGGCCGAGCTGGGCTCCGCCGTCCACGCCTACCCCCACGCCGTCGTCACCGACGCCCTGCCGGGGCGGCCGGACCTCCGGCTGCCGCCGGACTGGGCGCTGCAGGTGCCGTCGGACTACGTCGACGTCCTGCGCCACGCGGTCCCCGGTGCGGTCGCCGCCGCCGGGGTGGACCCGGCGCGGGTGGTCGGCATCGCCACCGACTTCACCGCCTGCACCATGGTCCCGACCCTGCGCGACGGCACCCCGCTCAACGAGGTGCCCGACCTGGCCGACGAGCCGCACGCCTACACCAAGCTCTGGCGCCACCACGCCGCCCAGCCCCAGGCCAACCGGATCAACGCCCTCGCCGCCGAGCGGGGCGAGAGCTGGCTGCCCCGCTACGGCGGGTTCATCTCCTCGGAGTGGGAGTTCGCGAAGGGCCTGCAGATCCTGGAGGAGGCCCCCGCGGTCTACGCCCGGACCGAGCGCTGGGTCGAGGCCGCGGACTGGATCGTCTGGCAGCTGTGCGGCCGCTACGTCCGCAACGCCTGCTCGGCCGGCTACAAGGGGATCCTGCAGGACGGCGCCTACCCCGGCCGTGACTTCCTCGGCGCGCTGAACCCCGCCTTCGCCGGGTTCGCCGAGACCAAGGTCGCCCACGAGATCGGCGAGCTGGGCACCGTCGCCGGGACGCTGACCGCCGAGGCGGCAGGCTGGACCGGGCTGCCCGAGGGGATCGCGGTCGCCGTCGGCAACGTCGACGCGCACGTCACCGCCGCGGCGGCGAACGCCGTCCGGCCGGGGCAGATGGTCGCGATCATGGGCACCAGCACCTGCCACGTCATGAGCTCCGACGTGCTGCGCGAGGTGCCGGGCATGTGCGGGGTCGTCGACGGCGGCATCGTCTCCGGGCTCTGGGGCTACGAGGCCGGGCAGAGCGGCGTCGGCGACATCTTCGGGTGGTTCGTCGAGCACGGCGTGCCGCCCGCGTACCACGAGGCGGCCCGCGCGCGGGGGCTCGACCTGCACGAGTACCTGACCGAGCTGGCCGCCGGGCAGGCGGTCGGTGAGCACGGGCTCGTCGCGCTGGACTGGCACTCGGGCAACCGCTCGGTGCTGGTGGACCACGAGCTGTCCGGCGTCGTCCTCGGACAGACCCTCGCGACGCGGCCCGAGGACACCTACCGGGCGCTGCTGGAGGCCACCGCGTTCGGCACCCGGATGATCGTGGAGACCTTCGCGGCCTCCGGCGTCCCGGTGACCGAGCTGATCGTCTCCGGCGGGCTCACCCGCAACGCCCTGCTCATGCAGATCTACGCCGACGTGACCCGGCTGCCGCTCACCGTCGTCGAGGCCGGGCAGGGCCCGGCCCTGGGCTCGGCCATCCACGCGGCCGTGGCCGCGGGCGTCCACCCCGACGTTCCCACCGCGGCCGCCGCCATGGGTCGCGTCCGCGAGGGCGCACACCTGCCCGACGAGGAGTCGGCGAAGTCCTACGACGCCCTGTTCGCCGAGTACACCCGCCTGCACGACCACTTCGGCCGGGGCGGCGACGACGTGATGCACCGCCTGCGCGCGATCCGCCGCGAGGCCCGCGCCCAGCGAGAAGGAGACCCCGACGCATGACCGACACCCTGGCCTCCCCCGAGCTCGCCGCCACCGTGGCGCGGCTGCGCGAGCAGGTGTGCGCGCTGCACGCCGAGCTGGTGCGCTACGAGCTCGTCGTCTGGACCGCGGGGAACGTCTCGGCCCGCGTGCCCGGCCACGACCTGATGGTCATCAAGCCCAGCGGGATCTCCTACGACGACCTGACCCCGGAGAACATGGTGCTGTGCGACCTGCGCGGCACCCCGGTCGAGGGCGACCTGACGCCGTCGTCGGACACCGCGGCGCACGCCCACGTCTACCGGGCCATGCCCGAGGTCGGCGGGGTGGTGCACACCCACTCCACCTACGCCAGCGCGTGGGCGGCACGCGCCGAGCCGATCCCCTGCGTGCTCACCGCGATGAGCGACGAGTTCGGCGGGGACATCCCGATCGGCCCGTTCTCGCTGATCGGCGACGAGTCGATCGGCCGCGGCGTCGTGGAGACCCTGACCGGCAGCCGCTCCCCCGCCGTGATCATGCAGAACCACGGCGTGTTCACCGTCGGCGCCGACGCCCGCTCCGCGGTCAAGGCCGCGGTGATGTGCGAGGACGTCGCCCGCACCGTGCACCTCGCCCGCCAGCTCGGCGACACCGTGCCCATCCCCCAGGACCAGATCGACAGCCTCTGGGACCGCTACCAGAACGTCTACGGGCAGCGCTGAGCTCCGCCCGACCCCGAAGGAGGGATGTCTGATGAGCGGCTCGCTGCTCGACAGCTACGAGGTCTGGTTCCTGACCGGGAGCCAGGGCCTCTACGGCGAGGAGACCCTCGCCCAGGTCGCCGACCAGTCCGCGGCCGTCGCCGCCCGGCTCGACGCCGCCGACGAGATCCCGGTGCGGGTGGTGTGGAAGCCCGTGCTGACCGATGCCGACGCGATCCGGCGGATCTGCCTGGAGGCCAACGCCGACGACCGGTGCCTCGGCGTGATCACCTGGATGCACACCTTCTCCCCGGCGAAGATGTGGATCCCCGGGCTCGAGGCCCTGACCCGGCCGCTGCTGCACCTGCACACCCAGGCCGACGTCGACCTCCCCTGGTCGGAGATCGACATGGACTTCATGAACCTCAACCAGGCCGCGCACGGCGACCGCGAGTTCGGCTACGTCCAGACCCGGCTCGGCCTGGCCCGCAAGACCGTCGCCGGACACGTGTCCGACCCGGTGCTCCGCGACCGCATCGGGACCTGGACGCGTGCGGCCGCCGGTGCCGCGGAGCTGCGCGCGCTGAGGCTCGTCCGGTTCGGTGACACCATGCGCGACGTCGCCGTGACCGACGGCGACCGCGTCGAGGCCACCCGGGTCTTCGGGATGTCGGTGCAGACCTACGGCGTCAACGACCTCGTCGCCGTGGTGGACCAGGTCGCCGACGCCGACGTCGACAAGCTCGTCGGCGAGTACGCCGAGATCTACGACGTCGCCCCCGAGCTGCTCCCCGACGGCGCCCGGCACGACGCGCTCCGCTACGGCGCGCGGGTCGAGATCGGGCTGCGCTCGTTCCTGGAGTCCACCGGGGCGCAGGCGTTCACCACGAACTTCGAGGACCTCGGCGGTCTGCGTCAGCTCCCCGGGCTCGCGGTGCAGCGCCTGATGGCCGACGGCTACGGCTTCGGCGCCGAGGGCGACTGGAAGACCGCGGCCATGCTGCGCGCGGTGAAGGTCGTCGCCACCGGGCTGCCCGGCGGCACGTCGTTCATGGAGGACTACACCTACCACCTGCGTCCCGGCCACGAGCGCATCCTCGGGGCGCACATGCTGGAGGTCTGCCCGAGCATCACCGGGTCCCGGCCGTCGCTGGAGATCCACCCGCTGGGCATCGGCGGGCGGGAGGACCCGGTCCGGCTGCGGTTCACCGCCGACCCCGGCCCGGGCGTCGTGCTCGGCATCTGCGACCTCGGGGAGCGGTTCCGCCTGGTCAGCAACGACATCGAGGTCGTCGACCCGGACGAGCCCATGCCGAGGCTCCCGGTGGCGACGGCGACCTGGGTCCCGGAGCCCTCGCTCGCGACCTCGGCCGAGTGCTGGCTGATGGCGGGCGGCCCACACCACACGGTGCTGTCGACCGCCGTCGGGGTCGAGGCCCTCGACGACCTCGCCGAGATCGTCGGCACCGAGCTGGTGCACATCGGCGACACCACACGGCCGCGGACGTTCCTGCACGAGCTGCGCTGGAACAACGCCTACCACCGGCTCGCGCGCGGCTTCTGAGCTCCGCCGCACGGCGACGGGCCGGCGGTCCGGGTCACTCGTGCCCGGGGGTGCGGAACCTCAGGTCGCCCGCCATGTCGATCCGCGCGAGCTCGGCCCGGGAGGTGACGCCGAGCTTGGGGTAGACGCTGCCCAGGTGGTGCCCGACCGTGCGGTGGCTGATCAGCAGCCGGGCCGCGATCTCCCGGTTGGTGAGCCCCTCGGCGGCCAGCCGGGCGACCCGCAGCTCCTGGGCGGTGAGCCCGGCGGCGGCCGGCTCGTGCCGCACCCCGGACTGCGCGGCCAGCCCCAGCTCCCGCAGCGCCCGCGCCCGCAGCGGCTCCGCGCCGAGGCGGCCGAAGGCCTCGGCCGCCCCGGCGAGCTCGTGCCGGGCGTCGGCGCGACGGCGGACCCGACGGAGCCATTCGCCGTACAGCAGCCGGGTACGGGCCCGCTCGAACGGATCCGGAGCGGCACCCGCGCCGTCGAGCGCGGCCCGGTACGCGGCCTCCGTGTCCGGCCCGCCTGCGGCGAGGCCGCGCAGACGGTGCGCAGCGGCGCGGGCCCAGTGGGCATCGGTCCGCCCGGCCCACGTCTCGACGGCCGCCAGCCGGGCCGAGGCCGTCTCCGTGCGCCCCTCCTGCGTCGCGGCCTCGGCGGTGTCCGGGGCGGCGAGCAGTGCGAAGGTGGGGTGTGCGGCCTCGTGGCCGGGCTCGTCGAGCGGCATCAGGTGGTGCAGGGCCTCGCGGGGCCTGCCGTCGAACAGCGCCGCCCGGCCGCGCACCCAGTACACCGACGCGGTGAGCACGCGCACCTCCTGCCGGACCGAGACGGCCAGTGCCCGGGTGGTGTGTTCCTCCAGGCCGGGGGCGTCGCCGCGGGCTGCGGCCAGGTTCGCCAGACAGAGCCGGCACTGGCTCGCCACGTGGTTCGCCCCCACCTCCTCGGCCAGCCGCAGGCCCTCGGTGGCGCCGGCCTCGGCGGTCTCCCACCGGCCCGCCGCGGCGTCGAGGACCGCGCTCTGTGCGAGCACCATCGCGAGCGCGGCGAACTCGTGCCGCCGCCGCAGCTGCGCGGCCTGTACCCGCAGCACGTCGTGCAGCGGCCCCTCGACCCCGCAGGCCTGGACCAGCGGCACGGGCGGCAGCAGCTCCCACGGCACGGTCCCGAGCAGGCCGACGGTGGCCGCGTCCGGGGCCGGGAGCGACCCGGCCGCCCGGCCGGTCCCGTCGTAGCAGGCCCACCAGGCCCGCAGTGTCGGCATGACCGGTGCCAGCTCCGGGACGCCGCCGGGGTCGAGGGCGAGCAGCCGCTGCAGCGCCGCCTGCTGCAGGTCCGGGCGGCCCGCCGACCACGCCGCGCGGGCCGCCACCGTACCCAGCTCCATCGCCGTGCGGGTCCCCGCGACGACGGCCATATCCCCCACCAGGTAGTGGTGGGCGCGTTCGGAGAGACCCGTGGTGAACTGGAGGATCCCGCGCAGCCCGCCGCTGTACCGCACGACGGGCTCCGCCCCGCCCCGGCGCTCGGCGTCGTCGAGCAGTCGCCGGGCTCCCTCGGCGTCGCCGGCGCCCCAGGCGGCGCGGGCGGCGACCGCCAGCCGGCGCGCGGCGTCCGCGGGGTCCGGCGACAGGTCGGCCGCCCGCCGCAGCGTGCGTGCCGCCAGTGGACCGGCGCTGCGCTCCAGGCACCTGGCGGCCGCCTGCTCCAGCAGCGCCGCGACGTCCTCGTCGGGGCCGTCCGCGGCGGCCGCCAGGTGCCAGGCGCGGTGCTCGACGTCCTCGGCCGGCAGCGCCGCGGCCAGCGCCCGGTGCGCGGCCCGGCGGTCGGTGACGGGGGCGCCGTCGTAGAGGGCGGCCGGGACCAGCGGGTGGCGGAACCGGACACGTGTGCCCGAGGCGTGCAGCAGGCCGGAGCGCAGCGCCTCGTCCCAGGTGGAGGCGTCGACACCCCACCCGGCCCCGGCCCGGTCGACGACGTGCCGGTCGCCCCGCCCCTCCGCGGCCGCCAGCAGCAGCAACGCCCGGGTGGCCGGCTTCAGGGCCTCGGCGCGGGCGCAGAACGCCCGCCGCAGCCGGGGCCCCACCGGCATCGGCTCCCCGAACGCCTCGTCGTCGGCCTCGCGCCCGACGGTGGGCAGCTCCTGCAGCGCGAGCGGGTTGCCCGCCGCCATCGCGACCGTGTCGTCGACGAGGGCCTCGTCGGCGTCGGGGACGGCGGCGGCGACCAGCCGGCGGGCGTCGTCGTCGGCGAGTCCCACGACCTCCAGCGCCGGCACCCCCTCCCAGGGCCCCTGGGCCGGGTCGGCGTGGTCGGTCAGGATCACCACGACCGGCTCGGTCCGCACCCGACGCGCGAGGAAGCCCAGACAGTGCGCGGTCGCCTCGTCGACCCACTGCGCGTCGTCGACGACGACGAGCACCGGCCGGTCCCGGGCCAGGCCGGAGAGCAGCGACACCACGGCCGCGCCGATGAGGAAGCGGTTGGCCGGGTCCCGGCTGATCCCGAGCGCGCCGCGCAGTGCGGCGGCCTGCGGGTCCGGGAGCGCGTCGAGCCGGTCGAGGACCGGCCAGAGCAGCGCGTGCAGTGCGCCGAAGGCGAGCCCCGTCTCCATCCGGGTGCCCCTGGTCCGCAGCACCGTGACCCCGGACGCGGCCTCGACGACGTGGTCGACCAGTGCGGTCTTGCCGATCCCCGGCTCCCCCCACAGCACGAGCGCCGCACCCGCGCCGTCGGCCGCGCGTGCCAGCAGCCGCTCCAGTGCCGCGGTCTCGGCACGCCGTCCGAACAGCTCCATGACCCCCCGCAGCCTCGTCCCGCCTGCTCCCCGTGGCACGGCGGATCCGTCGGACCACCGTAGCCGCGTCGTCCGGATCGTCCGGTGACCGATCCGGCGACCGATCCGCCGGGACCGGCCGGACCCGACACTCGCCGGGTGATCCGACCCGCCCCCACCGATGCGCCCGGGACGTGCGGGGGTCCCGACGTCACCGGTGTTCCGCGCGACCGGCGTCGAACCCGGTCGTCGACCGCGGCAGCGCGAACGTGACCGATAGCCTGACCCACCTCGCCTCGATGATCCGGGGCGCGGGCGGGGTCCCGGCCCCGGACCACCCCCGAGTACCGCCGGCCCGGTCGACGGGCGACCACGGAGAGAGGCCCCACATGATCGTCGTCACCGACAACCGCTCCGCGAACCGGTTCGAGGCCCACGACGGCACGACGCTCGCCGGCGTCGCCGCGTACGTACGCACACCGGAGCTCGTCGCCTTCGTGCACACCGAGGTCGACCCGGCCTTCGAGGGACGCGGGGTGGGATCGGCGCTGGCCCGCGAGGGCATCGCGTCGGCGCAGGCCGACGGGCTGCGGGTACTCGCGATCTGCCCGTTCGTCGCTGCCTGGCTGGCGCGCCATCCCGAGCTCGCCCACCTCGAGTACCGGGCGACCAGCAGGGTCACCGACTGACCGGTCGCCGGCGCCACATCCGCGGCCCCGGTGGACACCACCACGGGCCGCGTCACCGCCGGGACCGGGAACGCGACCCCGGTCCGGCCGATCCACGAGGAGACCGATGAGCAGCACGACGACGAGCTGGCCGAGCCTGCGCGTGGCGGACTGGACCGCCACCCGCGAGACCCTGCACATGTGGACCCAGATCGTGGGCAAGATCAGGATGGCACACGCCCCGCTGATCAACCACTGGTGGCAGGTGACCCTGTACCCGAGCGCGCGGGGCCTGACGACGTCGGCCGTCCCGTACGGCACCGGGGCCTTCGAGATCGAGCTCGACCTGCTCGGCCACCGGCTCGAGGTCCGCAGCAGCGACGGCGGCGCGCTCGGCTTCGACCTGGCGCCGATGTCGGTGGCCGAGTTCTACGGCGCCGTCCTGGACGTGCTCGGCCGGCTCGGCATCTCCGCACCGATCCGGCCGCACCCCAACGAGGTCGACCCGGCGATCCCGTTCGCCGAGGACCTCACCCACGCCTCCTACGACGCCGAGGCCGCCACCCTGTTCTGGCGGCAGCTGCTGCAGGTGAACCGCGTGCTCGGTGAGTTCCGGGCGCACTTCGTCGGCAAGGTCAGCCCGGTGCACTTCTTCTGGGGCAGCATGGACATGGCCTGCACCCGCTTCTCCGGGAGGCCGGCGCCGGCGCACCCGGGCGGGGTGCCCAACTGCGGCGACTGAGTCATGGTCGAGGGCTACTCGCGGGAGCTGTCCAGCTGCGGGTTCTGGCCCGGTGGCGGCGAGGAGGGCGCCTTCTACTCCTATGCCTACCCCGCGCCCGACGGCTTCGCCGAGGCCCCGGTCGGCCCCGACGGTGCCTTCTACAGCCCGGACTTCCAGCAGTTCCTGCTGCCCTACGAGGTCGCCCGCGCCGCACCCGACCCGGACCGCGCGGTCGCCGAGTTCCTCCGCACGACCTACGAGGCGGCTGCGGACCTCGGGCACTGGGACCGCTCCGCGCTGGAGGACGACCCGCTCCGCTGGGCGTGACCGCCTAACCGGCGGTCGGGGTGATCCGGTAGAAGAACGGGCCGGTCCCGTTGCGGGCGATCGCGATCAGCAACGGGCCGGCGTCCTCGATCGCCCGGGCCGCCTCCAGGCCGCCGACGTGGATCGGGTCGAACCCCGCGTCCCGGTTGAGCCGGTCGACGAGCGTGCGGATCGCGGGGTCGGCCGCCACCAGGTTGCCCGGGGGCGTGGTCTGTGTCGCCAGGCGCGGGTACTCGGACGCGAAGTTCGCGCAGAAGGACTTCGCGACGGGCCCGCCCGTCCGGGAGCGGACGAGGTGCGCGTTCGACTCGTGCTCCGGGTCGCGCGGTCCGTAGACGTTGGTGGCGTCGATCGCGGGGACGCCGGCGATCCCGGTCGTCCGGCCCAGCGCGTCGGCGACCTGGTCTCCGGGGACGGCGACGACGAGCACGTCGGCCCCGGTCGCGTCACCACCGTCGCGGCCCAGACCGGTGACGGTGTGCCCGGCGGCCGACCAGAGCGCGGCCAGGCCGCCGCCGACGGTGCCGCGTCCCAGGATCGTGATCCTCACGTCTACCCCTCTCCCACCGGGACCGTGGCGGGCCCGGTGCACCAGCCGGGCGATCGGTCGCCGCGGGGGCCTCCCGTCGCGCTGTCGCGTGCCGAGGTGCGGGACGGGCGACCCGGCGGTGACGTTACGAAGGGCGCGGTCCCCGGGGATCGGTCACGCAATCGGTCGTCCGTGCTTCCCGATGTCCTCCTCTGTACTTCCCGATGTCCTCGACACGGTCCACCATGATCCGCAGGCCGTGGCAGCGAGGTGACGGCCCGACACGAGCGACGTGACCTACGGCGCGCCCGTCCGGCAGGAGAGCATCTGACCATGGTGTCCATGGACGCGGTCCTCGACGACCTGGAGGCCGAGAGCGCGGTCGTCCGGGCGATGGTCGCCGACCTCGACGACGCCGGGATCGGCGCGCCGACCCCGGCCGAGGGCTGGAGCGTCCGCGACCAGCTCACCCATCTCGCCTACTTCGACGAGGCCGCCGCCCTCGCCGCGACGGACCCGGAGACCTTCCGGTCGCGGGCGGCCGCGCTGCGGGAGCTGGGTCCCGGCTTCCCCGACCGGGTCGCCGCGGACCACGCCGGGCTCGGGGCGGAGGAGGTCCGGGCGTGGTTCGCCGGGGCCCGCGACGCCCTCGTCGGCACGTTCCGCGGCATCGAGCCGAAGACCCGGCTGCCCTGGTACGGGCCCGACATGAGTGCCCTGTCCTCGGTCACCGCCCGGCTGATGGAGACCTGGGCGCACGGCCAGGATGTCGCCGACGCGCTCGGGGTGCTCCGGGAGCCGACGGACCGGCTGCGCCACGTCGCCCACCTCGGCGTGCAGACCTTCGGCTTCACCTTCCGCAACAACGGCCGCGAGGTCCCGCAGGTGCCCGTGCGGGTCGAGCTGCTCGCCCCCTCCGGCGCCTCGTGGACCTGGGGCCCGGAGGACGCCGCGGACCGGGTCACCGGTTCCGCGCTCGGCTTCTGCCTGGTCGCCACCCAGCGCCGGCACGTCGAGGACACCGACGTGACCACGACCGGTCCGGTGGCCGCGGAGTGGGTCGCGATCGCCCAGACCTTCGCCGACACGCCCGGCCCCGGCCGCGCCCCCGGCGCCGTCGCGGCCGCCTTCCCGGCGCCGACCCGGACGCCCACGGGAGGACCCGCGTGACCCGAGCGCCGGGGCGCAACGGGCGCGGCGACCCCGCTCCGCCGGGGGACATCGCACGCGGACGGGCGCCGCGGGTGTGGGGAACGCCGCTCGCCGGAACCGGGAGCCGCCCGCGGACGACTGTCGGACCGTGCACACCCCATCGCTCGGCCCGGCCCGCTCGTCGGTCGTCGCCACCGTCGTCGCACTCGTCGTCGCGACCGTGCTGCTCGTCGCCGGATGCTCCGCCGCACCGCAGGCGGCCGGGCCGCAGGGCGCGGACGCCGCGTTCCCGCTGACGCTGGACCACGCCTTCGGGACGACGACGATCCCGGCCCGTCCGCAGCGGGTCGTCGCGCTGGGGTCGGCCGACGTCGCGGTCGCCAGGGCGCTCGGGGCGGACGTCGTCGGTGGCCTGCGCAACGCCGGGGAGTCGCAGCCGCAGGCGCCCTACCTCGCGCCGTTCCCGGACGGGGTGCTGACGATCAGTGAGCTGGAGCCGCTGCCGCTGGAGCGGATCGCGGCGTACCGCCCGGACGTCATCCTGGCCGTGTCGTCCTACCTGGTCACCGACCGCGACGCCTACGAGCGCCTGAGCGCGATCGCCCCGACCGTCGTCTACCGCGACGTGCTGTTCGGCGCCCCGATGGAGGACGACGCCCGGCGGATCGGCGCGGCCCTCGGGGCACCGGAGCGGGCCGAGGAGCTGGTGGCGCGGGCCGACGGCGCCGTCGCCGCGCTGCGGGCCCAGCTGCCCGGCCTCGCCGGCCGGTCGGTGCTGGTCGGACAGGCACGGGGCGACGTCATCCCGGTCATCGTCGACCCCGCGAACCAGTCCACCGCGCTGACCCGCGCGCTCGGGCTGGGCCTGCCGCCGACCTTCGCCACCGACCCGCCCGCCGGTGACGAGGTCGCCCCCGGCACGGTCGCGCTGTCCTACGAGGAGGCGGGTCGCCTGGCCGAGGCCGACCTGGTCGTCATGAGCTTCCCGACCCCGGCCGACCGTCGGCGGTTCGAGGGCAACCCGGTGGTCGCGCGGGCGCTGGCCCGCACGACCTACGTCCCGATCGGCCTCGACGAGGCGATCGCGCTGCAGGCACCGAACGTGGTGTCCACCGGCTGGCTCCTCGACCGGCTGCGCCCGGCGCTGGAGCGGGTGGCCGCCGCGCCCGCTACCGGCCGCTGAGGAACGCGACCGTCGCCCGGTTCACCTCGGCGGGCCGCTCGAGGTAGCCGTAGTGCCCGGCGTCGGCGATCTCGACGTACCGGGCACCGGGCACGGCGTCGGCGACCTCGCGGCTCAGGTGCGGTGGGATCGCGGCGTCGTCGGCGAAGGCGAGCACCAGCAGCGGCACGGCGAGCGCCCGGTAGGCCTCGGTCCGGTCCCCCAGGTCCATCGACACCTGCAGCTGGGCCCGGTGTCCCTTGGACACCCCCGCCCCGGCGAACGCCAGGACGTCGAGCCAGTCCTGGGCCTCCCGGTCGGCACGCAGGGTCGACGGCGACAGGTACTGCAACGCGGACACCGCGGCGTGGTAGTCCTCGGGCAGCTCGACCCCGGCGTCGGCGAGTGCGATCTCGCCCGCGGTGATCGCCCGCTGCACGGGGCCGAGCCGGGCGTGCGCGGCCATCGCGACGACCCGGGTGACCAGGTCCGGCCGGGCCAGCGCCGCCTCGATCACGACGCGGGAGCCGAGCGAGGTGCCGACGAGCGCCGCCGGGCCCGCGTCGAGGTGGGTGACCAGGGCGAGCACGTCGGCAGCCATGTCGTCGACGGTGAACCCGTGCGCGCACTCGTCGGTCGGCGGGATGCCCCGGTTGTCGAGGGTCACGACGCGGTGGCCGGCCTCGCGGAGCGCGGGAACCTGGTGGGTCTGCCAGACCCGTCCCGGGCTGCCGGTGCCCATCACCAGGACGACGGGCGGGCCGTCGCCTCCGTGGTCGGTCCAGGACAGCCGGATGCCGTTGAGGGTCGTGACCGTCATCCGCGCACCTCGCTCTCGGCGGCGAGCAGCGCACCCAGTGCCCGCTTGTCGATCTTACCGACGGCGGTGAGCGGCAGGTCGTCCCGGACGACGACCCGGTCCGGGGACATGAAGCGGGCCAGCCCGCGCTCGGTCAGGAAGGTGCGCAGGTGACGCCGCTTCGGCGGGGTCGCACCGGGTGCCGGGACGATCACCGCGCACACCGCCTCGCCCAGGTCGTCGTCCGGGATGCCGATGACGGCCGCGCCGGCGATGTCCGGGTGCGCCAGCAGGTGCTCCTCCAGCTCGGTGGCCGCGACGTTCTCGCCGCCGCGGTTCACGACGTCCTTGATCCGGCCCTCGACGACGAGGTGCCCGGTCGGGAGGCGGCGCACCAGGTCGCCGGTGCGGTAGTAGCCGTCCGGGGTGAACGACGTCGCGTCGTGCTCGCGGGCCCGGTAGTAGCCCCGCAGCGTGTACGGGCCGCGGGTCCACAGCTCCCCCGCCGTCCCCTCCGCGACGTCGGTGCCGTCGCGGTCGACGACCCGGACCTCGTCGGCCGGGCTGAGCGGGCGCCCCTGGCTGACCGCGACGAGGTCGTCGGGGTCGTCGAGCCGGGTGTAGTTCAGCAGCCCCTCGGCCATCCCGAAGACCTGCTGCACGGCGGCGCCGAGCTCGGGGCGGACCCGGCGGGCGAGCGTCGCGTCGCACTTGGCCCCGCCGACCTGGACCAGGCGCAGGGTCGACAGGTCCCAGGACCCGCGGCCGTCGCCGGCGAGGTCGGCCCAGAGCCGCAGCAGCGGCGGCACCATCGCGGTGACCGTGACGCCCTCGGCCGCGACCAGCCCGAGGGTGACGTCGGGGCTCGGGACCGACGCGAGGACGACCGTGGCCCCGACCCCGAGGGCGCCGAGCAGGCCCGGGCAGGCCAGCGGGAAGTTGTGCGCCAGCGGCAGGCAGGCGAGGTAGACGTCGTCGGCGGTCAGCGCGCAGACCTCGGCGCTGGCCCGGGCGTTGTAGGCGTAGTCGCGGTGGGTGCGCGGGATCAGCTTCGGCTTGCCCGTGGTGCCGCCGGAGACGAGCAGGACCGCGACCTGTCCGGGGTCGGGCCGCGGGAGCGGCTCGGCGGTGCCGGCGGGCAGGTCGGCGATCGCGGTCGTCCCCGGCAGCGGTTCGCCGTCGACGAGGAGGTGCCGCAACGAGGGGACCGCCTTCGCCACCTGCAGTGCGAGCTCGCGGTGGTCGAAGCCCTCGACGACGTCGGGTCCGACGTAGGCGACGGCCCCGGAGAGCGCGGCGAGGTGCTCGATCTCGGCCTGCCGGTGCGCGGGCAGGGTCAGCACCGGCACCGCCCCGGCCCGCAGCAGCCCGAACAGGGTCACCGGGAACTCGGCGGTGTTGGGCAGGTGCACCACGACGCGGTCGCCCTCGGCGATGCCGAGTGCCCGCAGCGAGCGGGCGCGAGCGTCCGCGGCCCGGTCCAGCTCGGCGTAGGTCCGCCGGCTGGGCCCCGCGACGACGGCGACGGCGTCGCCGTACCGGCCGGCCCACTGTCCCAGCAGGTCGCCGAGGGTGTCCTCGCCCCAGTAGCCCTCCCGCCGGTAGCGCTCCACGTCCGCGTCGGGCCAGCCGAGCGCCCCGTCGATGAGCACGGTCACGTCGTCTCCTCTCCGACCAGGAACCGGCTGACGCTGCGCAGCTTCTCCCGGGTCTCCTCCAGCTCCCGTTCCGGGGTGGACGCGCCGACGATGCCGGCCCCGGCCCGCAGCCAGGTCCGGCCCTGCGCGCGGTAGATGGCGCGCAGCACGAGCGCCGCGTCGAGCGCACCGGTGTGGTCGACGGTCAGCACCGCGCCGCTGTAGAGGCCGCGTGCTCCCTCGTGGCGGCTGATCGCCGCGCACGCCGGGGCCTTCGGCAGCCCGGACGCGGTGACCGCGGGGAACAGCCGTCCCAGCGCGTCCCAGGCGGTGGCGCCGGGCCGGAGCCTGCCGCGGACGCGGGACGCGAGGTGCTGCACGCTGCCGCGCTCGACCACCCGCATGAACTCCTCCACGACGACGGCGTCCGGGTCGCTCACCTCGCACACCTCGTCCTGGGCGACCTGGACCGACACCGCGTGCTCGTAGATCTCCTTGGGGTCGCGCCGCAGCTCGTCGGACAGCTCGGCGTCGCGTTCCGGCTCGCCGGACCGGGCCCGGGTGCCGGCGAGCGGCTGGGTGGAGAAGGTCCCGTCCGCGGCGACCTCGACGACGGTCTCCGGGCTGAACCCGGCCGCCTCCAGCCCACCGAGGCGCAGCAGGAACGAGCCGGCCGGGGTGTTGTGCGCCCGGCCGTGCCGGTAGGTGGCGGGCAGGTCGACCGGCTCGGTGACCGGGACGGTGCGGGACAGGATGACCTTGCGGAAGCGGTCCTCGCCGATCTCGGCGACGGCGGCGGCCACCGAGCCGCGGTAGGCCTCGGCGCGGGCGGACTCGTCGACGGTCACCGCCGGCCCGGTGCGGGGTGCTGCGTGCCCGGCACCGAGGATCGCGTCGCGCCAGGCCCGTGCGACGGCGTCGTCGGCGGTGTCGACGTCCACGCCGCCGGGGTGCAGGTGCGCGGTGTGGAGGGGAAGCAGCAGGTGCAGCAGGTGCAGCAGGGTGCCGGTGTCCGCGGGGAGCTCCCCGCCGTGCAGGAGGTGGGCCAGCTCGAACGACGCCCAGCCGAACGCCTGCCACCCGGTGCCGCCGACCTCGGCGAGGGCGGCGGAGACCTGGCCGAGCGGGTCCGCGCCGAGCGGCTCGTGCCGGGTGCCGGTGGGCGCGGTGACGGTCAGGCCGTCGGGACCCAGCACGATCTCGGCGGCGGTGCCCGCGGCCAGGAACACGTCCTCGCCGCGCTCGTAGAGCACGTAGGGGTCCGAGTCGGGCACCGTGCGGGCGACGGCGGTCGCGCCGGCGATGCGGTCGGTGGCGGTGCGGTCGGTGGCGGTGCGGTCGGTGGCGGTGCGGTCGGTGGCGGTGCGGTCGGTGGCGGTGCGGTCGGTGGCGGTGCGGTCGGTGGCGGTGCGGTCGGCAGGCGTGCGATCGGCGGCGCTGCGGGTCGGATCGGTGGGGGCGGGCTGGGTGCGCGGCGGGCCGGCCGCCTCGGTGGTCGTGGACATGGTCGGTTCTCCTTCGGGCCGGCGCTCGTGCCACCGGGGTGGGGGTCGTCGTGGGGTGCCGGGGCGTGGTGGGCCGGGCGTCGACGGGCAGGTGGGACGGCCGGCTCAGCGGCCCCAGGCCGTCGCGGCGTCGGGGTAGTAGTCGGCGAACATCCCCAGGTCGGTGGCCTGGTCGTAGCGGGGGTGGTCCCGCATCCCGGCGAGTGCGAGTCCCTCGGCGAGCCCGTAGTAGCCGGGTTCGCCCTCGGGCCGGCGGGCCGGTCCGGCGGTGCCGTCGACGACCGCGCCGAGGTTCTCGGTGAACGCCCGGTGCGCGGCCTCGACGAGGTCGGACAGCACGTCCTCCAGCACCGCGTCGGCGTCGACGGGGAACCGCGCCTCGGCCAGCACCGGGCCGGTGTCGATACCGGCGTCGATCTCGTGCAGGGTCGCGGCGAAGCTGGTCTCGCCGTGCAGCACGGCGTAGGCGGCCGTCACCGGAGGGAGGCCGCGGTAGGACGGCAGCGGCCCTCCGTGCACGTTGAGCAGCCGCAGCCCCGAGGCCAGTACCTTCTCCCGGAACAGGAACGGGTTGTCGATCGACCACAGCAGGCCGTCGGTGCACCGCTCGGCGAGCTCGCCGGCGAGCGCGTCGAGGTCGGCTCCGCTGCGGACCTCGCGGGCGGCGCCCGGGTCGAACCCCGGCGGTGGGGTGGTGCGGGGCCCGTGGCAGACGAGGTCGACGGGGTGGCCGTCGGCCCGGGCGTGCCGGACGGCGCGCCACAGCAGGGCGCCGTCGCCGACGAAGATCATCGTTCCTCCTCGATGGATGCGCGGGTGACCCGGCGCAGCGGTCCGAGCAGCAGTCCGGTCGCGGCGGCGACCAGACCGGTGACGGTGTTGTAGACCCAGAGCGCGTCGCCGTCGCCGACGACGCCGCCGACGAACCCGGCGACGACGGCGCCGATCGCGGCGCCGGTCATGGCCTGGGCGGCGAACAGGCTGTTCACCCGGCCCAGCAGGGCGTCGGGGGTGCGGAGCTGCAGCAGGGTGTAGCGCAGCACCTCCTCGATCGCGTTCGTCGCGCCGGCGGCGACCAGGGCGGCGAGGACCAGCGCGACGGTCGGTGCGGCGCCGGCCAGCGCGTAGCAGGCGTAGCAGAGGACCATCAGGGCCAGCAGGAGCCGGCCGGGGCGCGGGCTGCGCCGGACCCAGCCGCTGCCCAGCGAGCCGAGCACCACCCCGGCCGCGAGTGCCGAGTACATGAGGCCGACGACGGTGGACGAGCCGCCGAAGCGGGCCTCGACGAAGGCCGGGACCAGCACGAACGAGCCTCCGCCGACCATCCCGACGAGACCGGCGACCATCACGCCGAACACCACCGGCTCGCGGACCGCGAACCGGGCACCGGAGCGCAGGGCGGCCAGCGGGCTCTCCACCGGTTCCTGCGGTGCGCCGTCTCCGCCGCCCGCGCCGGCCGCCGCGTCGGGCCGGTCGCCGTCCGGACCGGCCGAGGCGGCCGCGGTCGTCCGTCCCCGGCCCGGTGGCGGCGCGACCATGAGCAGCACCCAGGTCACGGCGGCGGCGAGTGCGCCGGCGGTGTAGTTCCAGGCGGCGGAGGCGACCGCGAACACGATGCCGCCGACGGCCGGGGCGACCACCGCGCCGAGTCGCAGCGACACGGTGTTCAACGCCCCGACCGCGTGCAGCTTGGCCCGGTCCACGATGGACGGGGTCACGGCGAGCATCGCGGTGATGCAGGTGGCGCCGGACAGCCCGTTCGCGGCGACCAGTGCGGCGGTCAACGGGGTCGACCCGATCCAGGCGGCGTTCACCGCGAGCCCGGCGAACGTCGTCCCGCTGATCAGCCAGGTGACGCGCACCAGGAGCCAGCGGTCGACCCGGTCGGCGAGGACCCCGCCGCCGAGGTAGCCGACGACGAACGCCACCGACTCGATCGCGGTCACCATCCCGACGACCGGGGTGGAGCCGGTGCGGCCGTAGACCTCCAGCGGCACGGTGACCGCGACGATCCCGACCCCGAACAGCAGGATGGTCCGGGCGACGAACAGGTTGCGGAACGTCCGGTCCTCGCGCAGCGGGCTGACGTCGACCAGCAGGGACGCCATCAGCCACGCACCGACCAGGTCATGAGGACCTCGGCCCAGCGCTGCGCGACCCGGTCGACCGTGCCGGCGTCGAGGACGCCGGTGGGGTGGGCAAAGGTCGACTCCAGGACGGGGCCGTCGATGGTGTCGCGCAGCAGCACGTCGACGACGAGCGAGTGCGCGACCCGCACGCCGGGCGCGGGTCCGACCCGTACCGCGGTCTGCTCGGGGGCGAGCTCCCAGCCGCCGCTCGCGGTCCCGGCGGGCCGGGTGGTGCGACCGAGCCAGTTGAGCGCGACCTCCGCTCCCGGGCCGGTGACCCGGGCCGTGCCGTCGGCCGGGTACCGCAGCAGGCCCCAGCCCAGGCCGCGCCCGGGCGGTGCGGCGACGGCGTCGCGGGCCCTGGCGATCGCGGGAGCCGCGTCGGGTACCTCCGGGCCGGGGGTGCCGCGCACCGGGACCGGGGCGAGCACGGTGAGGCAGCCCACCGTCCGGGCGAGGTCGATGTCGTCCCCGAGCTCCTCGGCGCGGCCGTGGTGTTCGAGGTCGACCAGCAGCGGGCCGTCCGGCGCGGTGACGGTGAGCGCCTCCCCGAGGACGGCGAGCAGCACCGCCTCGGCGCCGGCGCCGTGCAGCCCGGCGAGCGTGGTGACGACGTCCGGGCCGGTCACGACGGTCTGCCGGAGGTCGGCGTGGGTGTCCCGGTGGTCGCGGGGCCGCAGCGCCGGCAGCAGGGCCGACGAGGCGAGGGTCTCGCTCCAGAAGCCGGTCTCCGCGGTGACCTGTGGTCCGGCGCCGTGGGCCCGCAGCCGCGCGGCGAACGCGGCGAAGCCGGTGGCCTCCGGGGCCGGTTCGGTCCCGGTGCCGTGGGTCGCGATGTCCTCGGCGAGCACCCGCCAGGACGTGCCGTCCACGGCGAGGTGGTGCGCCACGACCGCGAGCCGTCCCGGTTCGGTGCCGCGGTCGAACCAGAGCAGCCTCAGCATCCCGCCGGGTCCCGCGTCGAGCTCGTCGCGGGCGGTGCGGGTCGCGTCGGCGACGGCGCGGGTGAGTGCGTCGGCCCCGGCGGCCGGGTCGACGGGAACCCGCCGGACCAGCGCAGCCGGGTCGGCGTCGCGGCGCGGGAGGATCTGCAGGCCCGTCCAGCGCCCGTCCGCGTCGGTCTCCAGGGCCGAGTGCAGGACCGGGTGCCGGGTGACCAGGGCGTCGGCCAGCGCGGTGAGGTCGTCGGCGTCGAACCCGGCGGGGGTGGTGACCAGCACCGCCTGTGCCCGGCCGGCGACCGGGCCGCCCACGGATCCCAGCCAGGACAGGACCGGAGTGAGCGGCGCGGTGCCGGGCTCGTCGGCGGCCGGGGTGGCCGATGCCCCGGCACCGACCGTGCCGGCGGTACCGGCTGTGTCACCGCCCTCGCCCTCGCCCTCGCCGGCGTCGAGCGCCGCCGCGACCGCGGCGACCGTCCCGGCGACGAGCAGGTCCCGTACGCGCAGCTCGATGCCCTCGCGCCGGGCAGTGGCGGCGATGTCGATGGCGCCGAGGCTGTCGCCGCCGAGGCCGAAGAAGTCGTCGTCGATGCCGACCGTGTCGAGTCCGAGGACGGCGGCGACGATCGCGCACAGCCGCTGTTCGAGCGGGGTGCGGGGGGCGCGGGAGGCGCGGTGCGCGATCGGTTCGGGCTCGGGCAGCGCACCGGTGTCGAGCTTGCCGTTGACCGTCAGCGGCAGCGCGTCGACCACCGCCCACAGGGTGGGCACCATGTAGTCGGGCAGCACGCGGGCCACCGCGTCGCGGACCGTCTCCGGGTCGGGATCGCCGACCAGGTAGGCCGCGAGCCGCTTCGTCGTCCCGGTCGTGCGGATGACGACGGCGGCCTGGTCGACCCCCTCCACCGCGCCCAGCGCGGTCTCGACCTCCGCCGGTTCCACCCGGTAGCCACGGATCTTCACCTGGTCGTCGCTGCGGCCGAGGAAGTCCAGGTTCCCGTCGCCGCGGCGCCGCACCAGGTCACCGGCCCGGTACATCCGGCCACCCGGGGTCCACGGGTCGGCGACGAACCGCTCCGCCGTCGAGTCCGGCCGGTCCAGGTAGCCGCGGGCCAGTCCGGTTCCGGCGATGTAGAGCTCGCCGACGACGCCGTCGGGCACCGGCCGCAGCCGGCCGTCGAGGACGTGCGCGACGGTGTTGGTGATCGCCGTGCCGACGGTCGACGTCGCGCTGTCGGTGGTGCCCGCGCCGAGGGTGTTGATCGTGTACTCGGTCGGCCCGTACAGGTTGTAGCCCCACGTCCCCTCGGTGTCGCGCAACCGCGACCACACCGACTCCGGCACCGCCTCACCACCGAGCAGCACCAACGGCGGCACGTGCGGACCGTCCAACAAGCCCGCGGCGAACAGGTGATGGGCATAGGTCGGGGTCACGTTCACCACGTCGACCCGGTGCTCGCCGCAGTACTCGACGAGCCGTTCCGCGTCGCGACGCAGTTCCTCGTCGCACACGTGCACCTCGTGGCCCTCGACCAGCCACAGGAGCTCCTCCCACGACATGTCGAAGGCGAACGACACCGTGTGCGCGATCCGCAGCACCCGTCCGCCCGCCGCCTCGATCGTCGGGGCGAAGATCTCGCGCCGGTGGTTGACCTGCATGTTCGTCAACCCACGGAACGGAGTGACGACACCCTTCGGCTTGCCCGTGGACCCCGACGTGAAGATCACGTACGCAGGGTGGTCGAGCCGGCCCAGGGTGCCGGGTGCGAACGACCCCAGCTCCTCGTGGGTCAGCGGTGTGTCCGGGACACCGTCGAACAGACCGGTCTCGTCCAGGCGCACCTGCTCCACCGCACCGTCGAACCGTGCGGCCACCCCCGCGACCGTCACCAGCAGCGTCGTCCCCGAGGCGGCGAGCACCTCGGCCAGCCGCTCGTCGGGGTGGTCCAACTCCAACGGCACGTAGGCCGCACCGGCACGCAGGACCGCGAACAACGCCACCACGTTGTCCACCGAGCGCGGGAGCCCGAGTGCCACGACCGTCTCCGGGCCGGCCCCGCGGGAGCGCAGGACGCGGGCGAGCCGGGTGACGCGGGCGTCGAACTCGGCGAAGGTGACGTGCTCGTCGCCGGAGACCAGAGCGGTCCGGTCCGGGCAGGTCGCCGCGCGCTCGGCGAGCAGCTCCGCGATGGTGGCGTCCGGGACCGGGGCGACCGCGGACGCCGCACGCGCGACGGCGTCGGCGTGGTCGCCCGGGGCGAGGACGTCGATCGACCCGACCGGACGTGCCGGGTCGTCGGCGAAGGCCCGCAGTACCGCGACCATGCGGTCGGCGACGCGCTCCATCGTGGACCGGTCGAACAGGTCGGTGGAGTACTCGACGACGCCGGAGAGCAGGTCGGGGGTGTCGGTGAAGTTGAACGACGCGTCGAACTTCGCCGTGCCCGTGCGGACGACGTCGGCGCTCGCGTCCACGCCGTCGAGGCGGGGGGTCAGGGCGTTCGCGTCGCCGCCCAGGCACACCACCATCACCTGGAACAGCGGGCTGCGCCCGGGCGCCCGGTCCGGGGCCACGGCGGCGACGACGTCGGAGAAGGGCACGTCGGCCCGGTCGTAGGCGTCGAGGTCGGCGCCCCGGACCGCGCGCAGCAGGTCGGCCACCGTGTGGTCGAGCGCCACGTCGGTCCGCAGGGCGAGGGTGTTGAGGAAGTAGCCCACCGCGTCGTCGAGCGCCGGGTCGAAGCGGGTCGAGATCGGGGTGCCGACGACCACGTCGGGCGAGCCGGTGTGCCGGGACAGCAGCACGGCGAGGGCGGCGTGCAGCAGCATGAACACGGTGACGTCGTGCGAGCGGGCCAGCCGGTGCAGCGCGGCGGTCAGCTCCGGGCCCACCTCGACCGGTACGGCGTCCCCCGCCCCGGTGGGGGCGGCGGGACGCGGCCGGTCGACCGGCAGCGTGGTCTCGACCGGGGCGCCGGTCAGTGTGGTCCGCCAGAAGTCCAGCTGCGCCGTGGCCGAGGTGTCCGACCCGTCGGCGAGGCAGTCGCGCTGCCAGGCGGCGAAGTCGGCGTAGCGGACGGTCGGTGCGGGCAGCGAAGACGGCGCGTCCGGGCCGGAGCGCAGCCGTGCCCGGTAGGCGCTCTGGAGGTCCTCGATGAGGGGGCGCCATGACCACTCGTCGACGGCGATGTGGTGCAGCACCGCGACCAGGACGTGCTCGTCGGGGCCCAGCTCGAACAGGGTGACCCGGGTCGGTGCCTCGCGGGCGAGGTCGAACGGGGTGCGCACCGCGGTCTCGATCCGGCCGTCGAGGTCCGCCGCGTCGATCCGCTCGGTGGTGACGACCGGTCCGACGGCGCCCGGCTCGAGCACCCGGGCCGTGGTCGCGCCGTCGGGGTAGATCGTGCGCAGCACCTCGTGCCGGCCGAGGACGTCGAGCCAGGCGGCGCGCAGCGCGTCGGTGTCGAGCGGGCCGTGCAGGCGCAGGACGCCCGGCACGTTGTAGACCGCGCTGGGTCCGCCGACCCGCGACAGCGCCAGCATCTGCCGCTGCCCGGCGGAGATCTCCCGTTCGGGTCCGTCGTGGTGCACGGGCTGCAGGGCCGGGCGGGCCGTGGCGGTCCGGCTGCCGTAGGGGGCGAGCCGGGTGACGGTGCGGGCCTCGAACACGTGGCGGGGGCGGATCCGGATGCCGGCCTTGCGGGCCCGGTTCGCCAGGGCCAGCGCCGAGATGCTGTCGCCGCCGAGGTCGAAGAAGTCGTCGTCGGGGCCGACGCCGTCGACGCCGACGACCTCCGCGACGATCGAGCAGAGGGTCTCTTCCAGTGGTGTGCGCGGTGCGCGTCCGCCGCTGCGGCGCAGGGCGGCGGGCTCGGGGAGGGCGCCGACGTCGAGCTTGCCGTTGACGGTGAGCGGGAGCGCGTCGACCACCGCCCAGAGGGTGGGCACCATGTAGTCGGGCAGCACGCGGGCCACCGCGTCCCGGACGGTGGCCGGGTCGGGATCGCCGACGAGGTAGGCCGCGAGCTGGCGCTGGCCGGGGACCTCCGGGTGCGGGCGGGCGACGACGGCGGCCTGGGAGACCCCGTCGGCGGCGGCCAGCGCGGTCTCGATCTCGGCCGGTTCCACCCGGTAGCCGCGGATCTTGAGCTGGTCGTCGCTGCGCCCCAGGAAGTCGAGGTTGCCGTCCGGGCGGCGCCGGACCAGGTCACCGGTGCGGTACATCCGGCCGCCCGGGATCCACGGGTCGGCCACGAACCGCTCCGCGGTCAGGGCGGGACGGTCCAGGTAGCCGCGGGCGAGCCCTGCTCCGGCGATGTAGAGCTCGCCGACCACGCCGTCGGGCACCGGCCGCAGCCAGCCGTCGAGGACGTGGGCCGCGGTGTTGGTGATGGCGGTGCCGACCGTGGAGGTGGCGCTGTCGATGGTGCCCGCGCCGAGGGTGTTGATCGTGTACTCGGTCGGCCCGTACAGGTTGTAGCCCCACGTCCCCTCGGTGTCGCGCAACCGCGACCACACCGACTCCGGCACCGCCTCACCACCGAGCAGCACCAACGGCGGCACGTGCGGACCGTCCAACAGACCCGCGGCGAACAGGTGATGGGCATAGGTCGGGGTCACGTTCACGACGTCGACCGCGTGCTCGGCGCAGTAGGCCACCAGACGCTCCGCGTCCCGGCGCAGCTGCTCGTCACACACGTGCACCTCGTGCCCCTCGACCAGCCACAGGAGCTCCTCCCACGACATGTCGAACGCGAACGACACCGTGTGCGCGATCCGCAACACACGACCACCCGCCGCCTCGATCGTCGGGGCGAAGATCTCGCGGCGATGGTTGACCTGCATGTTCGTCAACCCGCGGAACGGAGTGACGACACCCTTCGGTTTCCCCGTCGACCCCGACGTGAAGATCACGTACGCAGGGTGGTCCAGCCGGCCCGGGGTACCGGGCGCGAAAGCACCCAGCTCCTCGTCGGTCAGCGGCGTGTCCGGGACACCGTCGAACAGACCGGCCTCGTCCAGACGCACCTGCGGCACGGACGGATCGAAGCGGGCGGCGACGGTGGAATCGGTGACCAACAGCGCCGCACCCGACGCGTCGAGGATCTCCGCGAGCCGCTCGTCGGGATGGTCCAGCTCCAACGGCACGTAGGCCGCACCGGCACGCAGCACCGCGAACAACGCGACGACGTTGGCCGTCGAGCGCGGCAGACCCAGCGCCACGACGGTCTCGGGGCCGGCACCGCGGGCCCGCAGGACCCGCGCGGTGCGGGTGACCCGGGCGTCGAGCTCGGCGAAGGTCAGCCGGGACTCCCCCGCCACCAGGGCGGTGCGGTCCGGGCAGGTCGCGGCCCGCTCGGCGAGCAGCTCGGCGATCGTGGCGTCCGGGACCGGGGTGGCGGTCGCACCGGTGTCAACGGCGACGCCGAGGTCGACCGCGGCGAGCGGGGCGTCCGGCGCGGCGGTGAGGGCGTCGAGCACCGCGACGAAGCGGTCCATCAGCGACCGTGCGGTATCGGTGTCGACCGCCTCCGGACGGTGGTCGACGGTCAGCTCCATGTCGTCGAACGGGTTGACCGCGAACGACAGCGGGAAGTGGGAGTCGTCGAGGGTCTCGACGTCGGCCATCCCGTGCCGCTGCGCGGCCTCGGCGAACGCGTCCCAGGCGTTGCGCAGGGTGAACAGGGTGTCGAACAGCCGCGGACGGCCGGTGGCCTGCTGGATCTGCCCCAGCCCGAGGTACTCGTGCGCGACGAGGTCGGCGCGCTCGTCGGCGAGGCGGCGCAGCACGTCGGCGCCGGTGTCGGTGGGGGCGAGCCGGACCCGGACGGGGACGGTGTTGAGGAAGAGCCCGACGGCATGCTCCACCCCGGCGATCTCGTCCGGTGCGACGGCCATCGGCGTGCCGAGCACGACGTCGTCGCCGCCGGTGGCATGGCCGAGCACGACGCCGAGCGCCGCGATCAGGACGGTGTTGATGGTGACCCCGTGCCCGGCGGCGACGGCCCGGACCCGGTCGGACAGCGGGACCCCGAGCCGGGTCCCGATCCGGGCCGAGGGTTCGGTGAAGGACCGCTGCTCCTCGCCCGCGACCAGGGTCGGGGCGGCGAGGTCGGCGTAGGCCCGCTCCCACACCTCGCGCGAGGTCTTCTCGTCCTGGTCGGCGGTCCAGCGCAGGTACGTGTCGTAGCCGGGCGCCGCCGGGGGCTCGCCACCGTCGTGCAGGGTGAGCAGGCGGTCGACGACGCGCATGGCCGAGGCGCCGTCGAACAGCTGGAAGTGGTTGGTGAGCACCAGCCGGTCCCGGCCGTCGGGCAGGTGCACGAGGAGCAGGCGGAACAGCGGCGGCGCGTCGAGCGGGATGGGGCGCGCCCGCTCCTGCTCGGCGGCCTCGCGGGCACCGTCCACGGACGCCACGGACAGCTCCGGCACCGGCAGGTCGGGGAGGTGACCCCGGACGACCTGGACCGGGCGACCGCGGTCGTCGGTGGTGAACCCCACCCGCAGCAGCGGCGTGGCCGCGACCAGCCGGGCCAGCGCGTCCCGGAGCCGCTCGCGGTCCAGGGTGCGGTCCAGGGTGAACACGGTCTGCAGGATGTAGACGCCGCTGCCGGCCGTGTCACCGCCGGTGCCCTCGGCGGCGTCGTAGACGGACTGGAAGTAGAGGCCCTCCTGCAGCGGGGACATCGGCCAGACGTCGGTGGCGGTGCCGCCGACCCGCTCGCCGAGCGCGGCGACGTCGGCCGGGCCGAGCCCGAGCAGGTCGCGCAGCAGCCGGGTGTCGGTGCGGACCGTCTGCGGTGCCGTGCCCGCGACGCGGGCCATCCCGGCCGGGGTCCGGTGGGCGAACACGTGCGAGGTGCGGACGTCGAGTCCGGCCTCGCGCGCGGCCCGCACGACCCGGGTGGCGAGGATGCTGTCGCCGCCGAGGGTGAAGAAGTCGTCGTCCGGGCCGACCCGGGCAGCACCGAGGACCTGGGCGAACGCGGCGCACAGGGTCCGCTCGACGTCGTCGGCGGGCTCGCGGTCCGCGGTGACGGGGCCCCCGCCGAAGTCGGGCTCGGGCAGGGCGCGGCGGTCGAGCTTGCCGTTGACGGTCAACGGCAGCCGCTCCAGCACGACGATCGCAGCCGGGACCATGTACCCGGGCAGGACGGCGCCCAGCGCGGTGCGCACGGCGGCGGGGTCGGCCGTGGTGCCGGGGGTCGGCACGACGTAGCCGACGAGCCGCCGGTCGGCGGCGTCGGTGCCGGTGTGCACCCGGGTGACCGCCTGCGCGATCCCCGGCAGCGTGAGCAGGCCGGCGTCGACCTCCCCCAGCTCGACCCGGTACCCGCGGATCTTCACCTGTTCGTCGGCGCGGCCGGCGAACTCCAGCTCCCCGGCCCGGTCGAACCGGGCGAGGTCACCGGACCGGTAGAGCCGGGTGCCGGGTGGGCCGTCGGGGTCGGCCACGAACCGGACGGCGGTGAGGTCGGGGCGGTCGGCGTAGCCCTGGGCGAGCTGGGCGCCGGCGACGTGGATCTCGCCGACGACGCCCTGCGGGACCGGTCGCAGCCGCCGGTCCAGCAGCCGTACCTCCAGCCCGGCCAGTGGGCCACCGACCGGGCTGACCGGCCGGTCGAGGTCGGCGGGGCCGATCTCGCGGTAGGTGGTGTGCACCGTGGTCTCGGTGATGCCGTAGAGGTTGGCCAGCACCGGGGCGCCGGGGGCGTGCCGGGCGCACCAGTCCCGCAGCAGCCGCGGCTCCAGTGCCTCCCCGGCGAACACCACGTAGCGCAGGGTCTCGGCCGCCGCGCCGCCGGTGGGCTCGGCGAGGGCCAGGGGGCCGAACGCCGAGGGCGTCTGGCTGAGCACGCTGACCCGCTCGGCCGCGATCAGTGCCCAGAGGCGCTCCGGGTCACGGGCGGTGTCGCCGTCGACGACCACGACCGTCGCGCCGGTCGCGACCGCGCCCCACAGCTCGAACACCGACACGTCGAAGGCGATCGAGTGGACCAGGGAGAACACGTCGTCGGCGGTGACGTCCATGGTGCCGCCGGGTGCCACGGTCGCCGCCAGCAGCGACAGCACCGCGCGGTGCGGGACCTCGACGCCCTTGGGCCGGCCGGTGGACCCGGAGGTGTAGACGATGTACGCCGGCTGCGCTGCGGGGACGGCGACGGGCTCGGGCAGCGGTGCGACGTCCGCCGGGAGCGCGTCGACCCTGACCACGCGCGGGCCGAGACCGGTCACGCTCTGCGGGGTCGTGGCGACGGCCAGCAGGCTGTGCGGCCGGGCGTCGCCGACGATGAGCGCGAGGCGACCGGCCGGGGAGTCGACGTCCAGCGGGACCGCGGTGGCCCCGGCGAGGGCGACGGCGAGCACCGCGACGACCATGTCTGCGCCGCGCGGGACGCCGACGGCCACCCGGTCCCCCGGGCGGACCCCGTCGGCGACGAGCACGGCGGCCAGCCGCCCGGCACGGTCACCGAGCTCGCGCCAGGTCAGCCGCTCCGCCCCGGCGACCAGCGCGGGGGCGGCGGGCCGGGCCGCGACGGTCGCGGCGAACAGCGCCGCGAGGGTGGCGGGGAGGGTCTCCGGGAGCCGGTCGGTGCCGGTCGGCGCCGGAGCGGGTGCCGGGGCCGGCGGGTCGAGCCGCAGCTGGGAGAGCCGGGTGCCGGGCGCCGAGGCGACCAGGTCCAGCAGCCGCTCCAGCCGCGCGAGCACCGCCTCGATCGTCGTGGCGTCGTAGAGCTCGGTGGCGTACTCGACGATCACGCCCAGCCGCGGGTCGCCGGTCGCGGTGACGGACTCGTGGAAGGCGAAGGTCGCGTCGAACTTCGCCGAGCCGGTGCCGGTGCGCCGGGCCGTGGTGACGGCGCCGTCCAGGTCGAGTTCGCTGCGGTCGGGGTCGGTGCGCAGGTAGAGCAGCTCCACCTGGAACAGGGGCGAGGCCGCGCCCCGCTCCGGGCCGATCCGGTCGACGACGCGGTCGAAGGGGACGTCGGCGTGCTCCATCGCGGCCAGGTCCGCGGTGCGGGCCCGGTCCAGGACCTCGGCCAGGGTCGGGTCACCGTGCAGGTCCAGCCGCAGCGCCAGGGTGGTCAGCGCGAACCCGACGACGTCCTCGGCCCCCGCGTGCCGCCGCGCCGAGACCGGGGTGCCGACCACGACGGTCTCCCCGGCGTCGTCGCCGGGGTCGCGGTCGGCGTCGGCGTGCGCCTCCAGCAGCACGGCCAGTGCGGCGTGCAGGAGCATGAACATGCTGGTCCCGTGCCGCTGGGCGGCGGCGCCGAGCGCCGCGGCCAGCTCGGTGCGGAACTCGGAGCGGACCTCGGCGCCGTGCCCACCGGGCGTCGCGGGCCGGGGCCGGTCGGTGGGGAGCGTGCTGACCGGCGGTGCGCCGGTCAGCCGGTCGGCCCAGAACTCCAGCTGGCGTCGTGCCCGGTCGGTCGGCTCCTGCGGGGTCCCGACGAGCGCGGCCTGCCAGGCGGCGACGTCGCCGAAGCGCAGCGGCGGTGCGGGCAGGGCGGGGGCGCGCCCGGCGCGGCGGGCGGCGTAGGCGGTGCCGAGGTCGGCGAGCAGGACCCGCAGGGACCACTCGTCGACGGCGATGTGGTGGCAGACGAGCCCGATGCGGTGGCGGTCGTCGGCAGTGCGGACGATCTCGGCGCGGACCGGGGCCTCGCGCTCCAGGTCGAAGCGGTGCCCGACGAGCGCGGCGAGCGTCGCGTCGGCGCCCGCCTCGTCCGACGCTCCGGTCCCGACGTGCACCGGGAGCTCACCGGGCGGATGGACGTCCACCGTGACCGTGCCGTCGGCGGTCTCGCCGTAGGTGGTGCGCAGCACCTCGTGACGGGCGACGACGTCGTGCAGCGCGGCACGGAACGCCTCGGGGTCGAACGGGCCGGCGACGGTCCACTCGCGGGGGACGTTGTAGGCCGCGCCGGGGCCCTGCATCCGGTACAGCGTCCACATCGGATGCTGGGCAGGGGCGAGGACCGCGGGTGCGGTGTCCGGGCGGCGGACCGGGCCGTCGGCGGCAGCCGGGTCCCGGTCGTCGGTACCGGCGAGGGCGCGGTCCGCGACCAGCGCGGCGAGTCCGGCGACGGTCGGGCGGGCGAAGACGTCGGGGACCGTGACCGGGGCGCCGAGCCGTGCCCGCACCCGGTTGGCCAGCCGCAGCGCGGACAGCGAGTGCCCGCCGAGGACGAAGAAGTCGTCGTCGACGCCGACCCCGGTGCGGTCGAGGAGCTGTTCGAACAGTGCGCACAGTGCGCGCTCGCGGTCGTCCCGGGGCGGGCGCGAGCCACCGTGGACGCGGTCGGGGACCGGCAGCGCACGCGTGTCGATCTTGCCGCCGGGGGTGCGCGGCAGCTCCGGGAGCACGACGACCGTGGCCGGCACGAACTGCGAGGGCAGCCGCTGCGCGACGGCCGTGCGCAGGTCCTCCCCCACGAGCTCGGCGGTGTCGTCGGCGGGGACGACGTAGGCGACCAGGGACGGTCCGTCGCCGACCGTGCGGGCGACGACCACGGCCGCGCGCACACCCGGCTGTGCGACCAGGGCGGCCTCCACCTCGCCGGGTTCGACCCGCACGCCGCGCACGGTGACCTGGTCGTCGGCGCGGCCGAGCAGCTCGAACCGGCCGTCGGGCAGGCGCCGGGCGAGGTCACCGGTGCGGTAGAGGCGGGCACCGGGCACGGCAGGGTCGGCGACGAACCGGGCGGCGGTCTCGGCCGGCCGGCCGGCGTAGCCGCGGGCCACCTGCTCGCCGCCGACGTACAGCTCGCCGACGACGCCGTCGGGTACCGGGGCCAGGAACCGGTCGAGCAGCGCGACGGTGCTGCCGGGCACCACCCGTCCGGCCGTGACGTGCTCGCCGTCGACCTCGCCGGCGAGCACGTCGCCGGCGACCTCGGAGGATCCGTAGGAGTTCACGACGACCGAGCCGGGCGCCCACGCGCGCGCGGCCGCGACGGCGGTGGCGGTCAGCGGCTCGCCGGAGCAGATCCAGCGGCGCACCGCGACCGGGCCGGGGGTCTCGGCGAGCACGGACACCAGCGACGGGACGGCGGTGACCTGCGCGACCGGCTCGGTGCGCAGCAGCCGGGCCAGTGCCTCCGGCTCCGTCGCGGTGGCGTCGTCGGCGACCAGCACCCGCGCCCCACCGGCCAGCGCGGCGAGCAGTTCGGTGACCCCGTCGATGAAGGCGATCGAGCTCTTGGCGACCCGGACGTCACCGGGCTCGACCGGCCAGGCCCGGCCCGCCCAGTCCAGCCGCCGGGCCAGGCCGCGGTGGGTGCCGAGGACGCCCTTGGGCACGCCGGTCGATCCGGAGGTGTAGACGAGGTAGGCGGCCTGCTCGGGGCGCGGCCGGACGAACGGCCGGTCCGGGGCCGGGCCCGTCGCCAGGTCCGCGACGCTCGCCGTGGCCGCACCGGTCGTGACGGCGGCACCGTCGGTGATCACCAGGGCGGGCGCGGAGTCGGCGAGCACGTGCCGGATCCGTGCGGCCGGGTAGCCGGGATCCACCGGTACGAGGACCGCGCCGGCGCGCAGGACGCCGAGCACGGCGGCGACCAGGCCGGTGGTGCGGGGCAGCAGCACGGCGACCCGGTCCTCCGGCCCGATGCCGCGCGCACGCAGCGCGGCGGCGACGCGGTCGGCGGTGTCGTCGAGCTCGGCGACGGTCACCTCCACCGGAGCCTTCCCGGGGCCGGGCGCGCCGACCAGGGCCACCTCGTCGGCGCGGTCGGCGACGCCCGGGCCGAGCGCGTCGGCCGGGTTCCAGCGGGGCGCGCCGTCGGTGGCGGTGAGCGACCGGTGCACCGGGCGGGTGGTGAAGACGTCGGCGAGCCGGCGGTCCGGGTCGTCACCGGCGTCCTCGATCAGTGCCTCGAGGTCGGCCAGCAGGGTGGACACGGCGTCCGCGGTGAGGTGCGCCGCGGCGTAGGTGGCCTCGACGTCGAAGCCGTCGTCGGTGAGGAACACCTCCAGCGCCAGCGGGTGCTGGGCGGTGCCGTTGTCGGTGCGCAGCCAGCTCGTGGTGGCACCGGGCAGCTGCGGGCCGTCCAGCTTCTGGGTGAGGAACAGCAGCTGGGCCTCGAACAGCGAACGGTCCTGTCCCGACGCCGACGGGTTCAGCTGCTCGACGAGCCGGTCGTAGGGGAAGCCCTGGTGGGCGAACCCGTCGGCCGCGACGCCCGCGACCCGGCCGGTGAGCGACCGGACGGTGTCGTCGGACCGCACCTGCGAGCGCAGTACGACCAGGTTGCCGAAGTTGCCGACGAGCTCGGTGACCCCGCCCTCCTCGCGGTTGACCACGGCGGTGCCGACGGCGACGTCGCCGGTGCCGGCGAACCGGCTCAGCACGGCGCTGTAGCAGGCGAGGACCACCGTGTACGGCGTCGTGCCCAGCTGCGCGGACAGCTCCCGGACCGCGCGGGCGGCGGCCGGGGAGAAGCGCCGGTCGACCCGTCCACCCGTCTCGACCCCGGCCGTGGGGTCCTCGGCCGGCAGCCGGTCGAACAGCGCGGGGACCGGTTCGGCGAGCCGCTCCCGCCAGAACGCGGCGTCGGCGTCGTGGCCGCTCCCCTGCCCGGCCGCGGCCCACGCCCGCTGTTCGGCATCGGCGAAGTCCGCGACCTGGCGCTGCGGTGGGGTCGTGGTCACCGCACCGTCCAGGGCCTGCCGGTAGGCGCGCTCCAGGTCGCGGGAGATCACGGCGAAGGTGAGGCCGTCCCAGGCGATGTGGTGGACCTGCAGCAACACCGTCGTGCGTGCCGGGCCCTCCCGGACCACCGCCACCCGCAGCGCGGAGTCCGCGGCGAGGTCGTAGGGCCGCGACGCCCGCTCGCGGGCCAGCTCGCGAACCCGGGCACGACGCGCGACGGCGGCGGCCCCGGGCGCGTCGAGGACCTCCCAGGGGTAGTCGAGCGAGTCGTGCACCCGCTGGAACGGGTCGCCGTCGTCGCCCGCGTGATAGGTGGTGCGCAACACCTCGTGCCGGGCCACCAGCGCGTCGAAGGCCGCCCGCAGGGCCGCCACGTCGAGGTCGCCGTCGACGGTCAGCTCGATGCACAGGTTGAACGCGGTGCTGCCCGGCACGATCTGGTGGTGCAGCCACATCCGTCGCTGCGCGAACGACAGCGGGAACTCGGTCCGACCGGCCCGGCGCGGCGCGGCGCCGGGGTCGCTGCGGCGCAGGCCGGACTCGGCCAGGCGCCGGGCGATCAGGGCGCGCTTGCGCTCGTCGAGACTGGTCATGGTGGTGGCCTCCGGTGTCCCGGGCGGGACGGATGGGTGCGGTCGTTCGGGTGCGGTCGTTCGGGTGCCGCAGTTCGGGCGCGGCGCGGCGGCGGGGCTCAGCAGTGCGGAGGACCGCTCACCGGTCGGCCAGCGCCCGGTCGACCTCGTCCTCGGCGAGCGACTCGATCTCGTCGACGACCTCGGCGACGGCGTCGAGGCGTTCGGGCTCCTGCGCGCGCAGGGCCCGGCACAGCTCCCGCACCGTCGGGTGGGCGAAGACCGTGCGTGCGGAGACGGCGTCGGTGTCGAGCAGCTCCCGCAGCTGGGAGACGATCACCGTGACCAGGACCGAGTCCCCGCCGAGGGCGAACAGCGGGGTCTCGACGCCCACCGGGCCGTCGTGCTCGAGCACCTGCGCCCACACCCGAGTCACCACCCGCTCCAGGGCGGAGTCGGGCTCGACCCGGTCTCCGCCCTCGGCCACCCGCTCGGCGACGGCGGCCCGCACGGCCCGGCGGTCGATCTTGCCGTTCGCGGTCAGCGGCATCCGGTCCAGCGCGACGACCGCCCGCGGGACCATGTGCGGCGGCAGCGCGTCCGGGAGCGCGGCCGCGACGGTGTCGGGGTCGGCGGTGCCGTGCACGGCGACCGCGAGCACCGCGTCGCCGACGACGACGGCGACCGCGCGGGCGACCCCGTCGACGGCGGCGGTGGCGGCCTCGACCTCCCCCAGCTCGACCCGGAAACCGTTCAGCTTGACCTGGTCGTCGCGACGGCCGAGGAACTCGACGGTGCCGTCGGATCGGTAGCGGGCGAGGTCCCCGGTGCGGTACCAGCGGCGCCCGTCGAGCGTCAGGAAGCGGTCCGCGGTGCGGTCCGGGTCGCCGCGGTAGCCGTGCGCCACCCCGGCGCCGCCGATCCACAGTTCGCCGGGAACGTGGTCGGGTGCGTCGCGGCCGAGGTGGTCGACGACGCGCAGCGCGACCCCGTCGAGCGGGGTGCCGTAGGGAACGCACCGCCACTCCGGGTCGACGGCACCGGGGCCGTCGCCGACCTCGGTGACGGTGGAGTGGATCGCGGTCTCGGTCGTGCCGCCGAGCCCGGCGAAGCCGCAGCCGGGCACCCGTTCGCGCAGCCGGCACGGCAGATCGGTGCCCACCCGGTCGCCGCCGAGCAGGACCTGGCGCAGGGTGTCGCCGAGGTCGTGCCCGGTGGCCAGCAGCGCGTCGAGCAGCGCCGGCACGCAGTTGAGGATCGTGACGCCGTGCTCGCGGATCGCGCGTGCCCAGTGGTCGGGGTCGCGCTGGGCGCCCTCGGGCACGACGACGGCGGCACCGCCGGTGCCGAGCACCGCGAACAGGTCGAACACCGACAGGTCGAAGTCGAGTGCGGAGACCGTGAGCGTCCGGTCGCCGCTCCCGATCCGGTAGCGGCGGACGAGGTCGTCGAGGGTGGCGACGGCGGCGCGGTGCGGGACCTCGACTCCCTTGGGCTCGCCGGTGGAGCCGGAGGTGAACAGCAGGTAGGCGGCCTGCTCCGGGTCCGGGCCGGCCGCCTCGGGCAGCGGCGCGTGGGCCAGGAGCTCGGTGAGCGTCACCCGGTCCTCCCCCGGCTCGGCGGTGATCGCCCACCGGTGCCCGGACACCGCCCGGATCCGCTCGACCCTGGCGGGGGGCTGCTCCACGCCCAGCGGCACGTAGGTGCCGCCCGCGGCGAGCACCCCGAGCACCGCGACGACCTGCTCCGGTCCGCGCGGCAGCGTCACCGCGACCGGCTCGCCCGGCGCGACCCCGCGCTCGCGCAGCCCGGCCGCGACCCGCAGTGCCCGGTCGGCCAGCTCGGCGTGGCCCAGCACCCCGGAGTCGGCGACGACGGCGGGGGCGTCCCCGCGGGCGACGGCGCCGGCGAAGAAGTCGTGGTGCAGCGGTCGCGCCGGCGGCAGCTCGGCGGTGGTGTTGACGCGCTCGCGCACGGCGAGCTGGTCGGCGGGCAGCAGCGCCGGGACGGGTACGGACCAGGTCCGCTCCTCGCCCAGACCGCGCACGAGCCGGCTGAACGCGGCGAACATGGCCTCGCCGACGCCGTCGGGCAGCAGGTCGGCGCGGACGTCCCAGTTGACCACGATCTGCCCGCCGACCTCGGTGATCTGCGCGTCGAGCAGGACCTGCGGCCCCTGCGAGATCATCCACACCGGGTCGCCGAACAGCGCCCGCGCCTGCTCGTCGAACAGCTCGCCGAGGTTCAGCCCGCTGGTGAAGACCACCGGTGCGAGTACCTGCTCGCCCGCGCGGCGGCCGAGCTCGCGCAGCACCTCCACACCGGAGAAGGCGGCGTGCTCGGCGTCGGAGTGCAGCCGGTGCTGGACGGCCCGTGCCCGTTCCAGGAACGTCGCGGGCGTGGTCAGGTCGACCTCGAGCAGGACCGAGCCGGTGAAGTCACCGACGACCCGGTCGATCTCGGGGTGGACCGGGTCGCGGTCGAACAGCGGGACGTTCACCACGAACCGTGGCTGCGCGCTCCACGCGCCGACCACCTCGGCGTAGGCGGTGGCGATGACGGCGGCCGCGGTCAGACCGTGGCGGCGGCACGCGGCGAAGACCGCGTCCCGCTCGTCGCCGGCCAGGGTGAACGCGAGCCGCTGGGCGCGCGGCCGGCCGGTGCCGTGTTCCACCGCGGGCAGCTCGGGCGCCCCGGGCAGGTCGGCGGCCCGGGTCTCCCCGTAGGCACGGGCGGCGTCGGACACCGCCCGGCGTGCAGCCGGCCTGGCCTGCAGGTACTCCCGGTAGGTGACGCCGATCGGTTCGGTCTCGGGCGCGTCGAGGCGGTGGGCGTAGCAGTGGGCCAGGTCGGCGAGCAGCACCCGGAAGCTGACGGCGTCCGCGGCGACCATGTCGACGTCGACGTGCAGCCGGGCTCCGTCGGGCAGCAGGCTCACCGCGACCCGGAAGACCTCGCCCCGCTCGATCGCGAGCATCTCGTGCGACATCGCGTCCCGGGTCGCGGCCAGCCGCTGCTCGCGCTCGGTGTCGGACACCGCACGCAGGTCGTGCACGACGGGCGTGCCCTGGCCGTCGGCGGGCAGGATCTCCTGGCGGCCGTTGTCGGTGATGCGGGCGCGCAGCATGGGGTGCCGGTCGACGAGCCGGCGGACGGCCGCGGCCAGCCGGTCGGGGTCGAGACCGGGCCCGTCGAACTCCAGGTACAGGTGCGGGGCCACCCCGCCCAGGGGCTGGGCCGGGTCGCGGCCGGCCCAGTACGCGTGCTGGAGCAGGGCCAGCCCGAACTCGGCGGACTCGTCGGTCGCGGCGGGCTGCCCCGCGTCGGTGGGCTGCTCGTCGGTGCCGTCCGTCGCCGGGGCGGCGTCGGGACGGCGGGCCAGGAGCGCGGCCCACGCCGCGACGGTCGGGCGGGCGGCGAGGTCGCCGAACCCCACGTCGAGCCCCTCGTCGCGCCAGCGCGAGACCAGGCGCATGAGCGCGATGGACTGCAGGCCGAGCTCGAACAGGTCGTCGTCGTCGCCGACGTCCGCGGGCTCCTCGTCGACCAGGTCGGCGATCAGCTCACGGAGCTCGTCGGTGGACACGGGGCTCATCGGGGTGGTTCCTCCTGCGCGGTGGTTGCGGACGCTCAGCGACCGGCGAACTGGTCGAGGGCTCCGGGCACCGGAGCGGCGGGGTCGGTGTCGAGCTCGACGATCCGGTTGTGGGCGTCGACGTGGACGACCCGCGGCACGTGGTCGGCGACAGCGGACTGCGGGACCTGCTGGTAGGCGACGATGATCGTGAGGTCGCCGGGGTGCACGAGGTGTGCCGCGGCCCCGTTGACACCGATCACGCCGGTACCGCGCTCACCGGTGATGACGTAGGTCTCGAGGCGGTTGCCGTTGTCGATGTCGAGGACCTGGACCTTCTCGCCCTCGACCAGCCCGGCCGCGTCCATGAGGTCCTCGTCGACGGTGAGCGAACCGACGTAGTGCAGGTCGGCCTGGGTGACCGTGGCGCGGTGGATCTTGCCGCTGAGCAGCGTGCGGTACACCTGCGGGACGACATCGGCGACGCCGGACATGGGGGTTCCTTCCGTTTCGGGGGTGAGGGGTGGAGCGGGTCAGCCGGTGCGGTCGGCCAAGCTGCGCGGTCGCAGGTCGGTCCAGTGCTGCTCGACGTGCGCGAGGCAGGACGCGCGGTCGGCCGGACCGTGCGCGACCTGCCAACCCGCGGGGACGGCGGCGAACCCGGGCCACAGGGAGTACTGACCCTCGTCATTGACCAGGGCGTAGAACGTCCCGGTCTCGTCGTCGAACGGGTTGACGGACATGGCTGTCTCCTCTGTCGTCGGTCGGGTCGGATCAGCGCGCGGCGCGACCGGCGGGACACGGACCGGACCGCTCGGTGCCGGCGGACACCGCCCGCTCGAGCTGGTCGTGGCCGTCGCGGGTCGACGGTCGGGGGCTGCTGGTATCACGGAGAGCGACCGGGCTCCCGAGGCTCGCGCTCCCCGTCGTGGTGTCCTCGGTGAGGCTGCCGTGGTGCCGCCCGACCTCGTCCCGACACTCGGCGACGCAGCCGGTCGTCCGACCGCCACCGCTTCGCACCCTCGCGGGGTCGGCCATCACTGTCCCTTGCACATGGTCGGCTGCACTTCTCTAAGGCGAGCCTAACTTCATCACATCGATCAACATCCCGCCTAGAGAGTGACATCACGCAGAACTCCCACACCGCCCGAAACGCCAGGTCGGAGTAGCGTGAGGAGGCCAGCGTCACTCGTTTGACTGATCTCGTCGCGCGTTGGCGTTACTGCGTCCTGGTGTGACGCCCCGGGCCTCCTCGGCCCGTTCGACGGAGGCCCCGGCCCCGGGGATCAACCCTCCGCACACGACTGCGGCCGGCACCGGGGATGCCGGAGCCGGCCGCAGTGGAGGACGAGGGACTACTTGGACACGGCGTCCGACAGACGCGGGGCGATCCGGTCGACGATCCATGGGATCGACAGCGGGGACGGGTTGCGCAGCCCGATGAACTCGTCGTAGTCGTAGGTCACGACCGCGCCGCGCTGCACCACCGGCAGCCGCTCGTACAGCGGGTTCTGCTGGAGGGTCCTGAGTGCCTCCGCGTCACCGCCGTCGAACAGGACGAGGGCGTCCGCGTCGAGCGAGGCGATCTGCTCGGAGGAGAGCTGCACCCCGAACGACTCCCCCTTCGGCAGCGCGAGGATCTGCGGCGACAGCGAGAGCCCCAGCGCCGCGGGCACCGAGTTCATCGCGTCGTCCGGGTCACGCAGGGCGGTCACCGCACCGGGCTGCACGAAGCCGAAGGTGTAGGTGGCACCCTGCAGCGCCGGGTGCGCGGCCCGCGTCTCGTCGAGCTTCGTCTGCACCTGGCCGATGACCCGCTCGGCGTCGGCCGGCCGGCCGAGCGCCGTCGCGAGCTGCGTCGTCATCTCCTGCCAGGTGTCCTGGGCCGGGCCCTTCTGGTAGCCGATCGTCGGCGCGATCGCACTGAGCTGCTGGTAGGACTTCTGCAGCGCGAAGTAGCCAGGGGCGAAGATCAGGTCCGGCTTCAGGGCGGCGACCTGCTCGATGTTCACCTCGGTGGCCTCGCCGGTCACGGGGAGCACCTCGACGTCCTTGGCCCCCGGGGCCTGCGACGTCCACGGGGAGAGACCGGACTCGCTGCCGCTGGAGGACGCTCCGACGACGGGCGCCTGCAGCGCCAGTGCGACGTCGAACCCGGTGGGCCCGAGCGCCACGATCCGTGAGACACCGGGCGGCACGGTCGTGGTGCCCAGTGCGTGGGTGACCGTGACCGAGCCCTGGGCGGTGTCGGGGGCACCGGAGGACTCACTGCCGCAGGCGACGGTTCCGAACAGCAGCGCGCCGCACACGGCGGCACCGAGGAGTCCTCGGCGACTTAACTTAGGCATACCTCGTAAGTTACGCAGGAGGTACTCGTCCGCGGAAGATCGGTCGCGGTATCGGTGCGGCACCGCACAGTCACGATGGTCCGATGAGGACCGACGCGCATGAGCAGGGGCCCCGGGCCGTGACGGCCCGGGGCCCCTGCTCATGCGGTCGGAGGCGAGCGTTGGTCGGGGCGCACTCTTCGGCGCCCGGCGTCGTGCCGCGTTGGTCGCGTTCCCGGTCCGGCGCCTCCCGGGCCGGCGCGGTCGGGCGTGTCCTCGCGGTCGGTGGCGGTGTCGGTGCGAGGACGCCGGATCGTGCGACGGCGGGCGGTCCGAAGCCGGGCTTCGGGCCACGGACCGGACGCGGCGACGATGGCGAAGAACGCGGCGTCGGTGTCGGGCCCGGTCTCGACGTGGGCGGTGACCCCGCAGTCGGGTGAGGTACGGCCGTCGAGCGGCATCTCGACGACGGGGGCCGTGTCGGCTCGGGCCGGAACACCCGAGGGCGCTACACACGGGGCGTCCAGCATCGTCATCACCTCACGAGGGTCGAGGAGCGGAGTCGCCCCGGTCGGAGCACCGCGGACGGTGCCCGACCCGTGGGCGACTCCACCGTGCGGTTCGAGTGATGGTCGGTCGATGATCAGAAGTCTCGAGGTGGCTGCCACCCCCTTCCGAACCTGTCGTCGTGGCCGTTCCGTGGCCGTTCGGTGGCCGTGACCTCGGCGGACCGCCGCGTCAGGGAGGACCGGACCAGGAGCTGTCGTCCGCGATCGTCGACCCGATCGCGACGTGCGTCGGCCAACCCGGGGCCGCCGGGACGAACGGTCTGGCGTCCGGGTCGAGGAACCGGTCCAGCGCACGGAACGGATTGGTACGCATCACCAGGTTCTCACCTCCCTTTCCGACCTTTTCCACGCACACCGGGAAACGGGGCACGGCACGGACGACGTCACCATATCTGTCGCCCGGACTCACTTCGGCCTACCATTCCCGGCCTGCTCGGAGGAACCGTCGCTCACACTCGGACGGTTGTCGTGCGGTGTCCGATCTCTCGGACACCTCCACTAATAAGACACTCCACGGCGGTTGTCAAGGACGCGGATCCGATACCGGAGAACCGTCGTCGCGAACCGGTTCCACCCACTCGACGTCGCCCTCCCCGATCACGGTTTCCTCCGGGTCGGGCTCGGGCGCGACGAGCCGCACCCGGGCGTCGGCGCCGGGACTGTAGAGCGACTCCGCCCCATCGGCCCACCGGACCCGGTACGGCGGCTCCCCGTTCTGTCCCAGCACGCCGAGCACCTCACCGAGTCGGGCGGTTCGCCCCAGCGTGGCGGACTCGACGACGATGTGGTCGCCCACGACTGCCTGCATCGTTCTCCACCTTCCTCCTTCTCCTGCGGTGCTCACCCTCGGGACCGGGGGCTCGGTGACGCGACGCCCCGGCACGGGCGCGGTGACCGGCCCCCGTCGCGATGGTCCGGGGCCGTGACCAGCGTGTCCAGTGCAGCCGACAGATCGGGGAACTGCCCGATCCGCTCCAGCACGGCGTGGGCCCGCACCCCGGCCCGTGCCGCGAGGTGCCCCGCACCGACGAGGTGGAAACCCACCCCGCGGCGCGCGGTCGCGTAGGTGGCGTGGCGCAGAGCGGACAGCCCCGGCGAGGTCGCAGCCGCGACCCCGGCCAGGTCGGCCAGGATGTGCCCGGCCCGCACACGGGCGTCGTCGAGCAGGGCGAGGCGGGCGTCGACCTGGCGCAGGATCCGCGCACCCGCTGTGGTGTCCAGGAAGCCCCACACCCGGATCCGATACACATCCGGATGCGGGGAGTCCACTCTGATCCGATCAACTCCCATCACAGAAGCCCTCCTTCTCGCACCCCTGTTCCGGCGATGTCCGCGCGGCACCCCGGTCCTCGCGGAACCGATCGCGCGGCGCTGTCACATCGCGTTCTCGACACAGACGAACCGATTCCGACGACGGCCCTATTCCTGGCGACGCACCATGGGGGGTCGATATCGAGGGGAACAGAGAGACTTATTCAGGGTGATCATGAAGTGCGGTGTTTCTCCAGGTCGGGACCGCAGCGAGGTAGCCCGCCAGGCGGCCCTGAATAAGCCTCAGAGGATCGCGCCGACCATCTGCCGGGAACCGGAATCCGCGCACCGCACGCGGCCCTGTTCCTCGACACGGTCGGCGGACGACGGCTCGACGCGCGATCACGTGGCCCACCGGATCCCGTCGAGCCGCGCCGGGAGGGCGGACACCCGCACCGGAGGGACCGAGCACGGAGCCGGACCCGGAGCTGCGACGGTCGTGGGTCATGACGAGCGGACTACCCGGCTGCGCCGAGGGCATGCCGGCGGAGAGACCTCTGCTGCCCGGAGCGGACGACCCGGCCGACACCCCGGTCGGCGGTCCGACGTCAGCGGAGCGAGCAGAGCAGGCCGTGGAACGCGGTCCAGACGGCCTCGCTGTCCACCGTCCCCCGCGCCTCGGCCAGCCACAGGGCAGCCTCGTTCATCGCACCGGACAACAGCCTGGTCAGCGGCTCGACCGGCTGCGCCGCGATCACCCCGTCGTCGACGAGCTGCTGCAGCGACTCCGCCAGATGCCGCGCGGAGGTCTGCTCGTCCAGCCGCCGCCACTCCGCCCACCCCAGGACCGCGGGCCCGTCGATCAGCATGATCCGGGACAGCTCGGGGTCGTTCGACACCGACAGGAACGCCCGGCACCCTTCGACGAAGGAGACCCAGGAGTCCGCGTCGTCGGACACCGATGTGGCCACCCGGTCGGCGACCTCCGACTGGACCTGCGCGAGGACCTCGCGGAACAGGCCGATCTTGCCGTCGAAGCTGTGGTAGAGGGCCCCCTTGGTGACACCGGCGGCGGCCACGATCTCGGCCAGCCCGACCGCGCCGTAGCCACGCTGGGCGAACAACGTCCGCGCCTCCTGGATCAGCGCCTGGCGCGTCTGCTCCCGCTGCCGGACCCGCACTCCGGTCATCGACCCTCCCCGATTTCATGTACCGACGGTATGTGAACGTGCTACGGTCCCCTTGTACGTACCGATGGTACGCCAACTTCGACCAAGGAGTCCCGTCATGACCACCGTCGCGCCTCGCGAGCAGCGCGCCGGTACCCGCGAATGGCTCGGCCTCGCGGTACTGGCACTTCCCACCCTCCTCGTCTCGATGGACGTCAGCGTCCTGCACCTGGCCGGTCCCGCGATCACCCTGGATCTCGGCGCCACCGCACAGCAGATGCTGTGGATCATCGACATCTACGGCTTCATGATCGCGGGCCTGCTGGTCACGATGGGCAGCCTCGGCGACCGCATCGGGCGGCGGAAGCTGCTCCTGATCGGCGCGGCCGCCTTCGGCGTCGCGTCGATCGTGGCCGCACTGGCGACCAGCCCGGAGGCTCTCCTGGTCAGCCGGGCCGCTCTGGGGATCGCCGGCGCGACCCTGATGCCCTCGACCCTGTCACTGATCAGCGCGATGTTCGGCGACCCGCGCCAGCGCGGCATGGCGATCGGGCTGTGGGTCACCATGTTCTCGGTCGGGATCGCGCTCGGTCCGGTGATCGGCGGCGCGCTGCTGCAGGTCTTCTGGTGGGGCTCGGTCTTCCTGATCGCGGTGCCGGTCATGGCGCTGCTGCTCGTCGCCGGACCGCTCCTGCTGCCGGAGTACCGCGCCGACCAGGCCGACCCGATCGATCTGGCGAGCGTCGCCCTGTCCCTCGGCGCGATCATGCCCGTCGTCTACGGCCTCAAGGAGCTCGCGGTGGGAGGCAACGCCGGCATCGCCGCGATGGCGATCGTCGCCGGTCTGACACTCGGCGTCGTCTTCGCCCGCCGGCAGCGGCGCCTGACGACCCCGCTGATCGACCTCACCCTGTTCCGGAGCCGGGCCTTCAGCACCGCCGCCGTGGCCATGCTGCTGGCGATGTTCGTCGCCGGCGGCACCTACCTCTACGTGACCCAGTACCTGCAGCTGGCACAGGGGCAGTCCCCCATGGCGGCCGGCCTCTGGCTGCTGCCCGCGGCGCTCGGGCTGATCGTGACCTCGATGGCCGCTCCGGCCCTGGCCGGACGCTTCGCGCCGGCCCACATCGTCGCCGGCGGTCTCCTGATCTCCATCGTCGGACACCTGATGCTCGCAACGGTCGGCCCGGAGACCGGACTGTGGGTGGCGGTGGTCGGATTCAGCCTGACCTACGCCGGTGGCGGCCCGCTGATCGCCCTGGGCACCGACCTGATCGTCGGCTCCTCCCCGCCGGAGAAGGCGGGCTCGGCGGCCGCCGTCTCCGAGACCGCGACCGAGCTGGGCATGGCACTGGGCGTCGCGGTGCTCGGCGCGCTCGGCACGTTCATCTACCGCACTCAGCTCGTGGGATCCCCTGTCGGAGGAGAGGCGGGAGGTGCCGACACCTTCGCCGGCACCGTGGAGGCTGCCGGCCGGCTCCCCGGCACGGAGGCCGGAGAGCTGGTCGCAGCGGGCACCCAGGCGTTCACCTCGTCGCTGTCGACGATCGGCCTGGTCAGTGCGGTGCTGTCCGCCGTGATGGCGGTGGCGATCGTGCTGGGTCTGCGCACCAGGAGCTGACCGGCTCGGCGCGGTGATCGGGCGACCCGCACCGATCACCGCTGCCGCCGCCGTATCGGACATACAGCTCGATAGGGCCCTGATAGCCCACACACCTACGGTCGGACGTACCGAACTCACCGCCCAGACCGGGCAGGAGTCCGATACGCCGTGGAGGCGCTGTGGGGGAGCTCGCGCACAGGGTGGTGGGTCAGGCGGAACCGTTGCCGGCCCGCCGCCCCGGGAACATCGGGACGTCGAGCCGGACGGAGTTCCCGGACCTGCTCGGCGAGCTTGTCCGGAGAGGACAGCTGTCCTACACCCGGACGTCGTTCGCCGAGGGGAGCACCGTGTACCGCGGACAGCACCCCGACGAGTCGATCTACCTCGTCCTCACCGGACGGGTGAAGACCATCGTGCACTCCCGGTCGGGGAAGATGTGCCTGCTCCGCATCTACGGTGCCGGGGAGGTCGTCGGGGAGCTCGCACTCCTCGACGGCGCACGCACCGAGACGGCCGTGGCGATGGACCCGGTCGACATGCTGAGGTTCTCCGCCGAGGCGCTCTTCCGGGCTCTCGACGGCCGGGTACTGCACCGGCATCTCATCCAGCACCTGGCGGGCCGGCTCGCCGAACAGCAGACCTCGATCAGCCATCTCGTCACCGACGACAGCGAGCACCGCCTGGGTGTGACCCTGCTCGACCTGGCCCACCGACTGGGCCGCGCGGGGCCGACCGGGGTGACCATCCACGACCGCATCACGCAGGAGGAGCTGGCGCACATCGTCGGCACGACCCGGTCCCGGGTCGGGTACTTCCTGCGCCGGTTCGAGGAGGCGGGGGCCGTCGAGTTCCGGACCGGCCGCGTGCTGCGGGTCCGTCCGGCGGCACTGCGCTTCTACCTCGACGCCCGAGCCGACGCCGGCTGACCGTCACAGACCGCCGGGAACGGTCCACCACCACCACGAAGGAGCCGACCGGTCATGACGCACACACCCACCAGATCCACCACCTCCCCACGGCGACCGCGCAACACGGTCTGGGACTGATGAGGACGCCCCCGAGGTCAGGCCGGCGGTCGCGTACGCCCCGCGGCTCCTCCCGGGGCGTCACCACGGGCCACGGCCAGGGCGGCGCGGCACTGGTCCTCGAGCAGTGTCAGGCCCGCCCCCTCGATCACGTCCAGTGCCTGGACCGCAGCAGCGGCCGCTGCGGCACGGTCGCCGAGGCCGAGGTCGAGGCGACCGATGGCGAGCAGCGCGTGGGCCCGCATCCGCTTCTCGCCCAGGCTCTCGGCGAGGACGGCGGCCTGTTCGAACGACCGGCGCGCCGCGACCGGGTCTCCCCGCAGCTCCAGCGCCTCACCGAGTCCGACCATCCCGTGCAACGCGGCCGACCGGTCGTCGACCGCGCGGGCGAAGGTGAGCACCCGGTCGAACAACGCCTCGGCGGTCTCGCCCTCGCCGCGGCGGAGATGGACGAGCCCGCGCCGGTGGGTGATCTGCGCGGCGAGCCTGCGGTTGGGCAGGTCCTCCACCGCACGTGCGGCGTCCTCGATGACCGCCAGCGCCTCGTCGACCCGGCCGGTGTCCATCGCGAGCTGGGCCAGGTTGGCCAACACGTGTGCCGCCCCGGACCGGTCACCGTGCGACCGCAGCACCACCAGGGCGGCCCGGGACCGCTGGCACGACCGGTCGAAGTCCCCGGTGAGCCGATCGAGGATGGCGAGGTTGCGGTCCACGAGAGCCCGGCCGTACTCGTCGGCGAGGTCGGTGAACAGCTCGGCGGCCCGGTCGAGGTCGACCCGCGCCCGTCCGTAGCGCTGCTCGAACAGCTCGAGGGACCCGAGCGAGTAGCGGACGGCCGCCTCGCCGCGGTGGTCCCCCGCCCGGACCACCGCGCTGAGCGCGGTGAGGTGGGTCGAGCGCCACTCGTCGTAGAAGCCGTACGCCTCGAACAGCACCACCGCCGTGACGGCCAGGGACCAGCACTCGGTGTGCAGCCCGAGCGCCGATGCCTGGGAGACGGTGGCGACCAGGGCAGCGCGTTCACGCCGCAACCAGGCGAGCGGCTCGACCGGCAGTCGGTCGGCGGCGCGGCGGTCCGCCCCCGGCCGCGGCCCGTCGCCCGGCAGCCCATCGCTCCGCAGCAGCAGATCCCCGCCGTACTCGTGGACATGGGTCTGCTCGACCAGCCGCAGGAACGCCCGCACGACCCGGGTGATGGCCTCGACCCGACCGGACGGCGTCTCCTCGACCATCGCGCGTTCGCGGGCGAACAACCGGACCAGCTCGTGCAGCCGGAACTGACCGGACAGGGGATCGTCCGAGCCGACCTCGACGATCTCGAGCAGGTGCAGCTCCACGAGCTCGTCGAGATGCCTCTCCGCCGTACGTCCGTCGCAGCTCAGGAGCACCGCGCACACCCACCCGCCGGTGCGGGGGGTGTCGAGCAGCGCCAGCAGCCGCAGCAGTCGGCGGGCCTCGGGGGCCAGCGACTCGTAGGTCAGGAGCAGACTCCCCCGCACCGCCATGTCCCCGTGCTGGAGTTCGTCCAGCTGCATGGAGTCGTCGGCCAGGCGCGAGCACATGGCGCGCAACGTCCAGTGCGGACGGGCGGCGAGCCGGGCCGCCGCGATCCGCACCGCGAGCGGCAGGTGCCCGCAGAACCGTGCGAGGGTGCGGGCGGCCTCGGGATCGGCCCCGATGCGTTCACACCCGAGGATGCGTTCCAGCAGCGCCATCGACTCGGCAGGGGCGAACGCTCCGACCTCGAAGCGGGTGGCGCCCGGGAGGGCGGTCAGTCGCCGCCTGCTCGTGACGATCAGCGCGCTCCCCGGGCCCGGGGGGACCAGAGGGAGCAGCTGCGACTCCACGGTCGCGTCGTCGACGACGATCAGGACCGACCGCCCGGCGATGCGTTCGTGGAACGCCGCGTGCCGTTCGTCCGACGACTCGGGGATGAGCTGGGGCGGAGTCCCCAGAGCCCGCAGGAAGCGCTCGAGCGCCCGGTCCGTACCGGCCGGGTCGCTGCCGATCGAGGCGTAGAAGCAGCCGTCGGGGAACCTGTCGGCCGTGCGGTGCGCCAGGTGCAGCGCGAGTGCCGACTTGCCGACCCCGCCGTGCCCGGACAGGACGAGCACCGCGGCGGCGCTGCGGCCCCGGGTGCTCGAGCGGATCACACCGAGCATGCGACGGACCGCGGCCTCGCGGCCCGTGAAGTCACCGACGCCCGCCGGGAGCATCGCGGGAGCCGACGCGGCCGGCGACGGGCCCTGCAGCAACGAGGAGTCGCCGCGCAGGATCGCGGCCTCCAGCGAGCGCAGCGGCTCGGCGGGTTCGATGCCGAGCTCGGCGATCGACACGTCACGGGCACGCCGGTACTCCCGCAGCGCGTCGGCCTGCCGGCCGGCTCCGAACAACGCCAGCATGAGCTGGCTGCGCATCTGCTCGCGCAGCGGGTAGTCGAGGATCTCGCGGCTGAGCAGCGGTACCAGCTCCGAGTGCCTGCCGTTCGCCAGCATCAGCGCGGCCAGCTCCTCGATCACGACGGCGCGGCTCTCCTCCAGCACCACGGCCCTGTCGCGGACGGCGGGACTGGTGATCTCCGGGAGGACGACGGGCCCCCGCCACAGGGCGAGGGAACCGCGCAGGACGGTGACCGCCTCACTGGATCTGCCGGCCCGTACGAGCTCGCGGGCGCGGTCGACGGCGCGCTCGAACTCCAGCCGGTCCAGCTCGGCCGCGCCGGGTTCGAGGGCGTACCCGGCGCGTCGGGTCACGATCCGGGCCACGGCGGTCCCCAGCCGCTGCCGCAGGTGCGAGACGCAGATCTGGATCTGGCTCCGGGCCGTTGCCGGCGGAGCGTCCGGCCACACCGCGTCGATCAGCCGTTCGGTCGAGACCGTCGCGGGACAGTCGAGCAGCAGACAGGCGAGGACGATCTGCAGCCGAGGCCCTCCCGGGTCCACGGCCTGACCCGTCATGCGCTGGACGTCCAGCACGCCGAGAACCCGCAGTCGCACGGACGCCCCCCATGGCCACTGCCGCGATACGCCGTGAAAGCATTACCGACAGTAGAGATGCTGTTCGAAGAAGTCCACGAACGAGTGGCACACAGCGGACGAAACGGGGATTACGCATCGTCCGTTCAGCCGAGCGTCGTCCTCGTGGACCGCCGAACGGCGGTATCGGACCGGCCTGATGGCGGTGCGTCCCGATGACACTGACGCTCCGGGTGTACGACCTGTTGCACGGCCGCCCGGCGGCGGAGGTCCAGGCCCGGGTGGAGTACGAGGTGGACGGCTGCTGGGAGCTCGCCCGCGTCGCGCTGACCGACGGCACGGGACTGCTGACCGAGACGGGGCCCGACCGCCATCGGCTGCCGGTCCGCATCGTGATCGACGCCCGCCGGTACTTCGCCGCGCAGGGCGTCGCCGTCACCACCGACGAGATCACGGTCGACGCCGGGACCGCCGGCCCCGGGGTCAGCCGGGACGTCGTACTGCAGATCGCCCCGCACGGCTACGCGGTCTGGACCGGCCACTCCGGGTGAGCGGCGGCCGACCGGCCGCCGCCCGGGCTGCGCAGGGCGGTCGCCCCGGCCCTCGACGCCGGGGGCGCCGAGACCGTCGCGGGACCGCCTGACACGACGTGCGCCGGACCGTCCCGGCCGCCGCCGCGAGCACGGCGATCAACGCGGCCAGCTCGTCGTCGGTGGGTGCGCCGCGCAGTACCCGCACGTCCGGCGCCGCCTGCGCACTCACTGGGGCGGGTTCCCGTGCCGCGCCGCGTCGCCGACGTGCTTGTCGCTCAGCATGTCCAGCGTCCGGTGGATCAGCCTCCGGGTGTCGCGGGGGTCGATGACGTCGTCGACCAGGCCTCGCTCGGCCGCGTAGTAGGGGTGCACGAGCTCCTGCCGGTACTGCGCCGTGCGTCGGGCGCGGACGCCCTCCGGGTCCTCGGCCTGGTCGATCTCCCGGCGGAAGATGACGTTGGCCGCCCCGTCGGGGCCCATGACGGCCACCTCGTTGCTCGGCCACGCGAAGGACACGTCGCACCCGATGGAGCGGGAGTCCATCACGATGTAGGCGCCGCCGTAGGCCTTGCGGAGGATGACCTGGATCCGGGGCACCGTCGCGGCGCAGTAGGCGTAGAGGAGCTTCGCGCCGTGCCGGATGATCCCCCCGTGTTCCTGGCGGGTGCCGGGCATGAAGCCGGGCACGTCGACGAGGGTGACCAGCGGGATGTTGAAGACGTCGCAGGTCCGGACGAACCGGGCCGCCTTCTCCGACGCCGGGATGTCCAGCGCCCCGGCCTGGGCGAGCGGCTGGTTCGCGACGATGCCCACCACCCGCCCGCCGATCCGCGCGAGGGTGCACAGCACGTTGGGTGCCCAGAGCTCGTGGAGCTCCATGTGCTCCCCGTCGTCGACGATGTCCTCGACGACCTCCCGCATGTCGTAGAGCTTCGACGGGTCCGCGGGAACCAGGTCCAGGAGTCGTTCGCAGGTCCGCTCGGGCGGGTCCTCCACCCGCGTCGCGGGCGGTGACTCGTCGCCGTGGGCGGGTAGCAGGGCGATCAGGTGGCGGACGTCGAGCAGGCAGGTCGCCTCGTCGTCGTGCACGAAGGTCGCGACGCCGTTCGTCGCGTGCACGTCGGCACCGCCCAGGGCATCGTGCCCGATCTGCTCACCGGTCACCGCGGCCACCACGTCGGGTCCGGTCACGAACATCTGGGCCACGTCGCGGACCATGAACACGAAGTCGGTCAGCGCCGGGGAGTAGGCGGCCCCGCCCGCGCACGGCCCCAGCATCACGCTGATCTGGGGGATGACCCCCGAGGCGGCCACGTTCCGCCGGAAGATGCCGCCGTAGCCCGCGAGCGCCGTCACCCCCTCCTGGATGCGCGCGCCGGCCCCGTCGTTCAGCGACACGAGCGGGGCGCCGGCGGACAGCGCCAGATCCATCACCTTGTGGATCTTCTCGGCGTGCGCCTCACCGAGCGAGCCCCCGAAGATCCGGAAGTCGTGCGCGTAGGCGAAGACCGTCCGGCCGTGCACCGTGCCCCAGCCCGCGACGACGCCGTCGGTCTCGGGCCGCCTGCGGTCCATCCCGAACGCGGTCGCCCGGTGCCGCCGCATCGGCTCCACCTCGACGAACGACCCCTCGTCGAACAGCAGGTCGAGCCGCTCGCGCACCGTCAGCTTGCGCCGTGCGTGCTGCCGGGCGGTGGCCTCGGCCTCCCCCTCCACGACGGCGGCCCGGCGGCGGTGCAGGTCCTCGACCAGCCCACGAAGCGTAGGTGGTGCCGCCTGGTCGGACGGACGGTTCTCCACGGCGGTCACGGGCCGCTCCTCCCTGTTCCACGGTTCGCGACACCGACGCTAGGACGCGACCGACCACTCCCCTGCGCAGTTCTGAGCACTCCCCCGGCGGCTCGTCCCGACGCGCACTTCTGAGCGGTCGCCCCGGCGCGGCGTGCGTACCAAGGGCACCGGACACCGTCGGGCACCTCGCCCGACACCCGACCGACAAGGAGCACCAGCATGTACGACGCGATCATCGTGGGAGCCCGGTGCGGGGGAGCCCCGCTGGCCATGCTGTTGGCCCGGCGCGGCCACCGCGTGCTCGTCCTCGACCGCTCCGCGCTGCCGTCGGACACCGTCTCGACCCACTACCTCCACCAGGCCGGGCTCGCCCGGCTCCAGGCATGGGACCTGTTGGACGAGGTCGTCGCGGCCGGCACACCCGCGTCCCGGTCGATGCACTACGCGCACCGTGACGTGACGATGATCGGTTTCGCCGACCCCGTCGACGGCATCGACGCGGTCTACTGCCCGCGTCGGGTGGTGCTCGACGAGATCCTCGTCAACGCGGCACGCCGCGCCGGTGCGGAGGTCGTCGACGGCTTCGCGGTGACCGACGTGATCTGGGACGACGGGCGGGTCGTCGGGGTCCGGGGGCGCTCGGGCTCCGGTACCGACCAGGAGTTCCGCGGAGCGCTCGTCGTCGGGGCGGACGGGGCCCATTCGACGATCGCGAAGCGCGTCGGTGCGGAGACCTACAACGTCCGTCCGGCCGCGGGGTTCACCTACTACTCCTACTTCGAGGGTCTCGACGACTGGGGCATGCACCACCGGACCGGGCACCACGGGACGTGGGCCGGGACGTGGCCCACGAACGGTGGCCAGCTCGTCGCCGTGATCGGGCGCAAGGATCTGCTGCGCGAGTTCCGTCAGGACGTGCCCCGTCACTTCCAGGCCGTGCTGGACGACGTGGCCCCCGAGCTCGGCGAGCAGATGCGTGACCGCGGCCGGACGCTCGAGCCCTTCGTCCCGATGCGGTACCCGGACAACTTCTACCGTCAGGCAGCCGGTCCCGGCTGGGCCCTGGTGGGCGACGCGGGCTACCACAAGGACCCGCTGACCGGCTGGGGCATTACCGATGCGTTCCTGCAGGCCGAGATGCTCGCCGACGCGGTCACCCGGTCCGCGTCCGGCGAGACCGACCCCTCCGCGGCGCTGGCCGAGTACGGCAAGCGCCGTGACGAGGACACCGCGGTGCTCTACGACTACACCACGACCGTCGCCGAGCTCGACGAGCTGCCGCCCTTCTTCCAGGCGGTCCTGGAGGCCGCCGGATCCACCGAGCGGTGGACGACCGCGATGCTCGGCTGGATCGCCGGCGGGGTCCCCGACCACGAGATCTTCTCCCCCGAGGGGCTCCAGGCCCTCTACGACGACGCCGGCCTCCCCGAGGAGCGGCGCGTCTACGACCCCACGGCCTGACCGTCACCCGCCCGCCGCGAGGAGCCCACGATGACCAGCGTCCCCAGCATGTTCGACCGCATCGGTGAGCAGGATCCCGACCGCGACTACTTCGCCACCGGCGGTACCGGCCGCTCCCACGAGTTCTACACCGGCGAGGAGCAGTTCCGCCGGGAGATGAAGGAGATCTACGGCCGTCGTTGGCTCCCCGTCGACCACGTGTCGCGGCTCGGCGACAAGGGCAGCTACACGACGCTCGACATCGGCACCGGCTCCATCCTGCTGATCCACGGCGACGAGGGTGTCCAGGCCTTCCACAACTACTGCCGGCACCGCGGCTACAAGCTCGTCGAGGAGCCGACCGGGCGGCGCCAGAGCATCGTCTGCCTCTACCACTGCTGGGTCTACGACCGGAACGGGGCGTTGAAGAGCCTCAACGGCACCTATCTGGACCACTTCTTCGACAAGGGCGAGAACGGTCTGATCCCGATCCGCACCGAGATCCGCTTCGGTCTGGTGTTCGTCTGCTTCTCCGACGACGCCCCGGACCTCGACGACGCGCTCGCCGAGTTCGGCGAGTTCGCCCGTGCCTACGAGCTCGCCGACCTCCGGGTCGTGCAGGCCAAGGACTATCCCGTCGCGTCGAACTGGAAGCTGGTCGCCCACAACGTCAACGAGAGTCTGCACTTCCCGACCGCGCACAAGGACCTGCACCGCGTCACGGACTTCGACGACGCGGGCACCTACATGCTCGGTGGGGACCTCGTGGGTGCCTGGCAGGTCATCCGCGAGGGCTACAACTCGGTGTCCTCGACCGGACGCAGCGAGAGGCGCCCGATCCCGTCGGTTCCCGAGGGCGACCTGCAGAAGATCAACTGGATCACGATCCTCCCGAACCTGCTGTTCGGCTTCACGGCGGACTACGTGATGGCGCAGTGGGTGTGGCCGGAGAGCCCCGCGACCTGCACCGTCCGCCACTTCTGGCTCTTCCACCCGTCGGAGACCGCTCGTCCCGACTTCTCCCACGAAGCGGTCTTCGCCCTGTGGGACAAGGCCAACCACGAGGACTGGGAGCTGTGCGAGCGCACCCACCGGGGGCTGTCGAACCCGCTGTGGAGCCCCGGACAGCTCTCGCTCGACGAGGAGGTCGTGTCCCAGATCGACGCCTGGGTCGCCCGGGCCACCGGGGGAACGGGGACTGCGACGTGAGCGCCCGCTGCCACCTCCTGGGCGGGACGCGGGTCCTCACGCGCTGTGGTGACGCGCTGCTGGCGGCCGGGGCGACCGTCCGCGGTGTGTTCAGCGACGACCCGTTGGTCGAGGCGTGGGCGTCCGGGCACGGCATCCCCTGCCGCCCGGCGTCGTCCGACCTGGTCGCCGCGCTGTCGGCCGAGCCGGCCGACTTCCTGTTCAGCATCGTCAACCAGCAGGTCCTCTCCCCGGAGGTGCTCGCACTGCCGGCGATAGCGGCGGTGAACTTCCACGACGGTCCGCTCCCGCGCTACGCCGGCAGCAACGTCGCGGCCTGGGCGGTCTTCGACGGCGCGGTCCGGCACGCGGTGACCTGGCACGTCATGGCGGAGCAGGTCGACGCGGGGGCGGTGCTCGCCGAGCGGTGGTTCCCGGTACGGCCCCACGCGACCGGCCTGTCGCTCACCTGGGAGTCCACCGAGGCGGGAATCGCGCTGTTCGGCGAGATCGTCGACGACCTCGCACGGCGGTCGCTGCCGACCCCGGTCGACGTGGCCGGACGTGACCGGCGGTTCCACCGGCGCTCGGCCCGGATGGACGACGGGCTCGTCCACCCCGGCACCCCGGCCGACCGGGCGGAGCGGCTGGGCCGGGCGATGGACTTCGGCTCCTTCCCGAACCCGCTGGGCATCCCGGCTGTGCTGACCGGCGCCGGGGCGGTGCTGTGCCGTCAGCTGCGGGCGGCCGCGCGGGACGCGCACCGGGCCGCTCCCGCTGTCGCCGCCGTTCTCCCGTCCTCGATCACCGTGTCCGGCACCGACGCCGACCTGGTCCTCTCGGACTTCCTCGACCCGGACGGCAGCAGCCTGTCCGGGACCGCCGCGGCGCAGCGGCTCGGGGCGGTCGTGGGCGCGCCGTTGCCGCCCGTCGACGCGCCGCGGCTCGCCGCCGTCGCCGCGACGCTCGACGCGGTGCGCCGGCACGAGACCTGGTGGCGGGACCGGCTCGACCGGATCCGTCCCCTCCCGATCTCCGCCGGCGACTTCTCCGCCGCGACGGCCCACTACACCCGGCTGCCGTTGACCCTGGTGCCCGCCGCGCCCGAGGAGACCGCTGTCGTCGAGCAGTCCCTGTTGCGCGTGCTGTCCCGGCGCACCGGTGCCCGGAGCTTCGACGTGGCCTGGTCGACGGCCGCGGCGCAGGAGTCGGGACGGATCACCTCCCAGCTGGTGGTGGAACGCGTCCCGGTCCGCTGGGACGACTCGGACCGCCACACCTTCGAGCGCGCCTGCGCCGAGGCCGACGAGCGGGTGGGCTACGTCGCCGACCTGGAGATCCGCGCCGGGCTCGCTCCCCGCCCGCTCGGCTCCGACCTGCCCTCCTTCACCCGGGCGGCGCTGCTGCGCCGCGAGCACGAGCAGGACGCGTCCATCGACTCGGACACCGAGGTGGCGCTGGTGTCGGTGGCGGGGACCGCCCCGCTCCTGTGCGTGCGCGCGACGTGGCTGGACGGGGCCGCCGCGCTCGAGCTGGCCGAGGAGGTCGAGGAGGCGGCCCGACAGGCACTCGCCGGCACCGAGCCGGCCGAGCACGTCGTCGCGGTCCCCACCGCGGACCCGCAGGAGGATCCCGCACCGGCACCGACGGTGCTGGACCTGTTCGACGCCGTCGTGGCGAGCCGCCCGAACGCGGACGCCGTCCGCTGTGGAGGACGGACGCTCAGCTACACCGAGCTGGACCGCTGGGGCGACGCGGTCGCGGCCTCGCTGTACGAGGCCGGCGTCGGCCCGGGCGACGTCGTCGGGGTCCTGTCCGACCGGGGGCCCGACCTGCTGCCGGCGCTGCTCGGTGTGCTGCGCTGCGGCGCGGCGTTCCTCCCGCTCGACCCGGGATTCCCCCGGGAGCGGCTGCAGCGCTACCTCGAGGTGGCAGGGGCGGGCCCCGTCCTCGTCGACGAGGCGTGCGAAGGACTCGGCCGTGAGCTCGGCGAGGTGCGGCGCATCGGACCCGACGACGGGCGGGCGCTCGCCGTCCCGCCCGTCGTGCGACCCGGTGACCTCGCCTACGTGCTGTTCACCAGTGGTTCCACCGGTGAGCCCAAGGGCGTGGAGATCGAGCACGCCGCGCTGGGCAACTTCCTGACCGGGATCGCCGGTGTGCTGGGGAGCGCCCCCGGTGACCGCGTCCTCGCCCACACGACACTGGCGTTCGACATCTCCTTGCTGGAGCTGCTCCTGCCCCTGACCACCGGCGGCAGTGTGGTGCTCGCCTCGCGCGCCGAGGCCTCGGACCCGGCGCGGCTGTCGGGGCTGCTGGCCGACGTCGTCGTCGCCCAGGCGACCCCCAGCCTCTGGCGCATCCTGCTCGACGCCGGCTGGACACCGCACCCGGACCTGACGGTGCTGTCCGGTGGCGAGGCCCTCCCCCGGTCGGTCGCCGAGAAGCTCCTCGGCGGACGGGCCCTCTGGAACCTCTACGGCCCCACCGAGGCGACCATCTGGGTCTCCTGCGCCAGGATCGACGACCCCGCAGTGATCGGCCTCGGGGCGGCCCTGCCCGGGATCGGGCTGCACGTGCTCGACGACGACCTCGCACCGGTCGCCCCAGGAGGGACCGGGCAGCTCCACCTCTCGGGAGCCGGGCTCGCCCGCGGCTACGTGAACCGCCCCGACCGCACCGCCGAGGTGTTCGTGCGCGACCCGCGCAGCGGCACCCGGTACTACCGGACCGGTGACCTGGTCGCGGTGCATCCCGACGGCGGCCTGGAGTGGCTCGGACGGGTGGACGCGCAGGTCAAGGTCCGCGGGTTCCGTATCGAGCCCGGCGAGATCGAGGCGGTGCTCGAATGCCACCCGTCGGTCGGCTCCGCGGTCGTCGTGGCGACGGCCTTCGAAGGCACCGGCGAGCCTGCGCTGACCGCCTACCTCACGACGAGGGGCGACTGCGACCGCGAGGATCTGGTCGCGGCGCTGCGCCGCGAGCTGCCCGGTTACATGATCCCCGCTGCCTTCGTCCCGATCGAGCGGTTCCCGCTCACCGGCAAGGGCAAGATCGACCGGGCACGGCTGCCGGTCCCCACCCGGGACACCGTCCTGAGCGCCGGCGTCGCGCGGCCCGCGGTCGCGCCGCCGGCGGTCGAGCCCGTCCTGCCCGTCGAGACCGCCCGACCGGCAGGAGCCGTCGCAGCACCGGCCCCGGCCGATCCGGTGGCCGTGACCGGCGAGGTGCTCGGCGAGGTGCTGGGCATCGCGGCGCTGGGGGCGACCGACGGCTTCTTCGACCTGGGCGGTAACTCGATCACCGTCGTCACCGCGGCCACCGCACTCACCCGCCGGCTCGGGACCGCGGTCGGGCCGACGGACATCCTCGCGACCGGAACCCCGGCGCGGCTGGCCGAGCTCCTCGGCCTGTCCGGGCCGTCCCGGGGGAAGGCCGACGTCGTCGCCGGTAGGAGCACGCCTGCGCCCACCGCGACGCACACCCCGCCACCGACGACGGACACGGGCGAGCGCGGCGTGCCGTCCGTGCCGGTGCACGACCGGCACGCGGTGGTGCCTCCACGGGAGACGGCCGCCGACGAGCCGATCGCCGTGGTGGGCATGGCCTGCCGGTTCCCCGGCGCGGCCACCCCGGACGAGTTCTGGGCGTCCCTGACCGCCGGTCACGTCTCGATCGGCACGGCCCCGGTCGGGCACCGGGGCTGGGGCTCACTGTGGTCCGACGACGACCCGACCACGGCCGGCTGGCTGGCCGGCGTCGAGCTGTTCGACGCGGACCGCTTCGGGATGTCGGACCGCGAGGCCCGCCGTACCGACCCGCTGCAGCGGCTGCTGCTCACCGTCACCGCGGAGGCCGTCGAGTCGGCCGCACGATCCGGTGTCCCTCGGACGTCGCACCGGGGTGTTCGTCGGGACCATCGCCAGCGACTTCGGTGAGCTCGTGGCCGCCGCTGACGGCCACGCCGACCCGCACGCGGCGACCGGCTCGGCGATGGCGCTGCTCGCGAACCGGGTCTCCCACGTCTTCGACTGGACCGGCCCGAGCTTCTGCCTGGACACCGCCTGCTCCTCGTCCCTGGTCGCCCTGCACCAGGCGGTGCTGCAGCTGCGCGCCCGGCAGAGCGACGCGGCCGTGGTCGCGGCGGCCAATCTCATCCTCACCCCGTCCAAGTCCCGGTCCTTCGCGCGCAACGGGATGCTCTCGCCGCGCGGCCGCTGCCGGGCGTTCGACGAGGAGGCCGACGGGTACGTCCGCGGTGAGGGCGCCGCCGCCGTCGTCCTGAAGCGGTACTCCGACGCCGTCCGTGACGGCGACGCCGTCCTGGCCGTGGTCCGCGGCGTCGCGGTGAACCACACCGGTGCCAGCACCGGATTCCTCACCGCTCCGAACGGGCCGGCCCAGACCGAGGTCGTCCGGGAGGCGCTGTCGGCCGCGGGGATCGGCCCGCACGGCATCGGCTACGTCGAGGCGCACGGCACCGGGACCCGGCTCGGCGACCTGGTCGAGCTCGAGGCACTCGGCGATGCCCTCGGCCCGGCCGCCGCAGGATCGGTGCCGATCGGCTCCGTGAAGAGCAACATCGGCCACCTGGAGCCCGCCGCGGGGCTGGCGGGTCTGATCAAGACCGTGCTGGCCCTGCAGGCCGGCAGGGTTCCGGGGACGCCCGGGATCGAGACCCCGAACGCCCGCTTCCGGTTCGAGAACTCGCCGCTGTTCGTCCCGGACCGAACCGTTCCCTGGACGGGTCCCCGGGTGGCGGGGGTCAGCAGCTTCGGGTTCGGCGGGGTCAACGCACACGCGGTGCTCGCCGCCGCCCCCGCCGCGGTGCACGACGACGGCGTCCTCGGGCTGCTGGTGCTCTCGGCCGGCTCGGAACGCGCGCTGCACCGGCTCGCCGAGCGGTTCCTGATGCTCCTGCGGTCCGAGCACCGTCCCGCGATCGCGGCGTTGTGCGCCACCGCGCTGCGCCGTCGCCACGGTCACCACCGGTTCGCCTGCGTCGTCGACTCGGCGGAGCAGGCGGAGGACAAGCTGATGCTGTTCCTCGCGGGCAACCGCGACAGTCGGTCGAGCCACACCGGGGTCACGAACCCCACGGCGCCGCCGGGGACGTTCTCCGTGACCGGCGTGGACCGCACGGACCTCGACGAGGCGGCGAGGCGGTTCGTCGCGGGTGAGCACCCCGTGGTCACCGGACCCGCACGCACGGTGCGGATCCCGACCGTTCCCCTGGAGGAGCGCCACCTCTGGATGGAACGTCCGGCCGCGGCCCCCGCCGCGATCACCGCAACGGCGCGGCGCGGGGGGCCGGCCCATCCCGGCGCGGCTCTGGGCGCCGTCGCATCGTTGTTCGGCGGGCTCCGCGAACGCGAGTGGGCCGACCTCCCCGAGGCCGAGGGTCACGTGGTGCTGGGGTCCCGGGTGCTGCCGGGCGCGGCGTACCCGCAGAAGGTCGTGGACCTGCGCGGAGGGCTGCCCCTCGCGCTGCAGGACATGACGTTCCGGGCCGTGGTCAGCCCTCCCACCGGCCTGACCGGGCGGCTCGAGGACGGGGCCGTTCGGTTCCGCGACGACGCCGGGGTCCTGGTGTGCGACGCCCGGCTGCTCGACACCGTCCCGGCGCGGCCGGTCGTCCCGGCCCCGTCCGACGGTGTCCCGGCCGATGTCGCCGCGTTCCATCTCGACCTGGAGCGGCACGGCCTGCACTACGGCGAGCGGTTCCGCTGCCTGCACACACTCGTCGTGGGCGACGGGGTCGCCTCCGGCGAGCTCGCGCTGGTGGGCGACGGCACCGCTGCCCTCGAACCGACCCTCATCGACGGCGCCTTCCAGGTCGCGCTCGCCGCCTGCGGCACGTCGGGCCTCTACGTGCCGTTCTCCGTGCAGCGGCTGGCCGTGTACGGGCCGCTGCCCTCGCGGGTCACCGTGCACGCACAGCGGGTCGACCGCGGCACCGGGGAGGACCGCACCGTCACCGCCGACATCACCGTCAGCGCGGACGGGCAGGTGCTCCTGCGGGCCGAACGGGTGACCTGGACCCGCCTCACCGCGGCGGAGGGCACCGCACCCGGGAGCGACGCGACCGGGTCGGCCGCGGACGGTCCGGGTCCCGGCGGGACGACCGTGCCGCCACGGGCACCCGCGTCGAACGGGGCGCCGGCTGCCGGTCCGGTGCGGGACGCCGGCGGAGGGAGCCGGGTGCCCGTGGGCGCGCGGGACCTCGGGACCGCTGTGGCGGAGTGGGTCGCCCGGGCGTTGGAGGTGGATCCCGCCGAGATCGAGCCCGACCGGCCGCTGCAGGACCTCGGTCTGGACTCGATGCTGGCCGTGTCCGTCGCCCAGGACCTGCGGGACCGGCTCGGTGTGGCCCTTCCGATGACGCTGGTGCTGGAGGTCGGCACGCTGGACGGGCTGGTGCGGGAGCTGGCCGAGGTCTACGGCGTGACGTCCGCGCCCGGGTCCGACGGCGACGCCGGTTCCGACGACGGGGCCGGTTCCGACGACGGGGCCGGGACCGGCGGGCCCCCCGGGTCGGATCGCACACCGCCTCCGACGCCGGTCGACCCGCCGGTCGCCGCGCCAGCGGATCCCGCGCCGCCGGTCCCCGCCCCCGCGGCGGCCCGGAGCACCGGGCGGGGTCCGCGAGGTCCGGTGTCCGACGACCGCGACCTGCACGACATCGCGATCATCGGCGTCGACGGGGTGTTCCCGGGCGCCGGGGACGTCGACCGGCTGTGGGACGTGCTCGTCGAGGGCCGCGACTGCCTGAGCGAGGTACCCGCAGACCGTTGGAACCTCGACGAGTACTACGCGACCGACTCGACCCCCGGCACCGTGTACCTGCGCCGTGCGGGGTTCGTCGACGACCTGGAGGGGTTCGACGCGTCGTTCTTCCGGGTCGCACCGGCCGACGCGGGCTGGATGGACCCGCAACAGCGTCACCTGATCCAGTCGGCCTGGCGGGCGCTGGAGGACGCCGGTCTGTCGGGGCGTACCGCGGACACCACCGTCGGCGTCTACGTCGGCGCCAGCTACCAGCACTACCGGGACCAGGTCGTGGGTGACGTGGTCCAGACCGCCGCCGGGCTCGGCAACCACAACGCCATGCTGGCGAACCGCGTGAGCTGGTTCATGGACCTCCACGGTCCCAGCATGACCATCGACACGCTCTGTTCGTCGTCGCTGGTCGCCCTGCACACCGCCGTCCGCAGCCTGCGTGAGGGCGAGTGCGGCGTCGCGCTCGTCGCCGGGGTCCACATGGCCCTGTCGCCGCAGTACTTCCAGCTCGGCTCGCGTCTGCGGTCGTTCTCCCCCACCGGGTCGTCACGGGCGTTCGACGACGGCGCCGACGGCTTCGTCCCGGGAGAGGGTGTCGTCACCGTGGTGCTCAAGCCGCTGCGCGACGCGCTCGTCGACGGGGACCCCGTCCACGCCGTCGTCACCGGCACCGCGGTCAACCACGGCGGCCGGGCCGCCGGGCTGACGGTGCCCACCACCAACGCCCAACGCGACGTCGTCGACGCCGCCCTGCGCGACGCCGGGGTGTCCCCGGACTCCATCTCGCTGGTGGAGGCGCACGGCACCGGGACCGGGCTGGGCGACCCCATCGAGATCGACGGGCTGACCCGGGCATGGCGCCGGCACACCGACCGCCGCCAGTTCTGCGCGATCGGCTCGGTCAAGTCGAACATCGGCCATCTCGAGCCTGCCGCGGGCCTGGCCGGGCTCGTCAAGATCCTGCTCGCCCTCGAACACCGGACGATTCCCGCGACCCTCAACCTCGCCCGGCCGAACGACCACATCCGGTTCGAGGACACCCCGTTCTTCCCCGTGGTCGACCCCCTGCCCTGGCACCGGGACGAGCGGCCCCGTCGAGCAGCGCTGTCCGCGTTCGGGATGGGCGGGGTCAACGCGCACGTCATCATCGAGGAGCCGCCGGCGCGCACCGACCCCCCGCGTCCGGGCGAGCGGCCCGACGGTTCGCACCTGCTGCGGGTCACGGCGCCGTCCGAGGACGGTCTGCGTGCCGTGGCCGCGGCCTACGCAGGCCACCTGCGGGCCCGTCCTGCCGACCGGGTCGACGACGTCGCGCGTACCGCCAACACCGGGCGGGCGGGGCACGGGCTGCGGCTGCTGCTGCATGCCCGCGGCCGGGACGGGATGGTCGCCGCCCTGGACTCCGTCGCCGAGGGTCGGGGGCCCGTGCCGGCACGTGCCCGCCGCGCGCGCACCCCGGTCACCTTCGCCTTCACCGGCCAGGGGGCCCAGTGGCCGGGTATGGCCCGGGAGCTCCGCCGGTCCGAGCCGATCTGCGCGGCGGTGCTCGACGAGTGCGCCGCGGTCCTGCGCGGTCACCTCGACGTGCCGTTGGAGACCCTCCTGGAGGAGGATCCCCTCGTCGGAACCGACCGGGCCCAGCCCGCGATCGTGGCGACCCAGGTCGCCCTGGTCACGCTGCTCCGCAGCTGGGGTGTACACCCCGACGCGGTCGTCGGTCACAGCGTCGGTGAGCTGACGGCCGCCTGGGCCGCGGGCGTGCTGGACCTGCCCGACCTCATGCGGGCCACCGCCCTGCGCGGCCGGCTGATGGCCTCCGCGCCCGGGCCCGGCGCGATGGCCGTCGTCCGCGGTGACGTCGACACCGCGCGGGAGGCGATCGCGGCCCATCCGGACCTGGAGATCGCGGCCGACAACGGTCCCGGCGCGACGACCGTCACGGGCCCGGCCGTCGCGATGGCCGCGTTCCTGGACTCGGGCACGGTGCGGGCCACCGCGCTGCCCGTCGCGCACGCCTTCCACTCGGCGGCGATGGCCGGCGTCGTCGGCCCGTTCGCCGACCATCTCGCGGGACTGGCGCTGCATCCGCCGTCGATCCCGTTCGCCTCGACCGCGAGCGGACGCCTGCACACCCCCGGGACCGCCACCGACCCGACCTCCTACGCGGGAGCGGTCCGTGCTCCGGTCCTGTTCGGACCGGCGGCGGCGGAGCTCGACGCCCGTGTCCCGGACGAGCAGGACCACGTCTGGTGGGAGATCGGCCCACAACCCGCGCTGCTCCCGCTGCTGCGCCGGATCGCCTCCCCGCGCGACGGGCGGACCCGGTTCCGCTCCACGCTGCGCCGGGAGGAGGGCACGGCACCGCTGCACCGTGCCCTGGCCGACCACCACGACGAGACCGACGCGACGCTGGACCCGGCTGCCCACCACCGGGGCAAGCCGCACGTCGGCGTGCGGATCCCGACCTATCCGTTCGCCCGCATCCGGCACTCCGCCCTGCCCGACGCGTCCGTGGTGGGCGCCCCGGGCGACGGCGCCGCGGGAGCGGCCGGCCACCCCTTCCTCGACGGACGTTCCGGAGGCCTGGCGTCATGACCGACTCGCAGCTGCTCCAGCTGACCCTCACCGAGGCCGACCCGCTGGTCGGCGAGCACCGCAAGGACGGCAGGGCGCTGCTCCCGGCCGCCGTGCAGATCGAGCTGGCGCTGGTCGCCGCGGGCGGCACCGAGCTGCGGGGCGTGTCGTTCCGCAGGCCGGTCGTGGTGCCGCCGGACGCGACGACGACGGTGCGGGTCGTCCGCTCCGGGGAGGGCGCCGGGTCCGTGGAGCTCCTGGCGGACGGGACGAGCGGACCGGTCGGGGCGGCGACCCCGTCCGCCGCCGCGTCGCCGCCCGGCACGGCACCACCCGCCGTGGCTGGTACGACCTGGGACCCGCACCTGGTGTACGCGGCCTGGTCGGGGGCCGGCCTGGAGTACGGACCCTCCTACCGCACGCTGACCTCACTGGTCGTCGGTGACGGGGCGGCGGAAGCCGTGCTGCGCAGCGCGGACGCCCGTCCGTGGATCGGGCACCCGCTGCTTCTCGACGGGGTCCTGCAGCTGTCGTCGGTGGTCCTGCAGGAGGCGACGGCGCCGGGAGGACTGCGCCCGCTGTACCCGGTCGGGGTGGACCGGCTCGTGGTGCACGCACCCCTGCGTGGTCCGGAGGTGTCGGTCCGCGCGTGGCGCACTGCGCTGGCCGAGCACGGGACGGGCCGCGGTGACGCCGTGGTCCTCGACGGGACCGGCCGGGTCGTGGCCGAGCTGGTGGGGCTGCGGATGCGTGGGGTCCCCACGACGGCCGCCGCACCGTCGGAGGCCGTCACGGCCAGGACCCCGGCCCCTGCACCTGCACCTGCTCCGATGAGGGTTCTGCGCTGGTCGCCGTCCGGACCCGGTTCCGCACCGGCACCCGGCGGCCGCTGGGTGGTCCTGCACCACGGCGGCCCACGGTCCCCCGGTGCCGAGGCCGCCGCTGCGTTGCGGGCGGCCGGCTCCCGGGTGGAGGAGGTCGCGGACGGGATCCCCGACCTCGACGGGCTCACCCGCCTCTGGGACGAGGCAGCTGCCGGACGGCTGGACGGAGTCGTCATGGCGACCGCGGTCGGGGACCCCGCCGACGACGGGGAGCGGGACCTTCTCGAGGCATTGCACGTCGTCCGGTCCCTCACCGAGCGTCGCCGGAAGGGACTGCGGCTCGTCGTGCTCACCGAGCGGGCCGCCGCGGCGGCCCCGGACGACCGGCCCGACCCCGGCCGCGCGTCGGTCTGGGGGTTGCTGCGGACCGCGGCCGTCGAGTACCCCGCGCTGTCGCTGCGGATGATCGATCTCGCCGGCACCGGGACCGTGGGTGCCGATGATCTGGGGATCGGCCCGGCCGAGAGCGCGATCCGGGGCGGGGTACGACTGTGCCCCGCCTGGGAGCCCCTGCCCGCCGGGCCCGGGACCGCACTGCCTGTCCGGGCCGACGGCGCCTACCTCGTGCTCGGCGGGCACGGCGGGCTCGTGCTCGCCGTGGCGGAACGGTTCGCCCGTGACGGCGCCGGCGAGATCCACCTGGTGAGCCGGTCGGGGGGCTCGCGGCTCGCCCCGTCGGCGACCACCGCGATCGCCGCACACGGCGCCCTCGTCCGGTCGCACGCGGTGGACGTCGCAGTACCCGGCGCCCTCGCCGAGCTCGTCGCCGGACTGGGCGGGCGGCCCCTGCGCGGAGTCGTGCACGCGGCGGGGGTGCTGCGCGACGGCCTGCTGCGGGGTGTGTCCGCCGCGGACCTGCGCTCGGTGGTCGCGCCGAAGGCCGACGGTCTGCGCGAGCTCGTCGCCGCCGTCGACGGGGTCGAGCTGGACCTCGCGGTGCTGTTCGGGTCGGTGTCGGGCGCGTTCGGCAACCTCGGGCAGGCCGGGTACGCCGCGGCGAACGCCCACCTCGACGGTGCCGCCCACCTGCTCGGCGCACCGTGGATCAGCATCGACTGGGGGCTGTGGGGCGAGACCGGGATGGGTGTGGAGGTCGCCGCGCAGCTCCGCCGTCGGGGGGTGGAGCCGCTGGGCACGGTCGAGGGTCTCGACGCGCTGACCGCCGCGGTCCTGTCCGGCGAACGACAGGTGGTGGTGGCCCACCCCGACCGAGCACCCGGTACCGAGGAGGCCCGTCCCGACGCGCCCCCGGCCGCGTCGGCCCGCCCGGCCGATCCGAGCCCGGCACCGCCGCCGGCCGCCGGCACCGACCCGCTCACCGCCGAGGTCACCGCCGAGGTCACCGCCGCGCTGGTCGACCGCCTGGGTGCCGAGGACCTGGCCCCCGACACCTCGTTCGCCGAGTTCGGCATGGACTCGATCACGAGTGTCGAGCTGACCGAGGCCCTCGGTGCGCGCTGGGGCCTGACCCTGCCCCCCACGCTCTTCCTGGAGCATCCCGACGTGCGCAGCGTCGTCGACGCGCTCCGCGACCGGCACAGCGTCGCACCGGCATCCGGAGTCCCCACACCAGACCCCGCTCCCGCGGCCGATGTCTCCCGGGCCGGGCGGCCCGGGCCGCGGCGGGAGCCGCCCGAGGGCGCGATCGCCGTCGTCGCGGTGTCCGGCGACCTGCCCGGCGCCGAGGACCTCGACGACTTCTGGGCGATGCTGCGGCGGGGCGACGACGCCTTCGGCCCCGTCCCGGCCGACCGTTTCGACATCGGCGAGGTCCTGCAGGACCGGGACACCGCCACGACCGGCACCTACTGCGGCAACGGCGCGTTCGTCCGCGACATCGACCGTCTCGACCCGCGGTTCTTCGAGCTCGCCGTCCGTGAGGTCGCCGAGATGGACCCGCAGCAGAAGCTGCTGCTGGAGCACGCCTGGTCGGTCGTGCAGGAAGGCGGAGCGGCGGACCGGCGCGACGTCGGTGTGTTCGTCGGGGCCACCTACACCCACCACCGTGACGCGGCCGGCCTCGACCGGGTCGGGCCGCACACCGCCCTGGGCTCGATGAACGCGTTGCTCGCCAACCGGATCTCCTACGCGCTCGACCTGACCGGGCCCTCGATGACCGTGGACACGCTGTGCTCGTCCTCGCTCGTCGCCCTGGAGCAGGCGGTGTCGGCGCTGCGGGCCGGCCGGTGCTCGACCGCCGTCGTCGCTGCCTGCCACGTCGGTCTCACCTCGTGGTACTACCGCAGTCTCAGCCGCCTCGGCGCGCTCTCCGCAAACCTGCCGCGCCCGTTCGACGCCGCGGCGGACGGCTTCGTCCCCGGCGAGGGTGCGGTGGCAGTCCTGCTCCGGCCACTGGCCGACGCACTCCGCGACGGCGACCACGTCTGGGGGGTCATCCGTGGGGTCGCCACCAACCACGGAGGTCGTGCGGGCGCCCTCTCGGTCCCACGCAGCGCTGCGCAGGCCGACGTACTGCGGGCCGCACTCGCCGACGCCGGGCTCTCCCCGTCGTCGGTGGACCACGTGGAGACCCACGGAACGGCGACCCCGCTCGGCGACCCGATCGAGATCGCCGCACTGGCCGAGGTGTTCGGGCCGGACCGGGCCGCACCGGTGCTGCTCGGCGCGCTGAAGGGCAACATCGGGCACCTCGAACCGGCCAGCGGGCTCGCCTCCCTGGTCAAGGTGCTGCTGTCCCTGCGTCACGGCGAGATCCCGCCCGTCGCCGGACACCGTGGGCCCGGCGAGCGGCTCCGACTGCCCGCGGGCGTGCTGGCGATCCCCACCACATCGACCGCCTGGCCGGCCGGCGACCGGCCCCGGCGGGCCGGGATCAGCGCGTTCGGCATGGGCGGCACCAATGCCCACGTCGTCGTCGAGGACTGGCCGGAGCCCGTCGCAACCGTTCACGACCCGGGCGCGGCCGGGGTCCTGCACGTGTCCGCGCACACGCCGGAGGCCTTGACCCGGCGCCTCACCGACCTGCTCGCCGCCGTGCACGACGGCCTCGACCCCGGAGTGCTGCACACCTCTGCCGGGGTGGGCCGCAGGCACCTGGCGCTGCGGGTGGCGATCGTCGCCCGCGGTGCCGAGGAGCTGGCCGACGGGCTGCGCCGCGCGCTCGGGTGCGGGCCGGGGTCCGTCGTGCACCCCGACGGGGCGGACGACACCGTCGCTGGACTCGCGCAGACCGCCCGGGTCTGGGTCGACGGCGGCCCCCGCGGCCCCCTCGGCCCGGGAGCCGCCGCGCGGCGTGCGCCACTGCCGTCCTACCCGTTCCGTACGCCGGCGCCCCCCTCGCCGTCCACCGCCCCCGACCCGGCCGGAGCCGCCGCGCTGATCGCGGGACACGAGGTCTTCGGGCAGCCCACGGTGCCCGCGGCGCTGCTGTTGTCCCTGGGCCTCGATCGGGCCCCGGTGCTGCGTGACGTCGAGTTCCCCGCCCGAGGGACGGCGACGTCCCTGCCCGAGCACGACCTGGACGACATCATCGACGGTGCGGTCGCGACCCTGCACCAGCAGGGCCGGGTGATCGCCCGGCTGCGTCCGGAGCCCGGTCCGACGCAGGTGCCCGCCCCCGACGTGACACCGTGCCCCCGCGTGCTCGACCCTGCCGGGCTGTACGCGTGGTTCGACACCCACGGCACCCGGTATGCGCCAGCACTGCGCCGCATCGGCGGTATCCGGCACGGCGAGGGGGCGGTCGCCGCCGATCTGCTGCCGGGGGCGGGACCGGCGACCGACCGGGTCACCGCCGTCGACGCGGCGCTGCAGGCCATGGCGGTGCTGACCCTGGGAGATCCCACACTGTCCGACACCACCCTCCTTCCGGTGGGCATCGGCCGGGTCACCGCGACCGGTGATCCCGCCGAGGCGCTCTCGCTCCGGTTGCGCTCGCGAGGGTGGCAGGACGGCACGCACGTCGCCGATGCGTGGCTGCTGGGCGTCGACGGCCCGGTCCTCGTCCTGGAGGGCATCCGGTTCCGGCCGGTGGCCGGCACCGGCGGAGCATCACCGCCCGCAGATGCCCCCGGGACGTCGCTCACCCCGGAGGGTCTGCTGGAGATCCTGCGCAGGGTCCTCGCCGACCCCTCGGTCACGGTGACCACGCCGCTGTCCGCGGTGGGGATGGACTCCCTGCTCGCCGGCGAGATCGCGGCCGAGATCGGGGCTGCCGCGGGCACCCCGGTGTCGGCGGTCGAGGTACTCGCCGCCCGCGACGGCCGTGCCCTCGCCGACGCGCTCGGGCTCGAGGTCGGCCCGTCCGCCACCCGGGAGGACGCCGCCCTCCGGTCCACCCACCAGGACCGCGCGGACGAGCCGTCCCTCGCTCCCCTGACCGCGGACCCCGCGCTCGTCGAGGCGGTGGAGGAGGCGGTGGCCCCCGCGGTGTCCGCGCGCAGGCGGCCGCCCGTCGCACCGTCGGGGGACCGCCACGACATCGCCGTCATCGGCCTCGCGGGTGTCCTGCCCGGTGCCGACGACATCGACAGCCTGTGGCCGTTGCTGCGAGACGAGAGCGATGCCCTGCGGCCGGCGCCCGCGGATCGGTGGGACCGGCCGGACCGGCCGGTCGGCGGGTTCGTCGACGGCGTCGCCGGCTTCGACGCCGACCTGTTCGGACTTCACCCGCGCCAGGCCCGCCTGCTCGACCCGCAGGCACGGTGGCTGCTGCGCACGGCCTGGCAGGCGTGGGAGTCGGCCGGCGTCGACCCGACCTCCGCGCCCCGCCGGACCGGGGTCTTCGTCGGTGCCAGCTACCAGCACTACCGCGAGTTCAACGTGGACCGTGAGCTGGACGCCGCCGCGGGCCTGGGGAACCACAACGCCTTCCTGGCGAACCGGGTCAGCTGGTTCTTCGACCTGCACGGCCCGAGCCTCACCGTGGACACCCTGTGCTCGTCGTCGCTGGTCGCGCTGCACACCGCCTCGCGCAGCCTGCGCGACGGCGAGTGCGACCACGCCGTCGTCGGTGGGGTGCGGCTCGCACTGTCGCCGCTGCACTACACGGCGATGACCAACCTGGGGGCACTGTCCCCCAGCGGGTCCCCACGGGCGTTCGACCAGGACGCCGACGGGTTCGTGCCCGGGGAGGGCGCCGTGACCGTCGTCCTCCGACCGCTCCACGACGCACTCGCCGACGGCGACCCGGTGCACGCCGTCATCACCGGCACCGCGGTCAACCACGGCGGCCGGACGTCCGGTCTGACCGTGCCTGCGGTGTCGGGGCAGCAGGAAGTGATCACCGCGGCGCTGCGCGATGCCGGCGTGTCCCCCGACACCATCAGCTACCTCGAGGCCCACGGCACCGGGACTGCCCTCGGCGACCCGGTCGAGATCGACGCGCTCACCCGCGCGTGGGCTCCCCACACCACCCGGCGGCAGTACTGCGCGATCGGGTCGGTCAAGACGAACATCGGTCATCTCGAGCCGGCCGCGGGACTCGCGGGACTCGCCAAGATCATCCTCGCCCTCCGGCACGACACCCTTCCGCCCACCCGCAACCTGGACCGACCCAACGAGCACATCCGCTTCGAGCGCACGCCGTTCCACCCCCTCTTCACCCCCACCCCCTGGCGCCGCAACGGCACCCCCCGCCGCGCCGCTCTCTCGGCCTTCGGCATGGGCGGCGTCAACGCCCACGTCGTCATCGAGGAGCCGCCGCCGATCGGGCCGCGCACACCGGTCCCGCCCCGGGAACACGCGTTGCGGATCTCCGCGGCGACCGAGGAGGGCGTACGCCGACTGGCTCGTTCCTACGCCGACCGGATCGGCGACACCGGCGACGACACCGGTCGCGGCACCGGAGACGACACCGGAGACGACACCGACCTCGCCGACGTCGTGCACACCGCCAACACCGGACGCGCCGAGCTCTCCCACCGCGCCGCCGTCGCCGGTGGGTCCGCGGCCGAGCTGCGCGCCGGGCTGCTGGCAGTGGCCGACGGGACCGCCCCGGTGGTGTGCGGCGGGGGCGCTCCGCCACCGGTGGCGCCACGGGACACGGCGGACCTGGTCGCCGCGGCATCGACCGGTGCCGACGGGCTGGACTGGTCGCTCTTCTCGGCACCGACCGCACGACGGACCGCGGTGCCCGGTTACCCCTTCGCCGACGAGGACCACTGGAACACGGTCGGGCGGCCGCCGCAGGACCCGGTGATCGCACCGTCCGCCGCCCGTCCGGTGTGGCGTACGGCGTGCGTCCCACCGGCCCGGCCCCCGGCCGGACTGTCCGTCTTCGTCGAGGGGGGAACCGTCCCGCGGGCGACCCTGATCGCCCGGCTCGTCTCCGACGGCTGCGTTCCCGCCACGGCGCTGTCCACCGCCGACGCCGTGGTCGTGCTCGACGACCCGGATTCCACCACGGCCACGTTCTGGGACCGGCTGCGCAGCGTCGCCGCTGGTCTGCGGACCGGCGCGGCCTGTCTGTGGGTGCTGCACGGCGCCGCGGCCGTCGGGTCGCAGGAGAGGCCCGAGCTGCGACCGTGGTCGGTCGCGCGCGGCGCCGCCGTACGCGCGGCGGCCGCGGAACGCGGCTGGTCGGCGGCCAGCGTGGACGTCCGGGGCGACGATCCCCGGGCGGTGGAGGCGCTGCCCGGCGAGCTGTACTCGCTCGTGACCGGGCAACCCGCCGAACCGGAGGAGCGGGCGCTGCGGTCCGGTGATCGTCTGCAGCGCAGCCACGAGCCGCTCCCGGGTCCGGCCCCCCGCGACGCCGACGCGTCCGGCTTCCACCTGGTGATCGGCGGTCACGGAGCGGTGGGCCGCGAGCTCGTCGCGGCGCTGGCCGCCCACGGGGCACGGGCGATCGGGGTGGTCGGCCGTTCGGCCGTCGAGCCACCGACCGTCCCCGGTGCGGAGGTGGCCTGCGACCGCGCCGACGTGACCGACCCGGACGGGCTCGACGCCGTCGTGACCCGGTTCGTCGAGCGGTGGGGGCCCCTGCGCGGGATCGTCCACTGCTCCGGGGTGGTGAACCCGGTGGGAGCGCTCACCCGCCGGAGCCCCGCGGACGCCGAACGGGTGCTCGCCCCGAAGTGCGCCGGTTCCGACGTGGTCGTCGCGCTCGCCCGCCGGCACACCGCACGCTGGGTCGTACTGGTGTCGTCCATCGCGGGCTGGCTCCCGGAGGCCGGCCGCGGGGTGGTCGACTACGCCGCCGCGAACGCCTACCAGCTCGCCATGGCCGAACGGGAGGACGGCCCGTCACTGCGGGTGACCGCACACGCCTGGCCCGACTGGACGGGCACCGGCATGGCCGCCGATCCGGCCTTCGCCGCCCGCCACTCGCTCACGCCGCAGGAGGGCCGGGCCGCGTTCGGTGCCTCGTTCGACCTCGGCGGTGCGGTGGTGCTCCTCGGCGCCGCCACCTGCCCCGGCGACGGTGACCCGGTCCCGGCGGCGCCCGGCTCCCCTCTCCACGGGGTCGGGCCGAAGGGGGCCGCCGTCCTCGGCGCCACGGCGCCGGATCGTGCACGGGCGGTCTCTGCGGTCTCCGGAGCGTTCCGGGCGGTGCTGGGCGAGGACCCCGGGGAGGTCGCGCTCGAGGCACTGGGCCTGGACTCCATCACGGTCGCCGAGCTCGCCGCGGCGATCGAGTCCCGCACCGGCAGCCCGCTGGACCCCTCGGTGCTGTTGCGGGCCCGCGGCGTCGCCGACGTCGTCGACGTCGTCGCCGGCACGGCACCGCGCTCCCCGTCCACCACGGCGGGCCGCACCCCCGCGGCGACGGCACCGGGGGCCGATCTCCGGACCCTGCTGACCGAACTCGACGACACCCCTCGCACGGACGGGAAGGCCTGACATGTCCGACCACCCGACCCATGACCTGGCCGTCATCGGCCTCGCCGTCCGGCTCCCCGGAGCAGAGGACGTGACCGACCTGCGCACGTTCCTGGCCGGCGACACCGTCGCGGTGTCGCCGGTCCCGGCCGCCCGCTGGGCCCCGGGCCTGCTGCCGCGCCCGGGCCTGCGCGGGGGCTTCCTGCAGGATCCGCACTCGTTCGACCACGAGGCGTTCGGCCTCTCCGCCGAGGACGCCGTCCGCATCGACCCCCAGCACCGCGTGATGCTGGAGATCGGGGCGCGCGCCCTCGAGGAGGCCGGCTATCGGGGCCGCCGGCGGTTGCGGGCCGGGGTGTTCGTCGGCAGCAGGATGAACGCCTACGGCTACGACGCGGCCCTCCCCGGCCCCGGGTCCCCCACCGGGCCGCCCGCCGCCACGCTGTGGGGCCGGTCGCAGAACTTCGCCGCGGCCTGGCTGGCCGACCGGCTCGACCTGGCGGGGCCGGCGCTGGTGCTCGACACGGCCTGCTCGTCCTCGCTCACCGCCCTGTGGGCGGCCTGCCTCAGCCTGCGCAGCGGTGACTGCGACCTGGCCGTGGTCGGCGGCGTGGACCTGCTCGTCGACCCGCTCACCTACCGACTGCTCGACGCGGCCGGGGCCCTGTCCGCCGACGGGCTGTGCCGCACGTTCGACCGTCGCGCGGACGGTTACGTCCCCGGGGAAGGGGCGGTCGCCCTGGTGCTGAAACCGCTGGCGGCGGCGCAGCGCGACGGCGACCGTGTGCTCGGGACGATCGTGCACGTCGCCGCCAACAACGACGGCGCGACCATGGGTGTCACGACACCGAACCTGGAGGCTCAGGTCGAGCTCCTCGACGGGGTCTATCGGCGGGTCGACCCCGACACCGTCCAGATGGTGGAGACACACGGCACGGGCACCGCGATCGGCGACCCGATCGAGGTCCGCGCCCTCTCCGAGGTGTTCACCCGGCACGGGATGGCCCCGGGTTCGGTCGCGCTCGGCTCGCTCAAGCGGCGGATCGGGCATCTGCACTCCGCTGCCGGCCTGGCCGGGCTGGCCGGGCTGCTCTGCGCGCTCGCCGAGGAGATCGTCCCCGGCCTGCACGTCGAACAGCCCAACCCACGGCTGCAGATCGACGGAGGGCCGCTGCGGCTGACCGGGGCGGCCGAGACGTGGCCCGCGGCGACGGTCCGGGGGGGGGGCCGGGCTGAGCGCGTTCGGCTTCGGCGGGACGAACGTCCACGCCGTGGTCACCGGGGCGCCGCCGGGCCCGCCGCGTGCCGGAACCGGTCCCCACGTGCTCACGCTGTCCGCCCGGACGTCGTACGGGGTGCGCGAGCTCGCCGCCCAGTGGCTGGAGCTGCTCCCCCGGCTCGGTCCCGGTCTCGACGACGCCTGCGCCGCCACCCGGCTCTCCCGCCCGCACCTCGCGGCACGGATCGCGGTGTCCGGCGACGGCGCCGACGCGCTCGCGGCAGCCCTGCGGGACGCGCTGTTGCGCACCGGGCCCGGGTCGGCACCACACCGAGCACCGGCGCCACCCGCCCCGGGCGGCGACGCCGGGACCTGGCTGCCCTGGCTGGCCGAACAGGTCCCGGCCGTCGCACGGCTGGTGGACCGGTTCGTCACCGCCACCGGGGACCCGATCGGGGCCTGGGGTGCCCGCCGTACCGCGCTCTGCGGCGCGATCGCCTGGCCGGTCGCGCTGGTCGCCCTGGGGGCACCCGACGCGGCGCTCCCCGGGGAGGGGCCGGGTGCGGTGACCGCCGCCTACGCACTCGGCGACGACCCCGACCCCACCGCGACGGTCGCGGCGCTGCTCGCCGCCGGAACCCCGGTCGAGGGCCCCGGTCCTCTCGACGGCACGACCGGCCCCGCCGACGTCGCCGGCAGGATCGCCGCGGTCCTCGCCGCCCTGTACGCCGACGGGCACGACGTGGACTGGAGCCGCCACCGCGCCGGCCGGCCGTTCCGGACGGCCGAGGTCCCGATGGCCCAGGCCGACGGGCGGGTGCTGGACCTGCGGGAGCCGCAGCGGTCGGCCGAGTCCGGCGGGCCGCTGCGGGTGCTGCAGACCCTCGGGGCGGACGGCTTCGCCTTCGAGCGGGTCCACGGTCCCGGCGAGGTTCCCGTCGCGCAGCACTCGGTGTTCGGCGAGGCGATGCTGCCGGGGATGGCGTGGCTGGACCTGCTGAGGGCCGGAGCGGTGGCCGCCGGCGGGACGTTCGGTGGCCTCGCCGACCTGGTGTTCCACCGCCCGTTGCGGGCGGCGCAGCCGGAGGTCGTGACGTGCAGGGCCGCCGGCGACGGCGCCTTCGAGCTCCGGGGACCGGACGGCCCGTACGCGCACGGGCGCTACGTCACCACCGCCGTCGCCCGGCCCGCCCGTCTGGACCTGGACCCGCTGCTGGAGACCTGCGGTCCGCTGAGGTCCGGTACGACGCTCTACCGCAGGCTGCGTGCACTCGGCTATCGGCACGGCCGCTACTACCGCAACATCTCGTGGGTCGCGGCCGTCCCCGACGGCACGCTCGCCCGCGTCGAGGGAGCACGTCAGCGCAGCTGGAACGACGACGGGGTCGAGCTGTTCCCCGGGTTGCTCGACAGCGTCACGATCGCCGCGCTGGACCTGGACCACGCGATCGCGGGCCGGGCCGACGCCCCGGTGTTCATCCCCTTGTCGATCGGCGCGGTGGAGGTGCACGGATCCCTGGAACGAGCCGCGTTCGTCCACACCCGGGTCGGGTTCTGGAACGAGGAGGCCTGCCGGGTCACCCAGACCGTCACCGACGACGCCGGGTCGGTCGTGATGGTGCTGCGTGACATCTCCTCGAAGCGGGTACCGGCAGCCGCCTTCGCGCCGACCGATGCGGCGACGTCCGCGCCGACGGCGCCGGAACGGGCCCCCACCCCGGCGGCGGTCACGGCGGAGGCGACGCCGGCGACGGCGGTTGCGGCGACCGGTCCGTCCTCGCGGACCGGCGTGGCGGCATCGTCCGGTGCGGACGGGCGACCGGCCCCCGCCGTGGTGCTCGACTGGTTCCTGGACGAGGCCGGGCTCGGTCACGACGACACCGACGAGGAGTTCCTGTCCACCGGGTTCGACTCGGTGGGTCTGGTCGACCTCAGCGAGCGTCTGTCCCGCGAGCGCGGCCTGTCGCTCTACCCGACGGTGTTCTTCGAGTTCCCGACGCCAGGACGGTTCGCCGCTTTCCTGGCCGAGGACGCGCCGGAGCTGGTGCGCGCGCTGCGGGCCGAGCGGCCCGGCCCCGACGACCGGACCGACGACGCATCCCGACCGCCGACGGGCGGCCCGCCGCCCGCGGACCCACCCGGCACGGACCGGCCGCCCGTACCCCCGTCGAGGCCCGTGGCCGCGGGGCCGACCACCCCGGCACCGCTGGCCGCCACACCGACGCCGGCACCCACCGTGGCCCCGGCGGGCGAGCCGGCCGCGACACCGGCGGGGAGACCCACCGGCCCGCGCCCGGCCGACCCGGCGGACCGGAATCCGTCGCGCGACGTCGCGGTCGTCGGCATGGCCGTCCGCGTGCCCGGGGCCTCGACCCCCGAGCAGATGTGGCAGCTGCTGCGGGACGGCGTCGACACCGTCGACGAGCTCCCCGCCGGCCGGTGGGCCGGCCACCCGGACTCCGCCCCACGCGCGTCGTTCCTGCCGGAGGTCGACCGGTTCGACCCGACACCCTTCCGGATCTCGCCGCGCGAGGCACCGATGATCGACCCGCAGGCCCGGATCGTCTACGAGACGATCTGGGAGGCGTTGGAGGACGGCGGTCGGATCGGCCCGCGGGCCGAGGGCAGCAGGACCGGGCTGTGGATCGCCTACAGCCACGACCACTACCACGAGGAACGCGCCCGGCTCGGCGTCGGTGACGGCCGCGGGCTGGGCCTCGAGGCGATGATCCCGAACCGGCTGTCGCACCTGATGGACTGGACCGGACCCAGCATGGTGGTCAACACGCTGTGCTCCTCTGCCCTGGTCGCCCTGCACACCGCGCTGGCGCACCTGCGCTCGGGTGACATCGACACCGCCGTGGTCGCCGGGGTGCATGCGGCGATCAGCCCCGAGTACTTCGCCTCGATGACGGCGATGCGGGCCCTGTCCCCGCGGGCCCGGTGCGCCGCCTTCGACGCGGGTGCCGACGGTTTCGTACCCGGTGAGGGTGCCTCGGCCGTCGTGCTGCGCCGCTCGGCCGACGCCGACGCCGAGGGCGACCGGGTCCGCGGGCTCGTCATCGGCGCAGCCGTCAACCACGGCGGCCGCACCAGCCGGTACTCGGCCCCGAGCCCGACGGCCCAGCGCGACGTCATCACCGCGGCACTGCGGGACGCCGACGTGTCGCCGGACTCCATCTCCCTCGTGGAGGCGCACGGCACGGGCACCACGCTCGGCGATCCGATCGAGGTCGACGGGCTGACCCGGGCCTGGCGTCGGCACACCGACCGCCGCCAGTTCTGTGCCATCGGCTCGGTCAAGTCGAACATCGGCCATCTGGAGCCCGCCGCCGGGCTGGCCGGGCTGGTTAAGGTCCTCCTCGCCTTCGAGCACGCCACGATCCCGGCCACCTTGCACCTGACCAGGCCGAACGACCACATCCGGTTCGAGAACACACCGTTCTTCCCCGCCGTCGACGCGCTGCCCTGGCACCGGGGCGACGGTCCCCGGCGCGCGGCCCTGTCGGCGTTCGGGATGGGCGGGGTGAACGCCCACGTCGTGCTGGAGGAGCCCGCCCCCCTGGTGCGACCCGCCGCTGCGGCCGGACGCAGCCATGTCCTCACCGTGTCCGCTCCCACCGAGGACGCCGTGCGGGACCTCGCCGACCGCTACGCGCGGTCCGTCACCGCTCTGCCGGCCGACGACGACCTCGCCGCCGTCGCCTGGACCTCGCGTGCGGGGCGGGCCCGCCAGCGCCACCGCGTGGCGGTCCACGGCACGCCGCGCGCCGAGCTCACCGCACGGCTCACCGCCGTCGCGACGGGGGCCGCGGACGCGGCGCCGGTCATCCGGACCGGGACGGGAGCCGGAGGTCCGACGGTGTTCCTGTTCACCGGCCAGGGCTCCCAGTACCCGGGCATGGGCGCCGACCTCTACCGCGACGAGCCCGTGTTCCGTTCCGCCGTCGACGACTGCACGGCGATGCTGGCGCCCTGGCTCGCGGTCCCGCTGCCGGAGCTGCTGTTCCGGTCCGAGGCCGGAGTGCTGACCCGGACCGACCACGCGCAGGTCGCGATCGTCGCGGTCCAGGTCGGGTTGGTCCGGCTGCTGGAGTCCTGGGGGATCCGTCCCGGGCACGTGATCGGGCACAGCGTCGGCGAGCTCACCGCCGCATGGGCCGCGGGGTGCCTCGCGCTGCCCGACCTCATGCGGGTCACCGCCTGCCGGGGGCGGGCCATGCTCGCCCAGCCGGCGACCGGCTCGATGGCCGTCGTGCACGCCGACCGGGTGACCGACGCCGAGATCCTGCGCGACCACCCGGGGCTGGAGGTCGCCGCACACAACGGGCCGCGCAACACCGCGGTCGCCGGCCCGCGGGAGCACATCGTGGCGCTGCGGGATCGGCTCACCGCGACGGCGCAACCGGTGGCGGTGACACCGTTGAGCGTCAGCCACGCGTTCCACTCGCGGGACATGTCGGGCGCGGCGCCCGCGCTGCGGGCGGAGCTCGCGACGGTCGCGTTGCGGCCCCCGGAGATCGCCTTCACCTCCACCGTGACCGGGACCCGGCACACGGCGGAGACCGCGACCGACCCGCAGACGTGGGCCGACGGTCTGGTCGGGCCGGTGCTCTTCCACGAGGCACTGACCGAGGTCCACCGGAGCCGGCCGGCGGGCTACTGGGAGATCGGGCCACAGCCCGTGCTCGCCCGGCTCGCCGCCGACCTCACCCCGGAGGCGGGGTTCGTGCGCTCGACCCTCGCCCGCGGCCGTACCGACGCGCTGTACCGGCACCTGTGCGACCACCACAACACCACCGACCCCGAGGTCGTCCTCGCGGGCACACCGCGGACGCCCGGGCCGGGTATCGCCGACCTGCCCCGGTTCCCGTTCGCCCGGACCCGCTACTGGGTCGACGACACCGGACGTCAGGACCGAAAGCCGACTGATAGGACAACCCTCTAACGTCGACGATCGGTTCCCCCGCGACCCCGGAGAGTGAGTACGTCCATGACGGAGTACGGCCTGAAGCGACACTTCGACAGCGGAGCGGCCCGCCTGCTCGGAGACCTGGTGACGCAGGTGCACCCGCAGTTCGACCTCGAGGGGTACGTCACCGAGGTCGCGGCGCTGGTCCCCCCGCTCGAGCTGAAGGACCGCGTCCGGGTCCTCTCCGACGGCCTGCGCAGCAGGCTCCCGGAGGACTATCCGCAGGCCCTGGCGACCTTGCTGTCGATCCTCGGCGAGGAGCTGGCCGAGGGCGACGGACTGTTCAACACCAGCTGGTACCTCATGCCGGTGGCCCGGTTCGTGGAGGACCACGGTCTCGGTCACCCGGAGATCTCGCTCGACGCGATCGAACAGATCACCCGGCGACACACCGGTGAGTACGCGATCCGGCCCTACCTCGACCAGCACCACGAGATCACGATGGAGCGGGTCCGGGCCTGGGCCGGATCACCGAGCCTCAACGTGCGCCGGCTGGCGAGCGAGGGGATCCGGCCGCGGTTGCCGTGGGCGCGGACCCTGCACCGGTTCGTCCAGGACCCCACCCCTGTCCTGGAGGTACTGGAGGCACTGCGTTCGGACCCCTCGCCCTACGTCCGGAAGTCGGTCGCCAACAACCTCAACGACATCGCCCGCGACCACCCCGACGCCGTACTGGACGTGCTCGAACGGTGGGCCGCGGAGAGCCCGACCCCGGAGACGGAGTGGATCAGCCGGCACGCGCTGCGGGTTCTGGTGAAGAACGGCGACCAGCGGGCACTCGCCCTGTCCGGTGTGACCGGCGGCGAACACGTCCGGGCGGACCGGCTGGTGCTCAGCCCGACCACCATCCGGCTCGGCGAGTCGGTCACCCTGCGCGCCGAGATCCGCAACACCGATCGGCACGCGCACACCGTCGCCGTCGACTACGTCGTGCACCACGTGCGCAACAACGGGCGCACCCTCCCCAAGGTCTTCAAGCTCGCCTCGGTCGAGCTGGGGCCCGGCGAGAGCCGGGTGGTGGAGAAGCGCCACCCGGTCCGGGAGATCACGACCCGCCGCTACTACCCCGGCACCCACGTCATCGACCTCCAGGTCAACGGTCGGGTCGTCGCCGCCGACGGATTTGAGCTCGTCACATGACCAGCCGGCGGACGCTCACCGCGGACGATCCGGTGGTCGCCGACCACCGCATCGACGGGGTCGGGGTGCTCCCGGCGGCGGCACAGATCGACCAGATGCTGCGGGCCGTCAGTGCCGGCGCACCCTCGCGGCGGTGGTGGCTGGAGCACGTGGTCCTCGCCGAGCCGCTCGTCGTCACCGACCGCGGGTCGGCTCTGGAGGTCGACGTCGCCGACGACGGCGCGGTGGTCCTGCGGGCCCGCCGGGCGGACGACCCGGACTCCCCGTCCCGGCTGCATGCCCGTGCGGTCGCGGCCGGGGCACCCCTTCCCCCGCCGACCTACCTCGACACCGCCGCGCTCGAGGCCTCCGCCGGACCCGAAGCGCCGCTGGCCGTCCTGGACGACTGGCGCGCGGGCAGCGGGATCGTCTACGGCGAGCGGTACCGGGTGATGCGTTCGCTGCGCCGCGACGGCGACCGGATGTTCGCGGTACTGCGACCGACGACCGACGAGCCCGGCGCCGTGATCGACCCGGCCGTGCTCGACGCCCTCCTCCAGGGGTTGGGTCTGCTGGACGACGGCGCCGCAGGGCGCTGCCTGCCGTGGTACATCGGGCGCATCTCCGTCCGTCGTCCGGTCCGGGGAACACTGCTGGCCCTGGTCGAGCGGACCCCAGGCGGCCCGGACGCCGCCGGCTGCCGGGGGCGGGCGACGGTCTGCACCGAACAGGGTGAGGTCGTCCTCGAACTCGACCGCATCGTGCTGCGGACGGTCGCCCCGCCGGGCCGCACCGCCGCCGGCATGCCGACCCGCTCGTCCGGGACGGCCGGCTGCACGACGGTCCCCGGCTGGCGGGCCGCTCCGGCACCCGCGCCGACACCTCGGGACACCTCGGGACACCTCGGGACACCTCGAGGATCCTGGTCCTGGGCGACGCCCCCGGGCTCACGGGACCGGTGCGACGTCTCGGGCTCGAGGTCATCACCGACGGGACATTGCGGTCCCACCTGGCCGAGGAGCCGCCGGAGCTCGTCGTGCACGCCCCGGCCCCCGGCGGGGACGCGTGCACCCAGGTGCTGCAAGCGGCCGCACTGGCACGCACGCTGTCCGGCATCCGACCGTTCCCCGCCCTGACCGTCGTGACCCGCGACGCCCACGGAGAGCGTCCCGATCCGTCGCACACCGCGCTGTGGGGCCTGTTCCGTTCGGTGCGGACCGAGCACCCCCGGACGCCGGTCACGTTGCTGGACCTCGGCGGCGAACCGGCGGGGTCGTTCTCCGTCCCGCACGACGGCGGCGAGTACCGCCGGCACGGCGACGAGCTGCTCGTCCCCCACCGTCGCGACGCCGGCCCCGCCGACGGGCCACCGTTCGATCCGAGGGGGCGGCGCGTGCTGGTCACCGGGGGTCTGGGCGGACTCGGGCTGCTCGTCGCGGAGCTGCTGGCGGAGCTCGGGTGCGCACACCTGACCCTCGTCGGCCGCACCGCGCCGTCGGGGCGTCGGGGGGAGCGGATCGACCGGCTGCGCGAGCGGTGCGAGGTCCAGGTCCTGACGACGGACGTGGCTGTTCCCGACCCGGCGCTGGGTCGGGAGCGCTTCGACCTGGTGATCCACTCGGCCGGAGTGCTGAGGGACGGCCTGGCCCGGACGCTCACTCCTGAGCGGATCGCGGAGGTCCTGGCCCCCAAGATCTCGGGTGTGCAGGCACTCGATGCGATGTTCGACCGCGACCACCGCCCCGGCGCGGTGGTGCTGTTCAGCTCGATCAGCGCGGTCGAGGGGAATCTGGGCCAGAGCGCGTACGCCGCCGCGAACGCGTTCCTCGACGGCTACGCGGCCCGCCGCCGCTACGACGGCGAGCACTGGTGGAGCCTCGACTGGGGCCTGTGGAACGCCGGGATGGGCGAGGGCGTGGTCACCGCGGCCGCGGCCCGCGGCATCCCGGCGCTCGAACCGGATGCGGGTCTGGCGCTGCTGCGTGAGGTGCTGACCCGCCCACCCGGCCAGTACGTCCTGTCCGCACCCGCCCGACCGAAGGACGAACCGATGACCAGCACGCTGGACACCACCGACGCATGGACATCCGTGAGCGCGATCCTCACCGGCACGATGCACCTGCCCGCGGTCGCTCCGGGCGACGATCTGCTCGAGCTCGGGCTGGACTCGATGATGGCCGTCGAGATCACCGCCGGCCGGGCGAAGGCCGGCTACGAGCTGGACCCCGCGCTCCTCTTCGAACTGACCAAGGTGCAGGACCTGCTGGACCACCTCCGGTCCCTCCCCGTGCCTGCCCCGACTCCGGGCGGCGGGGTCCCGTCCGTGCCCACGACCGATGCCGGGGTCTCCTCGGTCCCGACGTCCGCACCTGCCGGATCCACGACCTCCGACGTGCGCCCCGCGTTCCGGCCCGACTGGGACCGTTTCCGTGCGGAGCCGGTCGGTCCCGGGCACCCCGCGCCCGCCCCCTCGATCACACCCTCGTCGACCCCGGCCCCGTCGACCCCGGCCGCGGTGATCGCGCCGGCGCCCGCGGTGGTGCCGTCACCGCGCCCGGTCCCGGCACCGCACGCGGTGACGCGGCCGGTGCCGCACACAGCAGGGGCCGGCGCCGTGGGATCGGACGTCCTCGACCGGCCCGGCCCGCGCCCCGAGGGAGGCGCAGCAGGGGCCCCGACCGGGCCTCGGAGCGTGCCGGGACGCACACTGCCGGGCCGGCTGACCGACCGCCCCGGCGGGGGCTTCCTCGACCGCCGGATCGACGACCTCTCCCGGGAGGACCGGGCCGTCGTCGCCGAGGGTCGCTACTTCTACGAGCCGGTGGTCGAGGAGGAGACGGGCTCCTGGATCCGCTTCGACGACCGCTGGTACCTCAACTTCGCCTCCTACAGCTACCTCGGCCTGATCGGGCACGACTACATCGGGGCCCGGGTGCAGGAGGCGGTGCGCCGGCACGGCACGGGTGCGCACGGTGTCCGCCTGCTCGCGGGCACCCTCGGCCTCCACCGCGAGCTGGAACTCGCGATCGCCCGGTTCCTGGGCACGGAGGACGCCATCGTCTACTCCAGCGGGTACATGGCGAACGTGGCCACGGTCGGCGCACTGGTGGGGCCCGGCGACACCGTGATCGGCGACGTCTACAACCACGCCAGCATCCTCGACGGGTACCGGCTGTCGGGAGCCCGGGTCCTGACCTACGCCCACAACGACCTCGCCGATCTCGAGCGGGCGCTGCGCCAGTCCGGCGACGGCGGCAGGCTCGTCGTCACCGACGCCGTGTTCAGCATGGACGGCGACATCGCGCCGCTGCCGGGCATCGTCGATCTCTGCGAACGCTTCGACGCCCCGCTGATGGTGGACGAGGCCCACAGCCTGGGGGTGCTCGGCCGGACCGGACGAGGCATCACCGAGCACTTCGGCATCGCCGCCGACCGTGTGGCGGTCAAGATGGGAACACGGTCCAAGACCGTGCCCAGCGCCGGCGGCTACGTCGCCGGGAGTGCCGACCTGGTGTTCGCGCTGAAGAACAACGCCCGCGGCTGGATGTTCTCCGCCGCGGTCACCCCGGCGAACGCGGCCGCCGCGCTCGCCGCCGTCGAGGTGATGACGGCCGCACCGGGAATGGCCGAGCAGCTGCGCGGCCGCACCGGGCGCTACCGCGACGCGCTGCACCGGTCGGGCTTCGACACCCTGCACAGCGAGTCGCCGGTGGTGCCGGTCCTCTGCCGCGACGACGGCCAGGCCCAGGACCTCGCCCGGCTGTGCCAGGCCGACGGGGTGTTCGTCCAGCCCATCGTCTACCCGGCCGTGCCGCGGAGCCTGCCGCGGCTGCGGACCATCGTGAACCTGTCCCACACCGACGACGACATCGACCTCGCCGTGGAGGTCCTGACCCGCGCCGGCCGCCGGCTCGGTCTCGTCTGATCCGTCCGTTCCGTCCCGAAGGGAAGCATCATGGGTGACATCAACGGCAAGGCGTTCTTCGGTGCCGTGCTGCGGGCAGTGGCCTGCACGCGCAACCACAACGACGACTCGGCCGAGTACGAGGCGGGGGGCATCGTCCCGGCGGGACGGATCCGTGAGATCGAGACCGAGATCGGCGACCGGGACCCGACGACGTCGGAGGTCGAGCAGGTGCTCGCACTGCTCGACACGGTCCTGACCACCAAGCGGACCACCGCCGAGGATCGCGCGTTCCACACCGGGCATATCTCCCGGGTCTCCGGCCTCTCGGTGGTCCGCGCCGGCGCGGCGGTCTGAGATGACCGCGGGTGGGCCGGCCGGGCCGCCGACGGCGTGGTTCTCGCACGAGCTGTGCTTCTGGCACGACCCCGGTGCGGGCAGCGGTCACCTTCCCGTCGGACCGGGGGTGGAGCCGCTGCGCCAGTTCGCCGTCGACCCCGACCTCCGGCGCGCCGAAGGGCTCGTCCGGCTGTCGGGCGTCCTGGACCGGTTCACCCGCCACACCCCCTCCCCCGCACCCGATGCGGACCTGCTGCTCGTGCACACGCGCGAGCACGTCGACCGCGTCGAGGCGACCTCGGCCCGGGGCGGCGGCGATGCCGGGGTGTACGCCCCGGCAGGACACCACAGCGCAGCCGCCGCGCGGCTGGCCGTCGGTGCCTGTACCGCGGCCGTCCGGGAGGTGCTCGCCGGCCGGCACCGGCGCGCGTACTGCCTGGTACGCCCGCCCGGTCACCACGCCGAGCCCGACCGGGCCATGGGGCTGTGCCTGTTCAACAACCTGGCCGTGGCCACCCGGGTCGCCCAGCAGCAGGGCGCCCGCCGGGTACTGGTGGTCGACATCGACGTGCACCACGGCAACGGACTGCAGCGCGTGTTCTGGGAGGACCCCGACGTCTGCTACGTGTCGCTGCACCAGGACGGACTGTTCCCGCCCGCATCGGGGACGGCCGCCGAGACCGGGTCCGGAGCGGGCGCGGGCACCACCATGAACGTGCCGCTGCCCGCGGGCACCGGACACGGCGGGTACGTGGCGGCGGTGGAGTCGCTCGTCCTCCCGGCCGCCAGGGCCTTCGGGCCGGACCTGATCCTGGTGGCGGCCGGACTCGACGCGGGCGGACACGACCCGATGGGGCGGATGATGGCGACCAGCCGCACCTTCCACACGATCGTGGGCGCTCTGTGCGACCTCGCCGACGAGCTCTGTTCCGGGCGCATCGTCCTCGCACACGAGGGCGGCTACTCCGCGTGGTACCAGCCCACCCTCCTGCTGTCGGTCGCGACCGCGGTGGCCGGTCTGCCCGCCCCGGACGACCCGTTCCTGCACTCCCTGGAGAACCTTCCCGGGCAACGACTCACCCCGCACCAGCGGCGGGTCGTCGATCACCTGCAGGCCCGTCATCCGCTGCTCGCCGCGCCGGCGGTGGCGTCATGACCGGCTGGCTCGCCGCGCTCGGCCGCCGCACCGGCCGGAGCCGGCCGCAGCCCGTCGGTCGGATCGTGGTCCTGCCGCACGCAGGCGGGTGGCCGTCGGCGTTCCGGTCGTGGATCGGCCTCGTCCCGGCCGACGTGGAGCTCCTCGCCGCCCACCTGCCGGGTCGTGGGACACGCTCGACCGAGACACCGCTGCGCCGGACCGGGCCCATCGTGGCGCAGCTGGCGGACGAGGTCGCCGGTCGCGACCCGCTGCCGACGGTCGTGCTCGGGCACAGCTTCGGGAGCGTGCTCGCCTACGAGCTGACCCGCGCGCTCGAACGACGCGGGATGCCACCGCGGCTCGTCGCCGTCTCGGCGCGCCAGCCACCGTGCTTCCCCAGCCGGCCGCCCTACTCGCACCGGCTGAGCGACGACGACCTGGTCCGCCACGTCCATCGCATCGGTGGCGCCCCCGACGGAGTCACCGATCCTGGCGGGCTCCTCCGTCCCTCGCTGCCGGCCATCCGGGCGGATCTGGAGGCCCTGGAGACCTATCGACGTCCACCGAACGGGACGAACGTCCCGATCGTGGCCCTCTGCGCGACCGACGACCCGATCGTCATCGCCGAGCGCATGTTCCTGTGGTCGGTGGAGACGACGTCGGACTTCCGCAGGCTCTCGTTCGACGGCGGTCACTTCTACCTGTACCGCAGCTCCGCTGCGGAAACGATCGTCCCCGTCCTGCTCGACGCGCTCCGCGCCGACACGGCGGTGGGCCCGGCCGTGACTCAGGTGGTGGCGTCCTCGGCGTAGAGAGCGGCGAACTCGGCCGAGGGTTCGATCGGGGTGATGACGTCGACGAGGACGCCGTTCGGATCGGCGACGATGAAGTGCCGCTGCCCGAACGGCTCGTCCCGCAGCTCCAGCTCCGGCGTCACCCCACCGTCGACGACGACTCGCTTCCACTCGGCGTCGACGTCGTCGACCTCGATGTTCACCAGGAGCCCCTGGACCGGCCTGCGGTAGGCGCTGGGCAGCGTGGGGTGGTCGTGGGCAATCAGCGCGAGCTCGAACGGGCGGGAGCCGGGCGATCGGAGACTGACGTACCAGTCGGCCTCGAACGTCGTCTCGAAACCCAGGCGGTCGACGTAGAAGTCCCTCGACTGTTCGATCCGGTCCGTGCACAGGACCGGGTACACACTGGCTGGCCGCATGACTCTCCCCGTCGCCCAGAAGACCTGGCGATCATAGCGACGACCGACATGTCCGTGGCGTCCCGTACGGGCGATCTCGACACCGGACCGTGTACGGCTCTCGACGCGCGCTCAGGCCGCGACCGGGCTCGTCGACGTCCACCAGACGCGGTTGCGCCTGTACCACTCGACGGTGCGCCGCAGCCCGTCGTCGAACTCGACCTGCGGCCGGTACCCGAGCTCGGCGCGGTTCTTCGACCAGTCGACGCAGTAGCGGCGGTCGTGCCCCTTGCGGTCGGCGACCCGTTCCACCATCGCCTCCGACGCACCCACCAGTCCGAGCAGCCGGCGGGTGAGCTCGATGTTGCTGAGCTCGGTCCCGCCGCCGATGTTGTAGACCTCCCCGGGGCGGCCACCGACCGCCACCATGGCGATGGCCCGGCAGTGGTCGTCGACGTGGAGCCAGTCGCGCACGTTGCGGCCGTCCCCGTAGAGCGGCACCGGGCGACCGTCGAGGAGGGTGAAGACGAACAGCGGAACGAGCTTCTCCGGGTACTGGTGCGGCCCGTAGTTGTTCGAGCAGCGGGTGACGCAGACCGGCAGCCCGTGCGTCCGGTGGTAGGCCAGAGCCAGCAGGTCCGAGGCGGCCTTCGACGCCGAGTACGGCGAGTTCGGCTCGAGCGGGTCGGTCTCGACCGACGCACCTGTCTCCACCGACCCGTACACCTCGTCGGTGGAGACGTGCACGAACCGCTCGACGCGAACCTCCAGCGCGGCCTGGAGCAGCACCTGGGTCCCGACGACGTTGGTCGAGACGAACTCGGAGGCTCCCTCGATCGACCGGTCCACGTGCGACTCGGCCGCGCAGTGGACCACCACGTCGACGCCGCTCATCGCCGCGGCGACGGTCCCGGCGTCGCGGATGTCACCCGGCACCACCCGCAGGCGCGGCGAGTCGCGCACCTCGGTCAGGTTGGCGAGGGTGCCCGCGTAGGTGAGCAGGTCGAGGACCACGACCTCGGCTCCGGCGAGCGCCGCGTAGCGGTCGGCGAGGACGGCCCGGACGAAGTTCGAGCCGATGAACCCGGCACCACCGGTAACGAGAATCCGCACGTGGAGAACCTTCCAGGGGATCGGGGCTGTCGGCCGACCCATGTCGGCCGGGACGTCGCCCACGGTGGGCCTCCCCTGTCCGCACCTCGTCCTCGTCGTGTCGCGATGGCGTCACAGTCCGCCGTGCCGGCCTGCTGCGACCCGTCGGCCGCTGTGACGCAATCACGACACGGCGAGCACACGGTGATGACCTCGCGCGAGCATCGTGGGGCGACGAGACGGACCTCAGGGACGGCGTCGCCGTCCCACGGCAGCTACGACGAGCGGGCTGCGCGAGACCCGAAGGAGCTCCGTGGTGCACCCCACCGATGTCTGCGCAGACGGGCACGTGATGTCCGACGCGGGTCCCGGCGCGCAGCTCGGCCGCCCTGCGCACGCGGCTCTGGGGCAGCGGTGAAGGGAATCATCCTCGCCGGCGGCAGTGGGACCCGCCTCGATCCCCTCACCCGGGTCGTGTCCAAGCAGCTGCTGCCCGTCTACGACAAGCCGATGATCTACTACCCGCTCTCGACGCTGATGCTCGCCGGCATCCGGGAGATCCTGGTGATCAGCACGCCCACCGACCTGCCGGACTTCCGACGGCTCCTGGGCACCGGCGACGAGCTCGGCCTGGAGATCACCTACGCCGAGCAGCCCTCCCCCGACGGCCTGGCACAGGCGTTCGTGATCGGCGCCGACCACATCGGGGACAGCACCTCGGCGCTGGTGCTGGGCGACAACATCTTCCACGGACCCGGCTTCTCCGGGATGCTCCACCGCAGCATCGAGGGCCTGAACTCCGGCGACGGCTGCGTGCTGTTCGGGTACCCCGTGCGCGACCCACAGCGCTACGGAGTGGGCGAAGCCGACCCACAGGGCAGGCTGATCTCCATCGAGGAGAAGCCCGCAGCCCCGCGCTCGGACCGAGCCATCACCGGGCTGTACCTCTACGACCAGCAGGTCGTCGACATCGCGCGGTCGGTGCGCCCGTCGGCCCGCGGCGAGCTGGAGATCACCGACGTGAACCGTGTCTACATGCGGCAGGGGTCGGCACGGCTGGTCGACCTGGGCCGCGGCTTCGCGTGGCTCGACACCGGCACCCACGAGTCCCTGCTCGAGGCCGCGGACTACGTGCGCGTGCTGGAGAACCGGCAGGGCGTGCGCATCGCGTGCGTCGAGGAGGTCGCGCTGCGCATGGGCTTCATCGACGCCGACGCCTGCCACAAGCTGGGGGAACGCTACGGCGCCTCCGGCTACGGCGCCTACGTCATGGAGGTCGCGGCCACCTTCTGAGCGACGCCCCGGCGACCGCACACCGACCATGAACAGCGTCAGCGACCACCCGCCACCGGGCCGCAGTGGCGGCCCGGCAGCGGCATGCCCGCTCGTGCGTCATGATGTCGACATGGCACGGGCCCTGCTCATCGAGGACGACACATCGGTCGCCGAGGGCCTGCGGATCGCGTTGACCCACGTGGGCCACGTCGTCGACTGCGCCGTGACCGGCTCCGAGGGCCTGGCCCGGGTCGCCGGGGGCGACTACGACGTCGTGGTGCTCGACCTGATGCTGCCCGACATCGACGGGTTCGAGGTGTGCCGGCGGTTGCGTGCAGCCGGGTCGATCCCGATCGTGATGCTGACCGCTCGTGACGACGACATCGACGTCGTGGCCGGTCTGGAGGCCGGCGCCGACGACTACGTCGTCAAGCCGGTCGCCGGTCGTGTGCTGGACGCCCGCATCCGGGCCGTTCTGCGACGGACGGCCGAGCGACCAGCCGTGATGAGCGACGGCCGACCCGAGATCGTGCGACAGGGTTCGCTCACGATCGACCGGCAGGCTCTGGTCGTCACCTCGCATGATCGCGTCGTGACGCTCACCCCGACGGAGCTGAAGCTGCTGCTCGAGCTCGCGGACGCGCCGGGCCGTGTGCTGAGCCGCCAGCAGCTGCTGTCGGCGGTCTGGGACCACAGTTACCTCGGCGACTCCCGACTCGTCGACTCCTGTGTGCAGCGGCTGCGCGCGAAGATCGAGGACGACCCCTCGTCCCCCACCGTCGTGCAGACCGTGCGCGGATTCGGCTACCGTTTCGGCGGACCGTGACCGGCCGCACCGTCGATTCTCAGGTGGCTCCCGACGGTGTTCGCGCGTGGCCTCTCCGTGGCCTGCGCCTGCGTCTGGTGGTCGCCTTCGCGATGCTCGGCTTCGCGGTGGCCACCGGCGTCGCCGGCGTCGAGTACATCACCGCGCGAGACGCCATCGTGCAACGGGCCCAGGACATCGCGGTGACGAGGTTCCTCCGCAAGGTGGAGTCGCTCAAGCCCCTCCCCGTGCGGCCCGAAGCAGAGCTGTTGTCCTTCATCGGAGCCAGGATGGGCATCGGAACCGAGCACCAGGCGCTGGTCCTCCGCGGAGACGGCCAGGCCTCCTACGGGTTCGACCAGAATGTGGTGTCGCCCCAGCTCCGCGACGCCGCCGCTGCCGGATACCTGGTCTCACAGCGGGTCGCCTACGACAACGCCACCTGGCTCGTGACGGGTGTCCAGCTGTCCATGCAGGATGGGACCGGACCGCCCGAGGATCCGTCGACCCGGATCAGCGTCTTCGTGCTCGACTCGCTGGCCGGCGAGGAGAAGGTCGTGGACGATCTCGCTCGCGACGCCTGGCTGGTCGGCGCCGCGGGGGTGGTCGTGGCGCTCGGACTCGCGATGTTCGCCGCTCGCGGAGTGGTGCGTCCGGTGCGGGCGTTGCAGCAGACCGCGGCTCGGCTGGGTGCCGGGGACCTCGAGGCGCGGGCGACGGTCCCACCTGGCGGTGACGAGCTCGCCGCCGTGTCCGCGACCTTCAACGAGATGGCGGACTCGCTCCGCGACCATGTCGTCCAGCTCCGTCGTATGGAGACCGACGCACGCCGGTTCGTCGGCGACGTCTCGCACGAGTTGCGCACCCCCCTCACCGCGATGACCGCCGTCCTCGACCTGCTCGATGACACGGCGGACCAGCTGCCCCAGGACGCCGCTCGGGCGGTCCGTCTCATCGGCGTCGAGACCCGCAGCCTGACCCGGCTGGTCGAGGACCTGATCGAGGTGACCCGCTTCGACGCCGGCACCGCCACCCTGCGGGTGGACACCGTCGACATCGCCGACGCGATCCGGGCCACCCTCGATCGGCGTGGCCTCGTGGTCGACACCGACCTGCCCGACGGTGTCGTCGCCGTCATCGATCCGCGACGGCTGGACGTCATCGTGGCCAACCTGGTCGGCAACGCCGTGCGGCACGGGGCGCCACCCGTGCTGGTCACCGCCAGTGCCACGGCCGACACCGTGACCGTGCAGGTGAGGGACTCGGGACCCGGCATCGACGAGAGCTCGATGGAGGACGTCTTCCAGCGCTTCGTCAAGGCCGACCAGTCACGGAGCCGCTCCGAGGGAAGCGGTCTGGGGCTGGCCATCGCCCGCGAGAACGCCCACCTGCACGGCGGCACGCTGACTGCCGCGAACGGCCCGGACGGTGGCGCGGTGTTCACGCTGCGCCTGCCGCGGTACCCGGAGGGGCGCAGGTGAGGCGGGCACTCGTCACCGCGGGGCTGGCCGGCCTGCTGCTGGTCAGCGGATGTGGTGTCCGGCCCAGCGGAATGAACACCGTGGCGTCCGCACCTGTCGAGGCCCAGGTCATGACCGATGACCAGGTCCTGTCCGAGATCGACCCGAACGTCCGCGAGATCTACCTGTTGTTCCGGGAGAAGCCGACTCCGGTGGTTCGGTTCGTCGGCCCCGTCGACGACGCCGACCTGCTGCTCGTCCTGCTCGACGGCCCGACGCCGGCCGAGCGCTCGGCCGGCCTGAGCACCGCGCTACCCCCGTCCGTCTCACTGGTGAGTGCGGAACGCTCGGAGCAGGGTGTCGTCGTCACCCTCGGGAACGGTGGGACGCCCCTCGGGCGGCTCGCCGAGCAGCAGATCGCCTGCACCCTCATGACGCCGGACCACACGGAGGCGATGGTGTTCCTCTACGAGCTCGGCACGCAACCGCGTCTGCTGGCCTGCGAGTACTGATCGACGGCACACCGTCGGTGACCATGTCACCGGTGAGCCCGCGACCGTGACACGCTCGCGACACGGTCGGGACATGACCATGCGGCGATGGCAGCAGGCGGCGGTTCAGCCAGGGACGGGGTAGGGCGGGTGCCCGGAGGCGTCGGGGTCGGAGCGGTGCTGATCGCCGACGCGATCGTCGTCCGGGGCCGGGCGGCGCGTCCTCGGACTCGCCGCCCGACCCGGATGGTGTCGAACTCGGCGGCCTGCGCCGCAGCGCAGGCCGCCGAGTCGCACCGGACCTGATGGCCCGTCGGTCAGCGCTTCGGCGGACCCCAGACCTGCACCTCAGCGAGGCTGAGGAACTCGTTGGGATCTGCCAGCTGCACCATGACGTACCGGCCCCGGCTGGGGCCTGCGGGCTTGCCGGTACCGAGCATGCTTTCCGACACGGTCGGCACGTACTCCATCGAGGTCGTCAGCGACGGGCGGGGTTGCTGCTGCACCCGGGCGCTGGTGACGCCCTGAGCCTTCCGCTGGTCCGGTGTGAGGGACGTGTCGAAGGGCTTGTCGGACACGAAGATCCAGTAGTCCTTCAGCCGCTCGGTGTAGCCGTCGGTCCGGTTCCACACCGTGACGTTGCTGATGTCGCGTGACTGCCCCAGGTCCACCTGCCACCAGGCCGGCACCCGGCCGTCTCCCCTGTCGGTGTGGATCACCTCGCCATAGGGCAGGCTGCCTGCGGTCTTGCCGTCCACCGCGATGTTGGCGCCGACCGGAATGCCCTTGTAGAACCCGTAGGTCGACGACATCGACGCCGCACGCCCGACCGCGAAGTTCTCCGCGCCGTCCGGGCCGGTCACCGGCGGGGTGGGCGGCGTCGGCGGGGTGGGGGGCGTCGGCGGGGTGGGGGGCGTCGGCGGCGTGGGCCGCGCGGCCACCGTCACCGGGTCCGTCGACGCGGTCTTGCCGCCACCGTCGCGGGCGACGATCACGTACTTGTCCGCAGCCCCGGTCGGGGACGGGTCGGTCAGCTCCACCGGCCGTCCCTTGTCCTTCTCCCAGAACCCGGGGGTCGTCGCCTTGCCCGAGGCCACCGGCTTCGCCGTGTCGTCGTTGCGGACCAGGTCGTAGGTGAGCTCGGTGTCATCGGGGTCGAACATCGCGTTCGACAGGGTCACCTTCACCGACTCCTTGCCGTCGGTCGTGATCCGATCGGCCTTGATGGTTCCCGGGGCCTCCTTGGACGGGCCGTAGGCGTTCGGTGCCTTCGCGTGGGTGGCGAAACGGACGAGCCCCTGCTGGGACTTGTTCAGCACACCTCGGAACTCGCCGCCCATCGAGACGTACTCGGAGGTGCCGGCGATGCTGTACACCGCCTGCTTCAGCTCCTTGTCGCCGACCGTCCACCTCGGGGAGAACTGCATCAGGTTCGACGTCCGGTAGGCCGAGAAATCGTTCCCCCGGTTGTCCTTGATGGAGGCTTATTCAGGCTCCGTCAGGTAAGTGTGTAGAAGATGAGTCCGATGACTGCCGAGATTGTCGTTTTAAATGTGGCGTAGGGCCGCCGGTAGTCTGTGTGGAGAACTTTCCACGTTTTGATATGGGCGATGACTCGTTCGATGGTGGCGCGTGTGTGGTTGAGGCTCTTGTTGAATGTTTTTTGCCAGTCGAGAAGTTCCCGGCCGGGTGGTTTTTTGAACGGGGTGAGCATGCCGCGCCCGATGTATCCTTTATCGCCGATCGGGGGGTATGTGGCGAGGTGGTCGAGGGCGCCGGATTGGTCGAGGCAATATAGGTCGTGTCGGGAGCCTGGGGTCGGGTCGGAGATCCACGACAGCTGCCCTTCCAGGGTGGCTGCGACCTGGACGACGACGCCGGTGGTGCGATGCTTGCCCGACCACAGACCCGGCACCGCGGCCCATGACCAGCAGGGCAGCAAGGTTCCATCGATGATGTACTGCCGATCGGCACGAAGCTCCTCTGCCGTCGGAACGACACTCCGCAGCGCCTGTGCCAGCAACGGTGTCACCCCCGTGATCGCTCGACTAACCGTCGACTGCGACACCCCATAGGTTTCCGCCAACTCCCACTGCACACGATTCCCGCGCAGATACGCCAACGTGATCACCACCGACCAGAACAACCCCAGAACCGGCGGCCAAGACAAACGTGCCTCCGTCGCGTCCCGCTGATCCTGCTCATACACTATAGCGACAAGATCCTGAATTTCATCACGCCGGAAACCAGTGGTATAGTACATACTGCGGCAGCCCGTTCATCTCGGATTGATTCGGCAAACCAATATTCGCGATGGACGGGCTGTCGCCCAACCCGACACGCCGGGCTAGATCGTTATTTCACGGGGCCTGAATAAGCCTCTCGGTCTCATTTCTACCTTTCTCATTCCCTGCTCCATTCCTGGTCAGAGTGTTGTCCGTGCCGGGCGGCGCGGATGTCGGTCTCCATTAATCTCGCGGCGGTGGACTTTTGTCCGAGGCGAAATGGCCTAACGTCGGCGGCCTCGTCCACTACCCGATCGACTCCTAGGAGCCTCATGCGCAACCCGACGCGTTCCGTCGTCGCCGCCGCGGTCGCCGCTGCAGCAGCCGGCCTGCTCAGCTCGTGCTCGGCGGACAGCACGACGCCGACTGCCGCCCCGGCACCATCGGTCGCCTCGGCACCCTCGGCTGCCCCAGCACCCTCGAATGCCTCGGCACCCTCGGATGCCTCTGCACCCTCGGCCCCCTCGCCCGGAGGCCCGCCGCCCGAGCTGGGCCCCACCACGCAGGCCCGGCTCAACTCGCCCACCAACCTCGGCGGGCTCGAGGTCACGGTGACGTCGATCCGGCCCGTCCAGCTGGTTGCCGAGGGGCCGGGAGAGCTCGCCGGGCCCGGCGCCGCGGTGACGATCCGGCTGACGAACCGGACCCCGAAGCCCATCGACGGCGGCCTCGACGTCAACGCCCGGTACGCCGACAAGGCGGCCAGCCCCAACAGCGGCCCGCCGTCCAAGCCGGCGGGCACCCTCGAACCCGGCGCGTCGGCGGATGCCACGTACGCCTTCCTCGTCCCCGCCGACCAGGTCGACCAGCTCAAGCTGTCCATCACCTCGACGAACGCACCCGACATCGTGGTCATCACGCGCTGAGGGCCGGGGTCCGGCGATCGGCCCACGGTCGTCATCGCCGGACCCCCGCCGGGGCGACGCCGGCCCGGCGACCGCGTCGGGAGCGTCGCCCGGCGTGCAGGTCCGCGCACAGCTGCGCGTAACCCTCGGCCACGTCGTCCCAGTCGTAGACGGTCCGCGCCCGGCGCCGGGCGTCCGCACCACGCCGGGCCGCCGCCACGGGGTCGGCCTCGACGGCCTCCACCTCACGCGCGAGCGAGTCCGGGGAGGCGAACCACCGGCCCGTCTCGGCCAGCACCTCGCGGTTGAACTCGATGTCCCATGCCACGACCGGCGCACCGGCACCCATCGCGCGCAGGAGCGACGGGTTCGTGCCGCCGACACTGTGGCCGTGCAGGTAGCTCGCGGCGCCGGCGTAGAGGGAGTTCAGCAGCTCCTGGTCCCAGAGCGACCCGAGCAGACGCACCCGGGGATCGGAGCCCGCCAGGTCACGGACGTGCCGCTCGTGGCTGCTCGGATAGGGAACCGAACCGACCACGACCAGTGGCTTGTTCGCGCGCGAGGCGAGGTACCCCGCGACCACGACGTCGACGTGGTTCTCCGGCTCCATGCGTGCCACCACGAGGTGGAACCCACCGGGCCGCAGCCCCAGCTCGGCCAGCCGTCCCGCGTCCGCGGACTCGATGATCGGGGCGCCGTAGGTCAGCACCACACTGTCCGCGGCATGGCGCCTGCGGTAGTAGGCGGCGATGGCAGCCGCGTCGGCGATCAGCGCGTCGGCGAGGCCGACCGCGACCTTCTCGACGGCGCGGTAGTAGCGCGCGCCGTTGCCCGACCACTTCGCGCGCTTCCATTCCAGTCCGTCGACGTGCACGGCGACCGGAATGCGGGCCGCGCGGATCAGCGGCAGCAGCGGGGCGTTCGCGGCGTTGAAGACCAGGGCCACGTCCGCCCGGTGCCGGAGCAGGTGGGCGACCGACACTGCGGTGTGGCTCAGCGTCTCGATCGACGAGCGGCGCACGGAGGGCAGGCGGACCCGCTGCATTCCGCGGTAGGTCGGGCTGCGGTCCTCCCCACGGCAGTACACCGTGACCGTGTGTCCCGCCCGGACGAGCCGGGTTCCGATCTCCTCGACCGCGGTTTCGAACCCGCCGTAGCGGGCGGGCACGCCGCGGGTACCGATCATGGCAATGTGCACGGGTACGTCCTGTTCTCGGAGCCAGGTCAACGGGAGAGCCGGGTCATGTCGCGGAACCACCTCGGTAGTGCGAGCAGCACGTAGCCGGAGGTCCCGACGAGCAGGAGCAGGTAGGCGGGGGCGAAGAACGCGGGCCACCCGGAGACGGCGACCGCGACGCACAGCAGCCCGTAGTCGGTCGGGACGACGGCCAGCGCGCGCACCAGGCCGGCCCGGCGAGGCGGCGCGTCCTCGCCCGGCCGCGGGTGGGCACGGCGCAGCTGGTCGGTCAGGATCGTCGCGAAGAAGTGCACCGATGCGACCAGCGCGAACACCACGGGCACGGCCAGCCATCCGGTGTTCACCTCACCGGACCGGAACCAGGCCACCAGGATCGCCAGATGCACCGCCGGGACCTTCGCGCTGTCGAGCACGTGGTCGAGCCACTCCCCGGCCGGGGAGCTGGTCGCGGTCAGCCGCGCGAGCTGACCGTCGGCCGAGTCGAGGGCGTAGCCGATGATCAGTCCGGCCGCCGAGAGGATCCCCGTCGCCGGGCCGGCCGGGCCGAGGACCAGCCCGGCGATCGCGGAGAACGAGAACACCGCGCTCAGTGCGGTGACCTGGGTGGGCGACATCCCCGCCCTGAACGCCACCGCGGCGAGGACCCGCCCCAGAGGGCGGTTGACGAAACGCGACCACGCCGGTGTGCCCGGGGTCGGCGGCTTCTGCGCGGCACGCAGCAGCTGCAGCACCGAGCGCAGCGGCACGTCACGACGATCGACGAGGCTGCTCGGGGTCACCACGCCCCCTGGTGGGTCATGTCCCGCAGAGGGCCCTCGGCCCCCAGGACCGCCGTCGCCTCCGCACCGGCGTCGTGCAGCCCGCGCACCGACTCCAGCGTCGTGCGGTCCGATCCGTACAGCTCAGCGGACGGGTGTGTCACCAGGACCCCCGTGGACCGCATTCGGAGACGAGCAGGCATCGACCAACCTTTCGCGCATACCCGGCCCACGTGTGCAGACAATGCGGACCGGGAGACCAGCACACCCGGAGCCGACCTGACATAAATGGGAAGCGTCGGATTAATTTGGTGCCCGGGTGGCAACGTGGTGGATACTGCGATAAACCAGGTGTCGATGTCCAGCGGTGATGACGATTCCGGCATCGACAGGCCGATAATTCACGACCAGCGATGACTAGGACACGGACCGTCGCCGACGCCCGACCACCAGATCCACACGATCCCACTCCTGTTCCGATGGAACGCCCTGCACGCGAAGGGACCGCGCTTGTCTGTCCGCGACCTCTGGATCCTGCTGCGAGACAGTCGTGTCCTCGTCATTGCAGGCATGGCGATCGGCCTGGCCGGCTCGCTGTTCGCCTACGCATGGCTGCCGACCGCATACACGGCGTCGACATCGATGTACGTCGTCGCCACCGGCCCCACACCGCAGTCCGCGTTCTTGGGCGCCCAGCTCTCCACGGAACGCATGGCGACCTACACCGATCTGCTCACCTCGCCGCGGGTAGCCGACGCGGTGATCGACAAATTGCGACTGCCGGACACCCCGGACGAGTTGATCGACACATTCGACGCGCGCAATAAAAACAAGTCGACCGCAATTCAGCTCGATGTGACCGCCACCGATCCGGGCGAGGCCGCGGCGATCGCCAACGCCGCAGCCGACACCTTCGTCGACCTCGTGGCAGAACTGGAGAAGCCGGCCGCCGGTGCAGCCGGTACCCCGATCACCGTGCGCATCGTGGGGACCGCCACCCCACCGCCGACGCCCTCGAGCCCCGGCCTGCTCCTCCTCGCGCTGCCCCGCGTCGTGCTCGGTCTGCTCGCCGGGGTGGTCGCGGCGCTGGTGAGGGAGTCCGTGGTCCGGCCGATCCGGCGCGGCGACGACCTCGAACGGCTGGTGGGGTCACCGACGCTCGCCGTCGTGCCCCGCGATCCCGGCACGACTCGCGGATCGCTGGCCGTCCTGGACCGGCCGTCTTCACCGGTGGCAGAGGCCCACCGCTCGCTCGCAGCGGTGGTGGCCCACCTCGTACCCGGACCGGCCGCCACGGTCGTGGCGTTCTCCGGGGCGCGGGCCCGGGCGGGCACCTCCACCACGGTGGCGAACCTCGCCCTGGCGCTCGGCGTCGCCGGCAACCGGGTCCTGGTGATCGACGCCGATCTGCGGCAGCCGTCCCAGCACCGGCTGTTCCAGGTGCCCGAGGGCGTCGGTTGGGCCGGCGGCCCGGCCGGCGAGGCGACCACCGGGGAGACGATCGTCCGGTCACCGCGCGGGCCGGTCGACGTGCTGGCGAGCCCGGCGCCGTCCACAGGTCCTGCGACGATGACGACGCCGGCGGTCGTGCACCACCTGCTGGACGCGATGCGCGACCGCTACGACCACATCCTCGTCGACCTCCCACCGGTACTCGCGGCCGCCGACGCCGCCGTCATCGGCTCGGCCTGTGACGGAGTGGTCCTCGTCGCCGCCCACGGCCGCAGCACCGCTGACGACGTCAGGAGCGCAGCCGACCGGCTCGGGCTCCTGTCGGCGCGGCTGCTCGGCTCGGTGCTGACCATGGGCCGCCGCAGCGAGTGGCCCGCCCACCAGGGCCCGGCCACCCCCTCTCCGTCCAGCGCCGGCGCATCCGTCGCGGCCCCCGAGGAGGACCGGCCACTCACCGCGGAACCCGCCCCCGAACCGACGTCGGCTCCGGAGGGACCGCGAACTCGGTGAGCACCGCACACTCCCCCGCCACCGCCCCGGTGTGGTGGACGTTGGTCGGACGCAACGTGGCGGCCAAGGCCGCGGTCATGCTGTGCGCCGCGCCGCTGAGCGTTCTCACCGCCCGCCTGATCATCACGGAGTACGGGGTCGACGCCTACTCCCAGTTCTCCCTGATCGCCTCCCTGACCGCACTCGTCCCGTTCGCCGACCTCGGTGTGTCGGCCGCCATCGTCAACCGCGTCGCCGGATCGGACGACCCGCGGACCGACCCCGAGGTACGCGGCACGCTCGTGGCCTCGCTACGGCTGCTGATCTGCTCGGCGCTCGTGATCATGCTGATCGGTGCGACCGTGAGCGCGCTGGGGCTGTGGCGGACCCTGCTGGGCAACGGGCTCATGAGCGGGGGCGAGACGACCGCGCTGCTGTGCGTCGTCGTGTTCGCCCTCACCCTTCCCCTCGGGATCGGCCAGCGGGTGCTCAACGGGCTGTCCCGCAACCACGTGCAGGTCCTGGTCAGCGGCATGGCCGCACCGCTGATCCTGGTGTCGTTGCTCGTGCTCACCGTGTCCGACCTGCGGGTGGCCACCTGCCTCGCGCTGCTGTCCTACCTCGCCTCGACGACGGTCGCCGCCGTCGGGATGTGGCTGGCAGCCCGAGCGCTGCGGCCCCAGATGGGCCGCGCGGTCCGGGACGTCCCCAGGTTGCGCACGGCACACACCACCCCCGTGTTCGGGGTGGCGGTCCCGCAGCTGGTGCAGATGCTGGCGCTCCCGATCGCGATGCAGACCGACCGGCTGCTCCTGAGCCACCTGTCCGAGAGGGACGAGCTGGCCCGCTACACCCTCGCAGCGCAGCTGTTCGGTCTCGTCCTGCAGACGGTGTACGCGGCCGGCATCGCGCTCTGGCCGGTGTTCGCGCGCGCACGCGCTGACGGGCAGATCCGATCGCCGGTCACGATGGCGGCCGGGTTCGCGGCAGGCGGGTTCGCCGGCGCGGGCTGCCTGGCGCTCCTGCTGCCCTGGGTGGCCCCGATCGTCGCGAGCGACAAGATCACGCTCACCACCACCCTCGCTCTCGCCTTCGTCCTGTTCGTCACGGTCGAAGCTGCCAAGTACCCGCTCGGCATGTACATGACCGACGAGCGTGGACTGCGCTTCCAGATCCTGCCCATCCTGGTGCTGGTCCCGCTCAACCTGGGAGTGTCGTGGTGGTTGATCGGTCCGCTCGGGGCCGCCGGGCCGGTTCTCGGCTCGGCAGTGGCCGTGTTCGTCTGCCAGGTGTTGCCCAACTTCGGCTACGTCCGTCGCGACCTCACCCGGCGGCGCACACAGCAGTCTCCGAGCGACGGCGCCGACCGCCCTGCCCTGGAGCGGCCGTGACCACGTCCCGCCCGCTCACGGTGTTGATGTCGTTCCCGCGACCGCGCGCGACCACCAACCCCTACATCGTGCAGCTGCACGACGCGCTCACCGGGCTGCCGGACGTGCAGGTGCTGTCGTTCTCCTACCGCGCCGCGTTCACCCGCCGGATCGACCTGTTCCACGCGCACTGGCCCGAATCGCTGATCAGCGGTCGGAGCCGGCCGAAGGACGCTGTCCGCCAGGCGCTCTACCTGCTGCTCCTCGCCCGGCTGGCCCTGACCCGCAGCCCGATCGTGCGCACGCTGCACAACATCGGGCTCCCCACCGGCCTGTCGCGCACCCAGCGCCTGCTCCTGCGGCTGACCGAACGACGTACCCGCGCCGTGATCGTGCTCAATCCGCTCACCCCGGTCCGCCCGGGCCTCCCGGTCGCACGGATCGCCCACGGCCACTACCGCGACTGGTTCGCCCCGTTCCCACGGCCCGCGACCGTCCCGGGACGGATCACCTACGCCGGCTGGGTCCGTCGCTACAAGGGCGTCGACGACCTCGTCGCAGCGTTCGTGGCCACCGAGGACGCGGACCTGAGCCTGCGGGTCTGTGGGCACCCGTCGTCGGTGGAGCTCGGCACCGGCCTGCAGTCCCTCGCCGCGGCCGATCCCCGGGTCGGGCTGTGCCTGCGTCACCTCGACGATGGCGAGCTGGTGGCCGAGCTCGCGGCGGCCGAGCTGGTGGTCCTGCCGTACCGCTTCATGCACAACTCGGGTGCCTCGCTCGCCGCGCTGTCGGTCGGGACGCCGGTCCTGGTCCCCGACAACCCGGTGAACCGGCTGCTCGCCGCCGAGGTCGGCGCCGGGTGGGTGCACCTGTTCGACGACACGCTCACCCCGCAGACCCTGACCTCGACGCTCGCCGCGGTGCGCGCCGCGCCGCCGGGTGCGGCACCGGACCTCTCGGCCCGCTCCTGGGAGGGCGCCGGGGACGCTCATCGCCGGCTGTACCGGGTCGCGCTCGGCCGGCCGGCGCAGCCGGGTGGCGAACCGTGACCTCAGCGGCGCCGGTACTCGAGGTAGGACCAGCCCCACGCACCCGTGACCATCCCCGCACCGCGCGCGAGCGTGCGGACACCACGGGCCTGGTGGCCGGCGGAACCCGCGAGGGTGCCGGCCGCCGCCCGCGCAAGCCCGCCCACCACGCGCACGGCACCGGCCCCGGTGAGCTGCACCCGTGTCCGGAGGCGCCGGCCCACACCGGCCCCGCGGAGCAGCGCGACCGAGGTCGTGCCCCAGCTGTTCCCGCTGCTCAACGCGCGCAGCACGACCCAGCGACGAGTGACCCGCGAGGTGGGCACGACGTCGGTCACCACGGCCTCGTCGCACCACACCATCCGACCTCCGGCCGCATGCAGCTGTCGCGTGAACATCGTGTCGTCCCCGCCGGAGATGCCGAACGCCTCGTCGAAGCGCAGTCCGGCACGTCGGACGACGTCGAGGTCGAGCAGCAGGTTGTTGGTGGCGGCCACCTCGACGGCGGTGCCGGTCGGCATCCGGCGACGGTCGAAGAACCGGCCCGCCCGCACCCAGGGGTCCGGCTCGCGGACGAAACGCGACACCACCGGCCCCACCACCGCGGCGCAGTCGTGGCTGCGGTAGGTCGCCAGCAGATCGGCCAGCCAGCCCGGGCCGGGGCGCTCGTCGTCGTCGATGAACACGAGCAGACGGGCGTCCCGCGCGGCGTCGAGCGCACGGTTGCGTGCAGCGGAGATCCCGGGGACCGTCTCGTTCTCGTAGCGCACGCGGACGGACGTGCCGATCCGCGAGTGGTCGTCGGCCACCCCACGGACGAGCGGCTCGGCGCCACCCTGCGGGTCGTTGTCCACCACGAGCACCTCGACGCGCATGCCGGGGGCCTGGACCGACCTGGCCTGCTCGACCAACGCGGGCAGGACCTCGGCGAGATCGTCGGGTCGACGGAACGTCAGCACCGCGATGACCACCTGTGGCGATGCGCACCGCACGCTCATCCCCCACTCCCTTCCATCGGATCGACACACCGCGACCGGCTCCCCGACACCGGGACCGGTCCGTACGAGGAGAACCAGCCATGCAGGACCGTCTCGCCGTCGTCGTGGTCAACTACGGCTCCCACGACATGCTGCTGGCCAACCTGCGCGGGATCGGCCGCCCCGAGCTCGACCCACTCGTGGTCGTCGTCGACAACCCGACGACGGCGGACGAGCGCGCCCGGCTCTGCCGGCTCGCCGAGGAGACGGGCTGGCACACGGTGCTTCCGCAGGCGAACCTCGGGTTCGGTGCCGGGATCAACCTGGGCGTCGCGCACGCCCGCGCGCTCGGTGCACGAACGTTCCTGATCCTGAACCCCGACGCGCGCATCGCGGGCTCGGACCTCGCGGCGCTGTGGGAGCGCCACGCGCGCACCCCGTGGAGCCTCGTCGCGCCGGTGGTGCGCCGCCCGGACGGGTCGGTCTGGAGCCGTGGCTCCCACCTCCGGCTGGACTCCGGCTCGCACGGGCCGCTCCGGAGCGAACCGGACACGCGGGTCCTGCCCTGGATCTCCGGCGCGTGCTTCGTCGTCGGCGAGGCCCTGTGGGACGAGCTCGGCGGGTTCGACGAGGACTACTTCCTCTACTGGGAGGACGTCGACCTGTCCGTCCGCGCCACCCGCGCCGGCGCCGAGCTGATCGTCGTCGACGACGCCGAGGCCGTCCACGACGAGGGTGGGACACAGAGCGACCGGCGCGGTCACGCCCGCGGCAAGTCCGACCTCTACTACTACTACAACATCCGCAACCGGCTCCTCTTCGCCGCCAAGCTGCTCGACGACGCCGACCTCCGCCGGTGGCGCAGGCGCGCGGTACGGGCCGCTCACGACGTCCTCCTCCAGGGCGGGCGCCGCCAGTTCGGCCGCCCCCTGCGGCCGCTTCGCGCCGCGGTGCGCGGCACGGTCGCCGGGCTGGTCACCGCCCGTCGCCTGCGACCGCAGCGGTGAGGGCCGCCGGAGGCGTCCGCGAGCCGTTCGTTTCCTGCGTGCGCCACCGCTGGTCGACGCACATCGGTGTGGCGGCCAGCCCGGCGATGAAGAACACGTAGATCTCGTACTGGGTGATGAACGCGACGGTCACCAGAGCCGGGGCGGTCGCCACCAGCGCGAACACCGGCATGGTGGCCCGCCGGTTCAGCACCTGCACCACGGCGAGGAGCCATGCCACCACCATCACGACCACCGGGACCCAGCCGTACCGCAGACCGGAGAGGATCAGTGCGTTGTCGATGGAGTGGTAGGCGCGGTAGTACACCGCGCCCTCGCCCACCACCTGACGAGCAGGGGAGCTCCCGAACGCGACCATGGTCGGAACGAGCTCCAGCAGGTCGCCCCGATACTCGCCGCTCTCGGTCGCCTCGCTCCCGGCGGCGGTGAACACCGACCCGACGAACGGAGCGAGCGCGAGCGCCGCGACGCAGCCCAGACCAACGACACCGACGCGGAACCACCGACCCACGACCGGCCCGCCCAGGAGCAGGACCAGCCCGGTCGCGAACACGAAGCACAGCATCGACGTCCGGCTGAACGTCACCACGACGGCCGCACCGAGCACCGCCAGCGCGACCGCCTTCCACCGGTCCCGCAGACCCGACCCCAGCACGAACGGCACGGCGATGGCGGTACTGACGCCCAGCGCGAGCGAGTGCCCGAAGGCCCCCTCCGCCCGCAGGAACCCGCCCCGCTCCTGCAGCGTCCCCCACTCCTCGTACAGCCGACCGTCACGGACCAGCTGGGTGAACACGTTGGTCCCCGTGACGAACTCGGCGACGGCGAGGAGTCCGACGAGCACGAACACCCCGGTGGCCACCCCGTACACCGTGCCGAGCGGGACCCGCGTCAGCATCAGACGCCCCAGCACGTAGCCGAGTGTCCACTGGCTGACCAGGATGAACACGTCGTCGGGGGCGACGTGCCCGGTCACCGCCGGGACCGCGCAGCACACGAGCAACGACGCGAACAGCAGGTCACCGACACCGAGCCCACTCGGACGAACGGGACGGAGGAGGGCCAGGACGCCGACCAGGACCACGCCCACCAGCACCGCGGGCATGACGGGGAACCGGATCTGCACCCCCAGCCACACCGGTACGAAACACACCACGGCGAACCAGGCGACGACCACCACTCGCCGGGCGGGCCCGGGGGAAGACTCGATCACCGATCGGACCGGGTTCACGCCGACCGCGGGGGCAGCGGACGCACGTGTCCCGCGGCGAGCTCCGTCAGCGCGGCACGCAGCAGGGTGCTCGACGTGTGGGCCGTGTAGGGCAGGTAGACGACCTCGACCCCGACCACCGCGAGCTGCCGTTCGAGGGCGTCGCCCTTCGGGGTGCCACGCCAGTCGTCTCCCTTGAAGATCACGTCGAAGCCGGTCGCGCACCAGGCGGCCAGCTTGCTCGGCACCTCCTCGATGTGGACCGCGTCCACGCAGTCCAGCGCGCCGACGATCTCGGCGCGCTCGGCGAGCGGCGTCACGGGAAGCCTCCCCTTGGCCGCCGACGCCATCTCGTCCGAGACCACACCGGCGATCAACCGGTCGCACCGCTCGGCCGCGCGCCGCAGGATCGTGAGGTGTCCGATGTGGAACAGGTCGTACACGCCAGGGGCGTAGCCGACGAGCATGATGTGTGTCCCTCCCCGTCTGCCGACGGTCAGTAGGCGCCGTGTGACCCGAGCACGGCGTGCAACGTCTTCCAGAGGATCACCAGATCCCCGGTGAGCGACCAGTTCTCGACGTAGCGCAGGTCCAGCCGCACCGACTCCTCCCACGACAGGTCGCTGCGCCCGCTCACCTGCCACAGCCCGGTCATGCCGGGTTTGACGAGGAACTTGCGGGCGGCTTCGGGGCCGTAGGTGGCCACCTCGGCCGGCAGCGGCGGACGTGGCCCGACCAGCGACATCGAACCGCTGAGCACGTTGAACAGCTGCGGCAGCTCATCGAGGGAGTAGCGGCGCAGGATCCGCCCCACCCGGGTGACCCGTGGGTCGGACCGCATCTTGAACAGCGGCCCGGCCCCGGTGTCGGACGCGGCCAGCTCGACCAGGCGATCCTCGGCAGCCGGGACCATGGACCGGAACTTGATCATCTGGAACTCGGTCCCCCCCAGGCCGACGCGCCGCTGCCGGAAGAACACCGGGCCGCCGTCGGACCGGATCAGCACCGCGATCAGCAGGAGCACCGGCGCGACCAGGACGAGCAGGGCCAGGGCACCGAGCACGTCCATGCTCGTCTTGACCACCTGCCGTACGCCACCGAGCTTCGGGCGGGACAGCGCCAGCAGCGGAAACCCGTCGACCGGCCGGACATGGAGCCGGGGACCGGCGATCTCCATCAGACCCGGGTCGACGATCAGGTCGGCCCCGGCCTCCTCCAGGTCCCATGCGAGCCGACGCAGCCGCGCACCGGTGAGGCCGGAACCCGAACTCACCGAGACCACCTCGAACCCCCGGCTGCGCACCACGGCACCGAGGTCGTCGATGTCACCGAGAACGGGCACCCCGTCGACGTCGGCCTCGCCGCCCGTGCCCGTCCCGGAGGGCGTGCACGCTCCCGTGACGACCCAGCCGGAGTACGGATCACGACGCGTACGCAGCACGAGGTCCCGGACCGCACGCGGGTCACCCACCGCGAGGGTCGAACGGCTGCACCGACCGGAGCGGCGCGCGGCATGCAGCGGTCGGCGCACGAGCCAGCGGCCCAGCACCAACAGCACCGTGGTGACCGGGATCGCCCCGAACACCCACGGACGCACCGACAGCGAGCCGAACGCGAGGCCGGCGAGGCCGAGCAGGACCGCGGCCAACGCGCCGGCCCGACCGACCCGGTGGTACTCCGTCGTGCCGTGGCCGAGAACGGACGCGTCCCAGGCCTGGGTACCTGCCGCCGCCGCCAGTATCAGTGCCGGCGCCACGAGCGCGACCGGAACATGCGCCAGCGCACCCGACCCGGAGACCCCGTGCCGGTATCCGAATGCCCAGAACACGGCCGCTGCGACGACCACGACCGTCCCGTCGACCGCGAACACCGCGCGACGGAACTGCATCCACCACCGTGCGGGGGACGGCGCCGCCACCGACACCGGCGATGGCCGGACCGTCGGTGGCGGCAGGTCCGTCGAGGGAGCCAACCTGCTCGGCCGGGGAACCGACTTGACCATTCCATCCTCTCGACATGAAGCAAAGGAACTGTGCCGACGAGGCGACTCGCTGGCCGATGACCCCACCTTGCGCGAGCACTGACCCGGATTAAATGAGCAGGGCCGGTTCAATGTCGGAATCAGGCCGTTCGGAGTAGCGACCGTTGACAGGTGGGTACTGTCAGCACCAGGTCGATCACGACGAGCTTCCTGGCGCCCCGCGCTTTGCCGCCCGACGAATGCGCTGCGGATCGAGACGACTGTCACGTTCCCCTCGATCGCCGAAATCGGACGGGAACATCATCGACAAGCCGACCGAGGAGCCACCATGAACCGACGGTCCCTGCTGAAGATCGCCGCAATGACGGCATTCACCGCTGCATTGCCGGAATCATCGGAACGCGGAGAGGGCGACCTGGCCACATCGACCGCCGAGCACCGTGGCGGATCGAACTTCGGCTGGTACGACCTGGCAGCGGGCTGCCGCCGTGAACCGTACGGGGTGATCAGTGCCTACCACCGGGCCCCGCGGCGGATCCTGGACCGGCTTCGGCAGATGCACGCCGCGGGGCAGCGACGGCTACGCATTCCGGTGTTCCACAAGCACGGACCCGACGAGGGGACCTTCATCGACTCGACCGGTGGCCGGATGAGCGATCGGTCGGTCGCCGCGCTCGCCGGTCTGCTCGCCGCCGTCCGCGCGACGGGCTTCCAGGAGGTGGAGATCGGGCTGTTCCCCGGCAAGCAGAACTCACCGAAGAGCTGGACGCGCTGGGAGCAGGGCCTCTACCTGGAGAACCTCGGCATCGTCGAGCACGCCCGAGCCGTCGTACGGGCCTCCGGCCTGCCCTACCTGCTGGACCTGTCCAACGAGCTCGTACCACCACCGGGCCGGCCGGTGGCGCTGCGCTGCGCCCGACAGCTGTGGCAGGACTACACCGAGCGCCACGGCACCGCCGACACCGTCGGGTTCTCGTGCATCGGCGACACCGAACGGTTCACCATGCTGCCCGAGATCTACCGCGACGTCGCGCCCGACCGTCTCGAGTTCCACTTCTACGGCACCCCGGCCAACGACGAGTGGGCACGTTTCCTGTCCGCGCACCGAACCACCCGTGCCGCCGGCCTCGGGTCACGGCCATGGGTGATCGGCGAGGTGTTCTCCGACGACGCCGTCGCCGCCGCGAACTTGGCACGGGCGGTGCGGGCGACGGGGCAACGAGTGCACGCCCTCTACCAGTGGCCGCTGACCCGGCGGCAACTCTGCGCGGACGTGGAGACCGTGCCCGTGTCGTTCGCGGCCTACGCCGCTCACGGGTTCTGACCGCCGGGAGCACGGTGACCCGGCGTGCCCGGTCCCTCACCGGCTGCAGATCTGTCACATCGGCGACATCGCTGTGACACGGCTAGGACAGTTCCGTGACCTGCCGACGACGACCGCCGTGCAGCCTGAGCTGAGCTCAGCCCCGGGCCCGGCTCAGCCGCGCCGAGCGATGCCCGGATGCCCCACGGCCCCGTCCGCCCGCCCGAGGGGTGAGTTCGGCCCGTCCAACAGCCAGCAGTAGGTGAGGGAGCATGCGCAATCGCGAACTGGTGCTCAGTTCGATCCAGCAACACCCCAATGTGACCCGGTCACAGATCGCTGAGCTGCTGGGATTGCCCCGCACCACCGTCACCGCCGCGGTCGCCTCCCTGGTCTCGGACGGCAGGGTGGAGGAGAACCCCACCCGACCCACCCACCGACGGGGCCGACCGGCGATGCTGCTGCGTGCCAGCGAGGCCGTCCGCCTCGTCGCGGCGGTGATCGTCCACCGCCACCACGTGCGGGTGACCCTCCACGACTCCGACGCCAAGCAGTGGGGCAGCGGGCGGAGAAGCCTGGCGCAGCTCGCGGAGGGCAGTGTGCTCCCCGTGGCGCGCGCCCTCCTGGACGAGCTCCTCGCGGAGGTGCGCACCCCACTCACCCCCGTTCTCGAGCGCGTGGTGGTCGGCGTCCCCTGCTTCCCCGACCCCGAGGGACAGATCTCGATGACCACCTTGGTCGAGGAGGCACTCTCGGACCGCACGCGGGCCGGCGTCCTCGGCGAGGCCCACCGACCCGCGCTCGTCGCCTACCACGCCAGCCTGGCCGCGCTCGGGGAGTTCGAGTTCGGCGCGGCCCGCCGGAACCCGGAGTTCGTGTACCTGAAGTGCTCGAGGAACAGCATCGGAGCCGCAGTGGTCATGAACGGCACGGTCCGCCGCAGCGGGCGGGAGCTCACCGGATCCATCGCGCACCTGCACGTCGAGGAGGACGGCCCGCCGTGCCTCTGTGGCAGGCGGGGGTGCCTGGGCAGCGTCCTGGGCCCGACACGAGCCGAGATCCCCCGCCAGCGTGACTCGGAGGATGTCACCAGCGATGAGGCCCACGGGGACGACCGTCCCCTGTCGCGGCGTGGACGACGCGCGCTGGGCACCACTCTCGGCCGTCTCCTCGCACCCACCTGCGCGATCCTCGAGCCACAGGCCATCGTGATCGACTCGGCCCTCCGCCCGTTCGACGACGAGATCAGAAGGGCCATGACCGCCACGCTCCGGGACCACGCCGGCCCGGCAGCCGTCCGTGGGCTGGAGATCATCACCGGCGCTCTTCCCGACGCCGAGAGCGCCGGCGCCACCGCGTTGTCCCGCCGCGCCGCGATCTGAACCGGCACCACCGGGGAACGACCGCCGTGGACAGCGCAGCGACATGGAGGCTTATTCAGGCTCCGTCAGGTAAGTGTGTAGAAGATGAGTCCGATGACTGCCGAGATTGTCGTTTTAAATGTGGCGTAGGGCCGCCGGTAGTCTGTGTGGAGAACTTTCCACGTTTTGATATGGGCGATGACTCGTTCGATGGTGGCGCGTGTGTGGTTGAGGCTCTTGTTGAATGTTTTTTGCCAGTCGAGAAGTTCCCGGCCGGGTGGTTTTTTGAACGGGGTGAGCATGCCGCGCCCGATGTATCCTTTATCGCCGATCGGGGGGTATGTGGCGAGGTGGTCGAGGGCGCCGGATTGGTCGAGGCAATATAGGTCGTGTCGGGAGCCTGGGGTCGGGTCGGAGATCCACGACAGCTGCCCTTCCAGGGTGGCTGCGACCTGGACGACGACGCCGGTGGTGCGATGCTTGCCCGACCACAGACCCGGCACCGCGGCCCATGACCAGCAGGGCAGCAAGGTTCCATCGATGATGTACTGCCGATCGGCACGAAGCTCCTCTGCCGTCGGAACGACACTCCGCAGCGCCTGTGCCAGCAACGGTGTCACCCCCGTGATCGCTCGACTAACCGTCGACTGCGACACCCCATAGGTTTCCGCCAACTCCCACTGCACACGATTCCCGCGCAGATACGCCAACGTGATCACCACCGACCAGAACAACCCCAGAATCGGCGGCCAAGGCCGTCGCAGGCCAGTCGCGTTCCGCTGATCCTGCTCATGCACCAGAGCGGCAAGATCCTGAATCTCATCACGCCGAAAGCCAGTGGCATAGTACATACTGCGACAACCCGTTCATCTTGGATTGATTCGGCAAATTAATCTTCGCGATGGACGGGCTGTCGCCCAACCCGACACGCCGGGCTAGATCGTTATTTCACGGGGCCTGAATAAGCCTCATGGACGACACGAAACAGAATCGCCACCGTCCGACCACGGGCGACTCCGAACGATTGTCGCCGTCAGTCGTGGTTCTTCCAGAAAGCGATCGACCTCTGCTTCATCTGAGCGACGAAGTCGACTGCCGAGATCTGGCCCTGCATGAGTGCTGCCGCGGGGGGATCGAGGACCTCGTGGGTCCACGGCCCGTACTCGAGGTCGAGACCCGAACCCCAGGGATAGACCTCGCGTCGGGAAAGTGCGTTCTCGAGTGACGCGAGCTGCCGCGGTGCCGGGATGTCGGCTCGCGGGGTGAGGTTGTCCGCCCGCTCGGAGATCTTCTCCAGCTGGCTGCGATTCATGAAGTACGCGATGAACTTCTGTGCCGCCGCGCCGTTCTTGGCGGACTTGGGGATGGCGAAACCGAAGAGTTCCACGCTCACGACCGGGTCGCCACCGTTGATGGCCGGGAGTTGGATGGAGGTCGGTCTGAAGCTCGGCGCCATGTACGGTTCGGCCTCGCTCGGAAGCCAGGAGGCTTATTCAGGCCCCGTGAAATAACGATCTAGCCCGGCGTGTCGGGTTGGGCGACAGCCCGTCCATCGCGAATATTGGTTTGCCGAATCAATCCGAGATGAACGGGCTGCCGCAGTATGTACTATACCACTGGTTTCCGGCGTGATGAAATTCAGGATCTTGTCGCTATAGTGTATGAGCAGGATCAGCGGGACGCGACGGAGGCACGTTTGTCTTGGCCGCCGGTTCTGGGGTTGTTCTGGTCGGTGGTGATCACGTTGGCGTATCTGCGCGGGAATCGTGTGCAGTGGGAGTTGGCGGAAACCTATGGGGTGTCGCAGTCGACGGTTAGTCGAGCGATCACGGGGGTGACACCGTTGCTGGCACAGGCGCTGCGGAGTGTCGTTCCGACGGCAGAGGAGCTTCGTGCCGATCGGCAGTACATCATCGATGGAACCTTGCTGCCCTGCTGGTCATGGGCCGCGGTGCCGGGTCTGTGGTCGGGCAAGCATCGCACCACCGGCGTCGTCGTCCAGGTCGCAGCCACCCTGGAAGGGCAGCTGTCGTGGATCTCCGACCCGACCCCAGGCTCCCGACACGACCTATATTGCCTCGACCAATCCGGCGCCCTCGACCACCTCGCCACATACCCCCCGATCGGCGATAAAGGATACATCGGGCGCGGCATGCTCACCCCGTTCAAAAAACCACCCGGCCGGGAACTTCTCAACTGGCAAAAAACATTCAACAAGAGCCTCAACCACACACGCGCCACCATCGAACGAGTCATCGCCCATATCAAAACGTGGAAAGTTCTCCACACAGACTACCGGCGGCCCTACGCCACATTTAAAACGACAATCTCGGCAGTCATCGGACTCATCTTCTACACACTTACCTGACGGAGCCTGAATAAGCCTCCAGGATCCCTGCAGGAACAACGCGGCCCTGCCCTGGGCCCACTTGATCTGCCCGGCCGGGAACTGCGCGTCGGTGTAGGCGTGGCCGAAGTAGCCGCGGCGCACCAGCTGCTCGAGCCTATCGACAGCGTCCAGGACGGCCGGGGCGTTCCACGCCTCGCCCGTCCGGTCGCCGGCCGACCGCACCAGATCCTGTGGTCCCAGCGCTCGCTGCAGGACCAGCAACGGCCAGAACGCCTTGTTGGTGTCGAGCGCGATCGGTGTCACGCCGCTCGCCTGGATCCTGGCGAGCACGGCGACGAAGTCGTCCCAGTTCTCCGGTGGCTTCGCAGCGACGTCCGGGTACTTCGCCGCGTCCAACCACAGTGCCTCGCCGGTCACCTCGTAGGGGATCAGGTAGGGCTTGCCGTCCCGCCCGTTGAGGAAGGGCCGGTACTTCGGTGGGATGACCTCCGAGATCCTCTTGTTCTCCCCCGGGATCGGCTGGTCGAGGACAGGGGTCATGTCCGCGGACTGGCCGGTGTCGGCCAGGACGGTGCGGAGCTTGGTCCTGGACTGGTCCACCAGGTCGGCGTAGGCCCCCTGGGGCAGCGACGGGGCCAGATTGTCCAGCACCCGCCGTCCTTGCCACCGGACGTCGACCGTGATCCCGGTGTCCCTGGTGAACTGGTCGATGGAGGACTGGAGGACCTGGCCCTGGGGCTCCGTGGGCCGCCACATCGACCAGTACGTGAACCTGGTTCCGTCGCCGGAGTCGACGCCGTCACCGGGGCCGCACGCCGCCGAGACGGCGACGACGCCCGCCACGGCCGCGGCGGCGACCAGACGTCGCCAACCCCGGCGTGACCGTACGGGAGCCTTCATGTGGTGGTTCCGCCCATCTGCAGGATCGGGCAACGGCCGCTCCCTCTCGTCGCGGCAGGCCGGTCGGCTCTCACCGTGCGGGCAGATCGACCCGCACCCGCAGGCCCCCACCGTCACGCGCCCCCAGTTCGAGGGACCCGCGGTGTGCCCGCACGATCGCCGCGACCACCGACAACCCTAGTCCCGCTCCGGCCGCGTGGCCGCTCCGCCCGCGGTCGTCGACCCGCCGGAACGCATCGGTCAGGCTCGGCAGCGCCTCCTGCGGTACGACGGGTCCGGTGTTGTCCACCTCCACCCAGGCGTGCCCGCCCTCGGTTCCCGTGCGGATCCCGACCCGGCCGCCGTCGAGGTTGTGGACGATCGCGTTGTGCAGCAGGTTCTGTGTCATCTGCAGCAGCAGCGGCGCCGATCCGGAGCAGGGGGCGGGTTCGGTCCCGTCGGCGTCGAGGGTCACCCTCCGGCGGTCGGCCACCGGGACCAGCGTCTCGACGGCTTCCTCCGCGACCAGCGACAGGTCCACCCGCTCGGTGGTCAGCTGCCCCTCCTGCGAGCGAGCCATCACCAGCATCGCCTCGGTGGTCGCGATGGCGTGTTCGTTGATCCGCCGGAGCCGCCCCAGCAGGTCTCCGGTGTCGAGCGAGCCGGGGTCGGCCTCGGCGACGTCGAGCAGCGCCCTCGTCGCGGCCAGCGGGGTCCGCAGCTCGTGCGAGGCGTTCGCGGCGAAGCGGCGCTGCTGGTCGTCGTGGCGCTGCAGCTGGGCGAGCATGTCGTCGAAGGTGTCGGCGAGCCGCCCGAGCTCGTCACGGGCGCCGGCGTAGCGGATGCGGTGGGTCAGCAGCCCTTGCGAGGTCAGCTGCGCGGCGCGGGTCAGACCCGGCAGCGGGCGCAGGATGCGGCCCGCCAGGAACCACGAGACCCCCAGGGCCACGCCGAACAGCACCACGACGACGACCGCGGCCCGCGGCGCGAACGCCTCGAAGATGTCCTGCCGACCCGGGGCCCACCCGTCGGTGTCCGCGCGGACGAGGGCGGCGTCGGGGATGTAGCGCAGGATGAACAGCGCCACCACCGCCAGCAGCACCGTTGTGGTCCCGAGGAACAGGCCGACGTAGCTGAGCGTCAGCTTGGCACGGATGCCCAGGTGCACCCGCCCGGTCACCCCACGCCGTCGGTACACAGCCGGTATCCGACCCCGGGCACGGTCTCGATGATCCACGGCTCGCCGAGTCGCCTGCGCAGTGCGGAGATCGTGACGCGCACGGAGTTGGTGAACGGGTCGATGTTCTCGTCCCAGGCGCGGGCCAGCAGGTCTTCGGCGCTGACCACACCGCCGGCCTCGCCCGCCAGTACCTCGAGCACGGCGAACTGCTTGGGTGTGAGCGGCACGAGTCTGCCGTCGCGGTGGACCTCGTGCCGGTGGGTGTCCACCCGCAGGCCGCCGTACTCGTGCACCACGGGCAGGGCACGCGTCGACCGTCGGGCCAGGGCGCGCACGCGCAGCTGCAGCTCTCTCATGACGAACGGCTTGGTGAGGTAGTCGTCGGCGCCGGCGCCGAAGCCGTCCTCCTTCTCCGCCAGGCCTCCTGCGGCGGTCACCATGATGATCCGCGGGCCGGGGCCGCGGTGCCCGATCCGGCGGGCGATCTCGTCCCCGTCCGGACCGGGCACGTCACGGTCGAGGACCGCGACGTCGTAGTCGTTGAGCCCCAGCAGGTCGAGCGCCTCGTGGCCGTCCGCGGCGACGTCGACGACGGCGGAGTCGGAACTCAGCCCGGCCCGCATGGCCTCCCGGATGTCCTGGTCGTCCTCGACGACGAGTACCCGCACGATCCCTCCCCGGCTCGCTGGACCGTCCAGACTAGGAGCCAGCACCGTCCGGCGTCGCTTACGGTCTCGCAACACCGCCGAGCCGAGGGTGGTGGACGTGACGCCGACGACCGCACACGCACCGACCGTCCCGAAGCATCGTCCCGCGCACTCCAGGGGCGCGTCGATGATCGTGCTCCCCGTGCTGACGGCCGTGCTCGGATGTGGGTGGGGTGCGCTGTCGGCCAGCGCCCGGCTCGCCGAGTTCGGCTCGATCGTCGCGGTGACCGACACCTGGTGGTCATGGGCCGCGGTCCTCGGGCTCTCGGCGATGGTGTCCCGCAGGTTCAGCACCAACCTGATGTCGGTGCTCGCCTGCGGCATCGCGGCGGTCAGCACCTACTACCTGCTGAAAGCGCACTGGATGATCGGGTTCTCCTCGCGCCACCGCGACTTCTGGCAGTACCTGCAGACGGACTCCTGGGAGAGGTGGACGCTGCTGGTACTCGTCTTCGCCGTACCGGCGGCCGTCGTCGGGACCGCCGTGGGCCGGCTTCTCCGGCTCCCCTGACCCAGCGGGTCGACACCGCCCGGCCTCGTCGACGGCGACTGCATAGGCTCCTAACATGTAGGTTCCTACTGTTCTGTCGCGGCAACCGGAGGGACCACCCCATGACCGAGCCGGCTCCGATCACGGGCGAGGACCTCGATCCCGCGTCCCGCGCGGTCCGCTACGAGTACACGACGCTGCACTTCAGGCTGACCGGCGCCGACGCCGCGCTCGCCGGGGTCGAGCCGTGGGTCACCGCACCCGACGCCCACGGCGAGTTCCTCGGCTGCTGGTACGCCGAACACGGACCGGTCGGCCGGGCCTATGTCCTCCGGTCCTTCGACGACGACGCCGAGCTGGCCGCCGAGCGCGCACGTGCCGCCGCGTCCCGCCACCCCTTCGGCGCCGGCGACCACCTCACCGACCTCTCGATGGCCGGCTTCGCCCCGTTCCCGTTCGTGCCCCGCGTCCGACCCGGCGGGTTCGGGCGGATCTACGAGATCCGCGACTACCACCTCGTCCCCGGTGGCCTGCCCGCCACCATCGACGGCTGGCGCCAGCGGCTGCCCGGCCGCCACGTCGTGGACCCGATCACGGTGGTGATGTACGCACTCGACGGGCCCGCCCGCATCGTGCACATCTGGCCGTTCGACAGCCTCGACCAGCGGGTCGAGGTCCGCCGCGACCTCGTCGCGACCCACCGCTGGCCCCCACCGGGAGGTCCGGAGCACATCATCGAGGCCGACTCGATCATGGCCTGGCCCGCTGCGTTCTCGCCGCTCGCGTGAGCGGCAGTGCTCCCGAGCCGGCCGGGTTCGGCGAGTTCCGCACGGCCTCCGGCGAGCTGTTCGCCCGCATGCGGCAGGTCCGCGCCGCCCTGGCCCGGAGCTGCGACCCGTCGCTGCCCCTGGCCCAGCTGCACCTCGTCGAAGAGCTCGACTCCAGTGGCGCACTGTCGGTCGGCGAGCTCGCCGCCCGCGCCGCCGTGTCCTCCCCCACCGTCACCGGGATGCTCACGACGTTGGAACGCAACGGCATCGTCGACCGTCGACGCAGCCCCCACGACCAACGGCGGGTCGAGGTCACCCTCACCGACCGGGGCCGCTCGATCGTCCGGGAGCAGCAGCATCGACTGAGCGAGCGTCAACGCCAGACCTTCGACCGCCTGAGCCCGACCGAGCGCCGCGAGACCGTCGACACCATGCGCAGGCTCACCGAGCTGCTCGGCCGGCTGGATCCACCGTGAGGACCGGGTTCCCGCAGCGGCGCACCTGACCGGCACCGCGCACGGGATCTCCACGGGCCAGGTTCGCCCGAGGACCGTCGTGAGGCCGAGCGCCCTCAGGGCGGGGGATCCGGTGTCAGGAGCGCCATGACCTCGGAGGTGACCTCGTCCCGCGTGCCCAACGCGGGACGAGGACCGTGCAGCCGGTCCATCACCGCGTGGTGGAAGCACCTCGCCTGCACCAACGCGGCGGCGGCATCGGGGTCGAGATCGGCGCGCACGGCGCCGGCATCGACGTAGCTGCGCAGCGCTACGGCCAGTGACCGCGTGAACTCCTCTGGTCCACCGGGGGCGCGCGCCAGCATGTCGCGGAACCGCTCGTGCAAGGTCTCGTCGGCCAGGACGGTCACCGCCACCGCCGCCATCCGCCGCTCGTGTTCATAGACCTGCCCGATCACTCCGGCCAGTGCATCGCGCACGACCTCCCCCGCGGCGTGGGGCGCGCCCTCGAAACCCATACTGCGCGGGACGCTGTCGAGAATCACCGCGAGGATCAGCTCCTCGCGCCCGGAGAAGTGCCGATACAACGCACCGGCCGACAGCCCGGCCTCCTTCGCCACGGCGTCGACCCGGACCCGGGCGACCCCTCGCTCGTCCATGAGCGTGCGCGTGGCCGCCAGAACACGGCTACGCGTGTCCGGTATATCGCTGCTACCGTCGTGAGTGAACATTCACTCGCACTCGTTCGCTGCTCGCTGTCCCACAGCCACGAGTATCCCCTCGAGAGGACCGGCGGCCGTGACCGACGAGCCCACCTCGGCAAGCGATGTCGCTCCACCGACCACTCACGCAGCCCGGTCTCCAGCAACGACTCCGCTCCGCGCCGCCACGGGGCGGACCCGACGCGGCCCGCGAGGCCGGCGGACACTGTCGCCGCGCAGCCGGAAGACCTTGCTCGTCGTCCACGTCGTGGTCTCGGTCGGCTGGCTCGGAGCGGCCGTCGCGATGATGGCCCTCGCGCTCCGCGGACTCCTCTCGACGGATCCGAGCGTCCGGGTCGGCGCCTACGCGACCATGCACTACTTCGACCTCGCGGTGAACGCACCACTCTCGATCAGCATGCTGATCACGGGCGTCCTCTGCTCGGTCCTCACACCATGGGGCCTGGTCAGGCACTGGTGGGTCCTCGCCAAGCTCGTCCTCAGCGCCGGGCTCCTGCTGGCCATCCCGTTCCTCTCCGCCCCCCGCCTGCACGAGCTCACCGAGACCATCCCGGCCGCGGCCGAACCCGCCGGCACCGCGGCAGAGGTCCTGGCCATCTCGATCACCGGAGTCACCGTCCTGACCGCGGTCACCGCCCTCTCGGTCGTCAAACCCTGGGGACGCACACCCTGGTACTGACCCCGGAACGACACGGATCTCGTACATCGCGAGCGGGGACACCGGATCCGCAGCCGCGCGGCGTTGGACGCCGGGCGGCTGCGGACCGGTCCCGGTCAGCCCGTCGCGGCGCCGACCTTCTTGAGGACGTCGAGCTGACGGTCGATGGTCCAGGGGATGTTGAGGACCGTCGGGTAGTTCTCGGCGACGCCACCGGCCTCGTCGGACTCGAAGTAGCGCTGCTGCTTCACGACGTCGAGGTTGGCGAACAGCGGGTCGGCGAAGAGCTGGGAGCGCAGGTCGGCGTTGGCGAACGACAGCGACAGGTAGTCGACGTCGAGCAGGCCGATCTGTTCGGCCGACAGCGACCGGTTCTTCACGTTCGCGGCGATCTCCGGGTCGATCCGCAGCCCGAGCGCGGCGTAGACCTGAGGCATGGTGGTCGTGGAGTCGGTGGGGACGACGAACGTGCCACGCTCGTAGTAGTAGGCGGTGGCGTAGGTCTTCCCCTGCAGGCCGGGGATGGCCGCGGCCGTGTCGGAGATCTTCTTCTCGACGCCCTGGACCACGCGGGCGACATCGGCCTCCTTACCGACGGCCTTCCCGATCAGCGCCGCGTTGTCCTGCCAGGTGTCTTTGTTCCACCCCTTCTGGTACACGACGGTCGGCGCGATCTGGCTGAGCTGCGGGTAGAACTTGTCGATCGTGCTCAGGTTCGTCGCCAGGATGAGGTCCGGCTGCAGCGCCGCGATCTTCTCGAGGTTGACCTCCTGGGACGGCTCGACCACCACCTCGCTGCCCGCGAAGTCGACCTTGCCCTCCTCCCAGGGGTAGGGCCTGCCGGGGGTGACGGCGTTCTCGTTGTGCCCGACGGTGGTGATCCCGATCTGGCTCAGCAGGTCCTGCTCGTAGCTGAGCGCCACGATCCGGGTGGGTGCCGCCGGGATCGTGGCCTCGCCCAGCGCGTGGGTGATGGTGACCGGGAACGTCCCGGAGGCCTGACCGGCGGGAGGCTGGTCGCCGCCCTGCTCCGCGGCGCCGCCACAGGCGGTGAGCGCGAGCACTGCCAGGATCGCGAGCAGCGCGCCGCCGACGATCCTCCTGGTTCCGTGCATGTCCATCCTCTCCTGTTCAGTGTTTAGGGCAACCTAAGTCAGGAGCGGGCGGCGAACGAGCATCGCCATGTCCCGGATTCATCACGTTCGTCACGTCCCGTCCGCGCCCCAGGCCTGCGCGGCCTCGGGCCAGACGTCGGCGAAGAACCCGAGCTCGGTCGCCCGGTCGTACCGCGGGTGGTCGCGCATGCCGGTGATCGCGCGGGCCTCGGCGAGGCCGTAGTAGCCGGGCACCCCGTCGGGCCGGTACGGGGTCGGTCCGGAGCCGGCGACCACCGCGTCGAGGTGCTCGGTGAAGACCTCGTGCGCGGCGTCGACGAGGTCGATCATCACGTCCTCGAAGACGGCGTCGTCGTCGATCGGGAACCGGGACTCGGCGAGCACCGGCCCGGTGTCGATCCCGGCCTCGATCTCGTGCAGGGTCGCCGCGAACTCCTGCTCGCCGTGCAGGATCGCGTACGCCACCGTCGCGAGCGGCAGCCCCCGATAACCGGGGAGCGGCCCGCCGTGCACGTTGAGCAGCCGCAGCCCCGAGCCGAGCAGGCCCTCGCGCAGCAGGAACGGGTTGTCGAGCGACCACAGGAGCCCGTCGGAACACCGGGCCGTGAGGTCACCGGCCAGCGCGTCGAGCGCGGCGCCGTCGGCGACCTCGTGCACGGCGACCTGGGGCGGCACCCCGTCGGGAGCGGCACTGCGCGGACCGTGGCAGACCGCGTCGACGGTGTGCCCGCGGTCCAGCGCGTACCGGACGGCCCGCCACAGCAGTGCCCCGTCCCCGACGAAGATCATGCGACTCGCTCCTCGACCGACTCCCGGGTGGCGCGGCGCAGCGGGCGCAGCAGGACCCCCGCCAGGAGCGCGACCACCGTCATCACGGCGTTGTAGACCCACAGGGCGTCGGCGTCGCCGACGATCCCCCCGACCGTCCCGGCGACGACGGCGCCGACCGCGGCACCGCCCATCGCCTGGGCGGAGAACAGGCTGTTGACCCGTCCGAGCAGCGCGTCGGGGGTGCGCAGCTGCAGCAGGGCGTAGCGCAGCACCTCCTCGACCGCGTTGACCGCGCCGGCCGCGACGAGCGCCACGAGCGTCAGCCACAGCGCGGGGGCGGCGCCGGCCAGCGTGTAGAGGGCGAAGCACCCGACCATCAGCACGAGCAGCAGCAGTCCGGGCCGTGGGTGGCGCCGGACCCAGCCGCTGGCCAGCGAGCCCACCACGACCCCGAGCGCGAGCGCGGCGTAGATCGCGCCGACGGCGACCGGGAGACCGTCGAAGCGGGCCGCGACCAGCGCCGGGACCAGCACGATCGAGCCGCCGCCGAGCATGCCCACCATCCCGGCGGCCATCACCCCGAGCACGACGGGCTCGCCCAGGACGAACCGGCCACCGGTGCGCAACGCGCGCAGCGGTCCCTCCACTGCGTCCGGGGCCGTCCCGTCCGCGAGGTGCTCCTCCGGGATGTCCGCGGTTCCCGCGACCCGGCCGTGGCCCGGCGGCGGGGTGACGGCGAGCAGCACCCAGGTGAGCGCGGCGGCCGCCGCACCCGCGGCGTAGTTCCAGGCGGCGGAGCCGACGGCGAAAGCGAGGCCGCCGAGGACCGGGGCCAGCACCGACCCCAGCCGCAGCGACACGGTGTTGAGCGCACCGACCGCGTGCAGCTTGGAACGGTCCACGATGGACGGCATCACGGCGAGCATCGCGGTGATGCAGACCGATCCGGACAGCCCGTTCGTGGCGACGAACAGCGCGGTCAGCGCGGTCGACCCCCACACCGCTGCGTTGACGGCGAGCAGGGCGAACGAGATCCCGCTCAGCGCCCAGGTGATGCGGATGAGCCGCCAGCGGTCGGTGCGGTCGGCGAGCACCCCGCCGCCGAGGAAGCCGAGCAGGAACGCGACCGACTCGACGGCGGCCACGAGCCCGACGGTCGGGGTGGACCCGGTGCGGCTGTAGACCTCCAGCGGCACGGTCACCGCGACGACGCCGACCCCGAACAGCAGGATCGTGCGCCCGACGAACAGGTTCCGGAAGGTCCGGTCCTCGCGCAGCGGGCTGAGGTCGAGCAGGATCCCGGCGGCCATCAGATCTCCTCCCGGGTGGTGCGCGCCCAGCTCTCGAGGGTCTCGGTCCAGCGGTGCGCGACCCGGTCGACGGCGTCGTCGTCGAGTACCCCGCGGGCGTGGGTGAAGCCGGCCTCCAGTTCGGGCCCGTCCGGGGTCTCGCGGGCGAGCACGTCGACCACGAGTGCGTGCCCGGACCGGACGTCGCCGGGCGCACCGACCTGGACCGCCGCGGTCTCGGGTGCGGCGGAGAAGGCGTCGTCGCGCGGCGGGGGGCCTGCGGCGATCCGACCGAGGTAGTTCAGCTCGACCTCGGCACCGGACGGCGGCAGGGCCTGCCCGCTCCCGGCGACGAAGCGGAGCAGGCCGTGGCCCACGCCGCCGTCGCCGAACTCGCGCTGGGCGCCGGCGACCCGCCGGACGGCGTCGTCCGGGTCGGGGCCGGCGGGGCCGACCGGGACCGGGGCGACGACGGTGAACCAGCCGACGGTGCGGGCGGGGTCGCACCGGCCGTCGGGGGCCTCGGGGTCGGCCAGGTCGTCGAGGCGCCCGTGGCTCTCGGTGTCGACCAGTACGGGTCCGCCGGGACGGAGCTCCTGCAGGGCCTCGCCGAGCGCGGCGAGCAGCACGCCGTCCGGTCCGGCGCCGCTGCGGCGCGGCAGGTCCACGAGCAGCGCCGTGCCGAGCCGGGCCGGGAGCGTGACGCTCGTCCGGCGCTCCCCCGCGACGACGTCGTGCGCGGCGCGGGGGCGGCGCAGCGGCAACGGTGCCGCCTCGGCTACGCGGCGGACCCACCCGTCGCGTTCGGAGCGGACCTCGGGGGACGCGGCGTGCTCGGCGAGCCGCCGCGACCACCGGGCGAAGGTGGTGCGTTCCGGGGGCGCGGGAGTACCGGTCCCACCGGGGCCCCAGGCGGCGATGTCGGCGACGAGCAGCCGCCAGGACACGCCGTCGACGGCCAGGTGGTGCGCGGCGACGACGAGGCGCCCGGGCGTCCGGGGTCCGCGGTCGAGCCACACCAGGCGCAGCATCCCGCCGGGAGCGGCGTCGAGCTCGTCGCGGGCGGCGACGGTCGCGGCGGTCACCGCTGCGGCCAGCTCGTCGTCGCCGAGACCGGTCGCGTCGACCCGGCGGGTGTGGGACGCGGCGTCGAGGGTCCCGGCCGGGGCGACGGCGAGGTGCTCCCAGCGGCCGTCGTCGCCGGTCACGAGGGCGGCCCGGAAGGTCGGGTGGGTGTCGAGCAGCCGCCCGGCCAGCCCGGTGAGGTCGTCGGCGGTGAACCAGACCGGGGTCCGCGCCAGGGTGGCCTGGTGGTATCCGGTGATCGGCCCGCCGAGCTCCTCGAGCCGGCGCATGACCGGCGTGAGCTCGATCCGGTCGGCCGAGACGGTGTCCGCCGAGACGGTGTCCGCCGAGACGGTGTCCGCGGGGACGGTGTCGGCACGAACGGTGTCGGCCGGCGCGGCGTCGGCGGCCGCCGGTGCCCCGCTGTCCGGTCCGGCGCCCGGTTCGCCGTCCGTCCCGGTGTGGTCCGGGAGGTCGGGGACGTCGCCGAGTGCCGCGGCGAGGCCGGACACGGTGGGGTGCGCCAGCACGTCGCGGACCCGCAGGGACAGTCCGGCGGCGCGGGCGCGGTCGGCGATCCCGATCGCGGACAGGCTGTCGCCGCCGAGGCCGAAGAAGTCGTCGTCGACGCCGACCGTGTCCAGCCCGAGGACCTCGGCGAGGATCCGGCAGAGGGTCCGTTCGACCGGGGTGCGCGGGGCGCGGCTGCGGGCGGTGGCGAGCGGCGCCGGTTCGGACAGCGCGGCGGTGTCGAGCTTGCCGTTGACCGTCAGCGGCAGGGCCGCGACGACCGACCACAGCGTGGGCACGAGGTAGTCGGGCAGCAGCCGGGCCGCGGTGTCGCGCACGGCGACGGGCTCGAGCGGGGTGTCCCCGGAGGCGGGGACGAGGTGGGCGGCCAGCCGCTTCGGGCCGGTCGCGGTGTGGTGCGCGACGACGGCGACCTGCCCGACGCCGTCGACGGCGGCCAGCACCGTCTCGATCTCGGCCGGCTCCACCCGGTAGCCGCGGATCTTGAGCTGGTCGTCGCTGCGGCCGAGGAAGTCCAGGTTCCCGTCGCCGCGGCGCCGCACCAGGTCACCCGTGCGGTACATCCGCTCCCCCGGGGTCCACGGGTCGGCCACGAACCGTTCGGCGGTGAGGTCCGGCCGGCCCAGGTATCCGCGGGCCAGGCCGATCCCGGCGACGTACAGCTCGCCGGCGACACCGTCGGGCACCGGCCGCAGCCACGGGTCGAGGACGACCGCGCGGGTGTTGGTGATGGGCCGCCCGACCGTCGAGGTGGCGCTGTCGTCGGTACCCGCGCCGAGAGTGTTGATCGTGTACTCGGTCGGCCCGTACAGGTTGTAACCCCACGTCCCCTCGGTGTCACGCAGCCGCGACCACACCGACTCCGGGACCGCCTCACCACCGAGCAACACCAACGGCGGCACGTGCGGGCCGTCGAGCAGACCCGCGGCGAACAGGTGATGGGCATAGGTCGGGGTTACGTTCACCACATCGATCCGATGCTCACCGCAGTACTCCACGAGCCGCTCCGCATCACGACGCAGCTCCTCGTCGCACACGTGGACCTCGTGCCCCTCGACCAGCCAGAGCAGCTCCTCCCACGACATGTCGAACGCGAACGACACCGTGTGCGCGATCCGCAGCACCCGACCACCCGCCGCCTCGATCGTCGGAGCGAAGATCTCCCGACGATGGTTGACCTGCATGTTCGTCAACCCACGGAACGGAGTCACCACACCCTTCGGCTTCCCCGTCGACCCCGACGTGAAGATCACGTACGCGGGATGGTCCAACCGACCCGGAGTCCCGGGCGCGAAAGCACCCAGCTCCTCGACGGTCAGCGGCGTGTCCGGGACACCGTCGAACAGACCCGCCTCGTCCAGACGCACCTGCGGCACGGACGGATCGAAGCGAGCGGCGACGGTGGAATCGGTCACCAGCAACACCGCCCCCGACGCGGCGAGGATCTCCGCCAGCCGCTCGTCGGGATGGTCCAACTCCAACGGGACATAGGCCGCACCGGCACGCAGCACCGCGAACAACGCCACCACGTTGCCCACCGACCGCGGCAGACCCAGCGCCACGACCGACTCCGGGCCCACCCCCCGACGCAGCAGGACCCGAGCCAGCGCAGTCACTCGGCGGTCCAGCTCGGCGAAGCTCACCCGCTCGCCCGCCGCGACCAGCGCCGTCCGCTCCGGGCAGGCCGCCGCCCGCTCCGCGAGCAGCTCGGCGATCGTCACGTCCGGCACCTCCGTCGCGGCGGTGCGGGCACGCTCGGCGGCGAGCGCGCGGTCGGCGGGGGCGAGCACGTCGAGCGTGCCGACCCGGGTCGCCGGGTCCCCGACGAGGCCGCGCAGCACCGTGACGAACCGGTCGGCGGCGCGGGCGACGGTGTCGGCGTCGAACAGGTCTTCGGCGTACTCGACGACCCCGGTCAGCAGGTCCGGCGCATCGTGGAAGTTGAACGACGCGTCGAACTTCGCGGTGCCGGTGTCGACGTGGTGCGTGCTCACCTCGACGCCGTCGAACCTCGGGTGCACGACGTCGGTCTCACCGGACAGGCAGACCAGCATCACCTGGAACAGCGGGCTCCGCCCCGGTGCCCGTGGCGGCCCGACGGCGCCGACGACGTCGGCGAACGGGACGTCGGCGTGGTCGTAGGCGGTCAGGTCCGCGGCCCTGGCCGCGTCGAGCAGCTCACCGACGGTGAGGTCGCCGCGGGCGTCCAGACGCAGCGCGAGGGTGTTGAGGAAGTAGCCGACGGCGTCGGTGAGCGACGGGTCGAACCGGGTGGAGATGGGGGTGCCCACCACGGTGTCCGAGCCGTCGCCGCCGGAGCGGTGCCGGGCCAGCAGCACGGCCAGGGCGGCGTGCAGCACGCCGGAGCGGTGCCGGGCCAGCAGCACGGCCAGGGCGGCGTGCAGCACCATGAAGGTGGTGACGCCGCGCTCGCGGGCGACCCGGTGCACCGCGCGGGTGAGCTCGGGGCCGATCTCGACCCGCGCGACGCCACCGGCCCCGGTCGGTGTGGCCGGCCGCGGGCGGTCCGCGGGCAGCGTGCACTCCGGTGGGGCGCCGTCCAGAACGCGGCGCCAGTGGTCGAGCTGGGTCGCGGCCGAGGTGGCGGCCCCGTCGGCCAGGCACGCGGCCTGCCAGTCGACGAAGTCGGCGTACTGCACCGGCGCCGGCTCGGGTGCGCCGCGACCCGCGCGGCGGTCGGCGTAGGCGCGTTCGAGGTCGCGGACCAGCGGGCGCCACGACCACTCGTCGGTGGCGATGTGGTGCAGGGTCAGGACGAGGACGTGGTCGGCCGGGTCCAGCTCCAGCAGGACCGCCCGCAGCGGCGGCTCCGCGGTGAGGTCGAACGGGTGGGTCGCGGCGGCGGCGATCCGCTCGTCGAGGGTCTCCGGCGTGACCCGCTCGTGCAGCACGGCCGCGCGCACCCGGTCGCGGTCGACGACGACGCCGACCGGGCCGCCGTCGCCGTCGGTGTAGACGGTGCGCAGCACCTCGTGCCGCACCGCCAGGTCGGCGACGGCGTCGGCGAGGGCGGCGGTGTCGAGCGGGCCGCGCAGGCGGAGCACGTTCGGCACGTCGTAGACGGCGTCCGGGCCGGACACCCGGTGCAGGGCCCACATCTGGCGCTGCCCGGCGGACAGCGACCGTGCGCGGCCCGTGCGGGCGGCCGGGCGCAGCGCCGGGCGGCCCGCCGGGCCACCACGCCCGGTCAGCTCGGCGAGCCCGGCGACCGTGGAGTGGTCGAACACGTCACGGACGCTGACGTCGCCGCCGAGCTCGTGGACCAGCCGCAGGGCGAGCAGCGAGTGGCCGCCGAGGGCGAAGAAGTCGTCGTCGGCACCGACCCGGTCCACACCGAGCACGGCGCGGAACGCGGCGGCGACCGCCTCCTCCGCCGGTCCGGCGGCGGCGCGGCCCCCGGCCGAGGACAGCTGCGGAGCGGGCAGCGCACGGCGGTCGAGCTTGCCGTTCAGGGTGAGCGGAACGGTGTCGAGCACGGTGACGACGGCGGGGACCATGTAGCCGGGCAGCAGACCGGCGAGCTCCTCCCGCAGCCGCGCACCGTCGGGGCGCGGGGCGGCCGTGCCGGCGGGGGCGACGACGTAGGCGACGAGCTGGGTGCCGCCGGGGCCGTCCCAGGGCAGGACGACCGCGCGGCCGACGCCGGGCAGGCCGAGCAGGGCGGCCTCGACCTCGCCGGGCTCCACCCGGAACCCGCGGATCTTGACCTGGTCGTCGGCGCGGCCGGCGAACTCGAGCTCGCCGCCGGGGCCGCGGCGGGCCAGGTCACCGGAGCGGTAGAGACGTCCGCCCCCGGCGTCGGCGACGAACCGGGACGCGGTCAGGCCGGGCCGGGCCAGGTATCCCTGGGCGAGCTGGCCGCCGCGGACGTAGACCTCGCCGACGACGCCGTCGGGCACCGGGCGCAGGCGGTGGTCGAGCAGCTCGACGTCGAGACCGTCGAGCGCGACGCCGACCGGGCTGACCCCGGCCTCGGCGTCGGCGCGGCGCAGGGCGCGGAACGTGGTGTGCACGCAGGTCTCGGTGATCCCGTACATGTTGACCAGCCGGGGTGCGTCCTCGGGGTGGCGCGCGTACCAGGGGCGCAGCCGCCGGGTCTCCAGCGCCTCCCCGGCGAACACGACGTAGCGCAGCGCGTCGCCCGCGCCGGCGGGCTCGGCCTCGGCGAGCTGGTCGAACGCCGAGGGGGTCTGGCTCAGCACCGTGACCCGTTCGGTGTGCAGCAGCTCCCAGAACGCCTCCGGGGAGCGGACGGTCTCCTGGTCGGGCACGACGAGGCGGGCGCCGTGGGCGAGCGCACCCCACATCTCGAACACCGACACGTCGAAGGCGATCGAGTGGAACAGCGACCAGGCGTCGTCGGCGGACAGGTCGTAGTGCCGGTCGGCGGCGGCGACGAGGTCGAGGACCGCGGTGTGCGGCACCTCGACGCCCTTCGGCCGGCCGGTCGAGCCGGAGGTGTAGATGACGTAGGCCGGCTGGGCGGGCGGCACCGCGACGGGTGCGAGCGGCGCCGCGTCCCGGGTGGTGTCCGGGTCGTCCAGCACGACCAGGTCGACGTCACCGGGCAGGGCCCGGGTGGCGTCGGTGACGACAGCGCAGCGTGGCCGCGCGTCGGACACGATCAGCGCGGTGCGCTCGGCGGGGGCGGTGACGTCGAGCGGCACGTAGGTGGCTCCGGCGCGCAGGACCCCGAGCACCGCGACGACCATCGCGGCCGACCGGGGGACGGCGATCGCGACCCGGTCCCCGGGGCGGACCCCGCGGGCGGCGAGGAGCCCGGCCAGGCGGGCGCCGCGGTCGGCGAGCTCGTCGTAGCGCAGGCGCTCGTCGGCGACGACGGCGGTCGCGCCGCCGCGGGCGGTGGCGACCTCGTCGAACAGTGAGGCGAGGGTGCCGCTGCCCGCGCGGGGCGGGACCGGCATCGCCCGCGCCCCGCGGTCCCCGCTCGGCAGCGCGGCGAGGCGCCGGTCCGGGTCGGCGACGACGGTGGCCAGCACCGCGCGGAGCCGCTCGACGACGGCGCCGACCTCCTGCTCGGTGAACAGGTCGGTGGCGTACTCGACGGCGCCGTGGATCACCGGCTTGTCGCCGGCGCGCTCGAAGAACTGCAGGGTGGCGTCGAACTTGGCGGTGCCGGTCCCGACCCACCGGGGCTCGACGTCGAGGCCGTCGAGCACCAGATCGCCCGCGTCGTCCTCGACCCGCAGGTACACCATCTCGACCTGGAACAGGGGGTGCCGGGCGGACGAGCGCTCGGGGTTGACCCGCTCGACGACCTGGTCGAACGGCACCGTCTGGTGGGCCATCGCGTCGAGGGCGGTGTCGCGGGCCCGGCCGAGCAGCTCGGTGAACGACGGGTCGCCGGTGAGGTCCAGGCGCAACGCGACGGTGTTGACGAAGAAGCCGAGGACGTCGGCGAGCGCGTCGTCGTCGCGTTCGGAGACCGGGGCGCCGACGACGGTGTCCGGGCCGGCGCCGTGCAGGTCGAGCAGGGTCGCGACGGCGGCGTGGAACAGCATGAACATCGAGACCCGGTGCGCCGCCGCGAGGCGCTGGAGCCCGGCGGTGAGCTCGGTGTCGAGGGTGAACCGCACCTCCGCGCCGGCCCCGGTGCGCGTCTCGGGGCGACCGTGCCGCAGCGGGAGGGTGCACTCGGTGGGCACGCCGTCGAGGACGCGGGCCCAGTGGTCGAGCTCGGCAGCCGCGAGCGAACCGGCGTCGCGGGCGTCGCCGAGGCGTTCGGCCTGCCACGCGGTGAAGTCGGCGTAGCGGACCGGCAGCGGCGTGAACCCGGGGGCGTGTCCGGCGGCGCGGGCGGCGTAGGCGGTGCCGAGGTCGCGCACCAGCGCGCGGAACGACCAGTCGTCGACGGCGATGTGGTGCACCACGAGCACGACGAGGTGCCGGTCGACGGCGGTGCGCACCACGTGCAGCCGCAGCGGCGACTCGGCGTCGAGCGCGAACGGGGCCCGGACGAGGTCGGCAAGAAGGTCCGACACCTGGTCGTCTCCTGCTCCGGTGCGGTCGTGGACCTCGGTGCGCGGCGCGGTGCCGGGCAGGACGCGCTGGACGAGCCGGCCGTCGACGTCGTGGTAGGTGGTGCGCAGGATGTCGTGCCGGGTCGCGAGGTCGTCGACGGCCGTGCGCAGCGCGGCGACGTCGAGCGGGCCCTCGACCTGCCAGGTACGTGGGATGAGGTAGGTGGCGGACGGTCCGGCGAGCTGCTCGTGCGCCCACATCCGGACCTGGCCGGGCGAGGCGGGTGCCTCGATGCTGCCGCCGACGCCCTGGCGGGGCCGGGCGGCGACCTCGGCCAGGGTGGGCCCGGCGTCGCCGGTGGTCTCGGTCTCGCTCGCCGGGGCGGGATCTGCCGGGGCGGGATCTGCGCTGCCATCGGCCGCGTCCGCGGGGGCGCCGTCACCGAGGTGCTCGGCGAGGCGGGCGACGGTGCGGGCCTCGAAGACGTGTCGGGGGCGGATCCGCAGCCCGGCCTTGCGGGCCCGGTTCGCGGTGGTCAGCGCGGAGATGCTGTCACCGCCGAGGGTGAAGAAGTCCTCGTCGACGCCGACCGTGTCCACCCCCAGGACCTCGGCGACGATCCGGCAGAGGGTGTGCTCGGTCGGGGTGGCCGGTCCACGGCTGCGGACGGTGGCGAGCGGCGCCGGTTCGGGCAGCGCGGCGGTGTCGAGCTTGCCGTTCACGGTCAGCGGCAGGGCGGCGACGACCGACCACAGGGTGGGGACCATGTAGTCGGGCAGGGCGCGGGCGGCGGCGTCGCGGGCGGTCCGCGGGTCGGCCGCCGGGCCGACGAGGTAGGCGGCGAGGCGGCGCTGCCCGGGGACCTCGGCGTGCTCGCGGGCGACGACCGCGACCTGGTCGACGCCGTCGACGGCGGCCAGCACCGTCTCGATCTCCCCCGGCTCCACCCGGTAACCGCGGATCTTGAGCTGGTCGTCGCTGCGCCCCAGGAAGTCGAGGTTGCCGTCCGGGCGGCGCCGGACCAGGTCACCGGTCCGGTACATCCGGCCGCCCGGAGTCCACGGGGCGGCGACGAACCGCTCCGCGGTCAGGGCGGGACGACCGAGATAGCCGCGGGCCAGGCCGGCCCCGGCGATGTACAGCTCGCCGACGACGCCGTCGGGCACGGGGCGCAGCCAGCCGTCGAGGACGTGGGCGGTGGTGTTGGTGATGGGGGTGCCGACGGTGGACGTCGGGCTGTCGGTGGTGCCCGCGCCGAGGGTGTTGATCGTGTACTCGGTCGGGCCGTACAGGTTGTAGCCCCACGTCCCCTCGGTGTCGCGCAGCCGCGACCACACGCCGTCCGGGACGGCCTCACCACCCAGCAGCACCAACGGCGGCACGTGGTCACCGTCGAGCAGCCCGGCCGCGAACAGGTGGTGGGCGTAGGTCGGGGTCACGTTCACCACGTCGACCCGATGCTCACCGCAGTACTCGACGAGACGCTCCGCGTCGCGACGCAGCTCCTCGTCGCACACGTGCACCTCGTGGCCCTCGACCAGCCACAGGAGCTCCTCCCACGACATGTCGAACGCGAACGACACCGTGTGCGCGATCCGCAGCACCCGTCCGCCCGCGGCCTCGACCGTCGGGGCGAAGATCTCCCGACGGTGGTTGACCTGCATGTTCGTCAACCCGCGGTAGGGCGTCACGACCCCCTTGGGACGCCCGGTCGATCCGGACGTGAAGATCACGTACGCGGGGTGGTCGAGCCGGCCGGGGGTACCGGGTGCGGAGGTCCCGAGCTCGTCGTCGGTGAGTGGCGCGGTGGCGATCCCGTCGAACAGGCCGGGTTCGTCGAGCCGGACCTGCGGCACGTCGCCGTCGAACCGCTCGGCGACCGAGGTGGTCGTGACCAGCAGCCGTGCCCCGGACTCCGCGAGGATCGCGCCGAGGCGGTCGTCGGGGTGGTCGAGCTCCAGCGGCACGTAGGCGGCTCCGGCGCGCAGCACCGCGAACAGCGCGACGACGTTGCCGACCGAGCGGGGCAGCCCGAGTGCGACGACGGTCTCGGCGGTGGCGCCGCGGGCCCGCAGCACGCGGGCGAGCGCGTTGACCCGCGCGTCCAGCTCGGCGAAGCTCACCCGCTCCCCCGCCGCGACCAGGGCCGTCCGCTCCGGACAGGCCGCCGCTCGCTCCGCGAGCAGCTCGGCGATCGTCACGTCCGGCACGTCGACCGCGCCGGCGGCGGCCCGCGCGGCGCGGGCCTCCTGCTCGGCGGGGGTCTGCAGGTCGACCGCGCCGGCCGGTGTGCCGGCGGTGGTGACCGCGCGCAGGGCCTGCACGAAGCGGTCGAGCAGTCGCTGCGCGGTCGCGGTGTCGACGAGGTCGGGGCGGTGCTCGAGCCGGACGACGATCCGCGGCCCGGGGGTGAGCACCCAGGTGAGCGGGAAGTGGGTGTGGTCGGAGTAGTCCATCGCCGTGACGGCGTTGTCGCGGGCGAAGCCGGTGAAGGTGTCGGCGTCGAGGAAGTTCTGGAGCACGTAGAGGCTGTCGAACAGGTCCCCGTCGCGGCCGGCGAGGACGTCGCCGAGGCCGGCGTGGTCGTGCGGCATCAGACCCGCCCGGTCGTCCTGCAGCCGGCGGGCGTGGTCGAGCAGGTCGCGCCGGGGATCCAGGCCCAGGCGCACCGCGACGGTGTTGAGGAAGACGCCGACGGTGTCCTCCAGGCCGTCGCCGTCGGCCGGGCGGCCGGAGACGGTCGCGCCGAACACGACGTCGGTCCGGCCGGTCTCGGCGCCCAGGACGAGGGCGAGCGCGGTCTGCGCGAGCGCGTTGAGGGTGACGCCGCCGCGCCGGGCGGCCGCCTCCAGCCGGCCGGTCAGGGCGGCGGGGAGCTCGACGTGCAACACCTCGGGGACGACGAGCTCGCGTCCGCGCACGCCGTCGGTGACCAGGGTGGGCTCGACCCCGTCGAGGTAGGTGCGCCAGGCGGCGAGGTCCGCGTCGCGGTCGGCGGCGGCGAGCGCGGCGAGGTGCTCGGCGAACGACCGGCGCGGCCGCTGCGGCACGCCGCCCCGGTACAGGGTGAACAGGTCGTCGAGGACCCGGGAGCGTGACCAGCCGTCCCACAGCAGCAGGTGGTAGGTCAGCACCAGCACGTCGTCGTCGGGTGTCCGGACGACGGTCAGGCGCAGCAGCGGCGGGTCGGCGAGGGAGAACCGGACCTCGGCGTCGCGGGCCAGGACCGCGGCGAGCTCAGCCTCCGGGTCCTCGTCCGCACGCAGGTCGACCTCGGTGACCTCCACCGGGTGCTCGGCGCACCAGAACTGCACGGGCCCGGCGGCGGTGTCCCCGGTGAAGCCGGCACGGACCGCGGGGTGCACGGCGCCGAGCCGGGCCGCGGCGGCCCGCATCCGGTCCAGGTCGATCCGGTCGGCGATCCGGAAGGTGTTCTGCGCGTAGTAGACGTCGCGCTCGGCGTCCATGACGCTCTGCACGTACATCCCGGCCTGCAGCGGGGACAGCGGCAGCACCGCCCGCACCGGGGCGGGCGCCGCCGCGGCCAGCGCGGCGAACTCGGCCGGGTCCGGTGCCACGGCGGTGGCGACCAGCTCGTGCGCGGCCCCGGCGAGCGCGGCGGCGACGGCCTCGGCCACCCGGCCGGCGTCCTCGCCGATCCCGCCGCGGACGACCACGGTCGTGGCGTCGACGTGCTCCACCAGGTCGACGACGAGCCCCACCTGTCCGAGCTCGTCGGAGAGCGCGGTGTCCCCGTGGACCCGCACGGCGTCGGCCCAGTCGATCGGCAGGACCGCGTCGGGCTCGGGGTGGCGCCGCAGCAGCACCGTGGCCCCGCCCAGCGGGGCCAGCTCCCGGGCGCCGCGGGCGTCGAGGAAGCGGTGATGGTCGAACCCGGGGTGTGGTCCGGCCGAGGCGCGGGTCGCCCCGGCCGGGGTGACGCGCACCGGCTCGGTGCCGGCGAGCGGGACGACGGCGCGGTCGAGGTCGGCGCCCAGGTCGGGCCGGGTGCCGTCCTGCACGTCGACGACGAGCTCGTCGGCGGCGTGCCCGGTGTCGCGCAGGGCGGCGGCCAGCGCGAGGACCGCGACGTCGACGACGGCGGCGCCGTCCGCGGCGGGGCTGCCCGGACGGGCCGTGGCGACCGCGCGGCCGGGGGCGCCCCCGGCGGACGGGGTGGCGCCCGGGGCGAGGATCCCGGTCCAGGAGCGGACGACCTCCGCCGACGGTGCGGGCCGGGCCGCGAGGGCCTCGGCGCAGTCGTCGGGCCCGGTGCCGGTCGGGGGTCGAGAGCCCGCCGGGTCGGAGTAGGCGGCGGCCAGGTCCTCGGCCAGCAGCACGACACCCCGGTCGTCCGCGGCGATCTCGTGGACCACGAGCAGGACCGCGTCGCCGCTGTCCTGTGTGTCGCCCGCCGTGTTGTCCTCTGTGCTGCCCGCTCTGCCGCCGGTTGTGCTGCCGCGCAGCAGCGCGATGCGGGTGAGGTCACCGGCGAACGGGTCCAGCTCCCCCGCCAGGGCGGCGAGCGCCGCACCCGGGTCGTCGGCCGGGGCCGCGGCGAGCCCGGCCCGGCGCGGGCCGCCGGTCTCCAGGACCCAGACCGAGGGCGCCAGCTCCTCGACCCGCGCGGTGAGCCACGGGTGGCGGTCCCGCACCTGCTCCCAGGCCGCACGGAGCCGGTCGGGGTCGACGGCGCCGTGGTGGCGCAGCAGCAGACCGCGGACCCGGCCGGGCCCGCCCTCGGGCGACTCCTCGGCCAGGCGGGCCACCGACGGCAGCAGCGCCAGCTCCCGCGGCTCGGCACCGGCCTCGGCGTGGGTGTGTGCGGTCTCGGGCGGGCGGGTCATGCCGATCCTCCGGACGTGCCCGCGGCTGCGGGGTCGTTCACGATGTCGATCAGTGCTTCGGCCCAGTGCCGGGCCAGGAGGTCCAGGTCGTCGGCGTCCAGCACGGCGCCCGGGGCGGTGAGTGCGACGTGCAGCTGCGGGCCGCGGGGCCCGCGGCACACCATCGCTTCGATCTCGCAGGTGTGCGGCACCTCCAGGTCGGGGTCCTGCTCGGTGCGCGCGGCGATGCGCCGCGGGTCGTCCGGCCCCACGACCGCGGACACGCCGTCCATCCGGCCGAGGTAGTTGACCAGGACCGGCGGGGTGCCGAGCGCGGCCAGGCGGGGGCCGGTCTGCGGGTGCAGGTAGCGCAGCAGCCCGAACCCGATCCCGGTCGCGGCCGGGCCACCGAGCCGGTCGCGGACGTCCTGCAACAGGGCCGCGGCCCCCTCCCGGCGGACCAGGTGCACCGGGAACAGCGCGGTGAACCAGCCGACGGTCCGCGACAGGTCGACGCCCGGTGCCAGCTCCTCACGCCCGTGCCGCTCCAGGTCGACGACGAGGTCGTCGCGGCCCTGCGGGGACCAGCGGTGCCACGCCTCGACCGTCGCCGCGAGGCTCAGCTCGGTGCCGTCCCAGGGGGACCGCAGCAGGCGGTCCGTCACGTCGGCGGGGAGCACCCGGGTCGCCGTCCGGGTCGCGCTGCGGGTCGCCCGCCGGGTGTCGGTGTCGGCGTCCGTGCCGGCGTCGGGAACGACCGGGGTGGCCGCGGCGAGCACCTGCTGCCAGTGCCGGTACTCGGCCAGCGTCGCGCGGTCGGCCGCACGCTCGGCGAGCAGCCGGCCGTACTCGGCGAGCGAGGTGACCGGCGGGGCGAGCCGCACCGGGCGGCCCGCGGCGGCGGCCGTCCACGCCTCGTCGAGGTCGTCGAGCAGGATGTGCCAGGACACCCCGTCGACGGCCACGTGGTGCGCGACCAGCAGGAGCAGGTCCGGCTCGTCGCCGTCGACGGTGAACAGCACGGCCTGCAGCACCGACCCGGCCTCCGGGTCCAGCCGGGCGGTCGCGGCGGCCGACTCCTCGGCCAGCACCCGTCGCCCGTCCGGGCCGTGCGGGTCGGGCAGCGCCACCTGGTGCACGCACCCGTCCACCGCGACCTCGGCGGCGGGGCGCACGTGCATCTCCCGCAGGCCCTCGGTGACCCGCAGCCGCAGCGCCTCGTGGGTGGCGACGAGTGCGGCCACCGCGGTCCGCAGCGCCGCGACCGACCGGCCCGGGCCGACCTCGACCAGCACGGACTGGTTGTGCCTGCGGTGCGACCCGGACAGCTCGGCGAGCCGCTGCACGATCGGGAACGGCGGCACCTCGGCGGCGCCGTCGGTCGCCCGGGTGTCCCCCGCCGGGCGGGCCACCTCGGCCAGGGCGGCCGGTGTCCGCTCGCGGAACACGTCCTGCGGACCGAGCACCAGCCCGGACCGGCGGATCCGGTTCACCAGCCGGATGGCCAGGATGCTGTCCCCGCCGACGGCGAAGAAGTCGTCGTCCGGGCCCGCCGCCGTCCCCAGGACGGCGGCGAACGCCTCCAGGACGGTGGCCTCCTCCGGTCCGGCGGCGGCCCGGGCGCCGGGGGCCGGCGCGGCGTCGCCGGGGGCGGGCAGCGCCGCACGGTCGAGCTTGCCGTTGACCGTCAGCGGCAGCCGGTCGAGCACGACCAGCGCGGAGGGGACCATGTACGCGGGGAGCCGCTCGGCCAGCCGCGACCGCAGCGCGACCGGGTCGGGCTGCGCCCCCGGGCCGGGGACGACGTAGCCGGCGAGGCTGCGGTGCGGGGTTCCGTCGGACTCGACGGTACGGACGGTGACCACCGCCGTGGCGACCCCGGGCAGCTCGCGCAGGGCGGCCTCGACCTCGCCGAGCTCGATCCGGTAGCCGCGGATCTTGACCTGCTCGTCGGCCCGGCCGGTGAACTCCAGCGCGCCGTCGGGGCGCCGTCGGGCCAGGTCACCGGACCGGTACAGCCGGGTGCCCGGGGGCCGTCGGGGTCGGCGACGAAGCGGGTCGCGGTCAGCCCTGGCAGGCCGGCGTAGCCCTGGGCGAGCTGCGGACCGGCGACGTAGATCTCGGCGACGGTGCCGGGCGGGGCCGGGCGCAGCCGGTGGTCCAGCAGCCGCACCTCCAGGCCCGCGAGCGGCTCACCGACCGGGCTGACCGGACGGTCGCAGTCCGCCGGCCCGATCTCCCGGTAGGTGGTGTGCACGCAGGTCTCGGTGATGCCATAGAGGTTCGCGAGCACCGGGCTCCCGGCCGGGTGGCGGTCGAACCAGCCGCGCAGCAGGCGCGGATCGAGCGCCTCCCCGCCGAAGACGACGTAGCGCAGGCTCCGCGCCGGCGGGCGGGCGCCGCCCCGCGCCGGGGGCTCGGCCGCGGCGAACGGGTGGAACGCCGACGGCGTCAGGCTCAGCACCGACGCCTCCTGCTCGACGACGAGACTCCACAGGTGCTCGGGCGAGCGTGCGGTCGCGGGGTCGACGACCACGACGGCGCCGCCGGTGGCCAGTGCACCCCACAGCTCGAAGACGGAGAAGTCGAACGCCACCGAGTGGAACAGCGTCCAGGTGTCGTCCGGACCGACCGTCATCTCCCCCTGCGGCCCGACGGTCGCGGCCAGCATGGCCAGGACCGCCGTGTGGGAGACCTCCACGCCCTTGGGGCGGCCGGTGGAGCCGGAGGTGTAGATGACGTAGGCCGGGGTCGACGGGTCGACCGCGACGGGCCGGTCGAGCCGCCCGGCACCGGCGGTCTCGGGCGTGTCGGCGGTGTCGACGCTGAGCACCTCGACGCCCGCGTCGGTGACCGTGGACGGCGAGTCCGCTCCGGCGAGGACCAGGCGTGGCCGGGCGTCGTCGAGGATCGTCGTGGTCCGCGCCGAGGAGGCGTCGACGTCGAGCGGGACGTAGGTCGCCCCGGCCCGCAGCACGGCCAGCACCGCCACGACCATGTCCGCGCCGCGCGGCAGCCCCACCGCGACGCGGTCGCCGGGTCCGGTCCCGCGGGCGACGAGCGCCCCGGCGAGCCGGGCCACCCGCTCCTCCAGCGCGGCGTAGTCGATCCGGTCCTCGCCCGCGACCAGTGCGGTCGCCGTCGGGTGCCGTTCGGCGGTCGCGGCGAGCAGCTCGCCGAGGGTCGCGGCCGGGCCGAGGGCCGCGGCCGGGGGCCGGGCGACGGCGGGGGCGCCGAACCCGCGCAGCGCGGACAGCGGCACGTCGGGCGTGTCGACGAAGCGGCGCAGCACGGCCACCAGCCGGTCCAGCGCCGCCTGCACGGTGGCCGGGTCGTAGAGGTCGAGGGCGTACTCGACGACGACCCGCATCCGGCGGTCGTCGGCGGCGGCGGTCTCGAAGAAGGCGAACGTCAGGTCGAACTTGGCGGTCCCGGTCCCGACCCACCGGGTCGCGGTGTCCGCGCCGGCCAGCTCCAGCTCGCTGACCGCGGTGTCGGTGCGCAGGTACACCAGCTCGACCTGGAACAGCGGGTGGCGTCCGGACCGCTCCGGTGCCAGACGCTCGACGACCTGGGGGAACGCGACGTCCGAGCGGCCCATCGCGGCCAGGTCGGCGGTGCGGACCCGGTCCAGCACCTCGGCCGGGGTCGGGTCGCCGTCGAGGTCGACCCGCAGGGCCAGGGTGCTGAGCAGGAACCCGACGACGTCCTCGGTGCCGGCGTCGCGACGCCCGGACACCGGGCTGCCGATCACCACCGCGTTCCCGGCTCCGTCACCCGGGCCGCGGTCGGCGTCGACCGAGGCGTCCAGCAGCACCGCGAGCGCGGCGTGCAGCAGCATGAACATGCTGACCCGGTGCCGGTCGGCGGCCGCGCCCAGCGCCGCGACGAGGTCCGGGTCGAGCTCGCCGACCAGTTCCGCCCCGCGCCCCGAGGGGCGCTCCGGCCGCGGACGGTCGCCGGGCAGCGTGGTCTCGGCGGGGGCACCGGCGAGCGTCCGCTCCCAGAAGTCGAGCTGCTCGCGGGCGAGCGGGGTGGGCTCCGTCGGGCTCCCGACGGTGTCCGCCTGCCAGGCCGCGACGTCGGAGTAGCGCAGCTCAGGCTCGGTGAACCCGGGGTCGCGCCCGGCGGCCCGGGCCGCGTAGGCCGTCCCCAGGTCGGCGAGCAGGGTGCGGTAGGACCACTCGTCGACGGCGATGTGGTGGCACACCACGGTGAGCAGGTGCCGGTCGTCGTCGACGCGGACGACGTCGGCCCGGATCGGGGCCTCCCGCTCCAGGTCGAAGCGGTGGCGCACGAGCCGGGTCAGGAGCTCGTCGGGGTCGCGGCCGGCGAGGTCGCACCAGCCGACCGGCGCCCGGAGTGCACCGGGGGGATGGACGACCGCCTGCACGTCGGTGCCGCCCCCGGCGTCGTTCCCGGCTTCACCGGCGGTGTCGCCGTCGCGGTAGGTGGTGCGCAGGATCTCGTGCCGGGCGACGACGTCAGCCAGCGCGGCGCGCAGCGCCCCGACGTCGAACGGGCCGGTGACCGTCCAGGCCCGGGGCACGTTGTAGGTCGCGGCCGGCCCCTCCAGCCGGTACAGCGTCCACATCTGACGCTGCGCGGGCGCGACCGCGGTGGGTGCGCCGTCCGGGCGGCGCGCGGGCGCCCCCACGGCCGTGACCGCGGCGGCGGTCCCGGTCGACGTCGCGCGGTCCACCACGACCCGCAGCCGCGCCACCGTCGGCGCGGCGAACACCTCGGGCACGGCGAGGTCGGCGCCGCAGCGCTCCCGGATCCGGTTGACCAGGCGCAGCGCGGACAGCGAGTGGCCGCCGCGGGCGAAGAAGTCGTCGTCGACGCCGACAGCGCCGTCGTCGAGCCCGAGCACCTCGGCGAACAGGCCGCACAGCTCGCGCTCCCGGTCGTCGCGGGGTGCCCGCCCGGCGGTGACCACCGGTGCAGGCAGGGCCCGCCGGTCGAGCTTCCCGCCCGGGGTGTGCGGCAGCTCGGGCAGCGCGACGAGCACCGACGGCAGGAACGCCGCCGGCAGCCGCTGCGCCAGCAGCGCCCGGAGCGCGTCGGTGTCCGGGTCCGTATCCGGGTCGGTGTCCCCGGCCGCGGCGGGCACCAGGTACCCGACCAGCGCGGGACCGTCCGGTGTGGACCGTGCGACGACCGCGGCGCCGGCGACGCCGGGCAGCTCGCGGATCGCGGCCTCGACCTCACCCGGCTCGACCCGCACCCCGCGCACGGTGACCTGGTCGTCGACCCGGCCGAGGAGCCGGAACCGGCCGTCGGGCAGCCGCACCCCCAGGTCACCGGTGCGGTACAGCCGCGCACCGGACCCGTGGGGGTCGGCGACGAACCGCGCCGCGGTCTCCCCCGGGCGCCCGGCATAGCCGCGCGCCAGCTGGATCCCGCCGATGTAGACCTCACCGGCGACACCGTCGGGCACCGGCCCGAGGAACCGGTCCAGCAGCCGGACGGTCGTGGCCGGGACGGGTCGTCCCGCGGTGACCCGCCCGTCGTCGGCGGGGTCGACGGGGCCGGCCAGGACGTCGCCGGCGACCTCGGAGGAGCCGTAGGAGTTGACGATCTCGGCGCCGGGGGCCCAGCGGCGGGCCGCGGCCACGACCTGCGCGGTCAGCGGCTCACCGGAGCAGACCAGCCTGGTCAGCAGCTCCGGGCCGGGCGCACCGGTCGCCGCCAGGGCCGCCACCAGGGACGGCACCGCGGTGAGCTGGGCCGTGCCGGACCCGGCGACGTGCTCGGCGAGTGCCGCGGGGTCCCCCGCGGTGGCGTCGTCGGCCGGTACGACGCGAGCGCCGCCGGCGACCGCGGCGAGGAGCTCGGTGAGCCCGTCGATGAACGACACCGAGCTCTTCACGAGCCGGGTGTCGCCCGGCCGCACCGGCCACTCCGCGGCGGCCCAGCCGAGGCGGTGGGCCAGCGCCCCGTGGGTGCCGAGCACGCCCTTCGGCCTCCCGGTCGACCCGGAGGTGTGGATCAGGTAGGCGGCCGCTGCGGGGTCGGGCTCGGGGAACGGCGCGACCGGAGCGGCGGCGCCGTGCAGCGACGGCGGACCGAGGACCACGGCCCCGTCCGGGAGCTCGACCGGCGGGGCGTCGCCGGTCACTACGACGGCCGGAGCGGCGTCATCGAGGACCAGGCGCAGGCGCGGCGCCGGGTAGGTCGGGTCGAGCGGGACGAGCAGGCCACCGGCCCGCAGCACGGCGAGCAGCGCGACGACGAGCTCCGCCGAGCGGGGCAGCAGCACCGCCACCGGGGTCTCGGCCGCGACACCGGCCGTGCGGAGCCGGTCGGCGAACGCGTCGACCGCGGCGTCCAGGCCCGCGTAGTCCAGTTCCCCGCCGTCGTGGACGAGCGCGGGGGCGCCGGGCGCCGCGTCCGCGCGGCGGCGCAGCACCTCCGCGGGGGAACCGCCGGGCACCGAGGTCGGTACCTGGGTCGGTACCGGGGTCGGCACCGTGCCGGGGGCTGCCGCCGGGCCGGCCAGGAGCGTCGTGATCGGCGTGGCCGGGCGGGCGGTGGAGAGCACCCGCTCGATGCGGTCGAGCACCGCCGCGACGACCGCGTCGTCCAGACGCGCGACCGTGTGCACGGCCTCGACCCGCAAGGCGTCGTCGTCGGCGAAGAACTCGAGCACGAGCGGCTGCGCGGCGGCGCCCGGGTCGGTGCGGGTCACCGTCGTGCCGGCACCGGGCAGGTGCGGCCCCGTCCCGCCCCGTGGGACGAGGTCGACGGTGACGTCGGCCAGGTCGGCCGGACCGCCGCCCGAGCGGGATCCGAGGGCGGCGACCAGCGCGTCGTAGGGCGTGGCGTGTCGGCGCGCCCACCCGGCGTCGGCGGCGACCCGGGCGACGAGGTCGGAGACCGTGTCCCCGGCGTGCACCGTCGTGGGCACGACGACGAGGTCGGCGAGGTTCCCCACCACCTCGTCCGCGCGCTCGGCGTCCCGCTCGGAGACCACGGTCCCGATGCGGATCCGCGGGTCGGGCCCGATCGGGGCGAGCGCGGCGGCGGTCGCGGCGAGCAGCACGGTGTAGGGGGTCACGCCGAGCTCGCGGGCGAGTCGGCGGGCCCCCGCGGCGGCCTCGGCGGACAGGTCGCGGTCGGTGCGGCGGGCCATCTCGGCCGGCGCGCCCGGGTCGGCGGGCAGCTGGTGGGCGAACGGCCCCGGCACCTCCTCGGCCAGCGCCTCGCGCCACGGGGTGAGGTCCGGGGCGTCCGACGCACCGTCGGGGGCGAACCGGCCGGGGCCCGGTGCGGGCGGCTCGTCGAGCGGTGTCCCGGCGCGGGCGGCGGCGTAGGACCGCTCCAGGTCCCGGGCGACGACGGCGAACGTCGGTCCGTCCCAGGCGACGTGATGGGTCGTGAGCAGGACGGTGAGCCGGGAGGCGGACTCGCGGAGCAGGTCGAGGCGCAGCGGCGGCTCGACGGCCAGGTCGAACGGCCGCCGGACCCGCTCGCGCGCGATCTCCTCGACGCGGGCGGCCCGCGCGTCGTCGTCGAGCCGGGTGAGGTCGGTGAAGACGACGGGCTCCTCCGGCGCCGAGTGCACCCGCTGCGTCAGTGCCGTCTCGTCCCCGGTCCCGCCGTGGAAGGTGGAACGCAGCACCGGGTGCCGTGCCACCAGGTGACGCAGCGCCGCCACCAGCGCCGGCTCCGACACCTCGCCCTCGACGGTGAGCCGCACACCGAGGTTGTCCGCCACGCCGTCCGGGTGGACCTGCTGGCGCAGCCAGGCCCGTCGCTGGCCGGGGGTGAGGCCGAACTCGGTCCGGCCGTCGTCGGCGGCGGGCTCCTCGCGGTCGCGCTGCAGGCCGGCCTCGGCCAGGCGACGGGCGATGAGCTCGCGTCGACGGTCGTCGAGTGTGGTCATGAGATGCGGTCCTCCGGTACGGCGGCGGTGCTGGTGGACACGGTGTCGTCGACGCGGGCCGGGTCAGGGGTCACCGTGGGCGCCCTCGGCCCGCGCCTCCTGCGTTGCGGCAGGTGCGGTCAGCGACCGGCGGTCTGCGCGAGCGCACCGGGCACCGGCTCGGCCGGGTCCACGCCGAGCGCGACGACCCGGTTGTCGGCGTCGACGTGCACCACCCGGGCGACGTGGTCGGCGACGGCGGGCTCGGGCACCTGCTGGTAGGCGACGATGATCGTCAGGTCACCCGGGTGCACGAGGTGCGCGGCGGCGCCGTTCACGCCGATGACGCCGCTGCCGCGTTCCCCGGTGATCACGTAGGTCTCGAGGCGGTTGCCGTTGTCGATGTCGAGGACCTGGACCTTCTCGCCCTCGACGAGGCCCGCGGCGTCCATCAGGTCCTCGTCGACGGTCAGCGAGCCGACGTATTGCAGGTCGGCCTGGGTCACGGTGGCGCGGTGGATCTTCCCGCTGAGCAGGGTGCGGTAGCGGACGGTCTCGGTGGAGCCGGGCATGACGGAACCTTCCTCACCGGATCACCTCCGGCGCGGGCGTGGGGGTTGCGGAGCGGATCAGGCGCCGGGACGTCCGACCCGGGCTCCCGGGGAGCAGATCGGTCCAGGTGCGCGCGACGCGGCCGGGTGCTCGGCAGGTGCCGCCGCCGGGCGGCGGACACGGGCACGTGGCAGGGTCGAGGACCCCGACCGCCGCGACGACGTCGAACGGCACGCGGCCCGGGCGGCCTCCGTCGCCTGTCACCGTCGCGCCACCCCTTGCTTGCCTCGCCACACCTGAACTTAGGCAAGGCTAAGCATGCGGGTGGATGCGAGGGTTCCGCCGAATGGATGACGCATTCCGATCACCGTCACGGGCCGGGATCTCCGCATGTCAGCGACCCGCGCCGACGGGAGGGACGCTCCACACACGGCGTCTGCGGATCCCTGATGGTCCGAACGGGTGTGAGCACCGGCATGGCCCCGCCCGCGCCCGAGGCACGACAGGGGGCCGTGTCCGGCCGACCGGCGGCGGGTGACCCACGATCGCGGGCACGAGTCGGCGCCGCGCCGGGTACCGGGCCCGGCGCGACGCCCCCGGGGGACGGTCGCGCCGGGCGCGGGAGGAGGGTCAGGGTGCGACCGGCTGGAGCGACCGGAGCGTGTCGCCCCAGCCGACGGTCTCGGTGGTGACGGTCCGCAGTCCGGCGTCGGCGACGACGGCCGAGAGCTCCCCGGCCGTCCGGCGGCCGGAGCCGTGCAGGACGAGGGCCAGCAGGTCGTCCTCGGCCTCGTGCTCGTCGAGGTCCTGCTCGTCGAGCACGTCCTCGAGAAGCAGGATCCGCCCGCCGGGGGCCAGGCACTCCCCCGCGCGGCGGAGGATGTGCACGGCCTCCGGGTCGGGGTACTGGCCGAGCACCTTGCCGAACAGGATCGCGTCGGCGGCCGGGACCGGCTCGGCGATGGTCTGCACGACGACCTCCACGCGGGAGCGGGCACCGTCGTCGGGGACGGTGCGCAGCAGCTCGGACCGGGTCCAGTCGGCGTCGGAGGGGCCGGCGACGATCGTGACCCGCGTCCCGGGGCGGCGGGCGACGACGGCGGCCGCGGCGGACACCGCGGCGTCGGCGTGGACGACCAGGTGGTCGACACCCTCCAGGGCTGCGGAGTCCGCCACCGGTGCGGCGATGTAGTCGGCGAACTGCGCGGTGTTGTCCAGGAGCCTGCGGGCGAACTCCTCGTCCCCGCGCAGGCTCGGGTAGTCGCGACCGGTGACCGCCGCGAAGGACTCCCGGCCGGTGCGCACCGCCTGCTCGAGCCCCAGGAACCCCTGCTCGCGGCGGGCGCCGACGCCGTCGCGGCGCACCACGTCGAGCACGTGGTCCTCGGTCAGGTAGAAGCCGGTGTCGGTCAGCGTGTACCCGCCCTGCTCGTCGCGGTCGAGGATCTTGATCGCCACGAGGTACCGCAGCAGCTTCTCCAGCGCCCGCGGGTCCGCACCGGCCCGTTCGGCGAGCGACTTCGGATCGCGGATCCCGCCGGCGACGAGCTCGCCGAGGCCGAGGTTCGCGGCCACCCGGATCGCCAGTGGGGGCAGCAGCTCGGCCTGCTCGTGGAAGGTCTCGAACGCCTCGGCGTTGCGTTCCTCGTCGGTCACCCGGGGGTCGGACTCGAGTGTGACCACCTCGCCGAGCTTCCAGTAGCCGGTGAAGTCGATCCGGCGCCGGTCCACCCCCGCCGCGACGAGCAGCCGCCGCAGGTCCCGGACGACGGACTGCTCCCCCGCCAGCCAGCCGGCGGTGGCCGCGGCGTCCCAGCCCGGACCCTCGGTCACCGTGCGCAGGCACTCGGCCAGCTGGGTCGACGTACCCGGCCCGGCGCCGTCCCGGACCAGCCAGGTGACCTCGACACCCGGGTGCTCGCGCAGCGGGAGCCGGTGGGCCGTCTCCGCGACCTCGATGAACACGTCGGCCCGCAGATCCGCCGGCGCGGTCTCCAGCAGCCGCGAGACCGCGGGCAGCGCGGTGTCGTCCCCGGCGACCAGCAGCCGTTCGGCCGTGGCCGGCAGCGCGAGCGACGCCGCCGGTCCCGCCACGTGGACCCGGTCCCCCGCCTTCGCGCGGTAGGCCCAGGTGGTCGCGATGCCGACGCCGTGTCGCACGAACTCCACGTCGAGCTCACCGGCGACGGGGTCGTGGCGGCGGACCGTGTAGACCCGCCAGACCGGCCGGCGCCCCTCGGGCAGCTTGATGCCGCCGTCGCGCAGGATCGGCAGGACGGGCTCGGTCTCCCCCGGGTAGGGGAAGATCAACCGGACGTCGTCGTCGAAGCCCGTGCTGGTGAACGCGGGCCAGGCACGCCCCTCGTCGTCGGTGAACGCCCCGAGCTGCTCCCCGGTGAGGGTCACGCGTCGCAGCGCGGGCGTGACGTCCACGATCCGCGAGACGCTGAGCTCACGCACGGCGATGGGGTAGACCGAGACGGCACGGTCCTGGTTGGGCATGGGGGCTTCTCCTCGCACGGGCACAGGGACGGAGCACGGCGATCCGTGGCGTCCGGCCCAGGCGTTTCCGGCGAACCCGCCCTATCGGCCGCGCGGCTCCGCCTGCGACTCTAGCCACCGGTGTCCGGGCGGCCGTGAGCTGCCGACACGGCGTCGTCACACGGCCGTACCCACCTCCACGCTCTCAGGTGGGACGCGGGTAGTACGCCCATCCCTTGGCCAGCCGTCGGGCCGTCCGACTGATGCCCAGCATGCGGAACTCGACGGACCCGGACCCGGACCCCGCCCCGGCCCCGGCCTGCACGCGGACCGGCATGACGCCGGATGGGTGTCCGATCAGGACGGTGTCGGGCCTGCGTTCCGTCGCGACCTGGTGCACGGTGGTGCCCGGCAGCCGCGACGCCGCGGCGAGGCTGATGGACGCGGTCCCGGCCATGCTCTCGTGCAGACGGTTCATGAACATCAGTCGGGCCCGCAGGTCCATGTCGTCGGAGGCGACGGCCTGTCCGTTGAGTGTGCTGTAGCCCCCCGGCGGTGCCACGGCCCCGACCATCGGGATCGCCGGAACCTCGGTGTCCACCTGGGTCCACTCCTGGCACAGGCCGAGTCGGACGCAGACCTTGCCCCGGATCTCCCGGATGGCGGACACGAGCTCCGATCGGCCGTTGAGCTCGAGACCCTCGCTCCCGGTGAGACCGAGGTCCGCGGCGGCGACCCAGGCGATCGGATTCCCGGCATCGACGATCGACAGCCGGACCGTTCGCCCGTCCTCGAGCTCGACGGTGTCGAGTGGGTTCCCGGTGGGGAGCAGCCGGCCGGTGACGGCCCCGACCGTTCCCGACCAGTCCATGACGATCTCGGCGCCCGTGCCCGGTACCCCGGGGATCGCGAAGTCACCGTCCACCCGGGCGGCACCGTCGCGGACCGGGACGTGCGCCACGAGGACCTTGTCGGTGTTGGTGTTGCGGATGCGGACGACGGTGGTTCCCTCCTCGACCGGGACGAGCTTCTCGTCCACGGCGAACGGTCCGACGCCGGAGGAGATGTTGCCGCAGTTGCCGTTGTAGCTCACCAGACCGGTCTCGATGTCGACCTGTGCGAACGTGTAGTCGACGTCGGCGTCGGCGGCGTCCGACGGCGCGATGATCGCGATCTTCGAGGTGATCGGGCGTGAGCCGCCGAGACCGTCGATCTGCAGGACGTCGGGTGACCCCATCAGCCGCGCCAGGAGCGCGTCGCGAGCGGGACCGGGTGCGGGGATGTCGGCGGCGTGCAGGTACAGGCCCTTGCTGGTCCCGCCCCGCATCTGGACCAGCGGGACCGACAGCTGGTCGCTCATCGCCGTGCCCCCACGTGCTCGCGCGGCGCGGCGACGTCCGACACCGCGGCGGTCGCCGGCCCACCGGCCGGTGGGCGCGGTCCGTCGTCGGGCCAGCGGAGCCACTCACTGATCCCGACGGTCTCGAAGAGCTCACCCGGCCCGGCGGCGTCCAGGGGCGGGAGGCCGGTGTCGCGCAACGAGGCCAGCGCGCTCTGCACCGCCGCGGACGCCGCCGCGAGGCCCATGATCGGATAGATGGCCAGCCGGTACCCCAGGTCTGCGTACTCCGCGTGGCCCAGAACCGGTGTCCGGGAGTTCGCCATGACGTTGACCACGAGGGGGACCTCGATGGCGGAGCCGATACGACGCAGCTGGTCCAGGTCCTCGACAGCGTCGACGAAGACCATGTCGGCACCCGCGTCGGCGAACCGGCGCCCACGCTCGACGGCCTCGTCGATCCCGTGGGTGGCCAGCGCGTCGGTACGACCGATCACGACCAGGTCGTCGTCGCCGCGGGCGCGGACGGCGGCACGGACCTTGGAGACGGCGTCGTCGCGGTCGATCACGGACTTCCCGGAGAGATGCCCGCACCGTTTGGGGAAGACCTGGTCCTCCACGTGGAGTGCCGCGGCACCTGCCCTGATGTAGGTCTCGACGGTGTGCCGCACGTTGAGCTCGTTCCCGTAACCGGTGTCGGCATCGGCGATCAGCGGCAACGACGTCGCACCGTTGAGCCGGGCGAGGTGCGCTGCGACGTCCGTCGCGGTCATGAGGCCGATGTCGGGTCGTCCGAGCAGGCTCACCGACGCCGCCGCCCCACTGACGTAGGCGGCCGGGAAGCCCGCCTGCTCCGTGAGCGTCGCGCTGAGGGCGTCGTACACGCCCGGGACCACGACCATCTCCTCGCCCGCGATCAGGGCGCGCAAGGTCTGAGCCGACTCGTTACTCATGAGGAGGGGATCCTCTCCGCTGCCGGGTGCTTGTCACCCGCCACTGTGCGCCCCGCGGCGGCCCCTCCGGAAATGACGCATGTGCTGTGAAATCATGCGCGCTGCGCATAGTCGGTGCCGGCGACGTGGGCGGCGAACCGTCGCGCGGCCGGTGCGGTGGCACCCCCGGCACGGCACAGCAGACCGATCGACCGGTACGCACCGTCGTCGGCGAGCGAGACCGCCGTCGTTCCCTCTCGGGTGTCCGCCGCCCGGCTCCACTCCGGAACGATCGCCACGCCCATTCCCTCGCCGACCAGTGCCTGCACGGTGCTCAGCTCCGTGGCCTCGAACACCACACGCGGCGTGACCCCCGCCCGGGTGCACAGACGTTCGGTGGTCTGACGGATCCCGAAGGCCGAGGGGAAGCTGACCAGGTCCTCGGTGGCGAGCTCGGTCACCGGCACCGACCTGCGCGCGGCGAGCCGATGACCCGCGGGAACCAGCAGGACGAGGCGCTCCTCGAACAGCGGCGTCCACTCCAGGTCACCGTCGGCCGGGCGCGGACCGGTCAGTGCCACGTCGATGCGGTGGTCGCGCAGATCGTCGAGCACGGTGTCCGCGGCCCGCCCGCGGAGCTCGAAGGTCGTCGCGGGCGAGGTCGCCCGGTACTCGCGGAGGAGCCGGGGAACCAACCACACCCCCAGGGAGTGCAGGAACCCCAGTGCGACGACGCCGCCCTCCGGATCGGCCAGGGAGGCGATGCGCCGCTCGGCGGCGGCGATCTCCGTCACCGCGCGCACGGCGTGCGCGCGCAGCACCTCGCCGTAGCGGTTCAGCCGTAGCCGGTTCTGTCGCCGGTCGAACAGGCGCACCCCGAGACCCCGTTCGAGTCGGGCCAGCGCGCGCGACAACGTGGGCTGGGAGATGTTCATCTTCTCCGCCGCCGAGGTGACGTTCTCGCTCTCGGCCAGCGCGAGGAACCAGTGCAGTTCTCGGATCTCCACACAGCGACTATGCCCCACGGACATGATGCGGTGCACAGCCCGTCATTTCACACCGCGGCCCCGGAGACGCACGATCGCCACGACAGTCACCAGTACGAGGAGGCGGTTGGCATGACCGTGCAGAGCCCGACGACATCGCTCTCGATCGACGTCGCGGACGTCGTCCGTCGCACCGGCATCTCCGACGTCCCGCCACCGGTCCTCGAACGGGCGCGCCATCTGATCCTCGACGCGGTCGGGATCGCCTTCGCCTCGAGCGGGTTCGGGTTCGCCGACGTCGCCGCCAGGGCGGCGACCTCGTTCGGGCCGGGCGAGCAGCCGGTACTGGGTCGCGCCGAGCGGCTCAGCCTCCGCGACGCAGCGACCCTGAACGGCATCCTGGTGCACGGTCTCGACTTCGACGACACCCACAGCCGCGCGGTCGCCCACGTGTCCTCGGCGGTGCTGCCCGCCGCCCTCGCCTCGGCACTCGACGCCGGGTGCACGACGAACGAGTTCCTCCTGTCCTATGTCCTGGGTGTGGAGGTCATGGCCCGGGTCGGGTCAGCGGCCCGCGGCCAGCTGCACGACGTCGGCTTCCACCCCACCGCGATCGCCGGTGCGTTCGGGGCGACCGTCGCGGCCGGGAAGAACTACGGCCTCACCGCCGGTCAACTCGCGAACGCACAGGGGATCGCCGGCTCGTTCAGCGCCGGACTGATGGAGTTCCTGCAGGACGGCGCGTGGACCAAGCGCCTGCACCCCGGCTGGGCGGCGTCGAGCGGGATCACCGCGGCCCTCTACGCGCGTGCCGGCTGGACCGGCCCCCCGGCCGTCTTCGAAGGCCGCTTCGGGCTGTTCGCCACCCATCTGCAGCAGCGCACCGACGTCAGGCCCGACATCGTCGCCGACGGCCTCGGCTCGGAGTGGGAGCTCCCGGCGACCGCGGTCAAGCCCTACCCGGTGTGCCACTTCAACCACGCCTTCATCGACGCCGCCCTCGATCTCCGGCGACAGCACGCCCTCCGACCCGAGGACGTCGCCGCGATCACGTGCGCCATCCACCCCGTTCCGCGCAAGGTCGTCTGCGAGCCGACGGAGGCGAAGTGGGCGCCACGGGACGACTACGACGCCAAGTTCAGCCTCCCCTTCGTCGTCGCCGCCGCCCTGGTGCGTGGCCGGTTCGGCCTCGCCGAACTCGAGGACGACGCCCTCACCGACCCCGAGATCCTGGCGACCGCCCGCAAGGTCCGGGTGGTCGACGACCCCGACAGCGCCTTCCCGGAGGCCTACTCGGGGTTCGTCGAGATCGAGACCGTCGACGGGACGTCGGTCTCGCACCGGGAGCAGATCAACCGCGGCCATTCCCGACGTCCCCTCGACGCCGACGCGGTGATCGCCAAGTTCCGACAGAACGTCGGTCGCGTCGCGGACGACGCCGTGATCGACCGCGTGCAGCAGGCCGTCCTCGGGATCGGTGACGACCGCCCCGTCGCCGAGTTCGCGGACGCGTGCAGCAGGTAGCCCGGAACCGGGATCCGTCACCCGCAGGGCCCTCGATCCTCGTCACCGTTGTGCCGCCGCCGGCGCGGCACGGCTCGTCGCGCGTAGGCTGAGTGAGCACTCAGTCAAGTGGGCCGCACGCCGGGCGAAGGGACTCCGGCATGTCAGGACGGGTCGCAGGGAAGGTCGCGCTGATCACCGGCGCCGCACGCGGTCAGGGTCGGGCGCATGCCGTCCGGCTCGCGCAGGAGGGCGCGGACATCATCGCCGTGGACATCGCGGGTCCGCTGCCCAGCGTCGCCTACGACTCGCCGACGCCCGCGGACCTGGAGGAGACGGTCCGGGAGGTCGAGAAGCTGGACCGGCGCATCGTGTCGGCGCAGCTGGACGTGCGGGACCTGGACGGCCTGAAGTCCGTCGTCGACGGCGCGGTGACCGAGCTCGGACGGCTCGACGTCGTCATCGCGAACGCGGCGATCTGCGTGCCCAGGGCCTGGGACAAGGTCACTCCGACGATCTTCGACGACACGATCAGCATCAACGTCCGCGGTGTCTGGAACACCGTGATGGCGGGTGCCCCACACCTGGTCGGGGCCGGTGGCGGATCGATCATCATCATCAGCTCGGCGGCCGGGCTGAAGGTCCAGCCCTTCATGGTGCCCTACACCACCAGCAAGTTCGCCATCCGCGGCATGGCGAAGGCGTTCGCCGCCGAGTTGGCCGCGCACCACATCCGGGTGAACACGGTCCACCCCACCGGGGTCAACACGCCCATGGGCTCGGGTGGCATGTTGGAACAGCTCGGCGAGGCCATGCAGACCTACCCGCGCCTGGGCGGCATGTTCACCAACCTGCTGCCCGTCGAGCAGATCGAGCCGGAGGACGTCGCGGACGCCGTGCTCTTCCTGGCCTCCGACGAGTCCCGGTTCGTCACGGCCCACGAGATCGCCCCCGACGCCGGTGTCACCGAGTACTGACGGCGAGGGCACGTCGGCTCGCGAGCAGATCCTCGCCGCCGCGGAGACGCTGTTCGCCGAGCGCGGCTTCGACCGCACCTCGACGTCGGCCCTGGCCGCGGCGGCCGAGGTTCCGCAGGGCCTGATCTTCTACCACTTCCGCACGAAGGAGGAGCTCCTGCGGTCGTTGGTCGAGGAACGGACGGCGGGCGAGTTCCGGGAGCTGCTTCCCGACGAACCCGCCGCGTCCCTGGCGGCGGCGGTCGATCTCGCCTGGACCACGGTGCTCCGTGAGTTCGGCACACCGAACCCCCTGCGGCGCATCATCCTGCGGGAGATGCTGAGTCGCCCCGACATGCGGCGCGCGGCGCATGCGGCCCAGACCGCGATCACCGAGCAGACGGCCCGCTACCTCGCGCGCAGCGCGGGCCGTTCCGGGGAGACGCCGCCTGCCTTCCGGACCGTGGCCCGGCTCCTCGTGGTCGCCGCGTCGTTGTGCGAAACGACCTCCGACACGCCACCGCCGGAGCTGGAACCGGGAGCGGTCGCCACGGCGCTCACCCGCGGACTCTCCGAGCCCGACTGACACCCGCGCCGTCGGCGAACCGATGCTCGGCCCGACCCGCGAGCGGCCCTCACCCCGACGGGGTGCCGGCCGGCGGTCGGACGTGGGTAGCGACCGCTGCCGCCACCGGCCGCCCGACGTGACGAGCCGGACGCTCCCGGTCCCCGACCTCTGCCGATCGGCGGGTCGACGCCGTCGTGACGTTTCTCCCGACACCGCTTCGGGTGGCCCCGCCCGGCACCGGGGCGGGAGCAGCGGGGACGCACGACGAGCTTGCACCTGCCGTAACGGCATGTGGTGTCCTCGGGGCAACACCGAGAGAAGGGGTTCGCTCTGCCATGCCTCACCTAGTGATGTCTCCCCGTCGGGTCACGATCGGTGGCGCGGCCACGTTCGCCGGTACCACCCCGCGCGCGATCCGCCACTACCACCAGATCGGTCTGCTGCCGGAGCCCGAAAGAGGCGCGGACGGCCGCCGCCGTTACGGCTACGACGACATGATCCGCCTGCTGTGGATCCGCAAGATGGCGGAGGCCGGGATCAGCCTGCACACCATGCGGTCCGCCTTCGACGGATCCCAGGACATCGAGGAGACCCTGGGGCGACTGGCGGACACGCTGGCCGAGGAGGAGGCCGACATCAAACGACAGCGCGCGGCGGTCCAACGCCTGAAGGCGGTGGGCAGCCCGCTGGGGCTGCTCTCCCCGCTCGTGACGGACCGACTCAGCCATCTGCCCACGGGGGCGCTGCGCTCGTCCGACCTGGACGCACTGCTGGTCACGGAACGGATATTCGGCCCGTTGGGAGCCGCCATTCAGGCCAGCAGGTTCATCGCGTTGGCCACCCACCCGGAGCTGCGGGCCGAGGAGGACCGTCTCGACGCCGCCGACGCCGACCTCGACGACAGCGTCGACCCCCACGACCCCCGTGTCGAGGAGCTCGCTGCCCAGCATTGTGCGCACCACGAAGCCCTGATGGAGGCCATCGAGGCGGACGGGCTGGACGCGGCCGAGAAGCGTCTGCTCGAGAGCCACGACGACGGTCCGACGGACGACGGGGACGCCCGGATGAGCGTCGTCGACGCAGTGAGCAAAATGCCCTACGACTTCTCCCCCGCCAGGAAGCGATGTATGGAGCTGACGACACGACTCCTTTACCAGCAGCAGGACGCTCCGAACGGCTCCTGATCGGGTGGTAGCCAGGGCATCGTCATCGTCCGGCCGAGCTGTGTCCGGACAGCCGGCTTCTACGTACCGTAGAGCGCATGCGGGTTCTGGTCCTTGCTCCGGGCTCGACAGGTGACGTGGCTCCGTACACCGGATTGGGGCAGCGTCTCCGAGAAGGCGGTCACCACGTTGCCATCGCTGCGAACGAGCGGTTCCGTTCGATGGTCACCGGCGCTGGTCTCGAGTTCCGCCTGCTCCGCGGCGACCCGGAGCCGGGGAACACCGGTGAGGGCGGAAGGCGCTGGCACGCCGGCGGCACCGGCCCGCTCGGCCAGGCGCGGATGGTGCGCGTTCTGCAGGACTACGTCGACTCGGTCAGCGAGGACTTCATCCCGGCGGTCCGGGCCGGCACCGACTTCGTGCTGCTCAACACCGTCGCGCTGTTCACCGGCTACGACGTCTGCGAGGGCCTCGGCGTCCCCTCCGCCGGCGCCTTCCCCTCTCCCGTCCACCCGACCGGAGACCTACCGCCCGCCGCGCTCGGCCTGCCGAGCCTGGGACGCACCGTCAACCGGGCTCTGGACCGGGTCGCACTCGCCGCAGGCGCACAGTCGTTCGGCCGGACCTCCCGCAGACTGCGCACTCGGCTCGGCCTTCCCCACGTGCGGCCCGCCTCGCTGTGGTCCCGACTGCAGGCTCAGGAATGGCCGGCGTTCTACGGCTTCAGCAGCGCCGTCCTGCCGCGGTTCAGCGACTGGCCGCCGTCTGCACGGGTGACCGGGACGTGGTGGCCCGCCACACCTGACGGGTGGCGACCCGACCCGCGACTGCAGGACTTCATCGACGACGGCGATCCCCCGGTGTACGTCGGACTCGGGAGCCGCTCCCTTCCCGATCCCGACGCCGCGCTCTCGGTCGTCCGCGAAAGCCTGCGCCGCGCAGGACTGCGGGGCATCGTGCAGTCGGGATGGGCCGGCCTCGACGGCGGAGAGGCCGACGACCGCATCCTGACCATCGGCGAGGTTCCCCACGAGTGGCTGTTCCCGCACATGGCGGCCCTCGTGCACCACTGCGGCGCCGGCACCACAGCGGCAGGGCTGCGCGCAGGCGTCCCCACCGTGGGCCTACCCGTCCTGGCCGACCAGCCGTTCTGGGCATCCCGCCTGGTCGAGGTCGGGGTCTCGCCCGGCGCAGTGCCGCTGCGTCACCTCACCACAGACCGTCTCGCCGATGCGCTGACAGCCGCGACACGGGACGGCCGGTACCGGCGTCGCGCCGAGGAGCTGCAGCGGATCGTGAGAGCAGAGGACGGTGCCGGCCGTGTGGCGGAAGCCTTGCCGTCACTGGTGCGACCGCCGCACGGTCGTGGCTCATCACCGCCCTAGGAGCATGACGACGACCCCCGGGAACAGGATGGTCCCGGGGGCCGTCGCTACTCCTGCGAAGTGGAGGCCGCTGCGTCGTGGCTCAGTCGACGCTGCCGGCGTCGACCGCCCTCTCGGAGCCAGAACCGGAGTTCGGCCAGACCCGGCGGCCGCCGTCGCAGGGCTGGGAGCAGCTGTTGCGCAGCCCCGGCGCCGCAACAGGCGTGAGTCGAGGAGCTTGTAGGAGCCACCGTACGGCGGTCCCCACGACGGCCGCCGGTACGGCGCAGACAAGCACCACCACCGTCCACTTCTCCCACGCGCCGCTCTGCAGGTACTGCCCGAAACCATGGTGGTGCGAGGGGTAACCGACCGCCCAGTGCGCCTTGAGCACGTAATAGTTGCTGACCGAAGCGATGCCGCACGCGAGCACCGACATCAGATTCGTGCCGAACCTGTGGGACGCCATCGCCGAGAGCCCGAGGATCGCGGCCCACGACCACCAGGTGTCGGTCACCGCGACGACGGAGGTGAGTTCGGCGTGCCGGGCACTGATCGACAGCGCACCCCAGCCACACCCGAGCACGGCGGACAGCGTAGGTGGCACGACGATGCTCGTGCCCCGAGCACATGCGGACGTGCCAGGCGTGCTGTTCCTGATCACGATACTCAGCAGCCTTCGGCTCTTCGGGCGGTCTGATTCCCGACCTGTTCGCAGACGAGGCTGTTCCCTCGGGATGGATCCCGGCCACCGCGCTGGTGGACGGAAGTCACCTCCCGCAGGTGCTCGGCTGGGCGGAAACTCGATGGCGGGCCCCTCCACACGTCGCTGCAGCACTGGCGTGGAAGGAGTACACGTACTGGCTGGCCGTCCCGGTCGTACTGGGATGGACGGTCGCTCGTCGGGTACCGCTCCTGACACCTGCTGATGTGCTGGTGCGGCACGGAGGTCCTGGTTCTCTGCTCACGCTGTCCCTGCGCCGATCGGTCCGCCTCGCCGTTCTGGCCGATGACCCGCTGCTCGTGACCGCCAACTCGGATCGTATCCGGCCGGCCGCGACCGAAGCAGATCTGCTGGCCGAGCTGAGCGAGTCGTTCCTGGGGAAGCATCTCGATCCGTTCATCCGGACGCTCACCGGGCATACGAGGATCGGTGTCCGTCCACTGCGTGGTTCGGTGAGCGCAGGTGTCGCTCACGCGTTCGTCCGAGCGGCGGTGCCCGGAACACAGCCGTCCGACCTGGCCACCATTCTGTCCGCGCTCGGGCTCGACGACCTTGTTCGGCTGCGTCCCGGGCCGGGCGGCACCTGCACCGTCGAACGTCGGACTTGCTGTCTCGCCTTCACCCTCCCGGAACGCCGCGCGTGCCGCGGCTGCTGCCTGGCGGCCACGTGGCCGACGACCTCCGAGCCCGCATGACGTGAGGAAGGCCCACATGCACCTGAACAGGAACGTCGTCCGTGCGACGGTCTCACCGATAGGAGCGGCACACGACTTGATCGTCGGCCGAGCGGGCGAGCGTCCACTTCTCGATCTGTCGCAGGCCGCACCGCGATACCCGGCTGCGCCGGTGGTGTGCGAACAGGTCGCCACGGCCGCGTTCGACCCGGCGGGCGGAACGTACACCGAGATCGCGGGACTCCCGGATCTGCGCGAGGCATTCGCAGCCGAACTCTCCGCAGACTACCGAGGTCGGATCGACGGTGCGAACATCGTCGTCACCGCGGGTTGCAACCAGGCCTTCTGCCTGGTGATGTCCGCACTCGCCGCCCCCGGCGACGAGGTGATCATGGTCTTGCCGTACTACTTCAACCACGTCATGTGGCTGACCATGGCCGGGATCCGCCCGGTGTTCCTCGAACCCGGTTCAGACCTCATTCCCAGCGTGCACGCGACGGAGCACCTCATCACGTCCAGGACACGTGCGATCGTCCTGGTGACACCCGGGAACCCGACCGGGGTCACCGTGCCTCCGGACCGGCTCGCTGCGTTCGCCGACTTGGCTGATCGTCACGGCATCGCACTGGTTCTGGACGAGACCTACCGTTCCTTCCGCGAGACCACCGCGCCGCCCCACGACCTATTCTCCGGACCGGACCGCCTGCGCACGGTCATCAGCCTCCACAGCTTCTCGAAGGACCTGGCGATCCCGGGCTATCGCGTCGGAGCGGTCGTGGGCTCCACAGACCTCATCCACGAACTCACGGAACTGATCGACTGTGTGGCCGTCTGTGCCCCGCGGATCGGCCAGCTCGCAGCACTCACCGGCCTCCGGGAGGCCGGCGCCTGGCGCCGTGAACGCGCGGCCGAGATCGCCACGCAACGTCGGCTCTTCGCAGCAGTCCTCGCCGACCGGCCCGGGGGATTCCAGATCGTGTCGCTCGGCGCGTTCTTCGGATGGGTACGCCACCCCTTCACGGGCCGTTCGACCGCGGAGGTCGTCCGGGACCTGATACTCCGTCTGGACATACTGGTCGTGCCCGGGACTGCGTTCCTCCCGGAGGACCGAGCGATGCTGCGGGTGAGCGTCGGCAATGCCGACCCGGACGAGCTGACCGAACTCGCCGCGCGTCTCGCGCCGGCCGCCGGATGAAGGCGGACCGCCGCCTCGGCCGCTCGGTAAGGTCGGCACGGTGACGATCAACGCACCGTCCTGGGAGCCACCACTCGCCGGGACCGAAGCCGAGCATCTCACCGGTACTCTCGACCGTCTGCGCACCACGTTCCGCTGGAAGGTCGACGGTCTGGACACCGCCGCGCTCCGCACCCGGATCGGCACATCGTCGCTCACCCTCGCCGGCCTCATCAAGCACGTCGCGCGCGCGGACACCCAGTGCTTCACCGCCAAGCTGAGTGGCGAACCATTGGGACGTCCCTGGGACGACATCGACTGGCGAGCAGTACCGGATTGGGACTTCGAGTCGGCCCTGCAGGACTCTCCTGACGAGCTGTACGCACTGTGGGACAGCGCAATCGGTGCGTCCCGTACGCGACTGGCGAACGCGCTGTCCTCGGGTGGACTCGATCAGCCGGTGCACCTCGCGTGGCCGGACGGCCGACACGCCAACCTGCGTCGCATCGTGTTCGATCTGGTCGAGGAGTACGGACGACACACTGGGCACGTCGATCTGTTGCGCGAAGCCGTCGACGGGCGAGTGGGCGAGGACCCGCCTCCCGATTGGGTACCGCCGTCGTCCCTGAGATGACCGGGGTGGTCGCCGGTTCCGGTGACTCCACGGAGCCCACCGCCGCTCCTACGGTCAGTGACCATGCGGCAGCAGCCGGACCCGGCGATCACCTCCAGCAGGGCGGACCAGACAGAGATCGCCCTCGGCGCGGACTGCCTGCACACGATCTTCCGGCGGCGGGCCGAGGAGGCGCCGTGGCGCGTGGCGCTGACAACCGACGCGCGCTCGATGACCTACGGCGAGCTCGACGAGCGCAGCGACCGACTCGAACGTGTCCTCCGCGTCCATGGGGTCGGACCCGGCACACTCGTGGCGCTGTGTGTCGACCGGGCTCCCGCGGCGATCGTCGGGATGCTGGGCATCCTGAAAGCAGGTGCCGCCTACGTTCCGGTCGACCCGGCGTACCCGAGCGCCAGGATCCGGCACCTGCTCGCCGACAGCGCGGCGCCGGTCGTCGTCGCCACCCGGCAGACGGCTGACCTCGTCGCCGGACGCACCGTGGTGCTTGCCGACGATCTCGTCGACGTACCGGAGCAGGAGTTCTCCGAACCTGCAGCCGCGGCGACCGACCTCGCCTACGTCATCTACACCTCCGGTTCCACCGGAGCTCCGAAAGGTGTCGCCGTCGAGCACCGCAACGTGGTGCGCCTGTTCGACCGGACCCGAGCGTGGTTCGGCTTCGACCACGACGACGTCTGGGCCCTGTTCCACTCGATCAGCTTCGACTTCTCGGTGTGGGAGATCTGGGGGGCGCTGCTGCACGGTGGTCGACTCGTCCTGCTCCCGGAGATCAGCACCCGCTCCCCCGAGACCCTGGTCACGCTGCTGCGTTCGATGCAGGTGACCGTGCTGAACCAGACACCGTCGGCGTTCCGGCAGCTGGCTGCCGTCTGCCCTTCACCGGAAGGACTGGGTCCGAACCTGCGGCTCGTCGTGTTCGGTGGAGAACGACTGAGCCCGTCCCTTCTCGAGTCGTGGCTGCGAGCGCGTACCGGGGGGGCGCCCCGAGCTCGTCAACATGTACGGGCTCACCGAAGCGACCGTCCATTGCACATACCGACCGATGACCGTCGCTGATCTGGACGACCCTGCCGTCAGCCCCATCGGGATCCCCCTCCCGGACCTGCGGATACTCCTGCTCGGACCGGACGGCGACCCGGTAGCCGACGGCCAGCCGGGAGAGATGTACGTCGCCGGGGCCGGGGTGGCCCGCGGTTACCTGAATCGGCCTGAGCTCACGGCCGGCCCCTTCGTCTCCCGCCCGGACCTGGGCGAGCACCGGCTCTACCGGACAGGTGATGAGGCGCTGCGCCGACCGGACGGCGAGCTGGTCCACCTGGGTCGGCTGGACGGTCAGCTCAAGGTTCGGGGCTTTCGCATCGAGCCCGGCGAGATCGAGCACTGCTTGGCCGAGGTACCCGGTCTCGCCCGGGCGGTCGTGGTGCCACGCGACCGCGGCGACGGTGACGTCCGGCTCGTCGCGTGCCTCGTTCCGGGGCCGGGCTCAGGACCGGACCTGACAGCGGTCGCCGAACGCCATGTTCGGGAACAGCTACCGCGACATCTTCGCCCGTCGCTCTACACGATCGTCACGGAGGTTCCGTTGACGGTGAACGGAAAGGTGGATCGTGATGCATTGGCACGCTGACCGCAGGGCAGACCGGACATGACGGCGACCTCGAACACAAGTCCGATGCGGGACGTCAGGAAGACGGTCGCCGAACTCGTCCAAGACGAGATGGACCGCGCCGTCGACCCCGACGTCGACCTGTTCGACCAGGGCATCACGTCGCTCACCTTCCTGCGCATCATCGCGCGGACCAATGAGACGTACGGCATCGCGCTCGACGTGACCCAGCTCTACGAGGCCAGTGTCGCGACGCTGTCCGACCTGGTCGCGGCGCACCTGAGCGCCGAGACATCCGCCACCGCAGAGGACAGACGATGACGAACACACTTCCGCAGAGCTTCACCCCGACGCCGGAGGAGGTGGCCCTGTTCCACGAACGGGGATACCTCGGTCCGTTCACGGTCTACTCCGAGGAGGAGATGAAGCGCCTGTGGCGCCGGGAGCGACTGCAGCTCATGGACCGCAGCGGCGCCGTCTACGACGAGGACGAGGCACAGGCCGGGAACACCAACATCGCCAACTACGACCGACACCTGGACTCGACCTTCCTCGCCGACCACATCTGCCGACCGGAGATCGTCGATCGCGTCTCAGCAGTTCTCGGCCCGGACGTGCTGTGCTGGCGGTCCGAGTTCTTCCCGAAGTACCCGGGCGACGAGGGCACCGACTGGCACCAGGCCGACACGTTCGCGTTCGCCTCGGGCAAGCCGCAGATCGTGTGGCCCGCCGAACAGAAGGAGTTCGGAGGCACCATCACGGTGTGGACGGCGTTCACACCGGCCACCGAGGAGACCGGCTGCCTGCAGTTCATCCCCGGTTCCCAGCGCACGATGCACTACGACGAGACCAAGAACATGCACTACCAGCCGGAGAAGATCAACAAACAGGCCAAGGACGGACAGACCCGCGGCTTCTACGGTTACGATTATCGAGAGCTGCAGAAGGACCCGAACTGGCGGCCACCGGAGGAGCAGGCCGTCTCCATGGTGATGCGTCCCGGCGAAGCCGTGATGTTCTGGTCCACGATGATGCACGCGTCCAAACCGCACAGTGCGCCGGACCAGCAGATGCGCCTCGGGTTCGCCGGCCGGTACGTACCGACCTGCGTGGAGGTCTACCCGGACACCCAGGACGTCGACGAGTACGGCGGCCGGGTGAGCTTGCGGGACTACGGCACGGTTCTCGTCGCCGGCGTCGACAACTACAACCACAACCGCCGCGTGACGACGACGACCCGGGGTCACACATTCCGGGTCCGGTGAGCACGGCAGCCGGGACGGCTCTTGCGGCCACGTCGATCGCCCGACTCGTCGCGTCGATGCTGTCCGTGAGCCCGCTGGTCGACGCTCTGCACGGACCGGTCCGGGTGGCAGTGCCCGGCGATCGACACGACGGGCTGGCGTTGCTGCTCGACCGCGTCGCGGCGCATGCCGACATGGCCGGAAGACTGGTCGCGACGAGCGGCGACCCGGACGAGCTCGGCGTGTTCGAGCGGGTGGTGAGCGACCACCTCGCTCTCGGCGCGGTACCTGAGGACGTCGTGTCCTGGCCGGACCTCGACGCGACCGCCGTCGCGGCCGTCGCAGACGGGTTCGACACGGTGTTCCACAAGCAGCTGGTGCCGGGAGCGGACGGGGTGCTCGTGCAGGCCTACGACTCCGGACCGCGCGACGGACCGGGTGAGGACCGCTCGCCGAACACCAGCTCGACGGCCACCGTGTTGGTGCCTGCCTGCGGCATGCCGGCAGCCCTGACCGAGTCCTGGATGCGCAGGCTCGCGGCCGGCCGCCGCGTGGTCTCGTGGGAGAGTCGGGGGTTGTTCGGCCCCCTCGCCGAGGCCGGTGCCGTCGACACCGAGAGCCAGGCGGACGACCTGTTCGCCGTGATGGACGCCTTCGGCCTGGAACGAGCGGACGTCGTCGGTCTCTGCGGCGGGGCGGTGATCGCCCTTGCCGCAGCTGCAGCCGGACCGGATCGGGTCGCGTCGCTGAGCCTCTGGCACGGTGCATACACATTCGCCGGAGGTGGCCCACGCACACGTCACCAGCACGACCTCATGGAGCTCATGGAGATCGCCGCGCTGGGACGTCCGGCGGCGCGCTCGGTCCAGTCGGCATTCGGTCGGCTCGCCCTGACCGGAATCCCGCCGAGCATCGCCCACTTCGCGCTCTATCCGTTCGCGAATCCGGAGCTGTTCTACCGCTACTGCCGGCTCAACGGACGTCTGGCGAGAACCGATGCACTGGCGTACCTCCCCCGAGTGTCTCAACGAACCCTGGTGGTCACCAGCGAGGACGACCACACGGCGCACTCGGACGGTTCTCGCCGGATCGCGACGGAGCTGCCCCGTGCTCGCCTGCTGATCCGTCGACACGGCGATCACGCGACGTTGTTCCAGGCGCACGACGATCTCGTTGGAGTCGCCACCGACTTCATGGCCGGGTGACCGAAGGCGTCATCGATTCCGGTGACAGCACCGCCCGGACGGCGCTGGTTAGCGTCGAGTCGGTCCTGGAGGAACCATCACGGACGAGGTGGCGATGCACGACTACGCGCGGTACGTCGACCGTCGCTGGTTCAAGCGGTATCGGCCCACCGACGACGCCCGGATCAGCCTGTTGTGCTTCCACCATGCCGGCGGCACAGCGGCGATGTTCCGAGGATGGGCCGATCGCGTCCCCGCCTCTGTGGATCTGCTCGGCGTGCAGCTTCCCGGCCGGGCGGACCGGTTCGGCGAGCCGGCGCACGCACACATCACACCGTTGGTCGACGACCTGATCGACGCCATGGAACCGCTGTTCGACCGGCCCTTCGCGCTGTTCGGGATCAGCATGGGGGCCCGCGTGGCATGGTCACTCGCCCACGAGCTGCGTGAGCGAGGACTCCCGGAACCGCGCGGACTCTACCCGGCCTGTGACGCCGGCCCGATCACCGACGACGGACGCTGGCCGTGGGAGAACCGAGCCGACGGCTTGGAAGGCTACATGCGTGAGATGGGCGGTACCCCGGCTGCGGTGCTCGACCAGCCGGGACTGCTCCGCGCACTGATCCCGACGCTCCGGTGCGACCTCATGGTGCTGAGCACCCACCCGCCACGGCCGGGCGCTCCTCTGCACGTACCGATCCGGGCCTTCGCCGGCGTCGACGATCCCGTAGCCACACCGGAGCGGGTGGCTCGCTGGGATGTCGAGACGACCGCGAGCTTCCAGCTGGACCTCGTGCCCGGCGGCCACTTCCTCAGCGGTGAGGCGGAGGGCCGAGTCGTCCGCACGCTCGCCGCGGATCTCACCTGACGCGAAAGGGCCGCCATGCGCAGCGCCACCATCGACGACGTCTACGAGCTGTCCCCCCTGCAGCGGGGCATCCTGCTGCACAGCACCCATGACGGCTCCACGGACATGTACCTCAGCCAGCACACCTATGCCGTCGACGGCCCGCTGGACACCGCTGTGCTGGTGCGCAGCTGGGAGGCGACGACCGCAGCTCATCCCGTCCTCCGGACATCGTTCCACTGGCGCGATCTGGACAAGCCGCTGCAGGTCGTGCACCGCGAGGTGCACCTGCCGGTACGCCATCTCGACTGGTCCGGCAAGGACGAGCGCGATCAGCACGAGCTCCTGGGCCGGTTGCAGACCGAAGACCGGGCCACCGGCATCGACCCCGAGAACCCACCCCTGCAGCGACTGGCGGTGATCCGACTCGGCGAGCACAGGCACCGGATTCTGTGGACCTACCACCATGTGCTGCTCGACGGCTGGTCGATCCCCCTGGTGCTGGACGAGGTGATGGCCTGGTACCGCTCGATTGCCGGAGGAGTCCCCGAGCCGAGACCGGTTCCGGCGTACCGCGAGTACATCGGATGGCTGCAGCGCCAGGACGACACGGAGGCACGCACATTCTGGACGGAGACGCTCGCCGGCGTCTCCCCCACGAGAGTCGCGCCGGACGAGGCGAAGGGCGGCACCACAGGAACCGGCACCGTGCAACGGCGCATCGTGCCGATTCCGGCCGCGACCTCCAGCAGGCTTCGCGACGCCGCGGCCGGGCACAGGGTCACACCGAGCACGCTCCTGCAGGCGGTATGGGCTGTCGTGCTGCAGCAGCTCACCGGCGGACCTGAGATCGTCTTCGGCTCGGCGACGTCCGGTCGTCCCGCCGACCTCCCCGGTGTGGACCGGATGGTCGGGCTGCTGGCGAACACGCTGCCCCTGCGGGTCACGGTGCCCCGCGACGGGGACCTCGGAACCTGGCTGCGCTCGCTGCAGAACCACTACGCAGCGATGCGCCGCTACGAGTTCACCCCACTCTCGGAGATCAAGAGGTGTGCCGGCCTACCGGGCCGACAACTGTTCGACAGCCTGCTGGTGATGGAGAACTACTCCCTGGCCGTGGACGCACACGGGGTCGGCGACCCGGGGGACACGGGTTCGGACGACGCTGACTCCGGTATCGATCAGGCGGTCTCGCTCAGGGTCGAGACGCTGTACGACAAGATCGACCTTCCGCTCACGTTGACGGTGGCGCCGTCCCCGGTGTCGGAGATTCAGCTCCTGATCCACGAGGCACGGTTCGCCACAGGATTCGCCGACGAGCTGCTCGACCGCCTGTTCCGCACCTTGGAAGCAGCAGTGACCTCGGATGACGTCGCCGCTGTGGTCACCGCGGCGGGCCCGCCGAACGCCCGTGCGGCGATGGCGGAGCCGGCCGCGCGGACGCGTCCGGCCGGACCGGCCGCGCCGTCGACTCCACGCGAGATCGCCGTGGCCGCGGCGTTCGAGGAGGTCCTCGGCGTACCGGTGGACGCCGTCACGAGCTTCTTCGAGCTGGGTGGCGACTCGTTCGACGCGGTACGGGCCGTCGGTCGGCTCGACGGAGCCGGAGTCGCACTGCTTGCCGCGCATCCGACCGTACGCGAGCTCGCCGCGGCGCTGGACCTCGCCGACGGGCCCGACGGAGCGGTCGGAAGCGACGGCCTGGACGACGAGATCGCCGATCTCGAGCGTGCGCTGGAGGCAAAGCGAGCCGCCAAGCGAGCGGCGAGGGAGGACCGAACGGGCCGTACGTCGGTCTCCCGCGAGGGGCTCCTGCCGTGTTCACGGCAACAGGAGGGCCTGTGGTTCATGTACCGGCTCGACCCGCTCTCCCCCGTGTACAACGTCCCGTTCGGGATGCGACTGCACGGAGCGTTGGACGTCGCGGCGCTCCGGCGGGCCGTGCTCGCGCTCGTCGTCCGTCACGAGCCCCTGCGCACCCGATTCACCGACCTCGGGGGTGCCGTCCGTCAGCGGATCGACGCGCCGCCGGAAGAGGTCGCGGTGCCGGTCGTCGAGATCGCCGCAACCGACGTCGACGCCTGGGCCGCGGAGCAAGCAAGGCTGCCGTTCGACCTGGAGAACGGTCCGGTGTTCCGAGCCTCCTTGGCCGAGGTCGCGGCCGACGAACACGTGCTGGTCCTGGTGGTGCACCACATCGTGGCCGACGGCTGGTCCGCGCTGGTCCTGGCTCGCGAGTTGTCCCTCATCTACACCGGGTCCGCCGAGAGGCTGCCACCACTGACGCTCCAGGCCGTCGATCTCGCCGTCGAGCAGGCGGCCCATCTCCACGGCCCGGAGCTGGAGCGCCAGCTCGGCTACTGGCGGGAGCACCTCGCCGGCCTGACCACCGTCGACATGCCGACCGACCGACCCCGACCGGCCCAGCCGACCGGCTCCGGAGGCGCGACCCGTCGACGACTCCCAGAAGCCACAGCGACGGCGGCGAACAGGTACTCCCGGGAGAACGGGGTCTCGTTCCTGGCGGTGCTGCAGGCCGGCCTACTCACCGTCCTACACCACTACACCGGACAAACCGACCTCACCATCGGCTCCATCTTCTCCGGACGCACCCGCCCCGAAACCGAACCCCTCGTCGGCTACCTCGCCAACACCCTCGTACTCCGCACCCACCTCAACGACAACCCCACCTTCACCCAACTCACCCACCAATGCCACCACACCGTCCTCGCCGCCACCGAACGCCAAGACCTCCCCTTCTCCCTCCTCGTCGACGACCTCCAACCCCACCGCATCCCCGGACGCAACCCCCTCTTCCAGATCAGCCTCACCCTCCAACCAGCCGATCTCCGGGCCGATCTCGCACTGGGCGACGTCGTCGCGGAACCACTTGCGGCGGCCAACCGATCGGCGCGCTTCGACCTCGCGATCGACGTCGCGGACGCGCCGGACGGGCTCGGGGTCTCGGCGGAGTACTCGACCGACCTGTTCGACCGGTGGCGGATCGAACGACTGCTCGACGACTTCACCCATGCGTTGCGCGTCGGGACCGCCGCCCCCTCGACGATCGCCACCGCGCTGCCCTTCGACACCGGCCCCGACCGCGCCGAGATGCCGCACGTCCGCCCCGCGGCCGCAGGCCCGGACGCCGACCATGTCCCGATCGTGACGCTGAAGGCGGGCGGGGAGAGGCCACCACTGATCCTCGTGCACGCGGCCGGGGGGTCGATTCTGCCGTACGTACGGCTGGTCTCGCTGCTCGACGAGGATCGACCGGTGCGAGCGATCGAGGATCCCGGCATGTCCGGAGGTCCGCGGCACGACGGCCTGGACGAGCGAGCCGCTCGATACGCGGCGGCGATCCGCCGGGCCGTCCCCGACGGTGTCTGCTGCCTGGGTGGTTGGTCGTTCGGTGGCGTCGTCGCCGTCGAGATGGCCGGCCTCCTCCACGAGGCCGGGGTCGAGGTGGAGAAGGTCGTCGCGCTGGACAGCAGATTCGGTGCCGATGCGCGGATCCCCGAGGGACCGGCCGCGCTCGCCGACTTCGTGCACGATCTGGCCGGCCTTGCCGGCGCGCCCGCGCCGCACATCGATCTGGACAGCCTGCGTGGGCTGGACAGGAGAACCGTCCAGCGCCGGGTATTAGACGCCCTCGCCGCGGCCGGTCTCGTCCCGGACGGTCTCCGCGACGAGGTCGCGCTACGGATGACGGTGTTCGCCGCGAACCTGGAAGCCCTGCGCGCACACCGACCGCGTGCCGGACGGACCCGGCTGCTCTTGCTCAGCGCCGGCGCCGACCGTTCACCGCGGCTGTCCGCGTGGGACGGCGCCGTCGGCGAGCTGGTGCACCGCCAGGTGCCGGGGACGCACTACTCGATGCTGGACCACCCGCACATCACGGCGGTGGCGGCCGCGGTACGAGAGTGGCTCGCCTGACGCAGAGGGTCCCGGCCGGTCGACACCGGCCGGGACCGCCGTGCACGTGGGTCAGTAGATGATGCGATCGTCCGGCGTCCGCCGCCACGCACGGGAGCCCCGTAGGTTCCGAGTGATGTTCAACCGCTTGAGCCACCGGTCGGACCCGTCGTAGCGGGGTCGGAACGACTTACGCCCGTGGACCGCACGGAAGTTGTCCAGGAACACACAGTCGCCCGGCGCGAGACCGATCCCGTGCATGCGACGCTCGATCTCCTCGCACAGACCAAGGAATGCGCCCGTCGCGCGGGCCGGCCACCCGGAAGTCTGCATGTGGTAAGGGTCGAGGGCCATGTACGGCGCAGCGCGGTCGCCGAAGAGCACGGGACGGGGAAGCGGTTCCTCGTTCCAGGAGCGGATCAACTCGAAACTGCGCGACCGCAGCCGGTCGGTCACTGGGTCACCGGTCGAGAGATCGGCGTTATCCGGCAGGTGGGAGTTGTCGGGCATCTGTGTGAAAAGCGACTCGAAGAGCGCGTCGACGTCCAGCGCGGACCAGTCCAGGTCGCCCGCGTCGCAGACCAGGGTCTCGACCGAATCAGGATTCTTCAGACACATCAACGCCACGTAGTCGCCCCGACACGGGTGGAACGCGTCCTCGGTGTGCCACGACAGGTGCTGCAGGCTGTTCGAGCCGATCTCGTAGTTCTCGTGCCCCTTGATCGGCAGCACGTCGTGCATGAGCCGCCCGTCCTGCTGGGTGGCCCATCCGAAGACGTCGCCGAGAACGGAAGCGCAGAGCAGGAAGAAGACCTCCTGCGGCAACGCGGGAGAGTCGTACTGGCTGCCACGCCAGTGCTCCGGCGTCGGTCCGAGCCGCTCACCGTCGACGTCGAGACCGGAGATCAGACAGACCGCCGACGGCTCGGCGGTGCGGTAGTGCACCAGGAACTCCAACAGACCCTCCGGCAACGACCGCGCCAGCGCCGGTGCGCGCCGGACGAGGTCGGGGTGTTCGATGACGCCGTACTCCGCCGCGAGCCGATTCAGGAGCGGCTCCATCATCCGATTCTCCCGAGCCGACAATTCGAAACGATGAGGCTTATTCAGGCCCCGTGAAATAACGATCTAGCCCGGCGTGTCGGGTTGGGCGACAGCCCGTCCATCGCGAATATTGGTTTGCCGAATCAATCCGAGATGAACGGGCTGCCGCAGTATGTACTATACCACTGGTTTCCGGCGTGATGAAATTCAGGATCTTGTCGCTATAGTGTATGAGCAGGATCAGCGGGACGCGACGGAGGCACGTTTGTCTTGGCCGCCGGTTCTGGGGTTGTTCTGGTCGGTGGTGATCACGTTGGCGTATCTGCGCGGGAATCGTGTGCAGTGGGAGTTGGCGGAAACCTATGGGGTGTCGCAGTCGACGGTTAGTCGAGCGATCACGGGGGTGACACCGTTGCTGGCACAGGCGCTGCGGAGTGTCGTTCCGACGGCAGAGGAGCTTCGTGCCGATCGGCAGTACATCATCGATGGAACCTTGCTGCCCTGCTGGTCATGGGCCGCGGTGCCGGGTCTGTGGTCGGGCAAGCATCGCACCACCGGCGTCGTCGTCCAGGTCGCAGCCACCCTGGAAGGGCAGCTGTCGTGGATCTCCGACCCGACCCCAGGCTCCCGACACGACCTATATTGCCTCGACCAATCCGGCGCCCTCGACCACCTCGCCACATACCCCCCGATCGGCGATAAAGGATACATCGGGCGCGGCATGCTCACCCCGTTCAAAAAACCACCCGGCCGGGAACTTCTCGACTGGCAAAAAACATTCAACAAGAGCCTCAACCACACACGCGCCACCATCGAACGAGTCATCGCCCATATCAAAACGTGGAAAGTTCTCCACACAGACTACCGGCGGCCCTACGCCACATTTAAAACGACAATCTCGGCAGTCATCGGACTCATCTTCTACACACTTACCTGACGGAGCCTGAATAAGGCTCGATGCACGTCGCGATCCTAATTTGTGCGCGGGCCGCGGATCGGTCCCCGTTAGACGGGACATGCACAGACCGGGAGCCGACCGTACCGTCGGCGCAACCGGACCGACGTGTGTGGCCGAAGGGTCGAGATGAGCGATATCACCAACCTCACTGCCATGGAAGTGGACGCGCTCACCGACCCGGAAAGAGGCGTTAATCTGACGGGCGGACACGCGCGACTACCTCTTTTCGGACAACAGAGAGAAATTGTCGACAGAATCCCCGAGATGTTCGCGGCGGCATCCCGGCGGCCGTTCCGCGAGATCGAGACCGCGGCCCACACCGCGTTCTTCGGCGCTGTCGGCCAGCTCACTGCGCCGGTCGGTACCGGTCGCATCCTCAGCTGCTATTCCTCCACGTTGGCGACGGACATCGTGGCCCGCGCGCTACCCGCCGGAGCGACGGTCGCCGTCCTACATCCCACGTTCGACAACATCGCGGATCTGTTCCTCACCCGGGGAGGCTTATTCAGGCTCCGTCAGGTAAGTGTGTAGAAGATGAGTCCGATGACTGCCGAGATTGTCGTTTTAAATGTGGCGTAGGGCCGCCGGTAGTCTGTGTGGAGAACTTTCCACGTTTTGATATGGGCGATGACTCGTTCGATGGTGGCGCGTGTGTGGTTGAGGCTCTTGTTGAATGTTTTTTGCCAGTCGAGAAGTTCCCGGCCGGGTGGTTTTTTGAACGGGGTGAGCATGCCGCGCCCGATGTATCCTTTATCGCCGATCGGGGGGTATGTGGCGAGGTGGTCGAGGGCGCCGGATTGGTCGAGGCAATATAGGTCGTGTCGGGAGCCTGGGGTCGGGTCGGAGATCCACGACAGCTGCCCTTCCAGGGTGGCTGCGACCTGGACGACGACGCCGGTGGTGCGATGCTTGCCCGACCACAGACCCGGCACCGCGGCCCATGACCAGCAGGGCAGCAAGGTTCCATCGATGATGTACTGCCGATCGGCACGAAGCTCCTCTGCCGTCGGAACGACACTCCGCAGCGCCTGTGCCAGCAACGGTGTCACCCCCGTGATCGCTCGACTAACCGTCGACTGCGACACCCCATAGGTTTCCGCCAACTCCCACTGCACACGATTCCCGCGCAGATACGCCAACGTGATCACCACCGACCAGAACAACCCCAGAACCGGCGGCCAAGACAAACGTGCCTCCGTCGCGTCCCGCTGATCCTGCTCATACACTATAGCGACAAGATCCTGAATTTCATCACGCCGGAAACCAGTGGTATAGTACATACTGCGGCAGCCCGTTCATCTCGGATTGATTCGGCAAACCAATATTCGCGATGGACGGGCTGTCGCCCAACCCGACACGCCGGGCTAGATCGTTATTTCACGGGGCCTGAATAAGCCTCGGGGGCTGTCCCTGACCCCGTTGTCCGAATCGGCGATGCTGGCCTGCCAGTGGCCGGACGCCGACGTTCGCGCGATCATGCTGACCCACCCGAACAATCCCACCGGACTGGTCACCCCGCCGGAGAACCTGCGCTCGCTGGCCGAGCATGCAGCCCGGCAAGGTCAGACGGTCATCATCGACGCCAGCTTCCGCGGCCAGGTACGGGACGCACAGTACGACACGTACGCGGTGCTCGACGGTGCCGGCGCGGACTGGATCGTCCTCGAGGACACCGGCAAACTGTGGCCGGTACACGAGCTGAAGATCGGACTGCTGGCCTGGAGCGAGCAGTGCGAGCTGCCGCTGCAGCGGGCCTTCTCCGAGTCGATGCTCGGCGCGTCACCGGTCGTGCTGCAGCTGGTCGAGGCACTCGCCGGGGACTGGGCGACCGGCGGGTACGAGCGCGCCCGTGACCTCGTCGAACACAATCGGACCGTTGTCCGGGAGACGATCGCCACCGTCGGACTGGCCCTCGCCGACCCGGACTCGCAGATCAGTGTGGCTCGTGTCGAGCTCCCCGACGGCGGCCCCGACTCGAGCCGCCTCTATCAGGACCTGCTCGCGCACGGCGTACACGTCCTGCCGTGCGCGCCCTTCTACTGGGCCGACCAGGCAAGTGGGCTGCGTTTCATCCGACTGTCCCTGGCCCGTCCGACCGAACTGGTACGCATCGGCGCCGAGGGTCTCGCTCGCGCCTATCGCGACCTGACCGTTCCGGTCTGACGAGGCGGACCCGAGGATGTCTCCGACGAACCCTGCCGCCCCGTCGACCGTCGACGACGGCCCCGTCGACCCGACCGAGATCGGCTACGACCCGTTCGACTACCGCATACACAACGACCCCTACCCGGTCTACGCCTGGATGCGCGAACACGCCCCGATCTACCGCAACGAACAGCGCGACTTCTGGGCCCTGTCCCGGCACGCCGACGTGGTGTGGGCGTTGCGCAGTCCGAAGCTGTTCTCCAACGTCAACGGCATCTCGCTGGAGAGCGAGCTGTGGGGCCCGCACGCGGTGAAGACCAGCTTCTTCCTCGCCATGGACCCTCCCGAGCACGGGCTCTACCGCAGCCCGGTAGCCGCAGCCTTCACCCCCCGCCGAGTGGCGGAGCTCGAACAGCGCATCCGCGAACTGGCCAGGGATCGGCTCGAGCCACTGCGCGACCAGGCACGATTCGACTTCGCAGCCGACTATGCCGCGGCGCTGCCGAACGACGTGGTCTGCGAGATGCTCGGGGTCCCCGAGCAGGACTGGGATCTGATCCGGGCCGACACCGACCAGCTCAACCAGCGTGAGGACGGTTCCGAGGAGCGCGGGCCGAACTCGGTGGCGGCCGCACTGCGGCTGGCGGACTACTTCGTCGGTCTGGTCCGTGACCTCCGTCGCCGCCCCGGAGACGACCTGACCTCGGTGATGCTCGAAGCCGAAGTGGACGGACGGCGGCACACCGACTCCGAGATCGTCGCGTTCCTCTTCCTCGTGATCAGTGCCGGCAACGAGTCGACCGGCAAGACGATCGGCAATGCCTGGTACCACGGCTGGCGGTTGCCCTCGGTGCAACGCGAGGGCCTCCACGGCCGTGCCGCCGACTGGGCCGCCGAGACGCTGCGCTACGACTCTGCCAGCCAGATGACGGCGCGAGCACTGACCGAGGACACCGTCGTGCACGGCGTCGAGCTGCCCGCCGGGGCCCGCGTCGCGATCCTTCCGGCGGCCGGCAATCGTGACCCGCGTGTGTTCGACGATCCGGAACGCTTCGACCTCGATCGGAACACCTCCAAGGCGATCAGCTTCGGTCACGGACCGCACCACTGCCTCGGCTCGGCCCTGGCCAAACTCGAGATCAGGATCGCGCTGGAGGAGATCAGCGCGCTGGTCTCGGCCTACGAGGTCGACCCCGCCAACTCTCGACGGGTGCACTCCCCCCATCAACGCGGGTTCGCCGCGCTGCCCTGCGAGGTGACCCACCGCCCTCGGCGGGTCCGGGACTAGCCGGGCGGGGCTGCGGCCTCAGCGGCCGCCGGCGCATCTACCGCTCAGGTCACCGAGGTGCTCCAGCGAGCACAGCACCTCGGTGTTCGGCACACCGAAGTCGATCAAGCAGGCGATCTCGTCCACCCCGATCGCGGCGAACCGGTCGACGACGGCCAGACCCTCGTCGACGGTCCCGAACAGGCCGCTGGTGCTGAGATACCGATCGACGGCACGGCCCACCAGGAACTGCTTGTCCCGCTCCGGCAGCCTGCTGAGGTCGAGCCCGGGCGGCAGCTGGGACGCCGCTCCGCGGAGAATCAGGTCCGCGGAGCTCCGGAGGTAGTCGGCGAACGGCTCCCGGGCCAACGCGCGTACCCGTTCCGGGTCGGTACCGAGCAATGTGTGCAGCATCAGGACCACGTGACCGGGCTGATCGGGTCCGTGGGTCCGAGCCAGCTCGGCGCGGTAGGTCGCCACGTTCGCAGCCAGTGTCTCCGCGTCCTGACCGAGCAGGTGGGTCAGCACCCCGGCGCCGAGCCGGCCTGCGGACGCGAACGTGTCCGCGGATCCCGCGCTGGTCAGCCACACCGGCAGGTCGGAGCGTACTGGGGGCGGGTAGATCCGCACGTCTCGCAGCTCACCCGCCCCGTCCGGGAATGGCATCCTCTCGCCCCGCCAGAGCCGACGGACCGTCTCCACGGTGTCGACCACGGCATCCCGGCGGTCCTTCCACGCGTCTGGGCGCAGCACGAAGTCCCCCACGTGCCACCCCGAGGCGAAGGAGACCCCCACCCGGCCGCCGGAGAGGTTGTCGACCACCGACCACTCCTCCGCGATGCGCAGAGCATGGTGCAGCGGCGCGACGACGCTGCCGGCGCGCACATCCACGCGCTCCGTGACGGCCGCCAGGGCGGCACCGGTCACGGCCGGGTTCGGGTACAGGCCGCCGAACGGGTGGAAATGCCGTTCCGGGGTCCAGACCGCGGCCAGTCCGTTCCGGTCGGCGAACCGGGCCGAGTCGAGCAGGAGCCGATAGCCGTCCGCACCGCTCAGCGCGCTGTCGGCGAAGAAGAACAGGCTGAGGTCCATCGCACTACAGGCTGCCGAGCAGCTGGTCGAGCTGCTGCTGGTCGACGCGTGCGAGGGGGAAGTCGGACGGCGTGTGCAGCGGCTCGGCGCCCGCCCGACGGGTGAGTGTGGCCGTTTCGTGCAACACCGTCTCGAGCAGCCGCTCCGCCTCCGGTCGGCAACGACACGCCGGATCCCACCGGAGCTCGATCTGCAGCTCACCTGTGACCACCTGCGCGGTCATCTGCAACGGATGCGACATCGGGGCGTCCGGCGCGTCGTCGGCACCCGCGCGGGTGGACACGACCCGGAACCCGTCGGCGGCCGGCGGGTCCAATGAGTCCCGGAAGGCGAACGACACGGTCGTCATGACCGGCGGCACCGGGTCGCTGTCACGTCGCAGCAGCGGCCAGCGAACACCTCCGGACGGCGCACCGCGCAGCCCCTGCTTCACGTTCTTGAGCGTCGTGCCAGGGGCGGTGTCGGGACCGCTGTCCAGCACCACCGGGTGTGCGAACGCGAACCGGCCCACGGTCCTGGACAGGTCGACGTCGTCGAAGAGGGGCTCACGTCCGGCGCGCTCGACGGACACGCGATGCCGGCCTGATCCCGACGTCGCCGTCAGAGCCCGACAGAGCGCAGCGAGCAGCACCTCCTCGGTACGACAGCCCACGGCCGCCGCCGCGGCGGCCAACACCGGCGCGTCGCCGACGACACCGGAACAGGTCTCCGCGTCCTGCAGTCGCACCAGATCCGCGGGCCCGCCTCCGGAGCTGCCGGACCTCTCCGCGAGTACGGTCCAGTACCCGCGCTCGGCCTGCACCTCGTCGGAACCAGCATGTGCACCGAGACGCCGGGCCCAGGACTGCCACGAGGTGGTCTTCGCCGGCAGGTGGACATCGCGACCGGCCGCACGCTGGACGACCGCGGTGCGGAGGTCCTCGATCATGATCCGCAGCGACGCAGAGTCGGCGACCAGACGGTGGGCCACCAGAGCGAGACGGTCCGGTCGGCGGCCGCCGGACCGCAGGAGCGCCGCACGGACCAGCGGCCCGACCGCCGGGTCGAGGCTGCGCTGCAGCGTGTCCGCGATCTCCACGGTCCGACGTTCCGCCGCGGCGTCGTCGATGTCGGACAGGTCGTGCGACTCGAACGGCGTTCTGTCCCCGCGCGGCGCGATCCTCGCGCGGGTCCGCTCACCGGCGATCAACACCCGCTGGCGCAGACCGTCGTGATGCCCCATCAGGTCCTCGACGGCCGCTCCCACGACGTCCTCGGAGATCGCGGATCCGAACTCCACCAGCACCGAGACGTTGCGGTGTCCCGGCTGCGGCGCATCCGCCACGCAGTACGGGCGCTGTGCGGGCACCACGGGCATCGGTCCGGTCACGTCACCCTGGTCTGCGTCGACGACCAAGCCCGCGGACACGACGTCGGCGAGCTCCTGGACCGTCGGATGGGTGAACAGGTCGTACGGAGACAGTCGGATACCCGCGTCCTGTGCCCGGGCGACGACCTGGATCGCCAGAATCGAGTCACCGCCGATCTCGAAGAAGTTGTCGCGGATCCCGATCCGGCCCACACCCACGACAGCGGAGACGACGTCGGCCAGCCGTCGCTGAACCGGTGTCTGCGGCGGAAGGTACTCCTCACCCACCTCTGCCCGCGTGCTGTCCGGCGCCGGTAGCGCGCTGCGGTCGACCTTCCCGTTGGCGTTCAGCGGTAGCTCGTCGAGCACCACGAACATCGACGGCACCATGTACGGCGGCAGCTCGGTTTCCAAGGAAGCCCTCAGGTCGCCGGCGCCGGTCTCCGCCCCCGGCCGGGGAACCACATGCGCGACCAGACGCCGATCACCGGGAGCCGGCTCGTACAGCGACACGACGGCGGCTGCGATGCCGGGGAGGCGTCCGAGCGCGGCCTCGACCTCGGTCGGCTCGACCCGGAATCCGCGGATCTTGATCTGGGTGTCCACGCGGGACAGGAACTCCAGGTTGCCGTCCGGCCGCCTGCGGACGAGATCGCCGGTGCGGTAGAGCCTCGCGCCACCACCCGCCGGGTCGGCGACGAAGCGGGTCGCCGTCAACCCGGGCCGACCGACGTAACCCCGGGCGACCCCGCTGCCACCGATGTAGAGCTCACCGGTGGCGCCGAGCGGCGCCGGTCGCAGCCCCCTGTCGAGGATCCGGAGGTCAGCCGACGGCAGTGGCGTGCCGATCGGCAGGTTCGGCCAGTCCTGTACCGGATCACCAGGGTCGAGTCGGAAGAATGTGGAGCTCACCGTGGTCTCTGTGAGGCCGTAGACGTGTGTGAGCGGAACCGCGGTGCGTCGCCAGAGGCGGATGCGGTCGGGCAGCACCCGCTCACCGCCGATGATCACCAGTCGGAGGTGGTCCGGCAACGACACGTCACGACGGTGCAGCTCTCGGGCCCATCCGTGCCAGTAGGCGGTCGGCAGCTCCATCACGGTGATCCGCTCGCGTCGGACCAGCTCGGCGAGATCCACGGCGCCACTGACGATGTGCCCGTTCGGGATCACCACCGCACCGCCGGCCGACCACACGGGGAACAACTCCTCGACCAGCACGTCGAAGCCTGGAGAGGCGAACTGGAGGAAGCGGTCACCGGTACCGAGCCCGAGGCGGTCGACGACGTCGCGTGCGAAGGTCGCCAACGACCGGTGCTCGACGGCCGTACCCTTCGGCCGCCCTGTCGACCCGGAGGTGTAGACGATGTAGGCGGCCGACCCTGGAACCGGCCGTCGGTCGGGATCGCTGTCGTCGAGGCACTCCCATGCGGCACGCTCGGCGTCGTCGTCGAGCAGCACGACGGTGTCGGGTACCGCGACGCCGGCCGCGGACAGGGCGGCGGCGTGCTGCCGTTCGGTCACGAGCACGACCGCCTCCGAGTCGGCGAGCATGTAGGCCATCCGATCCGGCGGATAGGCCGGATCCAGCGGCAGCGCGACAGCACCCGCCTTCAGCACGGCCAGCATCGCCTCCGGAAGCCGAACCGAACGGTCCACCAGGATGCCGACGGCTGTCTCCGGTCCGGCACCGAGGGAACTCAGGTGCCGGGAGAGACGATTGACCGCGCTGTTCAGCTCCGTGTAGCCGGTGGCGACCCCGTCGTGCACGACGGCCACGGAGTACGGCGCCTGCGCTACCCGCCGCTCGAACAACTCGACGAAGCAGGGACCGTCACCGCTCGGCTCGGGGACAGCAGGCGCCGAGCCACCGGTGGCGAGCTCGATGTCCGAGACCGGAGTCCGGGGCCGCGCGACGACGGACTCCAACACGGTCCCGAACTGCTCGGCCAGCAACCGCACGGTGGCCTCGTCGAACATGTCGGTCATGTAGACCCACTGCAGACGGATCCGCTCCGGGTTCGGATCGGCATCGAGGGTCAGCGGCGCTGCCGACATCGTGACCTCGATGGGCTCGCGGCTGATCCGGAGCCCCGGCATCTCGAGCGAGCTCTCCGGGGTGCGGACATCCAGCCACATGTGCGTCAGGGAGGTCTGCGACGCCTCACGGCCGAGCTTGAGTTCCTCGACGAGCCGCTCGACCGGCAGGTCCTGGTGGTCGTAGGCGGCGAGCGCGGTCTGTCGGGCCCTGTTCACCACGTCGTAGAGCGTGTCGTCGGAGGACATCCGCAGGCGCAGTGGCAGAGCCGTCACGAAACAGCCGATCATCCGCTCGACCTCGGCGCGGCCCCGACCCGAGACGATCTCTCCGATGATCAGGTCGTCGCGCTCCAGATAGCGCTGGAGCAGCACCGACAGGCTCGCCAGCAGCACGACGCCGATCGATGCCTGCTCCTTCTCCGCGAAGTCACGGATCCTTGCGGACAGCGTCGTGGACAGCTCGACGACATGAGCGGCGCCGGCGAACGTGGGCCGCGCCGGGTACGGGCGATCGCTCGGCAACACCAGTGGTCCGGGCACACCGTCGAGCACCTGTCGCCAGTGCTCGATCTCCTCGGTCGTCCGCTGCGCGCCGAGGTCGCGCTGCCAGGCCGCGAAGTCGGCGTACTGCAGCTCCGGCGCCGGCAGCCCCGGCCCGCCCGTGGAGCGGTGTGCGTAGAGTGCGGCGAACTCCTGGACCAGGATCGCCATCGACACCAGGTCGGCAGCGGCATGATCGGTGGTGATCAGCACCACGTGGTCGTCGGTGCCCATCCGCAGCACGGTGGTCCTCAGCCGTTGTGCACCGGCCGGGTCGAACGGTTGCACGACCTCCGCGGTCCACCGGCGCTGCACCTCCGCCCGCTGTTCGGCCGGCGTTCGGTCGGTGAGATCGACGACGGGCGTCGGGACGGGGGCCGACGGGTGCAGAACCTGGACCCGGGTGCCGTCGCTGCGGAGCTCCACGGTGGAGCGCAGCACCTCGTGGCGAGCAAGCACGTCCGTCAGAACCCGTCCGTACAGCTCGATGTCCAGTCGCCCCTGCACACGGAACGCGCCGGGGATGTTGTTCGCCGACCGGAACTGGGCCATCGCCCACTCCCGTTCCTGCTGCAGCGCCAGTGGCACCTCGCCGGTGCCCACCCGGGGCCGGATGCGCTCACCTCGGGCCGGGGTATGGGCGGCGGCGAGCTGTGCGACCCGCAGCTCCAGCTGCTCGCGCTGTTGCGGCGACAGCGCCGCGATCCGGCTCTCAACGTCGGTCATGTCGTCTCCGCCGCGGCCGCGTCGTCACACAGGCCAGGTCGTCGGGTGTACGCCGGTCAGGCAGGCCCGTCGGCCGCCATCGACGCTACGAGGCGTCCCGTCATCCGTGATGTCACGTGAAGTCGGGACCCGTCATCGCGGCAGCGAGCAGCGTGAGCAGCTCGGCCGGCGCGTCCACGAAGCGGTGGTGCCGACCCGGGAGGACCGTGAACCCGGTCTCACCGCATCTGCGCCACCCGTGCATCTGCCGCGGAGCGACCTCGGTGTCGGCGTCCCATCCGACCGCGGTGATCGGGCAGCTCAGGCGGACCGGGTCCTGCACGACGTAGCGCCTGCTCGCCTCGACGTCAGCGCGCAGGACCCCCACGTAGATCGCCAGAAGCTCGGGGTGCGGGGACGCTCCGCCCTGGTCGCGGATCATCGCGGCCAGTTCGGTCTCCAGCCCGGCCTCGTCCATGCCGAGCATCCGGCCGGACGGGCCGTCCTGCGGGGCGAGCTGCGAGGACACGAACAGGTGCCGTGCGTGCGAGCCCGCCAGTTCCTGCAACTGCGCTGTCACCTCATAGGCGAGCAGCGCCGACCAGCAGTGGCCGAAGAACGCGAACGGCACGTCCAGGCGCGGGCGGAGCCCGTCGGCCATCGCGGCCGCCAGCTCCTGCAAGGTGTCCGGCTGCGGCGCGCCGAAGCGGGCGAGCCGGCCGGGCAGCTCGACGGGCAGGAACTCCACCCCGTCCCGCGCTGCCGGCCAGTTTCGGAACACGCTGGTCCCACAACCTGCGTGCGGAAGGCAGAAGACGCGTGGGGCCACACCGATCGGCTCGCGCTGGAGCCACGACGTGGTACGCGTCATGTCGACCGCAGCACGCCGGACAGAGGTGGCGGATCGAACTCCGCGACAGGACGGCCGGCACGGTCCAACAGGCTGAGCACCACCCCGGTCATCATCGTCGTCACCAGGGCCATGACGATCAGCAGGGAATAGCTCCGTTCGTCCAGGACTCCGAGCTGCAACCCGGTCGTCAGCACGATCAGCTCGGTCAGCCCGCGTGTGTTGAGCAGCGTGGCGAGCACGAACGACCGGCCCGGCGGGATCCCGCACAGGCCAGCTCCCGCGGCGACCCCGAGCCACTTGCCGCCCATTGCCACGAGAAGGATCAGGCCGAGGACACCCCACGCCCCCGCGTCCAGACCGGACAGGTCGACCTGCAGACCCGCGACGGTGAAGAAGACCGGCAGCAGGACCCACGAGCTCACCCGGTTCAGAGCGCGCTGCACCCGCTCACGCGTTGCGTCGAGTCCGCTTCGCGGCATCGCGACGCCGAACAGGAAAGCCCCGAAGATCAGATGCAGGCCCATCGCCTCCGTCGCCCGGGCGGACAACCACAGTCCGACGGGCAGCGCCACCGCAACTGCGGCGGCCGAGAGCCATCGCCCTGCCCCTGAGGCGGAGGAGGCGTGCGTGCACAACCGGGCCAGCACGGGGCGGACCACGAACAGGAGCACCAGCGCGAACGGCACGACGAGCAGGACCAGCCACGGCTCCCCCGTACCTCCCGCCAGCGCCGCGACGACGGCCAGCAGGCCCCAGGCCATGACGTCGTCGAGGGACGCGGCGGCCAGCGCGAGTCCACCCACCGGTGTGTGCAGCAGGCCCCGATCGGCCAGTATGCGGGCCAGGACCGGGAACGCGGTCACCGACATCGCGGTGCCGATGAACAGTCGGAAGGCGAGCTGCTGTACGGGGTCGCCGTCGGACAGCAAGGCCGGTGCGATCAGCACACCGAGCCCGAAGGGCACCACGATCGCGCCGACCGCGACACTCACCGTCACCCGGCCGCGACCGCGGAGCAATCGCCGGTCGAGCTCGACGCCGACGAGGAACATGAACACGACGACACCGATGTCGGCCAGCTGCTGCAGCGCCGGCCGGACCGCCGCGGGGAACAAGACCTCCGGGAGCGCCCCGCCGAACAGCGTCGGGCCGAGCAGGACCCCGGCGAGGATCTCGCCGATGACGGGAGGCTGGCCGAGGCGTCCGGCGAGAACGCCCAGCAGACGGGCCGTCACGACGATGACGACGAGAGCGAGCACGAGCGCGCCGAGCACGTCGGCACTCACTGCGGTGCTCCGCCGGCGGCGAACGCGGGTGCTGCCCGGCGCACGGCACTGCCGAGCACCTTCACGCGATCACCCGCGTCGTCGACGACCAGGCGACCCCCGCGCTCGGAGAGCTGCAACGCGGTCATCCGGGACCGGCCGAGGCGCGCCGACCAGTACGGCGCGAGCATCGTGTGCGCGGTGACGCACACCTGGTCCTCGTCGACCCCCAGGGACGGGAAGAACGTCCGGGAGACGAAGTCGACCCCGTCGTCCGCACGCGCGGTCACGATGTGACCGCGGAAGGGCAGACGTGCCAGCGCTCCGTAATCCGGCGCGACCGCCGCGACCGCCGCCGGTGAGGCCAGCTCCACGAGCAGATCGTCGTCCGACACGACCTCGCCGACGGCGGTGCCCCCTCCGAGCGCATCCACCAGACCCGGTGGTGGCGAACACGGCGTCGGATCGGCGGCGGGCAGGTCGATGCTGACCATGTTCCCGACCCGCTCGGTGTGCAGGACACCGTGACGAGACGTGAACGTCAGCCGGGACCGGGCGCCGTTCACGTCCCGGTCGAACAACACCCGAGCCGCGGCGATCGTCGCGTGACCGCACAGGTTGATCTCCGCGAACGGGGTGAACCACCGCACCTGGTACTGCCCCGGCCCGTCCGGTACCAGATAGGCCGTGGTCGGCAGACCGATCCGATGCGCACCACGTTGCATCTGGGCCTCGCTCGGGAACCGGGACGAGACCACGACGGCCGCCGGGTTGCCGGCGAACCGGTCGTCGGCGAAGACGTCAACCACGTGGTGACGCATGGGCGGTGCCTCCCTCGCGGCGGGCCAGACTGCGGAACATCTGGTCGACGGCAGCACCCATCCCCCACACCTCGCGATAGGGCGGGCCCTCCGGGCCCTGGTCGATGTCCCGCTGCCGTGCGTACGCAGCCGTCGTCCACTCGTTCGTGGACGGATAGCGATGGTGGTAGTCGTGGTTCGGGAGGTCACCGACGATCACCAGCAGACGGGACGGCAGGTGGTAGAGGACGGTCGCCGCGAGCCATCTCATCCACGCCTTCGCGGCCGCACCCGTGCCCAGCCCGGTGGACGGCACCGGCTCCCCGCAGAACCGCGCAGCCGTGTTCGCAGCCGTGTAGAAGCGATGGCCGAGGGCCGGATCGCGCGGAGCCAGCCACTCGTGCTCTCCGAGACGGTCCAGCAGTGCGCTGAGCTGCGCGAAGACGATCACGGGGAGCACGAACGCGAGCAGCAGCACGAGCACGCCGTTCGGCATCCAGAACGGCGTCGACAGCCACGCACCGATCCAGACCACGAACGCGACCACCCGGACGGTGCTCCCGTGCAGGTTGCTCCCGGCGCGGCCGAGCAGGCCGTCGAGATAGAACCTCGGTGAGACGAAGACACGACGGGCCCGCCTCCAGAGCGCTCGACGCGACATCCCCGGGACGAAACCGAGGTCGATCAGGAACTGCACCGGAGGATCCGCCTCGGTGGCGAACACCTCGCGCCGGTGGTGGTTGTCGAAGTGCTCGACCTTGAAGTCACGAAACGTGTGGAAGACCGACAGCACGGTCACGACCTCTCCCCAGAACGCGTCCCGTCGCGCATCGCCGGAGAACCGCCTGTGGAGTGCCTGGTGCGCGATCACCAGGACCATCACCCGTTCCCCGTGCACCGTGAGGAACCAGCCAGCGACCAGCGCGACCCACCAGAAGGGGAACATCAACGTCACGGCGAGTGTGGACATGAACAGGCCACCGAGGAACGCCGCGAGCGTCACGGCGAGATACGACGCCCAGCTGTGCCGCAGCAGTGGCTGCTGTCCGGGGAGTGCCTTGCCCGTCTGCCAGGTCCAGAAGTGCTGGGTCCACGCCGGGAAACGCCGATAGGTGGCCCGGACATCGATCACGCCGGTCACCTCGGTCACCGCGTCGCGGCGGGGACCTCGAGGCCGGTCTCGACGACGAGGCGGTCGAAGAATCCCGTCCAGAGCTGCCACATCCGGTCTGCGGCGCGCAGTACGGCCGCCTCCTGTTCTGCCTCGAAACCACTCAACAGCACCCGGTTGGCCTCCTCGACGTGGTCCGGTTCCTGCACCACGTGGATGCTGACCCAGGCGTTGTCCGTGGCTCCGGTCGTCCGGGCTATCGCGGTGCCGATGCTGGACACCATCAACAGGTCGGTGGTCTCGGTGGCGAAGATGAAGCCGAGCGCGTCGGCAGGAGTCTCCGAGGCGGCACGGTAGCCCTCGACCAGCGCCTCCGTCTCCGGGAACGGCGCGCTCCCCGTCACCACGGCGCGGTCGAAGCCGCACCGCTCCATCGAGTCGGCGTAGACGAGCTCGTGGGCCTGCGTGGGGTCGTCACCGCCGGCCTCCTGGTTCAAGATGCGGGTGATCGCACTCTTCGACGCGATGTCCGGCAGTACGGCGACGCACCGGGCCAGGAAGGTCGGGAAATAGTGCAGCGGGTGCCACCATTGCGCGAGCAGCGTGGCGGCGTGCTCGGTGGACAGCTCCGCGGTGCGTACGGCCTCGAAGAACGGGTGCGCCCGGAATCTCTGGTGCACCTCGCTCTCACTCAGACGTTCGCCGAAGGACAGGGTGGTGGGCGTCATGTCACTACTCCTTGCTTCCGGTTCGATCGAGGGTGAAGTACTGCCGCAGGTCACGGATGCGAGGAAGGACGGTGGGATCCGCGGAAGCGGAAGCAAGACGGGTCATGGTGTCCCAGGCGAAGTCATCGCCACCGTCCCACCGGAAATGCGTCTTGATCACGATGCTGAAGACCTCGTACAGGGAGGCTTATTCAGGCTCCGTCAGGTAAGTGTGTAGAAGATGAGTCCGATGACTGCCGAGATTGTCGTTTTAAATGTGGCGTAGGGCCGCCGGTAGTCTGTGTGGAGAACTTTCCACGTTTTGATATGGGCGATGACTCGTTCGATGGTGGCGCGTGTGTGGTTGAGGCTCTTGTTGAATGTTTTTTGCCAGTCGAGAAGTTCCCGGCCGGGTGGTTTTTTGAACGGGGTGAGCATGCCGCGCCCGATGTATCCTTTATCGCCGATCGGGGGGTATGTGGCGAGGTGGTCGAGGGCGCCGGATTGGTCGAGGCAATATAGGTCGTGTCGGGAGCCTGGGGTCGGGTCGGAGATCCACGACAGCTGCCCTTCCAGGGTGGCTGCGACCTGGACGACGACGCCGGTGGTGCGATGCTTGCCCGACCACAGACCCGGCACCGCGGCCCATGACCAGCAGGGCAGCAAGGTTCCATCGATGATGTACTGCCGATCGGCACGAAGCTCCTCTGCCGTCGGAACGACACTCCGCAGCGCCTGTGCCAGCAACGGTGTCACCCCCGTGATCGCTCGACTAACCGTCGACTGCGACACCCCATAGGTTTCCGCCAACTCCCACTGCACACGATTCCCGCGCAGATACGCCAACGTGATCACCACCGACCAGAACAACCCCAGAACCGGCGGCCAAGACAAACGTGCCTCCGTCGCGTCCCGCTGATCCTGCTCATACACTATAGCGACAAGATCCTGAATTTCATCACGCCGGAAACCAGTGGTATAGTACATACTGCGGCAGCCCGTTCATCTCGGATTGATTCGGCAAACCAATATTCGCGATGGACGGGCTGTCGCCCAACCCGACACGCCGGGCTAGATCGTTATTTCACAGGGCCTGAATAAGCCTCAGGGTGTCCGAGGTCAGCACCTCGGCGAGCCGCATGAGCGCTGCTCGCGCGTCCTCGGCCAGCGGGGGCCGCTCGAGGCGTCGGTCCGGCGCAATGCCCTCGGTGTTCTCGTGGGCCCGGGTGATCAGCGGCCCGCCTCCGTCCCGGTCGGCGAAGTCGAAGATCAGGTGGATCCGTGGGGCCCTGGCCATCGAGGCAACGGCGTGGATCCGTGACGCGTCGAACGACCAGACCTCACCCGCCCGCATGCGATACACGACGTTGTCCTCGCTGAAGAGGCAGTGCTCGTGCGTCACCAGAGGGATGTGCAGGCGGTGTGCGGGCCGGGACTCGGCCGGCATGTCGTCGAGCTCCAGGAAGTCCCGGTGGGGGATGATGACGCTGTCGGAGAACCGCGCGAGGCGGACGAACAGCAGCCGATCCAGGTCGGCCGTCGTGGTGATGATCTCCTGGAGATACGGCAGCCGGGCGGCGTCCTCGGTGAACGTGGCGCTCGAGGAGTCGGTGTAGGAGGTGAGGACCCCTGACCCGGTACGGCCTCCGACCGCCCACAGGACGGCGCTCTTCCACGGCCCCCCGATGAGATAGTTGCTGTAGGCCTCCGAGTAGTGGAGGGCCTCGCTCTCCTCGATGTCCTTCGCCAGCCGGGATTCGTCGAGCTCCAGCGTCGTCAGGTAGCTGGTCCGCATCAGGTCACAACCTCTCCTCGGCGGTGCTGAACGGTTCGCCCCACGCGTTGTGACGGGCCATCCGGTTCAGTCCGTACTCGTCACTGCCGCCGACCAGGACGCATCCGTGGCGCTCCAGGTCGAAGTGATGCCCGAACTCGTCGAACCCGGTCATGCCGCCGTACACCCGGACGTGCGTCGGCACCACCCGTATCGCGAATCCCATGCGCTGCCGACGGCCGACGTTCGGGTTGGAGCCGTGGATCGTCCGAGCCGTGAAGATGAAGAACTGCCCGGCCCGCATCTCCAGGTGCCGAACATCCTGCTCGTCCGGGTTCCAGTCGGCGTCGATCTTGATGCCGTCGTAGTTGTAGCCGAAGAACGAGTTGTCCCGTGCCGAGGCGTTCCACCGCATCGGCGCGTGCTCGTCGTAACGCCACTGTCGGTGGCTGCCCGGGATCACCTTCATGCAGGCGTTCTCACGTGCGGCCTCGGTGAAGGCGACCCAACAGGTCAGCTCCATCGGGACACCGGGCGAGTGCTCGGTGGCCTCCAACATCCCCACGCTCGTCTCACCGATCGCGTACTTCTCGACCTGGTGCCACCCCGTGCCGGAGTCTCCCGGGTTCTTGGGGAAGAACTCGGTGCGCCAGCACAGGACGTCCGGACCGATCAGGGCCTGCAGACGGCGGACGATGCGGGGGTCGCTGATCAGCTCGCCGAGCCCCGGGATGTCGAGGTGACGGTCGTAGTTCACCGGGTTGTCGAAGGTCTTGCGGGAGCCGGCCTCCGGATCGAGCAGCACCTTGCGCTGTCTCTTCCACCAGGCCGCCATCTCGCCGGGCTCCCAGAGGGTGAAAGGCCCGATGTAGCCCTGCTCGGCGAACGTCCGCCGGTCGTTGTCAGGATCCACGAACACCACTTCCTGCAGTTCCGACCCGCTCGAGTGCGGAGTCGAGTTCCGCGGCGGCGCGCCGCACGTGCTGGCCGCGGACGAAGGCCCAGTGGTCGCCGGGGACGGCGACAGCGGACAACGACCCGGTGCAGAGCCTGCTCAGAGCCTCCCGTTGGCTACGCAGGCGTTCCGGCCCGACGTCCTCGGCCTGGAACAGATGCACCGTCCCCGGGTAGGGCTGCGGCGAATAGTGCATCGCGGCGTCCATACAGGACCGTGCCACCGCAAGCGCCGCGCGGAGGTGGCCGGCGGGAGTGCCGGCCGGTACCGGAGCACCCATCAGGTCCACCCAGATCCGGCCGGTCGTCAGTTCGGCCAGCTCGTCGGCGGTCGATGCCGGGTCGTCCAGACGCGCCAACACCGAGTCGATCAGCTCGAGGAACGGCGTCCGTCCCATGGGCAGCCCGGTGATGGGGTCCTGTACCGGATTCGCGTCGAACAGTCCTAGGAACTCCACCTCGGCTCCGAGCCCGACGAGGATGCGGGCGACCTCGAACGCCAGCACGCCGCCGAAGGACCAGCCGGCCAGCCGGAACGGGCCGTCGCCCTCCATCGCGCGTAGCTGTTCGACGTGTACGCCGGCGATGTCGGCGAGCGTCGCCCCGGGCTCGGGCGGCGAGCCCGTCCAACCAACGCCGAGCACACGCACCGGCGCCGCGCTCTGCCGGGCCAGCTCTCGGTAGCCGAGCAGCTCGCCCCCGAGCGGATGGAGCAGGTAGAGCGTTCGCCCGGACGGCCCCGGACGCAGCGTCACGATCTGCGACGGTCCCGGCCCGGCGGCAGGCACGTCTGCACCCTCCGACGACGCCCACTCGACGAGTTCCTCGACGGTGGGGCACTCCAGCAGCTGTGACAGAGGGACCGGTCGTCCGAGGAGCCGACCGATCTCGGCCACCACCCAGGTGGCCAACAGCGAGTCCCCGCCCACGTCGAAGAAGTCGTCATCGGCATCGAACTCATCGTGGCCGAGTACCCGTGCCCAGAGTGCGGTGATCGCACCGCTCAACGACCTGGTGTCGAGGTGCGCCTCGGGTTCGGGCAGTGGACGTGCCGCGAGCGTCTGCACGTCGACCTTCCCGGAGGTCGTGCGTGGCATCTCGGCGACGGGGACGTAACGGGCCGGGATCATGTGCTCGGGCACCAGCTCACGCATGTGGGCCGTCAGTTCGCGGTGGCCGAGCGGGCCGGTGCACTGCACGTAGCCGACCAGCACCGACATCTGGTCCGTGACAGCGCGCAGACCGACCGCCGCGGCATCGACACCGGGGTGGCTCAGCAGGGCGGCCTCCACCTCGGCGGGCTCCACCCGGTGGCCGCGCACCTTGATCTGGTCGTCGGCGCGACCCTCGAACTCAAGGAGTCCCTCGACGTCGCGTCGGACCATGTCGCCGGTGCGATACATGCGCCTCCCGCTGCCTGCCGGATCCGCGACGAAGCGCTCCGCCGTACGGGCAGGGTCGCCGCGGTACCCGTCGGCCAGGCAGTCGCCGGCCACGTACAGCTCACCGGTTCGACCGGCAGCGACCGGCATCAGCTCGTCGTCCAGCACCTGGCAGTCCACTCCGGACACCGCCGTGCCGATCGCCGGGACCGCCGGCCACGTCGCCGGATCGGCGGGCAGCGTCAGTCTGGTGACCAGATGCGCCTCGGTGGGGCCGTAGTGGTTGTCCAACCGGCACCCAGGGAGGGAACGGAACAGGGCGCGGATCGCCGGGGTCACGACGAGTCGCTCCCCCGCGGTGACGACGTGCTGCAGTGCGGGCGGCACGATCCCGCGGCGCGCGACCTCCGATGCCAGCAGCTGCAGCGCGACATAGGGCAGGAAGAGCCGCTCCACCCGGTGTTCGACGAGCACGTCGAGCAGCCGGGCAGGATCGCGCCGGACCGCATCCGAGGCGAGGACGAGGCAGCCGCCCGACCCCACTGTCGACAGCAGTTCCTGGAACGTGACGTCGAACGAGGACGCTGTGAACTGCAGCGTCCGCAGACCCGGCGGGCCATCGGCGAGCTGCCAGTCGATGAGTCGGCGCAGCCCACGGTGCGGCATCGCGACGGCCTTCGGGGAACCGGTCGAGCCGGAGGTGTGGAGTACGTAGGCCAGCGCGTCCGGCGGTGGCATCGGCCAGGATCTCTCCGGCGGCCCCTCCGCCTCCGGGGCGACCCTCACCGGTCCGTCCGGCAGAGCGTCGGCGTGCGCCTCGGTGGCGATCACCGCGGACGCGTCGAGCCTGGCCAGCATCGAGCGGGTCCGAGCGACCGGCGCGTCGACGTCGAGAGGGCTGTACACAGCCCCTACGGTGAGAGCCGCCAACATCGCCACGACCGTGTCCGGCGAGCGGTCCAACAGCACCGCGACGAGGTCACCGGGACGCACACCAGCCGCGTGCAGACCGTGCGCGAGGGCCTCGACCCGGGTCGCGAGCTCACCATAGGTCAGCACGGCATGGTCGGCTCCGTCCGAGCCGGCCGGGTCGACGACGGCGGGTCGGTCATCGGCCCAGCGGGCCCACCGGCCGAGCAGTCCGGTGGTCTGGTCCGCGCCCGGCGGGCGCTGAGGCATGGTCTCGGGCACCGCGAACAGCCGTCCTTCCGCAACGCGGTCTCCGACAGCCGTACCGCTGGATCGCATGCGGATGTCGCCTGCCGTTCGGAGAACGACGCTAGGTCGAGATGGTTCGGATCAGGAGTCACGTGAGCTCGCTACGACGGACAGGGCCGTCCGGTCGTCAGGCCGCCGTCGAGCGCGGTCAGCGGTGGGCCGGGGGGCGCCGACAGGAAGTCCGGGCGCCAGCCGCGACCGTCCGCCGGTACGTTGTCGACGCTGTTGTAGGTGATGATCGCCATCTGCCGATCGAACGGCGACATGTTCGTGCCGGACCCGTGGACGAGCCGGGGGTCGAACACCACCAGGCTGCCCGCTCCTCCGACCGCCGCGGCCATCCCGTGCACCGCTGTCAGCTCGGCCAGCAGGTCCACCGGCAGCGCGTACTCCAGGTCCGCGGACAGATGCGAACGCCAGTCCGCGCCGTGGGGCGTTGCGCGCCCCGGCGCGGAGACGGTGCCGTGCCGGTGCGAACCCGGGAGGTACAGCAGCGGGCCGTTGAACGAGGTGGCGTCGTCCAGCAGCAGCGCGACGTTGGTCACCGCGGGTGCCGGCAGACCGTCCTCACGTTCCCAGAACGTGAAGTCCTGGTGCCAGGGCCACGACTCCCCGAGTAACGCACGCTTGGCGTTCACCTTGCTCTGGTGCACGTAGACCTTGCTGTCCAGGACTGCCTCGGCCACCCCGAGGAGTGCCGGAAGGCGGACGAGCCTGGAGAAGAGTTCGCTCTGGAGGTGACACCCGTGCACGCCGCGGATGGTCTCCCCGTCGGTCTCGAGGACCCGACCGGGATGGTTCCGGCGATAGAGGTCCGCTACCGCATCGCGGACCAGTGCCAGGTCTGCGGGCGACACGACGTCCGGGAGAACCAGACAGCCTTCGTCGCGGTACGCACGCAGCTGAGCGTCGTCGAGCGTGCCCGCGTACTCCCTGTCGGCATCCACGACGACGATGCTCGGCGGTGTTCGGTCGTCTGCCATCTCCCGTGTTCGAGTGACATGACCGCCTCAGCCACGGGTCAGCTCGTCCAGATCGGCACAGCGCAGGTCTACTCGGGCCGCGGCGGCCGCGAGCTCATCGTCGAGCGTGACGAGTGCGTCGCCCTGCAGCCGGGTCAGCGCCAGGTACTCGGCGCGGTAGGTGTCCGACCAGGCCAGCTCCGCGGCGATCTGCCAGGCCGTCGACTGGAGGACGCGGTCTCCGAGCAGCCGGATGCGCAGCGCTCGGATGCCGTCCAGAACTCTTCGTCCCGCGCGCTCGTCCAGCTCGCCGTCCCGGACGGATGCATAGACGAGCGCGAGCGCGTCCGAGCGCACCAGTGTCGGGGCGAGCAGGGTGTGCCCGTGGGCCACCGGGACGGCGTTCGTCGCGAGTCGCACCGCCACCGCGGCGTCGACCACATAGCGCGTCATGAACGCACGATCGCACGGTCGGTGCGCAGCACGGCTTCCAGGGCGTGAAGACCGATCATCAGCTCCTCGGTCGTGCCGCCGAAACCGAGCCGGACATGGTCGGCGAACCTGTCGCCGAAACACGATCCCGGCACGACCAGGACCTTGTCCCGTTCTGCGAGCGTGCGACAGCTCCGATCGACGTCGGACTGTCCGGGCAACCTCAGGAACGCGCTGACGCCACCGTCCGGAGGCACCAGCGCCACGTGGTCCGGGAGACCCGCGGCCCAGTCCGTGAGCAGGGACAGGTTGTGCTGTGCATGCGCACGCTGCAGCGCGACTATCGAGTCCGCGTTGCGGACCGCGTGCTCGGCGAAGAACTCCAGGACGGGAGACACGTAGAGGGCGATGTAGTCCCGCAACTCGGCCATGCGCGCGAGCAACGGCGGCGGCGCCACACACCAGCCGACCCGCAGACCGGCGAGCCCGTAGCTCTTGGAGAAGGTCCCCCAGCAGATCGCCTCCTCGTACTCCGGTAGAGGCAGCGGAGCACCCGTGTGGGTGAGCTCGCCGAACGCGTGGTCCCAGACGAGCCATGCGCCGGCCTCTTCGGCGATCTCCACCAGCTCCTGCTGCTGCGCAGCGGTGACCGAGACCCCCGTCGGATTGTGCGGGAAGTTGACGACGATCATGCGCGGACGGCCGCGGACGAGTTCACGTAGCCGATCGAGATCCGGGGCGAACCCGTCCGTGGCCGCCAGCGGCCAGCGCACGACGCGGCATCCACGCGCTGCGGCGATGTCATGGAGCTGCTGGTAGGCCGGATCGACCACGACGATCTCGTCACCAGGCTCGAGCGCCAGGTGCATGACCAGGTAGATCGCCTCGCTCGAGCCGTGCGTGACCATCATGCGATCGGTGTCGCCTCCCGTCCACCGGTCGGCCAACGCCGCGCGCAGACCCGTTCCGCCATAGCTCTCGCTGTCGTGGAAGACCATCGCGTCCAGGTCCGCGTAGTCGAAGCCGCAGAGAGCACGCAGTTCGTGCATCGACAGGTCGCGCACGCCGCTGCTGCCGATGTCGTACTCGACCGCGTGGTAGTAGTCCCGCATCCACAGCTCGAGCCGGGCGGGGGTGACGCCGGCGACGTCGGGAGTGTTCATGACGCCACGATCCGGGCCCACCGGATCCGTCGGTGGTCCTCGGTTCACGGGACCTCCGCGACGCGGGAGCTCCGCCTAGCGTGGCGGCGCCGGACGTTCCCGGCGTCCACCACCGCGCTCGAGGATGTGATCGCATGAATCCGTTCGACGATCCTGACGCCACCTTCATCGTGCTCGTCAACGACGAGGAACAGCACTCCCTGTGGCCGGAACGGCTGCGGACCCCGGACGGCTGGCGTCAGACGTTCGGTCCGGCGTCACGACAGGACTGCCTGGACTACGTCGAGCAGAACTGGACCGACATTCGGCCGCTGAGCGCGCGACGCGCAGCGGAGACGCGCTGAGATCACCGGTTTCCGGGACAGCCGGTGGCACGCGACAGGTGGCTAGCGTCGTAGTCATGTCGTCCGACCTCCTCGCCGATGTCCTGCTCGCCCGGGCCGAGGCGACACCGGACAGGGTCGCCTTCGAGCACGCGTCTCCGGGCAGCCCGGTCACGACGCTCAGCTACGCACAACTGGCCTCTCGGGCGGTCGCCCTGGCCGAGCGTCTGGCCGACCTCCCGTACGGCCCGGTCCTGGTCTCCTGCCCAGCAGGGCCGGACTACGTGACGGCCGTCTTCGGGACGTTCCTGTCGGGTCGACCCGCGGTGCCGGCATCCCCCGCGCGACCGGGATCGGCGTCCGACCGGCATCGGCTCTCCGGGATCCTGGCGGACTCCGCGCCCCCCGTCGCGGTCTCCGTCGAGCCACTCGACGGCTCGGGAACGGGCACGCCGATCGTGGTCCCGCCGCCCGGACCAGAGGCGGACACGACCGCGTGGTCGCTCCCGAACACCCCCGACGGGGGCTCGGTCGCGGTGATCCAGTACACCTCAGGCAGCACCGGGACGCCGCGTGGGGTGCTCGTCCGGCACGAGGCGCTGGCTGCCAACACGACGGCGATCGTCGACCGCTTCCGGCTCGGTCCGGGTTCACGGGCGCTGACCTGGTTACCCCCGTTCCACGACATGGGACTCGTCGGCGGGCTGCTGACCCCCGTCGCTGCCGGGGTCCCGATGCGGATCCTGGCCCCAGAGGACTTCCTCAAGTCACCGCTGTGGTGGCTGCGTCAGATCGACGAGACCGCCACCACACATTCCGGTGGACCGGACTTCGCCTACGACCTGTGTCTGCGCCGGGCCCGCTCCGACGACCAGCTGGCCGGGTTGGACCTGTCCTCGTGGGAGGTGGCGTTCAGCGGTGGCGAGCCGGTACGGCGACGCACCCTGGCCGCCTTCTCCGAGAGGTTCGCCGAATCGGGATTCCGGGCCAGCGCGTTCCTGCCCTGCTACGGCCTGGCCGAGGCGACCCTCATGGTCAGCGCAGGTCACTGGGACGGCAACGGTCGAACGGACTCCCCGGTGAGCTGCGGACGCCCCGTGCACGGTCAGGAGGTCGTGATCGTGGACCCCGATCAGAAGGTGCCGGTGGATGGACAGGGTGAGATCTGGGTGGCAGGTCCGCACGTGACCGCGGGTCACGTGACCGGCACCTCGGAGGGGCTGTTCGGTGATCTGAACGGTGTGCGGCATCTGCGCACGGGCGACCTCGGGTCGATGCGTGACGGCGAGCTCGTGGTCAGCGGTCGGCTGAAGGACGTGCTCATCGTGCGTGGGGTCAATCATCATGCGGCGGACATCGAGGACGCAGCGCTGGAGACCGTGGGCTGGGCAGGACGGTGCGCGGCGGCGTTCGCGATCGAGACGGGCCCCGGCCCGGTGACGGTGGTGATCCTGGAAGCCGCCGGGCGCCGTGATCCCGGGCTGGCCGAGCGAGTACGCGCGCAGGTCCTGACCCGCACCGGGGTGCGGCTGGACGTGGTCGCGATCGTGGCGCCGCGCTCCCTCCCGCGCACGACCAGCGGGAAGATTCGTCGATCGGCGGCGCGGGAGGCGTTCCTGGCCGGTGAGTACGGCGACGGCGACGGCCCCGCGGCGGGCTCGGCCGCTACGGACGCGCTGGCGGCGCCTCGGTCCTGGGCAGGTGCCCGGACAGAGCTGACACCGCTCGTCTGTGGGGTCCTTGCCGAGGTCTGCTCGGTGGAGGTCTGCGAGCCCACTGACCGGCTGGCCACCCATGGTGTCGACTCGATGCGCGCTGCGGAGGCCGCCGCGGCGTTGGAAGAGGCGCTGGAACTCGCGGTGCCGATGGCCGACGTGCTCACGGCAGCGACCGCACAGGACGTGGTGGCCGCGCTGCTGCAGCGGTGGCAGGCGGAGGGCGTCGCCCCGTCCCTGGTGCGGGCCCGCATCGACCGGACGGCCGAGGTCGGGGTGATGTGATGGACGCCGTCGTCGGTCGGGAGCTGGTTCGACGCAGACGGGCACGAACGAATCGCACGCAACCGGTCGCAGTCGGCCCCGCCGCTCTCTCGACGGTGCAGAACGGAGTGCTCGTCTTCGAGCGCCTGTGGCCCGGCACACCCGCCTTCACCCTGCACTTCGCGGCGCGTCATACCGGCCTGCTCGACGAGGACCGGCTCGACACGGCGCTCGCGGCGCTGGTCCGCAGGCATCCGGCGCTGCGCAGTACGTTCCCGGACGGCCCAGGAGGCGTACCGACCAGGTCGGTGTGCGAGACGCAGGTGGTCACCGTGCAGTGGGCCGACGTGCGGAACCTGCCCGTCGCGGAGCGTGCCGATGCCGCACGGCGGCACGCCGAGCGCGTCTCGGGCAGACCCTTCGACGTGCAGCGTGGTCCTCTCGTCGCCGTGCACGGCATCCGGGTCGGCGACGACGAGCGGTTGCTGGTGTTCCTGGCGCACCACCTCGTCTGCGACGGCGCCTCCATGCAGGTGCTGCTCTACGAGCTGGACGCCGCCTACCGCGGTCTGCTGAGCGGCATCCGGCCGGAGCCGGCGCTGCCGGCCGTCTCCCCCACAGCGACCCGACACTGGCGCGACCGCCTGGCCGGGCTCCCAGAGCTGGACCTGCCGACCGACCAGGCTCGACCGACAACGCCGTGCTTCCGGGCCGGGTCGGTCCCGGTCGAGATCCCGGGCTCCTCGGTGCGGGCGGCCCAGCAGCTCGCGCACACCGAGCGAACCACCCTGTTCGCCGTCGTGCTGGCCGCCTATCAGCTGGTCCTCGGTGAGCACAGTGGTCAGACGGACTTCGGAGTGGGGGTACCGGAGGCCGGACGCGCGATCGGCGACCGGCACGGAGCAGTCGGGCTGCTGTCGGACATGCTCGTGCTGCGGGCCGATCTCGGGAGGCGGCCGTCGTTCCGGCAGCTGGTCGGTCGCGTGCGGGACACCAGCCTGGAGGCCCTGGCACACCGCGGCGTCCCGTTCGAGCACATCGTCGCGGCTGTCACCACCGGTCAGAAGGAGCGGGACGCCGGCGCGTCACTGGTGCGGGCCGGGCTGGCGTTCCACGGAGACTGGGGTGAGCCACGGCTGGCCGAGGCACCGCTGGAGCAGGTGCTCCTCAGGCGACCGGGTCTGCGCTACGACGTCGATCTGCACCTGTGGCTCCGCGGGACAGTGCTCTGGGGCACCTGGGACTACCGCACGGACACCGTGGACGCCGGCACCGCGAGGCGCATGGCGGCACGCCTGTCCGCCGTACTCGAGGCGGGGCTCATCGAGCCGGATCGGCCGTTGTCCGAACTGGACCTGCTTCCCGACGACGAGCGGGAGTGGCTCCTGCTCCGTGGGTGCGGGCCACTCCCGGACGATCCGGACGACAACCTCGTCGATCTCGTCGGGCGTTGGGTGACGGCGACCCCGGACGCGGTCGCCGTCGAGGACGGGCGTCGACATCTGAGCTACCGGGCGCTCGACGAACGGTCCGCTCGTCTGGCCCGGCTGCTGCATGGCCGCGGTGTGGGGACCGGAGACGTCGTCGGGATCCGGCTCGGACGTACCGTCGACCTGGCCGTGGCCATGCTCGCGATCATGAAGCTGGGGGCTGCCTACCTGCCGTTGGACCCGGCCTACCCGGCCGAACGGACCAGCTACATGCTGGCCGACAGTGCCGCGGCAACCGTGGTGACCGGCGCCGACCTCGCTGAGATCGACACCTCCCAGGACGACGAGTCCTCGCCCACGTTCACCCCGATCGCACCGGACACCGTCGCCTACGTCCTCTACACATCCGGCTCCACCGGCAGCCCGAAGGGCGTTCTGATCACCCATCGGAACGCGGTTCCGATGGTGTTGTGGGGAGCTCGCAGGTTCGCCGGCGGCGGGCTCTCCCGGGTGCTGGCTGCGACATCGATCTGCTTCGACGTGTCCGTGTTCGAGTTCTTCGCACCGCTGTGCGTGGGCGGCACCGTCGTGGTGGTCGAGAACGCGCTCGCCCTGCTGGCCGAACAGCCGGACGTGACCATGATCTGCGCCGTCCCGTCCGCGGCTCGTTCCCTCGTCGCTGCCGGTGCGCTACCGCGGTCCACCCGGGTGGTCGCGCTCGCCGGTGAGGCGGTGACCGGTTCACTGCCGGACGATCTTTACGCCACGGGCCACGTCGAGGCGGTGGTCAACTGCTACGGCCCGACCGAGGACACGACGTACTCCACCTCTGCGCTGCTGCGTCGCGGCGAGGCACCCTCGCCGATCGGCGCACCGCTGCCCCAGGGACGGGTGCGCGTCCTCGACCAGGACCTGCGACGGGTCCCGGTCGGCGCTGTCGGCGAGCTGTACCTGGCGGGGCAGGGCGTCGCGGTCGGCTATGGCCGGCGTCCCGGTCTGACCGCCTCACGGTTCGTCGCCGACCCCTTCGCAACCGTCGCCGGCGAGCGGCTCTACCGCACGGGCGACGTCGTCCGCTACCGCAGCGACGGCGCGCTGCTCTATCTCGGCCGATCCGACTTCCAGCTGAAGGTGCGTGGACAACGGATCGAGCCGGGCGAGATCGAAGCCGCGTTGCAGCGTCACCCACGGGTCCGCGAAGCCGTCGTGTCGCTGCAGGAGGACAACCTGGTCGCCCACGTCACCGCCGTGCACGACGCCGGCCCACCGGACGTCGAGGAACTCCGGGCCGAGCTGCGCCGCACCCTGCCGGTGGTCATGGTGCCGAACCGGTTCGTCGTCCTCGACGAGCTGCCGAGAACCCCGAACGGGAAGATCGATCGCCGCGCACTCCCGGCGGCGCCGCAGCAGGCCCCTGTCGCCGGCGCACCGCCGCGCGGCCAGACCGAGGAACTGGTCGCCGAGATCTGGCGCGAGCTGCTCGGCCGCGATGCGGTGGGGCGCTTCGACGACTTCTTCGACCTCGGTGGGACCTCGCTCTCTGCCGGTGAGGTCCTGACGAGGCTGCGTGCACGGACCGGCAGCGCGGTCGGGCTGCGAACGGTGTTCGGGAATCCCCGGCTGTGCGATCTCGCCGCCGCGCTCACGACCGAACGGACCGGTACGGAGGCGATCGAGCCCCGCGACGCCGGTACGACGCCGGTCCTGTCGTTCGAGCAACAGCGCACCTGGCTGGAATGCCAGCTCTCCTCGGGCGCCGCGTACAGCGTGCACGGACGCCTGTGGCTGCGTGGACCGCTGGACGTGGCCGTTCTGGAGCGCAGTGTCCGTGCTGTGATCTCCCGGCACGAGAGTCTGCGCACGACGTTCCCGACGGTGCGTGGCCTGCCCGTCCCGCGGGTCGCCGAACCGGACCAGGGCTGGGCCCTGTCGGTCGTCGACCTGAACGGGGGGCCGGACGTGCACGCCGATGCCCTCCGCCGGGCCGACGAGGTGGCGGCCCGCCCACTCGACCTGGCACACGGGCCCTTGCTGGCCTGCCGGCTGTGGCGCGTGTCCGCGGAGGAGCATCTGCTCTCCCTGACCGTCCACCACATCGTGTTCGACGGCAGGTCGATCGCATTGGTGCTCGACGAGTTGTCCGCGCTCTATGCCGCGGGAGGCGACTCCCGTCGCGCCGGCCTACCAGCGCTCCCGGTGTGCTACCGGGACTACGCGGCCTGGCAGCGCAGCGCTCTGACGGGCGAACGGCTCGCGACGCACATGGACTACTGGCGGAGCCGGCTCGCCGGGGCCCCCGTCGCGACGATCCTGCCGGACGCTCGGCGACGACGGCCCGGACGCCGGCACGCCGGGGCCGTGACCAGCGGACGTCCGGACACCGCCGCCGTGGCAGCGCTCTCGGGGCTGTGCCGGGCCCGGAGCGCGACCCCTTTCCTCGTTCTGCTGACCGCGCCGTCGGCGGTGCTTCGCCGATGGTCGGGGCAGCAGGACCTCGTGATCGGTGTCCCGGTGGACACCCGCAGGCAGACCGGCACCGAGAGCCTCGTCGGCCTGTTCGTGAACACCGTCGCGGTGCGGGTGGACCTCGGCGGCGACCCGTCCTTCGCCGAGGCGCTCGAACGGGTGCGGCACTCGGCCACCGAAGACCACGTCGAGCACGGGGAGACCCCGTTCGAGTACATCGTCGCCGCCGCAGGAGCCGTCCGGGACCCGACCCGCACACCCTTGTTCCAGGTCGTGCTGAACATGATCGAGGACGGCGGGGAGGCATGGTCCCTCCCGTCGACGACCGTCGAGCGCGCCGCGCCACCGGCGCAACCCTCGAAGTTCGACCTGCACCTCGACGTGCGGCTCGGCAGTGACGGACTCCGCCTCGACCTGGCTCACGAACCCACGCTGCACACCGCCGACACCGCACGGGCACTCCTCGACCAGATCTCGGTCCTGCTGGTGGCAGCGGCGGACGCCCCTCACAGATCGCTGTTGGACCATGATCTGACCGGAACACCTTCGGATGCGGACCGCACCGCACCGCAGCAGTCCACCGACCCGTCCCTGCGGGACAGGTGGTGGCCCGGGTCGTCCGACGGAGACCGTCTCGCGCTCGTCGGCCACCCGGCGCGTCCCGCGGCCGTCACCGCGGCCCGTTCCGCCGGTCCCGTCGACGTACTGGACGCCCGCGAACCCGGCACGCTGCTGCACCGGCTGCGAACGCTCTCGGTGACGGCGGTGCACCTGCCGGCGGCCGTGCTGCGTTCGCTCGATCCGCCTCCCGCCGAGGTCGCCCTCCCCGGAGTGAGGTTGGCGTTCCTGGACCAGACCGGAGATCTGACCGCACACGACGTCGAACTGGTGCACAGGCTCGCACCGTTGTGCACGGTCGTCGTTCTGCACCGGACCGACGCGGACGGACCGCCCACCACGGCCCTCCGGATCTCGCCCCACCTCTGGTCCTCGGACACCGTGCCGTTGCGGGTGCCAGTCGGCACCGTTCTGCCCGGCCGACCGGAAGTACCACGGGGTCCGCGGGGCGGCCCCCTGGCCCCCGGGGAGCTCGGCCGGTTGTCCGTCCCGGGTACGGCAGACGGAGTGCCCGGCACCGCGGTCCGACAGCGACCGGACGGCACGCTGGAGCTCGCAGATCCGGACGGCGGTGCAGTCGACCTTCTGGAGACGGTCGCCGTCCTTCGCGATCAGCCCGAGGTCCGGGACGCAGTGGTCGGGTACGAGGGCGACCTGCTGGTCGCGCACGTGGCCGTACGGCCTGACCGGCCCGGTCTGGGACCGGTGCGTCAGGAGCTGGTGACGAGGCTCCCTGCGCACCTGGTGCCGGACCGCATCACGGTGCACCGGCGCTTCCTCCTCACCGACGAGGGCGAGTACGACCTCGCCGGAATCCGTCGGACCGGCGAGGTGATCGGATGACCGGCCCGCCGCCCGCTGCGGTCGTCGCGGAGATCCTGACGATCGCCCGGCAGGTACTCGGCCTCCCGGTCCTCGGTGCCGACGACGACCTGGTCGCGGCTGGGGCCACCTCGCTGGCGATGCTGCGCATCGTGGCCACTGCGTGCCGTTCGCTCGATATCGACATCGCCCCGGGCAGCCTCGGAGGAGCGCCGGTCACCGTCAACGTCCTGGCCCGGGCGGCGGCCACCGCCGGGCCGCTCCGACCGTGAACGAGGCACGGGACGCCCTGTGCGACCTCGTAGGTGCCGTCCGTCAGCTGGCGGGTCTGACGGAGCAGGTCGGACCGTTCTCGCTTCCTGCGGGCACCGACGCCAACGCTCCCGCGCTACTGGAGGCCGTCTGTGGAGCGCTGCGTGTCCCATTGCGCTTCGACGGCCCCTCCCCGGGCGTCGCACGGGATTACGCTCCCGCCGTTCTGGCCGCAGAGATCCACAGAGCGCAGGCCGTGCAGGCTCTCGCGACGCTCGACGATGTCGATGCCGTTGCCGAGTCGGCCCGTCAGATCGCCGACGAGCAGGATGCCGGTCTACGGTCGATCATCGTCGATCGCTCAGGTGCTCCCGTCATCACGGCGGTGGAGGCCGGGCCACCTGACGGGCCCCGTGTCCTGGTGTCCCCTCCCTGCGCGATGAGCCCACTACTGTCATTGCGGTGGGTGCGCAAGCTCGCCGCGCTCGGGTACCGATGTCTCGTCCCGGCCACCCGGGGCACCACCGGACGCATCGTCGAAGCCACAGATTTCGACCGACACGGCAGCGGAGTCGAGGACCAGGTCGACGATCTCGCAGCTGCGGCCGCAACGCTCGGAGGTTCTCGGATTCACCTGATGGGTCTGTGCGGCGGTGCGACGGCGGCGCTGGCCCTGGCGGCGCGCAGGCCAGACCTCGTCGAGTCGCTGAGTCTCTGGCACGCGGCCGCCCAGCTCGGGCCAGAGGTGCCTGAGTCCGCGCATCAGGCCAATCTGCGCACCACGCTGGACATCGCCGCCGAGTCCCGGGACACGACAGCCTGGCTGCGCAGACGGCTCGTGGCCGGTCCGATGACAGGCGTGCCGCCCGGGATCGGGCCGCTGGTCGTACGCCCCTACGCCACCGACGAGCTGCTGTACCGCTACGCGAAGCTGATGGTCGCGACGATGCACGAGGACTCACGCGCGGCGGTCAGCGCAATCAGGCAACCCTGTCTTCTGGTCACCAGCGAGGCGGACTCGACGGCTCACCCGGCCGGATCCCGCTGGATCGCCGCGGAGCTGCCAGGTGCGCAGCTCGCGCTGACCGGTCACGTCGATCATCTCGATGCGTTCCGCGCAACTGACTCGCAGCTGTCGATGCTGACCGGCTTCCTGGGCGGGTCCGCCTAGAACAGGCTGCCGGATGCCTCCCTCAACGACCGGCGTCCGGCATCCATGGTTCGACGACTATGTCACTCTTCGCAAATCGCCCCAGCGAGTGCATCTCGCACCTAATGGACGCGGTTTGGGTCGACCATGTGACACGCATGATTCAGCAAGTTACCGAATGACATGACAGACGGCCACCTACACCTGTGATCCTTGCTCCATCCCAGTGAACGAAGTGACTCGGCGTTGATGTTCGAAGAAGGTCGAGTAACTCTGAGACGCCACCAGTTCACCCACCTACGGCACGCCCTCGCGGGTCCTTCTTGGACCGACTCCTGAACAGGCGGCATCATGCAAGCCAGAATCGATCAAACTCCCAGCCTCGGGACTTCCATGCACCAGACACTGCATGAGACCCGACAACGCGCGCCCCAGAGGCTTATTCAGGCCCCGTGAAATAACGATCTAGCCCGGCGTGTCGGGTTGGGCGACAGCCCGTCCATCGCGAATATTGGTTTGCCGAATCAATCCGAGATGAACGGGCTGCCGCAGTATGTACTATACCACTGGTTTCCGGCGTGATGAAATTCAGGATCTTGTCGCTATAGTGTATGAGCAGGATCAGCGGGACGCGACGGAGGCACGTTTGTCTTGGCCGCCGGTTCTGGGGTTGTTCTGGTCGGTGGTGATCACGTTGGCGTATCTGCGCGGGAATCGTGTGCAGTGGGAGTTGGCGGAAACCTATGGGGTGTCGCAGTCGACGGTTAGTCGAGCGATCACGGGGGTGACACCGTTGCTGGCACAGGCGCTGCGGAGTGTCGTTCCGACGGCAGAGGAGCTTCGTGCCGATCGGCAGTACATCATCGATGGAACCTTGCTGCCCTGCTGGTCATGGGCCGCGGTGCCGGGTCTGTGGTCGGGCAAGCATCGCACCACCGGCGTCGTCGTCCAGGTCGCAGCCACCCTGGAAGGGCAGCTGTCGTGGATCTCCGACCCGACCCCAGGCTCCCGACACGACCTATATTGCCTCGACCAATCCGGCGCCCTCGACCACCTCGCCACATACCCCCCGATCGGCGATAAAGGATACATCGGGCGCGGCATGCTCACCCCGTTCAAAAAACCACCCGGCCGGGAACTTCTCAACTGGCAAAAAACATTCAACAAGAGCCTCAACCACACACGCGCCACCATCGAACGAGTCATCGCCCATATCAAAACGTGGAAAGTTCTCCACACAGACTACCGGCGGCCCTACGCCACATTTAAAACGACAATCTCGGCAGTCATCGGACTCATCTTCTACACACTTACCTGACGGAGCCTGAATAAGCCTCCCAGTCCCTCATTGAGGAAGAATGGCAGCACGTGCCGAGATTCCCGAGTTCCTGGTTGCTCGCGGACCCAACCGGGGCGCACCACGACGAACAGGGAGACAGGCGCCGGGCCGCACACCGGTGACGTGCACACAACACCACGTCACCGCGACTCGGCCGAGCCGATGCCTGATTGCCCACCAGGTCGCACGCCACGCCAGAGGGCGACGTCGCCGATAACGCGGAACCACCCCGAAAGAGCGCGAACGCCAGCAAGACCGACGGCGAGCGCGACCCCGTTCGACCGAGGTGCCGCACCTCTGCGTAGAGGCTTATTCAGGCTCCGTCAGGTAAGTGTGTAGAAGATGAGTCCGATGACTGCCGAGATTGTCGTTTTAAATGTGGCGTAGGGCCGCCGGTAGTCTGTGTGGAGAACTTTCCACGTTTTGATATGGGCGATGACTCGTTCGATGGTGGCGCGTGTGTGGTTGAGGCTCTTGTTGAATGTTTTTTGCCAGTTGAGAAGTTCCCGGCCGGGTGGTTTTTTGAACGGGGTGAGCATGCCGCGCCCGATGTATCCTTTATCGCCGATCGGGGGGTATGTGGCGAGGTGGTCGAGGGCGCCGGATTGGTCGAGGCAATATAGGTCGTGTCGGGAGCCTGGGGTCGGGTCGGAGATCCACGACAGCTGCCCTTCCAGGGTGGCTGCGACCTGGACGACGACGCCGGTGGTGCGATGCTTGCCCGACCACAGACCCGGCACCGCGGCCCATGACCAGCAGGGCAGCAAGGTTCCATCGATGATGTACTGCCGATCGGCACGAAGCTCCTCTGCCGTCGGAACGACACTCCGCAGCGCCTGTGCCAGCAACGGTGTCACCCCCGTGATCGCTCGACTAACCGTCGACTGCGACACCCCATAGGTTTCCGCCAACTCCCACTGCACACGATTCCCGCGCAGATACGCCAACGTGATCACCACCGACCAGAACAACCCCAGAACCGGCGGCCAAGACAAACGTGCCTCCGTCGCGTCCCGCTGATCCTGCTCATACACTATAGCGACAAGATCCTGAATTTCATCACGCCGGAAACCAGTGGTATAGTACATACTGCGGCAGCCCGTTCATCTCGGATTGATTCGGCAAACCAATATTCGCGATGGACGGGCTGTCGCCCAACCCGACACGCCGGGCTAGATCGTTATTTCACGGGGCCTGAATAAGCCTCGTAGATCTCGCCATTCTCGACCCAACGAGAAGGTGCGTCGCATCACCTTCGCAATGCAATTAGTTTCTCTCATGGTCGCCAGCCGTTCACATCACGCCGTCGTCCGTTTGACCCGTCACTACGAAACGGACAACGAGCATGAAATCGACGCATCTCCTCTCCGAGCGGAGCCGCTGCGATGCCCGCTCAGCGCAGGTAGGTGTCCCCCGAACCAGGGACCGAACGGCACTGACCGGCGCTGTTAATTTCTGTTGCGGCAATCGTCGACCGTGGGGGTAGCCTTGATCCGGATTGACGTACTTGTGGGATCACCAATCTTTAGCGTCGGCCTGACAAACATTCTCACGAATGCCGGGCTGAGGGTAGTGGCAACTCGCAGCTCCCCGCACGAGGAACCGTCCTGGCTGGCGGACGCAGTCATCATCGACGTCGATGCACTGGATTCGACAAACGATCTGATACATATTCAGGCGACCGCGCGGAACTCCGCCGTGCTGGTCCTGACGGGGACAGGGGAGATCGGAGGCGCGGTCTACCTGGCCGCGGGCGCAGCCGGGGTGTTGAGCCGAAGTGAACCCGGCGACAGGGTGGTCGAGGCCATTCGAGTGATCACCTCGGGCCGATCTCTCGACGGTGCGCAGTACCGCAACGACCCCGCGAAGTGTGCGGAGGGCACGTCGTCGGCCGCCCCGGAGGAGGACGAACGGGTCCCACGCCTGTCCGAGCGCGAGGACCAGGTCCTGCGCCAGATCGCCCGTGGTCTGACCCATGGCCAGATCGCCACCCGTCTCGGCATCAGCCCTCACACGGTCGACACCTACGTCAAGCGCATCCGAGCCAAGCTCGGTGTGGGCAACAAGGCCGAGCTCACCCGAGCCGCGCTGCTCAACAGCGCGATGACACAAGACCGTCCGATCGCTGATCCGACGTCGGTGCACCCGACGTCGGCGGCGTGAAGGACGTCGCAGCGGGCCTCGGAGGGCGGACGGGCGGACCGGCCGCGGACTGCGTCGGTCCGCTGCCGGTGCCGCCGGCGCTCGTCACCCGGTTGCGGGCGTTGGCCCATGCACGGGGAACCGACGACCTGGCCCCGCTGCTGACCTGCGCCGAGGAGTTGGCGCGCCGCGTCTCCTCCGATGCCACGACGGTCCGGATCGGCGTGGCACACGACCACGAAGCCTTCGTCGTCGCAAGCCATCCGTCACAGCGGAGCCCGGCGTCGACGTACGCACAGCAGATGTCGACTCGACGAGCGAGGCCCGCACGACCGGCTGACGTCGGACGTCATGTTCGTGCTGTCGGGCGACGGCAGGCGTCTGTACGGGGAACGACTGACCGATTCTCCCGGAGGACCGTCGGCGCTCGCCTGGACGCGCGGGTTCCTGGATCTCCTCACCGAGTCGGCCGCGGCAGGAGCACCAGCGCGCACTCGTGGCGGCGGAGCGCGCCGGGGCATCAGCGACCTCGTCGACGCCAGGTGACGCTCGCCCCCGACGCGATCGCTGTACTCGACGAGGACGGCACGGAGCTGACTTATCGCGAGTTCGACCGGTGGGTCGGCCGAGTTGCCGATCGGTGCGCACTGCCGGAGCAGGGACCGGGCGGCCCGGATCGCCATCTGCATGCAGCGGGGCATCGTCCCAGGTCGTGGCGATCCGCCGCGGTCGCGGACCGGGGCGGGCGTACCCGGACCTCGACCACCCCGACGCACGACTCGGCGAGTCATGACGGACGCGGCCCGAAGCCGTTGCGGGACCTCGTCGGCCGGACCCACATCCCGGACGGCCGTGGACGGTCGTCGACGCGGACCTGCCGGGACAGCAACCGACCCGCGCACCGCAGCACCTCCCGGGTACCGGCCGGACCTACCGGACCCCGCGGTCACCCTCCTCAACATCCTCTACCCTCGATCCACGGCCGTCCGAAAGGCGTCGCCTACCCGGAAGAGGGCGCGCTCGCCCATCTGGACTGGATGCAGCGCCGCTACCCGTTCCGAAGCGGCGACACCGCGTTGTTCAAGACGCACCGGGCGTTCGAACGTACGATCGCGGAGCTGTTCTGACCGCTCCTCCACGGCGGGCGGCTCCTGGTCGGCCGGGGGACCGGGACCGGGACCCGGCCCACCTGGCAGAACTGATCGCCGCCCACGACGTGTCCACCGTCTTCCTGCCACCGGCCGTGCTGGCACCGGTCCTGGAGCACATGGGCACCCGCCGGATCCGCGGGTTGCGCTGGGTGCTCTCCGGCGGGGAACCCCTCACTCCACAACTCCGCGACGCCGTGCACACGACCCTGCCCGATGCGGGACTCGTGCACTGCTACGGCCCTACCGAGGCCGGAACGGTCACCGACACCGTGGTGGCCCGGGACAGCGCTGCGACGGTCCCGCTCGGGTTGCCGGCCGGACTTCCGGCTCCGGTCTCGGCGAACTGCGGATCGCACCGATCGGCGCCCGAGAGGCGTCGTCCGGGACCGTCGGCGGCCGGTTCTGGGGAGCCCCGGGCCCGACCGCCGAACGGTTCGTGGCCGACCCGTTCGGGCCCTGCCGGACGGCCTACCGCACCGGGACCTGTGCAGCCGTCACGACGGCGACGTGCTCCGACATCTGGGGCGTATCGACCGGCGAGGTCAAGGACGCTGCGGGATCGACCCGGCGTGGCGAGGTCAGCTCACGATCATCGCGACCAGCTGTCGCTCCATCTCGGTGCGCGGCGCGGCATGGCTCGGACCGTCGTCGTCCCCTGCTGGACGGGGCAGTGCGCGCAGGTCGTAGTCACCCCACGGAGTGCGCGGCAATGAGTCGAGCACGACGATGCGGCGAGGCACGAGATGCTCCGGCAGCCGTGTCCGGAGATGGTTGTGCAGCGCGATGACGTCCGGCCGAGAGGTGCCTCCGGCGGCGTAGGCGATGAGATCCGGCGGAGATCCTGCGGTCGTCTCGATGACCAGCGCGTCCTGCACGCCCAGGGCGTCCCGGAGGAATGACACGATCTCGGCAGGGTCGATTCCTGGCTGCGTGCCGACGCGACCTGCGAGCTCCAGGGTCCCGTCTGGGCGCCGGCGCGCGAGATCGCCGGTCGGCTCCGGTCCGATCCAGATCTCACCGGGCTCGCCGACCGCGGTGGAGCGGCCTGACGGGTGTCGCAGCGTGACCGGCGCGGCCGGGGTCCCGATCGGGACGCGCAGTGGTGCGGTGGCGACGTGCATGTCGTGAGGAACGTCGAACCAGGCACTGGGACGGCCGTCGGTGGCCACCCGGTACAAGCCGACACACCGACAGTCCTCGGCCATGCCGCGCAGGGCCTCGACGTCATGAGGCAGCAGAGAACCGTCGTTCTCCACGAGAACACAGCGTAGGTCGGGGAGTCGGCGCCCGGTGGCCGCGAGTGCGCGAAGCACCGGCGGGTCGACGTAGACGACCGTGGCCTCCTGCTCGCGCAGCCAGTCCGCGAGCCCGGCGGCGTCGGTGCCGAACGGCCGGTCAGGAACGACGATCGTGGCGCCCGCGTCGAATCCCGTGCAGAGCGCGGACATCAGGTGTCCGGGGCGGTGAGAGAGAATCACGAAGCGGTCTGCGGGACCGAGGCGAAGCGAAGCGACCTGTTGCCCAGTCGCGCCCTGCTGCCGGAGATGCTGCGCCGCCGGGTTCGGATGTGCCGTCGTCGGCCACCGCTGCGCTGAGATCGACCGTTCCGGCTGCCGGGACGCCGCCCTGTGGACACGGGTCGAGAACGTGCGTGAGACCGAGTGGTCGGGTGAGGGCCGGGTCGTCGGTCTCGATGACCTGAACGTCGGCGCCGGTGCCGGCCACCGCGGCGAGCGTGACCAGGAACGACGCTGTCGGTCTCCGAACCACGCCGACCCGACGAGTCAGGGCGCTGCCCGGGTGCGTAGACAGCTCGGAGACAACCCGACGCGCGGCGGTGGCGCCCACCGGTAGGTCCACCGTCCTCTGGCGTCGACGACGACCGCGACCCTGTTCCCGTCGGTGGCGTGCCGGTCGAGTGCCAGGGCCGGCGCCGGCGCCGGGGCGGGCTCGTTCGGACCGGGCTCGGCGTCCGGTTCTGCGGCAATGTCGAGCAACCGCACCGAGGTGTCGGCGACGGCGGCACGCAGCAGGTTGCGCATCTGCCCGAGCAGGGCGCGCCCTGTCGCGTCGTCGCACCGATCGGCTGGGAAGTCGAGCGCGAACCGGAGCGCCCCACCGGCTTCCTGAGCGGTGAGGTTCAGGTCGAAACGGCTGAACAGGGACGGTGTGTCGATCGGCTCGATGCGCAGCGTCGGTACCTGCTCGGCCTCCGGGTTCCCGACGACGTTCAGTACGACCTCGAAGAGCGGGGTGCGACGTGGGTCGCGGACGATGTCCAGATCGCGTACCAGCTCGTCCATCGGTGCCTCGGCGTGTGCGTAGGCGTCGAGTGCCACGCGCCGGACGCGCTCGAGCTGGTCGGCGAAGGTCGGCGAGCCCGAGAGGTCGGCGCGGAGGGGAAGCAGGTTGACGAAGAAGCCGATCAGGCGGTCGGACACGCTCGTCGTCCGGCCGGCGACCGGGACCCCCACCACGATGTCGTGTTGTCCGCTCCACCGAGCCAGCACCGTCGTGAACACGGTGAAGAGCACCATGAACGACGTCACGCCCTGTTCACGACACAGTTCGTGCAGGGCAGCAGTCTCCTCGGTGGGGAGCACCTCGGTCACCTGGCCGGCTTCCGCGCGCATGTCACCGGTCCGCCGCTGCACGGTCGGCAGCGCGAGGGCACGCGGTGCCTGTTCCAAGTGGGTACGCCAGTGGCTGAGCTGGCTCTCGAGTACGTCACCGGTGAGCCAGTCCCGTTGCCACGCCGCGTAGTCGCGGTACTGCACCGGCAAGGGCGCCAGCCCGGCGCGTTCCGTGTCACCGTCCGCCTCGTAGAGGGCGGTCAACTCCCTGATGAACAGGCCGATCGACCACGCGTCGGAGACGATGTGGTGCATCGTGACGCCGAGCGCGTGTACGTCGTCGTCGAGCTGGATCAGCACGCACCGCAGCAGCGGGCCGGTGGTCAGGTCGAAGGGGGTCGTGAGCTCCTCGTCGAGGACGATGCGAGCTGCGACATCCGGTTCGGCGCGGTCACGCACGTCCTCGAACCGGATGCGCCATGTCGGATCCGGCGGGTCGACGATCTGGCGAGGCTCGCCGGACTCCGCGGTGAAACGGGTGCGGAGCGACTCGTGCCGCGTCATGATCGAGCAGATGCTCCTCTGGATCGCCGCGGTGTCGAGCGGCCCGGTGATCCGCCTGCGTCCGTGCACGTTGTAGATCGGCCCAGGGAGAAGTTGGTTCTCCATCCACAGCCGATACTGGTCGAACGAGAGGATCGTGTCCGGTTCCGCGGGCCGGGCGCGGAGCTCGGGAGGTCGGGCAGCAGCACGCGCGGTGCGCGACCGCGCCGAGACGACGGCGGCCAGTCCTGCGACCGTCCGTGCCTCGACGTAGTCCGCGACCGGCACGTCCACCCCGGTCGTCCGGCGGATCCGAGCGACGACGCCCGGCACTTGCCCGAGATCGGTCAGCGTCAGCAGTGCGTCGTCGACCTCGACGTCGCGACCGAGCGTCTCGGCGAGGATCCCGAGTACGGCGTCCTCGTAGGGTGTGGTGGGAGGCAGGGCGGGTGCGATCCGCTGCGAGGTTGACCGGCGCGCCATGATCCGACGGTAGGCCGCGGTCATGGCCAACGGTTGTCCCGCGAATCCGGCGCTCGTCGTGCCCGCCGTGTGGGCTCAGATCCGGGTCGGAACGATGCGCAGCGGCAACCGCGCGTAGCCGTGCAGGAAGTTCGACCGCATGAGCTCGGCCGGTCCCGCCGGCTCGAGGAGTTCGACGGTATCCACAAGACGATTCAGAACGCTCCGGATCTGTACCCGGGCCAGACCGGTCCCGGGGCAGCTGTGTGGGCCGGCGGCGAACCCGATGTGTGGGTTCGGGTAGCGGTACACGTCGAACTCCTCGGCCTGCTCGAAGACGTCCGCGTCGCGGTTCGCCGACCGTGGGAACACGACGACCGGCTCGCCGGCACGGATGGCGCGGCCGCCCAGCTCGACGTCTCGGACGGCGACGCGCGCCAGGTGCCGTACCGGGTTGGCCCATCGGACGGCCTCCTCGACCGCTGTCGGGACAGTCGTCGGGTCGGCCCTCAGCGCGGCCAACACGGCTGGTCGTGTGCTCAACACCTGCAGCAGATTGCCGAGCAGGCTGCGAGTGGTCGTGGTCCCGCCTATGGCCAGGTTCAGCGCGTTGAGAACGGCTTCCCCGACGCTCAGCCCCTCCCGGTTCCCCTTGCCCGTGACGAGACGGCGGACCAGACCGGAGTTCGTCGAGCGGGGGGAGCGGAGCAACCGCGCGAAGTAGGAGAGCAGCTCGTCGTCCGCGCGACCGGCCTCGACGCGCAGATCGCTCGCGCCGTCCTCGCTCGGTCCGGAGAGGAACACCTGCGCGGTGCGGGCCGTGATCCAGTTCAGGTCCTCGGCGGGGAGCTCGAGCAGTAGTCCGGCGGCGTGCGTCGGGACCTGCGATGCGAGCGCGACCATGACGTCCACCGGCCCCGGTCCGGACACCAGCTCCGACACGAGTTCTCGGACGTGCCGATCGATCGTCGGTTCCAGCGATCCGACTGCTCCGTCTGCGAAGAAGGCGCCGACGCTGCGGCGAAGTCTGCGGTGCTCCGGTGGGTCGGTCACCTCCACCATCATCCCGGCTGCCGGGTCCTTGTCGGGTCTCAGGCTGTCCAGGGTCATACCGTGCGTGGCCGAGAAGGTGGCTGTGTCGCGGTAGACGCGCAGTGCCTCGGCGTAACGGATGACGGCCCAGAACCCGTTCCTGCTCTTCGGCGCGTGCCAGAAGACGGAGCACTCCGGCCGCAGTCCCGAGAGCACGCCGTCCACCAGGGCTGCTCGAGCCGGATGCGGGTCGGCGAGATCGACGGAGGGTATCGGATCGCTGTGATCCGGGCGGCTCATCCGGCGGCCTCCCCGGAGGATCCTGCGACCTCGGTCATGACCGTGCTGCAGGCGTCGACGAGTTGCAGGACCGTCGCCTCGTCGAGCAGGTCCCTCGCGTAGACGACGGCGCCTTCCATACCGTCATCGATGCGCTGGGTGAGGTGGATGGACGTCGAAGTGGGTGTGCGGCGGGAAGGGCACAACGAACCCGGGTGGGTCGGCAGGTGCGCCGTGCAGCGCGACGAACACGTCGAACAGTGGGTGGCGTCCCGATGAGCTGGTCGGTTCGATCTCGGTGGACGCGACCATGTCCTCGAACGGCAGGACCGCGTGCTCCGTCGCGGCATCCCGACGTGCCCTGACCTGCCTGGCCAGCTGGGTGAACGTGGGACGCTCCCCGAGATCGAGCCGCAGCACCGCTGTCTGCTCGATCATCCCCACGACGTCGTCGAGGGACGGGTGGTCCCGGCCGTCGACCGCGACGCCGAGGTTCACGGTCGTGCTGTCGATCCAGCGACTCAGGCCGCTGACGACGGTCGTGAGTGCTCCGGTCGGCTGGTCGCCGCCGGCTGCGTCGCGCACCGCTCGTATGGCGGGAGGCGACACGGAGAACCGCACCACGGCGCATCGGCTGTCCCGCACTTCGCGACGCGGTCGGTCGAGCGGGAGGTCGGCGGGTGGAGGGCCGGACAGCGTGGTCCGCCAGAACTCGCGGTGCCGGGCGGCTCCTGCGCTCGCAGAGCGGTCTCGTTCCCATGTCGCGTAGTCGTTGTAGCTCAGGGCGGGGGAGACGACTGCACGACCGCGGTACGTCGCCCGCAACTGCGACGTGACCAGCGCACGCGACCTCTCGTCGGCCGCGATCTGATGCACGACCGCCAAGAGGAACGGCGCGGCGCACGGGGTCGGCCGGACCAGACGCAGCCGTACGGGCGGCTCGTGTGCGAGATCGAAGGGCCTGGCCAGCTCGGCGGCCAGGACCGATTCCGGATCGGCCGTCTCGAGCGGGGGTGGTCCGGGAGGTGGGCCCACGGCGGCGACGGGCAGCCCGGCCGCGTCGGCTTCGTAGCGGGTGCACAACATCGGGTGTCGTCGGAACAGTCCGTCCAATGCCGTGTCCAGTGCCGCCCGGTCGAACGGCCCCGGTAGCCGCACGACGACGGCCGAGCCGTCGGCAGTGTTCTCGGGGTCGGCGCGGTGTCGCAGCCAGAGTCGCCACTGGGCCGCGGAGAGCCGTGCCTCGTCACCGGCGGCGGGGCTGGGCATCGGTGTCGCATCGGCGCCGCTGTCCAGTATCCGGGCGAGCCCGTACACCGTGCGGACCTCGAACAGCGAGTTGATCGGCACCTCCGTGGCGAGCTGCTCGTTCAGCCGCAGGACGATCTGTACGGCGCGCAGTGAGTCGCCACCCATGGCGAAGAAGTCCTCGTGGACACCGACCGTGTCGCGGCCGAGGACATCGGCCAGCACGGAGGCGATCAGCCGTGCGGTGGGGCCCGCGTCGTCGTCGGACAGCGCGTCGGTCGTCGCCGGCTGATGCGCGCCGACAGCGGGCCGGCCCGACGTGGCGAGGGCCGCACGGTCGAGCTTGCCGTTCGGGGTCCGTGGGAACGTGTCGTGCACCAGGAAGCGGGCCGGGATCATGTAGCCGGGAAGGACGCGGCTCAGGCTGCTGCGCAACCGGTCGGCGTCCGGCGGCCGACTCACGTCGACGGGCCGGATGTGACCGTCCAGTGACGTGCTGCCCTCTGGGCTCCTGACGCTGGTCACCACCGCCTCGGCGACTCCGGGAACGCCCACCAGGGCGTGCTCGATCTCACCGGGCTCGATCCGGAATCCGCGGATCTTGACCTGGTCGTCGCAGCGACCGAGGATCCGGATCCGCCCGTCCGGGGACGACCGGGCGAGATCACCGGTGCGGTAGAGGCGGCCGCCGTGCGGGGACGTCGGGTCGGCGACGAATCGCATCGAGGTCAGTCCGGCTCGACGGTGGTAGCCGACGGCGAGCCCCGCACCGCCGATGTACAGTTCGCCGACCTCCTCCGCAAGAACCGGTCGCAGCGCGTCATCGAGCACGTGGAGCGACGTGCCGTCGACGGGGGCGAAGCGCGTGGGCGCACCGAGCTGGTGGCGGGTCAGGGACGACCACACGGTCGTCTCGGTCGGACCGTAGAGATCCCAGAGCGCCGCTCCGTCGCCGAGCAACCGCTCGGCCAGGTCGGTAGGTAGACGCTCGCCGCCGCAGAGCACCGTGAACCCCGGTCCCGGCATCCACCCGGCGTCCAACAGCAGGCGCCACGTGGCGGGGGTCGCCTGCAGTGCGCGTGCGTGGCAGGCGGTCAAGAGATCGGCCAGCCGGTGCGGGTCGTTGACCTCCTCCGGTCGTGCGACCACGACGCGTCCGCCGGTGACAAGCGGTAGGAACAACTCGAGACCCGCGATGTCGAACGAGACCGTCGTCACGGCGGGCAGCAGAACGGGCTCCGGAAGCCGGAGCTGGTCGCGCATCGAGGTCAGGAAGGTGCTGAACGCGCGATGGTCGACCACGACACCTTTCGGCCGCCCGGTCGACCCGGACGTGTAGATCACGTACGCAGCGGAGTCCTGGTCCACGGTGGTCGCGGCGTCGACGGCGACGACGTCCTGCACGTGGACACGGAGGTCGACGGCGAGCCCACGACACACCGTCCCGTCCGTGGTCACCAGGACCCGAGCACCGGAGTCGGCGACGAGATGGCCGAGCCGGTCGGCCGGATGGTCCGGGTCGAGGGGCACGTACGCCGCGCCGGAGAGCTGGACACCCAGCAGCGCCGGCAGCAGATCCACCCCACGCGGTACGGCGACCGCCACGGCGTCCCCCGACTGCACCCCGGCCTGCGCAGGTGCACCGCCACCCCCGTCGCCTCCGCGACCATCCGGGCGTAGGTGAGCTGCTCGACGCCGCACTGCACGGCGACCGCGTCCGGGGAGCGCCTCGCCTGAGCGAGCACCAGCTCCGGGACGGGGGTGATGCCCGTGAGGTCCGATCCGTGCCGCTGGTGTCGTACCTGGGCGCCGGTCACGCCTGATCCCCACGTTCGGCCTTCGCCGGTGGAGACCCGACCGGGGCGTCCTCGGGGGTGACGTCAGGCAGGTCGTCCTCCACACGTCGCAGGTGCGGGTTGAGGTAGGCGACGAGGACACAGACGGCGAGCATCAGCCCCATCACGAGCATCAGGAGCGCGAAGCCACGACCCGGACCGTCCCCGACCACCGCCGAGAGCAGGGGGGACTCGACTCGGTCCCTCCCGACGAGCGGGACGAACACGCTGTCGGCGACCAGACCCGCCAGACAGAAGGAGAGGAACTGCGGCACCGCGGCGACCATGTACTGCAGTGAGATGACACGACCCAGCAGATGCGGCTCGACCTTGGTCTGCCAGAGGCTCTGGTTGCAGTTGATGACGACGGCGAGGCTGCGGAGAAGCACGAAGGCGGCCGCCGCCATCAGCGTGAGGTCGGGCCGCAGCGAGCCGACCACGATCGCCACGGAGATCAGCGACGAGAAGCCCAAGAGGCCCCGTACCCGCCGCCGTGGGCCGCCCCACGCGGTGACCGCCACGCTGGCCACCGCCATCCCGATGCCACCGAAGGTCAGCACCGTGCCCAGCGCAGCGGACGAACCGAACGCGAGGGTGACGGGCGTGATCAGGACGTCGACGAACCCGCACAGAACTCCAGGGCCGAGATGAACATCAACAGGGCGAGCAGCCCGGGGCGGCTCGTGACGTACCGCAGTGCCGGCTGGAACTCACCGAGCAGGGAGGTCGGCCCGCCGCCGATGCCGGGAGGCCGCACGGCCCGGGGGACCCGCACGAGGAGCAGGGTCACGAGACCCCAGCCGAACGTCAGACAGTCCATCACGACGATGCCCTCGATACCGATGATCAGGAGCAGGAAGCCGGCCGCGATGGGGCCGAGGATCTGACTCGTCGACGTCGCGATCAGGCGCATCCCGTTTGCTCTGCCGATGCGTCGCTTCGGCACGAGGAGCGGCACGGCGGCCTCGAACGCCGGCACCTGCAACGCACTCAGGACCGACAGACACGCCACGATCACGCTGACGTGCCACGGTACGAAGGCGCCTGTCGCGAGCAACAGGGCGAGTACCAGCGTCATCAGCAGACCGCCTGCATTGCCCACGACGAGCGCGCGGTGCGTCCCCCACCGGTCCACCATCGACCCGGTGAACAGGGACGCGACGATGAACGGAATCGACGCCATCGCCATCGCGTAGATCAGTCCGAACAGCGTCGCGGAACCGGTGACCTGGTAGACGTGGACACCGAGTGCGAATCCCGACAGCGACGACCCGACCAGCGACGAACTGTCCGCTCCACAGGATGACGAACGTCCGAAAGCCGGACTCCGGAGCGGCCGTTCGTCCGTGTTCGACGGTGCTCACCGCGCGACCGTTCCGGCTGCGATGTCCTCCGGGTGCGGTCGGGCAGCCGTTCGTCGAGGTCGCGCAGAGGGCGTAACGGTAGGCGGCCACGGTGCACGACGCGATCAACAACCCTGCGAGCAGCATCGCGAGCGCGAACTCACGACCGGGCCCACCACCGATGACCGGGCGGAGCATCCCGGCGAGCGCGCCGTCGGCGCCGGCCAACGGCTGCAGCGCCCCGCTCGCAGCTCCGGCGGCGACGTTGCCGAGTATCAACACTCCGGCGTAGACGACGTTCTTGTAGCCCATCACCCTGCCGAGCATGTGCGGCTCCACCTTGCGGTTGAGTACGGTGTGGATCGTCCCGACGATGATCGACGTGGTACCGAGGAACACGAATGCGGCGACTGCCACGAGCGTGACGTCCGGCCGCAGCGCGCCGAGGACCATCGCGGCGGCGAACACCAGCGAGAAGCCGGCGAGACCTGCGATGTGACGACGGGGCCCCGCCCAGACCGTCACGACGATGCCGGTGACGGCCATTCCGATCATCCCGACGACGAGCACGGTCACGAGATCCGACTCCGGGGCGAACGCGGACACCATCCCCGGCAGCAGCACCTCGACGAAACCGATCCCGAAACTGATCACTCCGAAGAAGCCCATCAGCGCCGGCAGCCCGGGCCGGGCCAGCGCATACCGCCATGCCTCGCCGCAGTCCTTCAGGAGGCCGCGCACACCGGGGCCGGGGTATCGGGTCGGGTAGCTCCCTCGAACCGGACCACGAACAGGGTGACCACAGCGATGGCGAGTGCGACGACGCCGAGCACCCCGACCACACCGATCCCGACCGATTGGAGGAGCAGTCCGGCTGCGACCGGTCCCAGAACGGCACCGGTGCCGTTGACCAGCATTCGGGTCCCGTTCGCGCGCCCGATGTGCCGCTTCGGAACCAGGAACGACACTGACGCCTCGAACGCAGGTAGGAGGAGTGCCTTGAGGATCGGAACCGCGGTGATGACGACGAATCCGTGCCACACCGAGAACGAGCCCGTGACGAGTGGGACGACGAGGCTCAGCGCCAGCAGCAGCCCTCCCACGTTGCTCACCATCAGTCCGCGTCGTGGCCCCCAGCGATCGATCAGCCCACCCGCCAGCACGGAGGCCACCAGGAAGGGCACGAACGGAAGCGCGAACATGACGCCGAGCACGAGCAGTGAGTAGTCGTGTCGGTAGGTGAAGTACGCGGCGGCGAAGTTGATCACGGTCAGCCCCGTCACGGCGACGAACTGACCGACCCAGACGACCGCGAACCGGCTCCCGCTCGACGGGACGGCCGGAGCGGCAGGGCGGCTCCCGTGATCACGTGAGCGACCGGCGTCGACGTGCTCCGAGGTCATTCGACGTTTCCTTCCGGCTGTTCCACTGATCCGCCTGCGCGTCCGGGACCGGAGCGCAGCGTCGCGGCGACGTCCCTGACTGTCCCGGTCAGCAGCGTCGCGACGTCGGGTGCCGCGGACAGCTGCTCATCGAGTAGGTCGAGCAGCCGGAACGCCTGCACCGAGTCCCCACCGAGTCGGCTGAACGTGTCGGACATGCTGATCCGGTCCCGGTCCAGCACCGTCCGGTAGAGCCCGGCCACCGTCGCCTCGTGGTCGTCGGCGGCGGTGTCGCGCGATGCGGACCTCGCCTCGTGAATCCGAAGCAGGTCCAGCAGCATGTTCCGGTCGACCTTGCCGTTGACGTTCGTCGGTACCGAGGCCACGGGAACGACGGCGGCCGGGCGCAGATGGGCCGGCAGCGAGGCCTCCGCGTGTGCCAGGACGGCCTCGCCGAGCCCGTCGTCGTCAGGGCCGGTCGACACCACGAATGCGATCAGACGTACCGGCTCGCCCTCGGGAACCACGACGCAGCGTGCGACCGCGGGGTGGCGGGTGAGCGTGGCCTCGACCTCGCCGGGCTCGACCCGGATCCCGCGTACCTTGACCTGCCGGTCGATACGCCCCAGATGTCGGAGCACGTCGCCGTCGTGACGGCTGCACAGGTCACCGGTGCGGTAGAGCCGCCCTCCGGCAGGGCCGAACGGGTCGGCCACGAACCGTTCGGCGGTCGGGCCCGGGGCTCCCCAGTAACCCCAGGCCAGGCCGACGGTCCCGCCGACGTACGCCTCTCCGGGGACGCCGATCGGTGCGATCCGCAGTTCGTCGTCGAGCACCGGAAGCCGGAAGTGTCCGGCCGGCAACCCGAGCGGGACCGTCGCAGCGCTGTCCCGGGCCACCACGGTGTCGGTGACCGTTCCGGCCTCGGTAGGGCCGTAGCAGTGCACGAGTCCCGCATCGGGCAGGGTCGTGTGCACGGCGTCGCGGAGTTGTGGAGTGAGGGGTTTCCCCGCCGGAGAGCACCCAGCGCAACCCGCGGATCCGGCGGGTGCCCATGTGCTCCAGGACCGGTGCCAGCACGGCCGGTGGCAGGAAGACGGTGGACACGTCGAGCACGGCGGCGGTCTGCAGGCGAGCTCGTCGTCACCCGAGCGGTCCGGCCGGAGCCCATGACGCCGACCCGAGGCGGAGTCATCGGCACAGAACCCACTCCCGTCTCCATCACGGCACCGATGATGCCCGCCTCCAACCAGGCCGTGGCGCCGCTGCGGGACGGACATCGGCCTGCCGGTCCGAGCCCACACGGCCGGACGCCCTCGTCAGTCCCTCGAACCCACAGCCGCACCAACCCGATCCCGTAGCCGAGTTGGTCTGCGATCCGCCTTGCCGCGATCGGCCCCGGTTCGGTACGCCGGTGCGGACCTGCCGTACCGCGACGGCCGACTCCGGAATGCTGCTGGAGCACATCTCCAGGACGACCGTCCCGGTCCCGACCGCTAGGCCATCCGGCTCACGCAGTCCAATCGAGGGAAGTGAGTCGGACAAGTCCATCGAGCAACGCGGGGTCGACCGGTCCCGGCGGGGTCGATGCCCCTCGGCACGCCCGAACCCGGCAGCTCCCACCACACGCCCCGGCTCCAGCACGTCCACAGCCCGATACCACTCCCGCAACGGCTCACGAAGCCGCGCGTGCAACTCGAAACTGCGCCGCAACCTCGCCCGGTCGCCAACCCCTTCCGCGACCGCAACGTCGACAGATCAGAGACCGACACCAGCACGAGATCGGCGAACCCCAGCCGACCGGTCCCGAACGCCCGGCGCACCGCGCGCAACTCGTGATCCCACCGGTCGATCGGGCCCGCTCCGACCCGCGCCAGACACCAGCTGTACTGCAGCTTCAGCGGGTCGCTGTCACACACCGCGACACCACCATCCGCGTCGATCGACCTGGCCGCCGCCCAGCGATTCGCGTGCACCCCGACCCAGTAGGCCGCTTGGGCTTCCCGATCCACACCGTCGGGCTCGTGCCCTGTCGGGCCGTACTCCGGGACCACCTGGCCCTTCCCCGAACCGCGCACACCACGTCGACTTCCCCGCCGCACTGGGACCCTCGACAACGACGATCATGGCGGGCCAGCCTCCCGCACATAGTCACTCAGCTAGTCACACAACGGTTCGCAGGACCGCCCGAGGACTCGGGCCCACCAGCCCCGGGGACCATCCGGGGACCACGACACTGCCACGAATCCGCTGGTCACACGAGTAAAGGCCGTACCCGATGCTCTCGGATACCGGCCTCCGGCCTGTCGGGACGACAGGATTTGAACCTGCGACCCCTTGACCCCCAGTCAAGTGCGCTACCAAGCTGCGCCACGTCCCGGCCACCCCTCGCGGGGCACGTGGAACTTTACCGCATCCACGGCAGGACCCCACCAGGGGTGTCGTCCGTGGCGTCGACGCTGCGCACGAGCGCGACCGCCTCCAGCTGCGAGCCGACGTCGAGCTTCGCGAGCACCGCCCTGACCTGCGTGCGGACCGTCGGGAGCGACACGACGAAGTGCTCGGCGATGGCGTGCGCCCGCATACCGGCGGCGAGCAGTTCGAGGACTTCCCGCTCGCGGCGGGTCAGGGTCGCGATGCGTCCGCGGACGGCTCGCTGGCGGCGGTCCCACTCGACGTAGCGCTGCACGAGCTCGTCGCGGTGGGTGGCGTGCAGCAGCGAACGACCGGCGCGGGCCTCGCGGATCGCGACGACCAGCGCCGGCATCGAGGCCGTCTTCGACACCCAGGTGAAGCCGCCGTGGTGCAGGGCGGCGCCGATCCGGATGGGGTTGGAGCTCCCCGAGAGCACGAGGACCCGCCAGCCCTGGGCACGCAGCCCCGGGACGAGCGGGACGGTGTCGATCCGGCGGCCGTCGGCGTCGCGACCGAGGTCCAGGTCGAGGACCAGCAACCCGGGCTCGACCCCCGCGACGGCGCGGTGCACGTCGACGTGGGAGTGCGCGGGCCGGAACGACGCCGGTTCTCCCTCCGCGCGCAGCGCCAGCGCCAGCGACGACCCGACGAGCTCGTGGTCGTCGATGATCAGCACGCTGTCGAGCGGCGGGGCCGCCGCCGACCGAGGGTGTGACACCCGCCCGCCCCCCACTCGGGCGGGTGTCACGTCAGGGCTCCCAGCGTGAGCAGGCCACGCCCCAGGAGCGCGGTCCGGCGGTCGAGCGCCGCGACCTCGTTCTCGTACTCCATCGGCCGGGAGCGGAGCTCCCACAACTCGAGCGCCTGCCGCCAGGCGACGTCGCGGGCCAGCACCACCGGCACGTCGGCGACGCAGCCCAGCAGCTGCTCGGTCAGCGAGATCTCACCGGGGGCCGTCTCGTCGAAATCGTCGAGCAGGCGGACCATGTGCAGGGAGAACACGTCGTTCACGGCCCGGTAGTCGGCTCGCTCGGCGGGACCGGGGGCGCTGCGCCCGAGGACGGTGCAGGTCCGCACGACCGCGGGTGCCAGGTCGAAGTTGACGTGCGCGTTCACCCCGACGACCGCGTACTCCACCGGGGAGATCCGCTCGTGCCGACGGCGCTCCAGCAGCACCCCCCAGGACCGCGGCGGGGTCCCGCCGGTCGCCTCGGCGTGCAGCGCCCGGAAGTAGCGGCGGGCGAACTCCACGTCGAGCCGGACCAGGAAGTCCCGGTCGGCGAACAGGTCGTCGTCGAGCTGGTCGCGGATCCCGCGGGTGATGCGCAGGTACAGCCGGTTGAACGAGGCGACGCCGTCGCCGGGGCCGTACTCGCACTCGAGGATCTCCTGGAGGCGTTCCTGGTGCGCGATGACGCCGTCGATCGTCTCGGGTGGGGTGGCGAGCAGTTCCGCGACGCGCGCCCGGCCCGCCGCGGCGGCGCCCTCGTCGGAGGGCGTGTCGATGGTGGCCGTCATCGGTTCCTCCGCGTCGCTCGGTCCGGTGATCACCTTGGTCGAGCGGGCGTGGCGACGGTATAGGGCGAATGACCTAGATGTCGGCGCGGTGCTCACGCAGGACGGCCGCGGCGCTGGTGCGGTTGGTGACGTCGAGCTTGGCGAAGACCGAGGCGAGGTGGGCACCGACCGTCTTCGGGGTGATGAACAGCCGGGCCGCGATCTGCTTGTTGGTGGCGCCGTCGGCGAGGACCTCCAGCACCTCACGTTCCCGGTCGGTGAGCCGGGCCAGCGGGCCGTCCACGGCGACCGGGGCATGACCGACCGCGCCGACCGCGGCGAGTGCTGGCACCTCGATCCGGGCCCGGTGGGCGACCTCGGCGATCTCGGTCAGCAGCGGACCGGCCCGCAGTCCCGCGGCGAGCTCGGCGGCACGGCGCAGGTCTGCGGCGCCGTCCTCGGTGCGTCGGCCCGACAGCAGCGCTTCGGCGCTGCGCAGCCGGGCGTAGGACCCCGGGTAGGGCTGGCCGAGGCCGTCGAGCAGGTCGGCGACACCCCGCCAGGTGTCCGGGTCGGCACCCGGGGTGGTCCGGGCGTCCTCGGCGGAGCACATGGCCTCGTAGCTCGCGATCACCCCGCGCAGCGCCGGGGCCGAACGCTCCCCGCGCTCGACGAGGTCGCGGCGGTGGCGGCGCAGCCGCCGGAGCCCGCTGGCGTCGGGGGGTCGTCCGGCGAGGACGGCCTGGGCGTGCGCGCGGGCGCCGTGCCAGAGCAGCGGCGCCACCGCGAAGACGTCGTCGATGCCGGACTCGACGACGTCGAGCCCCTTCCCGACGTGGGCGAACGCCAGCTCCGGGTTGCCCCGCCACATCTCCAGCCCGGCGCGCAGGATCAGCAGCGGCAGCCGCTGCTTGGGCAGGCCCGTCGACCCGGCGACGAGCTCGGCCGCGGTGAGGTCGACGTCGGAGCCGTCGAGGTCGCCACGACCCATCCGGAGCCGGGCGCGGGCCAGGCGCAGCTCCAGCATCTGCGCACCGGACGGGGCGGCCGCCCACGCCGTCGCCACCTCCCGCTCGGCGTCGTCCCAGGCTCCGGCGCGGAACAGCCCGTTCGCCGCCACCACGCGCAGCGACACCGACGCGGTCCGCCCCAGCCCCAGCCCGGCCATCCGCTCGGCGCCCGCCCGGGCCGCGGCGACGCCGTCGTCGAGGGCGTTGAGCGGGCCGGTCAGCAGCTCCGCCCGCCGGGCCAGGCACTCCCCCAGCGTCTCCGGGTCGCCGCCGGCCTCGGCGACGGCGACCGCCTCGGTCAGCGCGTCGAGCCCGGCAGTGCCGTCGCGGGAGTGCGCGGCACCGAACCCGAGCGTCGCCAGCACCGACGCCAGTGCCCGCGGCTCCCCCACCCGGCGCGCCGCGACCAGCGCCTCCTCGGCGACGGTGCGGGCACCGGCGTAGTCGGCCCGGTCGAGGAGCGCGGCCGCGTACCCGGCGAGGACCTCGGCGCGGGCGGCGACGGCGGTGTCGTCCGGGTCGTCGTCGGCGGGCAGGGTGGCGACGGCGCGCCGGTGGGCCCCCTCGGCCTCGGTCAGCTGACCCGCCGCACCGAGGTAGCGGCCGAGCCGGGACCGCAGCACCGCCTGCTCGGTGCCGCTGGGCGCGTCGGGTTCGCCGAGCCGTTCGGCCAGCAGCGCCACGGCCGAGCCGTGGTCGCCTGCCAGGGCCGCGGCGGCCGCCGCCCGTTCCAGGTAGCGGCTGCGGTCGCGGACGGCGGCAGGGACCGGCAACGTGGCCGCGCGCAGCCAGTGCCGGTGCGCCTCGGCGTAGCCGCGCAGCCGTTCCGCCTCCTGCGCGGCGTCGAGGGTCGCCTCCAGCGCCTCGTCCGGGCGCCCGGCGAGCTGCCAGTGGTGCGCGAGACGGGCCGCCGACCCGGGGACGCGGTGGCCGCCGTGCAGCGCGGTGGCGTAGCGGCCGTGCAGCTCGACCCGCTCGGCGGGGAGCAGGTCCGCGGAGACGACCTCGGTCATCAGACCGTGCCGCAGCGTGTAGCCGTCGGCACCGGCGACGACGACGAACCCGGCGTCGGCAGCCTCCCGCACGGCGGCGGCCAGCTCCGCCCCGTCGACGTCGACGACGGCCGCCAGCAACGCGTGCTCGACCTCCCCGACCCCGGCCGCGACGGCCCGCACGACCGCCGTCGCCGCCGCCGACAGCCCGGCGGCGCCGGCCCGCACCAGCTCGCGGACGGTCTGCGGCACGCCGTGCGGGTCCCCGTCCAGCACGGCGCGGACGGTCTCGCGGGCCAGGAACACGTTCCCACCGGAGTGCCGCCACACCAGGTCCTCGACGTCGTGCCGCTCGGGTGCCCACCGCGCGACCAGCTCGGCCAGCTCGTGCCGGGGCAGCGGCTCCACCCGGGCGAAACGCACCCCACGGTGCCGGCGCAGCTCCCCGGTGAGCCCGAGGAGGTCGACCGGGACACCGCCCGCCGGGGCGTCGCGGTAGGTGCCGACCAACAGCACCGGCGACGACGACAGCGCCGCCAGCAGGTAGGCGAACAGGTCGCGGGTGGAGCGGTCGGCGCGGTGCAGGTCGTCGACGACGAGCACCACCGGTGCCCGGCGGGCCGCCCGCTCGACGACGGCGGCCAGCTCCCCCAGCATCTCGACCCGCCCGGCCGGGCCGTCGGCACGGTCCAGCCGGGACAGTGCGGCGGCACACTCCCGACCCAGCGCGCCGCGGCTGCGGGACTGCTCGCGCAGGGCGGACACGACCGGCCAGAACGGCGGGGCGTCGGCGATGTCCAGCGCGCGGCCGGACAGCACGACCGCGCCACCGCTCGTCGCGGTCCGACCGAACTCCGACACCAGCCGGGTCTTGCCGACCCCGGCGTCGCCGCCGAGGAGCACGGCCGAGGCGCCGCCGGCGACGGCGGCGCGCAGCGCCTCGGCGAGCAGGTCCAGCTCCGCGACCCGGCCGTGGAAGACCTCGGCCGGTGTCTCCCTCACGTCCGGCCACGATAGTGACCGTGTCGTCACCGTTCCAGGGGGCCCGTGGTGACGGTGCGCCGAGCGAGCAGGATCGAGGGCTCGCAGGCAGCACCCGCCCGCCGGAGTCGTGCGACGGCCGTCACTCCGGCACCGTCACCTCGACACCGTCACATCGGGGCGGCGCCGGTGGGGGCGGGCGTGGCGTCACGAGCCGGACACCTCGATCACGACCTTGCCGACGGCACTGCCGGACCGCAGGTGCGCGACGACGTCCGGGGCGTCGTCGAGAGCCACGACGCGGTCGACGGTGGCACGCACCCGCCCGTCGCCGACGAGGCCGAGTACCGGCGTCAGCGCGGCGGCGACGGCGGCACGCTCGTCGGCGCCACGGACGCTGAAGGTGGTGCCGATCAGGCGCAGCCTGCGGAAGGACAGGGTGTTCAGGTCCAGCGTCGCCGACGGCCCGGCGAGCCGGCCGATCTGCACGATCGTCCCGCCGATCCGCACGGCGGACAGGGCGGCCGCCAGGTAATCGCCGCCGACGAGGTCCAGCACGACGTCGACGGGTCCGTCGAGATCACCCAGCGCATCGATCCCGACGAGCGGGATCGCCCCGGCATCGACGAGCGCGGAGCGCTTGGCGGGCGAGGTCGTCGTCGCGAGGACCGGCGACGCCCCCAGCGCAGCGGCCAGCCGGATCGCGACCTGCCCGACCCCGGTGCTGCCCCCGAGCACCAGGACGGCGCCGCCGTCGGCGCCGAACCCGGCCTGGGTGACCAGCGCGTCGTGCGCGGTCTCCAGCGCGACCGGCAGCGCGGCGGCCTCGGTCCAGGTCAGCCCGGACGGGACGGGCAGGGCGCGGCGGGCGTCGACGACGGCGTACTCGGCGAACGCGGCCGGGGCGGACGCGAACACCCGGTCCCCCGGCCCGCGGCCCGGGGCGCCGGTGATGCCCGGACCGGCGGCGACGACCTCACCCGCGAGCTCCATGCCCGCGGTGAAGGAGCCGTCGTCGTCGGCGTGCGGAACGGGGTAGCCACCGCCCAGCGCGAGCAGGTCGGCCCGGTTCACCCCGGCCGCCCGGACCCGCACGAGCAGCTCCCCCGGACCGGGGACCGGGGTGTCGATCCAGCCGACCTCCCAGGTCCGCGCACCCGGACGGCCGCGCAGGGCCCGCATCACTTCTTCCGGGCGCGCTTCTCGCGGACCCGGACCGAGACGCGGATCGGCGTGCCGCCGAACCCGAACTCCTCGCGCAGCCGCCGCTCGATGAAGCGCCGGTAGCCCGCCTCGAGGAACCCGCTGGTGAACAGCACGAACGTCGGCGGACGGGTCTGCGCCTGCGTCGCGAACATGATCTTCGGCTGCTTGCCGCCGCGGACCGGCGGCGGGGTCGCGGCGACGAGGTCGTTGAGCCACTGGTTGAGCCGCCCGGTCGGCACCCGGGTGTCCCAGGACGCCAGCGCGCGGTTCAGCGCGGGCGCGATCCGCTGGGTCGACCGGCCGGTCAGCGCGGACACGTTGACCCGCTCCGCCCAGCGCACGCTGATCAGGTCGCGCTCCAGCTCGCGGGTGAGCTGGTGGCGGCGCTCCTCGTCGACCTTGTCCCACTTGTTGAACAGGATGACCAAGGCACGCCCGGACTCCACCACCATCGTCAGGACCCGCTGGTCCTGCTCGGCGATCGGCTCGGAGGCGTCGATCAGCACCAGGGCGACCTCGGCCGACTCGATCGCGGAGCTCGTCCGCAGCGAGGCGTAGTACTCCATGCCCGAGGCCATCTTGACCCGCTTGCGCAGGCCGGCGGTGTCGACGAAGCGGAACACCTGGCCGTCGAGCTCGACCAGGGAGTCGACCGGGTCGACGGTGGTGCCCGCGACGTCGTGGACGACCGACCGCTCCTCGCCCGCCAGCTTGTTCAGCAGGCTGGACTTGCCGACGTTCGGCTTGCCGACCAGCGCCACCCGGCGCGGACCGCCCCCGGACGCGCCGAAGTCGTCGCGCGGGGTCTCGGGGAGGATCTCCAGGATGGCGTCGAGGAGGTCACCGGAGCCGCGGCCGTGCAGGCCCGACACCGGGTGCGGCTCGCCGAGCCCGAGCCGCCACAGGTCGGCGGTGTCGGAGGTGAGCCGGTCGTCGTCGACCTTGGTGGCGCACAGCATCACCGGGACGTCGGCGCGGCGCAGGACCCGCGCCACCGCCTGGTCGGTCGCGGTCGCACCGACCGTGGCGTCGACGACGAGCAGCACCGCGTCGGCGATCCGCATCGCGGTCTCGGCCTGGCGGGCGACGAAGCCCTGCAGGCCGTCGGCGTCGGGCTCCCAGCCCCCGGTGTCCATCAGCTTGAACCGGCGGCCGTTCCACAGCGCGTCGTAGACGACGCGGTCACGGGTCACCCCCGGCACGTCCTGCACGACCGCCTCGCGACGACCGAGCATCCGGTTGACCAGGGTGGACTTGCCGACGTTCGGACGGCCGACGACGGCCAGGGTCGGGGTCGCCAGGACCTCGTCGGGGTCGATCCCGGCGGTGACCACACCGTCGGAGTCGACCGCGACGAACTCGGCCGGGTCCAGCCCGAGCCGGTCCATCTCGGCCCGGTCGGCCGCGTCACCGATCCCGACGCCGGCGTCGTACGCCGCGCCGAGGCTCGTTCCGCGTTCGCTGTTCTCGCTCACTGCTCTCTCACGTCCCCGGCCGCGTCGGGCCGTGTCACTTGCCTGTGTTCGTTGTCCAGTTCGCGGACCAGTGTCCGCAGGGCCTCCGTGACCTGGGCGGTCGCGGCGGCCAGGCCGTCCCGTCCCGGCGCCGTCGGCGCCGGCAGCGGGTCACCGACCAGCACGTCCACCCGGGGGCGGAAGCGGCGGGCCGCACCCGCCGGGCGGTGCGTGCCGCGCACCGCCACCGGGAGCAGCGGCGCCGATGCCGAACGGGCCAGCCAGGCCGCGCCCTGCCGGGCCTTCCCGATGTCGCCGCCGAGCTCGCCGGTGCCGCGGGTGCCCTCCGGGAAGACGGCCACCATGCCGCCGTCGCGCAGGACCTCCAGCAGCGTCGTCAGCGGCCTCCGGTCGACGACGTCACGCCGCACCGGCACCTGCCCCAGCCACCGCAGCAACGTCCCCACGATCCCGGCGAACATCTCCGCCTTCACCAGGAACACCACGCGGCGCCCGAACATGCCGAACAGCAGCGGTCCGTCGACGAACGCGGTGTGGTTCGCGACGAGCACCACCGGGCCGGTCGCCGGGATCCGCTCCCGGTGCCGGATCCGCACCCGGAAGAACGGCACCCACACCCACGTGCCGATCCAGCGGCCGAGGTCGTGCAGCCACCCGAGAGCGTGCTCCGGCAGCGCACGCGACCGGCTCACCCGTCCAGCCCCCGCGCGGCGACGAGCTCGCGCAGCTTCGCCAGCACCGCGTCCGCCGACAGGTGGTCGGTGTCGAGCACCAGCGCGTCCGCCGCCGCGTAGAGCGGGGACACCCGCCGCGACGAGTCGAGCCGGTCCCGGCGTTCGACGTCGGCGAGGGTGACGTGCAGGTCGGCCTTGCGGCCCGCCTTCTCGTCCTGCCGCCCGCGCCGCGCCGCGCGGACCTCCGGCGACGCCGTCAGGTAGACCTTGAGCGGCGCGTCCGGCACCACCACGGTACCGATGTCGCGGCCCTCGACGACCATCCCGCCCCCGCTCTCGACGGCCGCCCGGATCAGGGCGTGCTGACGGGCGACCATCTCGGCGCGGACCTGCGGCACCGCCGAGACGGCCGAGACGAACCCGGTCACCTCCGGGCCGCGGATCGGGACGGAGACGTCCTCGCCGTCCAGGGTGATCGTCGGCGCGTCCGGGTCGGTGCCCGACTCCAGGCGGGCCCCGACGGCGGCGCGGGCGATCTCGTCCTCCGCCGCGCCCTCCCGCAGCCCGGCGCGCAGCGCGGCCAGGGTCGCGGCGCGGTACATCGCCCCGGTGTCCAGATAGGCCGCAGAGCAGGCCTGCGCCAGCCGCCGGGAGACGGTCGACTTGCCCGTCCCGGACGGACCGTCCATCGCGACGACGCCCCGCAAGGCCACCTTGTTCCCCCACCGTGTTCGAGTGTGCTGCGTCCGGCATTGTCGCCGGTCAGCCCCCGCCACGACGGGGCGGGGTGTCCTACTGCGGTAGATCGGTGCGCAGCGCCCGGGCCCCGTGCAGGTAGACGTGACGCATCGCCGAGCGCGGCTTCGGGGTGTCGACGTGGGCGAGCAGCCGCAGCACCCGCGGCAGCGCGCCGGGCACCGACATCTCGGTGGCGCACATCAGCGGCACGTCGGTGAGCCCGAGCAGCCGTGCCGCGTACGCCGGGAACTCGGCGGTGAGGTCCGGCGTGGCGGTGAACCAGATCGAGATGATGTCGTCGGAGACCAGCTCGTTGCGCTCCAGCACCGCGGTGACCAGCTCGGCGGAGCGGTCGAGGATCTGCTGCCGGTCGTCGGCGTCGACCTGGGTCGCGCCCCGCAGGGCCCGCACGGCCATCAGAGACCGACCGCCTTGTACAGGGAACCCACCTCGACACGGTCGAGGGGACGGAGCTTGCCGGGCCGCTGGTTGCCCAGCGCGACCGTGCCGACGTGGGTCCGCACCAGGCGGAGCACCGGGTGACCGACCTCGGCGAGCATCCGCCGCACGATGTGCTTACGGCCCTCGTGCAGGACCAGCTGCACCGTGGCGCGGCCGGGGACGGCGTCGACGAGCTTGAACGCGTCGACGCGGGCGATGCCGTCCTCCAGCTCGATGCCGTCGCGCAGCCGTCGCCCGAGGTCCCGGGCGATCTTGCCCTCGATCTCGGCGAGGTAGGTCTTGGGCACCTCGTAGGACGGGTGCATCAGCCGGTGGCCGAGCTCGCCGTCGTTGGTGAGCAGCAGCAGTCCCTCGGTCTCGGCGTCGAGCCGGCCGACGTGGAACAGCCGCTGCGCGGTGTTCATGATCTCGACGCGGTCGGCGAGCAGGTCACCGATGCACGGCCGGCCCAGGTCGTCGGACATCGTGGAGTGCAGCCCGTACGGCTTGTTCAGCGCCAGGTAGACCTGGTCGTCACGCAGGGTGACCCGGGCGCCGTCGACGTGGACGACCGCGGTCTCCGGGTCGATCCGGCGGCCCTGCTCGCGGACGGTCTCGCCGTCGACCTGCACGCGTCCCTGCGCGATGAGATCCTCGGCCGCGCGCCGGGAGGCGACGCCCGCGCGGGCCAGCACCTTCTGGAGCCGGACGCCGTCGGGGTCGTGTGTGTTGCTCATGATGACTTGTTGCCTCGTCCAGAAATGTCAGGGCCGGAATCGGTGGGGCCGGGTGGTCGTCGGCAGGGCGCCGGACCGGCCGGGTACCGACGGTACCCGGCGTGCTCGGCTGCGGCGCCGACAGGCGGCGCGCGCCGGGTCCGGTGTCGACGTTCCCGGACCGGGGTCAGCTGTCCAGGTCGTCGATCGCGTCGATGTCGGGGAGCAGCGGTGCCAGCGGGGGCAGCTCGGCCACCGAGGATATCCCGAGCCGTTCGAGGAACAGCTCGGTGGTCCGGAACAGCGTCCCCCCGGTGTGCTCCTCGGTGCCCGCCTCCTCCACCAGCCCGCGGGTGAGGAGCGTGCGGAGCACGCCGTCGCAGTTGACGCCCCGGACCGCGGAGACCCGGGCACGGGTGACCGGCTGGCGGTACGCGACGACGGCGAGGGTCTCCAGAGCGGCCCGGGTCAGCCGGGCGCGCTGGCCGTCCATCAGCATCTTCTCGACGTAGGGGGCGTAGCGGTCGCGGGTGTAGAACCGCCACCCCTCCCCCGCCCGTCGCAGGTCGATGCCGCGCCGGTCGGCGGTGTAGGCCAGCGACATCCGGTGCAGCGTCTGCCGGATCCGCGACGGCGTCTGGTGCAGCGCCGTGGCCAGCGACGCCTCGTCGACGGGGGCGTCGACGACGAGCAGCAGGGCCTCCAGGGCGTGCTCGAGCTCGGTGTCGTCGGCGAGCTCGTGGAACTCGGGGTCCTCGGGGTCCTGATCGTTCTCGGGCTCCGGGTCCTCGGTCCGTGGGTCCTCGGCCCGGGAGGGGACCGACCCGTGGGAGGGATCGCTGCCGGTGGGGTCGCGTCGTGACTCCCGGCTCACATCGAGAGGCACGTTCTCGCCCTCGGCGGGGCCGGAACGTGCATCTCGATCGCTCGGCCCGGTCGTCACGGGTGCGGTGGCGGCGGGTGGGGCCTCCGGTTCCAGGGCCGGGCGGTCCTCCGGGTCGTCCTCGGCCTGCGGCGACGCACTGGCGTGCGGGCTGCGCGGCACCGTGCGGCCGATCAGGCGCAGCAGCTCGGACGGGTCCTCCGGGTCGTCGGAGCCCGGCCGGTCGTCCGGCTCAGTCACCGGTGGTTCCGGTCCTCTCGTCGTCGGGTTCGGGGTGGAGCACGTCCGCCGGGTCCTGGTCGGAGCCGTGACCGGCGAGGTCGGTGTCCTCCGGATCGAGGTCCTCCCGATCCGGGTCCTCGGAACCGGGACCCTCGGGGTCCGCGGCGGCGTCGGAGCCGGACGCGGCCGGGTGCGCGTCCGGTTCGGCGCGGTTCTTCTTCCTGCGGCGCCGGTCGCGGGCCCGCACCGCCTCCTCGGCGGCGGCGGCCTCGTCCTCCAGCGCGGCGGCGTAGGCGACCGGGTCGTCGTCGCGGTCCGCGGTCCAGGTGACCGTCAGGTCGGCGAACGCCTCCGGCTGCTCCAGGGCGACCGAGCGCTCCCGGTACAGCTCCAGCAGCGCCATGAACCGGGCGATGACCTCCAGCGTCGCGACGCAGTCGGCGGTCAGGTCGGCGAAGGTGGCCGTGCCGACGAGCGCGAGGCGTTCCCGCAGGATCGCCGCGTGCTCGGGCACCGACACGTGCACCGCGTGCAGGTGGTCGACGCCGACCTCGTCCGGCGGGCGGGGCCGGAACACCGCGGCGGCGAGCTCGGCGAAGGCCTGCGCGTCGACGCCGAGCAGCACCTCGGGCAGCAGGTCGGCGTAGCGGTCCTCGATCGCGACCGAGCGCGGGAAGCGGCGCATCGCGCCGTTCTCCAGCTCGACGAACAGCGCCGCGGCCTCCTTGTAGGCGCGGTACTGCAGCAGCCGGGCGAACAGCAGGTCACGGGCCTCGAGCAGGGCGAGGTCGTCCTCGTCGTCGACCTCGGCGCCGGGCACGAGCCGCGCGGCCTTCAGGTCGAGCAGGGTCGCCGCGACCACCAGGAACTCGGTGATCTCGTCGAGGTCGGCGTCGTCGCCGAGGTCGGTGAGATGGGCGATGAAGTCGTCGGTGACCTTGTGCAGGGCCATCTCGGTGAGGTCGAGCTCGTGCTTGCCGATCAGCTGCAGCAGCAGGTCGAACGGGCCCTCGAAGTTGTACAGCCGGACGGTGAAGCGCCGGGTCCGCGGCGCCGCCACGTCCCCGTCGTCGAGCCCCTCGGGGGCGCCGTCGGCGAGCAGCGTCACCGGGCGATGACCTCGCGCGCGAGCATCCGGTAGGCCTCCGCGGCGTACGACGTGGGCGCCCACGTCGTGATCGGCTCCCCGGCGACCGTGGTCTCCGGGAACTTGATCGTCCGGTTGATGACGGCGTCGAACACCTTCTCCCCGAACGCCTCCACCACGCGGTCGTGGACCTCGCGGGTGTGCAGTGTGCGGGTGTCGAACATCGTCGGGAGCACGCCGAGCAGGCGCAGGTCCGGGTTGAGCCGCTCGGTCACCTTGTCGATGGTGTCCATCAGCAGCGCGACGCCGCGCAGCGAGAAGAACTCGCAGGCCAGCGGGATGAGGACCTCGTCGGCGCAGGCGAGCGCGTTGATCGTGAGCAGGCCCAGCGACGGCTGGCAGTCGATGAGGACGATGTCGTAGTCGGGCAGGAACCGCTTGAGGGCGCGGCCGAGGGCCTGCTCCCGGCCGACTTCGGTGACGAGCTGGACCTCGGCCGCCGACAGGTCGATGTTCGACGGCAGCAGGTCGAGGTTCTCCACGCCGGTGTCCTGGAGCACCTCGTCGGCCTCGACGCCGCGCTCCATCAGCAGGTTGTAGACGGTGGACTCGAGCTGGTGGGGCTGCACGCCGAGGCCCACCGACAGCGCGCCCTGCGGGTCGAAGTCGACGAGCAGGACCTTGCGGCCGTACTCGGCGAGCGCGGCCCCGAGGTTGATGGTCGACGTCGTCTTACCGACGCCGCCCTTCTGGTTCGCCACCGCGATCACGCGGGCCGGCCCGTGCACCGACAGCGGTGCGGGCTCGGGAGCGCGCGCGCTGGTGGTCTGGGTGCCTCGCCCGTGATCCGGCGCCGGCTCGTCGCTCGGGTCGTCGAACCTGCCCTGGGCCTCCGGCCGCGTCGGGTTCATGCGGTCTCCGGTCTCGTCGCGGGTACCGTGCCGGGTCTCGGGTCCCGGTCAGGGCCTGAGACCGCACTGCAGGAGATGCCCCCACGTGCGGCGACGTCCCTGTCGGGCCACGTCGCGGTATGGATTTCCGGTCACCCTACCCGCGGTCGTGCGCCGTCCGGCCGACGGTGCGCCCCGGCGTGTCGCGCCTCAGCCCGCGGGCAGGACCGACACGCCTCCCGCGCTGCTCTTCGCGGTGATCCGGTGGTCGGCACCGGGCTGGTCGGGGACACCGACCTCGGTCGACCCGGCGGAGGTCTCGGCGGTCACCTCGTAGGCCGGGCCGACCGGGACCCGGACCTCGACGCCGCCGGCGCTGGACTCCGCGGTCACGTCCGCGGCCGCCGCGGCGAAGGTCAGCTCGACCGAGCCGGCGCTGGACTTCGCACGCACGTCGCCCGGTCCGACGCCGGTGGCGTCGACCCCGCCCGCCGACGAGGTCAGGTCCAGCGCCCCGGTCAGCCCCCGGACCTCGATGCCGCCAGCGCGCAGGTCGACCAGCGCCGAGGACGCGGCAGGCGCGGTCACCACGAGCCCCGCCTGGCAGCGGTCGCCGCCCCGGTCCGGGCAGCGGGCGGTGATCCGCAGGACGCCGCCCTCGACCTTCTGCTCGACCTGCGGGCGGGCGTCGCCGGTCCACCGCAGGTCCTGCTCGACCGCAGCACTCTCCCCCGCGACGAGGCGCACGTCCCCGGCGTCGGAGTCGACCTCGACGCGGGTGACCGGCCCGTCGACGGGCTCGTTCACCGTCTGCTGCTGCTCCGGCCCGGCGGCGACACCACCGCACCCGGCCAGGAGGAGTCCCGCCACGACCGCCGTCACCCACGTTCCGTACCGCATGGGCCCGGAACGTAGTCGTTCGTCCTCCCCCGCGGCCCGCCGCCCCGGGGTCCGTGGTCACCCCCGGGCGCGGGGGTGCGCGGTGGCGTAGACCTCGCGCAGCGTGTCGACGGTGACGTGGGTGTAGATCTGCGTGGTCGCGACGCTCGCGTGCCCGAGCAGCTCCTGCACGACCCGCACGTCGGCGCCACCGGAGAGCAGGTGGGTGGCGAAGCAGTGCCGCAGCGTGTGCGGGGAGACGGTGGCGACGACGTCGCCGGGCAGCCCGGACGCCTCGGCGGCGGCCCGCAGGACGTGCCAGGCGCTCTGGCGCGACAGCCGGTTGCCGCGGGCGTTGAGCAGCAGCGCCGGGCTGCCCGTGCCCCGTGCCGCGAGGGCGGGGCGGGCGCGGACCCGGTAGGCGTCGACGGCGGCGAGCGCGGGACGACCGACCGGCACGATCCGCTGTTTGTTCCCCTTGCCGTGCAGCAGGATCGTCCGCGCGTCCGGGTCGAGGTCGTCGAGGTCGGCGCCGACGACCTCGGAGATCCGGGCGCCGGTGGAGTACAGCAGCTCCAGCAGGGCGCGGTCGCGCAGTCCGACCGGGCCGTCGGAGACGCAGCCGGCGAGCAGCTGGTCGACCTGGTCGACCGACAGCGCCGACGGCAGCCGCGAGCCCAGGGCGGGCGGCGTCACCCCGGCCGCGACGTCGGTCGGGGTCAGCCCCTCGTGCAGCGCGAACCGGTGCAGCCCGCGGACCGCGGCCAGCGCCCGCGCCGCCGACGACGCGGCCAGCGGACGCTCCCCCGTGCGCAGGGCCGCGACGAACGCGGCGACGTCGGCCTCGGCCACCTGGGTCAGCTCCGTACGTCCCAGGTGGTCGAGGTGGTCGAGGTAGCGCCCGAGGTCGAGCCGGTAGGAGTGCAGGGTGTTCTGCGCCCGTCCCCGTTCGACGGCCAGGTGGTCGAGGTAGTCCTCGGCCACCCGTCGCGCGGTCGGCACCGGTCAGTCCCGCAGGGCCGGGACGACCTCGCGCTCGAACAGCTCGATGCCCGACCGGTCGTAGGCGGCCTCGGGGAAGTAGAAGATGCCGTAGCTCATGCCGACGGCCGCCAGTGCGGAGAGCTTCTCCACGATCTGCTCCGGGGTCCCGACGCCCGGCATCCCGCGGAACGCACCCAGCGCGCCCTGGGCCTTCTCCGCGCCGACGATCGGCTCCAGCCGGGCGACGAGCCGGGCGAGCCGCTCCTCCACCTCGGCCTCGGTGTGCCCGATGGCGACGTTGTAGTTGGCCGAGCGGACGATGGCGTCGTAGTCGGTGCCGATGTCGCGGCAGTGGTCGGCGAGCAGCGCCGACTTGTGCCGGAAGCCGTCGAAGGTGCCGTCGAAGTTGGTGTACTGCGCGTACTGCGCGGCGATCCTCAGGGTGACCTTCTCGCCGCCGCCGGCGATCCAGAGCGGGATGCCGCCGTCCTGGAGCGGGCGGGGCGCGACGATGGCGTCGTCGACGGTGTAGTGCGTGCCGTTGAGGGTGGCCCGGCCCTCGCGCCAGGCCTGGGTGAAGATCTGCACGCCCTCCTCGAGCATGCCGAGCCGCTCACCCGGCCGCGGGAAGCCGTAGCCGTAGGCGCGCCACTCGTGCTCGTACCAGCCGGCGCCGATGCCCATCTCGACGCGGCCCTTCGAGATGACGTCGGTGGTGGCGGCGACCTTCGCCAGGTAGGCGGGGTTGCGGTAGGCCATGCAGGTGCACATCTGGCCGAGCCGCACCCGCTCGGTCGTCGCGGCGAAGGCGGCCATCAGGCTCCACGCCTCGTGGCAGGCCTCGTCGGTGGGCGCGGGGACGGTGTGGAAGTGGTCGTAGACCCAGACCGACTCCCAGACGTCGCCGCGGTCGGCGTGCTCGGCGAGGCCGCGCATCACGTCCCACTGCGCGGTGGGGTCGATGCCGACGAGGTCGAGGCGCCAGCCCTGGGGCACGAAGAGTCCGAAACGCATGCACCGAGCCTAGGACGCCCGCCGCTCGGCGGCCGGGAAGGGCGATCTGCACAGTCAGTGACCCCGGACCGGGCACATCGCCCCGTGACCCGGCCCTGACCTGCACCTACCGTTCTCCCGACCAGCCGAGAGGAGACCGAGATGAGCGGTGGGGTCGGTACGGACGACTACGCCCTGAGCAGGGTTCCGGAGCACGCCCGGTACTCGTGGTGGAGCGTGGCGGTACAGCGGTTCGGGCAGGTGTCGGCCCTGAGCCAGTTCCTGCTCGGCTCGACACTCGGGTTCGGGATGGGGTTCTGGGACGCCTTCCTCGCCTTCACCCTCGGCGCGGTGATCCTGGAGCTGGTCTCGATCGGCGTCGGGATCATCGGCTGCAAGGAGGGCCTGAACACCTCGCTGCTGGCCCGCTGGACCGGCTTCGGTCACGGCGGCAGCGCACTGATCGGTGTCGCGATCGGGGTGAGCCTCGTCGGCTGGTTCGGCGTCCAGTCCGGGGTCTCGGCCGAGGGACTGGTCTCGCTGGTCGGCGTGCTGCCGGTCTGGGCGTGGTCGCTGGTGTTCGGCCTGGTCGTCACCATGATCGTGCTGTGGGGCTTCGGCTCGATGCAGTGGGTCGCCTACGTGACGGTGCCGGCCTTCCTGGTGCTGGTCGGCTGGTCGATCGGCAGCGCCCTGCTCGGCCACGACGTCGGCGCGCTCATGGTGAGCCCGCCGCCGGGGCCGTCGATCTCGCTGGTCGAGGGCACGACGCTGGTCGCGGGCGGCTTCATCGTCGGGGCGATCATCACCCCGGACATGACCCGGTTCAACCGGACCTCCGCCGACGTGGTCAAGCAGACCGTCGTCGGGTTCACCCTCGGCGAGTACGTGATCGGCATGTCCGGTGTGCTGCTCGCACACGCCATCCGGTCCGACGACATCATCACCATCGTCACGTCGTCGGTCGGCTGGGTCGGCACGCTGATCATCATCCTCGGCACCCTCAAGATCAACGACTGGAACCTCTACTCGGCCGGGCTGGGCGTGGTGAACTTCGTCGGCAGCGTCCTGGGGCGCACCGTCAGCCGCCCGATGGTCACCCTCGCGCTCGGCGTCGTCGGCTCGCTGCTGGCCGCGGGCGGCATCCTCGACCTGTTCACCGGGTTCCTGTCGGTGCTGGGCGTGGTGTTCCCGCCGATCGCCGGGATCATGGTCGCCGAGTACTTCGTGGTGAAGCGCTGGCGCGGTGACCTGGAGGCCGCGCGGACCACCGGTGCGCTGCCCGTCACCTCACCGACCTGGGTGCCGGCGACGCTGGTCATCTGGGCCGCGTCGGCCCTGCTCGGCGGTCTCGTCGACGCCGGGCTGCCCAGCGTGAACTCGATCGTGGCCGCCTCCGTGCTCTACGTCCTCGCCGGGCGGCTCGGGCTGCTCCGCGGGATCGGCGTCAGCCGCACCGAACGGCCGGACGTGGTCCCGGCCCCCGCCGTCACGTCCTGACCCGCACTCCGCGCCGCCCGTCCGCGATCCCGCGGGCGGGCGGCGCGGCACCACCGAAGGAGCACTCCATGCGCATCGGCATCGACGTCGGCGGCACCAACACCGACGCCGTCCTGCTCGACGACGCCCCGGCCGGCGGGGTCCGGGTACTGGCCGCCGTCAAGTCCGCGACCACCGACGACGTCACCTCCGGCATCGTCGGCGCGCTCACCGGCCTGCAGGCCGACCACCCGTTCTCCCCCACCGACGTCGACGCCGTGATGATCGGGACGACGCACTTCGTCAACGCCCTGGTCGAGGCCCGCCGCCTCGCCCCCACCGCGGCGCTGCGCCTGGGCCTGCCCGCCACCGCGGCGCTGCCGCCGATGGTCGACTGGCCGCAGCGGCTGGTCGACGCGATCGCCGGGCGCGGCTACCTCGCCCACGGCGGCCACGAGTTCGACGGCCGCCGGATCTCCCCGCTCGACCCGGACGAGCTGCGCCGCCACGCCGCGGACATGGCCGCGCACGGCGTCCGCTCGGTCGCGATCTCCTCGGTGTTCTCCCCGGTCACCAGCGAGTGCGAGCTGGCCGCGGCGGAGATCATCGCCGAGGAGCTGGGCCAGGACGTCCCGATCTCGCTGTCCCACGAGATCGGTCGGGTCGGGCTGCTGGAGCGGGAGAACGCGACGATCGTCAACGCCGCGCTGCGCGAGCTCGCCGCGCACATCGTCGACGCGCTCGCCGGGGCGGTGCAGGGCCAGGGCATCACCGCGCCGCTGTACCTGTCGCAGAACGACGGCACCCTGATGGACGTCGGCTACACCCGTCGCTACCCGGTGGCGACGTTCGCCTCGGGTCCGACCAACTCGATGCGCGGAGCCGCCGTGCTGTCCGGGCTGGGCACCTGCGCGGTCGTCGACGTCGGCGGCACCACCTCCGACGTCGGTGTGCTGACCGCCGGCTTCCCGCGGGAGGCCGCCGTCGAGGTCAGCGTGGCCGGGGTGCGCACCAACTTCCGGATGCCCGACGTGCTCAGCGTCGGCATCGGCGGCGGCTCCCTGGTCCGCACCGGCGAGCCCGGACGGTCCGAGGGGCCCACCGTCGGCCCGGACTCTGTCGGCTACCAGCTCACCGAGCGGGCGCTGGTGTTCGGCGGCGACACCCTGACCGCGACCGACATCGCCGTCGCGGCGGGCCGGGCCGACATCGGCGACCGCTCCCTGGTCGCCGGGCTGTCCCGGGAGCTGGTGACCGCGGCGCTGGACCGGATCGCCACCGACGTCGCCGACGTCGTGGACCGGATGCGGATCTCCGCCGACCCACTGCCGGTGGTCGCCGTCGGCGGCGGCTCGGTGCTGCTGCCCGACGCCTTCCCCGGGCTGGGCGCGGTGCACCGCCCGGAGAACTTCGCCGTCGCCAACGCGATCGGCGCGGCGATCGCGCAGGTCGGTGGGGAGGTCGACCGGGTGTACGCGATCGAGCCGGGACGCCGCGACGCCGTCGTCGACGCCGCCAAGCAGGAGGCGGTCGACCGTGCGGTCGCCTCCGGCGCCGACCCCGGCTCCGTCGCGCTCGGCGACTTCGACGAGGTCCCCATTCCCTACCTGCCCGGCAACGCGACCCGCATCCGCGCCAAGGCGGTCGGCGACCTGCGTCTGGAGCGGAGGGTGACCCGGTGACCGGCGTGCTGACCGTCGAGGACCTGCCCGCGCTCGCCCGCGGTGCCGCGCTGCTGGGGACCGGCGGCGGTGGTGACCCCTACCTGGGCCGGCTGCTGGCCGAGCGGGCGCTGCGCGAGCACGGGCCGGTGCCGCTCGTCGACCCCGCCGACCTGCCCGACGACGCCGCCGTGTTCGTCGTCGCGCAGATGGGGGCGCCGACGGTGAGCGTGGAGAAGCTGCCCGCCTACGACGAGATCGGCCGCGCGGTCACCGCGCTCGCCGGGCACCTGGGGGTCACCCCCACCCACGTCGCGTGCATCGAGGCCGGCGGCATCAACTCCACGATCCCGGTGGCCGGTGCGGCGATGCTCGGGCTGCCGCTGGTCGACGGCGACGGCATGGGCCGGGCGTTCCCCGAGCTGCAGATGGTGCTGCCCGGCATCGCCGGCGTCCCCGCCACCCCGATGTCGATCACCGACGAGCAGGGCAACACCGGCGTCCTGCACTGCCCCACCGCGAAGTGGGCCGAGGACCTCGCCCGCTCCATGACGATCACCATGGGCTGCACCGCGATCATCTCGAACTACCCGATGACCGGGGCCCGGGCGCGGGAGACGATGATCCGCGGCACCCTCGGGCTCTGCGTGCGCATCGGGCGTGCCATCGCCGGGGCCCGGGCCGGGTTCACCGACCCGGTCGCCGCGGCCGCCGCCGAGATCGGCGGACGCGTGGTGCACACCGGGAAGATCGTCGACGTGCAGCGGCGCACCACCACCGGGTTCGCCCGCGGGACGGCGACGCTGTCCGGCGGGTGCGTGCTGCACTTCCAGAACGAGCACCTGATCGCCGAGGTCGACGGCGCGACGGTCGTCACCACCCCGGACCTGATCATGGTGCTGGACACCGCGACCGGGGAGCCGGTGACCACCGAGGGGCTGCGCTTCGGGCACCGCGTCAGCGTGCTCGCCGCCCCCGCGGACCCGCGCTGGCACACCCCGGAGGCGATCGCCGTCGTCGGACCGCGGTACTTCGGCTACGACACCGACCCGGTACGGGTCGCAGGCGACACCGACCCCGTGCGGGTCCACGACACCGTGACGGACGGAGCGCCGGTATGAGCTGGACCCTGACCCCCGACGACCTGGCCGACCTCGCCCGCGGCGCCGCGCTGCTCGGGACCGGCGGCGGCGGGGACCCCTACATCGGGCGGCTCATGGTGGAGCAGGCGATGCGCGAGCACGGGCCGGTCACCGTGCTCGATCCGGCCGATCCGGCCGACCTGCCGGAGGAGATGTTCGTCATCGCGACGGCGATGATGGGCGCGCCCACGGTGATGATCGAGAAGATCCCGCGCGGCGACGAGCCGGTGCTCGCCCTGCGCCGCCTGGAGCAGCACCTCGGGCGCACCGCGGACGCGACCATCCCGATGGAGTGCGGCGGCATCAACTCGATGATCCCGCTGCTCGTCGCGGCCCGGACCGGGCTGCCGGTGATCGACGGCGACGGCATGGGCCGGGCGTTCCCGGAGCTGCAGATGGAGACCTTCGGGGTGTACGGCGTGCCCGGGTCCCCGATGGTCGTCGCCGGGGACCACGGCGAGTCGGTGCTCATCGACACCGGCACCGACAACCACCGCATGGAGCACCTCGCGCGGGGCGCCGCCATCCGGATGGGCGGGTCCGCGCTGATCGCGGAGTACCCGATGTCCGGCGCCGACGTGCGCCGCACCGCGATCCCGCACACCCTCACCCTGGCGCTGCGGCTGGGCCGGGCGATCCGGGAGGCGCGCGAGCAGCTCGGGGACCCGGTCGCGGCGATCGCCGACACGCTCGCGCCGACGCTCTACCGGCACCTGCGGGTGCTGTTCGCCGGTAAGGTCACCGACGTCGAGCGGCGCACGGTCGACGGGTTCGCCCGCGGCACCGCCCGGTTCACCGCGTTCGACGGCGGCTCGGAGCTCCGCACGGTCTTCCAGAACGAGACCCTGGTCGCCACCGTCGACGACACCACCGTCGCGGTCGTCCCGGACCTCATCTGCGTGCTCGAGGCCGAGTCCGGGGAGCCGATCACCACCGAGGCGCTGCGCTACGGCCAGCGCGTCGTCGTGGTGGGGATCTCCACCCCGGACATGATGCGCACGCCGGAGGCCCTCGCCGTGTTCGGGCCGGCCTGCTTCGGTCTGGACGTGGAGTTCGTACCGCTGGAGGCGGTCCCCCGGGGAGCGGGCGCCACGGACCGGGTCTGACCTGGCAGCATCCCCGGCGTGGAGGTGACCGCAGGCGACGTCGACGCCCTCGTCACCGGGGTGCAGCTGCTGGGCTCCGGCGGGGGCGGCGACGCCCGGGTGTACGCCCACGTGCTGCGGTCGGTGCTGGCGGCGGGCCCGGTCCGGCTGCACTCCCCGGCGGAGCTCGGCGACGCCCCGGTCGTGCCGGTCGGGATGCTCGGCGGCACCCGGGTGCTGGGCGAGAAGCTGCCCTCGGGCGACGAGCTGCCCGCGGCCGTGCGCGCTCTGGTCCGCTGGACCGGGGTCACCCCGGCCGCGGTCATGCCGTTCGAGGCGGCCGGGCTGAACGGTGTGCTGCCGCTGCCGCTGGCCCACCAGCTGGGGCTGCCGCTGGTCGACGCCGACCTGATGGGGCGCGCGCTGCCGCGGGTCGACCAGCTGACCCGGGTCGTCGCCGGGGGCGCGGTGACGCCGATGGCGCTGGCCGAGCCGGCCGGGCAGACCGTCGTCGTCGACGGCGGGGACGCGGTGTCGACCGAGCTGACCGTGCGGGCGTTCGTCGCCCAGGCGGGCGGCTGGGCCGGGACGGTGATGGCGCCCGCGCACCGGCCTCGGCCGCGCTCGGCGACGCCTGTCTGGGCACGCTGGGCCGCGCGCTGGGGCTGGGTCGCGTGCACGCCGGGCTGGGTGACACCCCGGCGCCCGCCCGTGTCGCCGACGCGCTCGGCGGGCAGCCGCTCGGCGGCGGCCGGGTGGTGGACGTGCGCCGCTCCCCCGTCGGCCGGTTCGGCCGGGCCGCGGTCACCGTCGACGCACCGGGCACGGGTGTCCTGCGGATCGAGGCGGAGAACGAGTACCTGCTCGTGCTCGCCGACGGCGAGACGGTGGCCGCGTCGCCGGAGGTGATCGTGCTGCTGGACCGTCGCTCGGCCGCGCCGATCGCCGCCGATGCCGTCCGCGCCGGCGACGACGTGCTGGTCCTGGTGCTGCCCGCGCCGCCGTGGTGGGCGGCCCGCCCGGATGCTGCGGTCCACGTCGGTCCGCAGGCGTTCGGGCTCGGACCGCCCACGGCCCGCGGCGGGGCGGCACCGTCCGGGACGGGGGCGGGGCGGTGAGCGGCGGGCTGGGTCTGTCCGGGCTGCTCGCCCATCCCGACTGGGCCGCGGTGCGCTCGCTGGGCGGTCCCGTCCCGGACGGCGCCACGGTCGAGCGGGTGGTCACCGTCGCCGACCTGCACGCCGACCCGGGTGAGGTGCGGGCGGCGTTGCTGACGGTCGCGGTGTCCGCGCCGCGCGAGGACTGGCACCTGGACGTGCTGTTGCGCCGCGCCGTCGCGGCCGGGGCCGTCGCGGTGCTGCTCGCCGGGGACGCACCGTTGCACCCGGCGAGCCGGCTGCTCGCCGGGCGGATGGGGCTGCCGGTGCTCGGCACACCGGACGCGCTGGCCGCCGCGCTGACCGCGACCCGGCTGCTGCAGGAGCCCGACCAGGTGGTCGCGGCACTCGTCGGTCGGACGGCGGCGGTGTGCGGGGTCCCGCACGGCGGCGTCGACGACCTCGTCGCGGACCTGGCCCGGACCTGGCGGCGGCCGGTGTGGCTGCTCGACCCGGGCGGCTCGGTCGTCGCGGGCGCGGATCCGGTGGGCCCCGCGCCCCCGCCGCCGGCCGCCGGGTCGGCGCTGCTGGAGGTGGCGTTCGGTCCGGGCCAGCCGGACGGCCGCCTGGCCGTCACCGAGCCGGAGGGGGTGCCCGCCGAGACCGCGGCGCTGCGGGCGGCGCTGGCCGTCGCCGCGAACTCGGTCCGTCAGCGGCTCGCCGAGCAGCGGCTCACCGTGGAGCGCGACGCGCGGCTGCGGACGGCGCTGCTCGCCGAGATCCTGCAGGCCGGGGACCCGCTCCCCGCCGGGCTGCGACGCCGGGCGCTCGACGCGGGCTGGTCGCTCGACGGCTGGCACGCGGGCCTGCGGATCGACGTGCCGTCCTCGGTGGACGTCGTCGCGGCCCGGGAGCAGGTGCTGCGGGCGGTGGAGACGGCGCGGCTGCGGGCGGTCGTCGTCGAACAGGGGCCGGGGTGGAACGCCTGGACGACGTTCGACCACGAGCCCGTCGCCGGCGAGCTGCAGCAGCACGCGACGGCCGCGCGGCGCACCCAGTGGTTGCTGCGGGAGTCCCTGCCGACCTCGACCGGGGTGGGACGGGTGCACCGCGGGGCGGGCGGGCTGGCCCGGACCCTCGGCGAGGCCGGGGACGCGGCCCGGCTCGCGGCCGAACGCACGACCAGCGGCCGGTTCGTCCACGTCGACCGGCTCGGCCTGGGGGCGCTGCTGCTGGCCTGGACCCGCACCGACACCTTCCTACCCGCCGCCAGGTCGATGCTGGAGCCCTTGCAGGGCAGGCCCGGGGACCTGCTGACGACGCTGACCGCCTACCTGGACGCCGAGTCGTCGCTGACCGAGACCGCGGCGGTGCTCGGGGTGCACCGCAACACCGTCGCGACCCGGATCGAGCGGGTACGGCACGTGCTCGGCGTCGACCTCGCCGACCCGGACGAGCGCCTCGCCCTGCACCTGGCGTGCCGCAGCGTGCTGTTCCACAGCTGAACGCGGCTACGGCCGGAGGATGCGGCACCCCGTGGCGAGGGCGGTCACTCGTCGGCGCGGCGGGCGAAGCGGAACGGCCGGTCGACCCACTCGGCGTCGACCGGCCGCGGGTCGAACTCCCCGGCCAGGACCGCGCGGGCCGCGAGCAGCCCGGCGCAGGACACCGCGTTCACGATCTCGCCGGAGAACACCATCCCGAGCGCCTCGGCGATCGGGATCCAGCGCAGCTCCAGGTCGGCCTCCTCGTCGTCGCCCAGGTCGGGGCGGGGCTTCTCGACGAGGTCGCGCGCCAGGAAGATGCGGACCGACTCGTCGGAGAACCCGGGCGAGGGCACGACGTCGAGCAGCACCGACCAGTCGCGCGCCGACAGCCCGGCCTCCTCGGTCAGCTCCCGGTCCGCGGTGACCGCGGGGTCCTCCCCCGCCACGTCGAGCAGGCCTGCGGGGAGCTCCCACAGCCGTCGCCGGACGGCGTGGCGGTACTGGTGCAGCATCCGGACCCGCCCGGACTCGTCGACCGCGACGACGGCGACCGCGCCCGGGTGCTCCAGGATCTCGCGGGTCGCGACCCGGCCGCCGGGCATGACGACGCGGTCGGACCGCAGCGCCATGACACGACCGGAGTAGATGTCGGTGGCCGAGCGGACCGGGAAGTCGTGCTCACCGGGGCGGGTCACCGGGCCACCGCCCGGCGGGTGCGCAGTTCGATCACCCGTCGGACAGTAGTCGCCGGGCCCCGCCTGTGCGGGGCGCGCGGGCCGTACGGGCCGCGCCCCGCGCCCGGCGGCAGGGCACCCGACCGGCGGACCGGACCGCACCACCGGCGGCGGCCCGGTCCGGTCGGGGTCAGCGGACGGAGGTGCTCTCGGCCGGGGCCACGCCGTTGCCGCCCGCACCGACGGCGACGTCGTCGCCCTCGACCGTCTCGGCGTCGTCGGCGTCGGTGTTGTCCCGGCCGGGCAGGTGCACCGGCAGCCGGTCCTCGGCCCGGTAGCGCAGGGCCGCCTTCACGAACGCCGCGAACAGCGGGTGCGGCCGGGTCGGGCGGCTCTTGAGCTCCGGGTGCGCCTGGGTCCCGACGAAGAACGGGTGCTGCGACGACGGCAGTTCCACGAACTCCACCAACGTGCCGTCCGGGGAGGCCCCGAACACCAGGCCCGCCTCGGTGAGCTGCTGCCGGTAGGCGTTGTTGACCTCGAAGCGGTGCCGGTGCCGCTCGGAGATCTCGCGCGTCCCGTAGGCCTTCGCCGCGACCGAGCCGGGCTGCAGCACCGCCGGGTATGCGCCCAGGCGCATGGTGCCGCCCATGTCCCGCTCACCCGCGACGACGTCGCGCTGGGTCGCCATCGTCGAGATGACCGGGTGCGCGGTCTCCGGGTCGAACTCGGTCGAGCTGGCACCCTCCAGGCCGGCGACGGTGCGCGCGGTCTCGATGACCATGCACTGCAGTCCCAGGCACAGGCCCAGGGTGGGGATGCGCCGGGTGCGGGCGTGGGTGATCGCGCCGAGCTTGCCCTCGATGCCGCGGATGCCGAAGCCGCCGGGGATGAGCACCCCGTCGACGACGTCGAGCGCCTCGGCCGCGCCGGCCGGGGTCTCGCACGAGTCCGACGGCACCCAGCGGACGGCGACCTTGGCATGGTGGGCGAAGCCCCCGGCCCGCAGCGCCTCGGTGACCGAGAGGTAGGCGTCGGGCAGGTCCACGTACTTGCCGACCAGCGCGATCGTCGCGGTCTCCCGCGGGTGGTGGACGCGGTCGAGCAGGTCGCCCCACACGGTCCAGTCCACGTCGCGGAAGGGCAGTCCGAGCCGGCGCACGACGTAGGCGTCGAGGCCCTCACCGTGCAGCACCTTCGGGATGTCGTAGATCGACGGGGCGTCCGGGCACGCGGCGACGCCGTCGAGCTCGATGTCGCACATCAGCGAGATCTTGCGCTTCATGCCCTCGGGGATGTCCCGGTCGGCGCGCAGGACCACCGCGTCGGGCTGGATGCCGATGTTGCGCAGCGCTGCGACGGAGTGCTGGGTCGGCTTGGTCTTCAGCTCGCCCGACGGCGCCAGGTACGGCACCAGCGACACGTGCAGGAAGAAGCAGTTGTCCCGGCCGACCTCGTGGCGGACCTGCCGGGCGGCCTCCACGAACGGTAGCGACTCGATGTCGCCGATGGTGCCGCCGACCTCGGTGATGACCACGTCGGGGGCCACGCCCTCGGCGTCGGGCTCGGCCATCGCGAGGACGCGGTCCTTGATCTCGTTGGTGATGTGCGGGATGACCTGGACGGTGTCGCCGAGGTACTCGCCGCGGCGCTCCTTGGCGATGACCTCGGAGTAGACCTGGCCGGTGGTCACGTTGGCCCGCCCGGCGAGGTCGCGGTCCAGGAACCGCTCGTAGTGGCCGACGTCGAGGTCGGTCTCGGCGCCGTCCTCGGTGACGAACACCTCGCCGTGCTGGAACGGGTTCATCGTCCCGGGATCGACGTTGAGGTACGGATCGAGCTTCTGCATGGTGACGCGAAGCCCGCGCGCGGTGAGCAACTGACCGAGACTGGAGGCGGTCAGGCCCTTACCCAGCGAGGACGCGACCCCACCGGTGACGAAGAGATGACGGGTGGCGCGAGTCTGCACGGAGCTTCAGCCTACCGATCGGTCAAGGGGCGGCGGGAACCGGCCCCGCCGTTCCGGCCCCGGAACCGTAGCGGCCGGTGCCTCCTGCCTGTCGTTCGGCGAGTGCGAGCACGGTCGCGACCCGCCCGGCCCCGGTGCCGACGCCGTCGACGGTGGCGAGCCGGCCCCCGGCCCGGCCCCGGCCGCCCGGGCGGCGGCGACGGCCGAGCCCTCCGCGGCGTCCCGCCCGGCCAGCACGGCTCCCGCACCCCGACGGTCGAGCTCGGCAGCCAGTGCCGCGGCGGTGCCTGCCGAGGCGTCGGCGTCCACCCCGGAGTACGCCGCCCCGGTCACGACGACGGCGAGTCTCCCGGCCGCGGGGCTGCCCTGCGGGGCCTCGGCGAAGCCGCCGCCGGCGAGCCCGGCGAGGACCGTGCCGGCCGCGTCCGGGGCGGGTGCGGGGCCGTCGGGCGGTGTCAGCAGCGCGGAGCCGAGCAGGCCCCCGGCGAGCGCACCGGCGTCGGTGGCGGTGGGGAGCTGCGCCCCCGACGGCAGCAGCCGCGCAGACAGGTCGCGCAGCTGGTCGGCGCGGGCCGGGTCGGTGACGGCCAGGGTGAGCACGACCTCCCCCGCGACGCTGCCCCCCGCGGTGACGACGAGCTCGGCGACCGCGCGCGTGTCGGCCGGGTCGGCACCGAGCGAGACGACGGTCACCGGCACCCCGGTGAGCTTCCCGCGCACCAGGTCCGGTCCGACGCGGCCGGCGAACTCGTCGCTGGCGTGCAGCTGCGCGGCCAGGGCATCGCGTTCGGCGCTCAGCCGGGCGGTCTCTCCCGTGTCCGCCCCCGAGGCCGCGACGTCGGCGATGCGCTGCGGCAGCCCGACGACGGCGAGGGCGAACCCGGCCGCGAGGGCCAGCACGAACACCGCGACCAGGGCGATGCGGTGGTGGCGCCGCGAGATCACGCCGGGAACCATCCGGCGACCAGGGCCCGCACGCTCTCCAGCACGCCGCGCAGCCACTCCAGCACCGCCGGACCACCGCCGGACACCAGCACCGCGACGACGACCGCGACCACGGCGGCCGCGACGAGCAGCAGCAGCGGCGCGAACGAGGTCCGGCTCCGGTACATCTGCGCGATCATCGCGCCGTCGACGACACTGCCCCCGGCCTGGAGCCGGGTCAGGAAGGTGGAGGCGTTGCTGCCGGAGCGTCCGCGGTCGAGGAACTCCCCCATCGACGCGGACAGCCCGACCGTGACGATCATCGAGGCGCCGCGGTGGTGGGCCAGCAGCAGCGCCAGGTCCTCGGGGTTGGCCATCGAGGGGAAGGTGACGGCGCTGGCGCCCAGGTCCTGCACACGGTGCAGCCCCGGGGCGTGCCCGTCGGGGAAGGCCGGGACGACGACGTCGGCGCCGCTGGTCAGTGCCTGGTTCGACACCTCGGAGGGGTCGGCGACGATGAGGTCGGGGCGGTGGCGCGCGTTGAGCAGCGCGTCCGCCCCGGCCCCGACGCCGATGAGCACCGGCCGGTACTCCTTGATGTAGGCCTTGAGCTGCTTGAGCACGGCGAGGTGCTCGAACCCGGCGGCGACGACGAGCACCGGCCGCCCGTCGAGGGTGACGTCGACCTCGGGGACGCCGTGCCCGTCGAGCAGCAGCGAACGCTCACGACGCATGAACTCGATGGTGTTCGCGGCGAACGCCTCGAGCTGGTGGGTCAGGCCCTGCTTGGCCTCGTCCAGGGCGTCGGCGACGGTGTCCTCGGTCTGCTCGCGGCCCTCGCACAGCGGCTGCTCGCCGGAGTAGAGGACGCCGTCGTGCAGCCGCACCCGGATGCCGTCCTTGACGGCGCGGAGGGTGTCGGGACCACAGTCGTCGACGAGCGGGACACCCGCCTCGACGAGCACCTGCGGGCCGAGGTTCGGGAACCGGCCGGAGATCGACGGCGCGGCGTTGACGACGGCGGCGACCCGGGCGGCGACGAGCGCGTCCGCGGTCGCCCGGTCCAGGTCGACCTGGTCGATCACCGCGATGTCGCCGGGCCGCAGGCGCCGGAGCAGCGACTCGATGCGGCGGTCGGCGCGTGCCGGGCCGGTCAGGCCCGGCAGCTCCGGTCGGGAACGGTGCAGCAGGCCGGACAGCTTCATGTCGCGCACTGTGACAGGTGGGGCGCCCGTGACCACGGAGGCACGCCGCGTGAGACTGTGACGTCACTGGCCCGGAGCATTCCCCGCGCCGCCGGTCGGCGGCAATCGGAGCAGCGGCCTGCTCACCCACAGCGACCACACGCCGCCCGCCGGCGCACACGGGCGACCCGGCCCGGCGGCTCACCCTGGCCGTCCGGCCCCGTCGATCTGCTCGGCCGTCCGGCCCTGCCGATCTGCTCGGCCGTCCGGCCCTGCCACTCGGCCCAATCGCTCGCCCGGCCGCTCAGCCGGCCCGGGCGACCCGGCGACGCCGCGGCGACGCGGCCGGCCGGCCCGCCGCGCCGTCCGAGCCGGTTCCCCGGGTGTCGGTGCCGCAGGAGTCCGTACCGCGGGAATCGCTGCCGCGCGGTCCGGGCACGCTCCCCTCCGCCTGCGCGGTGGCGAGCTCGGGCTCCACGTCCTGCGGGGGCCGGCCGCGCCGGGACTGCGCGCGCCACGACCGGGCCTCGGCGAGATCCGCGGGGCGTGCCGCCGCGCGGTCGGCCTCGCGGTGCGCGGTCGCGACGCTGAGCAGCTCTTCGGCATGCGCGCGGCCGGTGTCGGTGTCGTCCATTCCGGCCAGCATCCGTGCCAGCTCCCCGGTGCGCTCCTCCTCGGTGAGCCGCCGCACGCTGGAGCGGGTGACCCCCGCCCCCGACGCCTTCTGCACCACGAGGTGCCGGTCGGCGTACGCCGCGACCTGCGGCAGGTGCGTCACGACGATGACCTGGTGCCGCGAGGCGAGCTGCGCGAGCCGGCGGCCGATCTCCACCGCGGCCCGGCCGCCGACGCCGGCATCGACCTCGTCGAACACCATGGTCGGCACTGGGTCGGCTCCGGCGAGCGCGACTTCCAGGGCCAGCATGACGCGGGACAGCTCACCGCCGGATGCCCCCTTGTGCAGGGGCTGGGCCACCGCACCGGCGTGCGGGACGAGCCGGATCTCGACCTCGTCGACACCGCTCGACCCGGCCTGACAGCGCCGCCCGCCGACCTCGAGCACCGGCCCGGTGTCGGCGGCGGGCCGCGGCTGCACACCGACCTGCAGCGTCGCGTCCTTCATGGCGAGACCGGCGAGCTCTGCCGTGGTGGCCTCGGCCAGCCGGGACGCAGCAGCGGTGCGCGCCGCGGTGACCGCGGCGGCGTGCCCGGCCAGCTCACCGGCGAGTGCGTCACGGCGGGCCGACAGCTCGGCCAGCGCCTCGTCGGAGGTGTCGAGCCCGGACAGCCGTTCGCGGGCGGTGGCCGCCCAGGCGAGCACGCCGTCGGTGTCCGCGGCGTACTTGCGGGTGAGCGCCTTGAGCTCCGCCTGCCGGGTCAGGACGCGGGACAGCAGCTCGGGGTCGGCGTCGAGCCGGTCGAGGTAGCCGGACAGCTCGGCCGCGACGTCGGCGAGCACCGCGACGGCCTCGGTCAGACGCGGCCCGAGCTCCTCGAGCGCGGGGTCACCACTGCCCTCGACGAACCCCTTGGCCTGCCCGGCGAGCCCGACGGCACCGGGGGCCTCGCCGTCGTCCGTCCCGGACAGCGCGAGATGTGCGCTCTCCGCGGCGGCCCGCAGGTCGTCGGCCTCGGCCATCCGGCGGGCCTGTCCGACGAGCTCGCGGTCCTCCCCGGGCTGTGGGTCGACGGCCTCGATCTCGGCGAGCCCGTGCCGCAGCAGGTCCGCCTCCTGCGCGAGCCGGCGCGCGTTGTCCCGCCGCTCCGCGAGCTCGGTGACCACCTGGAGCCACTCGGTGCGGACCGCCCGGTAGGCGGCCAGCGGCACCGCGACCGGGTCCCCGGCGAAGCGGTCGAGCAGGGCACGCTGGTCGGACCCGCGCAGCAGCCGCAGCTGGTCGTTCTGCCCGTGCACGGCGAGCTGGGTCTCGGCGAGCCTGCCCAGCACCCCGTTCGGCACCGACCGCCCGCCCAGGTGGGCACGGGAGCGCCCGTCGGCCGACACGGTGCGGGCGGCGATCAGCGACCCGTCCTCGTCGGCCTCGGCTCCCACCTCCTCGGCCAGCTCCAGGGCACCCGGCGAGGCCGCGAACCGGCCCTCGACGACGGCCCGCTTCGCCCCGGCCGACACCCGCGAGGACTCCGCACGGCCACCGCCGAGGAGGTTCAGCCCGGTCACGACCATGGTCTTCCCGGCGCCGGTCTCGCCGGTCAGCACGGTCAGGCCCGGGTCGAGCTCCAAGGTCGCGTCGTCGATCACGCCGAGGCCCTGGATCCGCATCTCGGACAACATGCGTGGGACCATACGTTCGAACACCGACAGCGTTCGAGCCCCGACACGCAGCCGGCACCGAACGGATGTTCCCGTGCGCCGAACGGTCGATCAGGCGTTCGAATCCGGTGGTGGGTTCCGGGCCCCGCGCCAGCCCCGGACGGGCAGGTCGAACTTGCGGACGAGCCGGTCGGCGAAGGGCTGCGCGGCCAGGCGCACCATGCGCACCGGCTCCGACGCGCGGCGCAGCTCCACCCGGGCCCCGGGCGGCACGGCGACGGTGCGGCGACCGTCGCAGTCCAGCACGGCGGACGGGCCGTCGGCGGACACCTCGATGGCGACGGTGCTCTCCGGCGCGATCACCATCGGCCGGGCGAACAGGGCGTGTGCGTTGCTGGGGACCACCAGCAGCGCCTGCACCTGCGGCCAGATCAGCGGGCCGCCCGCGGAGAACGCGTAGGCGGTGGACCCGGTCGGGGTCGAGCAGAGCACCCCGTCGCAGCCGAAGGAGGACACCGGGCGGCCGTCGACCTCGAGGACGACCTCGAGGATGCGGCCGCGGGTGGTCTTCTCGACGACGGCCTCGTTCAGCGCCCAGGCCCGGCCGAGGACCTGCCCGGCGGCGGTGACGACGGCCTCGAGGGTGGTGCGTTCCTCGACCTCGTAGTCGCCGTCGGCGAGCTTCTGCAGTGCCTCGGGCAGGGTGTCCTCCTCGGCCTCGGCGAGGAAGCCGACGTGGCCGAGGTTGACGCCCAGCAGCGGCACGCCGGCGTGGCGGGCGAGGTCGGCGGCGCGCAGCAGGGTGCCGTCGCCGCCGAGGACCAGGACCGCCTCGGCGCCGCGGGCGCACTCGGGGCTCCCGGGGACCGGGACGGGTTCGTAGCCCGCGGGGACGTCGGGGTCCGCGGCGAGCTCGGCCCACTCGTCGGCGAGCACCCGGGTGCGTAGGCCGAGCCGCCCGAGTTCGCTCATCACGTGCAGCGCGGTCTTGCGGTTGGTGGGTCGCCCGGTGTGCAGGACCAGCAGGACGTCCCTCATGCGGGGCCGTCCGCGACCGCGGCTGCCAGCATCGGTGCGAGCTCGGGCTGTGCGGGGGCGACGCCGGCCGGTCCGTCGGCGGGCCGGCGCAGGTGCAGGAAGTACTCGACGTTGCCCGACGGGCCGGGCAGCGGGCTCGCGGTCGCACCGAGGACCTGCAGCCCGGCCGCCGCGGCGGCGGTCGCGACCCCGTGCAGCGCCTCGGTGCGCAGACCCGGGTCGCGCACGACCCCGCCGGACCCGAGCCGGTCCTTTCCGACCTCGAACTGTGGTTTCACCATGGGCAGCAGGTCGCCTCCGGGCGCGGTGCAGGCGGCGAGTGCCGGAAGCACGGTGCGCAGCGAGATGAACGACAGGTCGGCGACGGTCAGGTCGACCGGTCCGCCGATCTGCGCCGGTTCGAGGGCCCGGACGTTGGTGCGGTCGTGCACGTCGACGCGCTCGTCGGACTGGAGGCGCCACACCAGCTGGCCGTACCCGACGTCGACGGCGACGACCTCTGCCGCCCCGCGGGTGAGCAGCACGTCGGTGAAGCCGCCGGTGGAGGCGCCCGCGTCGAGGCAGCGCCGCCCGGACGGATCGACGCCGGTGAACGCGTCGAGGGCCCCGAGCAGCTTCTTGGCGCCGCGGGAGGCCCAGTCGGGCTCGCCGGCGTCGTCCGGGCGGACGAGGACGGGTGCGTCCCGGTCCACCACGGTGGCGGGCTTCGCCGCCGGCATGCCGTTGACGACGACCCGGCCGGCGGCGATCAGCTCGGCGGCCTGGCCGCGGGAGCGGGCGAGCTTGCGGCGGACGAGCTCGGCGTCGAGCCGGGAACGGGTGGGGCCCATCGTCACTCCCGTTCCGAGCCGGCGCTCAGCGCGCGGCCGAGCGCGGCGTGCACCCGCTCGAACGCGGCCGGGTGCTCGGCGACCGGACGGTCGTCCAGCGCGTCGAGCGCCGCGACGGCCGCGTCGACCTCGGCACGCAGGGCAGCGACCGGGCGGTCCTGCTCGGGCCGCGGGTCGCCCGGACGGGGTCCGGGTGCGGGAACGCTCATGGATGGTCTCCGGGGACGGGGTTCTGACGCCACGGTAGCCGACGGTCCCGACAGCGGCGGGGACGCGGCGTCACCGCCCTGGCGGCTCCGCCAGACCGAGGTCGGCCAGCGCCGCGGCGGCGGCCGCACCGTCGGGGCGGACGTCCTGGACGCCGTGCTCCCAGGCCACCGCGCAGAGCGCACGCAGCGCGTCCACCGCGGGTTCGGGACCGTCCCCGTCGCCGGAGAGCACGAGCGTGCCGCCGTCGACGGCGATGTGCCACCCGGGTCGCGGACCGGGGGCCAGCTCGTCCGGTGCACGGGTGAGCGCGGCGAGGTCGGCCCCGATGTGGGTGGGGCGCAGCTCCGCGGCGGCGGCGAGCAGGTCCGCGGCGCCGCTGACCCCGGTCAGGACCATCAGCGACGGGGCGCCCATGGCGTTGGCGCCCTCGATGTCGGTGTCGAGCCGGTCCCCGATGACGAGCGGGGCCCGCGCGTCGCCGGCCCCCTCGCGGAGCAGCCGGGCGGCGGGCTTGCCCGCCACCTGCGGCTGCGCGCCGGTCGCCGTCCGCACGACCTGCACCATCGAGCCGTTGCCCGGCAGTGCACCCCGCTCGGTGGGCAGGGTGGGGTCGACGTTGGAGGCGATCCACAGCGCCCCGGCCCGGACGGCGACGACCGCCTCGGCCAGGATCCGCCATCCGGTGTCGGGCGAGTGCCCCTGGACGACGGCGTCCGCGCCGTCGGCGGCGTCGACGACGGCGAGTCCGCGGGCGCGGACCTCCTCGGCCAGCGCCGAGGTGCCGACGACCAGGACCCGCGCGCCCGGCGGGAGCTGCTCGGCCAGCATCGCGGCCGCGGCCTGCGAGCTGGTGCGGACGTCCTCGACGCGCGCCGGGAACCCGAGCTCGGCGAGGTGCGCAGCGACGTCGGCGGGGCTGCGGGAGGCGTTGTTGGTGACGTAGACCGTGGGCACGCCGCGGTCGGCCGCCCCGAGCACCGCCTCGACGGCCCCCGGGACGACCTCGGGGCCCCGGTACAGGGTGCCGTCGAGATCGGCCAGGAGGACGTCGTGGCGGGACAGCAGGTCGTCGGTCACCGGTCGCCGGCCCCGGGGTCCCGGCGCTGGTCCTGGTCCTGAACCGTGTCCTGGTCGGTGACGGGTGCGGTCGGGTCCGGTGCGGTGTCGTCCCGTCCGGTCCCGCCCTCCGGGGCCGCGCTGCCGGCGCCCGACGGGCTCTCGGGGTCGGACGGGCCGTCCCCGTCCACTGCGCCCGACGTGGTCCCACCGGCCGCCACCTGACCGGCGACGGTGTCGGCCTCGGCGTCCCCGCGGACGTCGTCCGTCCCGTCCTCGCCGGTCCGCTCCTCGCGGGTGCCGTCCCCGACGGTCCCAGCCCCGACGGTCCCGTTCTCGTCGGTCCCGTCCTCGTCGGTCCCGTCGACCACCGGGGCCTCGGTCTCGGCGCTGTCGGAGCTGTCGGCGGACGCGGCATCGGCGCGTGCACTGTCGGCATCGGTGCTCGTGGCACCGCCTGCGTCGGTGCCGGTCTCGGTGCGGTGGTCGGTGCCGTGGTCGTCGGCGGCCGGGGGCACGTCCTCCCAGCCGACGGTGAGCTCGTCGTCGGCGCCCTCGAGCTCGTCGCCGGTCAGCTCGGCGATCCGCGCGGCCGCGTCGGTCTCCCGGTGCGCGTCGGCGTCGTGGGCGTGCACGAACCACTGCACGGCCTCGGACTCACGGCCGGCGGCGAGCAGGTTGTCGGCGTAGGCGTAGAAGAGCCGGGCGCTCCACGGGTCGCGGCGCGCCGCGTCGAGCTCGGGGACCTGGAGCCCGACGACGGCGGCGTCGGCCTCACCGAGGTCGCGCCGGGCGCCCGCGGCGACGATGAGCAGCTCGATGCGCTCCTCGTGGCCGAGGTCGCGGGCCTCGGGGCTGCGGGCCAGGTCGAGGGCTCGCTCGGGACGTCCGAGGGCGCGCTCGATGTCGGCCATGACGTGCACGTGCCCCGGTCCGCCGCCCATCCGGCGGGCCGCGCGGAACTCGCCGAGAGCCTCGTTCCACTCCCCCGCGTGGTAGGCGACGATGCCGGCCGCCTCGCGGACGACGGCGATCCGCGACGCGCGGCGGCGTGCGTAGCGCACGTGCTCCAGGGCCTGCACGGGGTCCTCGTCGACGAGCAGACCCGCGGCGACGAGGTGCCGCGCCACGACCTCGGCGGTCTCCTTCTGGAGCCCGCGCAGGTCCCGTCGCACACTCGGGTCGAGCTCGGCGGCCGACACCGAGGCCGGCAGGTCCGGCTCGGCGACGAAGGTCCGCTCGGCCGACTCCGGGATCGCCCGGCGCGGACGGTCGTCGCGGCCACGGTCATCACGGCCACGCTCATCACGGCCACGCTCATCACGGCCACGCTCATTGCGACCGCGGTCGTTCCGCCCCCGGTCGTCGCGCCTGCGGTCGTCCCGGCCGGCCCGCGGTCCACGGTCGTCCCGGCCGCCACGCGGGCCGCGGTCGTCGCGTTCCCGGCGCTGGCCACGGTCGCCACGCTCGTCACGGTCACGGAGCGGGCGACGCTCGTCGCGCCCTGCGGGACGCTCCGCGCGGTCCGCGCGGGGACCGTCGGCGACTCCTGTCGTGCCCGCTGCGACCGGGTCGGTCCCGGCACGGTCGACCGCGTCGGCCCCCGCACCGCGGGAGTCGGTCCCGCGGGTGTCCGTCGCCCGATCACTATCGGCCCGGTCGCTGTCGGTCCGGGGGCCGTCGGTCCGGGGGCTGTCGGGTGCGACGGTGCCCGTGCCGCCCACGTCGTCGGTGCGCTCGTCGCGGCCGGCCGGGGCGCCGTCCGCCGCTGCGGACGAGGTGTCCGGTCCCGGGGTGCCGGTACCCGGTGCGGTGGCGTCGGAGGTGGCGGCCTCGGAGGTGGTGCCGGTCGAAGGTGCAGGCTCGCGACCGTCGTGGACCGGCGTGCCGGCCGACGACGGGGTCACGACAGGGGTGTCACCGGCCGGGGCCGACGACGGAGCCGGGTCGGTCTGCACGACGTCCTGGGGCTCCAGGGCCGTGGACCCCTCGACCGGGCGGCCCTGCGACGGTCGTTCCTCGCGGGCGCGATACGGCCGCTCCTCCCGGGGCCCGCGGTCGTCGCGGTCGCGGAAGGTGCTGCGCCGGCCCTCGCCGCGGTCGTCACGACCGCGAGGGGCGCGGTCGTCACGGCCGCTTGCGGGACGGCCGCCACGCTCATCGCGGTCGCGGAAGGTGCTGCGCCGGTCCCCGCCGCGGTCGTCACGGCCACGGGGGGCACGGTCGTCGCGACCGCCGAAGGAGCGGCCGGCACGATCGTCACGGTCGCGGGACGGACGGGTGGGCCGGTCCTCGCGGTCGCGGAACGAACGGCCGCCGCGGTCGTCGTCGCGCTGCGGACGAGGCCCACGGTCGTCGCGGTCCCGGAAGGAGCGGGTACCGCGGTCGTCCCGCCCGCCGAAGGAGCGGCCGCCACGGTCGTCACGGTCCCCGGCCGGGCGACCACCGCGGTCGTCGCGGTACGGGCGGCCACCACGGTCGTCACGGTCGCGGGCGGGCCGTCGGTCGTCACGGCCCTGGTAGGAGCGGCCGCCACGATCGTCGCGGTCACCCGTGGGTCGTCCTCCGCGGTCGCCGCGGAACGAGCGGCTGCCACGGTCATCGCCGCCCGAGAACGAGCGGCCACCACGGTCGTCGCGGCCGGAGCCCGGACGACCGGCGCGGTCGTCGCGGTCCCGGAAGGACCGACCGCCGCGGTCGTCGTCACGCTGCGGACGGGGGCCACGGTCGTCGCGGTCCCGGTGGGGACGGCGGTCGTCACGGCCCGAGGTGGGCCGGCCACCACGGTCGTCGCGGAACGGGCGGCTGCCGCGGTCGTCGCGTCCACCCCGGAACGAGTCACGGCGGTCGGAGCCACCGGACCGACGATCGTCGTCGCGGGCCGGACGACGGTCGTCGTCGCGCCGCGGCCGGTCCCGGTTGTCGCCGCGGAAGCCGCTGTCACGCCGGCCGGTGTCACGTCCGCCCCGATCGGTGTCGCGTCCGCCCCGGTCGGACCAGGAGCGTCCCTCGGTACGACGGTCGCCCGGACGCCCTCGGTCGTCCCGCGCACGGTCGCTACTGCTGCGGCCGGCCCGGTCGTCGCGACGCGGGCGGTCGTCGCCGTCACGGCGCCGTCCCCGCTGGTCATCGCCGCGCGACCATCCCGACCCGCTGCGCGAGCCGCGCCCCTCGCCTGCCCGGCCGTTGCCGGGACGTTCCCCGTCCGTCACGTGGTCAGGGTACAAACGAACACCGTCACTTCCGCGGTCAGCGACCACACTGGGCGAACCGCTCCGCGCAGCGAGGCGGACACGGCTGCATACATACGAAGAAAGGGGAGCCCACAGCGGTTTCTACACCGTTGCGGACTCCCCTTTCAGAGGTTGAATGTCGGCGGCGACCTACTCTCCCACACCCTGGCGAGTGCAGTACCATCGGCGCTGGAAGGCTTAGCTACCGGGTTCGGAATGGGACCGGGCGTTTCCCTACCGCAATGACCACCGACAACACTATTCAACAAACCCCCACACAAACATGGGGGGACCTACGAACACACAACCCGCACAGGGGTTGTGGGCTCAGGGTCACACAGTGGATGCGAACAACTCGTTGTGGCAAGCCCTCGGCCTATTAGTACCGGTCAACTCCACCCCTCACAGGGCTTCCATCTCCGGCCTATCAACCCAGTCATCTCCTGGGAGCCTTACCCACTCAAAGGTGGTGGGAGACCTCATCTTGGAACAGGCTTCCCGCTTAGATGCCTTCAGCGGTTATCCCTCCCGAACATAGCCAACCAGCCGTGCCCCTGGCGGGACAACTGGCACACCAGAGGTTCGTCCGTCCCGGTCCTCTCGTACTAGGGACAGCCTTCCTCAAGTCTCCAACGCGCGCGGCGGATAGGGACCGAACTGTCTCACGACGTTCTAAACCCAGCTCGCGTACCGCTTTAATGGGCGAACAGCCCAACCCTTGGGACCTACTCCAGCCCCAGGATGCGACGAGCCGACATCGAGGTGCCAAACCATGCCGTCGATATGGACTCTTGGGCAAGATCAGCCTGTTATCCCCGGGGTACCTTTTATCCGTTGAGCGACACCCCTTCCACAAGGTGGTGCCGGATCACTAGTCCCGACTTTCGTCCCTGCTCGACCCGTCAGTCTCACAGTCAAGCTCCCTTGTGCACTTACACTCAACACCTGATTGCCAACCAGGCTGAGGGAACCTTTGGGCGCCTCCGTTACTCTTTGGGAGGCAACCGCCCCAGTTAAACTACCCACCAGGCACTGTCCCTGAACCAGATCATGGCCCGAGGTTAAGACACCCAATTCGACCAGAGTGGTATTTCAACAACGACTCCACCACCACTGGCGTGATAGCTTCACAGTCTCCCACCTATCCTACACAAGCCGAACCGAGCACCAATACCAAGCTATAGTAAAGGTCCCGGGGTCTTTCCGTCCTGCCGCGCGTAACGAGCATCTTTACTCGTAGTGCAATTTCGCCGAGTCTGTGGTCGAGACAGCGCCCAAGTCGTTACGCCATTCGTGCAGGTCGGAACTTACCCGACAAGGAATTTCGCTACCTTAGGATGGTTATAGTTACCACCGCCGTTTACTGGCGCTTAAATTCTCCGCTTCGCCCCCCGAAAGGGACTAACAGGTCCTCTTAACGTTCCAGCACCGGGCAGGCGTCAGTCCGTATACATCGTCTTGCGACTTCGCACGGACCTGTGTTTTTAGTAAACAGTCGCTTGGGCCTGGTCTCTGCGACCGGCCATCCCTAGCCCGCACGGGGCATCAAGACAACCGGCCCTCCTTCTCCCGAAGTTACGGAGGTATTTTGCCGAATTCCTTAACCACAGTTCGCTCGATCGCCTCGGTATTCTCTACCTGACCACCTGTGTCGGTTTGGGGTACGGGCCGCAACAACACTCGCTAGAGGCTTTTCTCGACAGCATGGGATCACCCTCTTCGCCTCAATCGGCTACGCATCACCTCTCACCCCTCACGACCCCCCGGATTTACCTAGGAGATCAGGCTACAGGCTTACACCACGACAACCACCGCGTGGCGGAGCTACCCTCCTGCGTCACCCCATCACTTGCCTACTACCAGATCGGATCCCACGCTCCCCCACAAACAACACTCCCGAAGGAGCGAAGGTGGGTTCGGATGGTTAGCATCACCAGCCTCGGCATGGACGCACTATCACGAGCACGGGAATATCAACCCGTTGTCCATCGACTACGCCTGACGGCCTCGCCTTAGGTCCCGGCTCACCCTGGGCGGAACAACCTGGCCCAGGAACCCTTGGTCATCCGGCGGCAGAGATTCTCACTCTGCATTCGCTACTCATGCCTGCATTCTCACTCCCACACCCTCCACCCGTAAATCACTCCCGGGCTTCACCAGACGCAGGACGCTCCCCTACCCAACAACACCACAAAGATGTCATTGCCACGGCTTCGGCGGTGCGCTTGAGCCCCGCTACATTGTCGGCGCAGGACCACTTGACCAGTGAGCTATTACGCACTCTTTCAAGGGTGGCTGCTTCTAAGCCAACCTCCTGGTTGTCCGGGCGATCCCACATCCTTTCCCACTTAGCGCACGCTTAGGGGCCTTAGCCGGTGATCTGGGCTGTTTCCCTCTCGACCACGAAGCTTATCCCCCGCAGTCTCACTGCCGCGCTCTCACTCACCGGCATTCGGAGTTTGGCTGACTTCGGTAAGCTTGTCGGCCCCCTAGGCCATCCAGTGCTCTACCTCCGGTGAGAAACACACGACGCTGCACCTAAATGCATTTCGGGGAGAACCAGCTATCACGAAGTTTGATTGGCCTTTCACCCCTACCCACAGCTCATCCCCCAGGTTTTCAACCCTGGTGGGTTCGGGCCTCCACGACGTCTTACCGACGCTTCACCCTGGCCATGGGTAGATCACTCCGCTTCGGGTCTACACCCCGCGACTCAACCGCCCTATTCGGACTCGCTTTCGCTACGGCTACCCCACACAGGTTAACCTCGCCACGAAGCATAACTCGCAGGCTCATTCTTCAAAAGGCACGCCATCACCCCGCCCCGAAGGACTCAAGGCTCTGACGGCTTGTAAGCACACGGTTTCAGGTACTATTTCACTCCCCTCCCGGGGTACTTTTCACCTTTCCCTCACGGTACTTGTCCGCTATCGGTCACCAGGTAGTATTTAGGCTTGACGGGTGGTCCCGCCAGATTCACAGCGAATTTCACGGGCTCGCTGCTACTCGAGAACAATGCCCACAACAGAACCAAACATTTTCGCGTACGGGGCTATCACCCACTACGGCCGACCATCCCAGAATCGTTCCGCTAACACCGGTTCTCGTTGTCCCATCCTCGGCAGAAGATGAACGACACGCCTCACAACCCCGCACCCGCAACGCCTGCCGGCTTGACACGGACACGGTTTAGCCTCATCCGCTTTCGCTCGCCACTACTCACGGAATCACTATTGTTTTCTCTTCCTGTGGGTACTGAGATGTTTCACTTCCCCACGTTCCCTCCACGCACCCTATGAATTCAGGTACGGGTAACGCCCCATGACGGGCGCTGGGTTTCCCCATTCGGACACCCTCGGATCACAGCTCGGTTGACAGCTCCCCGAGGCCTATCGCGGCCTCCCACGTCCTTCATCGGCTCCTGATGCCCAGGCATCCACCATGTGCTCTTAACAACTTGACCACAACAAGATGCTCGCATCCACTATGCAACACTCAACCCACAACCACACCCAACCAAGAAACAACCACCACCCACCACAAGCAGGCGTTAGGAAGCCCCCGACCAGAGCGGCCAAAGAAAACAACCCGTTCACCAGGTGTCTCCTCAGGACCCAACAGTGTGCCAAGCCAAACCGGTCCAACGAACTGCGTTCCACCCAACGCACCCAACCCACAGACGGAGTTGATGGCGCGATTCAATGAAGGAACCACAGAAACCCACAGAGCAAAACCCTGTGAAGCCATGTGGTGCCCCATCACATGATGGGACTCCTTAGAAAGGAGGTGATCCAGCCGCACCTTCCGGTACGGCTACCTTGTTACGACTTCGTCCCAATCGCCAGTCCCACCTTCGACAGCTCCCTCCACAAGGGTTGGGCCGCCGGCTTCGGGTGTTACCAACTTTCGTGACGTGACGGGCGGTGTGTACAAGGCCCGGGAACGTATTCACCGCAGCGTTGCTGATCTGCGATTACTAGCGACTCCAACTTCACGGGGTCGAGTTGCAGACCCCGATCCGAACTGAGACTCACTTTAAGGGATTCGCTCCACCTCACGGTCTCGCAGCCCTCTGTATGAGCCATTGTAGCATGTGTGAAGCCCTGGACATAAGGGGCATGATGACTTGACGTCATCCCCACCCTCCTCCGAGTTGACCCCGGCAGTCTCCCATGAGTCCCCACCATAACGTGCTGGCAACATGGAACAAGGGTTGCGCTCGTTGCGGGACTTAACCCAACATCTCACGACACGAGCTGACGACAGCCATGCACCACCTGCACACCAACCACAAGGGAAGCCCTATCTCTAGGGATGTCTGGTGCATGTCAAACCCAGGTAAGGTTCTTCGCGTTGCATCGAATTAATCCACATGCTCCGCCGCTTGTGCGGGCCCCCGTCAATTCCTTTGAGTTTTAGCCTTGCGGCCGTACTCCCCAGGCGGGGCGCTTAATGCGTTAGCTGCGGCACAGAAACCGTGGAATGGTCCCCACACCTAGCGCCCAACGTTTACGGCGTGGACTACCAGGGTATCTAATCCTGTTCGCTCCCCACGCTTTCGCTCCTCAGCGTCAGTATCGGCCCAGAGACCCGCCTTCGCCACCGGTGTTCCTCCTGATATCTGCGCATTTCACCGCTACACCAGGAATTCCAGTCTCCCCTGCCGAACTCAAGTGATGCCCGTATCGACCGCACGCTCAGAGTTAAGCCCCAAGTTTTCACGGCCGACGCGACACACCGCCTACGAGCTCTTTACGCCCAATAATTCCGGACAACGCTCGCACCCTACGTTTTACCGCGGCTGCTGGCACGTAGTTGGCCGGTGCTTCTTCTCCAGGTACCGTCAATCACTCTTCGTCCCTGACGAAAGAGGTTTACAACCCGAAGGCCGTCATCCCCCACGCGGCGTCGCTGCGTCAGGCTTCCGCCCATTGCGCAATATTCCCCACTGCTGCCTCCCGTAGGAGTCTGGGCCGTGTCTCAGTCCCAGTGTGGCCGGTCGCCCTCTCAGGCCGGCTACCCGTCACCGCCTTGGTAGGCCATCACCCCACCAACAAGCTGATAGGCCGCGGGCCCATCCCCCACCGAAAAAACTTTCCACCACCAACCATGCAGCCAGTGGTCCTATCCGGTATTAGACCCAGTTTCCCAGGCTTATCCCAGAGTGGAGGGCAGGTCACCCACGTGTTACTCACCCGTTCGCCGCTCGTGTACCCCCGAAAGGGCCTTACCGCTCGACTTGCATGTGTTAAGCACGCCGCCAGCGTTCGTCCTGAGCCAGGATCAAACTCTCCAACAAAACCCTGACAAACAAACACTAGCCACAACACCCGACGGAGGCCGAATGCTGCAACCAAACAAACAATTTGGCACAAAACGCCAAACCGATTCAAATAGCTCGACACACTGTTGAGTTCTCAAAAGACACCCGCGCTCGGGAACCGGGCCTGATGGCCGTCGCCCCGGGGCGTCAGAGTCAGCCCCGCGAGGAGGCAACTCTCTTATGCTACGTGTACCGGAGAGCGGCGTCAAGCCTCACTCCGGGCGGCCGGATCTTCACCGAAGTGAAGTTCCTGGGCCGTCGCCTCCGGTCCGGATCCGCGTCCCTGGCCTGTCGGCCGGTCTCGCTCTCGTCCGCCCCGTCCTGGCGACATCGAGAAAGTTACAGGATGCTCCGGAGGCGTTTCACAGGGGGGTCCCCTTCTGGTGTTCCTGCAGGTCAACGCTCGATCAGGCCGCTCGGACCCGCACACCGGCCAGGTTGCGCTTCCCCCGGCGCACCACAAGCCAGCCGCCGTCGAGGACGTCACCGGCTCCCGGTACCCACTCCTCGTCGACGATCTTGACGTTGTTGACGTACGCGCCGCCCTCCTTCACCGCACGACGGGCTGCGCCCTTGCTGTCGGTCAGGCCGGTGGCGACGAGCAGGTCGACGATCGTGTCGGCCGGGCCGGCGTCGGCCGTCGGCACCTCGGCGAGCGCGGCGCCGAGGGTGGCCGCGTCCAGGTCGGTGAGCTCGGCCCGGCCGAACAGGGCCTGGCTCGCGGTCGTCACCTGCCTCGTCTGCTCCTCGCCGTGCACCAACGTCGTCAGCTCGGCGGCGAGACGCCGTTGTGCGCCACGCAGGTGCGGCTTCTCGGCCAGCTCGGTCTCCAGCGCCTCGATCTCGGCTCGGTCGAGGAAGGTGAAGAGCTTCAGGTAGGTGATCGCGTCGGCGTCGGCGACGTTCACGAAGTACTGGTACCAGGCGTACGGCGAGGTGCGGTCCGGGTCGAGCCAGACGTTGCCGCCCCCGGTGGACTTGCCGAACTTGCGGCCCTCGGAGTCGGTGACCAGCCGCAGGGTCAGCGCGTGGACGTGGTCACCGGTCACCCGACGGATGAGGTCGACACCTCCGACGATGTTGCCCCACTGGTCGGACCCGCCGATCTGCAGCCGCACCCCGAGCTCGCGGTAGAGGTGCAGGTAGTCCTGGGCCTGCAGGAGCAGGTAGCTGAACTCGGTGTAGGACATCCCGTCGCCGGCGAGGCGACGCTTCACCGTGTCCCGCGAGATCATCGTGCTGACCGGGAAGTGCTTGCCGAGGTCGCGCAGGAACTCCAGGACCGTCTGCTGCCCGGTCCAGTCCAGGTTGTTGACGGCGGTGGCGCCGGTCGGCCCGCCGTCGAAGGAGACGAAGCGCTCCAGCTGTCCGCGGATCAGGTTCGTCCAGTCGGCCACGGTCGCGGCGTCGTTGAGCGTCCGCTCCCCCACGTCACGCGGGTCGCCGATCATGCCGGTCGCGCCGCCCGCGAGGATCGCCGGACGGTGGCCGGCCTCCTGGAACCGGCGCAGCGTCAGCATCGGGATCAGGTGCCCGGCGTGCAGGCTGGACGCGGTCGGGTCGAACCCGGCATAGATCGACACCGGGTCGCCGGCGGCGAGCTCCTTCGCGAGCGCGTCGCGGTCGGTGCTCTGCGCGATCAGGCCGCGCCACTCCAGGTCGTCGAGGATGTCGGTACCCACGGTGCCCATCTTGGTCGGGCCGCCGCGGCGCGTGCACGCGGGTTCCTCAGGCGCTGCGACGACGGCGCGTCCCGGCCCGGTACGGGCTGACCGCGGGCGAGCCGTCGACCCAGTACCGCCACGGCAGCTCGGCCGCCGCGGCGACGCCCACCCGGGGTCCGGACCGGACGAGCTCCGGAGCGAGCGGGGTCCCCACTCGCAGCCGTACCCGGGAGGCCGGGTCGGTGACGTCGGTCCCGTCGTCCTCGCGCCGCAGCCCGAGGAGCGCGGCCAGCCGTGCGGGTCCGCGGGCCACGTCGGCGTCGCGGCGGGCGGTGGGCCGGCGCTCCCGGGCCACCCCCGGGTCGGTGAGCAGCTCGCCGGCGCGCAGCAGCACCGCGCCCGGCTCGCCGTCGGGCAGGCACGACACGTTCGCGCAGAAGTGCATGCCGTAGACGAAGTAGACGTACAGGTGCCCGGGCGGCCCGAACATCACCGCGTTGCGCGGGGTCCGGCCCCGGTAGCAGTGCGACGCGGGGTCGTCGCGGCCCCGGTAGGCCTCCACCTCGACCAGCCGCACCGCGACCGTGCCGTCGGGGGTGTCGGCCTCGAGGACGCAGCCGAGCAGGCGTCGCGCGGCGGGCAGGACATCGACGGCCAGGGCGGACCGGTCCAGCAGACCGGAGGGGCCCGGCCGGTCGTCCCGGCCGGGCCCCTCCGTGTGGTCGTCGTCCGCCATCAGCGGCGCGCGAGCGCCAGCTGCACGCAGGTCACGACACCGGCCATGGCTTTCTCGACCTCGTCGAGCGGGGGCAGGGTCGGGGCGAGACGGATGGTCGCGTCCTGCGGGTCCTTGCCGTAGGGGTGCGTCGCACCGGCCGGGGTCAGGACGATGCCCGCCTCCTTGGCCAGGCGCACGACCTCCGAGGCGAGGCCGTCCGGGACGGTCAGGCTCACGAAGTAGCCGCCCTTCGGCTTCGTCCAGGTCACGCCGTCGACGTCGGCGAACGCCTCGGTCAGCAGACGGTCGACCGCAGCGAACTTCGGGGCGATCAGCTCGCGGTGCGCGGCCATGTGCGCGCGCAGCCCGGCCGCGTCCTTGAGGAACAGCGCATGGCGGAGGTGGTTGACCTTGTCCGGGCCGATCGTCTTCTTCGACGCCAGCTTCAGCCACCAGTCGACGTTCGCCTGCGAGGCACCGAAGAACGCGACGCCCGCACCGGCGAGGGTGATCTTCGAGGTGGACCCGAAGACGAACGGCCGGTCCGGGTTGCCCGCCTCGGCCGCGAGCGCGAGGACGTCGGCGATCTCGATCTCCTCGGTCGTCAGGTGGTGCACCGCGTAGGCGTTGTCCCACATGATCCGGAAGTCCGGGGCGGCGGTCGGCATGGTGGCCAACCGGCGCACGACCTCGTCGGAGTAGACGACGCCGTCGGGGTTCGAGTACTTCGGCACGCACCAGATGCCCTTGATCGACGGGTCCTCGGCGACGAGCCGCTCGACCTCGTCCATGTCGGGGCCGTCGGCGGTCATGCCGACGGTGACCAGGTCGATCCCCAGGCGCTCGCACACGCCGTAGTGCCGGTCGTAGCCGGGGACCGGGGCGATGAACGCCACGCGGCCGGCGTCGACCCAGCGGGTCGGGGCGCCGGGCAGCGCGGTCAGCAGTGCGTGCACGAGGGTGTCGTGCATGAGCTCGAGGCTGGAGTTGTTGGCCGCCACCAGCTGCCCGACCGGGACCTGGAGCGACGGCGCGAAGATCTCGCGCAGCTCGGGCAGACCCTGGCCGCCGCCGTAGTTGCGGGTGTCGGTGCCGTCGGCCGCGCGGAACTGTCCCGCGCCCGGCAGGCCGAGCAGCTCGTGGGACAGGTCCAGCTGCTGCGCGGACGGCTTGCCCCGCGTCAGGTCGAGCTTCAGGCCGGCGGCCTTGAGCTCCTCGTAGGCTGCGGCAGGGTCGGTCATGCGGTTCCTCCGGTGAACTCTCGCGCTGCTCCGACCGCGGTACGCAGGTCGGTGAGCTGCTCGGCAACCCGGTCGCCGGCCGTCCCACCGCGGGCGTTCCGCGACGCGATGGAGCCTTCCACGGTCAGTACCTCGCGCACACTCGGGTCCAGTGCCGGGTGCACGGCGGCCAGCTCGGCGTCGGTCAGGTCCTCCAGCCCGACGCCGCGGGCCTCGGCGGCGCGGACGCAGCCGCCCGCGGCCTCGTGGGCGACCCGGAACGGCACGCCCTGCCGGACGAGCCACTCGGCGACGTCGGTGGCCAGGGTGAACCCGGCCGGGGCCAGCTCGGCGAGCCGCTCGGTGTGGAAGGTCAGGGTGGCCACCATCCCGGCGACCGCGGGGAGCAGGAGCTCCAGCTGCGCGACCGAGTCGAACAGCGGCTCCTTGTCCTCCTGCAGGTCCCGGTTGTAGGCCAGCGGGAGCCCCTTGAGGGTGGTCATGAGCCCGGCGAGGTTGCCGACCAGCCGGCCGGACTTCCCGCGGGCCAGCTCGGCGACGTCGGGGTTCTTCTTCTGCGGCATGATCGAGCTGCCGGTGGAGAACGCGTCGTCGAGGGTGACGTAGCCGAACTCGGCCGTCGCCCAGAGGATGACCTCCTCCGACAGCCGCGACAGGTCGACGCCGATCATCGCGAGGACGAACGCGGCCTCGGCCGCGAAGTCGCGCGCGGCGGTCCCGTCGATCGAGTTGGCCGAGGACCCGGTGAAGCCGAGCTCGGCGGCGACGGCCTCCGGGTCGAGCCCGAGCGAGGAGCCGGCCAGCGCGCCGGAGCCGTACGGCGACCAGGCGCTGCGCCGGTCCCAGTCGGCCAGCCGGTCGACGTCGCGCAGCAGGGCCTGGGCGTGCGCGGCGAGCTGGTGGCCGAGCAGCACCGGCTGCGCGTGCTGCAGGTGCGTGCGGCCGGGCATCGGGGCGTCGGGGTGGGCCTGCGCCTGGTCGACGAGTGCGTCGACGACGTCGAGCACGCCGGAACCGACCCGCCGCACGGCGTCGCGCAGCCACATCCGGAACTGGGTGGCGACCTGGTCGTTGCGCGAGCGACCGGCCCGCAGCTTCCCGCCCAGGTCGACGCCCGCCCGCTCGATCAGGCCGCGCTCGAGCGCGGTGTGCACGTCCTCGTCGCCCGGGTCGGGGCCGAACGCCCCGGAGGCGACGTCGGCGGCGAGCTCGTCGAGTGCCTTGTGCATCCCCGACAGCTCCTCGTCGGTCAGCAGACCGGCGCGGTGCAGGACCCGGGCGTGCGCCTTCGAGCCGCGGATGTCGTAGGGGGCCAGTGCCCAGTCGAAGTGCGTGGACTTCGACAGCGCCGCGAGCGCGTCGGCCGGACCGGACGCGAACCGGCCACCCCACAGCGCTCCGCCACCGGCGACCGCGCCCCGTCGGGGGTCCGCGTCGGTCATGTCGGGTCTCCTTCTCGTTCGTCGTGCGCCCCGGTGGCCGCGTGGGCCCTCCGGGACAGGTCCTGCAGCCGCTCGGCCAGCTCCGCCCCGGTGAGGGGCTCACGGGCGACGACGATGACCGTGTCGTCCCCGGCGATGGTGCCGACGACGTCGTGCAGTGCGGCCCGGTCGAGGGCGCTCGCGAGGTAGTGCGCCGCGCCCGGCGGGGTACGCAGGACGGCCAGGTTCCCACTCGCGTCGGCGGACACGAGCAGCTCCCCCAGCAACCGGGCCACCCGGACGGTGCCGCCCTCGACCCCGCGCACCGGGCTGCCGTCCTCGGGGATGCGGTAGACCGGCTGCCCGCCGTCGGCGCCGCGCAGCTTCACCGCACCGAGCTCGTCGAGGTCCCGCGACAGCGTGGCCTGGGTCGTCTCGATGCCGTGCCGCTCGTGGAGCAGCCCGATGATCTCGACCTGGCTGCTCAGCTGGTGGTTCCAGATCACGTCGATGACGGCGGCCTGCCGTCGGGCCCGGTTGACCGGGTTCCTCCGGTCGCGGTCGGTCTCACCCATGCCGCAGGAGCCAGGCGAGCAGCGCCTTCTGCGCGTGCAGCCGGTTCTCGGCCTCGTCCCAGACGGCGCTGGCCGGGCCGTCGAGGACCTCGTCGGTGATCTCGTCGCCGCGGTGGGCCGGCAGGCAGTGCAGCACGATCGCGTCCGGCGCGGCGTGCTCCAGCAGGGCGGCGTTGACCTGGTACGGCCGGAACGGCGCGACCCGGTCCAGGCCGTCGTCCTCCTGGCCCATCGAGGTCCAGGTGTCGGTGACGACGACCTGGGCCCCCGCCACGGCGGCCACCGGGTCCGCGACGAGCGCGACCGAACCGCCGGTCTGCTCGGCCCGGGCCTTCGCGTCGCGCAGGACGTCGTCGTCGGGGGTGAACCCGGCGGGCGCGGCGATCCGCACGTTCAGCCCGGCGGTGGCGCCGCCGAGCAGCAGCGAGTGGGCGATGTTGTTCGCTCCGTCGCCCAGGTAGGTCAGGGTGAGCCCGGCGAGGCGGCCGAACCGCTCCCGCACGGTCTGCAGGTCCGCCAGGATCTGGCACGGGTGGAACGTGTCGGTCAGCGCGTTGACCACCGGCACGGTCGCCGCGGCGGCCATCTCCTCGATCCGCTCCTGGCCGCTGGTGCGCCACACGATCGCGTCGAGGTAACGCGACAGCACCCGGGCGGTGTCGGAGATCGTCTCACCGCGCCCGAGCTGGCTGGTCGTGCCGTCGAGGATGATCGCGGTGCCACCGAGCTGGGTGATCCCGGCCTCGAACGACACCCGGGTGCGGGTGGAGGACTTGTCGAACACGACCCCCACCGCACGCGGACCGGCCAGCGGGCGCTCGGCGAAGGGGTCGGCCTTGAGCCGGTCGGCGAGATCGAGGACCTCGGCCTGCTCGGCCGGGGTCAGGTCGTCGTCCCGCAGCAGGTGGCGGACCATCAGCTCCCCTGCCCCTCGTGCTGGGCCGCGGCGGCGTCGAGGAACGCCGGGAAGGCCGTCAGGAACTCCTCGGCCTCGTCGTCGGTCAGGGTCAGAGCCGGGGCCAGCCGGAGCCGGTCCGGGGTGGCGTTGTTGATCAGGATCCCGGCGTCGCGGGCGGCCGCGGCGGCCTGCGCGGCGACCGGCGCGGTGAGGCCGATGCCGATGTGCAGGCCGGCGCCGGACACGTCGCCGACGAGGGGGTGGCCGAGACCGTCGATCCGGCTGCGGATCTCCTTGCCGAGCCGGTCGGCGTGGCCGAGCAGACCCTCGGCCGCGACCGTGTCGAGCACGGCGAGCGCCGCGGCGCAGGTCACCGGGTTGCCGCCGAAGGTGGTGCCGTGCTGCCCGGGCTCGAGCAGGGCGGCGGCGTCGCCGAGCCCGATGCAGGCACCGATCGGGAGGCCGCCACCGAGGCCCTTGGCCAGGGTGACCACGTCCGGGAGCACGCCGTGCGCCTGGTGGGCGAACCAGTACCCGGTGCGGCCGATGCCGGTCTGCACCTCGTCGAGGACGAGCAGCGCGCCGCGCTCGGCGGTGATCCGCCGGGCCTGCGCCAGGTACCCCTCGGGAGGCACGATCACGCCGGCCTCGCCGAGGATCGGCTCCAGGACCACCGCGGCGGTCCGCTCGGTCACCGCGGCGTCGAGTGCGGCGACGTCACCGAACGGGATGTGTGTCACCCCGGCGGGCATCGGCTCGAACGGGGCTCGCTTGGCGGGCTGCCCGGTCAGCGCGAGCGCGCCCATCGTGCGGCCGTGGAACGCGCCCTCACAGGCGATGATCTCCGGCCTGCCCGTCCGGCGGGCGATCTTGAAAGCGGCCTCGTTGGCCTCGGTGCCGGAGTTGCAGAGCAGGGTGCGGGCGTCGTCGCGGCCGAGCAGGGCCTGCAGCCGCTCGGCGAGCTGCAGCGCGGGCTCGGTGATGAAGAAGTTCGAGGTGTGGCCGAGGGTGCGGACCTGCTCGGACACCGCCTCGACGACGGCCGGGTGCGCATGCCCGAGCGCGTTGACCGCGAGCCCGGCGTACAGGTCCAGGTAGGCGCGACCCTCGGCGTCCCACACCCGGGCGCCCTCGCCGCGGACCAGGGTCAGCGGCGGGGTCCCGTAGTTGTTCATCAGGGCGGCCTGCCACCGCTGCGCGTGCGTGCTCATGTCGTTCCCCCAGCCGTGGCACCGGGGGCGTCCGGCAGCACCATCGTGCCGACGCCCTCGTGCGTGAACACCTCGAGCAGGACCGAGTGCGGCACCCGCCCGTCGATCACATGGGCCTGTCCGACGCCCGAGCGCACGGCGCGCAGGCAGGCCTCCATCTTCGGGGCCATGCCGCTCTCCAGGCGGGGCAGCATCGGCTCCAGCTGGTCCGCCGTCAGCGAGGTGATGATCGACTCCGGGTCGGGGTAGTTCGCGTAGAGACCCTCGACGTCGGTGAGCACCACGAGCTTCGCGGCGTCCAGCGCACCGGCCAGCGCCGCGGCGGCGCTGTCGGCGTTGATGTTGTGGACCTGGCCGTCGGCGTCCGGCGCGACGCCCGCGACGACCGGGATGCGGCCCGCGGCGATGATGTCCAGCACCGCGTCCGGGTTGACCTTCGTGACGTCGCCGACCAGGCCGATGTCGACGGGCTCGCCGCCGACCAGCGCGGTGCGCTTCTCGGCGGTGAACAGTCCTGCGTCCTCCCCGGACAGGCCGACGGCGAACGGGCCGTGGACGTTGATCAGCCCGACGAGCTCGCGCCCGACCTGGCCGAACAGCACCATCCGGACGATCTCCATCGTCTCCGGGGTGGTGACGCGCAGGCCTCCGCGGAACTCGCCGGGCATGCCGAGCCGCTTCAGCATGGCCGAGATCTGCGGCCCGCCGCCGTGCACGACGACCGGGTGGATGCCGGCGAGCCGCAGGAACACCATGTCCCGGGCGAAGGCCGGCTTCAGCTCCTCGTCGATCATGGCGTTCCCGCCGTACTTGACGACGACGATCCGGCCGTGGAACCGCTGCAGCCAGGGCAGCGCCTCGGCGAGCACGCCCGCCTTCTCCCCCGCCCGCTTCAGCCGGGCCGGGGTCTCCGGGGACGGCGCGATCTGCGGCTGGGGCAGCGCGTCCGGGGCGACCGGCTCAGGAGGAGTAGGCACTGTTCTCCTCGACGTAGGCGTGTGACAGGTCGGTGGTCCTGATCTCCGCGGTGTGCCCCTCGGCCCCGCCGGACAGGCCCAGCCCGACCTCGATCAGGACGTCCTTCCCGGACAGGTCGCAGTCGGCCCGGTCCCCGGCCACGGCCGCGCCCTTGCACAGCAGCACGCCGTTGATCGTGACGTCGAGGTGCTCGGGGTCGATCTCGGCGTCGGCGTACCCGGCGGCGGCCGCGACCCGGCCCCAGTTGGGGTCGGATCCGAACATCGCGGTCTTCACCAGGGAGTCGCGGGCGATCATGCGGGCGACGGTCACCGCGTCGTCCTCGGAGGCGGCGCCGGTGACCCGCACGGTGATGCGCTTGGTGACGCCCTCGGCGTCGGCCTGCATCTGCTCGGCGAGGTCACGGCACACGCGGGTGAGCGCGGCGGTGAACACCGCCGGGTCGGCCTCGACGCCGGACGCGCCGGAGGCCAGCACCAGCACGGTGTCGTTGGTGGACATCGAGCCGTCGACGTCGAGCCGGTCGAAGCTGTAGCGGACGGCCTCGCGCAGCGCGGCGTCGAGCGTCGCCCGGTCGAGCACCGCATCGGTGGTGAGCACGCTGAGCATCGTCGCCATCGACGGTGCGATCATCCCGGCGCCCTTGGTCGTGCCCCCGACGGTCCAGCCAGCCGGGTCGGTGACGACGGACTCCTTCGGGACGGTGTCGGTCGTCATGATCGCGCCGGCGACGGCGGACCCGGCCTCGGGCCCCGACGCCAGCTCCCCGGCGGCCGTCCGGACCCCGGCGAGCAGGGTCTCCCGCGGGAGCTGCTCGCCGATGAGGCCGGTGGAGCACACGGCGACATCGATAGCGCCGCAGCCGAGCACCTCGGCGGCCTGCTCCGCGGTGGCGTGCGCCGTCTGGAAGCCCTCGGCCCCGGTGCAGGCGTTCGCCCCGCCGGAGTTGAGGACGACCGCGCGCAGCGAGCCGGTGGTCAGCACCTGCTGCGACCACAGGACGGGAGCGGCCTTGACCTTGTTGCGGGTGAAGACCCCGGCGGCCTCGGTGCGCGGGCCGTCGTTCACCACGAGCGCCAGGTCGGCCCGCCCGGACTTCTTGATCCCGGCGGCGATCCCGGCGGCCCGGAAGCCCTTGGCTGCGGTCACGCTCACGGCGCCACTCCCGTCGTCGGCAGGCCGGTGGTCTCGGGCAGACCGAGGGCCAGGTTCATGCACTGGACGGCGCCGCCCGCGGTGCCCTTGGTCAGGTTGTCGATCGCCGAGACGACGACGAGGCGGCCCGCGTCGGCGTCGACGGTGACCTGCAGCGCGACGTTGTTGGAGCCCAGGGTCTGCGCCGTGGTGGGCCACTGGCCCTCCGGCAGCAGGTGCACGAACGGCTCGTCGGCGTAGGCCTTCTCGTAGACCGACCGGACCGCGGCCGCATCGGTCGCCGGGTCGGCCAGCAGGGCCGAGCAGGAGGCGAGGATGCCGCGCGGCAGCGGCGCGAGCACCGGGGTGAAGCTGACCGAGACGGGCGAGCCGAGCGCGGCGGACAGGTTCTGCGCGATCTCGGGGGTGTGCCGGTGCACACCGCCGACGCCGTACGCCGACAGCGACCCCATGACCTCCGCGCCCAGCAGGTGCGGCTTGAGCGACTTGCCCGCACCGGAGGTGCCGGTGACCGCGGTGATCACGACCTCGGGGGCGACCAGGACGGCGACCAGCGCGGGGACCAGCGCGAGGCTGGTCCCGGTCGGGTAGCAGCCGGGCACCGCGACGCGCCGGGTGCCGATCAGCGACGCCCGGGCGCCGGGCAGCTCGGGCAGCCCGTAGGGCCAGTGCCCGGCGTGCTCGCCGCCGTACCACCGGTCCCAGGCGGCCGGGTCGGTCAGGCGGTGGTCCGCCCCGCAGTCCACGACGAGGGTGTCCGGCCCCAGCTGCGCCGCCAGCTCGGCGGACTTGCCGTGCGGCAGGGCCAGGAACACCGCGTCGTGTCCGGCGAGGTTCTCCGCCGTGCTCTCGCCCAGGACGCGGTCCGCGAGCGGGGTCAGGTGCGGCTGGTGCTCGCCCAGACGCGTGCCCGCGTTCCCGCCGGCCGTGAGGGCGCCGATCTCCACCTCGGGATGTGCGAGCAGCAGCCGGAGGAGCTCTCCCCCGACGTAGCCACTGGCTCCCGCCACTGCGATGCGTACCACGTGGATGAGTATGCACGGCGACGCAAAGCCATGCAATCGGGATTCGCGATCGCGACCGGGCGGGGCGGAACCGGGCCCGGCGGGCACGTCCGGCGCCTAGTTTCCCGCGGGTGCGGCGACGGGTGACACGCGGGGTGGGACCGGGCGCGGGCACGCCTGCCCGGGAACGGTCGGCGACCGTGACGGCGGCGGTCACCGCGGTGGTCACGGCAGTGCTCGCGGTGCTGCTCGGCGGGTGCGCGTCGACCGTGGCCGGCACGCCGTGGCCCACCGGGCAGGGGCCGGCGCTGCCCTCGACCGCGGCGGCTCCGGTGGAGCCCACGCGGCGACCGCCGACGTCGTTCACGGTGCCGGGGCCGCTGTCGAACGGACCGCTCGCCGCCCCGACCACCGACGGCCGTCCGACGACGACGGTCCCGCCCGTCCCGGTTCCGCCCTCGTCCGGTCTCCCCGACGGCGGGGACGGCGGGGACGGCACGGCCCGCACGGTGCCGCCGGTGCCGGTCGGGGACGGTGCGTCCCGTGTCCCGGACGGCCGGACCCGGCCCGCACCGGACGCGCCGCGCGCCGCTCCCACGCGGGCCGCCGCGCCGGCTGCGCCGGCCGCCGCGCCGGCCCCGCTGACCTCCGACGTGGTGGCCGACGAGTGCCTGCTCGACCGTGCGGCGCTGACCGGGTTGCTGGGCGGCCCACCGGTCGCGCCGGCGACGAACGCCGTGGTCACCCGCACCGACGGGACCCGCACCCGGGCCTGTTTCGCGCTCGCCGACGGCGTGACGGTGTCGGTGAACGCCTACACGACCAACCGGAGCACCCCCGCCGGCTACGTCGCCGCCGCGCGGCACGGCAGCGCGGTGACCGGGCGGCCGGCGGGGACCTCGGCGACGGTGCTCGACACCGTCGCCGGGCCGACCCTGCAGCTGGCCACCGCCCGGTACCTCGTGACGGTGGCGGTCGCGGGGCGGACCCCGTCCCGGGACCAGTGGCGGGCCGCAGCGGTGGCCGCGGCCGCGGCGGTCCCGCGCTGAGCCGGCCGGGGCCGGCGCGGCACGGACCGCTGCGGGCCCGGGCTCAGCGCAGCGCGGCCCCGTGCCGGGCCGTGGCCTCGGCGACCGCCGCGTCGCGGGCGGCGTTCGCCTCCTCGCTGGTCAGCGTGCGGTCCGAGGCGCGCAGGCGCAGCGAGAACGCCAGCGAACGGCGCCCCTGTCCGACCTGGTCACCGGTGTAGACGTCGAACAGCCGCACCGACTCCAGCAGCTCCCCCGCGCCCGCGGTGAGCGCGTCGGCGAGGTCCGCCGCCGGGACCGACTCGTCGGCGACCAGCGCGACGTCCACCGCGACCGGCGGGAACGCCGACACCCGCGGCACCGGCAGGTTCTCCCGCAGCGGAATCGCGTCGAGGTCGATCTCGGCCGCGGCGGTGCGGGCCGGCAGCCCCAGCGCCTCGACGACCTTGGGGTGCAGCTCACCGGCGTACCCGACGACGGTGTCGGTCCCGGCCGCGTCGACCAGGACGAGCTCGGCGCACCGGCCGGGGTGCCACGGTGCGCGCTCGGCGCGGCGTGGCCGCAGCTCCACCCCGGCGGCGGAACCGGTCAGCCGGGCCGCCTCGACGGCGTCGGACCAGGACGCCGGACGGCCCGGGCCCCACCAGCCACGCGGCTCACGGTTCCCGGCGAGGACGATCCCGACGTGGACGGGCTGGTCGGGCAGCGCGGCGCGCAGGGCGGCGTACTCGTCGTCGGAGGGACGGCCGGTGACGGCCGGGTCGGGCATCGCGGGGGTGGTCTCCCCCGGCTGCACGACCTGGGCGATCGCGTACAGCGCGAGGTCCTCGGCGCCGCGGAAACGGTTGCGCACCAGCATGTCGAGCAGGCCGGGGAGCAGGGTCGTCGCGAGCCGGGACCGCTCGGCGTCGAGCGGGTTGGTGACGGCGACGGTGCGGCGGCGCTCGTCGTCGGCGGCCAGGCCCAGGTCGTCCCAGACGGCGTCGGAGACGAACGGGAACGGCAGCACCTCGACGTGGCCCGCCTCGGCGAGGGCCCGGGACACCGCGCGACGGCGCTGCTGGGCGGCGGTCAGGCCATGCCCGGCCGGGGCGGCGGGCAGCACCGACGGGATGGCGTCGTAGCCCTCCAGCCGCAGCACCTCCTCCACCAGGTCGGCGGCCATGGTGAGGTCCGGGCGCCAGGTCGGCGGGGTCGCGACGACGACACCCTCCCCGCCGGCGCCGGTGTCCAGGGAGATCGCGCAGCCGACCTGGGTCAGGCGCCGCACGGTGGCCCCGCGCGGGTACTCGACCCCGGCGACGCGGTCGGGCATCGACAGCGGCATCCGCACGCTCGCGACGGCGGGGACCCCGCCTTCGTCGGTGCGCCCGTCGGCGAGGGTGCCGCCGCCGAGCTCGACGAGCAGCTGCGCGGCACGCTCGGCCGCGACCGGCGGGAGCGCCGGGTCCACGACCCGCTCGAACCGCTTGGACGCCTCGCTGGGCAGCTTGTGCCGGCGTGCGGCGCGCGCGATCACCGGCGGCGAGAAGTGCGCGGCCTCCAGCAGGACGTCGACCCGGGCGCCGTCGGCGAGGTCCTCCGGCGCGGGGATCTCGGTGGACGCCCCGCCCATCACGCCGGCGAGCCCGATCGGGCCGGAGTCGTCGGTGATGAGCAGGTCGTCGGGGTCCAGGGCGCGGGTCTGGCCGTCGAGGGTCTGCAGCTTCTCCCCCGTCGTCGCGCGGCGGACCTCGATGGCGCCGCTCAGCCGGGACGCGTCGTAGGCGTGCAGCGGCTGACCGAGGTCGAGCATCACGTAGTTGGTGACGTCGACGACCAGCGAGATCGGGCGCATCCCGGCCGAGAGCAGCGCGCGCTGCATCCACCACGGACTGGGCGCGGCCGGGTCGACGCCGTCGACCCGCCGCGCGACGAACCGCGGGCAGGCGTCGGTGTCGGCGAGCCGGACCGGCCAGGCGTCGCCGGTGGTGTCCGGGACGGCGACCCGGGTGACCGGGTCGGTGTAGTCGGCGTCGAGCGAGGTCGCGAGCTCGCGGGCGAGGCCGCGGACGGCGAAGCAGTAGCCCCGGTCCGGGGTGACGGCGAGCTCGACGACGGGCTCGGTGAGCCCGAGGACCTCCAGCGCGTCGTCGCCGGGCTCGGCGGTGCCGGGCGGGAGCACGAGGATGCCGCCGGTGTCGGCGCCGAGGCCGAGCTCCTTCGCCGAGGCGATCATGCCGTCGGAGACCTTGCCGTAGGTCGTGCGTTGCGCGATCGCGAAGTCGCCGGGGAGCACGGCACCCGGCTCGGTGACGACGACGAGGTCGCCGACGGCGAAGTTCCGGGCACCGCACACCACGTAGCGGTGACGTGCTCCTTCGAAGCCCACCCGGCAGTACCGGATCGGCTTCTTGAACCCGGTGAGCTCCTCGATCTCCTGCACGCGGGCGACGGTCACCGGCCCGGTGATCGCGGGAGCCGGGTGGATGTCCTCGACCTCCAGCCCGACGCGGACGAAGGCGTCGCCGATCGCCTCGGGCCCGGCGGGCAGCGCCGCCGGGTCGATGTGCCGGGCGAGCCAGGACGCGGACACTCGCACTGCTCAGAACTCCTCGTGTGGAAGCGGGGTGGGCCGGGTCAGACGCCGAACGCGGTCGAGAAGCGGACGTCGCCCTCGACCATGTCCCGCATGTCCGGGATGCCGTTGCGGAACATGAGGGTCCGCTCGATGCCCATGCCGAAGGCGAACCCGGAGTACACCTCGGTGTCGACGCCGCAGGCGCGCAGGACGTTCGGGTTGACCATGCCGCAGCCGCCCCACTCGACCCAGCCGGGGCCGCCCTTCTTCTGCGGGAACCACAGGTCCACCTCGGCCGAGGGCTCGGTGAACGGGAAGTACGACGGTCGCATGCGGGTCCCGGCCTCGGGGCCGAAGACCGCGCGGGCGAACGCGTCGAGCGTCCCCTTGAGATGGGCCATGGTCAGCCCGCGGTCGACGGCGAGGCCCTCGACCTGGTGGAACACCGGGGTGTGGGTGGCGTCGAGCTCGTCGGTGCGGAAGGTCCGGCCCGGGCAGACGACGTAGACCGGCAACTCGCGCTCCAGCAGCGACCGGACCTGGACCGGCGAGGTGTGCGTGCGCAGCACCGTGCCCGAGTCCTGCCCGCGCTCGGGGTCACCCAGGTAGAAGGTGTCCTGCATGGTGCGGGCCGGGTGGTCCTTGCCGAAGTTGAGCGCGTCGAAGTTCAGCCAGGACGCCTCGACCTCGGGGCCCTCGGCGACCTCCCAGCCCATCCCGACGAAAATGTCGGCGATCCGCTCGGACAGCTGGGTGATGGGGTGGCGCGCGCCGCGCGGGCGGCGGTCCCAGGGCAGGGTGACGTCGACGGTCTCCTCGGCCAGCACCCGGGCGTCGCGCTCGGCGAGCAGGACCTCGCGGCGCGCGTCGAACGCGGCCTGGGCCTCCACGCGGGCGGCGTTGACCCGCTTGCCGGCGTCGGCGCGCTCGGGACCGGGCAGCTGTCCCAGCGACCGGCGCGCCATCGGGATCGGGGCGCGGTCGCCGAGGTGCGCGGGCTTCACCGCGGCCAGCGCGTCGAGGTCGCCCGCCTCGTCGAACGCCGTGCGGGCGGCCTCCACCGCGGCCTTCAGTACATCCGGGTCGAGAGGGCTCGCCGTGTCGTTCTCACTCATGGTGCCCACGATCGTAGAGGGCGGCCGCGAGCGGGTTTCAGCCGCGCGACGGGGGCAGCTGCGGGGCGACGCCAGCACGGGCCGCGACCGTCGCGTACAGGCAGATCGCCGCGGCGGTGGCGAGGTTCAGCGACTCGGCCCGGCCGTGGATCGGGACGCGGACCCGGTGGTCGGCGGCGTCGTACACCTCGGCCGACGGGCCGTGCGCCTCACTGCCGAGGATCCAGGCGACCGGCCCGGCGAGGGTCGGGGTGACGGCGGGGTCGTGCAGGTCGACCTCGCCGTGCCCGTCGGCGACGAGTGTGGTCAGCCCGGCCGCCCGGCACATCTCGACGACGGCGGGGGCGTCCCGGTCGCGGGCCAGCGGCAGGTGGAACACGCTGCCGGTGGAGGCCCGGACGGCCTTCCCGTTGTGCGGGTCGACGGTGTCCCCGGCGAGGAGGACCGCGTCGCAGCCGGCTGCGTCGGCGACCCGGATCACGGTGCCGACGTTGCCGGGGTCGGAGATGCCGTCGCAGACGGTGACGAAGCCGGGGACCCCGGCCAGCGCGGCGGACACCGGCACATCGAGCAGGTCGCAGACGGCGACGAGCCCCTGCGGGGTGACCGTCTCCGAGAGTGCCGCGGCGGCCTTCTCGGTCACCGGGGACACCCGGGCGCCGGAGCACTCCGCGGCCTCGACCAGCTCGGGGTGGCGCGCGGCGGCGACGGCGGTGACGAACAGCTCGTACACCGTGACGGCGTCGAGGGCCTCACGGACGGCCTGGGCCCCCTCGACGAGGAAACGCCCGGCCCGATCGCGCCCCGCGCGTCGCAGCAGCTTGCGTGCCGCTGCGACGCGGGGGGTGCGTTCGGTGCCGGGCGTGGAGTCCGCGGAGCGCTCACCGGCGCTGCGCGACTCGATGTCGCCCCGGGTCACCTCAGGCCGCGGAGCCCTGCTCGGTGCCGACCGGCAGGTTCTCCTTCGCCACCGCGACGAGCGCGGCGAAGGCGGCCGGGTCGCTCACGGCGATCTCGGCGAGGTTCTTGCGGTCGACCTCGACACCGGCGGCCTTGAGGCCCTGGATGAACCGGTTGTAGGTCATGTCGTTCGCGCGGGCCGCGGCGTTGATGCGGGTGATCCACAGCTGCCGGAAGTCGCCCTTGCGCGCGCGACGGTCCCGGTAGGCGTAGTTCATCGAGTGGAGCATCTGCTCCTTGGCCTTGCGGTACAGCCGCGAGCGCTGCCCGCGGTAGCCGGCGGCCGACTCGAGCGTGGTGCGGCGCTTCTTCTGGGCGTTCACGGAGCGCTTCACGCGTGCCATGGGGTATCTCCTGGGGCTTCTCCGGCACTACCGCGGTGGGGGTGCGGCGTGCCGGGGTTCGTGAAAGGGGCGGAAGGTCAGTGACCGAGCAGCTTCTTGACGCGCTTCACATCGGCCTTGGCGAGCTCGACGGTGCCCGACAGGTCACGCTTCTCCTTGCGCGACTTGACCTCGAGACGGTGCCGCAGCCCGGCCTGCTGGCGCATGAGCTTGCCGCCACCGGTGATGCGGACGCGCTTCGCGGTCCCCTTGTGCGTCTTGTTCTTCGGCATGACGTATCCGTTCGATGTCGGCCCCCGAGGTTCCGGGGGTCGGTGCGGGTACTGCGTGTCCCTCCCGTGCCCGGCGGCGGCCGGACACGGGAGTGGGACCTCACGCCTCGGCGTCTGCCGGGGCGTCGGAGCTGGCTGCGGCCGTCGTCTTGCGCGAGACCGGCTTCTTCGTCGGTGCCAGCACCATCGTCATGTTGCGGCCGTCCTGTTTCGGAGCGGCCTCGACGACGGCCATGTCACCGATGTCCTCGGCCAGGCGCTGGAGCAGGCGGTAGCCCAGCTCGGGACGCGACTGCTCGCGACCACGGAACATGATCGTGACCTTGACCTTGTTGCCGCCTTCGAGGAAGCGGATGACGTGACCGCGCTTCGTCTCGTAGTCGTGCTTGTCGATCTTCGGCCGGAGCTTCTGCTCCTTGATCACGGTGAGCTGCTGGTTGCGCCGGGACTCCCGGGCCTTCTGCGCGCTCTCGTACTTGAACTTTCCGTAGTCCATGAGCTTGCAGACCGGCGGGCGGGCCTGGCCGGCGACCTCGACGAGGTCGAGGTCGGCGTCCTGGGCCAGCTTGAGGGCGTCCTCGATGCGCACGATCCCGACCTGCTCGCCGTTCGGGCCCACGAGGCGGACCTCGGGCACGCGGATGCGGTCGTTGATGCGGGGCTCTGTGCTGATGGGGTCTCCTGAGTGACTCGCTGTGTCGCTACTACCTGCTGCGCCGGCGACGACAAGCGAAGACCCGTTGATCGGCCCGTGGCAGAATTCTGCCGCGAAGCCGAACCATGGACCCGGACACCGTCACGATCACGGCGCGGGTGGGAGCGGGGCTCCACTTGACGCCCGGAACACACGTGACAACGCGATCCCGGGTGGTCGCATTCCCGAGGGTAACAGGCCGCCGGTGCGCCGGGAACGCGGGGTCGGGCCGGGACCTGCGCGGACCCGACCCGAGGCGGGGCTCAGCCCGCGCTGGCCGCCTTGGCCCGACTGCGCCGTGCGGTGGTCGTCGACCGGCCCGCGGCCGCGGTCCCCGTGCCGCTTCCACTGCCCTTCGACGACGCGGCCCGCCGCCGGGCCGGTGTGACCGGGGTGTGGTCCGGGGTGACCAGGTCACGCAGGAACCGGCCGGTGTGGCTGTCGGGGTGCGCCGCGATCTGCTCCGGTGTCCCCTGCGCCACCACGGTGCCACCGCCCGAGCCGCCCTCCGGGCCCATGTCGATGACCCAGTCCGAGGTCTTGATGACGTCGAGGTTGTGCTCGATCACGATCACCGTGTTGCCCTTGTCCGCCAGCCCCTGGATGACGGCGAGGAGCTTGCGGATGTCCTCGAAGTGCAGGCCGGTGGTCGGCTCGTCGAGGATGTAGACGGTGCGGCCGTTGCTGCGCTTCTGCAGCTCGCTGGCCAGCTTGACCCGCTGGGCCTCACCGCCGGACAGCGTCGGCGCAGGCTGCCCGAGCCGGACGTAGCCGAGGCCCACGTCGACCAGGGTCCGCAGGTAGCGGGCGATCGAGGTGATCGGCTCGAAGAATTCGGCGGCCTCCTCGATCGGCATGTCGAGCACGTCGGCGACGGTCTTGCCCTTGTAGTGGACCTCCAGGGTCTCCCGGTTGTACCGGGCGCCCTTGCAGACCTCGCACGGCACGTAGACGTCCGGCAGGAAGTTCATCTCGATCTTGATCGTGCCGTCGCCGGTGCACGCCTCGCAGCGGCCACCCTTGACGTTGAAGGAGAAGCGACCCTCGGCGTAGCCGCGGACCTTCGCCTCGGTGGTCGCGGCGAACAGCTTGCGGACCTTGTCCCACACGCCGGTGTAGGTCGCCGGGTTGGACCGCGGGGTCCGCCCGATCGGCGACTGGTCGACCCGGACGAGCTTGTCGAGCTCGTCGACGCCGTTGATCCGGGTGTGCCTGCCGGGGACCTGGCGGGCGCCGTTGAGCCGGTTCGCCAGCACCGTGGCGAGGATGTCGTTGATCAGCGTCGACTTGCCGGACCCGGAGACCCCGGTGATCGACACCAGGCCACCGAGCGGGATGTCGACGTCGATGCCGCGCAGGTTGTGCTCCCGCGCGCCGACGATGGTCAGCCTGCGGTCGTGGTCGAGCACCCGGCGCTCGGGCAGCGGGATCGACTTGCGCCCGGACAGGTAGGCGCCGGTCAGCGAGGTGTCGTGCGACTCCAGGTCGGCGATGGTGCCCGAGTGCACGACGCGGCCGCCGTGCTCGCCGGCGCCGGGGCCGATGTCCACCGCCCAGTCCGAGGCGCGGATGGTGTCCTCGTCGTGCTCGACGACGATCAGCGTGTTCCCCAGCTCCTTGAGCCGAGTCAACGTGTCGATCAGCCGCCGGTTGTCGCGCTGGTGCAGCCCGATCGACGGCTCGTCGAGCACGTAGAGGACCCCGACCAGGCCGGAGCCGATCTGGGTGGCCAGCCGGATGCGCTGCGCCTCGCCACCGGACAGCGTGCCTGCGGCACGGTCCAGCGACAGGTAGTCCAGCCCGACGTCGAGCAGGAAGCCCAGCCGGGCCTGCACCTCCTTGAGCACCGCACCGGCGATCATCGCCTGCCGGTCGTCGAGCACCATGCCGTTCAGGAACTGTGAGCACTCGGCCACCGACATGTTCGACACCTGTGCGATCGACCGCTCCCCCAGGTCGCGGTGCGGCAGGGTCACCGACAGCACCTCGGGACGCAGCCGGGCGCCGTTGCAGGCCGGGCAGGGGATGTCGCGCATGTAGCCCTCGTAGCGCTCCCGCTGCGACTCGGACTCGGTCTGCTCCAGGCGACGTTCGAGGAACGGCATCACGCCCTCGAAGTTGGCGTAGTACGAGCGCTCGCGGCCGTAGCGGTTGCGGTAGCGCACGTGGACCTGGTCGTCGCTGCCGTGCAGGACCGCCTTCTGCGCGGCGGCGGGGAGCTTGCGCCAGGGGGTGTCCATCCGGAACCCGACCGCGGTGGCCAGGCCGGACAGCAGCCGGCCGAAGTACTCCGCGTTGTGTCCGGACGACCAGGGCGCGATGGCGCCGTCGCCGAGGGACAGGTCCGGGTCCGGCACGACCAGCTCCGGGTCGACCTCCTTCTTGATGCCGATGCCGGAGCAGGCCGGGCAGGCGCCGTAGGGCGAGTTGAAGGAGAAGGTGCGGGGCTCGAGGTCGTCGACGGCGAGGGTGTGCCCGTTCGGGCAGGCCATCTTCTCGGAGAAGCGGCGCTCGCGCTGCGGGTCGTCGTCGGGCAGGTCCACGAAGTCCAGCACGACCAGGCCGTCGGCCAGCCGCAGCGCGGTCTCCACCGAGTCGGTGAGCCGCTGCTTGGCCGTCGCCTTCACCGAGAGCCGGTCGACGACGACGGCGATGTCGTGCTTCTCCTGCTTCTTCAGCTTCGGCGGGTCCGACAACGGGTGGACCGTGCCGTCGACGAGGACACGGGAGTAGCCCTGGGCCTGCAGGTTCCCGAACAGGTCGACGAACTCGCCCTTGCGGGTCCGCACGACCGGCGCGAGCACCTGGAAGCGGCTGCCCTGCTCCATCTCCAGCACCTGGTCGACGATCTGCTGCGGGGTCTGCTTCTCGATCCGCTCGCCGCAGGTCGGGCAGTGCGGGATGCCGGCACGCGCGTAGAGCAGCCGCAGGTAGTCGTGGATCTCGGTGATCGTGCCGACCGTCGAGCGCGGGTTGCGGTTGGTCGACTTCTGGTCGATCGAGACCGCCGGGGACAGGCCCTCGATGAAGTCCACGTCGGGCTTGTCCATCTGCCCGAGGAACTGGCGCGCGTACGCCGAGAGGGACTCGACGTAGCGCCGCTGCCCCTCCGCGAAGATCGTGTCGAACGCCAGACTGGACTTGCCGGACCCGGACAGCCCGGTGAAGACGATCATGCTGTCGCGGGGCAGGTCGATGTCGACGCCCTGCAGGTTGTGCTCGCGCGCACCGCGCACGACCAGCTTCGGCCCCTCCGGGACCGGCGACGCGCCCGGGGACAGGGCGGTGCCGGCGTCGCGGCGGTCGGTGCTGTGGTCGCTCACGTTGCGCGCCTCCTGGGGTGGCGGTGCCGTCCGGGTCGGACCCGGTTGTGACGCCCGCGGGCTGACGGACATTCCCGGACCGGGCACCCGTGGCCGGTGAGGTTCGTCCCCTCGTCCGCCGTCGATGCTAGGTGCGACCCCCGACAGGAACCCGGTGAGCGGGGCCCGGCGGTGGTCCGGCGCGGTGGATGCACCTCGGTACGCGCCGGTCGGTCCACCGCGCACGGTACTCGCACGCCTGTTCGATCCGTCAGCGGCCCCGTGCGTGCGACCGGCGGGTTCTCCCCACCGCGGGATGTCGGGACGGGCCGCTACCCTCCCGCTCGTGGACGTCCTGGAGAACTACACCGGTCACACCGAGCCGGGCGGCGCGGCCATCCGCCGCGACCTGGAGCGGCTGAGCATCAGCAAGATCTCGGTCGGCGAGATGGACAACAACGCCTACCTGCTCGTGTGCAAGCAGACCAACGAGGCGCTGCTGATCGACGCGGCGGCCGAGCCGACCCGCATCGCCGACCTCATCGGCGCCGCGGACGAGCGCCCGGACCTGCGCCACCTGGTCACCACCCACCGCCATGCCGACCACTGGCAGGCGCTGGGCGCGATCGCGGGCATGTTCGAGCCGCGGCTGATCGCCCACCCGCTGGACGCCCCGGAGCTCCCCGCCCCGATGGACGAGTTCGTCGAGCACGGCGACACGATCGCCTTCGGTGAGATCGAGCTGGAGGTCATCCACCTGCGCGGGCACACGCCGGGCTCGGTGGCGCTGCTCTACCGCGGGGAGGACCGGCCGCACCTGTTCACCGGGGACAGCCTGTTCCCGGGCGGTCCTGGCAAGACCTGGTCGGCGGAGGACAACGCGCAGCTGATCAGTGACCTCGAGGAGCGGGTGTTCGACCGGCTCGACGACGACACCTGGTTCTACCCGGGCCACGGTGACGACTCGACGCTGGGGGCGGAGCGGCCGAGCATCCCCGAGTGGCGGTCACGGGGCTGGTGACCCTCGGCGTCACGCCGGGCCGCTGCGGGCGTAGCGGCCCGGCGTGACGCCGACCAGCCGCACGAACCGGCGGTGCAGGTGGGCCTGGTCGTGGAACCCCACCGCCGCGGCGGCCGCGGCCGGCGGCGTCCCGTCCAGCAGCAGTGACCGCGCCCGCTCGACGCGGCGGGCGTCGAGGTAGCGGTGCGGCGGGAGCCCGAAGCGGCGCGAGAAGGTGCGGACCAGGTGGCCGGGGTGGGCGTGCAGCAGGCGCCCGGCCTCGGCGAGGGTCACACCGTCGACGAGCCGGGAGTCGAGCAGGTCCCGCAGCCGGCCGGCCAGGTCCGTCGGCGGTACCGGGCCGGACCCGGCGGTCGGGTCCAGGTGCCGGGCGAGACGTTCGGCGACGAGTGCGAGGCGGCTCTCGGCGTGCAGCTCCTCCCCCGGCACCGCCAGCGCGCGGTGCAGCTCGTCGAGCCTGCGGCGCAGGAGGGGGTCGGCCACCCCCGGCCGGTCGACCGCGGGGCCGACCAGCCCGTCCGTCCCGGACGCCCCCGGGTCGAGCGCGGCGGGGTCGAGGTAGAGGACCCGCTTGCGGAAACCGGAGCCGCCCGCCGCGCGTCCGTCGTGCGCGACCAGCGGCGGCAGCAGCGTCACCGGGGCCTCCTCGGTCCCGTGCGGTCGCCGGTCCAGGTCGTAGCGCACGGCGCCGTCGTCGACGATCAGGACCGTCCACGTGGAGTGCGCGTGCAGCGGGTACCGGTGCCGGACGAAGCGCGCGTGCAGCACCTCCGTGATGCCCGGCACGCGCTGCGGCCGCCAGGCGGTGACGGCCTCGCCCGCCGCCCGCGAACCGGTTCCGGACATGTGCGGAACGTACAAGAGTGCAGGGGTCCTGCCGCCCGAGGATCGACGGCGTGACCGACACCGCCCTGCTCCCCGTCTCCTCCGATCGCCCCGCCACCAAGATCGCCGTCGTGCTGCGTGACGACCTGCGCGGCTGGCAGGTCGCGAACGTGACCGCCTTCCTCGCCGCCGGGGTCGCCGCGGGTGTCCCCGAGCTGATCGGCGAGCCCTACGCCGACGCCGACGGCACCGCCTACCTGCCGACCCTCGGTCTGCCGGTGCTCGTGCGTGCCGGGGACGCGACGACGCTCGCGACCTGCCGGGCCCGGGCGGTCGGCCGCGGACTGCCGGTGGCGGTGTTCACCTCCGCGATGTTCGGCACCGGCAACGACCACGACAACCGTGCGGTGGTCGCGGCGGCCCGGGCCGAGGAGCTCGACCTGGTCGGGCTGGCGCTGCACGGGCCGCGCAACGCCGTCGACAAGATCCTCAAGGGGACGACGACCCATCCGTGACGGCCGGTGCGGCCAGCCCGGCGTCGTCGAACAGCTCCCGCCAGCGCGCCGCCGGGAGCCGGTCCAGCGGCCGGTCGGCCGACGCCCACGCCGCGGCGACGGCCTCGGGCAGCAGGTCCGCGCCGACCAGCCCGGCGTCGGTGAGCTCGGCGAGCAGCTGCGGCACGCGGTGCCCGCCCACCCGGGCGACGGCGGCGTCCCAGTCGGCGCGGGTGAGCGGGCGGTCACGGTCGAGCAGCGCGTTGACGGTGATCTCGTACAGGGCCTGGCTCACGCCGCCAGGATGCCCCCTCGGCCCAGTTCCTCCAGCGCGAGCCCGGTGGAGCGTGGGCCGAGCAGGCCGACGTCGAGACAGAGCAGCACGATGAGCCCCGCGGCACCACCGAACACCGCGACCGGCCCGGCCGTGGCCAGCAGCGGGACGGCGACGAACGGGAGGAACGCCGACGTCGCGCGGGACAGCGAGTAGGCGATCCCGCCCGCGGTGGAGCGGATCGTCGTCGGGAAGATCTCGGCCTGGTAGATGTGGAAGGCGTTGGAGAACACGTTGCTCACCGCGGTCAGCGCGAACCCGGAGCCGACGATCACCAGCGGGGTCGCTCCGGCCGCGAACACGATGCCGAGCACTCCGATCGCCAGCGCCGAGGCGATGATCAGCCACTTCCGTTCGAACCGTTCGACCAGCGGGACCGAGGCGAGCGAGCCCAGCGGGTACCCGGCGAAGCTCAGCGCGGCGTAGCCGAGGGACTCGGTGATGTCGAAGCCCTTGGCCACCAGGACCAGCGGCGCGAGCGTGCCGAAACCGTAGTAGGCGACCGTCTGGAGCACCTGGAAGATCAGGAGCATCACCGTGCGGGTGCGGTAGACCCCGCTGAACGCGATCCGCAGCACCGCGACGGTCGAGCCGGCCCGCGGCTCCCCCGAGTCGGCCGTGGACACCTCCCCCTCGACCGGGGCGCCGGCCCGCCGGGCCACGTCCGCCGCGACGGCGGCGGCCTCCTCGCGCCGTCCGTGGGCGACCAGCCAGCGCGGGGACTCGGGCAGCACGCGGCGCAGCACCAGTACGAAGAACGCGCCCAGCCCGCCGGCGACGAGCAGCCAGCGCCAGCCGTCGACGCCCGCGATGGACTGCGCCGCGACGAGCCGGCCGCCGAGCAGCGCGGCCACCGGCACCCCGAGGAAGCCGACGGTGTACGCCCACGCCGTCCAGCGGCCGCGTGCCCGCCGGGGCAGGAACTCGGCCAAGTAGGTGTCGACGAGCACCAGCTCGGCGCCCAGCCCGAGGCCCGCGAGGAAGCGCAGAACGAGGAAGGTCTCCAGGTTCGGCGAGAACGCCGCCGCCACGGAGAACAGCGAGTAGGTGAGCAGGTTCAGCAGGAACACGGTGCGCCTGCCGAACCGGTCGGCCGCGATCGACAGCAGGACCGCGCCGACGAACATCCCGAGGAAGCCCGACGACACCACCGCCGCCTTGCCGGCCGAGCCGAGTGCCCACTCGCGGGCCAGGATCGGGGCCAGCACGCCACCGAGGAACACCTCGTACAGGTCGAAGAACGACCCGATCCCCACCAGGACGACGAGCCGTCGGTGCCATCCCGACAGCGGCAGCGACTCCAGCACCGCCGCGGGTCCGCTCGTGGCCGTCCCGGGCCGGGCCTCCGTCATCGCTTCCCCCTCACCGTCGTTGGCCTTGCTCACCATTGCACATTGCAACGCCGTCGTGCGGTGACCGGTACAGGACGGGCGGCGTCCGGCAGGATCGCCGGGAGCGGCACGACCCACGGTTGCCGTGCACGGACGGTCACCGAGACGAGGCGACCGGCCGCCGTGACTGCCCCGAACGGCCGCTGTCCGGGGACGGTCGGCCCGCTTAGCGTCCCGGACCGATGAGCGCTCCCCACGCCGACGACCGCACCCCCGCGCGCCCGGACGGCCGCCGCAACGGGCATCCGACGACGCTGCTGACCGGCGCCGCGCCCGCCGACGGCCTCCCGGCCCCCGGTACCGCCGCACCCACGACCGGGCCGGTCGCACCCGGTCCCGTCCCCGCCCCGCGCGCCGGGGGCTGGACCGGGGACCGTGCCGGGACGCAGCGGGAACCCGCGCCGGAGCCCACCGAGCTGACCGGACCGGTCGACGCCCGGAACCGGCCGGGCCCGCGGACCCCGCCGCTGCCCTGGCCCGCCGTCCCGGCCGAGGAGCGGCCGGTGGGCGGGGTCCCGGAGCAGCGGACCGGGCCGGCCGTGGGCGCGCAGGCTCCGTGGACCGCAGGTCCGGTTCCGGGGCCCGGCCGCGCCCCGTTCCCGAACGCGCCCTCGGCGGTGCCGGTCCAGGGCAGCCCGGTTCAGGGCAGCCCGGTTCAGAGCAGCCCGGTTCAGAGCGGCCCGGTTCAGAGCGGCCCGGTCCAGAGCGGCCCGGTCCAGGGCGGCCCGGTTCAGGCAGGCCCGCGCGCCGCCGCGCCCGTGCCGGTCGTGTACCCGCCCGGCCACGCCGCGTCCGGGACCCCGGCCGGACGGTGGGACGCCCTGCGCGACCGGCTGTCCGCGGCCCGGCTGCCCGACGGCGGGCTGCGCGACGCCGTCGGGCACCGGACCGCGGCGATCGCGGTGGCCGCGACGCTCGTGCTGGCCGCGGCGGTGGTCGTCGCCGCCTACGTCGGCTCCGGGCGCACCGGCGACCCCGGCGCGCCGCAGGGCGCCGGGGTCGCTCCCGCCCCGGTGGCGGCCCCGGCGGAGCTGGTCGCGGGCACCACCGCGGCCGACCCGGCCGCGTTCGGGTCGCCGATGTCGTTCACCTCCCCGACCGGCAACATCTCCTGCCGGATCACCGGCGGCGCCGGGGGCGGCGCCGTCCGCTGCGATGTCACCGCCCGCACCTGGTCGGCGGGTGACTGTCCGGACGCCGCGCTGGTCACCGGCGGACCGGCGGGCGCCCGCACCGAGTGCGGAGGGGCACCCGTCACGTCCGCCGCGGCGGTGCTCGACTACGGCACCCACCTCACCCAGGGCGACGTCACCTGCGTCAGCTCGCGGACCGGCGTCGAGTGCCGCGACGCCCGCACCGGCGCCGGCTTCGTCGCGGCCCGGGCGGCGTACCGGCTCTACTGACCCGCCCGCTACCGTCACCGACCGTGAGCGCCGCCGACCCGCCCGTTGTCGTCGAGATCTTCACCGACGGTGCCTGTGTCCCGAACCCGGGGCCGGGCGGGTGGGGCGCGGTGCTGCGGTACGGCAGCCACGAGCGTGATCTGTACGGCGGCGAGCCGGAGCGCACGACGAACAACCGGATGGAGCTCACGGCCCCGATCCGCGCGCTGGACGCGCTGACCCGGCGCAGCGTCGTCCACCTGCACACCGACAGCACCTACGTGCGCAACGGCATCACCCAGTGGCTGCCGCGCTGGCAGGCCCGCGGCTGGCGGACCGCGGCCGGCGAGCCGGTCAAGAACGACGACCTGTGGCGCGAGCTCGACGCCGCCGTCCGCCGCCACGACGTCACATGGTTCTGAGTGAAGGGCCACGCGGGGCACCCGGAGAACGAGCGTGCCGACCGGCTCGCCGCCCGCGGCTGCGAGGAGGCGGGCGGGCGCGTGTCCGGGAAGCGGCCGTCCCGCACGCGGTGACGCCGGGGAGATAGCGTCGGCTCCGTGGCCGACTCGTTCCCCCGCCTGCACGCCCGCACCCGCCGCTTCACCCTCGGGGTCCCCCGCGGGTTCACCGTCGCCCCGGACGGGTCGCGGGCGGTGTTCCTGCGCAGCCGGTCCGGCACCGACCCGGTCACCTGCCTGTGGGCGGTCGACGCCGCGACGGGTGCCGAGCGGCTGCTCGTGGACCCGGCGTCGGTGCCCGGGCTGCCGGGCGAGGAGGACCTGCCCGCCGCCGAGCGGGCCCGCCGCGAGCGGGTCCGTGAGCAGGCGGGCGGCGTCGTCGGGTACACCACCGACGCCGCGGTCACCCGGGCCGTGTTCGCGCTGTCCGGGCGGCCGTTCACCGTCGCCCTGACCGGGGAGCCGGATGTGCGGCCGCTCGACGTCGGCGGGATCGAGGCCGTGGTGGACCCGCGGATCGACCCGAACGGCGCCCGGGTCGCCTTCGTCGCCGAGGGCGCACTGCACCTGCACGACCTCACGACCGGCACGACGACCGCCCTGCTCACCCCCGACGGCGACGACGTCTCCTGGGGTCTGCCCGACTTCGCCGCGGCCGAGGAGATGGACCGCCACCGCGGGTTCTGGTGGTCCCCCGACGGCGACGCGCTGCTCGTCGCCCGGGTGGACGAGTCCCCGGTCGCCCGCTGGCACATCGCCGACCCGGCGCACCCCGACCGCGTCCCGACCACGGTCCGCTACCCCGCCGCCGGCACCCCGAACGCCCGCGTGGGGCTGGTCGTCGTCGCGCTGGACGGCACCCGCACCACCGTGACCTGGGACGACGAGACCTACGAGTACCTCGCCACCGCGGACTGGGACACCCACGGGCCGCTGCTGTCGGTCCAGCCACGCGACCAGCGGGAGGTCCGCACCCTGGCCGTCGACCCCGCGACCGGTCGGACCACGACGCTGCACTCCCAGACCGACCCGGTGTGGGTGGAGAACGTTCCGGGTGTCCCGGCGCGCACCGCGTCCGGGGCGCTGGTGCGGGCCGAGGACTCCGGCGGGGCGCGTCGGCTCGTCGTCGGCGACACCTACCTGACCGGCCCGGAGCTGCAGGTGCGTGGGGTCGTCGGCATCGACGGCGAGACCGTCCTGTTCCGGGCCTCGACGGAGCCGACCTCGGTGGCCGTCTACTCGGTGACCCCGGGGTCCGAGCCGGTCGCGGTGACGCCGACGACCGGGGTGCACGCCGTCGCCGCGGCGGGGGGCACCACCGTCCGCGTCTCCCAGGACCTCGCGACGGCGCCGCACGCGGTGCTCGTCACCGCCGGCGGGGCGGAGCACCCGGTCGCCGGGCACGCCGTCGACCCCGGGTTCGACCCGGCCCCGGTGCTGCACTCCTTCGGTGAGCGGGAGCTGCGCACCGCGGTGTTCCTGCCGTCGGGCCACGTGCCGGGCACTCCGCTGCCGGTGCTGCTCGACCCCTACGGCGGCCCGCGCTCCCAGCGGGTGCTGCAGGCCCGCAACGCGCACCTGACCAGCCGTTGGTTCGCCGAGCAGGGCTTCGCCGTGCTGGTCACCGACGGTCGTGGCTCCCCCGGGCGCGGTCCGGAGTTCGAGCGCGCGATCCACGGCGACCTGGCGGGCCCGGTGCTGGAGGACCAGGTCGCGGCGCTGCACGCCGCCGCGGCGGCCTATCCCGATCTCGACCTGGGCCGGGTCGGGATCCGCGGCTGGTCGTTCGGCGGGTACCTGTCCGCGCTCGCGGTGCTGCGGCGGCCCGACGTCTTCCACGCCGGCATCGCCGGCGCGCCGGTCACCGACTGGACGCTCTACGACACCCATTACACCGAGCGCTACCTCGGGATGCCGGGCGGTGAGCCGTACACCCGCTCGTCGATCATCGACGACGCCGCGACGCCGCCGACCCCGGAGCGGCCGCACCGTCCGCTGATGGTCGTGCACGGTCTCGCCGACGACAACGTCGTCGCCGCACACACCCTGCGGCTGTCCTCGGCGCTGCTCGCGGCAGGCCGCGCGCACCAGGTGCTGCCGCTGTCCGGGGTCACCCACATGACACCGCAGGAGGTCGTCGCCGAGAACCTGCTGCTCCTGCAGGTCGAGTTCCTCCGGGACGCGCTCGGCGCCTGAGTGCGAACACGTGTTTCACCGATTCCGACGATCACCGGCGGCGGCCGGACCCGATCTCCGGGCACCGCGTCGTCGCAGGTGAGAGCGCCGCGTGTCCGGCAACGACCGGATGCGCGGCCGTCGCCGGCCCCCACGGGAGGGCCCCGGGCCCGCTTGCGACCCCGCTCACACTGTGGCTCCCTGGGCCTCAGGGATCACCTCCGTCGGGCCCGGTCACGGGCGGCCGGCGGGCGTGGGCGACGACGCCGTGGGGAGCAGCATGACGATGTCCGGCCGGGCCACGCGGTCCCTGTGGATCTGCGAGCCGTGCGGCTTCGTCTACGACCCGGAGGAGGGCGACCCGGACGGCGGCGTCGAGCCGGGCACCCCCTTCGAGGACATCCCCGACGACTGGATGTGCCCGATCTGCGGCGCCGCCAAGTCGGACTTCCGCCCGTTGGAGCCGGGAGAACAGTTCCCGGGGTGAGGACACCGAGACCATGGTCATGATCGCCGGATACGACCACTTCGTCCAGCTGGCCGAGTCGCTGCAGTGGGACGAGACCGACCTCGACCTGGGCCCGGACCGCGACGCCTGGACCCGGCTCGCGCCGGACGAGGCGGCGACCGTGCGCGGGCTGGTCGCCGGGTTCGCCGTCGCCGAGGCCTCGGTGGCCGGGCAGCTCGGCTCGTACCAGGCCGCGGCGCTCGACGACACCATGCAGGCCGCGTTCCGCGCCCAGGCCCGTGACGAGGCGCGGCACGCCCGGTTCTTCGACCTGGTCGCCGCGCAGGTGCTGGGGGTCCCCGGCGACACCCCGGCCGACCGGCTGGACGTGCTGCGACGCGAGGTGAGCTCGGAGCTCGTCGATCTGTTCGAGCACCGGCTGCCGTCGACCGCCCGCCGGCTCGCCGACGACCACACCGGACTGACCGGGGCGGTCGGGCTCTACCACATGGTCATCGAGGGCGTCGTGCTGCTGGCCGGCCAGCACGCGATGCTCCAGGCCCTGGACCGACTGTCCGTCCCGCTGCCGGGCGTGCGCCGCGGGACCGAGCTGGTCCTGCGCGACGAGCGCTGGCACATCGGCTTCGGCTCGCGGGTCGTGCAGAGCGCCGAGCTGGGCGGCGAGGAGGCCGACGCGCTGCTCGAGCAGGGCGAGACCGCGGCGAAGGTCTGGGGCGGGCTCATCACCCCCGACGCGATCGCGCTCGCGGTGAAGCAGCACCGCCGTCGCCTCAAGGCGGCGGGCATCAAGTTCTGGTGACACCCCCTTTCGGGAAACATGTGTTTCATTCCCTCCGGGCCCGCGACCCGACCTGCACGGAATGGACGCGGACGGTTCCGCGGGCGAGGCGCGCAGGTGTCCACACCGGAGCCCGCGGCGCCGCCCGGGGTGCGACGTCGCACGTCACGACGGGGACGGACACCTCGCCCCCGCAACGGTGCGTGCCGCCGCACCGACGTCACCGACCTCTGGTCACCACGATTCCCGGAGCCGCCGAATGCGATTCGCCACCGTTTTCGGAATACCCATCGTACGACTCGAACAAATACTCCGGAAGTCTCCGGAGAATCGCCGTCGAGTCGTGGACATGACACCGCGCAGGCGGATCTGACCTGCTGGTAGATCGTCCGCGCCGAGCCCCGGCCGCTGCGGGAGATCGTTTTCGCACATCGACCCGAGCATTCATGATCGTCGGCGCGGAATCGGGTGCGCGCGCAGGGTTGACGCTTACCACCGCGCAGTGTGAAAGTGATCACGTACCCACCGACGAATTGCGCTCGGGAGGAAAGTGTCAATGACGACCACCGACAACGAACGCGCCGAACAGCTGGAGGCCGCGGGTCTCGGCGGGCAGAACCGGCTGGCGCTCGGCCGGCTGCTCGGCAGCGGGACCATCGGGTACGCCGAGGAGGGACCCGACGGCGTCCTCCGGGCGACGATCCGGATCCCCGAGGACGAGATCTGCTACGAGCCCGGGATCCTCATCCTCCCGCACGGCGGTGACATCGAGCTGACCCTGATCAACGACGACAAGAACACCCACTGCGCGGTGCTGCCCAGCAACGGCGACCCCAAGTTCATCTGGCTGGTGAACCACTCCAAGGGCACCGCGAAGATCAACCTCGACGGGCCGGGAACGTACTACTACGGCTCCGCGAGCGGCAACGACGAGGGCCGCGGTCTCACCGGTTCGATCGTCATCGGGGGCGAGGTACCCGACCACGCCAAGCTCGACCGTCCCCCGCAGCCGCGACCGTAGGAAGGATCCCGAGATGACCGACTACGTCGACGCGGGCGAAGCGATCCCGCACGTACAGCTCACCAACGTCCGGGGCGAGGCCCCGGCCACCTCCACCGTGGACTACGACCGCATCCGCGGCGCGCGCTCCGAGCCGCAGAACTGGCTGACCTACTACGGCACCTACGACGGCCAGCGCTACAGCGAGCTCGACCAGATCGACAAGGACTCCGTCCGCCGGTTGTCCCCCGCCTGGGTCTTCCAGGCCGGGGCCGTCGGCATGCAGTCCGGTGCGTCGACCTACTCGTTCGAGGCCTCACCGATCGTCGTCGAGGGCGTCATGTACGTCTCCGGCCCGGACGGCCGCGCCTGGGCGATCGACGCGAGGACCGGCGAGGAGCTGTGGCGGTACAAGCACGCCTCGCCCTACGACGTGTCCCTGTGCTGCGGCAACGTCAACCGCGGCCTCGCCGTCGGGCACGGCAAGGTCTACCTGTACACCCTCAACGCGCACATCGTCGCGCTCGACGCGACGACCGGGAAGGTCGTGTGGGACACCGTCAACGGTGACGTCCGCGCCGGGGAGAGCGGCTCGGTCGCGCCGCTGATCGTCAAGGACCTGGTGATCGTCGGGAGCGCCGGCGGGGAGTTCGGCGTCCGCGGACACCTCGACGCGTTCGACGCGCACACCGGTGAGCGGCGCTGGCGCTGCTACACCGTCCCGAAGCCGGGCGAGCCCGGCTCGGAGACCTGGCCCGACGACGGCGAGGCCTGGCAGCGCGGCGGCGGGAACTGCTGGGTGACACCCACCTACGACCCGGAGCTGGAGCTGCTGTTCCAGGGCACCGGGAACCCCGCGCCGGACTTCGACGGCGGCGTCCGGCCGGGCGACAACCTCTACACCGACTCGACGATCGCGGTGGACGTCAACACCGGCGAGATCCGGTGGCACTACCAGTTCACCCCGCACGACCTGTGGGACTACGACTCCACGATGGAGAACGTCCTGTTCGACGCACCGGACGGGCGCAAGCTGCTCGCCCACGCGGACAAGAACGGCTACTTCTTCGTGCTCGACCGGACCAACGGCGAGCTCGTGCGCGTGTTCCCGTTCGTCGACCGGATCACCTGGGGCGAGATCACGCCGGACGGCACGGTGATGCCGAAGATCTACCCCGACGAGGAGGGCGTCCCGGTGCACTTCTGGCCGGGCCCGGCGGGTGGCAAGGAATGGACGCACATGTCCTACAACCCGCAGACCGGGTTGATGTACGTGCCCGTCCAGGAGGTCGGGGCGACCGCCACCCGGCGCCGCCGCGAGTTCAAGGAGTCCATCCCCTACTGGGGCGCCGGTGTCGCCGTCGACATCGAGGACTTCTACGGGTTCGTCGCCGCCATCGACCCGCTCACCGGCGAGGAGAAGTGGCGCTGGAACAACGAGTACCCGATGTGCGCCTCGACGCTGACCACCGCGGGCGGCCTGGTCTTCCAGGGCACCCCGACCGGTGAGTTCGTCGCGCTCGACGCCTCGACCGGGGAGAAGCTCTGGTCGTTCCAGTGCGGGAGCGGGCACCACTCCAGCCCGACCACCTTCGAGGTCGACGGCAGGCAGTTCGTCGCCGTGCCGACCGGGTGGGGCGGCTGGGTCGAGGGGTTCCTGCCGGGTCTGCTCGGTGCGGCCGCAGGTGACGCGTTGTTCTGCTTCGCGCTGCCCGAGCAGTAGGACCCGCCGTTCCGGGGAACCCGGACGTCGTGAGGAGGGAGGTGATCGCATGGAGTCGACCACCGAGTGGGAGGCGCCGGAGTTCGAGGAGATCGGCTGCGCGCCCGAGGTGACGATGTACATCGCCCGTACCGAGGCGTGAGACGGCCGGCGGCCGGGGGTGCGCGAACGGCGCGCCCCCGGCCGTCGCCGTGGGACAAGGGGGGTGCCATGAGGATCCGGGTCCTCGGCTCGGCGGCGGGTGGCGGGTTCCCGCAGTGGAACTGCGGCTGTCCGGGCTGCCGGGCGGTGCGCGACGGCTCACGGCCGGCGACGCCGCGCACCCAGTCCTCGATCGCCGTCTCCCCCGACGGCAGGCGGTGGTGGCTGGTCAACGCCTCCCCCGACATCCGCACCCAGCTCGCCGACACGCCCGCGCTGCACCCCACCGGCGACCGGACGACCCCGCTGCAGGGGGTGCTGCTCACCGACGCCGAGATCGACCACACCCTCGGGCTGGTGCTGCTGCGCGAGGGCCGCGGGGTGTCGCTGCACGCGACCGCGGCGACCGAGCGCACCCTGCGGGCGGGCTCCGGGCTGCTGTCCACCCTGGAGCGGTTCTGCCCGGTGACGTGGACCGAGGTCGTCCCGGGGACGGACCACGACCTCGGCGGCCTGGCCTACCGCGCGTTCGAGGCACCGACCGGTAAGCACGACAGGTTCGCGTCCCCGCGCAGCGCAGGCGGAGCGGGCATCGGTACCGCCGAGGGCCTGCCCGGGCGCGTCGTCGGGTACCGGTTCACCGACACCGCGTCCGGCCGGTACGCCGTGTACCTGCCCGGTGTCCAGGAGCTGACCCCCGCGGTGCAGGACGAGATCGACGGCGCGGACCTGCTGCTCGTCGACGGCACGACCTGGCACGACGACGAGCTGGTGCGGCTCGGGCTGGCCGCGAAGACCGCGCACGACATGGGACACCTGCACATCGGCGGCCGTGGTGGCAGCCTGGAGGTGCTCACCGCCCTCGGTGTGCCCCGGATCGTCTACGTGCACGTCAACAACACCAACCCCGTCCTGCTGGAGGACTCCGCCGAACGCGCCGCGGTCACCGCCGCCGGGGTCGTCGTCGGGTTCGACGGACTGGAACTGGAGGTCTGACATGACCGCTCCGGACACCGCGCTGGTGCGACGCCTGCGGGCGCACGCCGCGCAGTACCACTCGGCGCACCCGTTCCACGTCCGCATGAACGACGGCACCCTCACCCCCGACCAGATCCGCGGATGGGTCGCGAACCGGTTCGCCTACCAGGAGGCCATCCCGGTCAAGGACGCGGCGATCCTGTCGAACTGCCCCGACGTCGGGGTCCGTCGGCGGTGGATCCGCCGGATCACTGACCATGATGGGGTCCACGACGGCCGGGAACCGGGCAGCGGGAACTCCGGACAGGGGGGTATCGAGGCGTGGCTGCGGCTCGGCGAGGCGTGCGGGCTGAGCCGGTCGGAGATCCTCGACCACCGGCACGTCCGGCCCGGGGTGCGGTTCGCCGTCGACGCCTACGTCGGCTTCGCCCGCACGAGGCCGTGGGTCGAGGCGGTCGCGTCGTCGCTGACCGAGCTGTTCGCCCCGGACCTGATGGCCGAGCGGCTGGCGGCGTTCGAGAAGTACTACACCTGGATCGACCCGGACGGGCTGCAGTACTTCCGCAACCGGCTGGTCCAGGCCCCGCGGGACTCCGAGCACGCGCTGGAGGTCGTCGTCGCGCACTGCCGCACGCCCGCCGAGCAGGACGCCGCCGAGGCCGCGCTGTCGTTCAAGTGCGACGTGCTGTGGGCGATCATGGATGCGATCGACCATGCCTACGCGTGACGGGTCGACGGCCGCCGGTGCGGCGCGGGTGCCGGCACCGCGGCGCGGCGAGCGGGCCGCCCGCGCGGCCACGGTGACCGGGGGCTCCCGGCCCCGGCTGGGCCGGCACGTGCGGATGCGCCCGGACCGCCCGACCGACGGCTGGGTGCTGCTCGGGCCGGAGACCGTCGTCGTGCTGAACCGGACCGGGCACGCGGTGCTGCGCCTGTGCGACGGCGAGCGCACCGTCGACGACATCGTCGCCGCGCTGGTCGCGGACTTCGACGAGGCCGACGAGCTGGTCGTCGGGGAGCAGGTGCGGGACTACCTCGCCCGGCTCGTCGACCGGAACCTGGTGGCGCTCGGATGAGCGCCCCGCGCCCGTTCGGGCTGCTCGCCGAGCTCACCTACCGCTGCCCGCTGGCGTGCGCCTACTGCTCGAACCCGATCGAGCTGTCCCGCTACGACGACGAGCTGTCCACCGCCGACTGGCAGCGCGTGTTCGGCGAGGCCGCGGCCATGGGCGTGCTGCAGTGCCACCTGTCCGGCGGGGAGCCGCTGCTGCGCCGGGACCTGCCCGAGCTGGTCCGCACCGCCGCCGAGCTGGGCATGTACACCAACCTGGTGACCAGTGCGATGGGCCTGTCCCGCCCGCGGGCCGAGGCGCTGCGCGCGGCGGGTCTGGACCACGTGCAGGTCAGCGTGCAGGCCGACGAGCCCGCCACCTCCGACCGGATCGCCGGGATCCGGTCGTTCGAGCGGAAGCTGGAGGCGTGCGCGCTGGTGCGCGAGCTGGGCTGGCCGCTCACGGTCAACGTGGTCCTGCACCGCGGCAACATCGACCGGGTCGGCGCGATCGTCGACCTCGTGGAGCGCCTCGGCGCGGACCGGGTGGAGCTCGCCAACACCCAGTACTACGGCTGGGCGTGGCGCAACCGGTCGTCGCTGCTGCCGACGGCTGCGCAGCTCGACCGGGCCGAGGAGGTCGTCTCCGCCGCCCGGGCGCGGCTGGCCGGGTCGATGGAGGTCGTGCACGTGCTGCCCGACTACTACGCCCGCCACCCCAAGCCGTGCATGGGGGGCTGGGCGCAGCGCCAGCTCACCGTCGCCCCGAACGGCGACGCGCTGCCCTGCCCGGCCGCGCAGACCCTGCCGCTGCCGCGGGCCTCGGTCCACGACGCTGGCCTGGCCGAGATCTGGACCTCGGCGCCGCTGTTCACCGCCTACCGCGGCGAGGACTGGATGCAGGAGCCGTGCCGGACCTGCGACCGGCGCGAGATCGACCTGGGCGGGTGCCGCTGCCAGGCGTTCCAGCTCACCGGCGACGCCGCGGCCACCGACCCGGTGTGCCACCTGTCGCCCGAGCACGGGCTCGTCGAGGACGTGGTGGGCGAGGCCAACCGGCCGGGGCGGGTCGACCTGGAGCTCGCCCCCCGCCCGCACCGCTGAGCCCGACCGGGTCAGCGCAGGTGCGCGGCGTCCCAGAAGCGGTACGACCGGTCCGCGGGGTCGACGACCGCGTCGTCGACCTGCGGTCCGGCGGCGATCAGCCGACGCAGGTAGTCCCCCACACCCGTCCCGACCACGCGGCGCTCGTCCTCGTCCGGCCCGGCGACGACGATCTGCCCCACGGTGCCGCCCGGCTCCGGGACGGTGTCGACAACCAGGGCGTTCCCGCCGCCGTCGACGGCCAGCGGCCACCAGCCCGCGTCCCAGTAGCGGGCGCGCACGGGGTCGCCCGCGCGCACGGTCACGAAGTCGCTCCCCACGGTGGCGACGGCGTCGACCCAGACGCGGTACTCCCGGGTCGCCTCGGCCAGCGGGACGAAGCGGTAGGTCGCGGGGAACAGGCTCGTCGCGACCTCCGGGTGCGGACCGGGGGCGCGCGGGTGGTCGGCCAGCTGGCCGTCGGCGAGCGCGTAGAGCGCCCGCAGCGCGGCCGGGAACTCCCGGCCGAATACGGCCTCGGCGTCGGCGACCGCGCCCGGCTCCGCGGGCGCGCGGAGGTTGGACGAGGCCGGGATCCCGGCCCGTTCCAGCACGTCGAGCCAGCGGGGCCAGGCGGTCGCGACGCCGTCGTCGGGAGCGCCGCCGGGGAGGTCACGGTCACCGGTCACGGTGTGCAGCCTGCCACGACGGGCGGGCCCGGGGCGCACCCGCCGACGGGTTCTGGCAGGGTCGTCGCACACCCCAGGCCCGCCCCCGTGGGCCGTCCCCGTCCGTGAGGAGCACGTCCGTGTCCGCACCGCAGAAGCCCGCCGTCGAGATCGTCGACGGCCCGCTGCCCACCGACCTCGTGACCGAGGACCTCTCCGTCGGCGACGGCCAGGAGGCCAAGCCCGGTGACACCGTCGCCGTGCACTACGTCGGGGTCTCGCAGTCCACCGGCCGCGAGTTCGACAACTCCTACGACCGCGGCCAGCCGCTGCAGTTCGGGCTCGGCGCCGGGCAGGTCATCTCCGGCTGGGACAACGGCGTCGCCGGGATGAAGGTCGGCGGCCGCCGCCGGCTCGTGATCCCGCCGCACCTGGGCTACGGCGCCCAGGGCGCGGGCGGCGTCATCGCCCCGAACGAGACCCTGATCTTCGTCTGCGACCTGGTGGGCGTGCGCTGACCGCACTCCTGCTGATCTCCGACACCCACCACCCGAGCCGCGGGGCCGCCCACTCCGGTGGGCTCCCCGGGCCGGTGTGGGACGCCGTCGACGCCGCCGACGTCGTGGTGCACGCCGGTGACTGGTGCTCGGTGGAGCTGCTCGACCGGGTCGCGGGCCGCGCGGCTCGGCTGCTCGCCTGCTGGGGCAACAACGACGGCGACGACGTGCGCGCCCGGCTGCCGGAGACGGCCCGGGCGAGGATCGACGGGGTTCGGGTCGCGGTGACCCACGAGACCGGCCCGAAGCAGGGCCGCGAACGCCGGGTACTCGCCGCGCACCCCGACACCGACCTGCTGGTGTTCGGGCACTCGCACATCCCGTGGGACTCCGTCGCCGACGGGCTGCGGCTGCTGAACCCGGGGTCGCCGACCGACCGGCGCCGGATGCCGACCCACACCTGGATGACGCTGAGCCTGCACGACGGCCGGATCGACGACGTCGTGCTGCACCACCTCTGACGTCCCGTCAGCCGTCGTCGTCAGCCGTCGTCAGCCGTCGTCATCGTCGTCGGGCTGCTGGCCCCGGTCCTGCGGGACCGGAGCCGCCGGGGCCTGCCGGTCGTCGTCCACCCGGGTCGCCGACGACGGGCCGCCGGCCGGGGAGTCGTCGTCGCGGGCGCCCTCGCCCGTGCCGAACACCAGCACCAGGCCGATCAGCGCGGCCACGACCGCGAGCGCCGCGGCCATCCGGTCCTTCGCGAGCCGGTCCTTCGTGGGCATCGGGTCTCCCTGCGGTGCTCAGTCGTCGACGGGGACGCCGCCGAAGACGGTGAGGCTGACGACGAAGTAGGCGGCGTAGAGCACGAGCAGCACCACGCCGTGCCAGCGGCGGATCCGCCCGGTGCCGAGGAACACCGCGGAGAGCACCGTCAGCCCGAGTAGCACCGGCAGGTGCCAGACTAGGGCCGTCGGGTCGACCACGATCGACCCGCCGACCAGCAGGATCACGCCGAGCTTGCCGGTGACCGAGAACACGACGCTGCCGAGCACGTTCGCGACGGCGATCTCGGGTGCGCCGCGCCGGGCCGGCTCGACGGTGATGAGGATGTCCTCGAGCGACAGTGCGAGCGTCGCGATGGTGACCCCGAAGACCGTCCCGCTGATCGCCCAGGTCTCGAGGATGCCCTCGGTGCCCTGCCCGGCGACGAGTGCGCCGACGACGAGCCCGATCAGCGCGATGACGGCGAACAGGACGGTCCGCCCGGGCGGCTGGGACCGTGCCTTCAGGAACCCGTCGTCGACGCGCAGGTCCTCGGGCAGCCGGAACCCGGGGCTGCTGCCGTCCGCCGTCCCGGTCCGGGGTGGGCCGCTCGTCGCGACCGTCGCCGTCGTGCTCCCGCCCGCGCCGACCCCGGCCCGCTCCAGCTGCTCGTAGACCTCGGCGTTGCGCCAGACGGGCCGTCGGGCGGAGTACTCGCGGTAGGCGATCCAGCCGACGAAGGCGACGAACAGCAGGATCAGCACGATGCCGGTCCCGGCGGTGAGCAGGCCGCTGAGCGCCAGCAGGAACATCACCACCGGAGCGGCGACGTAGAGCGCGAGGTAGTCGCGCGGGACCTCGACCCGGGTCGGCGCGATGATCGCGGCGAGCGCCAGCACGATGCCGGTCAGCGCGATCGTGGTGCCGATGACGGTGCCGAGCGCGACGTCGCTGAGGTCCTCCATGTTGAGGACGACGCCGAACGCGAGATCGTCGAACTCGATGCCGGTGAAGACGACGGCGATCAGGAACAGCGAGATCGCCCAGCGGCTCGCCACCCCGACCAGGTAACCGATGAGCTTCTCCGCGCTGTAGACCAGCACGGCGACGCCCAGAACGAACTCGATCACCGGGATCATGCGTCAGCCCCTCGCTACGCTGCCAGGATCACTCGATGGTGACCTGGGCCACGTGCCGATGCAACACTTGACACCGCGAGCGAGAACGTCTCGGCAGGTCAGGGGCGGCGCCGGCGACGGGGGCGGACACGGAGCCGCCCCGGTGTCCGATGCGGACGCCGGGGCGGAGGGAGGCCGTCGGGGACGGTGGGTCTCAGTCGCGCGGAGGCGCGCTCACGCGGTGGTCGGCCTGCTCGTCACGGGCCACGATCTGCGCGGCCTCCTCCTTCGTGCGGGCCAGCGGCGGCGCGGTGATCCCGCTGCCCTGCTCGGCCAGCTCGGGCTTCATCCGGACCGCGACGAGGCTGGCGATCGTGGTGATCGCGAGGACGCCGACGATGACGCCGAGCGAGAGCCCGATCCCGACCTCGGGGACCGGGACCGGCTGCCCGCCGTTGATGAAGGGCAGCTCGTTCTCGTGCAGGGCGTGCAGGGCGAGCTTGACGCCGATGAAGGCGAGCAGCACCGCCAGGCCGTAGGACAGGAAGACCAGCTTGTTGAGCAGCCCGCCGAGCAGGAAGTAGAGCTGACGCAGCCCCATCAGCGCGAACGCGTTCGCGGTGAAGACGAGGTAGGGCTCCTGGGTGAGCCCGAAGATCGCCGGGATCGAGTCCAGGGCGAACATGATGTCGGTGACGCCGATGGCGATCATCACGATCAGCATCGGGGTCAGCCAGCGCTTGCCGTCGATCTTCACCGTGGTCTTGGCGCCGTGGTAGTCGTCGGTGACCGGGAAGGCCTTGCGGACCCACTTCAGGACCCGGCCCTCCTTCCACTCCTCGTCGTCGCCGCCGGCGGCCTGCTTGACCAGCGAGACCGCGGTGTAGATGAGGAACGCGGCGAAGAGGAAGAACACCCAGCTGAAGCGGTCGATGACCGCCGCGCCCGCGGCGATGAAGATGCTGCGCATGATCAGCGCGATCACGATGCCGACCAGCAGCACCCGGTGCTGGTGGAGGACCGGGACCTTGAACGCGGACATGATGATGAGGAAGACGAACAGGTTGTCGACCGACAACGAGTACTCGGTCAGGTAGCCGGCGAAGAACTCGCCGGCGTAGGTGCCGCCGGAGAAGAACCAGACCCCGCAGCCGAACGCGACGGCCAGCGCCACGTAGAAGACGACCCAGCGGGTGACCTCGCCCAGGGTCACGGCGTGCGGCTTGTGGTCGTTGAGCCACAGGTCCGCGCCGATCACCAGCACGAACCCGACGATGGTGACCAACCAGACCCACAGGGGTACGTTCACGGACTTTCTCCAGACCAGGGCAGCGTCAGACAGCCCGAGGTCTCTCCCGCCACGGCACCCCGGTCCTGCGACTGCCGAGCGTGGCCGGTGGTGCCGGGTCCGCGCGCGAGCCACGCTCACGACGACACCGTGCTGACGACACCACCGCGGTAGGGATACTCCCCTGCGGTAGGTGAAGTGTCCTCCCTGCACCGTTGCGTGGCGAGTCGGGGTGACCCAGTGCACCCGGTCGGTGACCCACTTCGTCCGTAGTGTCCGGTTCAGTGACGCGCGGGACGGCTGAGCCGGACCTTGTCGATCTCCTCGCCGAGGTCGGTGATCGCGTGCACGACGAGCTGGGAGTCGGTGCCGTGCGAGCCGGGCACCACCGAGCAGCGCAGATAGGCGTAGCCGAGGTACCGGGTCCGCGACCAGGTGACGGTCTCGGCCTGCTTCTGGTCGTCGGGTCCCGCCACGAAGCTCGTGACCGGCGCCTGCTCGGTCTCCTGGCCGCGGTGGCTGTCGGTCTCGCCGGGCTGCCAGCGGTAGCGGGGCCGTCCGCCGGAGCCGACGCAGACGTAGGTGGTGCCGTCGGTCTCCGGGTGGACGGTCGAGCGGTCCGGGGCCGGGCGGGTGGGGCGGCCGTCACGGATGGGGTCGGTGCGCTCGTACTGGTGGTTGTGGCCCTGCACGCACAGGTCGACCCGGTAGCGGTCGCACAGCGGCGCCAACGCCCGTCGCACCCCGGCGTCGGAGGCGTGCGCGCCGGAGGTGGCGAAGGCGCAGTGGTGGAAGAACAAGACGATCCACTCGATGTCCGGGTCGGCGCGCCAGCCGGCCAGGGTCCGCTCCAGCCAGGCCAGCTGGGTGCCGCCGGAGTAGCCGGCGTTGGTCGGGATCTCGGTGGACAGGTCGTTGGCGTCGACGCTGGCGACCCCGACGGTGCCGTGGGTGAACGCGTACACCGAGGGGCAGCCGCGGGGGCCGGTCCCGGGCAGCGACAGCCGGGCGGCGTGCCCGGCGTAGCCGTGTGCGGGGCCGTCGGCCCGGTTCAGGTCGTAGAGCGCCTCCATGTCGTGGTTGCCGGTGGCGAACATCCACGGGGTCGACGCGGCCGAGCGTTCGATCGCGGCGAAGTAGGTGCTCCAGACCGTGGGGTCGAAGCTGTCGTGGGCCTCGTCGTCGTGCCCCGCGCCGTCGAGGGCGGGCTTCCCGGCACCGGAGGGGTCGGCGTAGCAGATGTCGCCGGCGAGCAGGTGGAACGCGGGCTGCTCGGCCGCGACGAGCGCGGTCAGCGCCTCCGACGGCATCGGACTGCGGTGGGTGTCGTCGGCCTTGTAGAGATTCGGCTCGGCGCCGGTGCTGACACCCTGGTCGGCGAACGCGGTGAAGGTGAACCGGTGCCGGGTGCCGCGCGGCGCGGCCGTGCGGAACGTGCTGGTCGCGGTGGTCGTCGCGGTGCCGTCCGCGCCCTCCAGCCGGAACCGGTAGACGTAGCGGCTGCCGGGGGTCAGACCGTCGGCGCGGGCATGGACGAACCACTGCCGGGTGCCCCGGATGCCGCCGTCGGCCTGCGGGACCAGGCTCTCCAGCGGGCGGACCTGCACCGGGAGGGTGAGGCCGAACCCGGAGTCGGTACCGACGTCGACGACCATCCGGCCGGGCGGCGGTGCCGCGGTCAGCTCCCCGGAGAACGACATCGACCGGGCCGGGTCCGGCCCGTAGGCCAGGTGCCGTCCGACGACGGTGACCGGCGCGGGCCCGGCGGCCGCGGCGACCCCGCGTGCCCACGGTGACCCGGACGCGGCGAGCGTGGCCAGCACGCCGGCGCCGCCGCGCAGCGCGGTGCGCCGGCTGACGGGGTGCCGACGCAGGAACGCGGCCAGCCAGTCCTGCTGGTCGGCGATCGTCATGTCGACGGCGAGTGCCCGCGGGACACCGACGCCGGGGGTCTCTCCGGTGGGGTTGACGCTCACACCCGGTGACGGTGCCGGGTCGCGGCTTCCGGTCGGCGTTGCACGGCGGAACAGAAGGTGAACGGGCGACGACACCCGGGGGTCGCGCGCCGTTGGTGCGGAGTTCATCCCGCGGTGGCCGGTTCCCGCGGTGGCCGATTCCCGCGGCACCGGCGCGGGGACGGTCCGGTGGACGGGAACGGACGGGACGTGGTGGGGCGCACGCACCGCCCGGCGACGCGGCCGCGGGGATCTGCGTAGTTTCGACGAGGTGCACGTGCTCCCCCGGGCCCGGTGGGTCCGTACCCCGATCGTGGCGGCGACGGTCACCGCTCTGGTGCTGGCGTTCGCCCCCGCCGCGGCGACCGCCCCCGGTGTCCCGGGCGCGACGGCGGCACCCGCCGCGGCGTCCGCCGACGACGGCGGGTCGGTCGCCGTCACCGCCGAGCGGGTCGCCGTCCCGGCCGGACCCGGACAGCCGGGCACGATCGACCTGGACACCTCGCTCTACGTCCCCGCCTCGGCGACCGCGGCCTCCCCCGCCCCCGCGGTGCTGGTCGCGCACGGCTTCGGCGGCAGCAAGGACTCGGTCGACTCCGACGCCCGCGAGCTCGCCGCCCGCGGGTACGTCGTGCAGACGTGGACCGCGCGCGGTTTCGGCGCCTCCGGCGGCAGCATCGGGCTCGACGACCCGGACCGCGAGGTGGCCGACGCCTCCCGGCTGGTCGACCGGTTGTCCCGGCGCGCGGACGTGCAGCAGGACGGCCCCGGTGACCCCCGCGTCGGGGTGACCGGCGGCTCCTACGGCGGCGGCCTCGCCCTGCTGCTGGCCGGCTACGACCGGCGGATCGACGCGATCGTCCCGGTGATCACCTGGAACGACCTCGGGCAGGCGCTGTTCCCGAACAACGCCGTCCCCACCGGCACGAGCGCACCCGGCACCCCCGCCGCGGGAGCGGGCGCCGGTGACGGGGTGTTCAAGAGCGGCTGGGCCGGGGTGTTCTTCGGCTCCGGAGGCCGGGTCCCCGCGGGCGGCGACACCGCATCCGGGGCCGGGTCGGGCTCCGGCGACGAGTCCGGCGGCGGCTTCGGCGGGTCGGGCGCGACCGGCGGGACCGGCGGGTCGACCGGCGGCGGGGCCGACGGAGGCGGCGGTGTCGGCTCCGGGAGCGGGACCGTCGACGCCGGGACCGCGGCAGGCGGGACGGGGAGCTCCGGCCCGGCCGGCCCCGGCACGTCCGCGGGCAGCCCCGGTGCGGTGCCCGGCGCACCCTCGGACCCGGTCTGCGGCCGCTTCGCCCGCGACGTCTGCGCCGCCTACGGCGAGGCCGCCCGCACCGGCCGCGTCTCCCCGGAGCTGGCCCGGCTGCTGCGCCGCTCCTCCCCCGCGACCGTCACCGACCGGATCACCGCGCCGACGCTGCTCGTCCAGGGCGAGCAGGACACCCTGTTCGGTCTCGACCAGGCCGACGCGAACGCCCGCCAGATCGCCGCGAACGGCACCCCCGTGTCGGTGCTGTGGTTCGCGGGCGGCCACGACGGCGGCGGCCCCGACTCCGAGGTCCGCGCCCGCATCGCCGACTGGTTCGACCAGCACCTGCGGGGCCTGCCCGCCGCCGAGGGCACCACCGGCGGCCTCGCCGAGGCCCCCTTCGCCTACCAGGTCCGCAGCTCCGTCCGCGCCCGCGACGACACCCCCACCGGCCGGACCGTCCTGGCCGACGCCTACCCCGGCCTGAGGGCGGGCTCCGCTCCCGCACCGACCACCGCGCTGCCGCTGGAGGGCGGCGAGCAGACCGTCGTCCACCCGCCGGGCGGGAACCCCTCGGCGCTCACCTCGCTGCCGGGGCTCGGCTCGGCGCTCGGGTCGCTGGGCTCGCTGGGCGGACTGTCCGGCCTGACGACGCCGGGCCAGTCCGCCCGGTTCCTCACCGCGCCCGTCGCCGACGCGATGCAGCCGTCGGGGGCACCGCGGGTGACGGTGCGCGTCGCGCGGGTCGCCGGACAGCCCGCCCCGGACACCGCGGTGCTGTTCGCCTCGCTCACCACGCTCGGCCCGGACGGGCGCAGCACGCTGCTGGGCAACGCCGTGGCACCCCTGCGGATCGCCGTCCCCGCCGACGGGTCCCCGGCCGAGACCACGGTGACGCTGCCCGGCGTCGTCGCACCGGTGCAGGCCGGCAGCCGCCTGCTGGTGCAGCTGTCGACGACCGACCAGGGCTACGACTCCGGCCCCGACCCCGCCGTGTGGCGGGTCGGGCTCGCCGGGGACACCGCGCTGTCGGTGCCCCAGGTGCCCGGCCGCACCGAGTCGGCGGGGACGGTCCCCCTGTGGCCGGTGCTCGGGATCGCCGCCGTGCTGGCCGCGGCACTCGTGGCGTGGCTGGTGGCGCGGCTGCGGTCGCGCCGGGCCGACCCCGCCGACGACGACGTGCCCGACGACGCGGCGCCGCTGGTCGTCGGCGGGCTGGCGAAGACCTACCGCAACGGGTTCGCCGCGGTGTCCGACGTGTCGTTCACGGTGCCGCGCGGCGCGGTGCTCGGCCTGCTCGGCCCGAACGGCGCCGGCAAGACGACCGTCCTGCGCATGCTCATGGGCCTGATCACGCCCACCGCCGGGACGATGACGGCGTTCGGCCGCCCGATCCGGCCCAGCGCGGCGGTGCTGTCGCGGATCGGCGCGTTCGTCGAGGGCCCCGGGTTCCTGCCGCACCTGTCGGGCGCGGAGAACCTGCGCCTGTACTGGGAGGCCACCGGACGCCCACCGGAGCAGGCCCGGATGGCCGAGACGCTGGAGATCGCCGGTCTCGGCGAGTCGGTGCACCGCCGCGTCGGCACCTACTCCCAGGGCATGCGGCAGCGCCTCGCGATCGCGCAGGCGATGCTGGGCCTGCCCGAGCTGCTCATCCTCGACGAGCCCACCAACGGGCTCGACCCGCCCCAGATCCACGCGATGCGCGAGCTGCTGCGCCGCTACGCCGCGGGCGGCCGGACGGTGCTCGTGTCCAGCCACCTGCTGTCGGAGGTCGAGCAGACCTGCTCTGAGGTCGTGGTCATGCACCGCGGCACGGTGGTCGCCGCGGGGACGGTCGCCGAGCTGATGGCGGCCGGGGGCGGCTCGTCGTTCACCGTGGACGACACCGGCCGGGCCGCGGCGGTTCTGGCCGCCCTCGACGGCGTCACCGACGTCGTCACCGGGGACGAGCCGGGCGTCGTGCACGCCCACACGGGCGACACCGCCCGCGCCGACGCCGTCGCCGCGCTGGTGTCCGGCGGGGTCGCGGTCAGCGCGGCCGGGCCGCGCGGCCGGCTGGAGGACGCGTTCCTGGAACTGGTGGGCCCCGAGGGCCGTGACGTGGGAGCCCCGCAGGGACAGGACGTGGTGGCCCCGCAGGGGCGGGACGTGGGAGCCCCGCGGGGGCAGGACGCCGGAGGTACCCCGTGAGTGACGACCGTCAGCTCTCGACCCGTCGCGGGCACGTCGGCGACCTCGTGACCGGCCGGGCCGCGCCGCCCGCCGTCCCGGGACGCACGATGCCGCTGCGCACCGAGCTGGTCCGCCAGCTCCAGCGCCGTCGCACCCAGGTCGCGTTCGCGCTGGTCGTGGCGATGCCGATCATCCTGTGGGCGGCGTTCTCCCTCGGCGACGACGACCCCGGCGCCCGCGGCCCGAGCCTGGTCGACCTGGCGTCGGGCAGCGCCGCGAACTTCGCGGTGTTCACCTTGTTCGCCTCGGCGAGCTTCCTGCTGGTGGTGCTGGTCGCGCTGTTCTTCGGCGACACCGTGGCCTCGGAGGCGTCGTGGTCGTCGCTGCGCTACCTGCTGGCCGTCCCGGTGCCGCGGGCGCGGCTGCTGCGGCAGAAGGCCGTCGTCGCGGGGGTGCTGTCGGTGGCGGCGCTGCTGCTGCTCCCGGTCGCCTCGCTGGTGGTGGGCGCGCTCGCCTACGGCACCGGCGACCTGGTCTCGCCGATCGGGGAGTCGCTGCCGTTCTGGAGCGCGGTCGGGCGGGTGATGCTCGGCGCGCTGTACGTGACCGTGCAGCTGAGCTGGGTGGCCGGACTGGCGTTGCTGCTGTCGGTGAGCACCGACGCCCCGCTGGGCGCGGTGGGCGGCGCGGTGATGGCCTCGATCGTCTCCCAGATCATCGACCAGATCGAGGACCTGGGGATCATCCGGGACTTCCTCCCGACCCACTACGGCGACGCCTGGTCGGCGCTGCTGGCGACCGACGTCGACTGGTCGGACATGACCTACGGCGCGTTCTCCGCGGTCTGCTACGCGACCGTGTTCCTGGGGCTCGCGGCGTGGCGGTTCCGCACCAAGGACATCACCAGCTGACCGCGGTGCCGGGCCGCCCCGCGTGGCCCGGCACCCGGCGCGTCGCTCAGACCATGACCACCCCGCCGTCGATCACGACGGCCTGGCCGGTCATGTAGTCGGAGTCCGGGCCCGCGAGGTAGGAGACGAAGGCGGCGACGTCGTCGGGGGTCTGTACCCGGCCCAGCGGGATCCCGGCCGCGTACTGCTTCAGCGTCTCGCCCTTGCCGGCGCCGCTGCGGGCGCCCATCTGCTCGTCGATCAGGTCCCACATGTCGGTGCCGACGATCCCCGGGCAGTACGCGTTCACCGTGATCCGGTGCGGCGCCAGCTCCTTCGCCGCGGCCTGGGTGAGGGCGCGGACGGCGAACTTCGTCGCCGAGTAGTGCCCCAGCAGCTCGAAGCCCTGGTGCCCGGCGATCGACGCGGCGCTGATGATCTTCCCGCCGGTCCCGCGGTCGATCATCACGCGGGCTGCGGCCTGCAGGCAGTGGACGACGCCGAACACGTTGACGTCGAAGATCGTGCGCAGGTCCTCCGGGGTCACCTCCAGCAGCGGTTTGACCTGGGCGATGCCGGCGTTCGCGACCATCACGTCCAGCCCGCCGAGCTCCTCGGCGACCTGGCCGACCATCGCGGTGACCGCGTCGGGGTCGGTGACGTCGGCCGGGTAGGCCACCGCGGTACCGCCCGCCGCGCGGATCTCCTCGGCGACGGCGGTGGCGCCGTGGGTGTCCCGGTCGTTGACGGCGACGGCGTGCCCGTCGCGTGACAGGCGCAGCGCGATGCCCCGCCCGATCCCGCGTCCGGCTCCGGTGACCACGGCGACACCCATGTCGGCCCTCCCAGTTCGCTCGCGCGGGCCGCCGGGGGCGGCGTCCCTGCCGCGGCGGGACGTTCCCGCGTCCGCCAGTCCACCCTGGTGGCGCGGGTCCCGGACAGCGTTGCAGGCCGGTTGCAGCGCCCGCCGTCGGCCGGGCGGGTGCCCGGCCGACGCGGGACCGGTCCGCGCCGGGCGTCGCCGCCCGGGCGGCGGTCAGTCGCGGTGCAGGGCGGCGACGCCGGGTGCGCCCGACTCGCGCACCACCCGGCTGCCCGCCAGCCCGGTCAGGTCCAGCTCGACCTCGGGAGCGATCCGGTAGGGGCGGGCCAGCAGGATGCCGCCCAGGTTCCGGCGCAGCCGGGACATCTCCGCGCGGACGGTGACCAGGTGCGCCCGGTCGCCGTAGAGCCCCTGGGACAGGGTCGCGGCGTCCAGCCCGCCCGACCCGGCCCGGGCGAGGAGCACCAGGACCTCGGCGTGCCGGGTCGACAGCGGGTGCACCCAGCGGGTCGTGCCCTCGATCACGGCCTGCGGCGGGCGGCCGTCCAGGTCCAGGCGCAGCCGCATCCGTCTGCCCCCGCCGGACGCCGGGCGCAGCAGCCAGCCGCCGGGCACCGGCTCGGGCAGGCACGGTCCGAGCCCGTGCACGGCGATCAGGCGTTCGGGCACCGGCGCGGCGACCCGTTCGACGCCGGGCAGCCCGGACGCGGCGGCCACCCAGCCGTGGTCGTCGACCACCAGGCCGGGCCCGGTGTCACCGGCGAGCATCGGGGCGCCGATGGTGCGCAGCGCATCGAGGCGGGCCTCGTGGCGCTGCCACAGCCCGGCCTCGGCGAGCCGCACCGCGGTGTCGACGAGCGCCACGGTCGTCGGGTGGACGGTCTCGGCGGGCCCGGACAGGTCGACGACACCGAGCAGCTCACCGCTGCGCGGGTCGTGCACGGGGGCCGCGGTGCAGGTCCAGCCGTGGTGGCTGCGCACGAAGTGCTCGGCGGAGAAGATCTGCACCGGCCCGCCCTCCGCGAGCGCGGTCCCGATCGCGTTGGTGCCGACCGACCGCTCGGACCACTCGGCGCCCTCGGTGAACCCGAGCGCGTCGGCACGGCGGCGGACCGCGGTCGAGCCCTCCCGCCACAGCAGGACCCCGTCGGCGTCGCAGACGACCATCACGTGCCGGGCGTCCTCGGCGACAGAGGTCAGCGCGGCACGCAGCGCGGGCAGCACCGGGGCCAGCGGCGAGGTCGCCCGCCGCTGCTCGACGACGGCGGCGTCCAGCGGGCCGGGCGGCTCACCGGCGTCGGGGTCCACGCCCTGGGCCCGGACCCGGTCCCAGGACCGGGTGACCAGCCGGCGGCCGCGGGCCGTGTCGCCGGGGCGGGCGTCGCCGGACAGCACCGCGTCGTGCAGCCGGGACAGCATCCGGGCGTGCCGACCGAGGTCGGTCCCCGGGCGGACGGCACACACGCCTGCCCGGTTCCGGTCGTCGTCGACTGGCTCCACCGGCACCTCCGGCCCCCACAGTAGGCGGGCGCCCGTGACCCGCGCCATAGTCGCGGACGGTCGTGCCCCGGGGCCCCGCCCGAGGGTCAGGAGCCGACGCGCAGCCGTTCCGGACGCAGCGCCCGCGGACCGCCGGGACGCCCCGGGCCCCGGGTGACGTACCAGCAGCCGAGCCCGAGGGTCAGCGCGGCGGGGATGACGTAGCTGGCCCCCAGGACCTGCTCCCAGAGGCTCCACTTCATCTCGACGCCCCACACGTTGGGCATCCAGCGGAACGGCGCGACGTAGAAGATCGCGGCGATGACCACGCCGACCACGGCCCACCCGGCACTGCGGTACCGCAGGGCGTGCGCACCGATCCCGATCAGGGCGGGCACGACCCACACCCAGTGGTGCGACCAGGCGGTCGGGGTCGCCATCAGCACGACGGCGGCCGTCGCCGACATCGCGATCACCGGCTCGGAGCGCCGGATGATCGGCACGGCCAACGCCAGCAGGACCGCGACGATGCCCAGCCACAGGATGTGGAACCAGGGCTCGGGGACCTCCTGGCGGGCGAGCACGGCCTGCACGGTCTCGTTGGAGAAGAACGTCGAGCCGCTCACCCCGGCGGCCGGCCCGCCGACGAACCAGTACCGCACCGAGGAGTCGAGGTCGACGACGAACCCGAGCCCGGTGGCGAGGATGCCGGTGACGACGGCGACCCCCGCGGCCTTCCAGTCCCGCCGGACCAGGAAGTACAGGACGAACCCGCCCGGGGTCAGCTTGATCGCCGCGGCCAGGCCGAGCAGCAGCCCGCGCGGCCACCAGGTCCGCGGGGCGAGGAGGTCGACCAGCACCAGCAGCATCAGCACGAGGTTGATCTGCCCGAAGGCGAAGGTCTGCGCGACCGGCTCCATCAGCAGGACCGCGGCCAGCACCGGCACGCCCAGCAGGAACGGCGCCCGCCACCCGCCCGCGGGCCAGGCGACGCGGATCGTGAGCGCGATGCAGATCGCCAACGACAGCACCGAGGCGACGAACTGCGCGGTGAACGCCACGGCGTAGGGCACGACGGTCAGCGGCACCATCGTGATGGCGGCGAACGGCGGATAGATGAACGGCAGCTCGGGCCCGTGCAGGGGCAGCGGGAGCCGGCCGTACATGTCGTTGCCGTCCAGCCAGGCCTGCACGCCGATCCGGTACACGTCGAGGTCGAGCGCGTAGTTCCGCAGCCGGTACCAGGACCAGTACAGCGCGGCCACCAGCAGCGGGACGGTGACCACCAGCGTCCACCGGGTCAGCGCCGCCGCGCGCAGCCTGCCGACCAGCGCGGCGCCGCCCCGGCCGGGGGCTGCGGGCACGTCCGGGTCGGGCGTGGTGCGGATGACGGTCACGCGGGGCTCCTCCGAGAACGACCGGGCCGCCCGGGCCGGACGGGGATGCGGCCGCGTGACGGGCGGACCGGCGGCCGGACGGGAGATGACGGTGGTCCACGGTAGCGGGGAGGCCCGGCCGCCCCGCCGCGGACCCGCCTACGACACCCCGGCCGCGTCCATCCCCCGCAGCTCCTTCTTCAGGTCGGCGATCTCGTCGCGCAGCCGGGCCGCCAGCTCGAACTGGAGGTCCCGTGCGGCGGTGAGCATCTGGTCGTTCATCTGCTGGATGAGGTCGGCCAGCTCGGCGCGCGGCATGCCCGCCGTGTCCTTCGCCGCCACCCCGGAGCTCCCGGCCGCGGCCGGGGCGCGGCCCTTCTCCCCCGCCGCGCGCTTGCCGCGCGAGGCGTTGCGGCCCGACCCGCCCACCGGGACGGTCTCGGTGTCCTCGGCCTCCCGGTAGACCTGGTCGAGGATGTCGGCGATCTTCTTGCGCAGGGGCTGCGGGTCGATCCCGTGCTCGGTGTTGTAGGCGATCTGCTTGGCGCGGCGCCGGTCGGTCTCGTCGATCGCGTACCGCATCGAGTCGGTGATCTTGTCGGCGTACATGTGCACCTGACCGGAGACGTTGCGCGCCGCGCGGCCGATGGTCTGGATCAGCGAGGTGCCGGACCGGAGGAAGCCCTCCTTGTCCGCGTCGAGGATCGCCACCAGCGACACCTCGGGCAGGTCGAGCCCCTCGCGGAGCAGGTTGATGCCGACCAGCACGTCGTACTCGCCCGACCGCAGCTGCCGCAGCAGCTCCACCCGGCGCAGGGTGTCGACCTCGGAGTGCAGGTACCGGACCTTGATCCCGAGCTCGAGCAGGTAGTCGGTGAGGTCCTCGGCCATCTTCTTGGTCAGGGTGGTGACCAGGACCCGTTCGTCCTTGGCGGTCCGGTCCCGGATCTCGGCGACCAGGTCGTCGATCTGTCCCTTGGTCGGCTTCACGACGACCTCGGGGTCGACCAGACCGGTGGGGCGGATGACCTGCTCGACGAACTCGCCGCCGGTGCGGTTGAGCTCGTAGGGGCCCGGGGTCGCGGACAGGTAGACGGTCTGGCCGATCCGGTCGGCGAACTCCTCCCAGGTCAGCGGCCGGTTGTCCACCGCGGAGGGGAGGCGGAAGCCGTACTCGACGAGGTTGCGCTTGCGGGACATGTCGCCCTCGTACATGCCGCCGATCTGCGGCACCGTCACGTGCGACTCGTCGATGACCAACAGGAAGTCGTCCGGGAAGTAGTCGATCAGGGTGGCCGGCGCGGTGCCGGGACCGCGGCCGTCGATGTGCCGGGAGTAGTTCTCGATGCCCGAGCAGAACCCGACCTGGCGGATCATCTCGATGTCGTACTGGGTCCGCATCCGCAGCCGCTGGGCCTCCAGCAGCTTGCCCTGGTTCTCCAGCTGCGCGAGACGCTCCTCCAGCTCCGCTTCGATCGCGCGCACGGCGCGCTCCATCGCCTCCGGGCCCGCGACGTAGTGCGTCGCCGGGAAGACCTTGATCTCGTCGACCTGCTCGACCTCCTCCCCCGTCAGCGGGTTGAGGTAGTACAGCGCCTCGATCTCGTCGCCGAAGAACTCGATCCGCAGCGCCAGCTCCTGGTAGGCGGGGATGATCTCGACGGTGTCGCCCCGGACCCGGAACGTGCCGCGGGTGAAGGACATGTCGTTGCGGGTGTACTGCACGTCGACCAGCAGCCGCAGCAGCCGGTCCCGCTCGACCTCCTCGCCGACCCGCAGCGAGACCGACCGGTCGAGGTAGGACTGCGGGGTGCCCAGGCCGTAGATGCACGACACCGAGGCGACCACGACGACGTCGCGCCGGGACAGCAGGTTCATCGTCGCCGAGTGCCGCAGCCGCTCGACGTCGTCGTTGATCGAGCTGTCCTTCTCGATGTAGGTGTCGGTCTGCGCGATGTAGGCCTCGGGCTGGTAGTAGTCGTAGTACGAGACGAAGTACTCGACCGCGTTGTTCGGGAGCATCTCCCGCAGCTCGTTCGCCAGCTGGGCCGCCAGGGTCTTGTTCGGCGCCATCACCAGCGTGGGCCGCTGCTGCTGCTCGATCAGCCAGGCGGTGGTGGCCGACTTGCCGGTACCGGTGGCGCCCAGCAGCACGACGTCCTGCTCGCCGGCACGCAGCCGACGGTCCAGCTCGGCGATCGCGGCCGGCTGGTCACCTGCCGGGACGTGGTCGCTGACCACGCGGAACGGGGCCGTGCTGCGCTCGACCGCGCCCACCGGGCGGTGCTCGGAGTGCGCGCGCGGGGTGTCCGCCGGGGTGGTGCCCGCGTCCGGGTGCGCAGCGTCCCCCCGGGCACGGGAGTCCGCCGCGCTGCCCGGGACCTCGGTCGCGAATGCCATGACACCAGGGTACGAGCGACCCCCGACACTTTCCCGTCGCACGCCCCGCCGGGACCGCCGGAGGGGGCAGGATGGTCGACCGTGCACCCGCCCAAGACACAGACCTTCGACCCCGAGCGGGGCGTCCAGGTCGACACCAAGGGGACCCACCGCGAGATCACCACGCTGCGCGAGGAGGACTGGGGGCTGTACCTGTCCCGGCCCGTCGTCGCCCGGCCGAACGCCTGGTGGATCGAGACCTGGGTGCTGCCCGAGCTGGGCGTGTGCCTGTCGGACTGGCGGTGGCGGCCCGGGCACGAGCGCGACCAGGACGTGTACGTCGACGTCGCCGCGATCTCCCGCGAGGGCAGGCGGCTGCACATGACGGACCTCTACCTGGACCTCGTCGTGCGCCGCGGCCGCGGGACCGACGTCATCGACGTCGACGAGTTCGTCGCCGCCGTGGCGCAGGGGCTGGTCGGGACCGACCTGGCCGAGTACGCCCTGGAACGGTCGCACGCGGTGCTCGACGGGCTGGTCCGCCACGACCACGACCACGTGGCCTGGCTGGCGTCGCTCGGGATCGACCTGGGGCCGCGGGACCGGCCGGAGGACGCTCCGGACTGACCGGCCGCGAGGGCCGGCCGGGGTGTGTCCCGGGGTGTGTCAGAGCGCGGAGGACTGCGCCGGGGCGAGGCCGACCGCGCTGGTCGAGGTCTCCGACGTCGTCGTCCCGGTGGTCGTGGTCGTGGTCGGGTCGGACGACGCGGTGGTGGTCGGCGCGGCCGAGTTGGACGTCGTCGGGGCCGGGTTGGTCGTCGTCGGCTCCGGGGTGCCCTCGTCGGTCGGCTCCGGCGTCGAGGTCGGCGGCGTCGTGGTGACCGGCGGAGGTGTGGTCGTCACCGGCGGCTTCGTCGTGGCCGGCGGAGGCGTCGTCGGCTCGGGCGAGCCCTCGTCGGTCGGCTCCGGCGGGGTGGTGGGCTGCGACGGGGTCGGCTGGCCACCGGTGAACGGCGGCGGGACCACGGGCGCACCGGGGGTTCCGGGCGCGGGCGCCGAACCGGGCGCGGGGACGACGGGCGAGCCGCCACCACCGGGCAGCGCGCCACCCTGGGTCGCCGCGACGGTCGGGTCGAACGCCGGCGGGAGGCCGTCCCCGCCGGCGGCCGCGCCACCCGGCGCACCGGTCTCGACGGGGTCCGGACTCGGGCCGGTCGCCTGCGGCGCGGCGATGGCGAAGGGCGGGCCGACGAAGCTGCCGTCGGGCGCGGTCGCGGTCGCGACGGCGGTGATCCCGCCCAGTGACCCGACGGTGAGCACCGCCGCGGCCGCGGCCGACGTGGCCCGGCGCGCACCGGCGGCGCGGGAGATCACGTCGTCGACGGCCGGCAGCGGCACGGCCGCCGCCAGGACGTCGTCGAGCCGGTGGAACTCCCGGTCGATGTCGGCGAACCCGTTCATGCCCGTCCCCCCTCGGTGGCGGGTGGGTATCCGCCACGCAGGTCGTACTGCGGCGTCCGGTGACCCGGCGGCGGTCCCCCGACCGCGCCACCCGCCGGTCCGATGATCTCCTCCAGCACCTCGGCCATGCCCTCGGTCACGACCTCGCGACCGCGGACGAGCCGGCGCCGCACCTCGTGCACGGTGACCCGCTCGAGCGCGGCGACCGCGCCGGTCGACAGGCCCGCCATGTGGTGCAGCACCACGGCCCTGCGGTCGACGGGCGCGAGCCGCCCGAGCGCCTCCAGGAGCGCCCCGGTGCGCGGGTCGGTCTCCTCCGGGGCCGGCCTGCGACGGCGACGCAGGATCCGCGGCCGCATCGACGTGCGGATCGCGACCCGTCGGACCCAGCCGACGGCGGCGTCCTCGTGGTCCGGGCCCGCGGGTTCGGCACGCAGCGCGGCCCAGCGGCGCCAGGCACGCGAGTAGGCGTCCTGCACCGCGTCGTGTGCGTCGTACGGGTTGAGCGTGATCGCGTAGAGCTGCGCGACCAGGCGCGGGTAGTGGGTCTCCAGGTGCGCCCCGAAGTCCGCGCGGAGCTCGCCGTGCGGGAGCGTCCGGTGCTGCTGGACGACGGCGCCGCTGATCGGCGGGGCCTCGTACTCGGCGCCGTACTCGGCTCCGTAGTCGGCGCCGGTCCATGCGTCGCGGTCGGCCGCGCCCGGCTCGCCGGGTTCCGACACACCGCCGTACTGGTCCGTGTGGGGGAACGCGGGCGCGCGCTCGGGCTCGGCGAACTCGCCGTCCGCCCCGAAACGCTGGGCCACTGTGCTCAACCCCGTGTCCTCTCGTCGCCGTCACCGGGCCCTGCGGCCCGGTGCCGATCACCGTGGTGCCCTGTCCGATCGGCGGGTACCCGCAGGTACCGCCGCCGATCCGGGCAGGAGCACCCTCTGCCCCGCCTGATCGACCAACGAGCGTGCGGCGTTACAGAAACGGCCCGGCGCGATCCGATCGTCACGTTCCGCGTGATCTGCATCCCGATCTGGTCACTCGTCCGGATCAGAGCGCCACTCCGCCGTGCACGCACGGTAGTGACGTGGGTCCGCGTCGTCGGCGTGCCGCTCCGCCGCGGCGCGCTTGTGCGCGGCGTAGTCGGTACGGGCGGTCGCGTCGGCACGCAGCCGGTCCCGCAGCTCGACCGCGTGCTGCCACGCGGGCGAGCCGTGCACCCGCACGGCCAGCACCGCGGCCCGTCCCGGGTCGGCCGAGCGGTGCACCCGCACCGTGCCCGCGTCGCCGCCCGGGGCGGCGGCGTCGACCGGGAACCCGGCCGTGACCAGGGCATCGGTGATCCGGTCGGCGTCGGCCGGGGACACGATCGCGAGCTGTAGGTCGAGGACGTCGCGGGCCGGGAGCCCCGGGACGGCCGTCGACCCGATGTGCTCCACCCCGCGGCCGGGACCGCCCGCGGCGACCGCGACCCGCTCGGCGAGCCGGCGGGCCTGGGCCGCCCAGTCCGGGCCGTGCTCGACGAGCAGGGGCGACCCGTCCACGGCCGGGCGGCCGGTCCGCAGGTTCTCCTCGAACCCGGTGAGCCGCCCGTCCCACAGCGCGTCCACCCGGCGGCGGGTGTCCTCCGGGTCGCCCGAGTTGTCCAGCCAGACGTCGGCGACGGCGCGACGCTGCTCGTCGGTGGCCTGGGCGGCGATCCGGGCCCGGGCGTCCTGCTCGGCCATCCCCCGCGCGGACACCAGCCGCCGGACCCGCTCCTCGGCGTCCACCCCCACCACGACGACCAGCGGGAAGGCCGGGGCCATCCCGCCCTCGACGAGCAGCGGGATGTCCTGCACGACGATCGCGTCCGGCGCGGCGGCGGCGACGATCTCGTCGGACCGGGCCCGCACGAGCGGGTGCACGATGCCGTCGAGGGTGCGCCGGGCCGCGGCGTCGGCGAAGACGAGAGCGGCGAGAGCAGGCCGGTCGAGGCGGCCGTCGGCGTCGAGGACGTCCCGCCCGAACGCCTCGACGATCGCCGCCAGTCCCTCGGTGCCCGGTTCGACGACCTCGCGGGCGATGACGTCGGAGTCGACCAGCACCGCCCCGCGTTCGACCAGCCGCGTCGCGACCGTCGACTTGCCCGCACCGATTCCGCCGGTCAGCCCTGTCCGCAGCACGTGATCACCGTAGCGGGCCGCACCGGGTACCCCGGGTGGCGCTCAGGTGGTGCCGCGCGCGCTGCCCGCGGCGCCGTCGCCGGCCTGCGGGGCGGGCGCCGCGGGCGGCGCGTGGTGGGGGTCGGCCGCGCGGACGGCGGCTGGGTCGGCGTCAACGCCGGGATGATGCGCTGGGCCAGGTCGGGCAGGGTCTCGGCCGCGGACCGGGTCTGCCCCGGAGCCGCCACCGGCAGGATGAACGTCAGCGTGTCGACGCCGTAGACCAGCGCCAGGGTGGTCTCGTCCGGCCGCTCGACGAGGACGCCGGGGACCGAGCCCACGGTGATGTCGCGCGACGCGGTGGCCGAGCCCCGCTCGGCGTTGGTGTTGAGCTGCCACTGCCGCGCCGCGGACGCGGCGTCGGTGTAGCGGCCGATGTTGAGCTGGAACAGCACCGGGCCCGAGTTGCGCGCCCCGCCGAAGGCCTGGGTCTGGCCGCCCGCCCGGTAGGTGCAGGCGGTGCGCTCGGTGCGGTTGACCGCCGCCTCGGGGACGCCGCGGACCGACTGGACCGACACCGACCCCAGTACCTGGCCGAACAGCGCGCCGGCCTGCTCGGGGTCCATCAGCTGCGCACAGTCGGTGGGCAGCGCGATCGGGACCGGTCCCCGCCCGGCCTGGGCGGCGCCGGACTGCTCGGCCGGGAACGTCGGGACCGCGATCCCGGTGTCCCCGGACGCCGTGCCGCACCCGGCGAGCACCGCGGTCAGCAGGATCCCCGCGAGCGCGGACCGTCCGCGACGCCGGGACGGGCGGGTGTGGGACAGGAGCTCGCCGGAACGCGTCCGGCGGACGGTACGGCCGACCATGCATCCAATCTAGGCCGACCCGAAGATCGACTCAGAGCGGGTGCGCGCGCCGTGATCAACCGCAGCCGAACCGTGATCTCCACCATGCGTGTCCACCCTGACACGCCGAGCGAGATGAACCGGTGTCCACCGCGCGCCGTAGGGCCGCCGTGAAACGGGCCGGGCCCCGGTGACCGTGACGGTCACCGGGGCCCGGTGTGGTGCTGGCGCCGGTCCGGGGTGGGACCGGCAGGGGGCTGTCAGGCCCCGCCGGAGAGCTTCTCGCGCAGTGCGGCGAGCTGCTCGTCGCTGGCGAGCGAGCCACCCGACTCGGCCTGGCCACCGCCACTGCTGCCGGCGGCCGGACGGTCGTCGTCGCCGCCGGAGGAGTAGTTCGCCGGCGCGATGTCGTTGCCGCCCTCCGCCTCGGCCTCGGCGGCCTTGCGGATCTGCGCCATGTGCTGCTCGTAGCGGGCCTGCGCCTCGGCGTACTGCTTCTCCCAGGCCGCGCGGGCCTCGTCGAAGCCTTCCTTCCAGTCGCCGGAGTCGACGTCGAAGCCCTCGGGGTAGATGTAGTTCCCCTGGTCGTCGTACTCGGCGGCCATGCCGTAGCGGGTCGGGTCGAACTCGGTGTCGACCGTCATGCCCTCGTTGGCCTGCTTCAGCGACAGCGAGATGCGACGGCGGTCGAGGTCGATGTCGATGACCTTGACCATCGCGTCGTCGCCGACCTGGACGACCTGCTCGGGGATCTCGACGTGGCGCTCGGCCAGCTCGGAGATGTGGACCAGGCCCTCGATGCCCTCCTCGACGCGGACGAACGCGCCGAACGGGACGAGCTTGGTGACCTTGCCCGGCACGATCTGGCCGATCGCGTGGGTCCGGGCGTAGAGCCGCCACGGGTCCTCCTGGGTCGCCTTCAGCGACAGGGAGACGCGCTCGCGGTCCAGGTCGACGTCGAGAACCTCGACGGTGACCTCCTGGCCGACCTCGACGACCTCGCTCGGGTGGTCGATGTGCTTCCAGGACAGCTCGGAGACGTGCACCAGACCGTCGACCCCGCCCAGGTCGACGAACGCACCGAAGTTGACCACCGAGGAGACGACGCCCTTGCGGACCTGACCGCGCTGCAGCTGGTTGAGGAACTCGCTGCGGACCTCGGACTGGGTCTGCTCGAGCCAGGCGCGGCGGGACAGGACCACGTTGTTGCGGTTCTTGTCCAGCTCGATGATCTTGGCCTCGATCTTGCGGCCGACGTACGGCTGCAGGTCGCGCACGCGGCGCATCTCGACCAGCGAGGCCGGGAGGAAGCCGCGGAGCCCGATGTCCAGGATCAGGCCGCCCTTGACGACCTCGATGACGGTGCCCTCGACCGGCTCGTCGGCCTCCTTGAGCGCCTCGATCGTGCCCCAGGCGCGCTCGTACTGCGCGCGCTTCTTGGACAGGATCAGCCGGCCCTCCTTGTCCTCCTTCTGGAGGACGAGGGCCTCGACGAACTCGCCGACCTCGACGACCTCGGCGGGATCGACGTCGTGCTTGATCGACAGCTCGCGCGAGGGGATGACGCCCTCGGTCTTGTAGCCGATGTCGAGCAGGACCTCGTCGCGGTCGACCTTGACGATGGTGCCCTCGACGATGTCGCCATCGTTGAAGTACTTGATCGTCTGGTCGATGGCGGCGAGGAAGTCCTCCTCCGACCCGATGTCGTTGATAGCGACCTGCGGCGTGGTCGGGGCGGCGGTGGTGTCGGTGGACATGTAGTGAGGTGCTCCGATGGATTTCTCTGGCATGGTCGGCCCGGTCGGCTCTGCTGCAGCAGTGCGCCCCGGTTCTGGTACGTGTAGCTGTGACGTTGTAACAGTCACCCTCTGGCGTCGATTCCCGTGGTCGGGAACATCGGTGCACGGACGTCCGCGAGACCGGCGCTGGAGTGGCGCCGCGCGGTCGGCCGACACGTTGACCACGGTGCGGAAAGAATGCTACGCGGCCCGTGAACCCCCCGGCAATGCGGGTCCGCCATCTGCGGGACCACCCGCGCTTGCGACGATCGGGTGGTCATGAGCAGCCGCGACGAGTACTTCTCCGCCGAGGACGCCGTGGGCACCACGGGCGTCGCCCGGCGCCGCGTCGGCAGCGCCGAGTCCGAGGCGGCCGGGCGCCGCTGGTGGGACACCGACGCCGACGACTACCTGGCCGAGCACGGTTCCGACATCGGCGACGAGGCGTTCGTCTGGTGCCCGGAGAACCTGCACGAGGACGAGGCCGGCCTGCTGGGCCCGCCCGCCGACCTCGTCGGGAAGCGGGTGCTGGAGGTCGGTGCCGGCTCGGCCTCGTGCAGCCGGTGGCTCGCCCGCCGCGGAGCGCGCCCGGTGGCGCTCGACGTCTCCGGCGGGATGCTGCGGCACGCGGCCCGGCTCAACGCCGCGCTCGGACTGCCCGTGCCGCTCGTGCAGGCCGGCGCCGAGCACCTGCCGTTCGCCGACGCCACCTTCGACCACGCCTGCTCGGCGTTCGGGGCGATCCCCTTCGTCGCGGACCCGGGTCGGGTCATGCGGGAGGTGGCCCGGGTGCTGCGACCCGGTGGGCGCTGGGTGTTCGCGGTGAACCACCCGATGCGCTGGGTCTTCCCCGACGACCCCGGCGAGCAGGGGCTCACCGTCGTCCAGTCCTACTTCGACCGGACCCCGTACCTGGAGGTCGACGGCGACGGCCGGGCCACCTACGTCGAGCACCACCGCACCCTCGGCGACCGGGTGCGCGACGTCGTCGCCGCCGGGCTGGTGCTCGACGACCTGGTCGAGCCGGAGTGGCCGGAGGGCCACGAGCGGGTGTGGGGGCAGTGGTCGCCGCTGCGCGGCGCGCTGTTCCCCGGCACCGCGATCCTCGTGACCCACCGACCGGGCTGAGCCGGCCGGGTCGGCCAAGTCGGTCGTCAGGGTCGGCCGGGTCGTCAGACCTCCAGGACCGCGCCGGTCTCCAGGTCGTAGCGGGCGCCGACGATCGTGAGGTGGTGGTTGCACCCGGATTCCGCAGTTCGTGGGCAGATGTGAGGGCTGAATTCGGGGGTTGACCTGCAGGACCGCTGGTGTGGGAGCGGGGTGGGCGTGTGTCCATGCCCGCCGCGGTGCCTGTTGGCGCTGTTTGGGCTGGTTAGGCGGGGTCGAGGGTGGTGATCCGGGGTGGTGGGGTGACCCCGCAGGCCCGAAGAATGCCGGCCTGGGTGGTGGTGAGCTCGGTGGTCTGCACGACGGTGCCGGCCGGGCCGGTGAGGGTGATCGTGTGCAGCCGGCCCAGCTCGCGGGAGATGGTGCGCCAGGTGCGGCCGGTGCGGCGTTCGGCGACCCGGATCAGCAGCAGCGCCAGCCAGCAGAGCAGGACGTGGGCGCGGATGCGGAGTTCGAGGCGGTGGAACACCGGCCGCAGCTCGATGGTGGATTTCAAGTCGCGGAACCCGCGCTCGGCCTCCAGCAGGTTCTTGTAGCCCAGGGCGACGTCCTCGGCCGAGAGGTCCGGGTCGGAGGTGGACAGCAGGTACTTCCCGTCCAGCTTCGCTTCGGCGGCGATCTTGGTCCGGTCCAGTTGCAGCCGCCCGGACGGTGTCTGGCGCAGCCACCGGCCCAGGGCCGGGTGTTCACGCAGCGCGCATTCGGCCTTGACGTGCGCGGCCTCCTCACGTTCGGCGGCCCGGGCGGCGTGCCGCCACGCGGCCTTGCTGGTTGTGGTGGCGGCGCGGCGGGTGCGGGCGGCCTCGCGGGCTCGGGTGCGGGCGGACGCGATGCGGTCGAGCTCGGCGGAGATCCTGGCGATCGCGGCTTCGCGGGCGGCCTGGTCGCGTTCGGCCTCGTCGGGGTTGTGGCAGATGATCCACCGGACGCCGGGGTGGAGTCGATCCGGACTTCCTTGACGCGCAGGTTGTCCCGAACCTGCTGGTAGCGGCCCTGGCGGGACAGTGCCTGGGCGGCGTGCGGGCTGCCGTCGCGCATCCGTTCGCCGGCGATGTAGTGCCCGCCCGCGCGCTGAAGGTAGGCCAGGTTGTCCCGGGAGGAGAACCCGCGGTCGACCACGGTGACCACGCGGCCCAGTCGCCACCCCCGTAGGTCGTCCTTGACCTGCGGCAGGATCGCCTGGTCGTTGGTGTTGCCGGGCCAGCACCAGCACCGGACCGGGATGCCTTCCCGGGTGACGGCCAGCCCGATGACGATCTGCGGCAGGTCCCGGCGGTGGTCCTTGGAGTGCCCGTAGCGCCGGAACCCGCCCGGGCCGCCTGGGCTTGCCACTGCGTCTGATCCGTCGACGCTGCTGTCGGTGCTGCTGTCGGTGCCCTCGGCGGGGTCGGGGTCCTCGGTGTCGCGCTCGAAGTAGGTGCTGGTCGTGTCGAAGAACAGCAGGTCGACCTCGAGGTTGAGCAGGTCCGCGACCGCGAAGAACACCGCCTCCTGCACCTTCGCGTCGGTGTCGGCCTCGATCAGCAGGTCCATCGCCCGATACGCCTGATCCTCGCTGAGCGCGTCCAGGCCGGGGATCGCCACGTCGTGGCCGACCCACTCGGCCGCGGCCAGCTTCGAGGACGGGTCGATCGCCCGGTTCGCCACCAGCGCGAACAGCACCCGCTCGACATCGGTGGTGAACCGGCGCCCACCCAGCACCTTGCGCAGGGCGGCCTCGACGTCCAGGGCCTTCCACAGCCCGTTCAGCAACCACGCCGCCCCGGCCGGGCGGGAGGCGATCAACCGCAGCCCCTCGGCCGCGGTACCGGCGCCCGCGGACTCAGCGGCGTCCGTGCCGGCGTCGGTGCCGGGTTCGCCCAGGTAGCGGTTGATCGAGCGGACCAGCCGGCGCAGCCCGTCGGGGTCCAGGCGGTCCTCCCGGCCGAGGTTGAGCAGCACGTTCGCCTTCGTGGTGGCACCGACGCGTTGGTTGTGGGCCAGGGCCAGGTAGCGCACGACCGAGCCGTCCTTGTTCCGCCGCTCGGTCGTCCGCAGATACATGACCGCAGCCGATCACACTCCGGGCAGCTCACACAAGCCTCAACCCGCCAAAACGTGTGCCCACGTTTTCGAGCACTCTCACGCAGGCGCAGCACGCTGACCAGGCCTTACTCCCCGCGGACCCCGCTCATGTGCCCATCAACTGCGGAACGCGGGTTGCAGACCGCCCCCGACAGCGACGGGTCGGCCGTCAGCTGGGCGACCACCCGGCGCACGTTCGCGTCGACCGCGCCGGCCACGGCGGCCTCACCGGAGCCCTCGCACACCGGGACGATGTCGCCGACCAGGGCGCCCAGCGTCGACGGCGCCGGCGCGGGCTGCCCGGAGGCGACCGACACGGCCGCCTTCACCGCACCGCACTGGGAGTGGCCGAGCACCACCAGCAGCGGGATGCCCAGCGCCCCGGCGCCGAACGCCAGCGTGCCGAGCACGGCGTCGTCGACGACCTGGCCCGCGGTCCGGACGACGAACAGGTCCCCCAGGCCCAGGTCGAACACCAGCTCGGCGGGCACCCGCGAGTCCGAGCAGGACAGGATCATCGCGGCCGGGGTCTGACCCGCCACCGCGGCGGCGCGCTCCTCGGCGGACCGACGCGGGTCCTCGCGCTCGTCGCGCTGCCAACGGCCGTTGCCCTCCAGCATCATCTGCCACGCCTGGGCCGCGGTCGGCCTGCTGTCGTTCGCCATAGGGTCTCCCTCGGTCGGCGTCTCACCGACCAAGATCGGTGAACGGGTCCGCACGGACAAGCATGCACGCCGCCGCACGCCTCCCGTGTGACGAGGCCCGCACGGCCGGGCGGCACCGTCCGCGCACCCCGGGACACCCGCGGCGGCCCCGTCGTCCGCGGCCACGGGCCGACGTAAGGTCGACGGGTGCCGATCACCCCCGACCAGCTGCCGGAGCTGAGCTCCGAGTACGCCCTGGAACAGCTCAACGACCGGATGGGCATCGAGATCCTCGCGGTCGGCCTCGACGAGGTCGTCGGCCGCATGCCGGTCGCGGGCAACCGTCAGCCCTACGGGCTGCTGCACGGCGGCGCCAGCGGCGTGCTCGCCGAGACCCTCGGGTCCACCCTGTCCGCGATGCACGCGCTGCCCGAACGGTTCCCGGTCGGGCTGGAGCTGGCCTGCACCCACCACCGTTCGGCCACCTCGGGCTGGGTCACCGGCACCGCCCGGCCGGTCCACATCGGGCGGTCCACCTCGACCAGCGAGATCGTCCTCGTCGACGACGAGGGCCGCCGCGTCTGCACCGCGAAGCTGACCTGCCTGCACCGCGACACGCGCCCACCCGCCGGGAGCGCGACACCCCGCCCGTCGTAACGAAGTCCTCCGGCGAATCGAATCCCTTCTTCCTGGCCACTTCTTCCGCGTGTCACGCTTCGGTTAAGAGCACTGCGCAACCGCTTTCCTGGCGCGCAATTCGGGGGCTAGTTTCCGACCGACCTCGTCCGACGGGCGCAGGCGTACGGAGACCGGCTCTTTCGGGGGAGCGGTCGAGCAGGAGGGCCGACGTGTTCGGATCACGACTCAAGGGCGCCGGTAGGCGGGGGCGCACCATCGCCGTCGCAGGCGGTGTCGCACTCGCACTCACGCTGTCGGGCTGCGCCGCCGGTCAAGGTGGCGGCGGGCAGGGCGGCGGTGGCGAGCAGCAGGGCAACCGCCCGGACATTCCCGCCGTCGCGACGCTGCCCGTTCCGGCGAACGCCGCGAACCCGGCGGGCGACGGCAGCGCACAGTGCGCACCGACCACCACGCTCGCGTACGCCGGTGCACTGACCGGTAGCAACGCACAGCTGGGCGTCAACATCGTCAACGGCGTGCAGCTGGCCATCGACCAGCACAACAAGGCGAACCCGGGCTGCCAGGTGCAGCTCAAGCGGTTCGACACCGAGGGCACCCCGGACAAGGCGCCGGGCATCGTCACCCAGGTCGCGAGCGAGCAGCCGATCATCGGCGTCATCGGCCTGCCGTTCTCCGGTGAGTCCAAGGCGACCGGCGGCATCTTCGAGCAGGCGGGCCTGGTCCACCTGACCCCGTCGGCGACGAACCCGGCGCTGACCAAGAACGGCTGGACCACGTTCTTCCGGGCGCTGGCCAACGACAACGTGCAGGGACCGGCCGCGGCCAAGTTCATGGCCGGCAAGCTGGGCGCGAAGAAGGTCTGCGTCATCCAGGACGACTCCGACTACGGCGTCGGCCTGGCCGCGGCGACCAACCAGGCACTGCAGGCCACCGGCATCGACGCAAGCTGCCAGGACAAGGTCACCACCGGCCAGAAGGACTTCTCGGCCGTCGTCTCGAAGGTCGTCTCGGCCCAACCCCAGGCGGTGTTCTACTCCGGCTACTACGCCGAGGGCGCCCCGCTGGACCAGCAGCTGTCCAACCGCGGCTTCACGGGCGTGTTCCTCGGCCCGGACGGCGTCAAGGACGACCAGTTCGTCCAGCTCGCGGGCGACGCGTCCAACAACGCGTTCTTCACCTGCCCCTGCACCCGGGTGAGCTGATCCCGGAGTTCGCCGACGCCTACAAGACCGTCAGCAACGGTGCCGCCCCCGGCACCTACTCGCTGGAGGGCTACGACTCGGCGACCATCCTCCTCAAGGCGATCGACTCCGGTGCGACCGACCGTGCCGCGGTGAAGAACTTC